>NZ_JASXSH010000004.1 GCF_030315745.1 Gordonia heveisoli | reverse complement strand
CCTCTATTTTCATAAACCCCCCACCCCCCGGGGGGGGGGGGGGGGGCCCCCGCGCCCGCCGCATCGGTCACGAATCCGCTACTTCAGGCAGGCGCCGGCATCGACCGGGAGCTGCACGCCGGTGATGTACCGCGACTCGTCTGAGGCCAGGAACAGCACGGCGTTGGCGATATCCTCGGGCTCGACCCACGGCACCGGCAGGGTGTTCATCATCTGCGAGATCGGTGCGAAGTCGTCCGGGCCGGGGTTCTCCAGGTCCGGACGGAACATGCCGTAGGTGGCCTCATTCATGATCATCGCGGTGTTCACCTGGGTGGGGTGCACTGAGTTGACGCGAATATTGTGCTGTGCCAACTCGATTGCCAATGTCTTCATGATCCCGACGACACCGTGCTTTGCGGTGACGTAATGGCCGCAGAACGGGTAGGACTTGATGCCGCCGACCGAGCTGGTGAGCACGATCGAGCCGCCGCGGCCACCGGCGACGATGTGCGGGATGGCCGCCTTCGCGGTGTGCCAGACACCGGTCATGTTGACGTCGATCATGTCCTGCCAGGTCTTGGTGTCCATATCCTCCAGGGACTGGCCACCGGTGGCGATGCCTGCGTTGGCGGCGACGATGTCGAGTCTGCCGAACTGTTCGACACCGGCGGCAACGACGTCGGTGAGGCCCGCGAGGTCACGAACGTCGACCTTGGCGGTGAGGACCCGGCGGTCCTGCGCCTTGACCAGCTCCGCGGTTTCGGCGAGGTCTTCCTCGCTGGACAGCGCGAACGGGACTCCGTCGATCGAATCGCAGACGTCGACCGCGATGATGTCGGCGCCCTCCGAAGCCAGGCGGACCGCGTGGGCACGGCCCTGGCCGCGTCCGGCGCCGGTGATGAAGGCGACCTTGCCCTCGACTCTTCCGGTCATGGGAATACTCCTTGTGGATATCGGTTTCAGGGGGTCAGAACGTTGCGGGCAGGGTGTCCCACCCGCGTACCGTCGAAGTCGGGGACAGCGAGGCCTGCGGGAGGTCGACCTCCCATTCGGGGAAGCGTTTGAGGATCTCCTCCAAGGCGATCCGGCCCTCCAGACGTGCCAGTGCCGAGCCCAGGCAGTAGTGGGTGCCGACACTGAAGGTCAAGTGCTGCTTCGCATTGCGGTGGATGTCGAAGACGTCGCCGTCGGGTGCGTACTGTCGGTGATCGCGATTGGCAGCGCCGATGAGCATCATCATGACGCTGCCCTCGGGAACCTGCTTGCCGTGCAGCTCGATGTCGCGAGTGACATATCGCGCGACATGGGGTGCGGGCGGCTCGAAGCGCAGCAGTTCCTCCACCGCGTTCGGGATCAGCTTCGGGTTCTCGACAAGCTGCCTGCGCTGGTCGGGGTGTTCGGCGAGAACCTTTCCGGCCCAGCCGATCAGGCGTGTGGTCGTCTCATTTCCGGCGCCCGACACGACGTTGACGTAGGTCAGCAGCTCGTCGCGGGTGAGCTGGCGCACCGTACCCGTCTCGTCCTCGAACTCGACGTTGAGCAGTTCGGTCATGATGTCGTCGGACGGATGCTCGGCGCGCCAGTCGATGTAGGCGCCGAAGATGTCCCCGCTGACCATGCCTTCCTCGGCAGCCTTCATCGGCTTGCCCTCTTCGGTGCGCATCTGGTCGTTGGCGAAGTCGCGGATCGCTTCCTGATCCTCGTCGGGGATACCCAGCAGCATCCCGATGACCTTCATCGGCATCTGTGCGCCGATGTCCTTGACGAAGTCGATTCGGCCGGTACCGACGAGCGGATCGAGGGCGGCCGCACAGAACTCGCGGATTTGCGGCTCGAGTCCGAAGATCTTGCGCGGGGTGAACATTCGCGCAAGAAGTTTGCGGTGGATGTCATGGATCGGCGGATCCTCGAAGATCAGCACGCCGGGCGGGATGGCGATGTTGGCCTTGATCAGCTCCAGGATCGCTCCTCGGGATGAGCTGAACGTCTCCCAGTCGGTCAGGGCGTTGTTGACGTCTTCGTAGCGGCTGAGCGCGTAGAAGTCGTGCTCCGCGTTGTAATACAGCGGAGCCTCCTCGCGGAGCGCTTTGAAATACGGATAGGGATTGGCGTTCAGCTCGACGTCATAGGGGTCGTATCGAACGTCGCTCGCCTTCGCACTTGTCACAGGACTGCTCGTCACAGGTTTGGGCCTCTCGCGCGGACTGCGTATTGCGTGGAACTCGTCTGGCGCCGGAAAGGTTCTAGAAGCCGGCGCGCCCGCTCAGTGTGAAGCAAATACTTCGTCGCCGCAACTATCACTCTTCAAGAATGAGAGGCGTATTCTCGCTGGTGATGGAGCGGGGTCGGCCGGACGCGGTCGAGGATGTGCGGTGGTCGACGTGGTGGACGGTGACCGCAGGGTGCGGCGTGAACGTCGTATCCGACCTGCAGATTCGCCGATCTGGTCGGGTTCGGGTTCGGGTGAGTGGGACGCTTGGTTGTATCCCAGGTCACATTTCAGCTAGCTTGATTCTCAATCGGCGAGAATGGCATTTCCAGAGGGAGGGACCATGGGCACGCGCAGCGTTGCAGCGGCTCGGCGCCGGCGGGTCGATCGCCGCGTGGGAGGCCCGACGGACGGATACCGGGACATGGACGGGTACCGCGACATGGACGGGTACCGGGACCGCGTGGCAGCTGTCCGCCGGCCGGCGAATGTGTGCCGATGACGGCGTCGGGGGTCAATCGGGGAATTCCGGCGGTCACCGGCCAGCTGGCCAGGTACGCGTCGGGGCCGTTGCGCGCGGTCGGCGGTCTGTTCATGATGGGCGCCGACGCGTTCAAATTCGCCTTCAAACGCCCATGGCAAGGGCGAGAGTTCTTGGAGCAGTCCTGGTTCGTCGCCCGTGTGTCGCTGGTTCCGACTCTGCTGGTGGCGATTCCGTTCACCGTGCTGGTCAGCTTCACCCTCAACATCCTGCTGCGCGAGCTCGGCGCCGCCGACCTCAGCGGTGCCGGCGCGGCCTTCGGGGCAGTCACCCAGATCGGCCCGATGGTCACCGTGCTGATCGTCGCGGGGGCAGGAGCCACCGCGATGTGTGCCGACCTGGGTTCACGCACCATTCGGGAAGAGATCGAGGCGATGGAGGTGCTCGGCATCAACCCGGTCCAGCGGCTGGTCACGCCGCGGGTCCTCGCGTCGGGCCTGGTGGCGCTGTTGCTGAACAGTCTGGTCTGCCTCATCGGCGTCGGCGGAGGCTATGTCTTCTCGGTGTTCGTCCAGGGCGTCAACCCGGGGGCGTTCGCAGCGGGCATCACCCTGCTCACCGGGACACAGGAGGTGATCATCTCGCTGATCAAGGCCCTGGTATTCGGGCTGATCGCAGGGGTGGTCGCCTGCTACCGGGGACTCATCGTGACCGGCGGCGCCAAGTCGGTGGGTAACGCCGTCAACGAGACCGTCGTCTACGCGTTCATGGCGCTGTTCGTGGTCAACGTGGTGATCACCGCCATCGGCGTCCAGTTGACGGCGAGGTGAAATGTCATGTCGATACTGTCTTCTCAGTCCCCCAGTGTCCGGTTCCCGCGGCTGGCCCGGGAGATCCGCCGACCCGTCGGGGCGCTCGGTCGACTCGGTGACCATGCCGTCTTCTATGTACGTGCGCTACGCAGCGTGCCGCATGCCGCCATCCACTACCGGCGGGAGACGATCCGCCTGATCGCCGAGACCAGTATGGGTTCGGGCAATCTGGCGCTGATCGGCGGCACGATGGTCATCGTCGGGTTCCTGACCCTCGCGACCGGCGGCATGCTGGCGATTCAGGGCTACAGTTCGCTCGGTGACATCGGTATCGAGGCGCTCACCGGCTTCCTCGCCGCATTCATCAACGTGCGCATCGCGGCACCGGTGATCGTGGGGATCGGCCTGGCCGCGACCTTCGGTGCCGGCGCGACCGCACAGCTGGGTGCGATGCGCATCAGCGAGGAGATCGACGCCCTCGAGTCGCTGGGAATCAACCCGATCGCCTATGTCGTCGGTACGCGTATCTCGGCCGGCATGATCGTCATCGCGCCGTTGTATGCCATCGCACTGATCGCCTCGTTCGCGGCCTGCCGTTTCACCACGGTGTTGCTGCTCGGCCAGTCGTCGGGTCTGTATCAGCACTACTTCACCACCTTTCTGAATCCGCTGGATCTGGTGTGGTCGTTCGTGCAGGCATTCGCGATGGCGCTTTTGATCTTGTTGATACACACGTACTTCGGGTACTACGCCCGGGGTGGTCCGGCGGGGGTGGGCGTCGCGGTGGGAGACGCGGTCCGGACTTCACTGGTTGCCGTGGTGCTGGTGACGCTGCTCGTGGCGCTGGCCATCTACGGTTCCAACGGCAACTTCAATCTGTCGGGCTGAGGGGCGCATGTCGAACGGAGTCATCCGGCCACTGGCCGGAGCGGGGATGGTGTTGTTCGTCGTGGGGCTGGTGGCGTTGACGGCCGCCATGTTCACCGGCGCGACGACGAGCTCGGATACGGTGCGTGTGGTTGCTCCCCGTGCCGGCCTGGTGCTGGAGCCGGGCGCGAAGGTGCAGATGCGGGGCGTGACGGTCGGGCGGGTGGCTCGTATCGAATACGACCAACCGGGTAGTGCCACCATCGAGTTGGCGATCGAGCCGGATCAGATGAAGATGATCCCACAGAATGTGCGGGTCAATATCGCGGCGCCGACGGTGTTCGGGGCGAAGAGTGTCGAGTTCGTCAGCCCGCCCAGCCCGTCTGCGGATCCGTTGCAGGACGGCCAGGAACTCGGTACCGAGGATGTGTCGATCGAGGTCAATACGGTCTTCGAGGAACTGACGCAGGTACTGTCCCAGATCCGGCCCGCCGAGCTCAATGCCGCGTTGAGTGCCATCTCCACCGGATTGAGCGGGCGCGGTGACCAATTCGGGCAGATGCTGACCGACCTGAACGGCTACCTCGGCACCGTCAACGGTGGTCTGCCTGCGATGCGGGCGCTGCTGCGCACCACACCGGAGGTGATGAAGGTCTACGCCGACACCAGTGCGCCACTGCTGCGCACCGTCGAACACGCCACCCGCATCAGCGACACCGTCGTCACCGACGAACAGAAGCTCGATGCCTTCCTGACCAGCGTGATCGGTCTGTCCAACACCGGAAACCGCATCCTCACCGACAATCGGACCAAGCTCGCTCGCACCGCCTCGGTGTTGGTCCCGACGCTGGCCCTCACCGACGAGTATCGGCAGGCACTGACCTGCACGCTGAACGGCTTTGCCTGGCTGTCGAATTCGTCGCCCGCCGATGTACCCGGACTCGGACTGTCGGCCAACTTCCTCTTCGGCGTCGACCCGTACCGGTACCCCAAGAATCTCCCGAAGGTCGCCGCGAAGGGCGGACCGCAGTGTTCGGTACTCAACGTCGGGTTCCAGGAGAAACCGCCGTTCGTGGTCACCGACGTCGGGGCCAATCCGTTCGAGGAGGACCGGCGCACGGTCAAACTCAACGTGGACAGTCTGCGCCAGATGCTGTTCGGCCCGATTCCGGATGGAGCGCCGCGATGAAACGTGTCAGTGCCGATGCCGTGAAATTCGGCGTGTTCACACTGGTGATGCTGCTGGTGGCCGGGGTGCTCTTGGTGGTGTTCAGCGACTTCCGCTCCGGCGATACGGACTCCTATCATGCCGAGTTCACCGATGTCTCCGGGTTGCGCTCGGGTGACTCGGTCCGGATCGCCGGCGTCCGCGTGGGCACCGTCGACGAGGTGGACCTCGGCGACGACCAGCGTGTGCGGGTGACCTTCGACGTCGACCAGGGCATCGCCATCCCGGTCGACGCAGGCGCCGCGGTCCGCTACCTGAACCTGGTCGGCGATCGCTTCCTGGAGATCACCGCCGGGCAGTCGACCGCACCGCTGCCCGCCGGTGGTGAGATCCCCGCGGCGCGTACCAAACCCGCGCTGGACCTCGATGTGCTGCTCGGCGGGCTCAAGCCGGTCATCGACGGCCTGCAGCCGCAGCAGGTCAACGCGCTGAGTTCGTCGATCCTCGACATCCTGCAGGGCCAGCGGGGCACGGTCTCGGCCCTGTTCGAGGGCAGTTCCTCACTGTTCACCACCCTGGGTGAGAATGTCGGCGTCATCGAGAAGGTGATCGTCGAGCTCAAGAAGGTCATGGTCACCCTGAACTCGAACGGGGAACGATTCGGTGAGTCGATCGACCGACTTGACGCGGTGATCGCCGAACTGTCCCGTCAGCGCGATCCGATCGGGGCGGCGATCACCGCCCTGGACAACGGAACCGCCTCGGTCGCAACGTTGCTGACGCAGGCCCGTCCGTCGTTGGCGGGCAGCGTCGATCAACTGTCGCGGCTGGCCCCGGCACTGGCCAGTGACCTGCCGAAATTGGACAAGGCGCTCCATCGGGCTCCCGGCAATATGCGCAAGCTGGTGCGCACCGGCACCTACGGCAACTTCATCCAGTACTACGTCTGCGCGGTGACCGTTCGGGTGTCGGATCCGACCGGCAAGGTCATCGTGTTGCCGTGGGTCGAGCAGACGCACGGGAGGTGCGCGGACGATGTATAAGTACCGCGGCAGCGGATTGGTCCGATTCGGTTGTGTCGGACTGACACTCATCGTGATGGTGATTCTGGTCGGACTGAACGCGGCGAAGTTCAGCGGGTGGATGACCTCGAACACCTTCCAGGCCGACTTCGAGGAGGCCGCCGGCCTTCACGCCGGTGCGGTGGTCATGGTTTCCGGAGTTCGAGTGGGCACGGTGTCGAAGGTCGAACTCGTCGACGGCAATGCGCGGGTGAGCTTCTCGGTGGACTCCGACACTCGGCTCGGCGATACGACGACCGTACAGATCAGGACCGGATCCCTGCTCGGACAACGGGTGGTGACGGTGGTGCCGTCGGGCCCGGGGATGCTCGGCGCCGACGATGTCATTCCCGTGACCCGGACGTCGTCGCCGTACTCGCTGAACGAGGCGGTCAACGATCTGACGACGAACACCAAAGGCATCGACACACAGTCGCTGAACAATTCGCTGAAGATCCTGACCACCACGTTCAACGATGTCGCGCCAGATCTCAAGCCGACGTTCGCAGGCCTGGCCGACATCGCCCGAGGCCTCAACGAGCGTGACTCGTCGCTGCGTGAACTCCTCGGTGCGACCGGCGATGTCAGTGCGCTCATCGCCGCGCGGGCAGGCAAGATCAACGCGCTGATCCTCAACGCCAACCTGCTTTTCGACGTACTCGTCCAGCGCCGACAGGCGATCTCGTCGCTGCTGGTCAATACCTCCGTGGTGGCCAAGGAACTGACGAAGGTCGTCGCGGACAACGAGAAACAGCTCGGGCCGGCGCTCGACGCACTCAACGCGGTGGCCGCCATGCTCGAACGCAACAAGAAGAACATCTCCGAGACGCTGC
Organism: Gordonia heveisoli; assembly: GCF_030315745.1. Classification (GTDB taxonomy): domain Bacteria; phylum Actinomycetota; class Actinomycetes; order Mycobacteriales; family Mycobacteriaceae; genus Gordonia. Next base: position 242,757 of record NZ_JASXSH010000004.1, on the reverse strand, counting down.
CCGGTCTGACCAAAGCCTCTCAGACGCAGGGTGAGGCGGTGTCCTCGGGGCCGTTCTATCAGGCCTACGTGGCGAACCTGATTCCCGGTCCGCTACTCCAGCCCTTCATCGATCAGGCTTTCGGCATCGAACCGAAGTCGCATATACCGCTCCCGGGAGCTCCGTGATGTCGAGACACCGAATGCTACAGATCGGGGCGGCTGCGCTACTCGTGGTCATCGCAGTCTCCGGGGCGGTGCTCGGCTACCGCCATCTCACCAAGCCGACCCGGATCAACGCCGTCTTCACCTCGGCGACCGGCATCTACGTCGGCGACGACGTGCGGGTCGCGGGGGTGGCGGTTGGCAAGGTCACGGCCATCGAGCCACAGGGCGAGACGGTCCGGATGGAACTCGATGTCGATCGGGGGATCAAGATCCCCGCCGATGCTCGGGCGATCATCATCGCGCAGAACCTGGTGGCCGACCGCTTCGTGCAACTGGCCCCGGCGTACGCCACCTCGGGTCCGGTGCTCGCCGACGGCGCCACCATCCCGCAGTCGCGGACCGCGGTCCCGGTCGAGTGGGACGAGGTGAAGAAGCAACTGGGCAAGCTGGCCACCGATCTCGGTCCGGCGAACGGCATGTCGGAGAGCACCGTCGGGAATTTCGTCGCCGCCGGCGCGAATGCGATGGAGGGCAACGGTGCGACGTTGAGTGATGCGCTCCGGCAACTCTCGGCGACCGGGAGAACTCTGTCGGAGAACAGCGGCAACATCTCCGCCACCATCCGCAACCTGCAGACCTTCGTCACCGCGGTCAGCGACAGCGGTAGCCAGATCGTGCAGTTCGAGAATCGACTGGCCTCGTTGTCGTCGGTGCTCGATGGCAGCCGCTCCGATCTCGACGCGGCGCTGACAAATCTGTCCAGGGCGGTCACCGATGTGCAGAGATTCGTGATCGCCAACCGGGACAAGGCTTCCGAACAGGTACGCAGGCTTGCCTCGGTGACTCAGGTGCTGGCCGATCAACACGACGACGTCGAGCAGCTATTGCACGCCTACCCGACGAATATGTCGAACTTCTACAACATCTACAACCCCGACACCGGTACCGAGCAAGGTGTCTTCACGGTGAACAACTTCTCGAATCCGATCCAGTTCATCTGCTCGTCGGTGGCAAGTATCGAGAACCTGACCGCTGCCGAGGGCGCCAAGCGATGCCGCGAGTATCTGGGGCCGATAGCCCCATTGCTCAGCTTCAACTATCTTCCGGTGCCGCTGAATCCGGTACTCGGACCGACCACGGTCGACCCGAAGCACAACCTCATCTACTCCGAGCCCTCGCTGGTGCCGAGTACACCTGCTGCGCGGACCGCACGCGATCGGCGTGAGCTGTTGCTGCCCGGTCAGCGTCGCTCGGCCGTCGCACCCCAGTCCCGGGCACCCCGCACACGGACACCCCACACAGGTGCACCGCGATCGACGACCAAACCGACGCCCACCCGGCCGGGAGGACCGCGATGACCATGAGCCGCAACCGCTCCCGTTCCGTCTGGGCGGTGATAGCGCTGCTATGCGTCGGTCTGCTGGCCACCGGATGTAGCTGGAACGGAGTCAATTCGGTGGCGCTGCCGGGGACCGTCGGCACCTCGTCGCAGGACTTCTCGATCACCGCTGAGATCGAGAACGTCGGTACGCTGTCGCAGAATTCGCCGGTCATGATCAACGATGTCGAGGTCGGCAGCGTGGGACCGATGCGGGTGCGCGGATGGCACGCCGAAGTCGAGTTGCGTCTGCGGCAGGGCACGGTGGTGCCCGCGAATGCGGTGGCGAAGGTGGGGCAGACCAGCCTGCTCGGATCTATGCATATCGCCCTCGACCCGCCCCCCGGCGTCGCACCCGCGGGCCGGTTACCCGCCGGCGCACGGATACCGCTGAACCGCTCGTCGTCCTATCCGTCGACCGAGGAGACGCTCGCTTCGGTCTCCTCGGTGGTCAACGGAGGCGGGCTCGGCCAGCTCGGCGGAATCATCAAGGAGCTCAACGACGGTTTCGGTGGTCGAGAGGGCGACACCCGCATGTTGCTGAGCAACATGACCAAATTCATCGGCACGCTGGATCGCCAGCGCGACGATCTGGTCGCGCTGCTCGATCAGACACGGCGCGTCAGTACCGGATTCGCCGCGCAGGACCAGGTGATCGAGCAAGCGCTGCAGCGGATTCCGCCCGGACTGGCGGTGTTGCAGGCGCAGATGCCGAATCTGACCCACGCCCTCGACCGGCTGCGGGTCTTCAGTAACACCGCCACCGGCGTCGTCGGCGAGGTGACCGACGACCTCGTCGCCGACCTGCAGCATCTGGAGCCGACCCTGCAGGCCCTGGCCGATGTTGGGTACAAGATCGACTCGGCCCTCGACTACGCTCTCGTCTTTCCGTACGGACAGAGCGTGATCGACCGTGCGGTGCGCGGCGACTATATGAACCTGCACGCCACCGTCGATCTCACGGTGCCGCGCATGCGTCGCGAACTGTTGCTCGGGACCCCGTTCGGAGACCCCGACGCGACGGTGCCGTTCGCACCCGAGGACCCGGGCTACAAGCAGCAGCCACGCCACGATCCGCTGTTCGGACCGCTGGCACAACCCCGGCAAGGTGGCCGATGATTCTCTCCAAACTGGTCAAGGCCCAGCTGGCGATCTTCACCGTCGTCGGGTTGATTGCCTCGTGGATGATGTTGTTCACCTATATGCAGGTTCAGGCGCCGTTGGGGATCGGCCGAATCAATGTCACACTCGAATCCGAGGTGACCGGCGGCCTCTATCGATTCAGCAATGTCAGCTATCGCGGCGTCGACGTCGGGCGGGTGACCGCGGTGGAGCTCACCGACACCGGGGTGCGGGCCACACTGTCCATCGACAGCGATGAACGTATCCCGGCCGATCTGGACGCACAGATCCGCAGCATGTCGGCGATCGGTGAGCAGTACGTCGATCTGCGACCGCGAACGTCGAGTGGTCCCTACCTGCAGGACGGTTCGGTCATCCGGGCGGAGAACGTGGCGACTCCGGCGCCGGTGGCGCCGATGCTGGAGAAGCTCAACGCACTGGTGACGAGTATCCCGAAGCAGCAACTGTTCACCCTGGTCAACGAGTTGAACGAGGGACTCGGCGGGCAAGGGTATGACCTGCAGAGCCTGCTCGACTCAGGCTCGACGATCTCGGCCGAGATGAACACCGTGGCGATGCCGACGCGAACCTTGATCCACGATGCGCTACCGCTGGTCGATTCTCAGATCCAGAGCACCGATGCGATCCGGATCTGGACGTCGAGCCTGGACCGCGTCACCGGCCAGCTGGTGACCAATACGCCGCAGGTGCGCAAACTACTCGCGGACGGACCGGGATTCGCCGACGAGGTGACCAAAACGCTCGACTCGGTCAAGCTGACACTGCCGGTGCTGCTGGGCAACATCACTTCGGTCGGGCAACTGCTGGTGACCTATAACGCGGGCCTGGAACAGGTGCTGGTGCTGCTGCCCCCGGCGATCTCGATGATCCAAGCCGTGCAGCCCAAGAACAACGGCACGCTGTGGGGCCTCGGCGACTTCCGCGTGAGCGGCATCTCGGATCCGCCGGCCTGCACCGTCGGCTTTCTGCCGCCGTCACAGTGGCGGCCACCGGAGGACGTCAGCACGATCGACACCCCGAGCGATCTGTATTGCAAACTGCCGCAGTCCAGTCCGCTGGGCGTGCGCGGTGCGCGCAACATCCCCTGTGCGAACAAACCGTGGAAGCGCGCACCGACGGCCAAGATGTGCAACAGCGACGAGGAGTACCGTCCGCTGGCGCAACGCCAGCCGCTGATCGGTCCGTATCCGCGCGATCCGAACCTCGAACGACAGGGCATCTACCCCTCGTCCTACGGGGCAGGCGGCGATGGCGGGCCGACGGTGATGGCCGCGCAATACGATCCGGCCGACGGCAGCTATGTCGGTCCGGACGGAAAGACCTACCGGCAGACCGACCTTGGCCGGCCCCGGCCGGAATCGTGGCAGGGCATGATGCCGCGCTGATCCCACCCGGGGTCTCAGCGCGAGGTCACCACGAGTTCGACGCCGTCCGCGACCATGTCAGGTTGCGGGCGCGTCGGCGTGGGTGCGGCAATCGAAATCGCAAGAATAGGGTGAATCCCGACAGCAGTGCACCCCGGCCTCGGTGTGAGGGCGGGGTGCGAGGTGCGCTGGCCGGATGGCGCTACACCGGGTCGAAGTTGCTGATGCGCCAGGTGCCGTCGACCTTCTGTAAGGAGACCCGGACGCTGCTCGAACTGTCCTCGGCGTCGGGCTTGACCCGGCTGACCGTGGATTGATTGACGAAGGCCAGAACCTCGGCATGGTCGGCGGAGATGCTGGAGACGGCCGAGCGGACGACGGTCGCCGTGGTGGTGATGCCGTTGCGGGTGGCGGCCGGCTTGACCACCTTGTCGGTGAACTGCTGATAGTAGGTGAGGAATTGGCCGGTCAGATGGCTCTTCGCGCGATCGAAGTCGGCGTCGAGGGTCTTCGGCGAGTAGGAAAGGATGGCGATGGTGCCGTCCTTCGCCGCGCCGACGACCTCGCTCACCGCCTCGGTGTCGGTGGCCTCGTCCTCACGGAAGACGGTGACATAGCTGGTGACCGCAGCTGCGACGCTCGCAACCATCACCGTGGCCGCCACGAACGGGACCGCGCGTCCGCGCAATTGTTCACGAGTGATGTGTCGCCGCAGTGCGGAGAACCACCCGGCAGCGAGATCTCCTGTACCGGAAGAGGTTCCGCCTTCGTCGTCCGACGCCACTGGGCCCGAGTCGACATCGGTGTCGATATCGTCGGCAGCTTCTTCATCGGCATCGGTAACGGTGTCGACGTCTGTGTCGACCACAGGGTCGTCGGTGTCGGTGTCGGTGCCCTTCGCCTGTTCGCTGGTCATGGTACGAAATCCACCTTCGAGATCTTCTTGGTGCCGTTCACGTCCTGAACGGTGACGCGTAGCCGCCACATGCGCGGTTCCTGCTGCGCGCCGGCGGCATTGGTGACGTCAGAGGTGGCCGAAACCAGAATGACGGCAGTGTCGCCGCTCAGGGACTCGACCGCGGTTCCGGTCACTTTGCCCTTGGTGGTCACCTGGGACTTCTCGATGACCGATGCGAAATCCTTCGAGCGGTTCTTGAAGTCGGTGTAGAACTCTCCGGTGGAGCGGTCGAGGACACGCTGAACGTCGCGCTGCGCATGGGTGAAATCGAGTGACGTGATGGCGGTGACGCCGAGCGCAGCCGCGTCGGAGAACTCCTGCGCGCGAGTCTGTTCCGCGGTGGCCTCGTGGTGATTCCAATTCGCGTATCCGGTGAATGCGAGGGCCGCGACACTCACCACGGCCATCACCGCGATCGCCACGGCGCGACGACTGGGGCGACGTCGGTCTCGGATGACCGCGGTGGTTCGGGTGGCCAGCCGCCGCAGACGTCCTGGGCGATCGGTGGAGTCGCCAACTGTGTCATCGGCGGTGGTTGCGATCGCGTGCTCCGGCTTCGGCGCGTCCTTGCGCTTCTTCCCGGTCGGCGTAGCGGTATTGCCCGTCTTGCCGCGGGGTTTGTCGGCGGTGGTTTTGTCAGCGGTGGGTTCGCCGCTGGCGGACGCGGTCTCGCCGGGCGCTGTCACCGTGCTGTCTGCGGGCGTCGTCACCGTGCTGTCGTCGGACGTCGTCACCGTGCTGTCGTCGGACGTCGTCGCGGCGGCGCGCTGCCGGTTGGCGCGGGCACGCGCGCGAGCGACCTCGGCTCGGGCGCGTGCGGCGGCCGCTTCGGCTTCGGCCGCGGCGGCCTCGGCCTCCGCCAGCGCGAGCTCGTCGTACTCGTCGGCGATCGCGTCCGGATGGTGCAGGAGAGTCATGGTTGCCCCGGGTCGTCGGTTGCTTGAGAGCGACCCTACCACGCAAGAAAAGACCATAGTCTGGAAATGAGAATGGCACTCTCACGCGGGTGCACAGGCCTCGATGGCATCCACCAGCCCCCACTCGAGCGCGGTTCCGGCATCCAGCACCGCCCCGGAAAGCACCAGGTAGCAGCTTCGCCACCGGCCGATTCGCCGCGGCACACTATAGGTGCCGCCTGCGCCCGGGATGAGCCCGACGCTGAGTTCGGGGAGCCCGAACCGCGCGTGGGGGTCGGCGGTCAGGTGGCCGCAGAAGCTCGCCATCTCCAGCCCACTGCCGAGCACCTGCCCGTGCAGGTAGGCGCGGGTGGAAGTACCCAGGCGGCGGCGGAGCAGGTCGAGTCCGAGCGCCGGGCTGTGCCGGGTGCGAGCGAGGTGTGCCGCCGCCGGGTCGGCGAAGGCGCCGAATTCGGCCAGATCACCGCCGCTGCAGAAGGAGCGCCCGGCGCCGCGCAGGCTGATCGATGTGATCGTCGGGTCGTGAGCGGCGACCGTCAGTGCCTCCAGCAGGATTGCCCGCATCGAGTCGGTGAAGGCGTTGTGGCGATGCGGGCGGTTGAAGGTGATGTGCAGGGCGCTCCCCGCGCGGCGGTAGAGCACGGGCGGGGTCTGGGTTGGCGGCTCGATGCGGACGGGTCCGCGCTGATCGGCCCAGCGCCGGAACTCGGAGCCAGACTGCAGCGTCGAGTACGCCAACGACTCGGTGACGAGTGCCCGGCGAGGGTCGCCTGCGGTGTCCACGGAGGCGAAGACGTCGGCGTTCACCGCTGCACTCACCGGGGCGGCTGCGATGCGAGCGGTCAGGTCGGCAACCGCGACGTCGATGGAATCGACACGAACACAACGGGGATCGCTGGTCGGCCGTTCGGTCAGGGTGAACGACGCGATGTCGAGCCAGTGCGTGGAGGCGAGCCTCTCGGGGTCGTCGGCCACGGCGACGACGGGTGGCGCGAGCGCGGTTACCGAGGGCAGTTCCAGGTCGGCAGGGGCGTCCGCGTCGACAACACGGATGACATCGGATGCGGCGGTCATCGGGACGCGATTCGGCTGATGCTCACACCTATGTCATACCGCCCGCGCGGAATCGGTGTCGAGATGTTGCGAACCGATCCTCAAAGTTGTTTCCGGCCAACGGGACGCGTGGTGGACACCGACCGGGGTCGGTCATAGCGTCGGCGCGCAGCGGTCCGAAATCGCCGGACCATCTTCATCACATCAATCCTGAATACAGCGAAGGGGACGACATGTCGGTTCAGTCGGTATTGGACGAGCTCCGGGGGATCCCGGGTACGGGAGAGACGATCCCCATCGTCGACCCGGTCACCGAGGAACAGATCACCGAGTTCACCGATTGTGGCCCCGAGGCGATCGACGCCGCGGTGTCGCGGGCCAAGGAGACCGCGGAATCCCGCGTCTGGTCGGGAGTGCCCGACTACGACCGTGCGCGCGTGCTGTGGAAGATCGCCGATCTGATTGACGAGAATGCCGACCTGCTCGCCGATCTGGAGTCGGTCAACGCCGGAATCCCGGCATCGCAGGCGAAGGTGATCACCCGGGTCGGTTCGGAATGGTTCCGCTACTACGCGGGCTGGTGCACCAAGATCGACGGCATCGCCCGTGACGTCAACACCGGTGGCCTGACCGGCGTCGAGTCGCATATGCACGCATACACCCTGCGTGAGCCGTATGACGTTGTGGGCTTGATCTTCCCGTGGAACGGCCCGGTGTTCAACTACTGTGCCAAGCTGGCCCCGGCACTGGCCGCAGGGTCGAGCACAGTGGTCAAGCCCGCCGAGGAAACCCCGCTGTCGGCGCTCGTGCTGACCCGCATCCTGCATGAGGCCGGCATCCCCGAGGGAGTCGTCAACCTGGTCAACGGATACGGGCACACCGCCGGTGCGCAGATCACCGCGCACCCCGACGTCGACAAGGTTGCCTTCACCGGCTCGACCGAGGTCGGCCGCGAGATCGTCCGGGCGTCGGCCGCCAGCAACCTCAACAAGGTCACCCTCGAACTCGGTGGCAAGTCACCGGTCCTGATCTTCGACGACGCCGATCTGGACATGGCCATCGCGATGGCCGGATTTGGATGCTTCCTGCACTCGGGCCAGGTGTGCATGCTGGGTTCGCGGATCTTCGCGCAGCGAGGTGTCTACGAGCGCGTGGTTGCGGGTATCGCCACCATCGCCGACAACCTGCAACTCGGCGGTCCCAAGGACGAAGGTGTGATGATCGGCCCGCTGATCAGCGAGCGCCAGCTCAACCGGGTCATGGGCTACCTCGACCAGGGACGCGCGGACGGCGCCGAACTCGTCACCGGTGGACATCGCCTGGATCGCAAGGGCTACTTCGTCCATCCGACCGTCGCGACCAACGTCGATCCGGCGACCAGCCGACTGTTCCAGGAGGAGATCTTCGGTCCGGTGGTGACGATTCTGCCGTTCGACGACGAAGACGAGGCCATCGCACTGGCCAATGACACCGCCTACGGTCTCGCGGGCACGGTGTGGACCCAGAACCTCGGGCGTGCACACCGACTGGCCAAGCGGCTCAAGGCAGGCACCGTCGGTCTGAACTGCCAGTTGCAGTTCGACCATTCGATGCCGTTCGGTGGCTACAAGCAGTCCGGTTGGGGCTACGAGTCGGGCAAGGCCGGTATCGACACGTACCTGCAGTCCAAGACGGTCTGGGCACAGATGTAGTTCGTCTCGGACGCGATCCACGAGAACGCCGTCACCGGATATCCGGTGACGGCGTTCTCGTCGTGTCTGTCTGGTGGGCGCTGAATCAGGGGGTACGAGCGAATGTGGAGGAGGCCGCCAGCAGATCCGTGACACTCACCAGTTTCACTCGGGGCCTTCCTGATTCGGAACCCCGTGCCTTCTCCTCGGCGTCGATGGCGCGCCAGCCCGACCACCCGATCGGATCGGCGCCCCGCTCGGTCATGGCCGCGACAAGTGCGTCGTGATCGCCGACGGCACCCGGCAGCGCCCCGGCATCGAAGTCTTCGAGCAGGGCGGTTACGGTCTCCTCGGCGCAAGCACGATTGGTGCCGATGACACCGCGGGGGCCGCGCTTGATCCATCCGGTCACATAAACGCCGGGTACAGTCGTGCCGTCGGTGACGACGCGCCCGCCGTCGTTGGGGATAACGCCGCCGACGTCGTCGAAGGGCAGTCCGGGCATCGGACGTCCGCGGTAGCCGATGGAACGTAGCACCAGGCCGGTCGGGACCTCCTCGACGTCGGTGCCGGTGACAGCGCGGCCCTGCTCGTCGATTGTGTTGGTGGCCAGCCGGATTGAGGTGACGCGGCCATCCCCGTGGAGTCCGGTCGGGGACTGCATGAATCGGAAGACGATTCGCTTGTTCCCCGTGCGGAGTGGGCGTGCGGCGTACTCGCGGGCCGCGGCGAGCTTGGCCGCGGTCTCCACATCGTCATCGGGCCGGGGTTCGAGGTCATCGGTCTCGATGACGATGTCGATCCCGTCGAGATGCCCGAGGGCGAGGAACTCGCCCACCGAATAGGCGGCCTCCCGGGTACCGCGTCGACCGACGAGGATGACCTCCTCGATACCGCTCTCGCTGAGCGCTTCGATCGCATGCTCTGCGATATCGGTCTGCTCCAACGTATCTCGGTTCATGAGTAGGACGCGGGCGGCGTCGATGGCGACGTTTCCGTTGCCGATGATGACAGCGGTGGCGCCGGTGAGGTCGAAGCTCAGCTCGCTGAAGTCGGGATGGCCGTTGTACCAGCCGATGAAATCCGCGGCCGGGTGATGACCGGGCAGACCTTCGCCCGCGATACCGAGTTGCCGACTGTCGGGTGCACCCACGGCATAGATGACGGCATGGTGGTTGGCGAGCAGCAGGTCGTGGTCGATGGTCGTGCCGACGTCGACGTTGAGGTGGGCGGTGAAACGCTGGTTGCGGAAAGCACTTTCGAAGATCTTCACCACCGACTTGGTGTGCTGATGGTCGGGCGCGACACCGAACCGGACCAGGCCGAACGGTACGGGCAGGCGGTCGAACATCTCGACCTCGACGCCGCCGACGGCGAGCAGTTCGGTGGCCGCGTAACAGGCGGCCGGTCCGGCTCCGACGATCGCCACCCGCAGGCTCCCGGCCGGAACCGCCGGATGGGTGGAATAGGGGAGCATCGGCCCGGGTTCGAGGGGATTCTTGCGGAAGTATTCGGCGTTGAGTTCGGCGTACTGCTCAAGTTCGGGCGGCAGATCGGTATCGGCGTGGATCGCTTCGACCGGGCATTCCTCGTAGCACGCGCCGCAGTCGATGCAGGTGTCTGGATCGATGAACAGCATCTGCGGCCCGGTACCGGTGCCCGCATTCTCCGTCGGGCGGATGCAGTCCACCGGGCAGACCGAGACACAGCTCGCGTCCTTGCAGCAGTTCTGAGTGATCACGTAGGCCATGGGATCGTCCTCACTTGCCAATCCGGCCCCGTGTGCCGGTCGGTGTGTGTTCTCATATCGGTAGTGTAAGTGAAGATCTCTCTACACGAGAATAGGATTCTCGCCGGTGAGCGGCCTCGATGACGTGTGTGGACCGGATGCAGGTCCGGTGAGTGGGAAACGGTCAGATATGATTGCGCGATGGCTTTGTGGCGCCGGGTCGAGGACGATCTGACATGACCGCTGGTGGCGATGAGCCGGCATGGAAGCAGCGCGCCGTGGAGCGCTCGCTACGCACAGCCAAAGAGCGTGCGGGTCAACGAGTTCAGAAGTTCCTCGACGCTGCGCAGGCGATTATCGTCGAGAAGGGGACCACCGACTTCACCGTCCAGGAGGTCGTGGATCGGTCCAAGCAGTCGCTGCGCAGCTTCTACCTTCAGTTCGACGGCAAACATGAATTGCTCCTCGCGCTGTACGAGGATGCGGTTTCCCGGATGAGTGCGCAGATCCGGGCGGCCACCGAGATTCACGACGAGCCGATCGATAAGTTGCGGGTCGCGGTAGAACTGCTCTATCAGCTGTGTCAGCCGGATCCGGTGGCGCAGCGGCCGCTGTTCACCGAATTCGGTGCCCAGTTGCTGATCTCCCATCCCGTCGAGGTCGGTCAGGCGCATATCGCGCTGTTCGAACTGTTCAGCGAGCTACTCGAGGAGGCAGGCGAGTCCGGACATCTGCGTCCGGGCGCCGATCCGCGTCGTATCGCCTCGATGACCATGCAGACGGTCATGTTCATCGCGCAGCCCGCGACGACCAACTCACACACCCAGCGCATCACCGCGGAAGAAGTGTGGGACTTCTGCGCGCACGGCATCACCCGCTGACCTACCCCTAGGGGAGGGGAGGACCACTCGGCGCCGGAGTCGCCGACTGATGCCCTCAGCCGGCCGGGATCAGATCCGCGCCCACCCACGACGGTGCTGTCGAGGCGGTGCGGAAGACCTCGCATTTGCCCACTGTCAGTGGGGACTCACCGACTGCGGCCAGGGCCTGGGCCTTGAATGCACGGCCGGCAACGCTCAACCGATGAGACACCGGGCCACGCGGGCCGACGATACTGCTCGGCCATTGGTCTCCCCACAGGGTGATCTCGGTGGTGCCCTCTTGCATGGCCTGTGCGATCTGCGCCGACACCCACGGGTCGGTCGCGCACAGGGTTACCGAGGTGGCGAGGGCGTTGGGTCGTGGGCCGAGGCCGCGGAGGCCGCGTCCGAGCGCGTCGATGGTCTGTGCGCGCGCACCGAGGATGCGTAGCGGTCGCAGGTCCGCGCCCTCGGGCAGCACGACGTTGACGTCCCAACCCGCGGCCTGCCGGTCGTAGATCCATCCGCCTGCACTGGAGACGAGGTCGGTGACGTTGTCGCCGATGACGTCGAGTCGGTATCTCATTTCTCTTCCCCCTGGATCACCATGTCGTTCTCGAGTTTGCGTACGTAGGACTCGAAGACCTCGGTCAACGGGATCTCCGGGTCGAGTAGCCAGGACATCTCCACGCCGTTGATGAAGGCGACGATCTCGGTCGCGGTGACATAGGCGTCCAGATCGGCGCGATAGACGCCGATCTGCTGATTGGCCTGAATGACTTCGGCGACGATGTCGACGGCGGTCCGCCAGCGTTGCACCAATCGGTCGTGCAACGGTGCATCCACCGACAGATTCTCGACGAGCAGGACGGTGAAGACGCCGACCAGCTCTGGGGACCGCTGGATACGCTCGGCGACGCGACGGATTTGGACCAGTAGGTCGCCGTTGAGGTCGGCCTCGGCCAGATCCGCGTGGTCACGGGCGTCGATGACCGCGTGTAGCAGATGTTCTTTGGAGTCGAAGTGATGGAGGATCCCGGCCGGGCTGACACCGGCGTCCGCGGCGATCTGGGCGAGGGTGGTATTGCGCCAACCCTGTCGGACCAGACGGCGGCCGGCCAGGTCCAGGATGAGCTGTCGGCGCTCTTCCCCCTTGGCGAGCAGCGTGGCATAGGGCCGGTTCTCCGTCACTGGCGTTCTTCTCCGTTCAACCTTCTAAATGAACAGTAGGTTGGTTGAGCGGGATGTGACAAGGGTCTCAACCAAATAATCGTGTGATTGCGGCCATCACATCATCGCGGCCGAGGTCCGTCGACGGAGATGTCTACCCAGCGGGATGGCACGCAACCACCGTGCGGGCGGTGTCATGTGCGGGCGGTGTCATGTGCGGGCGGTGTCATGTGCGGGCGGTGACCAACTCCCAGACGTCGGCACCGGCGAGAATGCGGTCGCCCAGTGTGCGTGCCCATGCGCGGTCGGAGCCGTGGCGATCTCGGTGGGTCCACAGGGCGGTGGTGAATCGGCCGAGCCGATGTTCGCCGGTGAATCCGATCGCACCGTGGATCTGATGAGCCGCCGCTGCGACGTCGTGGGCATACATCGAGCAGACCGTCTTGGTAGCGACGATGGTCGTCGGGTCGGCGTCCGGGTGGGTTGCGGTGGCCACGGCGGTCTCCATGAGTGCGGTCAGCTCCGCCAGTTCTGCGAGCCGGTGTGCGATCGCCTGGAATCCCGCCAACGGCCGGCCGAACTGTTCTCGGGTCGATGCATAGGCAACGGTCTGATCGCAGACCGCACGGGCGCCGGCGGCCAGCACGACCGACTCGGCCAATGCGGCGCGGACGAGGAATTCCGTTGTGGTGGGCCCATTCTCCGCGTAGCTGACGACCGGAGCCGTCGCCATGGTGAGTGTGCCGACCGGGACCCCGCTCAGGTCGGTGCCCGCGGTGTATGCGAGACCGGCCGCGTCGAGAGCGATGACCGCGACAGCGGCCGGCCTGACGGGGGCGGATGCGGGGGCCAGCACGACGACGGTGTCGGTCCGCGGATGGCGGGTCACCTCGGAGGCTGTACCGGTCAGGACGACCTCATCGCCGACCCGTCCCACCGACCAGCCGGTATCGGCGACAGCCACCGTCGCGGTGCGGCCGACCAGCGAGAACCCTGTCTGCCCCGCCAGCCAGGTCGCCAGCACGCCGTGTTCGAGCATCGGCGTGATCGCCCCCGCGCCCGCGAGTGCCGACAGCACGGTCAGGGCGTCGGCGGTCGTCGCACCGCCGCCACCACAGTCGGCCGGACAATCCAGCGCGGTGAAACCGGCCTCCACGAGCAGGTCCCACAGGTGGTCATCGGTCCCGGCCGGTGGGGTGGCGGTGTCGATGCCGATGCGGTCGATCATCGAGGTGAGGGTGGCGCGTAGATCGTCGGTGAGGTCGGTCGGGTGGATCATCGCAACCCCAATCCGCGGGCGATGATCCCGCGCAGGATCTCGGTGGTTCCACCGCGCAGGGTGAATACCGGTGTGTGCAAAAGACTTTGGGCCAGCATGCGGGCGAAGGCATCGCCACCGTCGCGTCGGGGCCCCACTGTGGTCGACGCGCGGATCGCCTCCACCACATCGACCTCGAACTGCGCGCCGAGGTCCTTGACCATCGCGGCGAGTACCGTCGGGTTCGACCCGGTGCCTCCTGTCGGGTTCGACCCGGTGCCTCCTGTCGGGTTCGACCCGGTGCCTCCTGTCGGGTTCGACCCGGTGCCTCCTGTCGGGTTCGACCCGGTGGACAACTCGGTCGCCACCCTCAGCGACATCTGGCGTAACGCCCATGCGCGGGCGGTCAACCTGCCCGCGACCTCGCGTTCATATGCGTCGGCGCCACTGTGGCGTAGCTGGTCGGTCCACGCGCGCAACAGCGGCATGGTGGACAGATAGCGTTCGGGGCCCGACCTTTCGAAGGCAAGCTCACCCATCACCTGGGCCCAGCCATCACCGCGCCTGCCCAACAGGGCGTCGGCGGGGACTGCGGCGTCGTGGAAGACGACCTCGTTGAAATGCTGCTGACCGTCGATACTCGTCAGCGGCCGGATCTCGACATCGGGATGGGGCAACTCGATGAGCAATTGGGACAGACCCTGCTGACGGTCCTCGGGACGGCCGTCGGTGCGGGCGAGCAGGACCATCGCATTCGCCACATGGGCGCCGGTCGTCCAGACCTTGGTACCTGACAGGATCCAGTGGCCATCGGATTCGGTGGCCCGGGTGCGCACCGAGGCGAGATCCGATCCCGCGTCGGGTTCACTCATCCCGATGGCGAAAACCGATCGGCCGGAGGCGATCCGGGGAAGATGCCGGCGCCGTTGGGTGTCCGATCCGTGGACGAGGATGCTCGGCGCCATCTGGCGGTCGGCGATCCAATGCGCGGCCACCGGCGCACCGTGCGCCAGCAGTTCTTCGGTGACGACGAACCGTTCGACGGCGGTGCGGCCGTGGCCGCCGTACTCGGTGGGGATGGTCATCCCGACCCATCCGCGGGCAGCGAGCGCCGCGCTGAAGGCCGGGTCGAAACCCGTCATCCAACTGTCGGAAGCGGGACTGAAGGTCCCGGCGGCGATCTCCGCCCGCAGGAATGCGCGAACGTCGGCCCGGAGCGTGTCGAGGTCCGTGGTTGGTTGCCCGGGTGTGCTCACGAGTGCTGTGGTCCGCGGGATGACCACGCCTGCTTACCCTTTCGGGACATCGACCACATCTGTACGCCGCGCTCGATCTCCAGTGCGGACGACCAGCTCACCGCCGGTGGGCCGAGCTCGAGTCGGGCGCTGGCCATGATTCGCCGGGTGAGTTCCGGGTCGCGGGCGGCTGGTCCGGTTAGGCCGTCGACGGTGGCGGTGATCTCGCCCTCGTCCACCGCGGCGTAGGCGATCCCACGTGCGAGCGCTTCGGCGCCGGTCACCGTGGCGCCGCACACCGCCATCGCGATGGTGTCCGACCATCCGGCCGCGCGACCGAGCAACGACAGATGGCCCCCGCCGGGATGGATGCTGCGTGCCGAGAATCCGCTGTCGAGAACGGCATCGGGGGTGGTGATGAGGATGTCGGTGGCCAGCGCCAGATTCAGGCCCGCACCGACGGCGCCACCGATGACAACCGAGATGGTCGGGACCGGGAGGGTGCCGATCCGCACGAATGCGCTGTAGACCGCCGAGGTGCGGCTCACCGCCTCCGGAGAGGCCGGGTCGTCGGAGGATGCGGCCAGGTCGCGCGTGTCGCCGCCGCTGCAGAAGTACGGTCCGGTCGCGTCGATGACGGCCGCGCCGATGGCATGGTCGGACTCCACGCGATCGCAGAAGGTGCCGATCTGCTCGGCCATCGCCAGGTCGATGGCGTTCTTGCGCCTCGGGTTGTTCAACGTCAGCCGGGCGACGCCGTCGACGAAGGAGGTGAGGACGTGGTCGGGTCCAGTCGTGTCCGAGCTCATCTCGGCATCGTATCCAGACAGTTCTCCCGGCCGCGGTCGAAGAGTGTCATCTGCGGACGATGTGTGCCAGGAACTCGCGGGCCGCCCCGGCGCCGGGCTCGGTACCGGACAGCCAGACCGCCCGCAACGACCGCCGGAGATCGAGTCCGTCGATCTCGACGGCGACCAGGCGGTGGCCGAGATCGTCGGCCACGGACAGGTCGCTGAGTACCGCGGGGCCCGCGCCCGCGATCACGGCGGCGCGCACCGCGGCCGTCGTCGACATCGCCAGCACCGGGGCGGGCCGCGACCGATCGGGGCCGAGTGTCCCGGTGAGAGCGCTGTCGAGGAAGTCTCTTGTACCCGAACCGGTTTCGCGGGTCACCAGGGGGGTGCGGGCGAGTTCGGCGGCGTCGACCGGCCGTCGTCGGCGGGCCCATGGGTGCTCGCGCGGTACCACCAGAATCAGCCGGTCGTGCGCGACGACGCGGCTGCGTAGGCCGGGGGCGACCCGCGGTCCCTCAACGAAGCCGAGTTCGGCATCGCCATCGCGGACCAGCGCACACACCTGATTGGAGTTCGTCGCACGGAAGGACACCTGTGGGCTGGGGCTGGTTTGCGCGGCGAAGGTGACCAGCCACCGCGGCAGCAGATGTTCGGCGATCGTCAGGCTCGCGGCCAGCCGCAATTCGTCCCGACGTTCCTGACGCAGTGCGGCGAGTCCGGCATCGAATTCGCCGGCCATCGTCAGCAAGCGGTCGGCCCATTCGGCGACGAGCGTTCCGGTCGGTGTCGGCGTGCTACCCCGCGGGGAACGCGCGAGCAGCGCGACGCCGAGCTGCTTCTCCAGTGCACGCATTCGTGCGGATACCGCCTGCTGGGAGAGTCCGAGCTCGGTCGCGGCGGCATTGAGGCTGCCGGTGGTGACCACGGCAGCCAGGGTCTCCAGCGACATCAGGTCGGGCATGCGCGGGCTCAGCACCATCAATCCAGGTTACAACCCCTGGTTGTAGCCCTTGCAAGATTGTGCCCTCTACCGGCGAGATCGGGTGGCGGGCACGGTTGACGCATGACCAGTATCAGCTTTGCCGACCCGACCACGATGGCCCGGTCGGCGCGTCCTGGCGGCGGCGCGGTGCCGTCGTCGCGGCTCGCGCACGTACCGCCGAACTGGTTTGCGGCCGTGATGGGGACCGGCGTCGTCGCCATCGCCTGCCATGGATTGATGCTCCGGACCACGTCTGTTCTCGCGGCTGTCGCCGAGGTGTTCTGGCTGCTGACCTGTGTGCTGTTCGCCGTGGTGGTGGCGGCGACGCTCGCCCATTGGGTGCGTCACCCGGCGTTGGCGCGGGCCCACCACCGTCATGCGGTGACCGCACATTTCTACGGTGCGGTGCCGATGGCGGTGCTGACCGTCGGGACCGCCACGATGGTGGCGGGGATGCCGGTGATCGGCGAGCGGTGGGCACTTCGGGTCGGCGTCGTGTGCTGGATCGCCGGTTCGGTCCTCGGCCTGTTGTCGGCGATCACGGCGCGCCGCCGTCCGCGGGCTCAGGCCTTCGGTGGCTGGCTGATGCCGGTGGTGCCGCCGATGGTTGCGGCGTCCGCGGCAGCCGTGCTCGTCGGGGAACTGGGATGCGACGTCGTGCGTCGAATCGTGCTCGGAGTCGGATACGCGATGTTCGCCGTCGCCGTGGTTGCGGTGGCCCCGGTACTCGCGGCACTGTGGGTTCGGTTGCGTACCAATGGCTTCGGCGAGTCGACGATGGTTCCTACCTGGTGGATCGTCCTCGGCCCGCTCGGCCAGTCGGTCACCGCGGTGGTCCTGCTGGGACGCAGCGCCGGACTGGTTCTCGACAATCGCCTCGCCGCCGTGTGCCACGGCTTCGGCGTCGGCTTCGGCCTGGCGGTATGGGTGGCGGCGGCGCTCTGGATCGTCATCGTCGTGCGCCTGACCACCAGGACCGCGCGTGCCGGTCTGGCCTTCACGCTGTCCTGGTGGTCGTTCACCTTCCCGCTGGGTACCTTCGTCACCGGTTCGGTCGCCCTCGCCGACGCCACCGGGTGGCAGGCGTTCACCGGCGTCGCGGTCGTCGCCTTCGGCGTGCTGGTACTCGCCTGGGCTACCGTCGCGGCCCGCAGCCTGCACGGGGTGGTCGGCGGCGGGCTGTGCGTTCCGCCGACCCCGGTGATCACATACCGGCCGGCGGATGTCCCAGACAGAAGACTGCTCCCAGCGGATCGGTGACCGCGGCCAACGTTCCGTACGGGGTGTCCTCGCCCGCCATCAGCACGGTGCCACCGAGTTCGGCGACCTGGGCGACGGTCGCGGCGACATCGTCGACGGTGATGTAGATCTGCCAGAAGGACGGGACGTCGGCGGGGTGCAGCTTCGCGGCATCCATGATCCCCGAATACGACATATCTCCGATGAACACCTGGCCGTACGCATCGGGGCCGACCGCATTCGGGTCACCGCCGGTGCCGACCTCCTCGATGCGTGCGCCGAGCACCGACCGATAGAAGTCCAGTGACTTCGCGTAGTCCTTGGAATGACATTCGAACCAATAGGGCGTGCCGTGTTCGCCGACCTCCTGATAGCCGTGGTGGTTGCCCGGCTTCCAGAATCCGATCACCGCGCCTGCCGTGTCGACGGCGACCACCATGGTGCCCTCTTCGCCGACGTCCATCGGCGGCACCATGATGCTGCCGCCGGCCGCCTCGACGGCGGTGACGGTCGCCTGCGGGTCGTCGGTGTGCAGATACACCGACCAGACGTTCGGCGGACCGGCGTCGGGCATCGCCTGCATCAGTCCGGCAACCCGTTTCCCGTTCTTGGCGAAATTGCGATAGCCGCCGAACTCGGCGCGCGGTTCCTCGGCCTCCCAGCCGAAGATCGCGCCGTAGAACTCGGCTGCCTTGTCGGGATCGCTGCTCATCAGGTCGAACCAGATGGGTGCGCCGACCGGGGCGGAATACTCGGACATGACATTGGTCCTCTCGGGTCATGGGGATTGGGACATGGGGGATTTGAGACATGGGGAATTGGGACACGGTGAACTCAGCGGGTCAGACCTCGAGCGTCGCCGAAATTCATCGGCAATCGCGTGATTCGGCGGAAAATCGATGAATCTTTTCCGCATCGTTGGTCTACACCCGGGAACCAACCCCCGATTGCGAGAAGGTGCTGCCATGTCCGACGCTCAGCTAGACACCGCCGCCGCCACCCTGATCGACATCACCGCCAAGGTCACCGACGACATGCTCATCCGGCCAACCCCCTGTGCCGGGGTCGATGTCGCCGGGCTACTCGGGCACGTCGTCGGGTTGTCGCAGGCGTTCGCCGCGGCCGGACGCAAGGAATTCGGTCCGCTGACCGACACCCCGCCGGACCCGGCCGCCTACGATCTGCCCGATCCCTGGCGGCCCGCCATCGTCGGCGAGCTGCGCGCGCTCGTCCGCGCCTGGGATGACGACGCCTCCTGGGAGGGTATGACCAGGGCGGGCGGCGTCGACGCTCCGGCCCAGATCCTGGGCACCATCGCGCTGAGCGAGGTGGTGCTGCACGGCTGGGATCTCGCGCGCGCGATCGGCGCGGAGTACGAGATCGACGGCGCCATCGCCAAGACCGTCTTCGACTTTCACCATCCGCCTCGTCCGCAGGAAGAGCGGGAGGGCATGTTCGGCCCGGTGGTGGATGTTCCCGAGGATGCGCCGCTGATGGATCGGCTGGCCGGACTGGCCGGGCGGGATCCGTTCTGGCCGCATGGCACGCTGGAGGAATGACCCAACGACCCGAGGTTCTCGCCCGGCTTATCGCCCTGGTGTGGCCGGTAGCCTTCGTGTCGGGCCTTCTCCTGGTCGCATTCGCCCAGGTCCGGTGGGGCGTCTCCGACGAGGGGGTGCGGCCGTCGATCACGGGCCTGGGCCGGGTCTCGGTGCCCGGTGCCACCGACGAGGATGTCGACTACTTCTTCGACGGCCAGACGCGCCGGCCCGGACTGGTCGTCGTGGTCGCCGGCTCGGCCATCGCTGCCGCGGCGCTCGTCGGATGGTGGAAGCGACCAGCGCGGCCGGTGGCCATGGCGGTGATCGGGATCGGAGCGGTGACCGCACTGGTGGTCGGGATCCGAACCGTGCGTGATCCGGCCGCACACTTGTTCTCCGACCGTCTCACCCAGGCGCTCGACCTCGACCTGCCGGATATCCAGCCCGGATACGGGCTGGTCGGCGTGGTCGGCGTGGCCGGTGTCCTGCTTGCTGTCGTCGCGTTCTGGCTCGTCACGACATGGACCGTCGGGAGGGGTGCCGCAGGCCGTCGTGTGGGGGAGGGGCCTGATGGTGTCCAGGCGAATCCGACGATCAGCCGAACCGACGGACCGTCTTGATGGGTGGCATCTTGTCGAGCGGGGTGAAACCGATCGGCACGCCGTTGGGGCCGTAAGCGTTGAAGACCTGGCCGAAGCCGGCGTAGATGCCGATGTGGCTGGCATTCCGGTAGAAGACGATCGCGTCACCCGGGGCCAGCGCCCGCGCCGGGATCGCATGGCCGACGAGAGCCTGCTGCTGGCTGGTCCGGGGTAGCCGGATACCGGCGGTGGCGAACGCCCAGCGCACCAGCCCGGAACAGTCCCAGGAATTCGGACCGATGCCACCCCATTGATAGGGCTTGCCGATCTGGGTCATCGCCGCGGACAGTGCCTGCATACCGGCCGGTGTCGGTACGGGTAGGAAGATCTCCACCGAGCCCGAGGACCCCGACGATCCGCTGCCGGAGGTTCCCGACGACCCGGTGTCGGCCATGGCCGGGGGTGCGCCGACGATGAGTGACGAACCGATGGTCAGTACTGCGGCGCAGGTCAGCGCCACCGAAGTGCGTCGAACCGAATTTCGCAGGATGGTCACGCGCTCCAGCCTGATCGAACTTGGTGCGCGAGTCTCAAGTAGTGGTAGAGGTGTGACTAAGCTGTGACCTCTCCGGTCACCAGTAGCCGTCGGGGTCGGTGACCGGCGACTGCGCCGGAATGATGCCCTCGGCGACACCGTGGTCGATACTCGCCGACAGCCGCGGGCAGGTCGGCATCATCGCGGTGTTGCCGCCCTCGGTCCGGATGCGTTCGAGTTCGTTGCAGCGCGCGCGGGCGTCACCGTTCCACTGAACGCTGGTGTGGAACGGGCTGGTCTTCTTGACCAGGACGCAGGCATGGCAGGCCCGGCATTCGATCTCGGTCATCCCGCCGCGCAGATAATGCTCGCGATCGCGGGCGGTCGCCGCGTGGACGGCCGCCAGACGCTGCGGGTCCGTGCTGAAATCGGGGGCCTTGGCCCAGCCGGACTGACTCGCCGCGTGCCCGCGGGCCGGACCCGACGAGGTGTCGTCGGGTCCGGCCGTCGTCACGGGTTCGTCGACCGCGCTGGTCATGGCCTAGACCTCGGCCTTCTCCGAGGAGTCGGCGGCGGCATCCGCGGTCGCCTTGGCCTCTTCTTGCAGCCGCAGGTTCTCCTGGATCTCCACACCCCAGCTCTCCAGCGCCTTCGCGGTGTCGATCTCGTACTCGAAACGCTGGGTCATCTCGTCGGTGACCTCGGCCTTGTCGACGTAGAACTGCTCATACCAGCGACGCAACTGGTAGACCGGCCCGTCCTCCTCGACCAGCAGCGGGTTGTCGATGCGGGTCTTGTGCTTCCAGATCTCGACGTCCTGCAGGAACCCGACCTCGATGCCCTCGGTGATCTTCTTGACCATCTTCTCGGCCTGGGTGGCGGTGAGTCCTTCGGGGATCTTCGCCATCACACCGAACATGAGGACGAAGGAGTTCTCGTCGATGGGGTAGTGGCAGTTGGTCAGGATCGTCTCGATCGCGAAACCGCCGTAGTACTGCACCATCGGGTTCAACATGTAGGACGGTCCGTAGTACGCGGCGATCGATTCGAGCCGGCTATCGCCGTAGTTGGTGCCCAACGTGACATCCGGCCGACCGTGTGAATTCATGTACTGCGCTGCGGTTTCACCCTCGAAGACGTTCTTGAAGAAGTCCGGCAAGGCGAAGTGCACGTAGTAGAAGTGCGCCATATCCACGACGTTGTCGATGATCTCGCGGCAGTTGGAGCCCTCGATGACCAGCGTGTTCCACGTCCAGTTGGTCCACTCCGACGACCCGACCTCATCCAGCTCCGGGATGATGCACTCCTCGGGCGGCGGATTCCCCTCGGGATCGTTGTAGACGAAGATCTGGCCGTTGCGCACCATCGTCGGCCAGGATCGGGTTTTGGCCAGCTTGGGATTGCGCTTGGCGTAAGGGACACCGGCGCAGCGGCCGTTACCCTTCCACAGCCAGCCGTGGAACGGGCAGGCGACGTTGCCGTCCTCCTTGATACTGCCCTGCGAGAGATCTCCGCCCATGTGGCGGCAGTACGCGTCGAGGGCATTCACCGAGATATCGCCTGCGTCGTCACGGGTGGTCCAGACGACGAGTTTGGTGCCGAATACCTGTACCGAATGCGGTTTGCCGTCCTCGTACTCCCCGAGTAGGCCGAGGCAGTGCCAACCGCGGGCGAAACGGGTGGGTGGCGTCCCGGTGTCGATCTCGCGCACGGCGGGTTCACCGGCGGGGGCTGCCGAGCGGGTGGTCGTGTCGGGTGTCGGGGACATCCGCGTCTCCTTGTCATGTCGATGACGTGATCTCGCGATCCCGGTTCCAGACCGCGTCGCATGTGCCCATACTAGAACACGTTCCAATAATGGTGGCTGTTTCGGTGGTCGGACGCAAGGTTGGGGCAGCATGCGGGCCTAAAGTCCCGCTGCTCGACAAAAAATAGAACGTGTTCTAATCTCAGACCAGACGTCGAATCAGGGCGGCCACCGTGGCCGCCGATGAACGAGTAGGAGCGGGTGAATGCCAGCACAGAACGGCAATCAGCGCAGCGAAGCCGCTGAGCAGGTTTTGGAGAAGATCAACGCGCTGCTGCCCGAGATCGAACAGCGCGCGCAGCAGACCGAGGATCTGCGTCGCATTCCCGACGAGACCGTGTCCAGCCTTGAAGGCGCCGGCTTCTTCAAGCTGCTGCAGCCCGAGCAGTGGGGTGGACTCCAGGCCGATCCGGTGACCTTCTACGAGGCGGTTCGTCGGCTCGCGACCGCCTGCGGCTCGACCGGCTGGGTGGCCGGCATCATCGGCGTGCACAACTGGCACCTCGCCCTCTTCGACCAGCAGGCGCAGGACGAGGTCTGGGGCAAGGACACCAACGTTCGTATCTCCTCCTCGTACGCTCCGATGGGCATGGGTGAGGTCGTGGACGGCGGCTACAAGGTGAACGGCAACTGGGCCTTCTCCTCCGGCTGCGACATCGCCGACTGGACCTTCGTCGGTGGCCCGGTGTTCAAGCGGGGCAAGCCCGTCGACTTCGTCAGCTTCCTGCTGCCGCGTGAGGACTACAAGATTAAAGACGTCTGGAACGTCGTCGGCCTCAAGGGCACCGGATCCAACACCATCGAGGTCAAGGATGCCTTCGTGCCCAGCCATCGGGTGCTGAGCATGCGGACCATGGCCGAGTACCGCAGCCCGGGGTTGGAGCGCAACACTGCACCGGTCTACAAGATGCCTTGGGGAACAATCCATCCCAGCACGATCTCCACCCCGATCATCGGGATGGCCTACGGCGCCTATCACGCGCACGTCGAACATCAGGGCAAGCGCGTGCGCGCCGCCTACGCCGGCGAGAAGTCGAAGGACGATCCCTTCGCCAAGGTGCGGATCGCGGGCGCGGCCAGCGACATCGACGCCGCGTGGCGTCAGGTGTCGGGCAATCTGCAGGCCGAGTACGACCTGATCCTGGCCGGCGAGGAGATCCCGATGGAGTTGCGCCTGGCCGCCCGCCGCGACCAGGTGCGTGCGACCGCACGGTCGATCGCCTCGATCGACAGCCTCTTCGAGAACTCGGGAGCCGGTGCGCTGAACATCGACACCCCGATCCAGCGGTTCTGGCGCGACGCACACGCCGGCCGGGTGCACGCCGCCAACGATCCCGAACGCGCCTACGTGGCCTTCGGTAACGGCGAGTTCGGCATCCCCATCGGCGACACCATGGTGTGACACCCGTCGCGCGGGCCCTTCCCCTCCAGAGATACACAGCCACAACAGGAGTCATCAAGATGAGTGACCAGTGTCCGATCACCTCGCTGGGCTACATGCGGATCGAGGCAACCGATATCGCCGCATGGCGCGAGTACGGGCTCAAAGTGCTCGGTCTCATCGAGGGGAAGGGAGCCACCGAAGGCGCGCTGTACTTCCGCATGGACGACTTCCCCGCTCGACTGGTGATCGTTCCGGGTGAACATGACCGGTTGTCGTCGTCGGGCTGGGAATGTGCGAATGCAGAAGCGCTGCAGGATGTCCGCGACCGGCTGGCGGTCGCGGGGGTGGTCTTCCGTGAGGGTAAGGACGAGGAACTGGCGGATCGTCGGGTCGTCGAGATGATCGTCTTCGACGACCCGGCGGGTAACACCTTGGAAGTCTTCCACGGTGTCGCGCTGGAGCATCGGCGCATCGTCAGCCCCTACGGGCATCGCTTCGTCACCGAGGAGCAGGGGCTGGGCCATGTCGTCCTCACCTGCGACGACGACAAGGCCGCGCTCGAGTTCTATCGTGACGTCCTCGGTTTCAAGCTGCGCGACTCGATGCGGCTGCCCCCGCAGGCCGTCGGTCGTGAGGAGGGCGACGAGTCGCCCTGGCTGCGGTTCCTCGGCTGTAACCCGCGCCATCATTCGCTGGCGTTCCTGCCGATCCCCAACAGCACGGGCATCGTGCATCTGATGCTGGAGGTGGAGAACTCCGACGACGTCGGGCTCTGCCTCGACCGCGCACTGCGTCGCAAGGTCAAGATGTCGGCGTCGCTGGGACGTCATGTGAACGACCTGATGCTGTCCTTCTACATGAAGACGCCGGGCGGCTTCGACGTCGAATTCGGCTGCGAGGGACGCGAGGTCGACGACGACAAGTGGGTGGCGCGCGAATCGACCGCGGTCAGTCTGTGGGGCCACGACTTCACCGTGGGCTTCAAGAGCTGAGGAGGACGAGGTCATGACGGACACCCTGGGCTCGACGCACAGCCCCTACGGCACCGCAGACTTCGACAGCCGGCAGTTCCGCACCGCGATGGGGCAGTTCTGCACGGGTGTCACCGTCATCACCACCGTCGACGCCGACGGTGCGCCTGCGGGTTTCGCATGCCAGTCGTTCGCGGCGCTGTCCCTTGATCCGCCGCTGGTGATCTTCTGCCCGCAGAAGACCTCGCGCAGCTGGAAGGTCATCGAGGAGACCGGCAAGTTCTG
Source organism: Gordonia heveisoli (assembly GCF_030315745.1). Lineage (GTDB taxonomy): Bacteria > Actinomycetota > Actinomycetes > Mycobacteriales > Mycobacteriaceae > Gordonia. The sequence goes on along the minus strand of NZ_JASXSH010000004.1, from coordinate 217,757 downwards.
CGTGAACGTGCTCTCCAACCGCCAGCAGCAGGTCAGCGCGACCTTCGGTGCGCCGGGTGAGGACAAGTTCGCCCACATCGACTGGGACCCGTCGCCGGCCGGTCTGCCGGTCATCCGACACTCGCTGACCTGGGTCGAATGCGACATCGAGCGGGTCACCGACGGCGGCGACCACTACATCGTGATCGGTCGGGCACGCACCCTCGGTGACGTGCTGCAGGACAAGCCCCTGCTGTTCTACCGCGGCGGCTACCTGTCCACCGAACATCCTCGGGTGACGCCCGCACAGGCCGAACTCGAGAATTTCCTCACCTGGACCGGAGGCGATACCTGGCTATGACCGCGACACCCCCCAACCTGTCCGGCACCGAACTGTCCGGCACCGAACTGTCCGGCACAGAACTGTCCGGCACAGAACCGCAGGCCGCAGATCGTGACAGCGACGTCGGCGAGGGGGTGACACGGCCGCTGACCGAGGCGATCGCAGAAGCCGAACGGCTCATCGCCGCCGCCGACTTCGCCGAGACCGAGCAGGATCTCGCGGAAGGGTTCGACTACCTCGCCGGGAGTATCGCGGCGATCATCCAGCTCGGACGTGCCCGGTCGATCAGCCATCCGAGTTTCGTCACGTCGACGGGGCCCGCCACCAAGATGGGCCTCGACAATCCGGACACCCTCTATTATCACGCCGACGTCGAAGCCGGTGCCACCTACCGGGTGCGTGGAAAGCGGGGAACCACAGCCGATCTGAGCTTTCAGGTCCTGCGCGGTGACTACACGGCAACGAATGTTCCCGGCGGTGACGACGCCTTCGACGATCGGCGTATCACCATCGGCGCCGACGGATCCTTCGAGATCACCTTCGGACCCGCGCTCGACGAACCTCGTGCCGACTACTTCGTGCTCGGCGAGGGGGCCTCGATGCTCGCAGTGCGTGAGGTCTACTCGGACTGGAACGCACACAAAGGTGAGATCGCGATCGAACGTGTGGACACCGTCGGATCGGCTCCACCGGAACCGACGCTGGAACGGGTCCGGCGCCGCTACGCGACCGCGGGCAAGATGCTGCTGGGCCGCATCAACACCTGGTTCAACTTTCCCACATGGTTCTACCTGGACGAACCGGTCAACACGTTCACCGCGCCTCGGCTGACACCGGGCGGGTTGAGTACGCAGTACTCCGCGGTCGGGCACTACCGGTTGGCCGACAACGAGGCGATGGTGATCACCGTGCCGAAATCCGATGCGCCGTACCAGGGTTTCCAACTGGGCAGCATGTGGTATATCTCGCTCGACTACATCAACCACCAGACGAGCCTGAATACCGCTCAGGCCCAAGCTGATCCGGACGGGATGATTCGGATGGTGGTGTCCGCACGTAATCCTGGTGTCGCCAATTGGATCGAGACCACCGGCCGACGACAGGGCATCCTGCAGTTCCGCTGGCAGCGGGTGGACACCCCGATCGCCGCCGACCAGGGGCCGACCGCGCAGGTCATCGACCTGGATGATCTGCCGACGCACCTGCCCTACGCTGCGCACAACCGCATCGACGAGACCGGCTGGGCACAGCGGATCGCGGCGCGCCAGCGATCCTTCGCGGATCGGATGCTTGGATGAGCGCGCTGTTGGCGGACAAGGTGGTCGTGGTCTCCGGGGTAGGTCCTGGACTCGGCCGGTCGATCTGTCTGCGTGCCGCGGAGGCCGGGGCGAGAGTGGTGCTCGCCGCGCGCACCGAGTCACGCCTCAAGCAGATCGCAGGCGAGATCGAGGATGGCGGCGGTCGGGCGCTCGTGGTGCCCACCGACATCACCGACGACGACGCGGTGACCGCCCTCGTGTCGGCGACGCTGGCCGAATTCGGCCGGGTGGACACCGTGGTCAACAACGCATTTGCGGTGCCGTCGATGAAACCGTTGGCCCGCACCGATTTCGCTCAGATCACCCAGAGTGTGGAACTCACCGTGCTGGGCACCCTGCGCGTCATCAAGGCGTTCACCGATCCGCTCGCCGAGAACGCCGGATCGGTGGTGAACATCAACTCGATGGTGATCCGGCACTCCGAACCCCGGTACGGCAGCTATAAAATCGCGAAATCGGCTCTACTGGCGATGTCGCAGAGTCTCGCGACCGAGCTGGGCGAGCGTGGTATCCGTATCAATTCGGTTGCTCCCGGCTACATCTGGGACGATCAGCTGCAATGGTATTTCGGCGAGGTCGCCAAGAAGTACGGCATCACACCCGAGCAGGTGTATGAGCAGACCGCGGCGCGGTCCGACCTCAAAAGACTACCGACCCCCGACGAGATCGCCGATGTGGTCGTATTCCTGGCGTCGGAGATGGCCCGAGCCGTCACCGGACACACCCTCGACGTGAATTGTGGTGAATACCATGACTAGTGGCGTGACCAGCGTCGGCACCGTCGATGACCTGCACGCGTCGGCGACCCGGGCCACCGGCCTCGACGACTTCGGCGACGACCAGTATCGCGAGGGACTGGCCGTCCTGCTCGACTCCTATGCGACCGAGGCCGAACTCACCGAACTCGGCAGCAAGATGTTCCGCTTCTTCCTCAAGGGCGCTCTGGTGTCCCGGCTGCTCAGCGAGGCATCGTGGCAGGCGAACCCTGGCTACGCCGATGTCGGGGTGACCAGGCCGATCTTCGTCACCGGTCTGCCGCGGACCGGCACCACCGCCCTGCACCGCCTGCTGACCGCCGACCCCGATCATCAGGGTTTGCAGATGTGGTTGGCAGAGTTTCCGCAACCACGCCCGCCACGTGATACCTGGGCCGAGAATCCCGTGTTCGCACACCTGAGCTCGGCCTTCGCCCAGCATCACATCGAAGACCCCGAGTTCATGGGGTTGCACTACATGGATGCGGGCGAGGTCGAGGAATGCTGGCAGTTGTTGCGACAGAACGTGATGTCGATCAGCTACGAGTCGCTGGCCTATGTGCCGAGCTATTCGTCGTGGTTGGCCGAACAGGACTGGGTCCCGGCCTACGCGCGACATCGTCGCAATCTGCAGCTGATCGGTTCCAACGACGTCGGCAAGCGCTGGGTGCTGAAGAATCCGAGTCATCTCTTCGCGCTCGACGCTTTGCTCGCGGTGTATCCCGACGCTCTGATCGTCCAAACCCATCGGGCGCCGGAGACCATCATCGCCTCGATGTGCAGCCTGGCCGAACATGCCACCCGCGGGTATTCGACGGCCTTCGTCGGCGAGACGATCGGTGACACGCAGCTCGAATTGTGGTCACGGGGTTTACGAGAATTCACCGCGGCGCGCGCACGGCACGACCCTGCACAGTTCCTCGACGTCGACTTCGACGATCTGCGCAGCGACCCGATGGGGACCGTCGAACGCGTGTATGCCGCTCTCGACGCGCCGCTGACCGCGCGGGCCCGGGCTGCGGTGACCGCGCTCGACGAAGAGTCGAAGAGCGGTGCACGCCAACCCCGGCACAGGTATCAGCTCGCCGACTACGGGCTCGACGCCGACCGGGTACGCGCCGCCTTCGCGGCGGGCACGTAGTCCGTTCCCCGATGCGCCGGGGTGATTGTCGAGGGCCTCGAAACGCGGCGGCGAAGGTGACTCAGGCGCGGAGTTCCGCAGCGATCTCGGCGACCGCCCGGGACGGGGCACCGAGCAGCTGGGCACTGCCATGGGCGCGTTTGAAGTACAGCTGGATGTCGTGCTCCCAGGTGATGCCGATACCGCCGTGCAACTGGATGGCCTCGCCGGTGACCGAGGTGTACGCCTCCGAGCAGTAGACGTGGGCGGCCCGGGCGAGGTCCGCGGCATCTGGCGCACCGGTGACGACCGCGTCGACCGCCGCCCGCGCGATCGAGCGCGCGGTCTCGACCAGGACGTACATGTCGGCCATCCGATGCTTGAGTGCCTGGAAGGACCCGATGGTGCGGCCGAACTGCTTGCGCGAACCGGTGTAGTCGACGGTCAGGTCGAGTGCCGCCTGGGCACCGCCGACCTGTTCGGACGCGAGGAGCGCCCAGCCTAGTGCACGCAGCCGAGCGGTGAGGTCCGCCGGTGCGGGGATGACGACGGACGCGACGTCGTCGAAGGTCACCGACGACAGCGGGCGGGTCGGGTCCATCGTCGGCAGCGGTGTGACGGTGATTCCGTCCGCGTCGGCATCGACCTCGTGCAGTGTGATCGCCTCGCCGCCGGACGCGATCACCAGCAGTGTGTCGGCAACTTCGCCGTCGATGACGAAATGGGCGGTGCCGGAGAGTAGTCCGGCATCTGCGCGGACATCGGTGGTATCCCAGCCGCCGGCGCCGGCCCAGCAGAGGGCGGCGGTGCGTTCGCCCGCGGCCATTCCGGGCAGCAGCCGCGCGGAGCTGTCGGGGTCGTCGGCGATCAGGATCGCCGCCGTCGCCAGCACCGCCGAACCCAACGCGGGCACCGGGCTGAGGGCGGCACCGAGTTCCTCCAGAACCGCGGCGGTCTCCGCGAAGCTGGCGCCTGCGCCGTCGTAGGACTCCGGGATGGCCAGTGCGGCAACGCCGATCTCGGTGCACAGTGTGGACCACAGGGCGGCGTCGGTACGGCCGTCGCCGGCCATGGCGGCCCGGACCGAGGCGCTGTCCCCCCGACGGCGGATCAGATCACGAACCGAGGCGGCCAGCGCCTCCCGGTCCTGCGCCGAAGCCGGTGCGGCGGTTGAGGTCAGAACGGTCATCGCAGTGACTCCAGGATTCGGCTTCGGTGTGCGGCCGGGGTGCCCCACGCACCGAGCAGTGCGCGGGTCTTGGTGAGGTAGAGGGAGAGATCGTGTTCGGCGGTGTAGCCGATGGCGCCGAGCACCTGCAATGAGCGGCGCGCGGACAGATTCGCGGCCTCGGCCGCGGCAACCTTGGCGGCGGAGACGTCGCGGCGCACGTCGGTGTCCTCCGGGACCTGGCCGTCGATGCCCAGGGCCGCCACGTGGACCAACGGGCGCGCCATCTCGATGGCGATCGCGACGTCGGCGAGATGGTGTTTCACCGCCTGGAAGGAACCGATCGGTCGGCCGAACTGCTTACGTGCCTGCGCATAGTCGGCCGCGATCGATAGCATCGCCTGGCCGAGGCCCAACAGCTGTGCGGCTGTTGCCAGTACACCCGCATCCACGGCATCGTCGACATCCACATTCTCGGCGAGCGTCCTGACCGGACGTACCCTCGACACGGTGCGGGTGGGATCCACCGACCGCTCGGTGGACTCGACCTCGGCGGTGGCGAGAACGCCGTCGGTCACCACGAAGATGTCGGCGCCCTCGGCGTCGGCGGCCAGCGGGGCGAGTGGTGCGATCGCACACGTCGCGAGCCGGCCCTCGGCGAGCGCGCTGAGCGGGCCGGTGACGTCGGCGTCACGCAGCAGGGTGGGGAGTACCGCGATGCTCTCGGCCACCGGACCGGGCACACAGTGGCGACCCAATTGTTCTACGGCGACCACCATTTCGACGGCACCGGCACTACTGCCGCCGTGCGCCTCATCGATCAGCAGGCCGCAGATGCCCGCATCGGCGAGTTGGGCGTACATCGACGTCGCCGCGCTGCGGTCCCCGGCTGCCCAGGCGCGGGCGACGGCGGGTACGTCGGCCTTGGTGAGCATGGCGTTGACTGTGGACGACAGATCATCGTGAAAGTCTGCGAGCAAGAAGTCCATGGTGTCTCACCGATCCCCACGCGGCAGGCCGAGCAGCCGCTCCGCGATGACGTTGCGTTGAATCTCGTTGGTACCGGCATAAATCGGCCCGGACAGCGAGAACAGGTAACCGTCCATCCAGGGGTCGTCGACCTCGGCGGCGTAACCCTGCAGGTCCAGTGCCGTCTCGTGGGCGGCGATATCCCACTGTGACCAGAAGACCTTGTTGATCGACGATTCCATCCCCAGTTCGCCACCGGCGGCGAGCCGGCTGACGGTCTGATAGGTGGACAATTCGTAGGCGCGAGAACCGATCCAGGCGTCGGCGACCCGACCATCGACGTTGGCGGTCGACGGTACGTCGTCGCGGGCCTCACGCCACAATGCGAGGAGTCGATCGGTGGTGGCCAGGAAACGACCCGGGGCGCGTAGCGACAGCCCGCGTTCGTTGGCGGCGGTGCTCATCGCCACCCGCCACCCGTTGTTGACCTCTCCGATCACGCCGGAGTCGCCGGGGTTGGTGGGATCGTCGGGGACGAAGACGTCCTCGAGGAACAGTTCGGCGAAACCTGCCTCCCCGTCGAGCTGTGCGATCGGGCGGACGGTGACGCCAGGGCTGCGCAGGTCGAACATGAAGTACGTGAGGCCCTTGTGGCGCTGGGCGTCCTTGTCGGACCGGAACAGGCCGAAGGCCCAGTCGGCGAAGCTCGACCGTGAGCTCCAGGTCTTCTGGCCGTTGAGTAGCCAGCCACCTTCGGTGCGGGTCGCGGTGGACCGGAGCGAGGCCAGGTCGCTCCCGGCCTCCGGCTCACTCCAGGCCTGGCCCCAGATGTCGTCGGCGCGGGCCATCCGGGGCAGGATCCTGGCCAGCTGTTCGGGGTGAGCGTGCTCGAAAAGGGTTGGGGCGAGCAGGAAGATCCCGTTCTGGCTGACCCGTCCGGGAGCGCCGGACCGGTAGTACTCCTCCTCGAAGATCACCCAGTGCAGCAGTGAGGCGTCGCGACCACCGAACTCTTCCGGCCAGCTGACCACCGACATGCGGTCGGCGGCCATGGTGGCCTCCCACTGCCGGTGGGCCTCGAATCCCTCGGCCGTATCCATGGACGGAAGCGGCTGGGCTGGAACATGATCGGCGAGCCAGGTGCGCACCTCGGTGCGGAAGTCGTCGGCCTCGGTGTCGAAGAGCAGATCCATGTCAGCTCCCGGCCTTCGCCGCGGACGACTTCATGCTCTTGGCGTCCATACCGCCGAGTGAGTCACCCGCCTCGGCGTTGGCCGAATGGGCGTAGTGATGCCAGCCGAACACCGAATCCATCGCGTTGCGCAGTCCCATCTGGTCCTCGCAGATGTTGACGGCCTTCTTACTCAGGAACAGGCCCTGCATCGGCATCGCGACCATCGCCTCGCAGATCGAGTCGACCTTCGCGGCCAGCTCGTCGCGCGGGACGACGTGGTTGACCATGCCCCAGTCGGCGGCCTGGACGGCGGAGAAGCGTTCACCGGTGAACAGGATCTCCTTGGCTCGGCGGGGGCCGAGGACGAAGGCGTGTGCGAAGTACTCGACACCCGGAATACCCATGCGGGCAACCGGATCCGAGAAGAACGCATCGTCGGAGGCGACGATGAAGTCGGCCGACCATGCCAGCATCAGGCCACCGGCGATACAGGCGCCGTGTACCTGGGCGACGACGGGTTTGGGCATGTCCCGCCAGCGCCGGCACATCCCCATGTACACCTCGATCTCGCGGGCCAGGCGCTGATCGGCCGACAGTGCGGTCCCGTCGGCGTCCGCGTCGGTACCGGTGTGATCCCAGTGCAGGGTCGCGACATTGTCGTAGTAGGTGCCGAAGTCGCGTTCGGGGGTGCCGATGTCGTGACCGGCCGAGAAGTGTTTGCCGTTGGCCCGCAGCACGATCACCTTGACCGTCGGGTCGTCGACGGCCTTGCGGAAGGCGGCGTCGAGGGAATACGTCATCACCGAGTTCTGGGCGTTGCGGTACTCGGGACGGTTCAGCGTCACGTAGGCGACCGCGCCTTCGGGGCCACCGGTTTCGTACGCCACCGGCGTCGTGTCCGGGCCGAGGTCGTCGGTGCCGAGTGCGGGAGGGATGACGGCGTCACTCATGGGCACGAGCCTAACCTAGCAAGTGCTTGGTTGGTAGTCCTGGGGGGTGTGGACCGGACCTGCGTGGCTCGCGCTGTCGGGGTCCGACCCGTGGTTACGGCACCACGATGGTGCCGCCGCAGGTCCGGGCGGGCACTGCCCACAGCGCGTTGCGGTTGGTGGTCGTCAGCCGCAGTGCCACCTTGCCGCGGCCGATCGAAGCGGTGGGGACGTCGACCTGATGGGTGCCCTGATACGGCGGCGAGACGTGATTGCGCCCGACGATGACGCCGCGCTTGTGGGTGTTCAGGTTGTGCCAGTCGATCCGGGCCACCGAGTCGTAGCCCGCGCCGATCCAGACGCTGGTGTAGTCGATGGCCAGATAGGTGCGGTCACGGTACTGGCTGACGATCACGCGCGACGGGTTGTACGGCAGGTCGACGATATTCGGGCTCAGGTTGATGCAGTTGTGTAGCGGGTACACGCCTCCGGGTGCGGCGGCGGCGGGCCCGGCGGTGCCTCCGACGAGCAGGGCGGCTGCTCCGGTGGCGGTCAGCACGGTGGCGGCGATACGGGTGCGGATCGAGGTGAACATGCGGATCTCCTGGTCGGTAGAAGCTGTTTCGCGTGCCAGATGTGGTGGAGTACTTCTCTCTGCACTGTCGGGGGCGGGCTCACGATCGTTAGTCATGCGGACAAACTCGTTGCCGGATCGTGACCCGGGCAAGAGGCGCAAATCTGTCATTTCTGTCGACCGATAGGGTGGCGGCAATCGTGTCGATGGTGACGTGGAGGAGTTGACGATGGCGGAGATGGTCCCGGAACTTGGCGGGTTGTTCGACGAGGTGATCGCGCGGAATCCGGGTGAGGCCGAGTTCCATCAGGCCACCCGCGAGGTATTCGAGAGTCTGGGCCCGGTCGTCGCCAAACATCCGCACTACCTCGATACCGAGGTCATCCGGCGCCTCTGCGAACCCGAACGTCAGATCATCTTCCGCGTGCCGTGGACCGACGATCGGGGCCAGGTGCAGATCAACCGCGGATTCCGGGTCGAGTTCAATTCGGCGCTGGGACCGTTCAAAGGCGGGCTTCGGTTCCATCCGAGCGTCTACCTCGGGATCGTGAAGTTCCTGGGCTTCGAGCAGATCTTCAAGAACGCGTTGACCGGGCTACCCATCGGTGGCGGCAAGGGCGGCGCCGACTTCGATCCGAAGGGACGTTCGGACGCCGAGGTCATGCGGTTCTGCCAGTCGTTTATGACCGAGCTCTATCGCCACATCGGTGAGTACACCGATGTCCCCGCAGGCGATATCGGGGTCGGCGGACGGGAGATCGGGTACCTGTTCGGGCAGTACAAGCGCATCACCAACCGGTACGAGTCGGGTGTGCTGACCGGGAAAGGCCTGGCCTGGGGTGGATCGCAGGTGCGCACCGAGGCCACCGGCTACGGCGTGGTCTTCTTCGTACGGGAGATCCTGGCCGCACAGGGCAAGTCCTTCGAAGGCCGACGGGCCGTGGTCTCGGGATCAGGCAATGTGGCGATCTACGCCATCGAGAAGGTGCATGAACTCGGCGGCAAGGTGGTGGCCTGTTCGGACTCCTCAGGCTATGTCGTCGACGAGGCCGGTATCGATCTCGAGCTGCTCAAGGAGATCAAGCTGCGCGATCGGGGCCGGATCGCCGACTACGTCGCGGCGCGTGGCGGCAACGCGCGACTGATCACCGGAGGCAGCGTCTGGGATGTGCCGACCGACGTCGCCCTGCCCTGTGCGACGCAGAACGAACTCGGCGCCGACGCCGCGCGGGCCCTGGTCGGTAACGGCTGCCGCATCGTCGCCGAGGGTGCGAACATGCCGACGACGCCCGAGGCCATCAAGATCCTGGCGGCCGGTGGGGTGACCTTCGCGCCCGGCAAGGCGGCCAACGCGGGCGGTGTCGCGACCAGCGCGCTGGAGATGCAGCAGAATGCGTCTCGCGACTCGTGGACATTCGCCCACACCGAAGACCGGCTGTCGGAGATCATGGGCGCCATCCACGCCCGCTGTCTGGAGACCGCAGACGAATACGGCCTACCCGGCGACTATGTGGCCGGCGCCAATATCGCGGCGTTCACCCACGTCGCCGACGCGATGCTGGCGCTCGGCGTCATCTGAGATCGGCTGGCGCCCGCCCGCCCAGATGCGCCGTCACCCGATCGGCCGCCATGCGGGTGGTGACGCCGAGTGCGCGGAGATCGGTGGCGGGCAGTACGCGGTTGGGGCAGGTGACGATCGAGGCCACGACCTCGCCGTCGGCGCCGAAGATCGGGGCACCGATGGTCACCGCGCCGACGTCGCCGATCAGTTCGGTGTCGAGGTAGTCGATGGCGTTGAGTTCGGTCAGGAGTGCACCGATCCGGGCTCGCACATCCGAGCGCATCGAATTCAGCGACCCGAGCGCCTCGATCATCGCGACGTGGTCGGCGGTCATCCGTTCCACCGCGTAGCCGCGCTCGCAGATGTCGTCGAGCACCACGCGCAGCCGGGTCCGGGTCGGTGCGGGGGCGTCACCGATCCAGATCTCACGACGCGTCCGCGGAGCCCAGGCGATGAACTCCCGGCAGATCGGCGGGCGCAGGCGGATTTGCCTGCCGAGCCGGAACCAGCGCGCGGGGTCGGCGTCGGTGTCGTCGGAGGGCGGTGCGGACGGGGCCGCCGCGTGGTCGGAGACGGTGATCATGTCGGTATGCAGGCGACGCGCCGCGAAACAGGCAGTCCCTGCTGCGACGGCGAGATCACGGACCGCCGGGCCGATCTGCTGGGCCAGTAGGTCGGTCTGCTGCGCGGTCTGGGCCAACGACACGAATGCCGGCCCGAGGCCGAACGTCCCGGTGTCGGCGAGACGGGTGGCCCAGCCGCGATCGACCATCTCGGCGAGTACCGCGTGGGCCGTCGCGCGAGATTGCCCGGTGCGGCGGACAATCTCAGCGAGGGTGAGCGTGTCCGGCGCGGTCCGCGTGAGTAGTTCGACGATGGTGATCACGCGCGCGGTGGGCGGCGACGGCGCGCGTCGGTGTTGACCCTCCGCCGTGTCGCCGCCTACCGTCTGTGTCACATAGCCAATAGTCAGTGTCGAATAGTCGACATGTCAAGGAGGTTCGCCGATGGGACCGACTCCGGCGGCCGGGGCCCCAGCCCCGCACTACGAGCTGAGCCACCTCAAAGCGCTCGAAGCCGAAGCGGTGCACATCTTCCGCGAGGTCGCCGCCACCTTCGAGCGTCCGGGGCTGCTGTTTTCCGGCGGCAAGGACTCGGTGGTGATGTTTCACCTGGCACGCAAGGCCTTCTGGCCCGCCCCGGTGCCCTTCCCGCTGATGCATGTCGACACCGGACACAACTTCGACGAGGTCATCGACTACCGCGATCGGGTGGTCGCACAGACCGGAGTGCGGCTGGTCGTCAGCTCGGTACAGGACGACATCGACGCCGGCCGCGTCGTCGAGCAGACCGGACCCGGTGCCAGCCGCAACCGTCTGCAGACCACCGCGCTATTGCGTGGGATCACCGAGAACCGCTTCGACGCGGTCTTCGGCGGCGCGCGCCGCGACGAGGAGAAGGCGAGGGCCAAGGAGCGGGTATTCAGCTTCCGGGACGAGTTCGGTGCGTGGGATCCGCGCGCGCAGCGCCCAGAACTGTGGCATCTCTACAACGGCCGCCACCACCGCGGCGAGCACATCCGCGTCTTCCCATTGTCGAACTGGACCGAACTCGACATCTGGCAGTACATCGCCGAGGAGGACATCGAACTCCCATCCATCTACTACGCCCATCGCCGGGAGGTCGTTCCGCGTGACGGCATGCTGCTCGCCAAGACCCGGTTCCTGGAGATCTACGACGGCGAGGCGTCCCACGAGGAGACGGTTCGGTTCCGCACCGTCGGCGACGCCACCTGTACCGGATGCGTGCGGTCGGACGCCGACACGGTCGCCAAGGTCATCGAGGAGGTCGCGATGACCCGTCTGACCGAACGCGGCGCCACCCGCGCCGACGACCGGATCTCCGAATCGGGGATGGAAGACCGTAAGAAAGAGGGCTACTTCTGATGACGCCGGGTATAGGGGCCGTCCCTGCCGGCGGCGCTCCGCTGGAACTGCTGCGGCTGGCCACCGCGGGTTCGGTGGACGACGGAAAGTCGACGTTGATCGGACGCCTGCTCTACGACTCCAAGTCGATCTTCACCGATCAGCTGGAGTCGATCGAACGCACCAGCGCCGAACGCGGCGACGAGTACGCCGATCTCGCGCTGCTGACCGACGGATTGCGTGCCGAACGCGAGCAGGGCATCACGATCGACGTCGCCTACCGCTACTTCTCCACGCCGAGAAGAAAATTCATCATCGCCGACACCCCCGGCCATGTGCAGTACACCCGCAACATGGTGACCGGGGCGTCGACCGCCGACCTGGCGATGATCCTCATCGACGCTCGCAAGGGGGTGCTGGAGCAGACCCGCCGCCACGCCTTCCTGTCTTCACTTCTCGGGATCCCGCACCTCACCGTCTGCGTCAACAAGATGGACCTGGTCGACTGGTCGCAGTCGCGGTTCGAGGAGATCTGTGCCGAATTCAGCGGATTCGCAACCAAACTCAACGTCCTCGACCTGACCTTCATCCCGATGTCGGCGCTGCGCGGGGACAATGTCGTCGAGCCGTCGACGTCGATGCCCTGGTATACCGGGCGCCCCCTGCTCGGTCACCTGGAGAACGTGTACATCGCATCGGATCGCAATCTGATCGATGCGCGGATGCCGGTGCAGTATGTGATCCGCCCACAGCGGGCCGACGGTGCCGATCATCGGGCGTATGCGGGCACCGTCGCCGGCGGGGTCTTCTCGCGGGGCGACGAGGTGGTGGTGCTGCCCGGCGGATTCGAGACCACCATCTCCGCCATCTGGGGCCCCGGCGGGGAGAAGGTCGACGAGGCGTTCGCGTCGATGGCGGTGTCGGTCGAGCTCGCCGACGAGATCGACATCGTGCGTGGCGACATGCTGGCCCGGCCCAACAATCGCCCCTACGTCGGCCGCGACCTCGATGCGATGGTCTGCTGGTTCGCCGACGACACCGCACTGCGGGTGGGCAACCGGTATCAGATGATGTGTGGCACCCGCTCCACCCGCGCCCAGATCTCCGGACTCAACTACCGGCTCGACGTCAATACCCTGCACCGGGAGGAGACGGCTGATTCGTTGCAACTCAACGAGATCGCCCGCTTGTCGGTGCGCACGCAGGAACCGGTCATGTTCGACGCCTATCAACGCAACCGGGAGACCGGCAGTTTCATCCTGATCGACGAGGCGACCAACAAGACGGTCGGCGCGGGGATGATCACCGCGCCGGTGACCCACGACAGCCACGTCGTATGGCAGTCCAGCAAGGTCACCCGCGACCAGCGTCCACACCAGGGCGCCACCATCTGGCTGACCGGGCTGTCCGGTTCGGGGAAGTCGTCGCTCGCCGTCGAACTCGAACGACGATTCGTCGCCGAGGGGCGGCCGGCCTACCTGATGGACGGCGACAATCTGCGGCACGGACTGAACTCCGATCTCGGCTTCTCCGACGACGATCGGCGCGAGAACATCCGCCGCACCAGTGAGGTCGCCGCACTGTTCGCCGACTCGGGATCGGTGTCGATCGTCTCGCTCATCAGCCCGTTCGCCTCCGAGCGTGAACGTGCCAGGGAGATCCATGCCGAACGCGGGCTGCCCTTCTACGAGGTGTTCATCGACACCCCGCTCGAGCTTTGCGAGCAGCGCGACCCGAAAGGCTTGTACGCCAAGGCCCGCCGTGGTGAGATCAGCCAGTTCACCGGGATCGACTCGCCCTACGAACGGCCCGCCGACGCCGATATCGTCGTGACCCCGGCCGACGGCGGACCCGCCGAGGTCGCTGAGTCGGTGCTCCGTAATCTGGGTTTGTAGCGGCGGATATGTGGTGCAACTGCAGGTGAAAGGTGGAAGCGCATGACCGACGACCGGACCCTTGCGGGTGAACTGGCCACGGCGGCAGGGGAACTGCTGCTCGACATCCGGGCAGGCAGTGGCCTGGCAGGCAAGGAGTTGGGCCGTGCAGGCGATCTGCGGTCCAACGAGTTCCTGCTGGAACGTCTGCGCGCAGCCCGACCTGACGACGCGATTCTGTCCGAGGAATCCACCGACGACAAGGCGCGGCTGACGGCGGCACGCGTGTGGATCGTCGATCCGGTCGACGGCACCCGCGAGTACGGCACCGAGGGGCACACCGACTGGGCCGTTCATGTGGCGCTGTGGTCGGCCGCCGATGGTCTCGTCGCGGGCGCCGTCGCGCTGCCCGCCCTGGGCATCACCTACGTCGACGACGACTCCGTGGTCACGCCGACCGCGGGACTCGCCGTCGAACCCCGGGGGGACCAACCACGGGTGGTGGTCAGCGGTTCCCGGCCACCGGCGTTCTCCCAGGACGTCGCAGACGCGGTGGGTGGGTCGGTCCTCGCCATGGGCTCCGCAGGGGCCAAGGCGATGGCTGTCGTGCGCGGCGAGGCGGACGCCTATGTCCACGCGGGCGGTCAGTACGAGTGGGATTCGGCGGCACCGGTGGCGGTGGCACAGGCCAAGGGGCTGTGGTGCGGGCGCATCGACGGTTCACCGCTGCTCTACAACCGCGACGACACCTACCTGCCCGACCTGGTGATCTGTCGCCCCGAGCTGACCGAGGTGATCATCGGGGTGACCGCAGGCCGGGGGTAGCCTGCCTCACGGTGCCGACCACTCGACGGCGATGGGCGTCCGGTTCAGTCCGGAGAGCACCGTCGACAGCGCGGCGCGTACGTCCTCGGGTTCGATCCGCATCAGGTCGGCCTGGGACACCGCTCCGAGGTCGCCGGTGGTCGTCAGACGATGTTCGCGTTCCTCCTCGGCCGCTTCGATGATGTTGCGGACGAAGCGTCCGTTGCCGGCGAGGTCGGTGGCCCGACGTATGCCGTCGGGGCCGTGCTGGATATCGAGATAGAGCGGTGTGCACGCGGTTTCGAGTTCGTGTCGGGCCTCCGGGGTCAGCTCCGAATCCCGGGTGGCGGCGATGAGTTCACCGATCCGAGCCAGCTCGGCGGGTTCGTAGGAGGCGAACCGGATACGCCGCGCGAACCTCGAGGCGAGACCGTCGTTGGCGGCGAGGAACCGGTCGATCTCACCCTCATACCCGGCGATGATCACGATCAGCCGGTCGCGGTCGTCCTCCATCCGCGCCAGCAGGGTGTCGACCGCCTCCCGGCCGAAGGCGTCGCCGCCGGACAGTCCCTGCTGGACCAGGGTGTAGGCCTCGTCGATGAACAGCACCCCGTCCATCGCCGAGTCGATGAGCGCCGACGTCTTGATCGCGGTGCTGCCCAGGTGTTCGCCGACCATGTCCCGGCGGGTGGCCTCGACCACCTTGTCGGTCTTGATGAAACCGAGCCCGCAGTAGATCTTGGCGACGATGCGCGCGATGGTCGTCTTGCCGGTGCCGGGCGGTCCGGTGAAGGCCAGGTGCAGGGTTCGCGCCGCGGTCGACAATCCGTGTTCGGCCCGCAGCCGGGCGACGGTGGACGCCGACTGCAACTTCGCCACCTGGTCCTTCACCGAGGCCAGACCGATCTGCGCGTCGAGCTCGGACTGGGCTTGGGCGACCAGGTCGGTGGCGGCACCCGGATCGTCGTCGCCGCCGACCAACTGGGCGCCGGGAACCGGTACCGATGCCGGATCCCACCGGTCGGTGCGTTCGGCGATCCGCTCGGGTGTGGTGATGTGCAGGCGGACCGTCGGGGACCGTAGGGCCGCCGACGCGGAAGACATCGACGGGTCGCGGGCGAAGACCTGCTCGAAGGTGGATCGGGCCCGGTCCTCATGACCTTGTTCGCGCAACGCCAGGCCGTACGCGTAGAGCGCGCGGGTCGAGCAGGCCGGGATCGGGCCGTCGATCGCCGATCGCAGGCGACGGATGCCCTCGTCGAGCATGCCCAACTGCAGGCAGGCGCTCCCGGCCAGGTAGTCGGCGACGGTCTGCATATAGGTGTCGCCCCAGAAATCCGAACGTGTCAGCGCGGACAGCACATCGGGCCAGCGCTGAGTGGTGAAGTGAAGCACAGCGCGCACGAAGTCGGCGATCGCGCCGGTGCCGGGGCCCAGTGAGTCGAGGATCTCTTCCGCCCCGGCGTGATCGGCGCCCCGGATCAGACTCGCGGCGTAGGCGACGGTCGCCTCCCTACCGTCCGAACACGGGTAGTCGATGAACATGCCGGTGTACCAGCGGCCCACCAAGGTGCGGGGCGGCAACCCGAGACGGCGCTGTTCGGCACCGATGCCCGCACGGGTGCGGTAGAGGCCGAGCAACACTTCGTCGGAGGTGTCCCCGCAGGTCAGGCGGCCCAGCCAGGCATCGCCCAGCATGGGTTCCCATTCGCTCGCTCGGGTGAAGGCCTTGGTGGCCTGCGCCGGGTCGTCGACGGGTTGCTGGCCGTCGACGGCGATGCCGAGCGAGAGCACACCGAGCTCGAACAGCGCTCGCGCCTTACGGATGTCCCCCATCGTCCCCCCAACGCGTCAGCGCAGCCTCAGCACAATCCCCGTATGCCAGGAGACCAGATTAGAGCGCAACCGGCCCGCCGTAATCCACATTCGGGTGATCGCGCGAACGCCAGTTCGCCGCGATGTCACACCGTTGCCTAGACTTGAGCCGTGAGCTCACAGGTGGATACCGTCGCGACCGCTGCCCAGACCCCGGACAATCCGCAACCGTTCCGTGAACTCGGCCTCAAGGACGACGAGTACGAGCGGATCCGCGAGATCCTCGGACGTCGTCCCACCGACGCCGAACTGGCCATGTACTCGGTGATGTGGTCCGAGCACTGCAGCTACAAGTCGTCGAAGGTGCACCTGCGCTACTTCGGCGAGACCACCACCGAGGAGATGCGCGCCGGCATGCTCGCCGGCATCGGCGAGAACGCCGGTGTGGTCGACATCGGCGACGGATGGGCGGTCACCTTCAAGGTCGAGTCGCACAACCACCCGAGCTACGTCGAGCCCTACCAGGGTGCGGCGACCGGCGTGGGCGGCATCGTCCGCGACATCATGGCGATGGGCGCCCGCCCGATCGCGGTCATGGATCAGCTGCGCTTCGGTGCCGCGGATGCCCCCGACACCCGGCGCGTCGTCGACGGTGTGGTGCGTGGTGTCGGCGGCTACGGCAACTCGCTCGGCCTGCCCAACGTCGGCGGCGAGACCGTCTTCGACGCGAGCTACCAGGGCAACCCGCTGGTCAACGCGCTGTGCGCGGGTGTGCTGCGCACCGAGGACCTGCACCTGGCATTCGCGTCCGGCACCGGCAACAAGATCATCCTGTTCGGTGCGCGCACCGGCCTCGACGGCATCGGCGGCGTGTCCGTCCTCGCCTCGGAGACCTTCGACGACAGCGGCGAGGGCGGCCCCAACCGTAAGAAGCTGCCGAGCGTGCAGGTTGGCGATCCGTTCACCGAGAAGGTGCTCATCGAGTGCTGTCTCGAGCTGTACCACGCGGGCCTCGTCGTCGGCATCCAGGATCTCGGCGGCGCCGGACTGTCGTGCGCCACCTCGGAACTGGCCGCGGCAGGCGACGGCGGCATGCACATCGACCTGGAGCAGGTGCCGATGCGCGCCGTGGGGATGACCCCGGCCGAGGTGCTCTCCAGCGAGTCGCAGGAACGCATGTGCGCCGTGGTCACCCCCGAGAACGTCGACGCCTTCCTGGCGGTCTGCGCGAAGTGGGATGTGCTCGCGACCGTGATCGGTGAGGTCACCGACGGCGACCGTCTGGTCATCACCTGGCACGGTGAAACCGTCGTCGACGTGCCGCCGCGCACCGTGGCCCACGACGGCCCGGTCTACGAGCGGCCGGTCGCCCGACCGGACTGGCAGGACGACGTCGTCGCCTCGACCACCGCACCCCTGGCTCGGCCGAGTACGCCGACTGAACTGCGCGAGACCCTGCTCACCATGCTGGCCTCGCCTGCACTGTGCAGTCGCCGATTCATCACCGAGCAGTACGACCGCTACGTGCGTGGCAACACGGTGCTCGCCGAACATGCCGATTCGGGAATGATCCGCATCGATGAGGAGAACCACCGCGGTATCGCGCTGGCCACGGACGCGTCGGGCCGCTACACCTTCCTCGATCCCTATCGCGGTGCGCAGCTCGCGCTGGCCGAGGCTTACCGCAATGTCGCCGTCTCCGGTGCCACCCCGAAGGCCGTCACGAACTGCCTCAACTTCGGCTCGCCG
This sequence comes from Gordonia heveisoli, assembly GCF_030315745.1. GTDB lineage: Bacteria > Actinomycetota > Actinomycetes > Mycobacteriales > Mycobacteriaceae > Gordonia. The sequence continues at coordinate 199,699 of NZ_JASXSH010000004.1, read as the reverse complement.
GAGGATCCCGCGGTGATGTGGCAGTTCCAGCAGGCGGTGCGCGGACTGGCCGACGGATGTGCACAGTTGGGCATCCCGGTGACCGGCGGCAATGTGTCGTTCTACAACCAGACCGGGTCGACGGCGATCCTTCCGACGCCGGTGGTCGGCGTCCTGGGCGTCATCGACGATGTGCGGCGCCGCATCCCGACCGGGATCGGCACCGAGCCGGGGGAGACCCTGATCCTGCTCGGCGAGACCCGCGACGAGTTCGACGGTTCGATCTGGGCGCAGGTTGCCCACGATCACCTTGGCGGGGTCCCGCCGCAGGTCGACCTAGAGCACGAACGCCTGCTGTCGGAGATTCTGGTCGCGGGTTCCCGGGACGGAATGATCTCGGCCGCACACGATCTCAGCGAGGGTGGACTGATCCAGACCGTCGTCGAGGCCGCGCTGGCCGGGGAGACGGGCTGCCGGATTCTGCTGCCCGAGGACGCCGATCCCTTCGTGTGGCTGTTCTCCGAGTCGGCCGGCCGGGTGTTGGTCGCGGTGCCGCGTACCGAGGAGTCGCGCTTCTCGGCGATGCTCGACGCCCGCCAGGTGCCGTGGACGCGTATCGGCGTCGTCGACCAGGGGAGCGACTCGGTCGAGGTGCAGGACCACTTCGAGGTGACCCTCGACGAACTGCGCACCGTGCACGAGGGCACCTTGCCCAAGCTGTTCGGCTAGCGGTCGCCGCGCCTCAGCGGGCCGGGGTTTGGAGGCCTGGGCCGTCGTAGTCGGCGGGCCGAACCTCGGGACCTCCGCCGGAACCGGGATTGCAGTCCTTCGGGGTCGTCGGTGGTGATCTGGTCGATCCCCAGCTCGAGCAGTCGGCGCACCAGCCGGGTCGATGACCGGTCGACGCGGGTCACGGTGTAGCCGTCGACCTGTCGCCCGGTGGCGTGGAAGGCCGCGATCAGGTCGTATCCGTTGTCTCGTGCGCCGATGATCAGCCGGTTCTCCAGGTAGATCATCTCGGCGCGGGGTGACGCGGCGACCGCACGGGCCACGAATGCGTCGAAATCCCTGGTGCGCAGTACTTCTGCCGCGGCGCCCTGGTGGCAGGGGTCGTATCCGACGCGAACACCGGGTGCGGCGTCGGTCAGCATCGTCACTGCCGTGGCGTCGCCGCAGGACAGGATCAGGTGGCGGGCAAGCGGTTTCACCGCCCGCTCGAAGGTGCTCAGCGCGGTGTCGTCGAGGGCGGCAGCATCCTCCTTGAAATCAAGCTGCAGCACCGCATCGTCGGCGATGTCAACGTCGGCGAGCAGATCGGCGAGATCCTCCAGCAGCAGAACGGGTTCGGCCAGGGGGCGGCCGCGCGCATCACGCAGATACAGGCTGCGTAAGGCGTCCGTGGACAGCGTCGAGACCAGCCCGGTGCCGGTGGTGCCGCCCTCGACGTCGCGGTCGTGCAGCACCGCGAAACCGCGGTCGGCATGGATGAGCAGGTCGACCTCGACGCTGGCCCCAACCCGCATCCCTTCGGCGATCCGCGAGCCGGTGAACGGCGGGTCGTCGGCGCGGCGGCGTGCACGATGCCATTTGAGCCGGGTGCGGTGGCCGGCATAGGTGAGTTCGCGCGGAGCGGTATCGATTTCGGGTGGTCGGGGCATCGCCGCAAGATTAGTCCGACCGCCGGGTTGTGGAAGCGCGAGACAGAAACCTAGAACGTGTTCTACTTTGGATGGTATGACTCTACGCGTGGTCGAGTGGTCGACCGGAACCGTGGGCAAGCACGCCATCGCCGGGATCGACGCCCGGCCGGATCTGGAACTCGTCGGTGTCTGGGTGTCCGATCCGGCGAAGGTTGGTCGGGACGCCGGTGACCTCGCCGGACTCGGCCGAGATCTCGGGGTGACCGCAACCGACGATCGCGATGCGCTCATCGCGTTGAAGCCGGACGCCATCGTGCACACCGCGATGACCGACGATCGGGTGGTCGAGGCCATCGAGGACCTCATCTTCTTCCTGTCGGCCGGCATCAACGTGGTCTCCAGTGGGCCGGTGGTACTGCAGTTCCCGCATGGCATCCTGCCTCCGCAGATGATCGACCGCATCGAGGCCGCCGCGCGAGCAGGCGGGGCAAGCTTGCATGTCAACGGCATCGACCCGGGTTTCGCGAATGATGTTCTGCCGCTGTCGATGACGAGTCTGTCACAGCGTATCGACGAGGTGCGGTGTCTGGAGATCGCCGACTATTCGACCTACTACCAGCCGGTGGTGATGTCGACGCTGTTCGGTTTCGGGCAGCCGATGGATGCGACGCCGGTGCTGCTCAATCCCGGGGTGCTGTCACTCGCCTGGGGGTCGGTGGTGCGGCAGATCGCCGCCGGACTCGACGTCACGCTCGACGAGCCGCTGGTGGAGCGGGTGGAGCGGGTCGCGGCCGACCGGGACTATTCGACGGTGTCGGTGGAGATTCCCGAAGGGACCATGGCGGCACTGCGTTTCGAGGTCGTCGGGCAGGTCGGCGGCGTCGATCGGGTGGTGCTCGAGCACTACACCCGCACCCACCCCGACCAGTGTCCGGACTGGCCCAAGCCGGCGGAGGGGGACGGATGCTATCGGATCGTCGTCTCCGGTGAACCCCAGATGCAGGTCGAATTCAGCCATCACGGCGAGAACGGCGACCACAACGTATCCGGCATGATCGTGACCGCCATGCGGCTGGTCAATTCCGTTGCGGCCGTGGTCGACGCGCCGCCCGGGCTGATCACGGCACTCGACCTTCCGCAGGTTTTCGGGCGGGGGCTGGTCGCCGCCGACTAGGGCGGATGTCGTTACCGGGTGGTGGCCGGCCACCAGATCCGGTCGCCGATCACGGTCATCGCCGCAGGGACCAGGATCGTGCGGACGATGGCGATGTCGAGCAGCAGGCCGACGCCGATGGTGAAACCGATCTGCACCAGATTGAGCACGGTGCCGCTCATCAACGCGAACATGGTGACGGCGAAGACGATTCCGGCGGTGGTGATCACACCCCCGGTGCTGCCGAAGCCGCGGATCACGCCCCGAACCATGCCGCCCCGGGCCGACTCCTCACGAATTCGGGCCGCGAACAGCATCGAATAGTCGGCGCCGACGGCGATCACCGCCATGAACGACACGGGTATCACCGACCAGTCGAGGTCGATCCCGATCAGATGCTGCCACACCAGGATGCTCACGCCGGCGGCCGAGGCGAAGGAGAGCAGGACGGTGGCCACCAGTAGCAGCGGCGCCAGGATGCTGCGCAACAACACCATCAGGATCAACAACACCGCGATCGCGGCGACCGTGGCGAACACGAAGAAGTCGCGGATCAACTGATCGTTCATATCCGCCGACAGCGACGCCAGTCCCGCGGTGGAGATCTGAGCGTCGGCCAGTATGGTCCCGGTCAGCGCGCGGGCGGCCGCCACCGGCAGGTCGCGAGCGGTGTGCAGCGCCTCCTGCGAGTAGGGGTTGATACGCCAGGTGACGAGCATCCGGGCGGTCTTGCCGTCGGGGGAGATGAGCAACTTGCTGCCTTCGACGAAACGCTTGTCCGCCAGGCCTTCCGGAGGTAGATAGAAGCCCGACCCGGCGCCCGTTCGGGTGGCCGCGGCCATCGACGTCAGATAGTCCGACGCGCGTCGCAGTCCGTCGGTGAGTTTGGCGGTCAACGCCACCGTCTGGTCGGTACCGGCCTTCACCTGTCGCAGACCGTCGGCCAACTGGGTCATACCGGTCGACAACTGGCGGACGCCACCGGTGAGGCGGGTGAGGTCGGTGCGGACCTGCTCGGGTGAGCGTCCGTTGAGTTGGCCCATCAGGGTTTCGGCCGTGGTCAGCGCGGCGCGCAGTTGTGGCAGCACCGCCGTGACCCGGCTCAGCGCTGCGGGCGATACGCCGGCGAAGGCGTCGGCGGCGTGTAGCGCGGCACCGGGTTTGCCGCCCATCGCCCGATTGAGCTGGGAGAATGCGAATCGTGCTGCCATGCAACTCGGGTCGGTCGCGCACTGTCGAGTGGGGGTGGCGCTGATCAGCGGGCCGAACACGGTGCTGATGTCGCGCAATGCCGACCCGGCCGCCGCATCCTGTGCATTGAGGGCGATCAGGAGCTTGGAGACGGAGGCGAGCGCGGCGCGCATCGCAGGCAGTGACGAGGCCAGGTCGCCGCTGCCGGTCAACCCGGTGATGATCTGGTTCGCCTGACCGAGTCCGTCGAGCACGGTGTTGGCCATGGTGACGACCTCGGTGGTCCCGGCGACCAGTTGCGGCATCTGTGCCACGGCATCGTCGGAACCCGCCGACAACTGCGTCACCCCTTCGGCGAGTCTGCGGAGTTCGGGTGTGGCCGAGACCATCTGGCGCCCGGCATCGCCGAGTTGGGCGCCGACGACGCCGGCCTGGTAGCCGGTGGATGCCTCGGCGAGCGGCTTGCCGTCGGGGCGGGTGATCGATCGGACGAGGGCGACCTGGGGAAGGTTCGACACCGACATCGCCGCAAGCTCGAGGGCGGCGAGGTCGGCGGTGTTGCGCAGGTCGTGATCACTGCGGAAGGTCAGATACTCCGGGGCTATCTCGTTGTTGCCGTAGTGGTCGATGACCTCGTCGTATCCGCGGGTGGAATCGGTCGGGTAGATGGGCATCGCGGATTCGTCCCAGTTGGGGCGGAAGGTGACGGTGATCAGCGCTGTTCCGGTCAGAAAGATCAGCGCCACAACGGTGTACACACCCGCATGCCGGATGACACGCGCCCCACGACGTTGCCAGCGGCGGTCGTTGGCGTGACGTGGCTCAGCGAGGCCTCGGCGGCCGGCCAACGACAGGAGTGCGGTCGGGACCGTGAGTGCGACCAGCAGAGTGGCGAGGATGGCGATGGCGGTCGGCGGCCCGGCGGTGGCGAACATGCCGATCTTGGTGAAGGCCATCGAGGCGCAGGCGGCCGCGATCGTCAGGGCGGAGGCGATGAGAATAGGGGAGGTGCGTCCGGATGCACGGGCCACTGAATCGCCGACGTCGAGGCCGGCGCGTCGGGCCTCGTGATAGCCGGCGACGCTGAAGATCGCGTAGTCGGTGCCGGCGCCGAGCACCAGTGCGGTCATGATCGCGATGGTGAAGTTGGAGATCGACAGGGACCCGGTGGCCCCGAGCGCTGAGATGACCGGGCGCACGACGGCCAGGGTGAGGCCGATCGTGACCAGCGGAATCAGTGCGGTGACCAGGTCTCGGTACGCCGCGAACAGCAGCAGGGTGATCAGCGCGACCGACACCACCGTGATGATGAGCAGCGAGACGTCGATCGCCGCGAACAGATCCGACAGCGTCGCCGTCGGGCCGCTGTAATGGACCGTCAGGCCCTCGGGTTTGTCGATCGCGTCGATGCGCTCGCGAATCCCGATGGTGCTGTGATGTGCCCGCGTCGACCCCACCGAACCCTGCGCTGCGACGATGAGATTGACCGCTTTGCCATCTCGGCTCAGCGCGATGTCTCTGGTCACCGGGTTACCGAAGGTGTCGAGGACGTAGGCGACATCCTCCTTGTCGGATAAGAGCGCGGAAAGCAGTGCGCGGTAGTAGGTTTCGTCGGCTTTGCCGATGCCGTTCTCGTTGACCAGCACGACGCTGCTGACCGCGTTCGATCGGGAGACACCGAAGTCGTCGGCCATCCGCTCGAGACTCCGGTTGGCCGGTAGGTCGCGCGGGAGGAAGTCGGCCGACTTGGTGGACACCGTTTGTTCGAGTTGTGGGATCGCGACGTTGAGGACAGCGGCGACGGCGATCCAGCCGAGCAGGATCACCGCGGCGTGTCGATGAATCCAGCTACCCACGGTCTTCATCGACCGACTCTGCCCCTGTGCCATACCCGCCCCCACGTTCCCCAGCGAAGCTATCTATGCCGTCTGACATAGATATATGTGTGGCGAAGTTACAGTTACTTTGCGACACGGTCAACCAACCCTGGGTGGAGATGGTGCAGGGCGCTGCGGTTCAGTGCTCCCAGATGTGGACCGGTTCGCCTTCGTGCATGTGGGTGACGTAGTCGCGGAGCATGCCATGTAGTGCGCGCGTGCGGGATTCGCCCGCGGCCTCGCGGGCCGCGACGGCGGTGCGCTGCCATACCGAGCCGGTCTGCCGGTTGAGGCAGCGGCCCTCGATCACCGACAGGTAGCGTGAACGGGCTTTCGACGACAGTCCGAAGGATCGCAGACCTTCGTCGGCCAGCGGCAGCAGGCGCCGCAGCGTCAGCTCGTCCGGCCGCACCCAGCCGACAGTCGGCCAGTACAGTTGCGCATCCATACCCATCCGGGCACCGACCTGCAGATTCTCGGCTGCGGCGTTGAAGGACATCTGCGACCACAGTGGTCGGTCTGCCTCGACGAGGCCGCGGACGACGCCGTAGTAGAAGGCCGCGTTGGCGAGGATGTCGACGACCGTCGGGCCGGCCGGCAGCACCCGGTTCTCGACGCGAAGGTGGGCCTGGCCGTCGACGACCTCGTATACGGGGCGGTTCCATCGGTAGACGGTGCCGTTGTGCAGACGAAGTTCGTCGAGCGTGGGGATGCGGTCGTCGTCGAGTTCCTCGAGTGGATCGACGTCCGACGTCACCGGCAGCAAGGCCGGGAAATAGCGCGTGTTCTCCTCGAACAGGTCGAAGATGGTGTTGATCCAGCGTTCGCCGAACCACACTCGCGGGCGCACCCCCTGATTCTTCAACTCCAGCGGTCGGGTGTCGGTCGCCTGTTCGAAGACGGGGATCCGGCTCTCATGCCACAGTGCAGTTCCGGCCAGGAATGGGGAGTTGCCCGCCAGAGCAACCTGGATACCGGCGACCGCCTGAGCCGCATTCCAATGTGCGGCAAACTCTTCCGGTGCCACGCGCAGGTGAAGTTGGAGTGAGGTGCATGCGGCTTCGGCGAGGATGGAGTCGGTCGAGGTGTGCAGTCGTTCGCCGTATCCGTGTTCGGTGAGCGGCAGTCCGGTGATGTCGAGTTCGATGTCCTCGCCACGTGCTTCGAAGATCTGCTGATTGAGCAGGTCGTAGCGAGGATTGGCCGAAATCCACTGGTGTGCGAAGTGTTCGGTGTTGAGCGTTGGCAGCATCCCGGTCATGACGAGATGGTTGGCGGTGGCGGCGGCCCGCTCCTCGGCACGGTTGAGGGAGGTGCGCAGTGCCTGTTCCAGAGAGATCGTGTCGTCGGAGACGAATGGTCTTGGCGCGACGTTGATCTCGATGTTGAACTGGCCGAGTTCGGTCTGATAGTCGGGGTCGGCGATTGCGTCGAGCACCTCGGCGTTGGCCATCGCCGGGTTCATCGCGTCGTCGACGAGGTTGAGTTCAACCTCCATACCCAGCAACGGTTCGGGTTTGCGTCCATGGTCGGTGAACAGTCCGTCCGACAGCATGCGGGCGATGGCCTCGGTGCCGCGCGACACCTGCTGGCGGAACCGCACTCGGTCCGCGCCGGTGAACTGTTGGCTGGTCACATCCGTGCCCATGCCCCGATTGTGCCTGATCGGTATCGCTGGAGGGGGCGGTTGCGACCGACCGTGCCGGGCCGCACCCTGGGCGGCGGGCCGGGTGCTGCAAGATGGCTGTCGTGTCAGCCCGCAAGAACGTCGACCCCGCCGAGGTTCGCGCTGCTGTGCTCGCGATCGCGGACTGGCTCGATGACCAGTCGCAGCCGACCCCGCCCCGCCCCGCGCTGGCAGCCGCGGTGCGGCTGACGGCCCGGACACTGGAGACCGTCGCCCCCGGCAATTCCGTCGAGGTTCGGGTGCCGCCCTTCGTGGCGGTGCAGTGCGTCGAAGGTCCGCGCCATACCCGAGGCACCCCGCCGAATGTCGTCGAGATGTCGCCGCGGGTGTGGTTGCTGCTGGCCACCGGGCTACTCGACTTCGACGACGCGGTCGCCGACGGTCGGGTGGACGCGTCGGGGCATCGGGCGGGTGCGGTGTCCCAATGGCTGCCGATCGTGCCGTTGCGGTGAATGTCGACCTGACTTTCGCTCATCTTTCTGGTTGCCGCTTATTGGATCCAATAAGCGGCAACGGAACGCATGAGCGGGACCGGCATCGGCGGCCGCTGACCGCGGGAGGGGTACATCGGTCGGGTGAGTCGGGTCACTTCGGTCTTCGTCTCCGGAACAACCTGGGCCTCGCCACCGCTGCATGATTCGCAATCGGCGGCAAGCGACCCGTAAACTTGGCGGTGTCTCCCAGCCCACCGAGTGTGTTGGCCCCGTCTCTGCAGCCCCAGGGAGCTTGTTGATGACCGACTTGTCGATTGACAGCCAGAATCTGCTGGCACCTACGCACGGCTGTCCGCCGGCCCCGCCGACGGACGAACCGGAGAACGAGCCGCGTGAGGAATGCGGCGTCTTCGGTGTGTGGGCGCCCGGCGAGGATGTCGCCAAACTCTCCTACTACGGCCTCTATGCCCTCCAGCATCGCGGGCAGGAGGCGGCCGGTATCGCGGTCGGCGACGGCAGCCAGGTGCTGGTGTTCAAGGACCTCGGACTGGTCAGCCAGGTGTTCGACGAGCAGAACCTGAGCGCGATGTCGGGGCATGTGGCCATCGGTCACTGCCGCTACTCGACCACCGGCTCCACGACCTGGGAGAACTCCCAGCCGATCTTCCGGACCACCGCGGCCGGTTCCGGCGTCGCACTCGGACACAACGGCAACCTGGTCAACACGGCTGAACTGGCCCGGCGCGCCCGCGAGGTCGGAGTGCTCAGCTCGGCGGCCACCTCCGACTCCGACCTGGTCGGTGCGCTGCTGGCGCACGGTGCTGCCGACAGCACCATCGAGCAGGCCGCGATGGAACTGCTGCCGACGCTGCGCGGCGCGTTCTGTCTGACCTTCATGGATGAGCACACCCTGTACGCGGCGCGCGACCCGCACGGCGTCCGACCGCTGTCGCTGGGCCGTCTGGACCGTGGTTGGGTGGTGGCCTCGGAGACCGCCGCCCTCGACATCGTCGGCGCCTCCTTCGTCCGCGACATCGAACCCGGCGAACTGCTCGCGATCGACGCCGACGGTGTCCGCAGCACCCGGTTCGCCGACGCGACACCCCGCGGCTGTGTCTTCGAATACGTCTACCTCGCCCGTCCGGACAGTGTGATCCACGGCCGTTCGGTGCATTCCGCCCGTGTCGAGATCGGGCGGCGGCTGGCCAAGGAACATCCCGCCGAGGGTGATCTGGTCATTCCGGTGCCGGAATCGGGTACCCCCGCCGCGGTCGGCTTCGCGCAGGAATCGGGCATCCCCTACGGGCAGGGCCTGATGAAGAACGCCTACGTTGGCCGCACCTTCATCCAGCCGTCGCAGACCATCCGTCAGCTCGGTATCCGCCTCAAGCTCAACCCGCTCAAAGAGGTCATCCGGGGTAAGCGCCTCGTCGTCGTCGACGATTCGATCGTGCGTGGAAACACCCAGCGCGCTCTGATCCGGATGCTTCGGGAGGCTGGTGCCGCCGAGATCCATGTGCGTATCGCGTCGTCGCCGGTGCGGTGGCCCTGCTTCTACGGCATCGACTTCGCCTCGCCGGCCGAGCTGATCGCCAACGGCATGGAATCCGAAGAGGGCATGGTCGAAGGCGTACGTCAGGCTATCGGCGCCGATTCGCTCGGTTACATCGGTATCGACGAGATGATCGCCGCAACCGAACAGCCCGCCGGTGCACTGTGTTCGGCTTGTTTCGACGGCAAGTATCCGATCGAGTTGCCCGAGGAAACCTCGATGGGCAAGGCGGTCCTGGAACAGATGCTGGCCAACGCCGCGTCGGAGCCGCGCGTGGATCCGCTCACCCAGGCGAATGACAACGTCAGCGCGGTGATGCGGCCCTGACGGTCGCCCGCACGACGGTATGAGGGGCCTAGGTCACTGTCCCCGGCTGTGATGCAGTCCGGGGGGCGGCACTCGGGTACCGTGTCATGCGTGAACGAACCGGATTCGGCTGCCGAGAACACCAACAATCCCGCGGAAGGACTGTCCTACGCCGCGGCCGGCGTGGACATCGACGCCGGTGAGCGCGCCGTCGAGCTGATCAGCTCGCACGCCAAGCGCGCCACCCGCCCCGAGGTCCTGGGTGGTCTGGGCGGATTCTCCGGATTGTTCGCCCTCAAGGGCAACTATCGTGAGCCGATCCTGGCCGCCGCCAGTGACGGCGTCGGAACCAAGCTCGCTGTCGCGCAGGCGGTCGGGAAACATGACACCGTCGGCCGCGATCTGGTCGCCATGTGTGTCGACGACCTCGTCGTCTGTGGTGCCGAACCGCTCTTCCTGCAGGATTACATCGCCATCGGCAAAGTCATCCCGGAGACAGTCGCCGAGATCGTCGGTGGCATCGCCGACGGCTGCGTCGAGGCCGGCTGTGCACTGCTCGGCGGGGAGACCGCCGAACACCCCGGCCTGATGCGCGACGACCACTACGATCTCTCCGCCACCGCGGTCGGTGTCGTCGAGGCCGACGCCCTGCTGTCGCCGGAGAAGGTGCGTGCCGGCGACGTCGTCATCGCGATGGGATCGTCGGGTCTGCATTCCAACGGCTACTCGCTGGCCCGCAAGGTGCTGCTGGAGTGGGGCCACATGGACCTGTTCGGCCATGTGGAGGAATTCGGCCGCACCCTCGGCGAGGAATTGCTCGAACCGACCCGCATCTACGCGCGCGACTGCCTGGCGTTGGCCGCGGAGGCCGACGTCCGAACCTACTGCCATGTGACCGGTGGTGGGCTGGCCGAGAACCTCGCGCGGGTCATCCCGGCCGGTCTCACCGCCGAACTCGAACGCAGTACCTGGACGCCTGCGCCGATCTTCTCGCTGATCGGCCATCGGGGCCGTGTCGCCCAACTGGAGATGGAACGCACCTTCAACATGGGTGTCGGCATGGTCGCCGTCGTCGCGCCCGAGGACACCGATCGCGCCCAGGCGGTGCTGACCGCCCGGCACGTCGACAACTGGGTACTCGGCACCATCAAACGCGCCGCCGACGCCGACACCGACCGCGTCGAGCTGGTCGGCGAGCACCCGCGCTTCTGAGCGCCGGAGAGCTTTCCAGAAAGACGATCTCCCCCGGGTGAGTGCGGCGCCATCGGTGCCCGCCCGGGGGAGATGTCATTTCGTGGCTATCTGGTTCGCGCCAGAATCGTCGGTCACCCACCGTGGAAAGATGGCTGATCGGCGGCACAGCAGAGCGGGCAACCGCTGCTCGGATCGATGCGATCGACTCGAACAGCGGTTGGCCCGCTTTGAGTAGCTGAGACCCGTGGTGGGGTCAGGGGGTTGAGGGCAGGCGCGTCAAGCGCGTCGCCACTCCTCTTCATCTGCCCACTGGTCCACCGGGTTACGGCGCTCGGCCGCATCCTCCGACCCGGACAGTTCGCGCTGCAAGCTGTCGAAGTCCGTGTGGGGACTTGAGTACTTCAGCTCACGAGCAACCTTCGTCTGCTTTGCCTTCGCCCGGCCGCGGCCCATATGGGACCCCCTCGCACAATGACGGGGCGGCCAAAGTTTTGGCGGCCCCGTTCTCTTGGAGTAATTCTGTCGTGCTGACCAGTCTAGCGCGCAGATACCGTTTCTGCGCCAATGCCCTGCTCTGGCATGCCGCGAGGGATCGGTTCAGCTGGTTTTGGCCCGGGACAGATGGCGGGTGGCCTCCCGGTGCACCTTCGGTGGCAGGTTCCCGGAGTCGAGCAGGGCACGCAGCGCGTCGGGGTTGGTGCCGAACAACAGATCGCGCACCGTTGCGCCGTGGGTGGGACGGTGGACGACGCGGATCTCGTCGTCGGGCTGGACGCGGCCGGGTGAGATAACGCGCAGGTAGGCGCCGGTATCGCCGCGTTCCATGAACCGTTTCACCCAACGTGGTTCGCCGGCCCAGGCGCCGAAGGTGCGGCATGGGGTGCGGGGAATCGTCGTCTCCAGCAGTAGCCCGTCGGTACCCACCTGCCAGCGTTCGCCGACGATCGCGTCGGTGACCAGCAGTCCGCTCACGCGGAGGTTCTCGCCGAACCAACCGTGCGGGAGATCACGCCCGAGTTCGTCGGCCCAGCGTCTCGCCTCGGCGTCGTCGTAGGCGTAGACGGCCTGGTCGAGTCCGCCGTGGTGTTTGGTGTCGCAGACGTGGTCGGTGGCCAGGCCGAGCTCGCCGACCTCGACCGGGCCGGAAAGCGGACGTTTGTCGATGGCCGACGCACCTACGCCGTCGAGGATGACGTCGTCGTGGGCGGCACAAACCGCGAGGATGCGGCCGGTGGTGCTCACTCGGCGTCCGCCGGGGTCGACGGTCCGCGGCGTAGGCGTTCGACGGCCGCGCGACCCGCCTGCGGCTGATCGTCGGCGTGGAGGGAATCGGGATCGATGCGGGCGGCAACGGGGTGATCGGCGCCGATGACCAGATCGACATCGGCGCCGACATTGCGTTTGACCAGTGCCAACGCGATGGGCCCGAACTCGAAGTGGTCGACGACCGAGCCGACCCGGCCGACGGTGCGTCCGCCTGCGGTGACCGGGTCGCCGGTGGCCGGGCGTTCCTCGCTGCTGCCGTCGAGGTGCAGCAGCGCCAGCCTGCGCGGTGACTTACCCAGGTTGTGCACGCGTGCGACCGTCTCCTGGCCGCGGTAGCACCCCTTGTCCAAGTGGACCGCGCCGCCCTCGGCGGGGCCGCCGATCCAGTCGACCTCGTGGGGGATGGTGCGGTCGTCGGTGTCGACGCCGAGCCGAGGTCGGTGGGCGGCGACGCGGTGGGCTTCGTAGGCCCAGGTGCCTGCCATCCGTGCGCCGGCGTCGACGAGATTGCTCCACCACGTGTCGAGAATGTGTGCGGGGATGACCAGGTCGACGACGGGCAGGTCGCGGCCCTCACCGATCGGCGGCATCCGACGCCAGAAGCCCAGTGGTTCGTCGTCGTGGTGGACCTCGGGGAGATCGCCTGCGGAGTAGACGGGGGCGTCCGCGTCGATCTCGAGGAGGTCGGCGACCGGGCCGCTGACCGCCGCCGGGCCGACGAGGGTGATCACCGACATGTCCGGCCGGGGGCCGGTGGTGACCTTGGCCCAGAAGACCATCTTGGTGAGGAAATCCAGCAGTGCCGTACCTCGCTGTGCCTCGGTGTCGATCCAGGTGACCTCGTCGATGTCGGTCAGGAGGAAATGCTCTTCGACGCGGCCGTTCGCGTCCAGGGACAGGTTCTCCGCACTCTGCCGGTCGGCGAGGCCACTGACATGCTGGCTGGAGATCGTGTGTAGCCAGGTGAGTCGCTCGGGGCCGGACAGTTCGATCACCGCGCGATCGGAGCGGTCGACGATGATGACGCCGGTGGTTGCCGCGCGCTGCTCCCCGAAGGGGTCGCCGTGGTGCCAGGCGAGATCAGGGGGTGTCGCGCCGCCCGGTCCGGGCACGGCGCCGGCGGTCGAATACCTGGTCAGGATGGGGGAGGGGGCCACGCACCGATTCTACGGGGCGACACGTCGAGGGGTGGGCGGCCGCCGCCCGCCCGGCGCTCACATTAGGTTGGTGTCATGACGAAGTCGGTTCTGGTCACCCTTGACGGCGAAGTGCATGATTTCGACGCCCCGCTGCTACACGCCGACGATCTGGCGGCGGTGCGTGGAGACGGCATCTTCGACACTCTGCTGGTGCGCGGCGGGCGGCCCCGCAAGGTGCGCCGCCACCTGGAGCGTTTCGCCAACAGCGCCGCCGCGATGGGCTTGGATGCGCCCGATCTGACCGCGTGGGACAAGGTCATCGACATCGCTGCCGAACAGTGGCGCGACGCGGTCGGCGACTCCGGCCCGGAAGGTCTGCTGCGGCTGGTGTACTCCCGTGGCCGCGAGAGTAGGCCGGGGTCGGTCACCGCCTATGCGACGATCACCGAACTGCCCGCCCGGATCGCACAGGCGCGTCGGGACGGTGTTTCGGTCGTCACACTCGAACGCGGCTACTCCATCGACCTCGCCGCCAATGCCCCGTGGCAGTTGCTGGGCGCGAAGACCTTGAGCTACGCGACGAATATGGCCGCGTTGCGGCACGCGACCGACCAGGGTTTCGATGACGTCATCTTCACCAGCGCGGAGGGGGCGGTCCTGGAGGGGCCGCGGTCGACGGTCGTCGCGGTGTACGACAAGACCCTGGTCACCCCGCCGGTCGAGATCGGCATCCTGCCCGGCACCACCACCAATGCGGTGTTCGAGCTCGCCGAGCAGGAAGGGTGGAAGACCGAGACGAGGGTCCTGCTCCCGGCGGACCTCATCGCGGCCGATGCCGTGTGGCTGGTCAGCAGCGTGACGCTCGCCGCGCGGGTCACCGCGATCAACCGGTATGTGATGCCGGACGACGCCGATGAGCACCGATTTGCCGATTTGGTGGACCGCGCCATTTCTGTTGACTGACAATGCGTTGACCAAGTGAGATGCAACCCACACTGTGATCCGTGGGCGGTGGGACCTTGGTCGCTTGATGCCGTCTGCGACCAGGCGTAGCGTCGCCCGCATACCTACTACGTCAAGTAGTAGGTATGAATTCTTACCGGTTCCAACAGCCCACGGGCTGCCGCGACTCGATTAGAGGCGACATGGACGCACTGGATGTGGCCCGATGGCAATTCGGGATTACCACGGTCTATCACTTCATCCTGGTCCCACTGACCATCGGTCTCGCGCCGATGATCGCGGTCATGCAGACGGTGTGGCATGTCACCGGCAATGAGCAATGGCTACGAGCGACGAAGTTCTTCGGGAAACTGTTCCTGATCAACTTCGCGCTCGGGGTCGCGACCGGCATCGTGCAGGAATTCCAGTTCGGCATGAACTGGAGTGAATACAGCCGCTTCGTCGCCGATGTGTTCGGTGCCCCGCTGGCGTTGGAAGGGCTGGTCGCGTTCTTCCTGGAGTCGACCTTCATCGGACTGTGGATCTTCGGCTGGGGACGACTGCCGCGGCGCGTCCACCTGGCCTGTATCTGGTTGGCCGCCATCGGCGTCAATGCATCGGCCTACTTCATCATCGCCGCCAACTCGTGGATGCAGCATCCGGTCGGGGTGGTGTGGGACGAGACGCGCAACCGGCCGGCGATGAACGACTTCTGGGCCGTCATCACCAACAACACCACTCTGGCCGCCTTCCCGCATGTGGTCGCGGGCGCGCTGCTCACCGCGGGGACTTTCGTGGCCGCGATCGGCATCTGGTGGATGGCGCGCAATTCCTGGCGTGCCCGCAAACTACGTGCGGCCATCGAGACCGGCGACACCACCGATCTGCCGAAGTCGGTGTCGCCCAGCCATATCGACGCCACACCCGAGGATCTGGAGGACGATGCCCGTCGACTGTGGCGTCCGGTGACCAGATTCGCGTTGTGGGTGACGATCGCCGCCGGTATCGCGGTGATCATCACCGGCGACTTCCAGGCGCAGATCATGTTCAAGCAGCAACCGGTGAAGATGGCTGCCGCGGAATCGTTGTGCGACTCCACCACCGGCGGCGCCCCGTTCTCGGTGCTGTCGGTCGGCCGGCAGAACAACTGCGACAACATCGATCACATCATCGAGATCCCGGGCATGCTGTCCTTCCTCGCCGACCATCGGTTCGACACCCCGCTGCAGGGCGTCAACCAGCTGCAGGAGCAGTATCAGCAGGCACTGAACATGCCCGGCCAGAACTTCGCGCCGAACCTGTTCGTCACCTATTGGGCCTTCCGGGCCATGATCACCTGGGCGCTGGGCTCGGTCGTCGTCGCTCTCGGCGGCCTGTGGCTGACCCGACGCAAACGGGTGGTCGTGTCCCGCAAGTTCGGGCTGATCGCACTCCTGATGATCCCGACCCCGTTCCTGGCCAACAGTTCCGGCTGGATCTTCACCGAGATGGGCCGCCAGCCCTGGGTGGTCGCACCCAACTGGCAGGACGACCTCGATCCGCTTCGGATCCACATGCTCGTCCAGGACGGTGTCTCCGGACACTCGGCGGGCATGGTCTGGGTGACGCTCATCGGTTTCACCTTGCTCTACGGCGCCCTGGGCGTCATCTGGTTCATGCTGCAACGCCGTTACGTCATCGAGGGACCTGCCCTCAAGGATGCCTCGCCACCCGATGAACCGTCCGACGACGAGAAGTCCGGCGAACTCTCGTTCGCGTACTGAGGAGGATCGCCATGGGACTGCCCGAATTCTGGTTTCTGATCATCACGGTGCTCTTCGTCGGGTACTTCGTTCTCGAAGGCTTCGACTTCGGGGTGGGCATGCTGATGCCCTTCCTCGGCCGCACGCACACCGGTGGCGACGACAAGGTTTCCGCCGACGCGGATCTCGCCGACCCGGACAAGCGCCGGCGGGCCATCCTCAACACCATCGGCCCGGTGTGGGATGGCAACGAGGTGTGGTTGCTGACCGCCGGTGGCGCGTTGTTCGCCGCGTTCGGCGGTTGGTACGCGACGATGTTCAGCGCGTTCTATCTGCCGCTCTTCTTGATCCTGATCGGGCTGATCGTGCGGGTGTGCGCGATCGAGTGGCGCGGGAAGATCAACGACCCGACCTGGCGCCGCTGGGCCGACATCGGCATCGGGCTGGGGTCGTGGATCCCCGCGCTCCTGTGGGGCGTCGCGTTCGCGAACGTGGTGCGTGGTCTGCCGATCGACGCCGATGCGCAGTACACCGGCGGCTTCTTCAATCTGCTCAACCCGTATGCGCTGTTGGGCGGGGCCACCACGCTGCTGGCCTTCTTGACCCACGGCGCGGTCTTCCTGGCGCTCAAGACGGCCGGGGTGTTGCAGCAGGATGCGATGAAACTCGCCGCCCGCCTGGCCATTCCGACACTCGTGGTCGCGGCGGCCTTCCTGCTGTGGACCCAACTGGCCTACGGCAACGGGTGGACGTGGATTCCGGTACTCATCGCGGCGGCGGCCGCAGTCGTGATGGTCGCGGCCACTGCGGCGGGTCGGGAGGGCATCGCCTTCGCCGCCACTTCGATCGCGATCGCCGGTACGGTGGCCACCCTCTTCTCGGTCCTGTATCCGAATGTGTTGCCGTCCACCACGAATGAGGCTTTCAACCTCACCATCGACAACACGTCGTCGAGTCACTACACGCTGACCATCATGACCTGGGCGGCGGTGTTCATCACCCCGGTGGTCATCTGCTACCAGGCGTGGAGCTACTGGGTGTTCCGCAAGCGGATCTCGGTCGAACACATCCCCGATCCGGTCGGACTGCCGTCGCTGCGCGTGCGGTCCGAGTGAGTCGACCGCGGTCGCGGCCGCCGTTGGACCCACGGCTGCTGCGGTATTCGCCGACGGCCCGGACCTACATCGGCGTCGGTGTTCTCCTCGCCGTCGTCGAAGCGGTCGCGATCATCGTCTCGGCCGGGATGGTCTCCGCGATCGCCGCCGAACTGATCACCGAACCGGGTCGTCGGAGCATCGGCGATCAGGGTGTGCACCTGGTGATGCTGACATTCGCGCTGATCGTCCGGGTCGCGATGACCTTCGGTCAGGAACGGTATGCGCACCGGGCCGCGGCCAAGACCATCGCCGAACTCCGCGCACGAGTCCTGGACACCCTGACCGATCCGACGCGGCACACACCGCGTGGACTGGTCGGCCTGCGGGAGCGGGCCACCACGGTGGTGTTGCGGGGCCTCGACGGTGTCGGCCCCTACCTCTCCGGATATGTACCGGCGCTGATCGTCTCGGCGGTGGTGACGCCGGTCGTGGTCATCGTCATCGGATTCGTCGACTGGCCGTCGGCCCTGATCATCCTGATCACCCTGCCGCTGATCCCGGTGTTCATGATCCTGGTCGGTCTGATGACCCGTGACCGCACCGAACGCAAACTCGCGACGATGACCAAGTTGTCGAGCCAGTTGCTCGACCTCATCTCGGGGCTGCCGACGTTGCGTGCGCTCAACCGAGCGCAGGCCCCGGCCGGGCGGGTCGCCGAACTCGGTGCGGCACACAAACGCAGCACGATGTCGTCGCTGCGGGTGGCGTTTCTGTCCGGCGCGGTCCTCGAACTCATCGCCACCCTGTGCGTCGCGCTGGTCGCCGTTGGCATTGGACTGCGCCTGGTGAACGGCAGCATGGAGCTCTATGCCGGTCTGTTCGCACTGATCCTCGCGCCGGAGGCCTATCTCCCGCTGCGGCGGGTGGGCGCCCAGTTCCACAACTCCGAGGACGGACTGACGGCGGTCGGCGAGGTCTTCGACCTCATCGGCCG
Source organism: Gordonia heveisoli (assembly GCF_030315745.1). Classification (GTDB taxonomy): domain Bacteria; phylum Actinomycetota; class Actinomycetes; order Mycobacteriales; family Mycobacteriaceae; genus Gordonia. The sequence goes on along the minus strand of NZ_JASXSH010000004.1, from coordinate 181,506 downwards.
GCCGGGAACTGATCTGCACCCCACCGGGTCCCATCGGACGATCTCCGTTGCGGGCGAGCAGATCCGCCTGCTCGACGTCGGGGTACACGGACGCGATGGCTGGGCGCCCTATCAGTTGTCGACCGTCGTCGACCCAGGCGCGGTGACGGTTTTCACCGGGCCGAACGGCGCAGGCAAATCGACCGCCCTCGCCACGGTGATGGGACTCGTCGCCCCCGACGACGGGTCGGTGCTCGTCGGTTCGGTCTCGGTAGCCGAGCTCGAACCCGAAGCCTTCCACGAACAACTCGCCTGGCTGCCCCAGCATCCGGTGATTGTGCCCGGAACGGTCGCCGACAACCTGGCACTGTTCGGTGCCCTTGATCCCGACGCCTTGCAGCGTGCCTGCGTGGCAACGGGTTTCGACCAGGTGCTGGCACAGCTTCCCGACGGTACGCATACGGTGCTGGGGGCCGGCGGGGTGGGATTGTCGGCCGGACAGCGGCAGCGATTGGCCCTGACCCGGGTATTGGCGGCTCCGGCACCACTGCTCCTGCTCGACGAACCCACCGCCCACCTCGACGCCACCGCCGAGACGACGGTGCTGGCGGCGCTGCGCGAACGGGCCCGCGCCGGTGACACCGTGCTGGTGGTGGCGCATCGTCACCTCGCACGCGATTTCGCCGATCGGGTCGTGTATTTCCCGGAGGTCGTCGGTGTCGGTTGAGATGGCGAACTCCAGGCACGCACCCGCGCCGGTCGGATCGCGGTGGCGCGACGATCCGCTGTTGCGTGCGCTGGGATTTCTCGGCCTGCGCGGACGCCCCGTGTTCTGGTCGCTGTTCCTCGGGGTGTGCGGCGCGCTGTCGGCATTGGGGCTGGCGGCGCTGTCGGCGTGGCTGATCACCCGGGCCTGGCAGGCGCCGCCGGTGCTGTATCTCTCGGTGGCGATCACCGCGGTTCGTGCGTTGGGCATCTCCCGCGGCGTGTTCCGCTACCTCGAACGGTTGGCCACCCATGACCTTGCGCTCGGGGCGATGGCCACCGCTCGCGAACGGGTTTATCGCGCATTGGCTTCCGGGTCGCCGGCCTATTCGGTGACGCTGCGCCGCGGGGAATTGCTCACCCGCACGGGCGAAGACATCGACGAGATCGGCAACGCACTGATCCGCGGCCTGATCCCGATCGGCGTCGGGCTGACCACCTCGGCTGCCGCGGTGGCGGTGATGGCCCTGGTGTCGACATCTGCGGCGATCGTCCTCGCGGTGGCCCTGCTGGTGAGCGGCGTACTCGCGCCTTGGCTGGCCGCCCGCGGGTCGGCGCAGGCGATCGCCGATGCGGCGCAGGCGAATACGGAGGTCGCGCAGGCGGCGTCGACGGCGCTCTGGCATGCACCCGAACTGATCGTCGCACGCCGTCGGGGCGTCGTCTTGCGTGCGGTCGGCCGCGCCGACGCCGACGCCATCATCGCCGCGGACCGCGGCTTCCGATGGCAGGCCGCGGCCGCCGCGGCAACGCCACTGGCACTCGGTGTGTCGCTGCTCGCCGCCTGCCTGATCGCCATCGACCTGGCCGGGCAGGTGTCGGGGTCGCTCGCCGATGTGGCCTCCGGACATGGTCTGACCCCGATGATCATCGGGGTGCTGATCCTGTTGCCGCTGTCCTCGTTCGAGACGACCGCCCCGCTGACCGAGGCTGGGATCCAACTCGAACGCAGTCGGCAGAGTGCGGCACGGGTGATGGCACTCGTCGATGGTTCGCACGCGGATAGTGACGGCGTCGTCGACGTCGCGGTACGCCAGGGCCCGGTCACCGTGGACATCGACGACATGCGTTGGGGTTGGTCGTCGGCGGCGGTCCTGGGGCCCGCGAATGGTGTGCGCACACGGCTGCGCCCCGGCTCACGACTCGCCGTCGTCGGACCCAGCGGCAGCGGAAAGTCGACGCTCCTGCTGACGCTGGCCGGTCTGCTCGCACCGCGTGTCGGGGAGGTGAGCGTCGTCGGGGGCGGCGAGCAACTCGAATTGCGCTCGGCAACCTGCTATTTCGCCGAAGACGGCCACATCTTCTCGACGTCGGTGCTGGAGAATCTGCGTGTCGCACGCGGTGATGTGTCGGCGGCGGAAGCGTCGGTGGTGCTGGCCGCAGTTGGGTTGTCGGACTGGGTCGGCGGTCTTCCTGCCGGGCTGGACACCGTCCTGACGGGCGGCGCCGACGCCCTCAGCGGGGGCCAGCGGCGGCGTCTGTTGCTGGCCCGGGCCCTTGTCCACCCCGCTCCGGTGGTGCTACTCGACGAGCCGACCGAACACCTCGACGCGGCCGATGCAGATGCGCTGCTGCGCACCATCCTGGACGGGGACGGCGGACTGTTCGGCCCGGAGCGGAACGTCGTCGTCGTCACCCATCGGCTGCCCGCCGATCTGGACGTCGAGGTCATCGAACTAGGCTGATCGTCAGAACCGGCCCGTGGCGGCTCGGGCTGACGCCTCAGGGAACACGCAACCGCACGTCAACGGTTCCAGACATGACAACCGGCGGCTCCCAACGGGAGCCGCCGGTTGTTCGGTCGGGAACTACTGCTTCGGCTCGTACCCGGCGGGCAGCATCGTCGACTTGTGCTCCAGGAAGGCTTCGAGTCCCTCCGGCCCGCATTCGCGGCCGATGCCGGAGTTCTTGAATCCGCCGAAGGGGGATCCGGGATCGATGGCGTAGAAGTTGATCCCGAAGGTGCCGGTGCGGATCCGCTCGGAGATCGCGATGCCGCGTTCGACGTCGCCGGTCCACACGGTGCCTGCCAGACCGTAGTCGGAGTCGTTGGCGATGGCAACGGCTTCGTCGACGTCGTCGTAGGCGATGACCGAGAGCACCGGGCCGAAGATCTCCTCCTGGGCGATGGTCATGTCGTTGGTGACGCCGGTGAAGATCGTCGGGGTGAGGAAGTAGCCGTCGTTGAGACCCGCCGGCCGCTCGCTCTCCAGCACCGCGGTGGCACCGGCCTTCTTACCCAATTCGATGTAACCCTCGACCCGGGCGCGCTGACGCTCGGAGATCAGCGGTCCGAGCTGGGCTTCGGGATCGCTGGGCAGGCCGACCTTCATCAGCTTGGCGGCTTCGACGAGTGCACCGACGATCTCGTCGTGGCGGCTGCGCGGTACCAGTACGCGGGTCTGCGCGACGCAGGCCTGGCCGGTGTTGAACAGACCGAGAAAGGCGATCATGAAGGCGTTGGCGGCGATGTCGACGTCGTCCAGGATGATGGCCGCGGACTTGCCACCCAGTTCCAGTGAGCACCGCTTGAGCGACTCGGCGCAGGCGGCGCCGATGGCCTTGCCGGCCGCGGTGGAACCGGTGAAGGTGACCTTGTCGACCTCCGGGTGGGAGACGAGTGCCTGCCCGGTCTCGGTGGCGCCCGGAACCACCGAGATGACACCTTCGGGAACACCCGCCTCGACGAAGAGCTGCGCGATGTAGTTGCCGGTCAGCGGGGTTTCCGGGGCCGGCTTGAGAACTACCGAACAGCCCGCGGCCAGCGCGCCACCCAGCTTGTTGCAGGACAGGAACAGCGGCACGTTCCAGGCGATGATCGCGCCGACGACGCCGATCGGCTCACGGGTGATGCGGGTGCTGCCGAACATGCCGGTCCGGTATTCGACCCACGGATAGTTGCGGGCGGCTTCGGCGTAGCCGCGCAGGATGCCGGTACCCGACAGCTGCTGGAGCGTCTGTACCGCGCTCGGCGGGGCGCCCATCTCGGCGGAGACCAGGGCGGTGATCTCGGCGGTGCGCTCATCGATCAGGTCGGCGACCTTCGCGATGACGTCGGCACGTTCGGCAGGCGACTTCGAACTCCACACGCCGGACTCGAATGCGGCTCGCGCGGCGCGGACTGCGGTGTCGACGTCGACCTCGTCGGCGTGCGGCACGGTACCGACGCGCTCGCCGGTGGCCGGGGAGAACACTTCGAGGGTCTGCGTCGAGTGGGGGTCGACCCAGGTCCCGCCGATGTACAGCTGGGGCTGGTCGCCGCCGCCGATGATCGGGGCGACGCCGGTCTCCACGGTTTCGGTCATGATCGTGTGCTCCTGTGTCTTCGAGGTCAGCTACGAAGGTCTCGGGGGCCGCGCGTGGCGCGGACAGCGGTGTGAACTACCGCACACCCGATACTAGAACACGTTCTAAGTTTGCCGCCAGGGGTGGGTATTGCGGCGAGGTGTGCTCGTGTGCGTCGCGCGCTGGCGACTCGAGCAACTCGCTCTGGTAGCGCCCGGCACATTCGCGTCGAACATGGGGGTTGAGAATGGCGCCAGTTGTTGCGCTCGACAAGGCGGCGATTCACGCACGTGATGATCAGCTGACGGGCTTGGCGGGAGATATCCGCGAGATCGACTTCGACGGGCTGTTTGCGCCGTTGGTGGCCGGGTTGAGCGGATCGGCGCTGTCGAGGGTTGCCGGAGGGGGGCGCTGCGGATCGAGCCCTGCGATATGAACGATGGTGAATCAGAGCAGCCGTATTCCTGGTCGTACTCGATGTGGCTGCTGACGCCACCCGATGTTGATACGAAGACTGCTTGGAGTGCAGTGAAATCAACGTTGATGGCTGGTGGCTGGGAGATTCGGCGAGATGACCACGACAGCGTGGCGGTCGGCAATCGTGACGGATTCGGACGTGACGCGACTGTCAACGCTGAGGGCGATATCTCGCTGTCGGCATGGTCGCCCTGTTTCCCGAAATCCCAGCTGAATCGGGATATGTACTGGCCACCGATGATCACCAAGCAGGCGCGCGACTGAGTCCGACGATCAGACGTCGAATTCGACGCGGGCGGCGAAACCGTCGACGGCGTCGGTGAGCACCGCGATCGCGGCGGCGGTATCGGTGGCTTCGAGGAGATACTGCCGGTCGAGGGCGCCGACCGGCAGATGTGCCGCCCAGCGATACAACTCGGCCGGGCCGTCCGGTCGGTGGAGCCGGTCGGCGTCGAAGACGGTCTGCAGCTCGGTCGGGTCGACACCCCGCGAGGCGCCGATGCGGCCGATGAGATCACGGATGCGTCCGGCCAGCGGCCCGAGCACGGCATGGTCCTCGGCGGTGAACTCCGATTCGGGCAGCGCGACGACCCGGGCCCGGGGATAGGGATCGTCGGGCAGCCAGTCCAGCACCCGCAGACGTCGGGTGCCGACACAGATCAGTGCAGCGCGGCCGTCGGACTCGCGATCGACGGTCTCGATGCGGGCGAAGGTGCCGACGTCGTGCCGAACCTCGCCTCCGCCGACCTCCGACCCGCGGGCGATGAGGACGACACCGAAGCCGCGTGGCTCGTCGGAATCGAGGCAGTCGCTGAGCATTTCGCGATAGCGCGGCTCGAAGATGCGCAACGGCAACGGCTCTCCCGGAAGGAGAGCCGTGCCGAGCGGGAACATCGGCGAGACGAAGGCCTCGCCGGGTGGATGGTCGGTCAGGGGGTCGCCTACGTCAGGCGCTCGGCTTGGCGTCGAGCACGACCTCGAACTCCAGCAGGTCGGCGCCGCTGGCCACCGGCTTGGCGCGCTCACCGGCGTGGGCCTCGCGGGCGGGGCCGGCGGCCCAGGCCTGGAAGTCCTCGTCGGACTCCCAATGGGTGACCACGAAGTAGCGATCGTCGCCCTTCACCGGGCGCAGCAGCTGGAAGCCGAGGAAACCCTTGGAGCCGTCGACGGAGTGGGCGCGGTGGGCGAATCGCTTCTCGAGTTCCGGGCCGGCACCCTCGGGCACGGAGATGGCGTTGATCTTCACAACAGACATGCGTCCACCATAGGCGGTGCGACCGCCGGAGGAATATGGTTACGCGGTGACGAATCGTTTCGTTTCGACCCACGCCGACCTCGGGCTACGCGATCATGGCGGCCCTGTCCCGGTCGACGAACTGCATACGGCGCATGAGAGCGCCGACGACCTCGGCGTGGGTCCGATCGTCCTGCTGCACGGGCTGATGGGCCGCGGGCGCACCTGGCGCAGGCAGATTCCCTGGCTGCGCCGCTACGGCCGGGTGTTCACCTTCGATGCCGCCTACCATCTGGGCGCCGACACCCAATTCCCGGACGACCCAGCAGAATTGGCGACCGAACGCTTTGTCGCCGATCTGGGGGAGATCCTCACCTGGATCGATCTCGGCCCGGCGGTCCTCATCGGCCACTCGATGGGTGCGCTGCACGCGTGGTGTGCGGCGGCCGCCTATCCCGAACTCGTCTCGGCGGTCGTCGTCGAAGATATGGCACCCGACTTTCGTGGCCGGACCACGACGAGCTGGACGCCGTGGTTCGACTCGTGGCCGGAACGATTCACCGACCTGGAGCAGGCGACAGACATGTTCGGGCCGGTCGCCGGGCGCTACTTCTTCGAGGCCTTCGACGACGGTCGCCTGCACGGGAAACTGTCGATCTGGGCGGCGATCGCAGAGGAATGGGGGACCCGGGATTTCTGGACGCAGTGGTCGCAGGTACAGGTCCCGTCGCTGGTGATCGAGGCCGAGTACACCGTGACCCCGCCCGGGCAGATGCGCAAGATGTGTGCGATCAACGACGCTGCCCGATACCTCCACGTCCCCGGTGCCGGACACCTGGTGCACGATGACGCCCCGCAGCTGTATCGCGGAGCGGTGGAGGCATTTCTGTCCGGGCCGGAATTCGTCTGGCGCTGAACCCGTCTGGCGCTGAACCCGTTGCGCGATGGTCGAGGAGAAGGGCTGATCGTGCCTTGCCGACGCGTCGTACCTCTAGCGCCCAGACCACATGCGACGGCCGGCCCGTCTGGTGTGACGGACCGGCCGCTGCTGGTCGGAGGAAGGGGCTCAGGCGGGATCTGGCGGAGCGATCGGCGCACCGTTGAGGCGACGCCAGCAGTGCACGAAGAACAACTGGGCGAACGGGACCGAGACGATCAGGCCGACGTAGCAGACGATGGCGCCGACGGCGGTCAGTAGCCAGGTCAGGATCAGGGTGACCAGGGAGTCGCCGACCTTGCACTTGGCCACGTCGAAGGATGCCTTGATCGCGTCGATCGGTGACAGGCCGCGATCGATGGTCGCGACCACTGCGAACTGCAGGAAGAAGATCGCGATCAGGCCGGGGATCACGAAGAGTGCCATGCCGATCGAGGTGATGACGCCGACGATGATCGCGGTGATCAGCACCGGACCAAACCGAGTGGGCACCAGGAACGAACTCGCGGTGACCGGCTCACCGTTGGCCACGCGGACCGCGCCGGAGATGATGCTGGCCTGGAGATAGAACAGCGCGACGATGAAAACCAGGTACAGCAGGAACAGTAGAACTGTGCCACCGAAGCTGAACTCGGTCTCGGTGTAGCTGCCGTATGGCCCTTCGATCGTCTTCTCGGTCGAGGACAATCCGGCGCCCACCACCGCTACGACGGTCAGGATGATGATCAGCGCCAGCGCGGCCAGACCGGGTAGGACCATCGCGCCGACATTGTTCTTGAACTTCGACCACGCCCAGTTGAAGGCTTGTCCCACGTCGACCTTGGTGGGATCGGTCCCGTAACCGGGGGCGGGCGGATAGCCCCCCTGGGGCGCACCATATCCGGGCGCGGGCGGCGGCCCGTCGAATCCGCCGGGTGGCGGGGTCTGTCCGTACGCCGGCGGCGGGGTCTGCCCGTATCCCGGTGGGGGCGTCTGTCCGTAAGCCGGTGGCGGCGTCTGCCCGTATCCCGGTGGGGGAGCCTGCCCGTGGTCCGGCGCCGAGGGCGGCGCCTGACCGTAATCGGGTGCCGGGGGCGGCGTCTGCTGCCCGTACGAGGGCGGCGTCGGATCGGGTTGCGGGCCACCGGCCGTGGGGTCGGACTGGTCCGGAGGAGGGGGAGTCGTCATGAACCCAGACACTAGCAAGTCCCCGCGCATTCTCGAGCGGTAACGATCCCGCGCGCCCGCCAGATTCTAGGGTTTGACCTGCCGCTCTGCGTCGCGATCGGAGAGGGGCGATTCGCCGGCGAGGCAGTAACGATCGCCGGCGGTGATCTCGATCAGTCCGTCTACGAGAAGTGAATCCAGTGCTCGGTCGCGCTGCGCGGCGTCGGCGGTCCACGCCAGGTCGAGCCGGGCCCGTTCGACCGAGCCCGTCGTGCTGCGCAGAACATCGAGCAGCAGACCGCGCACCTGGCGGTCGGTGCCGGTGAACTTCTGTGTCTTGCGCGGTGGCCCGTCATACGCCGGACGGCCGCGCCGCACCCACTCGCACGCCGACAGTGGGCACTCGTCGCAGCGTGGATTGCGGGCGGTGCACACCAGTGCGCCGAGTTCCATGAGTGCCGCGGAAAACCGCGGTGCCGCTGACGAATACAACCCGCCGCTAGTGCGGGGAGCGAGGTCGTCGGCCTCTCGAAGGTCGACCTTCGACGGATTGCCGGGATGTTCGCGACCGTGTACCGCGCGTGCGATCACCCGTCGAACATTGGTGTCCACCACCGGAACCGGTTGTCCGAAGGCAAAGCAGGCAACCGCGCGGGCGGTGTAGTCGCCGACGCCGGGCAGCGCCAACATAGCCTCGACGTCGTCGGGAACCTGATCATCGTGATCGCGCGCAAGGACTTTCGCGCATTCGTGGAGGCGGAGAGCTCGACGGGGGTAGCCCAGTTTGCCCCACGCGCGTAGCACCTCGCCCGCAGATTCGGCGGCCATCGACGACGGTACCGGCCAGCGGTGCACCCAATCGCGCCACGGGCCGAGGACGCGGGCCACCGGAGTTTGCTGCAGCATGATCTCGCTGATGAGGATGTGCCAGGCGCTGACGTCCGGATTCCGCCACGGAAGATCCCGCTCGTGGGTATCGAACCAGCCGAGCAGGATGCTCGGTGGCACACTAGTGGGCATGGCTGATGTAACCCCGAAAGAGGCGTGGCAGGTTCTGCGCGAAGGTAACGATCGATTCGTCGCCGGGAAATCCATTCATCCCAGTCAGGGTATCGAGGATCGCGAACGCCTCGTTGCGGGGCAGAAGCCCAACGTGGTGCTCTTCGGTTGCTCCGACTCCCGGTTGGCGGCCGAGATCATCTTCGACCAGGGCCTCGGCGACATGTTCGTGGTGCGCACCGCCGGTCACGTCATCGACTCGTCGGTCCTGGGGTCGGTCGAATTCGGCCCGGGTGTACTCGACTCGCCGCTCATCGTGATCCTCGGCCACGACAGCTGCGGTGCGGTGAAGGCCACCCTCAACGCCCTCGACGACCTGCAGATCCCGAACGGATACATCCGTGAGCTGATCGAGAAGGTGGCACCCAGCATCCTCGCCGGTCGCAGCGAAGGGCTCACCCGCGTCGATGAATTCGAGGCCCGGCACGTCGTCGAAACCGGGAAGCTCCTCATGCAACGCAGCCGCATCATCGCCGAGCGGGTCAAGCGTGGCGACCTCGCGATCGTCGGACTGACCTATCACCTCGACGACGGCCGGGTGAAGGTCCAGGGCATCATCGGCGATATCGGCGAAGAGGTCGCCAAATAATCCGGCTGCCCGGCAGGTCTGAACCGAAACTCTAGACTTTGCCCCCTCGGGGGTGATATCGGAGCGCGACACGCCGCAGCCGTTCGAACGGGATGCCGCCGTCGGCCGTTAGCGTGGGGGCGTGATCGAACCCCAGGGCCCGCTGCCACCGGAGATTTACTGGCGCCGACGCGTCGTCGCGGCCGGTGGTGCCCTGGTGATCGTCGGGCTCGTGGTGGGTTTGATCGTCTGGCTGACCAGCGGTGGCGGCGACGCCGACCCGAAGAACGTCGCGGCTACCGGACCCTCCGGCACGAGTGTCGCCGAGTCTCCCGTCGAGCCGTCGGTCGACCCGTCCGAATCCGGCACCGACGGTGGTGGCGGTGGTGGAGCGGTACCGACTCCCCAGCCGAGCGTCGGCCAGCCCACCCCAGGGCAGCCGACCACGCCGGGACAACCGACCACCCAGCCCACGCCGACGACAGGGAACCCGGCGGGCGCGGCCCCGCAGGGCGGATTGTGTCCGGACAGCAGCATCTCGGTCGTCTTGCTGATGGACAAGCCGACCTACACCGCAGGCCAGCAGCCGGTGTTCACCCTCGTCACCACCAACGCGGGCGTCAACGAATGCACCCGCGACGTCGGCAAGGCGGCACAGAATGTGGTCGTCCGGACCCTCGACGGCACCCGAACCCTGTGGACCGCGCGCGACTGCTCGCCGCTGAACACCGTCAACAATGTCGTGCTCAAGCCCGGCCAGCAGGTCACCGACAAGATCACCTGGTCGGGTACCACCAGCAATCCCGGCTGCGACAAGCCGCGTGTGCAGATTCCGGTCGGCGCCTACCGTGCCGTCGGCAAGATCGGTGAACGCGAGTCGGCCCCGGTGACCTTCAATGTCATCGCCCCGCCGCAAGAGGGCTGAAACCCCTTCCGGGCGTCGGACCTATTCGTAGCGTTCGATGCTGGTCTCGGCCAGCCGGGACAATCCCTCGCGGATGTGCCGCGCCCAGATACTGCCGATGCCCTCGACGGCCTGCAGATCGGCGGCACTCGACGCCAGCAACGCCTGTAGTGTGCCGAAGCTGCGCACCAGCCGGTCGACATGGGCGAACTGCAAGCGCGAGATGCGCGCCAGCAGACGGTAACCGCGTGGACTCATCGCGGTGTCCTGCGCCTCGATCGTCGTCGGATAGCCGAAGGCACCCGCCAGCAGGGTGAGGTCGAGCAGGTCGGTGTCGGAGAAACCCTCGACCACCTCGAGGGCCTGCCGCACATCTTCGGCGGTGGCCGGTTCCGGACTGGCGTAGTAGTCACGGACGAGCAGCTCTCGCATGGTGTCGTTGTCGCTGATCAGCTCCTCGAGCTGCAGCGCGACCTGGCGGCCGTTGGTGCCGAGTTCCAGGACGTACTCCTCGATCTCGACCGACACCCGACGCACCATCTCCATCCGCTGAGCGGTGGACATCGCATCGCGCAGCAGGACATAGTCCTCGATCTCGGCGCGCGACAGCCCGGCGATCACTTCATCGAGGCGCATCTTGTACCGCTCCAGCGTGGCCAGGGCGACATTGGCGCGCGACAGGATCGGATCGGGGCTCTCCACGACGCGGCGCGCACCGTCGACATAGACACTGACGATCGACATCGACGCGCTCACCGAGATCACCGGATGCCCGGTCTGGATCGCGGTGCGCTCGGCGGCACGATGGCGGGTACCGGATTCCTCGGTGGGGATCGACGGGTCGGGCACCAGCTGCACGTTGGCACGCACGATCCGCTTGCCGTCGGTGGACAGCACCACCGCGCCGTCCATCTTCGCCAGCTCACGCAGCCGGGTCGGTGCGAACTCGACGTCGAGGTGGAAACCGCCGTCGCAGATCTTCTCCACATCGGAGTCGTGGCCGAGGACGATCAGGGCGCCGGTACCGCCGCGCAGGATGCGTTCGAGTCCGTCGCGCAGTCCGGTGCCGGGTGCGACGCGGGCCAGGGTCTCGCGCGTCAGATCCGACTTCGGCACCTCGATCATCGCTACTACCTCTCCAACCCCGCGGTCCGCTTCGGGACCTACCTGTCCTGCGAGTAGCGTAGCCCGACGTGAGCAGCAGTCCTCAACGAGCCGAACCGACCGGCTTCACCGTGCCCGACGACCTCGACGAGATCACCCGGCATCCGAAGGCGCCCGCCCCCGGCGAGCCGATCCGCAGGCACAACCCCCATTGCTTCGGCTGCGGCGAGGATTCACCGCGCGGAATGCATATCGTCGTCCACGCCGCCGAGGGTTTCGAGGTCACCGCACAGTTCAAGGTCGAACAGTGGATGGAGGGCGGTCCCGGTGTCATCCACGGCGGTCTGCTGTCGACGGCCTTCGACGAGGTGATGGGCACCATCCCTGGTCTATTCGGTCCCGGCGCGGTGACCGGTCACCTCGAAGTCGACTTCCTCAAGCCGATTCCGGTCGGTCGGACCCTGTACCTCACCGGTCGTTTGCTGGGTAAGCAGCGGCGCAAGATCTACAGCGAGGCGATCGCGCACCTCGGCGACCCGGACCAGCCGGTGGCTCGCGGGTACGCGCTGTTCATCGTCATCGACGCGCGCACACATTTCGCCGACCACCTGGAGAACTCCGCGCTCGGCGACGACTACAAAGACCGTCTGCGACGTCCCTGACCCGGGCCTAGAACGGCGCGTCGGCAGGGACGTCGCCACGCGCGGCGAGCACCGCTTGCGACAGGTCGCCGACCCGGCTGATGCGGATCCCGCCCGGCAGCTTCTCCTCGGTGCCCGCCGGCACGATGGCATGCCGGAATCCCAGCCGCTTCGCCTCGGCGACGCGTCGGGCGACCGCGGACACCCGACGCACCTCCCCGGCCAGTCCGACCTCACCGATGGCGACCGTCTTCGCCGGGATCGCACCGTGTTTCATCGCTGAGTGCACGGCCAGTGCAATGGCGAGATCGGCGGCCGGTTCGGTCACCTTCATGCCGCCGACGGTGGCCGCATAGACCTCGTGCTTGCCGATCTCCTTGAGTTCGAGGCGACTCTGCAGCACCGCCAGCACCATGGCGACCCGAGCGCCGTCGAGTCCGGACACCGCGCGCCGCGGGGTGGCCATGGTCGTCTCGTTGGTCAGTGACTGAATCTCCCCGACGAGGGGCCGCTTGCCGTCCATGGTGACCATCGTCGCGGTACCGGGCACATCGGAATCTCGTTGGTGCAAAAAGATTCCCGACGGATCGGTGACCTGGTGGATGCCGTCGTCGCGCTGTTCGAAGCAGCCGACCTCGTCGGCCGGTCCGAAGCGGTTCTTGATGCCGCGCACCATGCGCAGCGAGGAATGCCGGTCGCCCTCGAAGGAGAGCACGACGTCGACGAGGTGCTCCAGTGACCGGGGGCCGGCGACGGCGCCGTCCTTGGTGACGTGGCCGACCAGGATCACCGCGATGCCCCGGTTCTTGGCCAGCGACACGAGTGCGGTGGTGACCGCGCGGATCTGGGTGACACCGCCGGTCACCCCGTCGGCGCCGGATGCGACGACAGTCTGCACCGAATCGACGATCATCAGCGACGGACGGACCGAGTCGACATGGCCGAGGATGGTGGCGAGATCGGTTTCGGCTGCGAGATAGACGTTCTGGTGGACCGCTCCGGTCCGTTCGGCGCGCATCCGCACCTGTCCGGCCGACTCCTCTCCGGTGATGTACAGCGCGATCCGATCGCGCTGCGCCCAATGTTTCACCGCCTCCAGCAGCAGCGTCGACTTGCCGACGCCCGGCTCGCCGGCGAGCAGGATCACCGATCCGGGCACCACGCCGGAACCGAGGACGCGATCGAACTCGCCGATGCCCGAGGCGATCGCGGATGACGACACCGCGTCGATCTGGGTGATCGGCAGGGCCGGAGAGGAGGGTGCGACCGCTATCTGCGTCGGCGTCGAGGCCAGTGGGGCCACCTCGTCGACCGAACCCCATTCGCCGCAATCGGGACAGCGGCCGACCCACTTGGCGACCTGATGGCCGCAGGCACTGCACCGGAACGTCGATTTGGGTTTGGCCACGCGTTCACCTTAGGCACCGGGCCCGACAGATCCGGCGGGGGAGGGTGGGCCGGGTTGTGCCGGGCAGGCAGGGCGCGCCGGCATCTCGCCCGGACGGCTCGCGGCGTCGCCGGTCGGGTTCAGGTCGACGGCCAGGAACCGTGGCCGGTAGATGCTCACATCGCGGTAGAGATCGCCGCCGACGCGGCTGTCGAGGCTATTGACGTTGTAGGAGATCACCAGACGGTCCGCGGTGGAGAACGCGGGATGGACATGCGCGTTGTAGGTGTAGACGTCCGCGTCGCGGTAGGTGCCCGCCCGGCCGGTCTCCGGGGTGGTGAAGACGGTCACGGGTGGACCGAAGGGGCCGGTCGGGGTGGCGCCCATTCGGCCCACGAGTTCGTCGGTGAGGCCTGCGCCGCCGCGCATGGTGGTCAGCAGATAGCCCGCAGCACCGAGTCGGGTCACCGAGAACTCCGAGTAGATGCCCTCGGCGAGGCGTGTCGACCGGACTTCGTCGGCGGACCAAACCCGGCCGTCCCAGAATCGGAGGCCGCTGCCGATGTCGGTCCCGGCAACCCGGGCGACATGCAGATACTTGGTGTCGCCCGCGGTCTCGGCACCGTAGACGTAGGTGTATCCGGCGTCGGGCAGGATCCATTGGCCCCATTGAATTCCGCGCGAACGTGGCAGTGGCACAACCGATGTCGGCCGGGTGAGATCTGCCGGGTCGAAGTGGGCCGTGGCCGAGCCGACGAAGCCGAAGTCGAGGGGACCATCGCCGGTCGCACGCCATTCGGTCAGCGGTACCACCAGCGTTCCGTCTAGAAGGGTTGCGGCGCCCAGCCAGTACCAGTGTGCGGGGTCGGCCGGAGAGATCAACGACTCCGGGTGCTCGGCGGTGCCGCCGGTGATCGTGCGCAGCGTGCCGTCCGGGTCGCGTAGGACGAATGAGTTGTGCACGAAGACCGCGTCCGAGGGACGGGTCGGCGGGCTGATCGGCGATAGGAAGGTGTCGGAGAAGGCAAACAGGTCGACGCCGCCGGGCAAGGCGACCGACCAGGTGGAATCGCCGCCGGTCCAACCGGTTCCGGTATCGGCGTAAGCGGTGAGGGCGTCGTCCAGGCATCGCAGCTCGGTCGTCGCGACGACCTCGATCGATGGCGTCGCCAGGTCGGGGCGGTCGGCGGCGACCGTGACAGCGGTGATGATCGCGATGACCAGCGCGACGGCCAGTGTGGTGAAACGCGGTGGGTGCCCGGAAACGACGGTGTGCCCGGAAACGACGGCGTGCCCGGAAACGACGGTGTGCCCGGAAACGACAGCGGCCGGCCGCCGGGGATCCCCGGGGCCGGCCGCTGCCGGATGCATGAGCGCCGCCTACCGTTCGGTCAGCGGGCCAGACGACTCAGTGATGGCCTTCGTTCAGGATCTCGTCGTCGGGGGCGGGCTCGGCCGAACGGCCGTTGTCCTTGCGGACCAGGGTGGGCGAACCGTCGACCGGGGTCAGGACGCTGAGGTCGCCGACCGGGACCCAGTTCTCGCCGACCTTCTTCTCGAACTGGAAGACCAGCGGCACCGACAACCCGGCGGCCACCGAGGTGCCCGCGCTGGTGAGGGTGGCGTGGATGTGCTGTTCGTGGGTGACGAGCGCCTGCCCGGTCGCCTGCGGTGTGTTCTGGTCGGCCAGCGCGCGCAGTGCGGTATCCGGGATGACGGTCAGTCGGGGACCCGACGCCGGGTCGAGGGTGATGGTGCCGGTCTTGGCGGTCAGCCCCTTCAGCCGGTAGGTGGTGGTCGGATTCACGTTCGTCACCACGAAGGTCACCGCGAACGGTCCGCCTGCCGAGTAGATCTCGTCGGCGTTGGCGTCGGGGTAGAGGATCTGTGCGTCACGCACGCCGAGGCCGTATTCGGTCGCGTGGTTGACGTTCGCGCCGTTGACCGCCGGAAGCTGATTGGCCGTCTGCGACACCTGTCCGGCGCCACACCCGGTGGTGCCCAACGCGATGGCGACACCGATCGCCGAGATCGCTGCTGCCGACGCAAACCGCCGTGCGGAGTGAGAAAGCTTGGACACCCGTTCCTCCCAGGTCAACGAAGCCGATCGCCTGCTTGGCGACGCCGGGCCACGCCACGATGGCGAAGCCTGCACTACGCAGCGTAGTGGGCGCGGGCGGCAAAAGTGCGCGCGGGTGCCGGATTGGGTCGCGATCGTGGGTGATCGTCGGGGTGGGTGCGGTGTGCGGTCACCGTCGTCTTCGGTGTCGCGAGCCGCCGTGGGACGGGTGACGGTGTTGTCCGGCTCGCCCCGGGCGCACCCTTGCGTTGTGGGTCACGGCCTGTTAAGGCCAAGCTCACTACCACGTCATTTGCCTTGCCGCGGTGGCTCTCACGTGACCTACGCGCGGGCGTGCAACCCGTTGACCTGCACCGTTGGGTACGGGTCCAGATACCCCCGTGCTAGACTGGACCCACTCGAAAGGGGCAAGGAACATTGAATTTCAAAGTTGGCGACACCGTTGTGTACCCCCATCACGGTGCTGCTCGCGTCGAGGACATCGTGACCCGCACCATGAAGGGAGAACAGGTCGAATACCTGGTCCTGAAGGTTGCCGACGGTGATATGACCGTTCAGATTCCCGCGAGCAAGCTCGAGTACGTCGGGGTCCGGGATGTCGTCGGGGCGGAGGGTCTCGACGAGGTGTTCCAGGTCCTTCGTGCTCCGCACACCGAAGAGCCGACGAACTGGGCTCGCCGCTTCAAGGCGAACCAGGAGAAGCTCATCTCGGGCGACATCATCAAGGTGGCCGAGATCGTGCGCGACCTGTGGCGTCGCGAGCAGGACCGCGGCCTGTCCGCGGGTGAGAAGCGAATGCTGACTCGTGCGCGCCGCGTGCTGGTCGACGAACTCTCGCTGGCGCAGAACACCGACGACGAGAAGGCGACGATCATTCTCGACGAGGTGCTGGCCGCCGCTTCCTGATCGGCGACCGTTGACCGTTGATTCCGGTGCCGCCGGGTTGTCGGCGCATGCCCTCATGCCGGTGAGACCGGTATGAGTGTTTGTGTCGTCATCCCGGCCGCCGGTTCTGGGACGCGGCTCGGTGAGCCCGTCCCCAAGGCCTTCGTCGATCTCGGCGGGGCCACCATTCTGCAGGCATGTGTAGCCGGCGTGGTCGCATCGGGGGTTGCCGAGCGGATCGTCGTCGTCGTCCCCGCCGACCTCGTCGACGCCGCGCACGACCTGGTTCCCGATGCGATCGTCGTCCCCGGCGGTGCTCATCGTTCCGATTCGGTGCGTGCCGGGCTGTCCGCGGCCGGTGACGCCGACATCGTGCTGGTGCACGACGCCGCACGTCCGTTGACTCCGCCGGATGTGTTCCGCCGCGTCGTCGATGCCGTCGATGCGGGACATCCCGCCGTCGTTCCCGGTCTTCCGGTCGCCGACACCCTCAAAGAGGTGCGCGCCGACGGATCCGCAGACCCGATCCCCGTTGTCCGCACCGTCGATCGCGAGGTCCTGCGGGCAATTCAGACCCCACAGGGATTCACCGTCGCCGCACTGACTCGCGCACATGCCGACGACGCCGGTCTGGCCACCGATGACGCCGGCCTGGCCGAACGTTGCGGCATCCCCGTACATGTGGTCGCAGGCGACCCGCTGGCCATGAAGATCACCACCGGATGGGACCTGCGGATCGCGCGTGGCGTCCTTGCGGAACGTCGTGCGCAGGCCGAGCGCGCCGAAGTAGCCGAGGAGTTGCGATGAGAGTCGGAATCGGTACCGATGCACACCGGGTGGATCCCGACTCGGCGTGCTGGATGGTCGGTCTGCATTTCCCCGACGAACCCGGATGTGAGGGCCATTCCGACGGCGACGTCGGTGCTCATGCCCTCTGCGACGCGGTGCTGTCGGCCGCCGGACTCGGTGATGTCGGCTCGGTCTTCGGTACCGGGCGACCCGAATGGGCCGGGGTGTCCGGCGTCGCCATGTTGGAACATGTGCGTGAGCTGGTGTCGGCGGCCGGGCTGCGTGTCGTCAACGCCGCCGTTCAGGTGGTGGGTAACCGGCCCAAGATCGGCCCGCGGCGTGCCGAGGCCCAGCAGATACTGTCCGCGGCGCTGGGCGCGCCGGTGTCGGTGTCGGCGACGACCACCGACGGGCTCGGTATGACCGGCCGAGGCGAGGGGGTCGCCGCCGTCGCCACGGCACTGTTGGACGAGGCGGTCATCCCCGCCAGGTAAGATCGCACGTCGTGACCCTGCGCTTATTTGACACCGCAACGCGAGAGGTGCGCGACTTCGTGCCGCTGCGCCCCGGCCATGCTTCGGTGTACCTGTGTGGCGCCACCGTGCAGGGCGTCCCCCATATCGGTCATGTGCGCAGCGGAATCGCCTTCGACGTCCTGCGTCGCTGGCTCGAGTACAAGGGGCATGACGTCCTCTTCGTGCGCAATGTGACCGACATCGAGGACAAGATCTTGAACAAGGCCGCCGAGGCGGGCCGACCCTGGTGGGAGTGGGCGGCCACGCATGAGCGGGCATTCAATGACGCCTACGACGCACTCGGTGTGTTGCCGCCGTCGGCCGAACCGCGTGCGACCGGATTCATCACGCAGATGGTCGAGTACATGGAGCGGCTGATCGACCGCGGGCACGCATATGCCGCCGACGGGAACGTCTACTTCGACGTGCGCAGCCTGCCCGACTACGGGGCATTGTCGGGGCACAAGCTCGACGACGTGCACCAGGGCGAGAGCGCGGGCACCGGTAAACGCGATCCGCGCGACTTCACCATGTGGAAGGCGGCCAAGCCCGGTGAGCCGTCGTGGCCCACACCGTGGGGCCCGGGACGCCCCGGCTGGCATCTCGAATGCTCGGCGATGGCTACCGGCCTACTCGGTGCGGAGTTCGATATCCATTGCGGCGGTATGGATCTGGTGTTCCCGCACCATGAGAACGAGATCGCTCAGGCGCATGGTGCCGGCGACCCGTTCGCGCGGTACTGGATGCACAACGGCTGGGTCACCATGGGTGGCGAGAAGATGAGCAAATCGCTGGGCAACGTGGTGTCGATTCCCGCGATGCTGGAGCGGGTACGGGCGGTCGAACTGCGGTACTACCTCGGCAGTGCCCATTACCGGTCGATGCTGGAGTACTCCGAGGGTGCACTCGCCGAGGCGGCCGCAGGCTACCGACGCGTGGAGTCCTTCGTGCAGCGCGTCGCCGCGCGCGCCGGTGACGTCGGCGTGGGTGAGGTCGATCCGGAGTTCGCCGCGGCCCTCGACGACGACCTCGGCGTACCTGCCGCACTCGCGGTCATCCACAACGTCGTTCGTGCGGGCAATACCGCACTCGAATCGGGCGATGCGGCAACGGCATTGACGGCGGCGTCGGCGGTGCGCGCGATGATGGGCATCCTCGGCGTCGATCCACTGTCACCACATTGGTCGTCGGCGGAGGGGGATACCGGCGAGCGGGCGGCTCTGGACGTGCTGGTCCGCGCCGAATTGCAGCGCCGGGCCGATGCCCGCGCCGACAAGGACTGGGCCACCGCGGATGCGGTGCGGGATCGCCTCGCCGAGGCGGGTGTAGAAGTCACCGACACTCCGGACGGTGCGCAATGGTCGCTGAAGGGTGCGTTCTGACATGGCAGGCAACTCCAAACGCAAAGGCGCGATCCGTAAGTCGGGTACCAAGAAGGGGCAGGTCGTCGGGTCCGGCGGGCAGCGCCGACGCGGACTCGAAGGTCGGGGCGCCACCCCCAAGGCGGTCGACCGGCCCTATCATCCGGCGCACAAGCGGGCGAAGGCCACGGCCAAGTCGGCGACCGGCCGCGCCGGCGGCACCCGCCGCAAGGAAGAAGGCGGTCCCGAGTACGTGCTGGGCCGCAACCCGGTGCTGGAATGCCTGCGCGCCGGGGTCCCGGCCACCGCGCTCTACATCGCGACCAACTCCGAACCCGACGATCGCGTCGCCGAGTCGGTGCAGCTCGCCGGCGACACCGGGATCACCATCCTGGAGGTCGGCAAGGGCGAACTGGACCGGATGTCGACCAACGGGATGCATCAGGGTGTTGCCCTGCAGGTGCCCGAATACGAGTACGCGCACCCCGACGATCTGTTCGCGCAGGCGGCCCAGAGTGGTACCGCGCCGCTCCTGGTCGCCCTGGACAACATCACCGACCCACGCAACCTCGGTGCGGTGATCCGGTCGGTGGCCGCCTTCGGCGGGCACGGTGTGGTCATCCCGGCTCGGCGCAGTGCCAGCGTCACCGCCGTCGCCTGGCGTACCAGCGCCGGTGCGGCCGCCCGACTGCCCGTCGCGCAGGCCACCAACCTGACCCGGACACTCAAGGACTGGGCATCGCAGGGCGCCCAGCTCGTCGGCCTCGATGCGGGCGGTGATGTCACCCTCGACGACTACGACGGCACCGGCCCCACCGTGATCGTCGTGGGTTCGGAGGGCAAGGGGTTGTCGCGGCTGGTGCGCGAGAACTGCGACTCGATCATGTCGATCCCGATGGCCGGGGACGTCGAGAGTCTCAACGCGTCGGTCGCCGCAGGTGTCGTCCTCGCCGAGTTCGCCCGACAGCGCCGTCAGGCCTGAGTCCCGCCGGGTCAGCGCACCGCGCGGGCCTGCACCAGCCCGCCCCGGATGGGAATCATCGTCACATTGCGATGACGTGGACGTTCGGCGGGCCGGTCGTGGGTCACCAGATCCACTCGCCGCAGGATCTCGGTGACGACGGTACGCAGTTCGGCCATCGCCAGCGTCGCACCCAGGCATCGGCGGTTACCGCCACCGAAGGGCATCAGCGTGTGCGCCGCCGGGCGGACGCCGAGGAACCGGGTCGGGTCGAAGGCGAAGGGGCGTTCGTACAGGTCGTCGTGGTGGTGCAGGAGCAGAATGCTGACCAGCGCGGTGATGCCGGACGGCGTCTGCTCGGCGCCGAATTGCCACGGCTTCAACAGTTCCCGTGCCACCAGCGGGACCACCGGACGGGTTCGCATCGACTCGTTGAGCAACGCTTCGAGGTAGTCGGTGTCGTCGGCGCGGGCGGCATCACGGGCGTCGTGATAGACCTCCGGGTTGCGGGTCAGCCGTTCGAAGGTCCAGGCCACCGTGTTGGCCGTGGTCTCGTGGCCGGCCACCACCAGGGTGAGTAGCTCGTCCCGGATCTCGCTGTCGGACAGTGGTTTATCGTCTTCGGTACGGGCCGACAGCAGCAGTGCGGCGATGTCGGTGCGCGAAGTCGACGACGGATCGGCCCGCCGCTCGGCGAGGACCGCCGCAATCGCCCGGTCGACCGGGCGCAGGACGAGTTTCGTGATCCCGACCGGATTCTCGCTGAATCCGTTGGTGAGCTGGGCGACCGTTGCGATCGAATGAGTGGACAGCCGCAGTACCCGGATGATGGCGCGGTGCAGGTCGCGTTCGGCGTCGGTGCGCGGTGTGCCGTCGGGGAGGCCGAACACCGCCGACATGATGACGTCGAGGGTCAGATGCTGAGCCAGTTCGGCCAGCGCGACGGTCTCGCCGACCGGCCAGGAATCGATTCGGCGGGCGGTGGCCCGGTCGATCTCGGTGCGGTAGTCCTCGACCGCGTGGCCGTGGAACCGGGGCATGAGGAGGGTCCGTTGCTGCCGATGGCGAGCGCCGATCGACGTCAGCACCGAATCGGGGCCGACGATCGGGCGCAGCGGTGACTGCCGCGTCGCCGACGGCGCGATGGCCGGATCGGCGGTCATGATCGATTTGATGTGTGCCGGATTGCTGATGATCACCGTCGAACCTGGACCGCCGGCGAAGTCGTAGCGCAGGACGTCACCGCGTGCGGCGGCATCGGCGAACAGCACGTCGCCCTGGCCCAACACGAACTTCACCGAATTGCGCAGCGACGACAATCTGAGCCGGGTGTCGGCGGCCGGCGGTGTGGTGCCGTCGGAGATCGGGCCGGCCTGGTCATCGGAGCAGGTGACGGCCGACCGGGCGTCGGCGGGACGCAGATACCAGTGCCGGGCGTCGCCGGAGCCTGCACGGACACCGCTGCGAATCGTGGAAGTGACCATGGTCACCATGTAACTCCCCTCGGCGCGCAAATGCACTCGGCCGTGGGCGGAGGTCGGCTCCCACCGCGAGTGGACGGTCCGTCCACCCACGGGCGGTTGACAACGGACGGGTCAGCGGCCGGCGGCGACGGCGATCCCGGCGGCGGCCAGCGCATCGCGTACCGCCCGCGCATGACCCACCGCACCCGGGGTGTCACCGTGCAGACAGATCGACTCGGCAGCCACCGAGACAGTCGATCCGTCGATGGCCGTGAGGCGGCCGTCGGTGACCAGCCCGACGACCCGCTCGGCGATCTCGGCGCTGTCGGTGAGCACGGCGCCCGCCTGCGAGCGGGGGACCAGCGTGCCCGCCGGTGTATAGGCGCGGTCGGCGAACGCCTCCAGGATGACCGGCAGCCCGGCCGACTGTGCCGCGTCGACCACGCGCGCACCGGGTAATCCCATGATCGCGAGGGCCCGGTCGACCTCGGCGACCGCGGTGATCACCGCGGCTGCCTGCTGCTCATGGTGGACGACCGCGTTGTACAGCGCCCCATGCGGTTTGACGTAGGTGACGGCCGTGCCCACCGAGCGGGCCAGCGCATCCAGCGCACCGATCTGGTAGATCAGGTCGGCGATCAGGTCGTCGGTGCCGATCTCCATGAACCGTCTGCCGAATCCGGCGCGGTCCGGGTAGGACACCTGGGCGCCGATGCGGACGCCGGCCGCCGCCGCGGCCCGGCAGGTGGCCAGCAACTCGGTCGGGGTGCCGGCGTGGAAGCCGCAGGCGATATTCGCGCTGCTGACCACGGTGAGCATCGCGTCGTCGTCGCCGACGCCCTCGCCGAGATCGGCGTTGAGATCGATGACGGATCCAGACGTCGGGCTCATACCCACCAGCCTAGGTCTTCGGACCACGGAGGTTGGCGCACCGCAGCGGGCAGGGGGACGGTCGGCGGTCTGCCGCAGGGCGACTGTGACGTGGGCTACGGTGACGGGTATGACAATGCTCGATAGCAAGGTTTCGACGACCGCAGGTGTCGTCGAGGGGCGGCGCGGCAAGCGTGTCCGCCGGGGGACCATCAGCTGGCGCGGCATCCCGTTCGCCGCGCCACCCGTCGGCGCCCGACGATTCCGTGCTCCGGAACCGGCACCGCCGTGGCCGGGGGTGCGCGACTGCACGAGCATCGGTAAGGCGGCCATCCAGGAGAAGCGGTTCACCGCGATCGCGCCCGGCAAATACGCGACGATGGCCGAGGACTGCCTGAGTCTCAACGTGTTCGCGCCGGACCGGTCATCGTCGGCCCCGCGCCCGGTGCTGGTGTTCATCCACGGTGGCGCCTTCATCCTGGGGACCGCGGCCACCCCGCTCTACGACGGCTCGCTGCTGGCCCGCGCCCAGGACGTCATCGTGGTGACCGTGCAATACCGGTTCGGCCCCTTCGGCTACCTCGACTTCGGCGCCTACGCCACCGAGGACCGCCCCTACGACTCGAACTGCGGTCTGCGTGATCAGGTTGCGGCGCTGGAGTGGGTGCGTGACAACATCGCCGCATTCGGCGGTGATCCGGGCAACGTCACCGTCTTCGGCGAGAGCGCGGGCGGATCGTCGGTGTTGTCGCTGCTGTCGACCCCGGCCGCAGCCGGACTGTTCCACCGGGCGATCGCGCAGAGTCCGGCACCGGAACTGCTTGTCGGACAAGACAACGCGCGCATCTACGCCGACGAGTTCCTCCGCCTGTTGCGTGATCCGTCGCGTCGGGCCACGAGCGTCGAGCGGACCGAGGCCCCGGTCGAACCCGACGAGGCGCTCGCGCTGCTGTCGACGACGAATCCGAGTGAACTGCTCAAGGCCGGCAACAAGCTGATGAACTTCGCCATCGCCGCCGGGGCGCACGATCCGATCCCATTCGGGCCGGTCGTCGACGGCGACTACCTGCCGCTGTCGTCACTGGAGGCGGCCGCGGCCGGGAAGACCCATCCGGTGCCGCTGGTCATCGGCACCAACCGGGACGAGGGCAATCTGTTCGCCAAGCTGTGGAACGTGTTGCCCGACGCCGAGAAGGCACTGCTCAACGTCCACGACGAGGAAACCCGCCGGGAGATCGCCGCGCTGTACGCCGGTGGCCACCGTGACCTGATCCGGCTGGCAGGCGACGCTATCTTCTGGGCGCCGACGACCGCGTTCGCCGACGGGCACAGCACCGTTGCGCCGACCTTCGTCTACCGCTACGACTTTGCGCCGAAGTTCCTGGCCAAGACCGGCTTCGGGGCGACCCACGCCACCGAACTGTTCAGCGTGTTCGGTGCGTTCCGGGCGCCGATCGGTGCGCCCCTGGCCGCGGGATCGTGGCGTTCGACGGCCCGGGTCACCGCCGACCTGCAGTCGCGGTGGGGTGCATTCGCACGGACTTCCGAACCGGGGTTCGGCTGGCCGGGGTATACGACGACCGATCGCAAGGTGCTGATCCTGGATGACCCGAACCACGTCGTACTCGACCCCGACGGGGAGCGCCGCCTGGCTTGGAGTCGGGTTCATTCGGCAGCGCCGGAGGCGGCGAAACTGATGCCGGCACCGGCGGTCGAGTAGGAGTCGGCCGGATAGGCGTCAGACCGGTGGCATCCACTCGTCCGGCGGGTCGGCGGCGAGGAAGGACAGCACCAGCGGGTTGAACAGTTCGGGTGCCTCCGCGGGCACCACATGCGTGCCGGGGAGTACGGCCAACCGGCCATGAGGCAGGGTCCGCGCCAACGCGATGCTGCTCTCCAGCCGTACGACGCCGCGATCGGCGGCGACGACCAGCGTCGGGGTGGGCACCGAGCTGAAATCGTCGATCCGAAAGTACGGGTCGGTCGACAACATGTGCACGATCTTGTCGAAGACGACCGGAAAGTGTTCAGGGCCGTCGGGAGACCGGCTGTCGTGGTCGCCGCGCAAGAAGGTGACGATCTCCGGATCACCGGTCCTGATCCGGCCGACGAAGCTGTCGTGGTCCCGGCCCTCGGCGTCGACGTAGCTGCCCACGGTGACCATCCGCGCCACCAGATCGGGCCGGTGATGTGCGACGAGCAACGCTACGAGACCACCGTCGGCCCAGCCGACCAGGTGTGCCGGGATACAGACGACCGAGTCGAGATAGGCGATGGTCTGGGCGGCCATCCCCTCGAAGGTGTAGGGGTACCCGACGTCCGGGCTGTGTCCGTGACCGGATCGTTCCGGGGCGAAGACGGTGTGTCCGGCATCGAGGAAGCCGGCGATCTGCGGACCCCACGTCGACGCCGAGCCGAACGCGCCGTGCAGCAGGACGATCGGCGGGCCGCTGCCCTCTCCGCCGTGGAAATGCCACACCACATCGCCGGCGACCTCGACGTACGCGCCACCGTCGATCGACGTGCCGGGCTGCACAACGGGCATCGCGGGAATCCTGTCTGCCGGGGCGGTCGACGAGTACACAAACTCACGCCATCGTTCCAGAGTTCGTCTCTGCCGCGAGACACGTTTGCGACTCGAAACGACAACGGAACCAGGGGCGGGGAAACCGGGACGGCGCGGCAGCGTGCCCAGAGTCGGACGCGGCCGACGTTTCCGTTCGACCGGGACGGCGGTGGCGCCGGTCACCGGCTCGGTGGCGGTGGATAACGTCGAGCCCATGCGCACTCACCGCGACCGCCGGGTATCGCGACCGGTCATCGTCGGCGCCGTCGTGCTCACGCTGCTGGCCACGGCAGGCTGTGGCGACGATAACGGTGCGGGCGCACCGACGCCGCCGAGTCCGAGTACCACGGTCACGACGCCCAGCGACATCGCGACGACGAATGTCGTGCCATCCGACCCGAGCGTGCCGGTCTACCGGCCACCCTACATCGACCATGTGGCGTGGGCGCAGACCGAGGTCGGGCCGAGCCTGCAGGTCTACCCGACGACGTCGGGCCGCCACACCACCGACCCGGCCGCGATGAACGTCGCCTGGGCAGAGGTCGTCGCACTCGATGCATCGGCCGAATCTCCCGGAATGCGTGCACAATTCGACTGTCATTGGCGATTCGCGCGCATCGTCGACCCGGAGAAGGCGAGCTGGAATCTCGAACCCGAGCGGCCGGTCGTCGATGAACAGGAGATGATCTCGGCGCGTTGTAACCCGGGATTCGCCGAAGAACACTGACCGCACGGTGGTGGCCGGGGACGGCAGACGGCTCAGCGGGTGGTGTAGCTGCGGCGCCGGCCGATGGCCCGGCACACCAGGTAGATGACGAACGAGATGGTGGTCACGAACACCGACACCGGAAGCTTCGGGGCCAGTGACAGCACCAGTCCGCCGACCGCGGCGATCTCGGCGAAGATCACCGACAGTGCGATGACCCGAGCCGGATTCGAGGTCAGCCGCGCGGCTGCGGCACCCGGGGTGATCATGAGCGACATCACCAGCAGTGCGCCGATGATCTGCACCCCCTGCGCGCAGGCCAGACCCATGATGACGGCGAAGACGACGGCCAGGGTGCGGATCGGGACGCCGTTGGCCTGTGCCACACGCGGATCGGTGGAGGCGAACAGCAGCGGCCGGTAGATGACGGCCAGCACCGCGAGCACCACCACGGTCGTGATGACGATGGCGGTCAGTCCCTCGTTGTCGATGCTGACCACCTGACCGGTCAGCAGTGCGAAACCGGTTTTCGTCGACCCGTACAGGGACAGGAACAGCACGGCCAGGCCGAGACCGAAGGCCATCACCACGCCGATGACCGAATCGCGTTCGCGCGCACGATTACCCAGGAATCCGACGACTGCCGCGGCGATCACCGCGCCGATCACACCGCCGATGTTGACCCCGATGCCCAGCAGTAGCGCGGCGGCGGCGCCGGTCACCGACAACTCGCTGACGGCATGCACGGCGAACGACATCTGGCGGGCGACGATGAGCGGTCCGAGGACGCCGCCGAGGATGCCGAGGAGAACCATGGCGACGAGGGCGCGCTGGGTGAAGTCGTACTGGAGCAGGCGGGCGGTCAGCTCGAAGTCCCAGAAGTCCGCTACGCGCCGGTCGACGGCGAGGTTCATGGTGCCGCTCATCGGGGGGTGTCCTCGGCGTCGACGCAGTGGTGATGGTCGCCGTCCTCGCCGCCGATCACGATCAGTCGTCCCTTCACCCGCACCACGTCGACGTCGCTCCCGTACAGCTCGGACAGGGTGTCGCTGTTCATCACCTCGTCGGGGGTGCCGATCCGGAACTGGCCACCGACCAGATAGAGCACCCGATCGACATAGGGCAGCACCGGATTGATCTCGTGGGTGACGAAGACGACCGCCGTGCCGGCGTTCCGGCGTCGGGCGTCGATCAGCTCGACGACCCGCTCCTGGTTCGCGAGATCCAGGCTGGCGAGCGGTTCGTCGCAGAGCAGCAAGTCGGGATCGGTGGTCAGCGCCTGCGCCACCCGGAGTCGCTGCTGTTCACCGCCGGACAACACCCCGACCGGGGCTTCGGCGTACTCCAGGGCCCCGACCTGCGTCAACGCGTCGTCGACGAGGCGGCGACGGGCACGTCGGCCACGGATACCGAGTCCCCAGTTCCCGCCGTCCACCCCGAATCCGACCAGGTCGCGGCCGCGCAGGGCCATCGGGTCGGCGTCGTCGGCATGTTGCTGTGGGATGTAGCCGACCTTGTCGGTGACCGAGAGTGTTCCGCCGGACAGGTTGTACTGGCCGAGCAGGACGCGCAGGAAGGAGGTCTTACCCGAACCGTTGGGGCCGAGGATCGCCACGAACTCACCCGGCCGGATGTCCAGGTCGAGATCGTCCCAGAGGACCCGGGAGCCGAAGGCGAGGCGGGCGTGGTCGAAATGCGCGACGGGGGTGGTCATCGGGATCGGCCCAGGGCATCGGCGAGCGCGTCGATCTGCCCGGACTGCCAGTCGATGTAGCTCCGCACCCCGTCGGGCAGGGTTTCGGTGAACTGCACCACCGGTACGCCGCTGGTCTGGGCGAGATCCCGGGTGGCGACGGTGACCGAATCCACCGACTGGGTGTTGTAGATGAATGTGCGGACCGTCCGGTTCCGGAGTAGGTCGTCCATGGCGGCGCGGTCGGCGATCGACGGCGACTGCCCTTCCTCGACGGACTGGGTGAACCCGGCGGGCGAGGCGTCCACGAGTCCGGCTTCGGCGAGCAGGTAGCCGGCCAGCGGCTCGCTCTGTGCGACCTTGGCGCCGCGGTCGGTCCTGGCGATCGTCGCCAGCCGCTCGCGCAGGCTCTGGATCTGCTCGCCGAACGCGGCGGCGTTGGCGCGGTAGAAGTCTGCGTTGGCCTCGTCCTTGGCCGCGAGGGCGTCGGCGATCTTGGTGGCCACCTGCGCGACGATCGGTAGATCGTAGAAGACGTGTTCGTTGGTGGTGCCGTGTTCGTGCGTGTGCTCGTCCCCGTGCTCCCCGTGTCCCGCATTGTCCCCGTCGTGTTCGGGTGCGCCGAGGAGGGCGTAGGCGTTGACGACGGCCGGTGTCGAATCACCGGCGTCGGCGGTGTGCTCCAGGTAGGCGTCGTAGCCGCCGCCGTTGATCACGATGATGTCGGCGTCGATGATGTCGGCGGTGTCGGCGGCCGACGGTTCGAATTCGTGTGGATCGGTGTTGGCGGTGAAGACCGGCTCGACCGATGCCTTGTCGCCGGCGACCGCGGTGGCGACCGCAGCCCACACGTTCGTGGAGGTCACGATGCGGATGCCGTCGTGGCCGTTGGTACTCGAGCAGCCCGCGAGGGTCAGGGTGAGGACACCGACCGCCGCGATCAGGGGAACGAGTGCGCGCTTCATCGCTGTCCTCTCGAAGGGGTCGCCGCAAGGCAAATGACAATCGTTACCGACAAGAGTGTAGGCCAGGATGCGGATGCGGTGAAATCTCACCCCTGCCCGGTGCCTGCGCGGCTGTGGCGGGAGTGCTCAGGCGTCGAGGATGACGGGCAGCACGAATCGACGGAGCAGTCGGTCCTCGGTGTCGTCGGCCGCGGTGGGATCGGCCGCGGTGGGATCGGCGGAGGCTGGGTCACCGAGGAACGAGACGATGATCCGGACCAGCCAGCGCGCTCGTTCGCGGCGGTCCTCCTCGGTGGCGTCGGGGACGAGTTCGGCGAGGTAATCGCGGGTGATCTGCTCGATGGCCGGCGAGAACAGGGCCAGGTGGGCCGACTGTCCGGCCGCATCGGGGGTGAACCACGCCGCGAGGGCCGGGTTGGCGCGGACGCCGGTCAGTGCTGCCCGGATCGCGGCCAACAACCGGTCGGCCACCGGTCCTCCGATGCTGTCGGCGTCGGCGATCGTGCCCGCGAGCGCGGTGGCTGCTCGTTCGACATAGGCGGCGAGCAGCTCGGTTCGGCCCGGAAAGTATCGGTAGAGGGTGGGCCGCGAACATCCTGCTGCCCGGGCGACATCGCGCATGGTCACCGCGCGCACCCCGTGCTCCTCGAAGAGTGCGCCCGCGATGTCGAGGATGCGCGCCGAGGCAAGCTCGGCGCGGTCGTCGGCGAGCCAGTCGCTCACCGCAGGCCCGGCTCTGGCCGAAACCCGACGTGAGTGGGGCGTCGTACGTAATTGCCTGCCGCCCAGCGAATTCCGGGGACATCGACGGTGAAATCGGGGAATCGGGTGAGTAGCTCGGTGAGTGCGACCCGAGCCTGCAGGCGTGCGGCAGCGGCTCCCAGGCAGTGGTGTGCGCCGTGGCTGAAGGTCAAGATGTTGCGCGGATTGCGGCCGACGTCGAGCCGGTCGGCGTCGGCGCCGAACACCCGAGGATCACGGTTGGCCGCGGCATAACAGAGCAGTACCTTGCGGCCGGCCGGGATGGTGACCGGCCCGGCCGGCCCGTCGAACTCGACGTCGCGGGTCGTGGTTCGGGCCAGATTCTGTACCGGCGACGTCAGACGCAGGAACTCCTCGATGGCCGGCCCGATCATCGAGGTGTCGGCCAGTAGCCGGTCGCGCTGATCTGGACACTCGGACAGCAGGGCGACGCTCCCGCCGAGCATCCCGGTGGTGGTGTCGTTGCCGCCGGCGACCATGGTGAAGGTGAAAGCCAGGATCGACAGCGTTCCGGCCGGATCGTCGCCCAGCCCGGCGGCGACCAGATGCGAGACGGTGTCGGTCCCCGGGTGGTCGCGACGGTGGTCGATGAGCTGTGCGAAATAGCCGAGGAGATCCGTGGCCGCGGCGGCCGCCGTCGCGGTGGCATCGTCGTCGCCTGGGCCCGATGCGATCGTGGCCGCACCGCCGGTCGGGTCTGCACCCACGATCGCCTCGGTCCAGGCGTCGAACTGTCCGCGATCGGTATCGGGGACGCCGAGGTAGTGGGCGACGACCATGCTCGGTAGAGGCTTGAACAGTTCGTCGACGATATTGACTTCGTCGGCCGCGTCGATCCGCTCGAGGCGGTCGACGACGAACTCTCGTACCAACGGCTCGAGCTCGATGACCTGGCGCGGGGTGAAACCGCGCGCCACGAGGCTGCGGAAACGGGTGTGGGCCGGCGGGTCGGTCATCACCATCGGCGGATTGTCGCGCATGCCGATCGCGTCGAGTTCGCCGTAGAGGACCGTCAGCCCGTCGGCGGAGGAGAAGGTGGCCGGGTCGTTCGCCGCGGCCACTACGTCCGCGTGACGGGTCAGGACCCAGTATTCGCCGGGATCGGTGCCGTGGCCCGAGGTGGCGATGGACGTGCTCGTGGTGGGCACCCGGTGGATCGGCGAATGCTCGCGCAGGTCGGCGTAGGAGGCGAACGGATCGGCCCAACTGCTGCCCGACCGCAGTTCGAAGGCTGGTGCCGATGCTGACAGATCAGGGGCCATGTTCGTAGTGTGAGACACATTGGCCAATCTGTAAAGGGCTCCAGGAGTGGTGTCCGGGGCGGCGCGGGCCGAGGTCGGAGGAGGCGGGTGGCCTTCTCTAGAGTGGAGGAATGACCAACAGCCCGCTGCCGCGGCGTGTCGCACTGATCTCGGTGCACACCTCGCCGCTGGCTCAACCGGGGACCGGTGACGCCGGCGGGATGAACGTGTACGTGTGGCAGACCGCAACCCGGCTTGCGCAGCGTGGGGTCGAGGTGGAGATCTTCACCCGGGCGACCTCCTCGCGCGACGCCGCGTCGGTGGCGGCCGCGCCCGGGGTGACGGTCCGGCACGTGGTAGCCGGGCCGTTCGAGGGACTGGACAAGCGGGATCTGCCCGCACAGCTGTGCGCCTTCACCGCCAACGTGTTGCGCGCCGAGGCCGGGCAGGAGCCCGGGCACTACGACCTGATCCACTCGCACTACTGGCTGTCCGGTCAGGTGGGCTGGTTGGCGCGCGATCGCTGGGGTGTGCCGCTGGTGCACACCGCGCACACCCTCGCGGCGGTGAAGAACGCCTCGCTGGCGACCGGTGACGTCGCCGAGCCTCAGCTTCGGGTGATCGGCGAACAGCAAGTCGTCGCCGAGGCGGACCGGCTGGTGGCCAATACCGAAACCGAAGCGGCCGAACTGATCTCGATGTACGGTGCCGATCCGGACCGGATCGACGTGGTCACCCCCGGGGCGGCGCTGGAGTGTTATTCACCCGGTTCGCGGGCCGACGCGCGCGCCGAACTCGGACTGGACCCCGACGAGACCATCGTGACCTTCGTCGGGCGCATCCAGCCGCTCAAGGCGCCGGATCTACTGCTCGCGGCGGCCGCCCCGCTCGTCAGGCAGGGGCTGGCGAACGGCCGACGGTTGCGTGTGCTGGTGGTCGGCGGCCCGTCGGGGTCGGGACTGGATCGACCTACCGCGCTGATCGATCTGGCCGACGAACTGGGCATCACCGATTCGGTGACCTTCCTACCGCCGCAGGCCCCGGACCGGCTCGCCCAGGTATATCGGGCGTCGGATCTCGTTGCGGTGCCGAGCTATTCGGAGAGTTTCGGATTGGTCGCGATCGAGGCGCAGGCCTGCGGGATTCCGGTTATCGCGGCCGACGTCGGGGGATTGTCGGTCGCCGTCGACGACGGCCGTACCGGCGTGCTGGTGGCCGGACATATCGCCGGTGACTGGACCAACACGATGGAAAAGGTTCTCGCGCAACCGGATCGACTCGCCGAGCTGGGACGCAACGCCGCCGCCCACGCGGCCGGGTTCTCCTGGGATCACACCGTGGACCAACTTCTCGGCAGTTACGGCCGGGCGATGAGCTCCTTCGCCGACCGTGTGCCCGAACAGATCTCACCCACCGTCCGGGTTCGTCGCCGGTGGCGGCGCCGGCGTCCGCGCCTGCCCGCCTGAGTTCAGTCGTCCTCGTCGAACGGAGTTGTCGATGTCCTATCTCGAAGTCGTCGCGGTGCTCGAACGTGCGCTGACCGACCGGGATATCACGTTCAGCCGCAAGGGTTCCGGAGGTGCGGAGTCGGAACACCTGATCATCGAGCTACCCGGCGAGAAGAAGCTCAAGACGACGGTGCTGCTCACCGCGGGCCGCTACGGCGTGCGCGTGGAGGCATTCGTCTGTCGCAAGCCGGACGAGGACCACGAGGCCGTCTACCGGTATCTGCTCAAGCGCAATCGTCGGCTCTACGGAGTCGCGTACACCATCGACAATGCGGGCGACATCTATCTCGTCGGGCGGATCTCGGTCGATGCCCTCGACACCGACGAGGTCGACCGGGTACTCGGGCAGGTTCTGGAGGCCGCCGACGGCGATTTCAACACGCTGCTGGAGATCGGCTTCCACACCTCCATCCGCCGGGAGTGGGCGTGGCGGGTGTCGAGAGGGGAGTCGCTGCGCAACCTGCTCGCCTTCGAGCACCTCATCGACAAGGAGTCCCTACCCGCGCCGGGGGACCCGCTATCGGGTCGATATGTACCGGGCGAGTCGGTGATCGCGCAGCAGCCGGCCGGTTCGGACCAACCTCCGGGGCCGGACATGCCCTAGGTCACATTGTGACAACGACTGTTGATAATCTGACGCGGCGAATTTCCCCCACCTGGAGGTGCCATGAGCTTCACGAGTCCGTTCCCCGACGTCGAGATCCCCGACGTCAGTCTCTATGACTTCCTCTTCGGGTCGATCGCCGACGCCGACCTCGACCGGGTGGCCCTCGTAGACCCGAAGTCTGGCGCCGAAACCACCTATCGTCAGCTCATCGCGCAGATCAATGCGGCGGCCGGCGCGCTGGCCGCACGCGGCATCGGTGTCGGTGACGTCGTCGGCGTCCTGTCGCCGAATGTGCCCGCCTTCGCGACCGTCTTCCACGGCATTCTGCGGGCCGGCGCCGCGGCCACGACGATCAACGCCCTGTTCACCGCGCCGGAGATCGCCAAGCAACTGCGGAACTCACAGGCGAAGATGCTGGTGACGGTGTCGCCGATGGCCGAGCAGGCCAAGGCCGCGGCCGCTGAGGTCGGATTCGCCGACGATGCGCTGGTCATCCTCGACGGTGAAGGGCTGGCCACGTCCGGCCATCCGAATGCGATCGATCTACTCGGACCGAACCTCGCCGCCCCCGATGTGAGTTTCGACCCGAACACCCACATCGCCGCCCTGCCGTATTCGTCGGGCACCACCGGCAATCCGAAGGGGGTCATGCTGACCCATCGCAATCTGGTGGCCAACGTCGCGCAGCTCAAGCCGCTGCAGGGTATGACACCCGATGACGTGGTGATCGCGGTGCTGCCCTTCTTTCATATCTACGGCATGACCGTGCTGCTCAACGCGGCGCTCTTCAATCGTGCCCGGCTGGTGATCATGCCGCGGTTCGACCTGGTGGAGTTCCTGGAGAACATCCAGAACCACAAGGTGACCAACGCCTACATCGCACCACCGATCGCCGTCGCGCTGGCCAAGCATCCGATCGTGGACAATTACGACCTCTCCTCGCTGCGCTCGATGATGTCCGGTGCCGCCCCGCTCGATGACGAGCTCGGCAAGGCGGTCGCCAAGCGGCTGGACCTGCACATGCTGCAGGGCTACGGCATGAGTGAACTGTCGCCGGTCAGCCATCTGATCCCGGATGACACCAAAGCCGTACTCGGGCAGGAGGATCCGCCGTTGTCGTCGACCGGTTGGGCGGTGCCGAACTCGGTGAACAAGATCGTCGACCCGGCGACCGGTGCGGATATCCCGTTGCCTGCGGAGGGATTGTCGGAGCCCGGTGAGCTGTGGGTGAAGGGGCCGAATGTGATGCTCGGCTACCTCGACAACGACCAGGCCACCGCCGACACCATCGACGCCGACGGCTTCCTGCACACCGGCGATCTCGCCCAGGTCGACCCGACCGGCTGCGTCTATATCGTCGACCGGCTCAAGGAACTCATCAAGTACAAGGGCTACCAGGTGCCGCCTGCCGAGTTGGAGGCGCTGCTGCTGACCCACCCGAAGATCGCCGACGCCGCCGTGATCGGTGTGATCGAGGAGGACACCGGCGAGGAGATCCCCAAGGCGTTCGTGGTGGCGCAGCCGGATACCGAGCTGACCGCCTACGAGGTCATCGATTTCGTCGCGGCGAAGGTGGCGCCGCACAAGAAGGTTCGTGCGGTGGAGTTCATCGAGGCCATCCCGAAGTCGTCCGCGGGCAAGATCCTGCGCAAGGATCTGCGCAAGTAGCCCCGTTTCGTCGTACGAACCCGCGATCGTCGCGGGTTCGTACGACGAAATCGCGGGGGTGTGAGGTGGTGTGGAAAACTGTTCGCCATGAGCAACGGCACCCTGATCCTGATGCGGCACGGCGAGAGCGAGTGGAACGCGTCCAACCAGTTCACCGGCTGGGTGGATGTGTCGCTCACCGACAAGGGCAAGGCGGAAGCGGTCCGCGCGGGCGAACTGCTCGTCGAACACGATGTGCTGCCCGACGTGCTGTACACCTCCCTGCTGCGTCGCGCGATCTCGACCGCACAGATCGCCCTGGATGCCGCCGACCGGCACTGGATCCCGGTCGTCCGGGACTGGCGCCTCAACGAACGTCACTATGGTGCGTTGCAGGGCCTGAACAAGGCCGACACCCTGGCGAAGTACGGCCAGGAGCAGTTCATGCTGTGGCGTCGCAGCTACGACACCCCGCCGCCGCCCATCGAGGCCGACGCCGAGTACAGCCAGACCGGCGACCCGCGGTACGCCGACCTCGCGCAGGTGCCGCTGACCGAATGTCTCAAGGATGTCGTGGATCGGCTGATCCCGTACTTCACCGAGACGATCGCCGCCGATCTGCGGGCTGGTAAGACGGTGCTGGTCGCCGCGCACGGCAACTCGCTGCGCGCGCTGGTGAAGTACATCGACGGCATCTCCGACGAGGACATCGCCGGCCTGAACATCCCCACCGGCAATCCGCTGCGCTACGACCTCGACGAGAACCTCAAGCCGCTCAACCCCGGTGGCGACTACCTCGACCCCGAGGCAGCCGCCGCCGGTGCCGCCGCCGTCGCGGCGCAGGGCCAGAAGTAGCCGGTACATCGCCGCGGGCCGAAATCTGGTCCAGACGCCCGAAAGAAGATCCCACCTGCCATGTGGCAGGTGGGATTTCCTGTAACACGATAGTCATGGCGCACCAGGTGTGACGCGCGCTACATTAGTCCCATGGCGGATATCGCGAAGGTGTGGATCAGTCATTCTCCGGCTCAGGAACGATACGAAGCGGTACTGGCATCCGGAGACGTGACCGCGCTCGACGATGTAGTGGTCGGATACGTCGATTACGTATCCGAGCCCTATCAGGTCGTGCTGACTCATACGGTGATCCGTGAGCAGTACAGCGGACACGGTTACGCGGCTGAGCTGGTGCGGGCGGTCCTGGAGGACATCCGGGCCAACGGCAAGCAGGTGGTGCCGGTCTGCTCGTATGTGCAGCGTTTCATCGAGCGTCATCCCGAGTACTCCGACATGGCGGTAGCGGTACCGCAATAGGTCGGAGCGGCAGTGGGTTGAGGCAGCAATGTGGCCGACGCATGCCCCGAGGGTGGCTATTCACGGGCAGACGGTGAATCGTCGCCCGATCGGTGGCGAACAGCACGTGAACGGCCATCGAACAATCTCGTTAGATGTGCGTTCGATGTTGGTCGGGCCGTAAGCTGCGCTTGTGAGCGTTGCATTCGTTGTTGCGGCGATCGCACTTGCGCTCTGCATCGGAGTGTTCGTTGGTCGTCGCACCCGATTTTGGGGTCCCCGCCGGGCTTCGTCGACCGCGTCTTCGGACCCGACACCCGACACGCTCGGGGCGTCCACCGGTCATCACGTCACGATGGATCGTGCGAGCGCTCCCCGCGCGGTACCCGACTCCGCTGAGCTCCGCGACAACGACGTCCAGGTGACCACCGGCGACGGCCGGATGACCAAGGCCGGTCTGCTGAGCCTCATCGTGCGCAACTCCGAGACCGCGGTCGCCGTGGTCGACGAATTCCGCGACGTCGTCCTCTACAACCGCCGGGCCGTCGACCTCGGGCTGGTGCGGGACCGACTGCTCGCCGATCCGGTCTGGGATGCCGCCAAGGACATCCTCGACACCGACACCGAGCGGCACTTCGACTTCACCCCACCGACCTCGTCGCTGGGCTTCGTCAGCACCGGCCGGGTACGCCGGCCGCAGGTCGAGTCGGTGCGCTGTCTGGCGCGTCTGGTGTCGCACGACGACGAGCGGTACGCCGTCGTCTACGGCCTCGACGACACCGAACATCTGCGGGTCGAGGCGACCCGCCGCGACTTCGTCGCGAACGTCTCCCACGAACTCAAGACACCGGTCGGCGCGATCGGGTTGCTCGGCGAGGCGATCCTCGAGTCCGCCGACGACGCGGACTCGGTGGAACACTTCGGCTCGCGGGTGGTGGCCGAAAGCAAACGGATGGGCAATCTGGTCGCCGAGCTCATCGCCCTGTCCCGCCTGCAGGGTGGCGAGACCGAGGAGTTCGTCCATGTGGACATCGACGACCTGATCGACGAGGCGCTCGAATCGGTGGCGGTACCCGCGGAAGCCGGCGGAATCGTGCTCACCGCCGACGAGCCGAGCGGGGTCACCGTACGCGGCGATCGTCGGCTCCTGGTCACCGCCCTCAACAACCTGCTCGCCAACGCCATCGCCTACTCGCCTGCCGACACCTCGGTGTCGATCAGCCGCCGGGTCACCCGCGTCGACGGCCGCCCGATGGTGGCGATCGCCGTGACCGATCGGGGGATCGGTATCGCGCCGGCCGATCAGCAGCGAGTCTTCGAACGGTTCTTCCGGGTCGACCAGGCGCGCTCGCGCCTCACCGGCGGCACCGGTCTCGGCCTGGCCATCGTCAAACATGTGGCGGCCAACCACGGCGGCACCATCAGCCTGTGGAGCAAGCCGGGTACCGGCTCGACCTTCACCCTGTGCATCCCCGAGGATCTGTCCGATTCCGCGTGGATCGAGGGCGCCATCGACGGCGAGGTCGACGCCGGTCCGCTACCCGACGACGCGGCCGCCGGTCTCGCTCCGCCCGGACAGCTCACCCACAGCCCGACCGAACCGACCGGCGACGTAGCCGGCGGCGGCCCCAAGGAATGAAGGAAATCATCAGGTGACTCACGTTCTGATTGTCGAGGACGAGGAATCTCTCGCCGATCCGCTGGCCTTCCTGCTGCGTAAGGAGGGATTCGAGGCGAGCGTCGTCAACGACGGCGCCCAGGCGTTGTCCACCTTCGACCGGGTGAGCCCCGACATCGTCCTGCTCGATCTGATGCTGCCCGGCATGTCGGGCACCGAGATCTGTAAGGCATTGCGCGCCAGGTCGAGTGTGCCGGTCATCATGGTCACCGCCCGCGACAACGAGATCGACAAGGTGGTCGGCCTGGAACTCGGCGCCGACGATTACGTCACCAAGCCCTACTCCGCGCGCGAACTGATCGCGCGGATCCGCGCGGTGCTGCGCCGTGGCGGCGACAGCTCGGTCGACGACGGACTGGACATGTCGATCCTCGAGGCCGGAACGGTCCGGATGGACGTCGACCGCCATATCGTCGCGGTGAACGGTGAGTCGATCACGTTGCCGCTCAAGGAATTCGATCTCCTGGAATATCTGATGCGCAACGCAGGCCGGGTGCTCACCCGCGGCCAGCTGATCGATCGGGTGTGGGGTGCGGACTACGTCGGCGACACCAAGACCCTCGACGTTCACGTCAAGCGTCTGCGTTCCAAGATCGAGGCCGACCCGGGAAATCCGGCGCAGCTCATCACCGTGCGCGGACTGGGTTACAAACTCGAGGCGTGAGCCACGGCCAGGCCGGACCGGATGCGGTCCGGCCTGGCCGATGGTCGGGACGCCGCGGTCGTCTGACCGCTGACGGTCAGTCGGCGGTGTCGCCGTCGAAGACGGCGTATTTGATGTCGGTGTCGCGCCGGGCCGTGGCCGCCTCGGTCGCCGGATGGACGGCGATGAGCCCCAACCCGTTACGTCGTCGGCACGCCTTGGCCAATTCCTGGTAGGCGGCCTCGCCGATCAGCTCGGTCAGCTCAGGGGCATAGGACTGCCAGACCTGCGTCGCCCCGACATGTGCGTCAGGGGAGCCCGAGCAGTACCACTTCAGGTCGTGGCCGCCCTCCCCCCAGCCGCGGCGGTCGAATTCGGTGATGGTGGTGCGCAGGACCTGGGTGCCGTCGGGGCGCTCCACCCACTCTTGTTCGCGGCGAACCGGAAGCTGCCAGCACACATCGGGTTTCACGGTGAGGGGTTCGAGACCCCGGCGCAATGCCATCGAATGCAGTGCGCAGCCCACGCCACCGGCGAAGCCGGGCCGGTTGAGGAAGATGCACGCACCCTTGTGTAGACGCGTCTTCAGGGCGGGTTCGTCGTCGAGGTCGCCTTCTTCGAGATAACCGCGAGGGCCGAGCGGATCCTTGCCCGAACCCTTCTTGTAGAACTGCCAGTCCTCGGCGGTGAGCATCGACATCCCGCGCGCCAGTCGCTTCCGATCGTCCTTGTCGGACAGATAGGCGCCGTGGCTACAGCAGCCGTCGGATTCACGACCGTCGATGATGCCCTGGCACGCGGGGGTGCCGAACACACACGTCCAATGCGACAACAGCCAGGTCAGGTCGGCGTTGATGACGTGTTCGGGGTTGTCGGGATCGGCGAATTCGTACCATTCGCGGGGGAAGTCGAGGTCGACCTCGGGAGCTGGTTTACGCATGGGCGACGACGACACAACAGTCACGTCCACCACGGTAACCGCCAACCGGCGTCGCGCGCGCATCAGAACGGATGCGATCGCTGGTCGTTTTTGCCACACCCGAATGCAACGACTGAATCGGGCACGCATTATTTTGTATCTGTGCGTCTAGGTGTTCTCGATGTCGGCAGCAACACGGTCCATCTGTTGGTTGTCGATGCCCATCGCGGCGGCCATCCGACACCGATGAGCTCGACGAAGGCGGTGCTACGGCTGGCCGAACAGATCGACCCCGACGGTCGGCTCAACGACCGCGCGGCGATCAAGCTGATCGAGTCGATCGACGAGTTCACCCACATCGCCACCAGCTCCGGGTGCGAACAGGTGATGGCGTTCGCGACCTCCGCGGTGCGCGACGCCACGAACTCCGATCAGGTACTCGCCGACGTGGCGAACAAGACCGGTGTCGAGGTGACGGTGCTGTCGGGCCGCGACGAGGCGCGGCTGACTTCGCTGGCGGTGCGGCGCTGGCACGGCTGGAGTGCCGGCCGGATCCTGGCCCTCGACATCGGCGGTGGATCACTGGAGATGTCCAACGGGGTCGACGAAGAACCCGACGTGGCGCTCTCGTTGCCGCTCGGGGCGGGGCGCACCACCCGGGACTGGCTGCCGGGCGATCCGCCCGACCGGCGACGGATCGGGGTGCTGCGCGACTGGCTCGACGCCGAGCTGAGGCCTGCGGCCAAGGAACTGCTGGCGCCCGGCAAACCGGATATCGCGGTGGGCACGTCGAAGACCTTCCGTTCGCTGGCCCGGCTGACCGGTGCTGCGCCGTCGAGTGCCGGGCCGCGGGTCAAGCGGCAATTGACCGCGAGCGGGTTGCGACAGCTGATCGCCTTCATCTCCCGGATGACCCGCGACGACCGTGCCGAACTCGAAGGTGTCAGTGCCGACCGGGCCGGTCAGCTGGTCGCCGGTGCACTGGTCGCCGAGGCGGCCATGCGGTCCCTCGGAGTCGATACACTGGAGATCTGCCCCTGGGCGCTGCGCGAGGGTGTGATCCTGCGGCGACTCGACAAGCAGCCGACCAACGGCTGACTGGCGCGGTCGGTTGGTCGGAGCTTGGGCGGTTGGTCGGAGCTTGGTCGGTTGGTCGTAGCGTGGTGATTGATCGCAACCGAATGCCGCGCGGGAACCGCGACCTCGATCGGGGCGTTGTCAACCCGGTGCCCGAGTGCGTGGCCCGGTGACCCAAGGTCCGCGCGGCGGCCGGAAGAACACAAGTAGTCGAGGACGGAGAGCCACTTCATGGCGAACGAATCGGGACCCGATTCCCGGCCCATCTCGGTGGCCGAACTGCTGGCACGGTCGCAGAGCTCGGACGGCCCTGCGGGCCGGGGCGCCGAATCCCGTGGACGTCGGCGCGCGGGACGCGACGGTGCCGTCTCGGTATCGGAACTGACCGGCGAGATCCCACGTATTCCCGCTGATTCCGCACCTGCGACCCCGAACGCGCCCGCTGCCCCGTCGACTCCGGCCCAGTCGAGTCCGGTCCAGTCGAGTCCGGCCGCGCCGACCGCCGATAAGCGCCGACCCGTCGACCCGGCCCCGGCGGAACCTCGTCCGGCGGCCTTCCCCCGATCGGGCAGTCCGCTCGCGCGTAGGCAGTCCGATGACCGTGCGGTCGTCGACCGGGTGGGCCGGTCGGATCGGGCCGCGGATGCGGCGGAGACCGATGTGGAGCGGACCGGTCCGATCTCCGACATGCGGACCGCGAGCGGTATGCCCGGTTTCCGTCCGGTGACGGCGCCTCCCGCCACCCGCGACTTCAGTTCCGACGCGTTGGCCCAGCGGCTGGGTGCGACCACCCGTGGTGCGCATCCGGTCGACGAGCAGACCGACGACGATGTCGCCGACGCGGCATCGGCGAATGCGGTCACCGGGGTCATCCCGGTGGTGGAGGGGCCGGACGATGATCTCGTCGTCGTCGAATCCGACGACGTGGTCTCCTATGCGCTCGACACCACCGACGAGGAGCAGGACGGCCCGGGCGAGGCCGAGCGGACCGACACCGGTTCCCTGCGCATCCGGGACGACGCGAGTTTCGTCGAGGACATCAAGGATTTCGACGCCTACCGTTCTTTCGCCGACGTCGAAGAGGAGCCGGCCGAGGAGAAGCCGAAACGCGGCTGGTTCCGGCGGGCGAAGAAGGAGTCCACGCCGCCTCAAGGGCCGGTGACCCGCGGGGACCGCTCGGCCCGGCGTGCGGCGGCCGCGGAGGCGGCGCACGCCGAGACCGCCGATGACCTATCGGATCCGGTGATCGCCGAAGAGGCCCCGGCCGGCGACGTCGAGCCGCAGGTGGAGTACGCCGACGACACTCAGGTCACCGATGACACTCAGGTCACCGACGACACTCAGGTCACCGACGACACGATCAGCATCGAGCCGGTCCGCACCGAGCTGACGGTCGACGAGACCGGGCCGATCTCACCGGTGACGAAAGCACCCGAGGCGTCCGCCGAGCCCGAGCCGGCCGATGATGCGCGTCCCGCGGTCGCCGATCGTGACGTCGAGGCGGATACGGCGGAGAGTGGTCCGGTACCGGCGATCGACACCCCATCGACTGCCCGCGGTATCGAATCGGTGGGTTCCGAATCGGCAGCTGAGAACGAATCAGCCGCCGAGGACGGCGCGTCGACCGTCGAGGATGAGCATTCGCCCGCATTCGCCTGGGCGTTGATCGCGGCACAGGTCGTCGGTGGACTCGTCGTCGGCGTCGGCCTGTTCTGGGGCTTCACCGAACTGTGGAAGTGGAATGTCTACTTCGCGCTGATCCTGGCGGTGCTGGTGATCTTCGGCATCGTCACCTTCGCCCACATCGTGCACAAGAGTCGCGACCTGGTGTCGACGCTGCTCGCCCTCGGGGTCGGGTTGCTGGTGACGATCGGTCCGCTGGTTCTGCTGGCGAGTCGATGACCGACGAGGTGGTCCGCCTGCCG
This sequence comes from Gordonia heveisoli, assembly GCF_030315745.1. Classification (GTDB taxonomy): domain Bacteria; phylum Actinomycetota; class Actinomycetes; order Mycobacteriales; family Mycobacteriaceae; genus Gordonia. The sequence continues at coordinate 139,866 of NZ_JASXSH010000004.1, read as the reverse complement.
GTGACGCGCCACCCATCCCGGCCCGAGATCCCCGTCGGCTTGTCGACGGCGTCGGTATATCCGCAGAATACCGAGGCCGCCTTCGCGTACGCGTCCGAACTCGGTTATGACGGAATCGAACTCATGGTCTGGGGTGACCCGGTCAGCCAGGACATCCGGCACGTCGAATACCTTTCCGAGCGGTATCAGCTGCCGGTGTTGTCGATCCATGCGCCGTGTCTGCTGATCACTCAGCGGGTGTGGGGCCGGGACCCGATTCTCAAACTCGCGCGGGCCGTACAGGCGGCCGAGGATCTGGGGGCCGCGACGGTGGTCGTTCATCCGCCGTTCCGGTGGCAGCGTGCCTACACGACGGCCTTCGACGACACGGTCATCGAACTCGAGGACAACAGCAGCGTCGCGATCGCCGTGGAGAATATGTTTCCCATGCGCGCCGACCGCCTCTTCGGGGCGGGGGAGGGGTCGGTGAAGCGGATGAACCGCCGTGGCGGCGGTCCTGGCCGTTCGGCGTCGGCGTTCGGCAAATCCATCGACCCCACCGACGACGGATACCGCAACTACACCCTCGACCTGTCGCATACCGCGACCGCGGGCGTCGATGCGCTGGCGCTCTTCGACCGGATGGGTTCCCGGCTGAATCATCTGCACCTCGCCGACGGGCTCGGTGCGTCCACCGACGAGCACCTCATCCCGGGGGACGGTGGGCAACCCTGCGCCGAGATCTGTCGCAAACTCGCCGCCAGTGATTTCGCCGGCGCGGTTGTCCTCGAAGTGCACACAACCGGCGCACGGACCAAACCCGAGCGCGGCGCACTGTTGAGTCGTTCGCTAGATTTTGCCCGGCGGCACCTGAAACGGGATCAGCACGACGAGGTAGCTCGCTCGGTCGTGCCGCCGCCCGCCCGATGACGTCGGGTGCGACAGCGGAAGGTGGATAGATGGCCAGCAAACTCGACGAGGTCCGCGCACTGACGGAGATCGGACGGACCGGCGCCGACCAGGTCACCTATCGGGCAGTGATCGACCCGGTGTTCACCATCGGCCCCAAGGTGCACGGCGGCAGTCTGCAGATGATCGTCGCGCGGGCGGCCCGACGCGCCCTGGCCGACCTCACCCCGGCCGACGACCCGCGCGCGTCGGACGCCGTGACGAAGATTCCGGTGGCGATCTCCAGTGACTATCTCGTCGCACCGGATGCGGCCGAGATCGACTTCGTCGTGACGATCCGTAAACGCGGTCGCACCGTCACGGTCCTCACCGTCGACGCGGTGCAGCAGGGGCGCACCGTGGTGTCCTCGTCGGTGACGATGGCGCACGCGGACAGCGGGCCGTCGCATCATTCGTCACCGTCGGTGCTCGACGACAGCCCGGTCGAGCCGCCGGCCGACGGCATCTCGGTCGAGGGTTCGCCGATCGCCGACGTCATCCACCTGGGTCCGGCGCTGGACATGGTGCTCGACCCCGCGACCTTCCCGCTGGTGCGCGGCGAGAAGGGAGAGCCGGTGGTCATCGGCTGGGTGCGGCCCAAGGAGGCCGAACCCGACATCGAGTTCGCGGTGCTGGTCGGCGACATCTCACCGCCCGTGGTGATGAACCTGGCCATCTTCGGCTGGGCGCCGACGGTTCAGCTGACCACCTACCTGCGCCGCCATCCGGCCCCGGGCTGGCTGCGATTCGCGGCCTCCAGCACCGAGGTCGGCCCCGGCATGTTCGAGGAAGACCACCTGGTGGTGGACTCGACCGGGGCCGTCGTCGCCCAGACCCGACAGCTCGCACTCATCCCCGCCGCGCAATAGCTCCGTTGCCCAACAGCTCTCGCGGCCGACTTCTATCACTGAGAAAGGCACTATCGTGACTCAGCGCATCGCCATCATCGGCGGCGGCAAGATCGGCGAAGCACTACTGGCCGGGCTGATCGGCTCCGGCACCCCGACCAAGAATCTGGTCGTCGCGGAGAAGGCGCCCACCCGCGCGGCCGAGCTCGCCGACGAGTACGGCGTGCTGGTGACCGACGTGAAGACGGCGGTCGAGAGTGCGCAGTATGTCTTCCTGGCCATCAAGCCCGACGATGTGGACGAGATCCTGCGGGTCCTGGCAGGTGCCGACGACAACGGTGAGTCCGAGCGGGTGACCGTCACCCTGGTCGCCGGTCTGCCGCTCCTCCGCTATGAGAGCGCCCTGCAGGCCGGGTCTCCGGTGGTACGGGTGATGCCCAATACCGGCATGCTGGTCAACGAGGCGATGTCGGCGGTGTCGGCGGGCCGCTTCGTCGGACCCGAGCAGCTCGACGCGGTGGTCAACCTACTCAAGTCGGTCGGCCGGGTGGCGGTGGTGCCGGAGAAGCAGATGGATGCGGTCACCGCGATCTCCGGGTCCGGCCCGGCCTATGTCTTCCTGCTCGCCGAGTCGATGATCGACGCCGGTGTCGCCCTCGGGCTGACCCGTGCCCAGGCCACCGAGATGGCCGTGCAGACGATCCGCGGGGCCGGGGTGATGCTCAGTGATTCGGGACTGTCGCCGGTGGATCTGCGAGCCGCGGTCACCTCGCCCGGCGGGACCACCGCCGCGGCGATCCGCGAGTTCGAGTCCGGCGGTCTGCGCGCCACCGTCTATCAGGCGACCGCGGCCTGTGCCGCGGTGAGCGCCAAAGGCGGACGTCGAGTGGAAGTTGAGGGTTTAGGGGCCTCAAACGGCTCATGACGACACGATGACACTCCGGAAATAGTGGTCGAATTGCGGCTAAACCCCAGCATGTTGTGCCAAAGCTGAAATCGGACACAATTTCTTGACAACTCACGTCGCTTTTTTCACATCTGCCACGCTAAGCTGCTCAAAGCACGTGCGTGTCTGATGTCCGCAGGAGGGGAAGCCTGCGGCCGCGACGCGTGCACCGGAGGTATGAGTGATTCATGGCACCTGCAGATACTCCTGGTGACAGGACAAGCGGAGTGAGCAATGCGGCATCGGGTTCGCAGTTCCTCACCGTTGCCGAAGTGGCGTCGCTGATGCGCGTCTCCAAGATGACCGTTTACCGACTCGTGCACAACGGCGAACTGCCCGCGGTGCGTGTCGGCCGGTCGTTCCGTGTGCACGCCAAGGCGGTGCACGATTACCTGGAGACGTCGTACTTCGACGCAGGCTGATAGTCATTTTCCGCAATCGGCTCCCGGGGTGGCCTTCGCCGCCGCGGGAGCCGTTCGCGTTTTCCGCGCCGGGTGATTTTTCGATCGCCCACCCCGCCCGGTAGTCTTGATCGTTGGGTTCCCCGGACTCCTCGCGTCGCGCGACGCGTGCGGCGAGGTGAGGGTGACCGGGATAGGACAACAACAGCATCAATCGTGAGGAAGCACCCCGATGGGTTCAGTGATCAAGAAGCGCCGCAAGCGCATGTCGAAGAAGAAGCACCGCAAGCTGCTGCGTCGGACTCGGGTGCAGCGTCGCAAGCTCGGCAAATAAGCGCTTCACGTCTCGAAGGACCCGCCTGGTGCGGGTCCTTCGTGCATTCGCGGGTACCCCGCCTGCTCGCGCCGCCGGCTACGTGGACACCGGTCGGCGCTCGCCCGGCGGGATCCGGCACCGGGACGATAGCCTGAGGTATGCCCGACACGCCCGCCTCTGAGGCGGCCCCGAAGCCGCGAACCGTCCTCGTCACCGGCGCATCGACCTTCTTGGGTGGCTATCTGGTGGCACGACTGGCCGCCAACCCCGACATCGAGCGGGTGCTCGCCGTCGACTCCCGGGTGCCGCGCAAGGATCTCCTGCGCCGGATGGGTCGTGCGGAGTTCCTGCGCCTGGACATCCGCAGGCCGGCGATCGCGAAGACGCTCGCCGGCTACGAGGTCGACACGGTGGTCCATGCCGCGACCTCGATCATGGACACCGCCGCGCACTCCGCGGCGATCAAGGAGTTCAACGTCGTCGGGGCGATGCAGGTGTGTGCCGCCTGCCAGCGCACCCCGTCGGTGAAGCGACTCGTGCTGCGTTCGACGGCGATGGTCTACGGCGCGTCGAGTCGTGATCCCTCGCATTTCGCCGAGGGGACCGCCGCGGTGCGCGAACCGAAGCGCGGTTACGGTCGAGATCTACTCGACGTCGAGGGTTATGTGCGCGGTCTCGGCCGCCGCCGCCCCGACATCGCGATCACGATCGTGCGGCCGCAGGCGATGCTCGGTGCCCGCATCAACACGCGGATGAGTTCCTATCTGTCGATGCCGATCGTGCCGACCGTGATCGGCTACCAGCCGCGGCTGCAGTTCCTCCACGAAGAGGACGCGCTGGCGGCCATGGAGCATGTGACGCTCTCGCCGAGTACCGGCACATTCAACATCGCCGGTGAAGGGGTGGTCACGCTGACGCAGGCCATCCGGCGCGTCGGGCACATCGAATTGCCGGTTCCCGGTGGACTTCTGGCGCCGATCACCGGTGTCTTCCAGGATCTGCGGTCGGCCCGCCTGCGGACTTCGCAAACCGAGTTCCTGACCTATGGCCGAGTGCTGGACACCACGCGGATGCGGACAGAGTTGGGTTTCGTGCCCCGTTTCACCACCTCCGACACACTCGACGACTTCATCGCCCGTAGCGGCGTCACGCCGGTACTCGGGGCCGAATCGTGGCGAGGATTCGAGAAACGGCTCGTGGCCGCGGCGCATCAATTGCAGTGATCGCGACGTATTCGCGGGGGGTGAAGAACGCACAGCGGCGGATTCCGATTGTGAGCTGTGCACAAGGTTCTGGCCGAAGGTGCGCAACGTCACTGAGACCTCTAAACTCGAAACACAGGCCCGGTGTGTTGGTCGGTATGCTTGGTCAATCGTTCCCGACTCTGTTGTCGAATTTCGATATCCGGAGCGGTTGCAACGGCCGGTGGAATTCGGGCGAGACCAGACCGCAAGACGAGAGACGGGGTGAGCATCTTGGGTAGTGGTGGACTGTCCGACGCGCGTACCGCCAAGGTCATCCAGCTCTATGCCTCTCCCGGTTCTGCCAATGCCACGGGTGACCGTGACCGTGTCCGCCGCCGACATCCGAGTCAACAGCCCGGCAAACCTCCTGTGCGGCAACAGGGTTCACCCAGCTCGGCCGGACACCCCAACACCGACGGCTTCGGTCGACCGCCTGCGGAGATCACGCCGATCAGCGACGAGGTCGCCCTGTCCGACGAGGCGCTCGGTATCGATCATCGCGAGCCGAAGTCGCCGCCGCTGTTCAGCCTCGGCGGGATCCGGGGTGCGGTCGCCGACTCGCTGACCGCGACCGCAGGCTTCATCCGGGAACGGATGGCCGGCGAATACGAGGTCGACGACTTCGGTTTCGATCCGCATTTCACCGAGTCCGTCTGGCTGCCCGCGATCCGTCAGGTCTACGAGAAGTGGTTCCGGGTTGAAGTCACCGGAATCGAGAATCTGCCCGTCGAGGGTGGCGCACTGCTCGTCGCCAACCACGCGGGGACCATCCCCATCGACGCGATCATGACGTCGGTCGCGGTCCGCGACAACCATCCGACCGGCCGCCACCTCCGCCTGCTGGCCGCCGACATGGCCTTCGACACCCCGGTGATCGGGGAGGTCGCGCGCCGGATCGGCGCCACCCTGGCGTGCAACCACGACGCCGATCGGCTGCTGCGCGCCGGGGAACTGACCGCGGTATGGCCGGAGGGTTACAAGGGGATCGGCAAGCCGTACAAGGATCGCTACAAGCTGCAACGCTTCGGTCGTGGTGGATTCGTCACCACCGCGCTGCGTAACGCCGCGCCGATCATCCCGGTGTCGATCGTCGGCTCGGAGGAGATCTATCCGATGCTCGCCGACCTCAAGCCGTTGGCCAAGGTCCTCGGGTTGCCCTACTTCCCGGTCACACCGCTGTTCCCATGGCTGGGACCGCTCGGCGTCATCCCGCTGCCGTCGAAGTGGCACATCCACTTCGGCCGGCCGATCGAGACCGGCGGCTACGACGAGTCGTCGGCCGACGACCCGATGGTCGTCTTCGATCTGACCGACCATGTCCGGGAAGAGATCCAGCAGACGTTGTTCCGCATGCTGAGCCGTCGCGGCGGCATCTACTTCGGCTGACCGGACCCGGTTTCGGCCAATCCGGCCCTTTCTCTGCGGAGCCGGCCGTGGGCTGCTACGAATCAGCACATGCGAGCAGTGGTGTGCCGATCGGGCGAACTGAGTGTCGAAGAACTGCCGACTCCCCAGCCGGGGCCCGGCGAGGTGTTGCTGCGGGTGACGCGTGCGGGCATCTGTGGTTCCGACCTGCACGCGCGGTTGCATTGCGACGACACCGCCGTGGTGGCGGCCGACATCGGATACGACGGGTTCATGCGCTCGGATCAGTCGGTGGTGATGGGGCACGAGTTCACCGGTGAGGTCGTGTCCTACGGTCCGAAATGCCGCAAACGCTGGAAGCCGGGTACGCCGGTGGTGTCGGTACCGATGGTCAAGCACGGCGACGACCCGCATCTGACCGGACTCTCCGAGCACGCACCGGGTGCCTACGCCGACTTCGTGGTGGTCGCCGAGGATATGACGATGGAGGTCCCCGAGGGTCTCTCCGTCGACCAGGCGGCGCTCACCGAGCCGATGGCCGTCGCGCACCATGCGGTGCGGCGCAGCGAGATCTCCAAGCGGGACGTCGCCGTCGTCATCGGGTGCGGGCCGATCGGGCTGGCGGTGATCGCCATGCTCAAGGCGGCCGGGGTGCGGACGGTGGTGGCCAGCGATCTGTCGGAGGGACGGCGGGCACTGGCCGGCGCGGTCGGCGCCGACGTCGTCGTCGACCCGAATGTCGAATCACCGTGGCAGCGTGCCGCCGAGATCGGCCACTACGTGACCACCGCGCAAGGGTTGTTCGGCGCGGCCTTCGCGGGTATGCGGACGCTCCGGCGCATCCCGGTCGTGCCGTGGGCGTCGATGTTCCGTGTCGCCGATCGGCTCGGCGCCACCCCGAAGGGGGCTTTCGTCTTCGAATGTGTGGGTACGCCGGGGATGATCGAACATGTGGTGTCCTCAGCGCCGTTCCGGTCGAGGATCGTGGTCGTCGGGGTGTGTATGGAACAGGACGCGTTCCGCCCGGCGATGGCGATCAACAAGGAACTCGAACTGCGCTTCGTCTTCGCCTACGACCCGGCCGAATTCCACCAGACTCTGCAGATGATCGCCGCAGGCGAGGTCGACGTGCGGCCGCTCATCACCGCCACGGTCGGTTTGGACGGGGTGCCCGCGGCCTTCGACGCACTGGGTTCGGCCGAACACCACGCCAAGGTGCTGATCGACCCGACGAGTTCGGTGGCAACGCTCTAGTGCTGCTGGTCACCGGCCCAGTGTGGCGGCGAGTCGGGCCACCGCATCGGTGAGCGCATATGCGCACAGGTCGGCGATGGCGAATCGATCCGTCGAGGGGTCGTGGACCCAGCTGTGGACGCACTCCTCGGTGAAGGCGAGCCAGGCGGCGACGATGGTGGGCAACAAGGCGTCCGCGTCGGGGGAGAGTCGCGGATCGTCGAGGCCGCGGATCTGTGCGACGACGATATCGGTGAGGCGGTCGCGGTCGTGCTGGTCGCGATCGCGCAGCCGGGGATCACTCACGGCGCGGCGGATGATCGCATCGGCGGTGTGCGGGTATTTCGCGTAAGCGTCGAGGTAGCCGAGAACGCCTGCCCTCGCCCGCTCGAAGGGGGAGGCCGCCGGGTCGATCGCAGCCGCGGTGCGCGCGATCATCCGATCGGAGATGGTATCCACCACGGCGGCGAACAGGGACAACTTGTCCGGGAAGTACCGGTACATCAGCGCCCGGGATACGCCGGCCTCGTTCGCGACATCCTCCATCCGCACCTGGTCGTAGGGCCGATCCCCGAACAGTCGCAGGCCGACGTCGACGAGTTCGGCGCGCCGCGATTCCGGGGAGAGCCGCCGTCGGGGGCTCTCCGTCGGTTTCGCCGGCTTTGTTGACACATGTTGAATAGTAACTGCATAGTGTTAGTACACATATGTCTACTAAGGCGGTCGGCTATGGCGTTGCCCCACCCACCTCATCGGTTGCCGCTCCTCGGCGACGTCATCGGCATGAATCCCCAGGCGCCGATGCAATCCCTGGTCGACATGGCCGGCAGGCTCGGCCCGATCTTCGAGACCACGACGATGGGCGCCCGCTACGTCGTCGCCGCCGGGGTCGACGTCGTCACCGAACTCAACGACGAACGCCGGTTCGCGAAATACCTTGGCCCGGAACTGGTTGCACTGCGGCCGGCGGCCGGCAACGGCCTGTTCACCGCAGACGGCGACGATCCGCAGTGGCGGGCCGCGCACGAGTTGCTGATGCCCGCCTTCACCAAACAGTCGATGCAGGGCTATCACGACACCATGCTCGACGTCGCCGCTGAACTGACCGACTGGTGGGACGGTCGTCTGGGGCAGCCGGTCGACGTACCCGCCGACATGACCCGCACCGCACTGGAGACAATCGGAAGGGCTTCGGCCGGTTACGGATTCGGCGGCTTCGGGGATGCGGAAGCGCCGCCGTTCGTCGGACATATGGTCGGCGCGCTGCAGAGCGCGCTGGTCGGCTCCTTCCTGCGGGAGAGCTGGTTGCCCAATCGGTGGGCACGGCGATCCGAGCGCCGGGTGCGGCGGCACGGCGAGGAGTTGGGCGCCATCGTCGACGACATCACCGCGACCCGCCGGGCGATGATCGCCGCCTGCGCCGACGACTCGTCGGCGCCAACGCCGCCGGCCGACCTGCTGACCATGATGCTCACTCCCGGGCCGGACGGCACGCCCGTCCTCGATGACGCGAACATTCGCTACCAGCTCATCACCTTCCTGATCGCCGGCCATGAAACAACCTCGGGAGCAATGTCATTCGCCCTCCACGAGTTGTCGACGCGGCCCGACCTGATCGCCTCGGCGCGAGCCGAGATCGATCAGGTGTGGGGCGACGACCCGCGGCCCGACTTCGAACAGGTGACGAAGCTTCGCTACGTCCGGCGCCTCCTCGACGAGACGTTGCGTCTGCACCCGACGGTGCCCGGCTACTTCCGGGTTGCGCGGGAGGACACCGTGCTGGACAACGGGCACCGGGTCGAGGCGGGAGACTGGTTCCTGGTCCTCGTCGGCGGATTGCACCGCGATCCGCGGTGGGGGCCCGGGGTGGATGCGTTCGACCCCGATCGATTCCTCCCCGAACGGGTCCGATCACGACCGGCGAACCTGTACAAACCCTTCGGTACCGGGCTGCGGGCCTGCATCGGTCGCCAGTTCGCCATCCACGAGGCAGTTCTGGTGCTGGCCACGCTGATTCGTCGTTACGACCTCGCGCCCACCGTCGGCTATCGACTCCGCACCGCGGAGCGGCTCACCACCATGCCCCGAGGCTTGCACCTGACGCCGACCCGCGCGACACAGGGGGTGCTCGCCACCCGCTGATGGTCGGCGTGGGGCCGATTCGATATCGGTGGCGGGCTATCGCTGATGCCGCAGCAGCCGGGTTGCGGCCGCCGCACCACCTGCGGCCGCGCCGAGTGCGAGAGCGGTACCCGCACCGTATTTCGCGGCCTTGCGTGCGGTCCGGAAATCGTACATCTCCCAATCGCGCACCTTGGCCACGTCGCGCAGGTCCGCATCGGGGTTGATGGCCACCGCGGTACCCACCAGCGACAGCATCGGTACATCGTTGTGCGAGTCGGAATATGCGGTGCAGCGCTTGAGGTTCAGCCCTTCGCGGATGGCCAGGGCGCGCACCGCGTGGGCCTTGCCCGGGCCGTGCAGGATGTCGCCGACGAGCCGCCCGGTGAACACGCCGTCGACGCTCTCGGCGACGGTGCCCAAGGCGCCGGTCAGGCCCAGCCGGTCGGCGATGATCTGGGCCAGTTCGACCGGCGTCGCGGTCACCAGCCAGACCTGCTGCCCGGCGTCGAGGTGCCGCTGCGCCAGCGCGCGGGTGCCCGGCCAGATCTTGTCCGCGATGTACTCGTCGAAGATCTCCTCACCCAACTCGACCAATTCGGAGGTGGGTCGGCCGGCGATGAAGGACAGTGCCTTCTCGCGCCCCTCGGCGACGTCGGCCGCGTTCTCCTTACCGGTGATGCGGAACTTCGCCTGAGACCAGGCGAAGTCGAGAACATCGCTGTAGGAGAAGTACTTTCGTGCTGCGAGTCCGCGCGCGAAGTGCACGATCGACGCGCCGTGAACCAGGGTGTTGTCCACGTCGAAGAAGGCGGCGGCGGTCAGATCACGGGGCGCCTGCGTTGGTTCGGTGTCGGCGGGCTCGCGTGACCGCAGCGAGTCGACCGCGGCCTTGGCGCTCGCCTCGCCGGCCAGCGTCTGGCGCAACTCGGCGGCCGTCTGGCGGAAACGTCCGGTGGCCGCCGACGCCCGACCGGAGATCCACGCGGTGACCCGGCTCGCATCCTCGTCGAGGATCGAGTGCAACTCTGCGGTCTCGTCGTCATCGTCGTCGGAATCGTCGGAATCGGCGGTGCCGGTCGCTTCGTGCGCCTCCCAGTCGTCGGGATGCGGATGTACCCCGTCGTCCTCGGTGACCACGGGTCCCGTCGATTCGGCGGCCCCGGCAGCAGTGTTCTCGGCAGCGGTGATCTCGGTGGATTCTGCCGGTAGACCGGCGGGTGCGTCGGTGTTCTGGTCGTCGTTCTCCGGCTTGCCGCCCACAGACTCCTCGCCCACCGAGCACCTCCATCACGCCGATTGCGCGCATCGACCGCGCTGCCGCCTTCCACCCTACCCAGACCGACCCCGTCGTCCTGGCAGACTGTGCGGAGGGTCTCCGCGCGGCGCGCCGGACGAGTCGGGAAGGATCGACGATGGAACTCCAACTGCTGTCCCGCACGGGCTGCTCGGCCTGTGCGACCGCACACGCCGAGCTGACCAGGATCTGCGCCGAGCTGGGTGTCGGCTTCACCGACATCGACGTCGACGCCGCAGCCGAGGGCGGCAACCGTGAGCTGCGGGCCGAATACGGGGACCGGCTGCCGGTGATCCTGCTCGACGGTGTCGAACACAGCTACTGGGAAGTGGACGAACCCCGGTTGCGCGCCGATCTCGCGGCGCGACTCGGCTGACCGGCCCATCGCGGGCAGGGTCGAGTGTGAACGGGTTCACACGGGGTAATAGGCTGACACCCCGACAGTCGCACCCGATCCGGTGAGAGCCGATTCGGGCGCGAAATCTGGTTCGTGAGACCGAAAGCGGGGGTGGCGACGGTGAGTGAGCCCGCACCCGATCCCACCCCGGAAGTGGCCGAATCGGCCCCGGAACCGGCCGATCACGACGACGCCGGGGTCGAGTCGGCGATCGATGCCGATATCCCGCGTCCCGCGGTGGCCCGACTGGCCGGTTACCTGTACGTGCTGCGGTCCTTCAGTCAGCGCGGTGTGCTCGTCGCATCGAGCGGTGAACTCGCGCGCGCCGCCGGCGTCAATCCGGCGATCCTGCGCAAGGACCTGTCCCATGTGGGCGCCAACGGGGTGCGCGGCGTCGGCTATGACGTCGGCAGGCTGACCGCGCGGATCTCGATGGCGCTGCACACCGACAACGTCCAGCTGGTCGCGCTGGCCGGCGCGGGCCGCCTCGGCCAGGCGCTGCTCGCGCACACCGGCTTCGGCCGCGGCTTTCAGGTCGTCGCACTCTTCGACGAGGATCCGGCGCTGATCGGGCAGGCACTGACCCCCTCGGGACCCACGATCGGACCGTTGTCCGACATCGACAAGATCGGATCGTCGGATGCGCCGCAGGTCGAGATCGGCGTGGTCGCGACCTCCGACGACCACGCCCAACGGGCCTTCGACGCCTTCGTCGCGGCGGGGGTCCGGCAAGTCCTCAATGTCACTCCTGTGTCTCTGTCTACGGATGCGGATGTCGTCGTCAGACAGGTTGATCTAGCCTTGGAGCTACAGGTGTTGGCTTTTCAGGCGTCTCGGCCCTCCTCTTCGGGGGCCGCCGAGCGGCTGCCGAGCGGCCGACGCCGGCCAAGTGTGATGGGTGAAGAAACGGTGACAGCGTGAGTGTTCTGTTGTTCGGGGTGTCACATCGCAGCGCGCCAGTCGAGGTGCTCGAGCGATTGACCGTCTCCGACCACGACCGACCGAAACTGGTCGACGAGTTGCTCTCCTCGAGGGCGATCTCCGAGGCCATGCTGGTGTCCACCTGCAACCGCGTGGAGATCTACGCGGTCGTCGACGCCTTCCACCCGGCACTGGAGGCCGTCGGGGCGGTCCTCGGCGACCACTCCGGCATGACCATCAACGAGATCACCCGGCACGCCTACGTGCGCTACTCGGAGGCGGCCGTCGAGCATCTGTTCACCGTCGCCGCCGGTCTGGACTCGATGGTGGTCGGGGAGCAGCAGATCCTCGGCCAGATCCGCAACGCCTACCTGAACGCCGACGCCAACAAGTCGGCCGGACGCGTCCTGCATGAACTCGCCCAGCAAGCGCTGCGCGTCGGCAAGCGGGTGCACAGCGAGACCGGCATCGACCGCGCGGGCGCGTCGGTGGTCTCGGTGGCCCTGCACCGTGCGAAGTCGATGCTCGGTTCCGACACCGGGATCCGTCGCGCCGTGGTCGTGGGTGCCGGTGCGATGGGTGGCCTGGCCACCGCACACCTCGCCCGCGAGGGCGCGCAGGAACTGATCGTGGTCAACCGGACGCTGGAGAACGCCCAGCATCTGGCAGGCAACGTCGCGGCCAATCACGGCATCCGCGTTCGGGGTGCCGGACTCGACGAACTGGCCGCCGTGATGGCCGACGCCGACGTCGTGGTCACCTGCACCGGCTCCGTCGGGGCCGTCGTCACCGTCGGTGAAGTGCATTCGGCCCTGGCCGCCCGCGCCGAGGCCGGGCCGCTGGTCCTGTGCGACCTCGGCCTGCCCCGCAACGTCGATCCGGCCGCCGGCCGGTTGCCGAATGTGCACATCATCGACATCGAGGGTCTGCGTGGCTACGCCGAGACTCAGGCGGCCGAGAACGACACCCTGGCCGCGCGGTCGATCGTCGCGACCGAACTGGCCGACTACCTGACCCACCAGCGGCAGGCCGAGGTCACCCCGACGGTCGCCGCGCTGCGCCAGCGTGCCGCCGACGTCGTCGAGGCCGAGATCCTGCGGCTGGAGACGCGGCTGCCCGAGCTCGACGATCCGCAGCGCGACGAGGTCGCCAAGACCGTGCGCCGCGTGGTGGACAAGCTGTTGCACGCCCCGACCGTGCGGGTCAAGCAGCTGGCGTCGACACCGAACGGCGACCACTACGCGCAGGCGCTGCGCGAACTCTTCGAGCTGAAGCCGGGCGCGGCCGAGTCGGTCGCCGCGACCGACCACCTCGACACCATGGGCGCGGACGATGCGCCCGGCGAGCACATCGATCAGGCGGACAAGTGAGCGAATCGAATAACGGGCCCGTCCGTGTGGGCACCCGGGGGTCGCTGCTGGCCACCACCCAGGCGCAGACGATCGCCGATGCCATCACCGCGGCCGGACGTCCGGCCGAGCTGGTGATCATCAAGACCGCGGGTGACGAGTCGGCGGCCCCGGTCGCCGAGATCGGCGTCGGGGTGTTCACCACCGCGATCCGCACGGCACTGCGGGAGGACCGCTGCGACGTCGCCGTGCATTCCTTCAAGGACCTGCCGACGGCGCCGGAAGAAGACCTGGTCATCGCGGCGATTCCCCCGCGGGAGGATCCGCGCGACGCGCTGGTCAGCCGGGACGGCCTGGTCCTCGGTGCGCTGCCACCGGGAGCGACGATCGGGACATCGGCCCCGCGACGGGCGGCGCAGCTTAGAGCATTGGGTCTCGGTTTGGAAATCCGCCCCCTAAGAGGCAACCTTGATTCTCGGTTGGGCAAAGTCGCCAGCGGCGAACTCGATGCAGTCGTGGTCGCTCGTGCCGGTCTCGTCCGAATTGGACGGGCAGATGAGGTTACCGAGGCATTCGATCCGGTGGTCCTTCTGCCGGCGCCGGCACAGGGTGCTTTGGCTGTGGAGTGCCGCTCCGACGATGCCGAACTGGTGAGAATACTCGCCGAGTTGGACGACGCGTCCACCCGGGCGGCGGTTGACGCCGAGCGGGCCGTGCTCGCGGCGCTGGAAGCCGGGTGCACTGCACCGGTCGGAGCGATCGCCGAGGTGGTGGAGTCGATCGACGAAGACGGGCGCATCTTCGCCGAACTGTCGCTACGTGCGGCGGTGGCGGCCGAGGACGGATCCGATGTGATCCGGGCCTCGGTGGTGGGGCCGGTCGATCGTGCCGAACAACTCGGTAAGGATCTCGCCGCCGAACTGCTGGAGCTGGGAGCGGGCGAACTCGTCAACTCTCCGTAGCTCCGGCAAGGAACTGCAGCCCTCGTAGTGAGGGCAGGAGAGTGCGAACTCATGAGCCGTACGAAGAAGGCCAATCCGGGACGGATCCTGTTCGTGGGGTCGGGTCCCGGGGACCCAGACCTGCTCACCGTGCGGGCGCGAACCGTGATCGCCAACGCGACGACGGCCTACATCGATCCCGATGTGCCGGCCGCGGTGGTGTCGCTGATCGGCAGCGCGCATCGGACCGAGCCCACTCCGGACACCCGTCGTTCGACGAAGAAGGCCGCATCGGCCACCGACGGCGCCGACGATGCTGCCGACACCACGGCCGAGGACACCGCGGCCGAGGAACCCTCGGTGGTTCATCCGGCGCTCGGGGACCCCAACGAGGTCGCCAAGACGCTTGTCGCAGCGGCCAAGGCTGGTGACGACGTCGTGCGTGTGGTCTCCGGTGATCCGCTGACCACCGATTCCGTGCTGACCGAGGTCAATGCCGTGGCCCGCACCTCGATCATCTTCGAGGTGCTGCCGGGGCTGCCGTCGGCGTCGGTGGTGCCGAGCTACGCCGGTATGCCGCTGGGGTCGACCCACACCATCGCCGATGTGCGCGGCGAAGTGGACTGGGCCGCCCTGGCAGCGGCCCCGGGCCCGCTGGTTCTGCACGCCACCTCGGGACATCTTGCCGAGACCGCGAGCGCGCTGACCGAACACGGGATGGCCGCGCAGACGCCGGTCGCGATCACCGTCAACGGCACCACCTGCGCCCAACGCACCATCGAGGCCACCCTCGCAACCCTCAACGAGCAGGGCAACGCGCTGTCGGGTCCGCTGGTCCTCACCGTGGGCAAGGTCGTCGCCGCACGCGGCAAACTCTCCTGGTGGGAGTCGCGGGCACTGTACGGCTGGTCGGTGCTGGTGCCGCGCACCAAGGATCAGGCTGCCGACATGAGTGACCGGCTGGTCAGCCACGGCGCGATCCCCAAGGAAGTGCCGACCATCGCCGTCGAACCGCCGCGCAGCCCGGCGCAGATGGAGCGTGCGGTCAAAGGACTGGTCGACGGCCGCTACCAGTGGGTGGTGTTCACCTCCACCAACGCGGTTCGTGCGGTGTGGGAGAAGTTCGCCGCCTTCGGGCTCGACGCTCGCGCCTTCTCCGGCGTCAAGATCGCCTGTGTCGGCGAGGCCACCGCGGAAAAGGTGCGCGCCTTCGGCATCAACCCCGAGCTGATCCCGTCGGGTGAACAGAGCTCCCTGGGTCTCCTCGAGGAGTTCCCGCCGTTCGACGACGTCTTCGACCCGGTGAACCGAATCCTGTTGCCGCGTGCCGACATTGCCACGGAGACCCTGTCCGAGGGGCTGCGCGAGCGTGGCTGGGAGATCGACGACGTCACCGCGTACCGCACCGTGCGTGCGGCACCGCCGCCCGCCGACACCCGCGAGATGATCAAAACCGGCGGCTTCGACGCGGTGTGTTTCACCTCGAGTTCGACCGTGCGGAACCTGGTCGGCATCGCCGGAAAACCGCACGCGCGCACCATCGTCGCGTGTATCGGACCCAAGACTGCCGAGACCGCAACGGAATTCGGGTTGCGGGTAGATGTGCAGCCGGAGACGGCCTCGATCCCTGATCTGGTCGACGCGCTCGCCGAGCACGCCGCCCGGCTGCGGGCCGAGGGTGCACTGCCCCCGCCGCGCAAGAAGTCTCGACGCTCGCGT
This sequence comes from Gordonia heveisoli, assembly GCF_030315745.1. GTDB lineage: Bacteria > Actinomycetota > Actinomycetes > Mycobacteriales > Mycobacteriaceae > Gordonia. Next base: position 123,841 of record NZ_JASXSH010000004.1, on the reverse strand, counting down.
TCCTAGCGTGCCCCGGCCGCCCGGCCGGTTCCAGACTCGGGTGAGGAGATTCCACGATGGTCCCGGTGGTTCGACCGCGCAGATTGCGCACCACGCCGGCGATGCGTCGGCTGGTGGCCGAGACAACGCTGGCGCCAAGACAATTGGTGCTGCCGATGTTCGTCGCCGATGGGCTCGACGATCCTCGTGAGATCTCGTCGATGCCCGGCGTCGTCCAGCACACCTTCGACTCGCTGCGTCGTGCGGCGGCGGAGGCGGTTGAGGCCGGGGTCGGTGGCCTGATGCTCTTCGGGGTGCCGCGGACCGAGGACAAGGACGCGCGCGGTTCGGGCGCCGACAGTGACGACGGCGTGCTCAACCGGGCGTTGCGGTTGCTGACCGACGACCTCGGCGACGCCACGGTGCTGATGGCCGACACCTGTCTCGACGAGTTCACCGACCACGGACATTGCGGTGTCGTCGACCCACATGGGCGGGTCGACAACGACGCCACCCTCGACCGTTATGTGTCGATGGCGCTGGCTCAGGCACGTTCGGGTGCCCACCTGCTCGGTCCGAGCGGCATGATGGACGGCCAGGTCGCGGCCATCCGCGCGGCCCTGGACGAGGCGGGCTTCGCCGACACCGGCATCCTCGCCTACGCCGCCAAGTACGCCTCGGCGTTCTACGGTCCGTTCCGCGAGGCGGTCGGGTCGTCGCTGGAGGGCGATCGGCGAACGTATCAGCAGGACCCGGCGAACCGGATCGAGTCGCTGCGCGAGGTACGCCTGGATCTGGACGAGGGCGCCGACCTGGTCATGGTGAAGCCGGCGATGAGCTACCTCGACATCGTGCGGGACGTCGCGGAGATCGCGGACGTGCCGGTGGCCGCCTATCAGATCAGCGGCGAGTATTCGATGATCACCGCGGCGGCCGAACGCGGCTGGATCGATCGCGATGCTGCGATCCTGGAGTCGCTGACATCGATCCGCCGCGCGGGTGCGTCGATCATCCTCACCTACTGGGCCACCGAGGTCGCGCAGCGACTGGGCTGAGTGTCGCGCAGCGACTGGGCTGAGTGTCGCCGCCCGCGCTCCCCGCGAGCAACCCCCGGACATCAGGACTAGTGGCGGGTGAACGCCATCAGTGCGTAGCCGCCGGCGACCAGCAGACTCCCGGCCAGCGTCACATAGACGCCGGTGGTGGTGACGGCTCCCTCGGGAACGTCGGCGAGGGAGAACAGGGCCCCGGCGAGCGCGACCACCAGGGAGGCCAAGGCGGTCAGCCGCCAGCCGTCGCCGTGCGCGCCGCGGAGTCGGGCCAGGGCGACGACGATCGCGGCCAAGGCCGCGACGAATGCCGCCCAGTGCAGTTTGCCGGTGGACAGGTCGTGCCCCGTCCCGGTGACGAATCCCCAGCCGTTCACCGACACCGACTCGTCGAGTTCGAGGTGATACCAGGGCAGGCAGTAGGCGATGATGACGATCACCGCGCCGGCGAGCGCGAGTAGCGCACCGGGCGACGGGCGTCGCCGTGCGGCGGTCGCGGTCGGACGCGCGCCGGATCGGTCGTCGGCCGAGGAGCGCGAGCGGTGCGTCTGCGGCATGACTGTGCGTTCCCCCCTCGGACATGTGACCCACTCTGGTGGTGCGGACTCCCGGCGCCGATCGTCGGCCCGACCTCCGGAGCCCGGCGACCGTTTGGCCGAGTCAACCATGCGTCGCCGACGCTGTCGACCTCGTGGCACCGCTGACGTGCCGATTCGGTTCGAACGAATGACAGGACTCGGGTACGGGGTAGCCGCCCGTCGCGGACCGGGGCGGCCGCTGTCGCGGCCACTATCCTGGAGGGCATGTTCGATTCGACGCCGCCGCCGGGCTCGCCCGGCCCGTCCACCCGCCCCACAATTCCCGATGCGATCTCGATTGCGACCGAACTCTGGATCGCCGTCATCGTCGGCCAGATCGTAGCCTTCATCGCCCAGTACGACTCGGTGGCCACCTCGATCCGCGACCAGGTCCGCGACAGTGCGGGGGACCTCGGTGCCGATCAGGTCGATCTGATGACCTCGACCGGCTTCGTCGTCGGCACCATGGTGGTCGCCACCGTGGTGCTCTCCGCCATCCCGGCAGTGTTCGTGTTGCTCACCCGGGCCGGGCGGAACTGGGCGCGGATCGGGCTCGCGGCGCTCGGCGTCTACGTCGCGGTGAATGCCCTGCTGTCCCTTTTCTCCGATATCGAACCCCTGTGGGCGATGGTTCCGCTGGTCATCAGCGGTGTCGCGGCGATGGCCGCCACGGTGATCCTGATGCGCCCGGATTCGGCGCAGTACTGCAAGGACATGGCCGAGTTCCGCAAGCCGAAGCCGCCTGTCGGTTATCCCACCCCCTACCCCTACGGTTCCTATCCGCCGGTACAGCCGCCGGTGCCGCCCGCGCCGGGCGTCTATCCGCCGCCCGGCTACGGCGGGCCGGCTGCCACGGGAAATCCCGATGAACTTCGGCCGCCAACACCGGACGCGGCGCCGTATGGTGTCGGGGGACCGGCATCGCCCCCGGCGGTCGAGTCGCCCGGGGCAGCGTCGGATCCGACCGATCCGCCCACCGACCGCCCGACCCCGACCGAAGGACCGCAGAACCAGTGACCACTCCTGATCCGGCGCAGCGCCCCAAGCTCGTCGTCTGGGCTTATCGGTGCTGGCTGACCGCCGGCGTGCTGCTGATCCTGGTCGGCCTCTGGTACATCATCCTGGGGCTCGTCGCCCCACGGTCGCTGGATCCGATGGCGGTCGGCGTGCTGGTCGCCGTCGTCGGTGTCGCCTACATCCTGATCGGCAGCCGCGCGTTCGTCGGCGACGCGCGGTGGCGGTCGTCCCTCGCGGCGTTGACCCTCGTGGTGGTGGCACTGTTGCTGGTGCTCAGTTTCGTCGCGCCGATCCTGGCTTTCGCGCTGATCGCGGGTGTCATCGGCATCTTCGGGTCGCTGCTGGCCTACCGCCCGGAATCGGAGTTCTGGTACACGGGTGAGATGCCTCCGGAACGCAAACCGCTGTTCGGAGGCCGGGGACCCGGTCGCAAGGACCCGGGCGGCAAGGGGACGGGTGGCAAGAAGTGACCGACTCGGAGCGGCCGGACGAGGTCGGGGCCGAGGACATCGCCGCCGCCGCTGATCGCGCTGATGACGCCGCTGAGGGGACTGACACCGCTGAGGGCACCGACACCGCTGAGGGCACCGACAGCGAGGCCGGTGACCCCGACCGTGGCGAGGTGCTCTTCGCCGAACCGGGCGGCAGCTGGTGGGTCGTGTCGATCGGACCGCTGCTGGTGCTGATCGTCCTGATCATGGAGATCACCGGTCCGGGCAGTGTGCATTGGCCCGTGCTGCTCATCTTCCTGGTCGTCCTGGGCGGATTCTCGGTCATCCAGGTGTTCGCCGCCCGCCGCCACGTCAGCGTCGAGCTCACCGACGCCGGACTGCGCGAGGGCACCGGATATCTGCCGCTGGACAAGATCGACAAGATCTTCCCGCCCAATCACGGCTACGACGCGCAGGACTGGGAGAGCGCTCCTGCGCTGGGCGAACTTCACGCGGTCCCGCGGCGGCGGAAGGGTATCGGTCTGCGCCTCAAGTCCGGCAAACTCGTGCAGGCCTGGGCGCGTGACGTCGAAGGTCTCCGACGCGAACTCACCGAAGCGCACCAGGCGGTGCGACTCGGTCTACCGCCGCGCACGGTCAAACGCGACGACTGACCGGATCTGGCTTCTGGTCACCGGATGGGTATCTGCGGTGGCAGCATGACAGGTGTGGCGGATGACTCCGGTGCCGACGGTGACCCAGACCGGATCAACCCAGACCGGATCAACCCAGACCGGATCAACCCAGGTAGGGACGATCCGGATTCGGATTGGAACTGGTCCCAGCGGGCGGAGACCGGCACCCAACGTCTGGACCGGAACTTCTCGGCGCTGCTGCAGGAACTGCGGGTCGTGCAGACCGGCGTGCAGATCCTCACCGGATTCCTGCTGACGATCCCTTTTCAGGACGGCTTCGAAGATCTCGGCGGAACGCTGCGGGTCATCTACCTGATCACGGTCTCCTGCGCGATAGCGGCCGCGATCCTGCTCGCCGCCCCGGTGGCCTTGCACCGGGCGTTGTTTCGTCAACACCGGCTCGACGTGGTGGTCACGGCCGCGCACCGGCTCGCGTATCTCGGCCTGCTGCTGCTCGGGCTGGCCTTGTCCGGTGCGGTGACCGTCGTCTTCGGGGCGACGGCCGGGCCGGTGGCGGCGATCGTCGCCGGGACGGTCACACTGCTGGCGATACTCGCGGTGTGGCTGCTGCTGCCGGCCGTGCTGCGTGTCCGGCTCGCGTCGCCGGCCCGCGACGACTGACGTTCGCGGCGGCTCCGTCAGCCGTGTTCGAGCATCGGCGCGGCGAGCAGGGCTTCGGGGATGCCGAAGGCGTCGACCAGTGTCCGCGCATGCGGACGCAGTTCCTGGCACAGCGAGTTGACGCCCCGCCGGATCGCCTTGGCGCGTTCGACCGACACCTGCCGGTGCATCAGGAACCACGACAGGTCGGCCTCCAGCGCGGAGTAGACGAACAGATCGCAGACCTTGGCCAGCAGGTCGGCCGCCGACCGTGAGTCGCAGTCGGCGATGGCCTGAACGAAGGCTTCCAGCACCACCCGTTCGGTGTGTGCGGTACCGACCTTGAGTAGATGATCCTGGGCGTCGTTGAAAATCTCGAACGCGTCGGTGTCGTCTTCACCGGCCCGGCGCAGACGCTGCGCACAGGTGCGGACCAGATGATCCTCCCGATTGCGGAACAGCCGGATCTGGGTGCCCCGATCGGCCAGTGACGAATTCTCGGTGTCCTCGTCGGAACTGTCGAGCAGGGTCTGTACGACCTGGCGCACGGCGGTTTTCTCGGCCACCACGTCGCGGGCCATACCCGCGATGAACCGAACCCAGCCGCCCGCGGACAGTCCGCGGAGGTCTTCGGCGTAGGCGCCGAGCAACTCCTTGGCGACCAGCTGCGTCATCACCGTGTTGTCCCCCTCGAAGGTGGTGAACACGTCGATGTCGTCGCGGATGATCGACAGCTGGTTCTCGTCGAGATAGCCTGCGCCGCCGCACGCCTCGCGGCTGGTGTTGACCGCGGCGCTGGCGTGCCAGGTGGCGTAGGCCTTGAGTCCGGCGGCGGCGCTCTCCAGTTGGCGCTGACGCTCCTGGTCGGCGGGGTCGGTCTGAGCGCGGTCGGCGGCCGCGGTCTGCACATCATGTAGTTCGGCGGTCAGCTCGTTCTGTGCACAGGCGATCGCATAGGACTTGGCGATGAGCGGCAACAGTTTGCGCTGATGCCCCAGATAGTCGAGGACGGTGATCTCGTCGTCGCCGTCGGGGGCGTCGAACTGTTTACGCAGCAGCCCGTACCGGGTCGCGAGGGTCAGGGCCTTGCGGCCGGCGGCGCCTGCGGTCGCGGCAACACTGACCCGTCCGCGGATCAGGGTGCCGAGCATGGTGAAGAAGCGACGATTGGGGTTCTCGATGGGGGAGATGTAGGTGCCGTCGGCCTCGACGTCGGCGTATCGGTTGAGCAGGTTCTCGGCGGGCACCCGGACGTTGTCGAAAGTGATACGGCCGTTGTCGACACCGGGCAGGCCACCCTTGTAGCCGCAGTCGCCGGTGGTGATACCGGGCAGGTCGTTGCCGTCGGCATCGCGGATCGGGACGACCAGACAGTGCACCCCCTGGCTCTCGGGCTCCTCGTCGGGACCGCCGGTGATGAGTTGTGCGAAGACCGCGGCGAAGCGGGCATGCTGCGCCGCCCCACCGATGTAGTCCTTACGCGAGCTGGGCGTGGGGGAGTTGATGACGAATTCGCGGGTGTCGCGATCGTAGGTCGCGGTGGTTTCCAGCGCCTGCACATTCGAGCCGTGACCGGTCTCGGTCATCGCGAAGCAGCCGAGTATGTCGAGGTCGATGATGCCCGGCACATAGCGCTGGTGGTGACGTGCGGTGCCCAGGTTCTCGACCGCGCCGCCGAACAGCCCCCACTGCACGCCGGATTTCACCATCAGCGACAGATCGGCGTATCCGAGCATCTCGATCGCGGTGATCGACGCACCGACGTCGCCGGTGCCGCCATGGTCGGCGCCGAAGCCGGCCGCCGCGAAGTCGTGGTCGGCGAGTTCGCGCATCTCGGCGAGGATCCGTGCGCGGGCTTCGTCGAGTGTGCGGGACGGATCGGGCAACAGGTCGGCGCGATCGGTGCCGGCGCGGACGGTGTCGCGGGTCGCGCGCCAGCGGCCGTCGAGCACGTAGCGCACACCGTCCACGAGAAGTGCGCGTTCGTCGTCGGACAGGTCGTCGGTCACCGGTTCGTCGTGTTCTGGCGTGGTCGTCCCGATCTCGTCGGTCGGTGCCGTGGAATTGTCTGCGTTCTCGGTCAAAGCGGCCATGAACTCCACCGTAGGCGAGATCGTCGGTGGGCCGGCGTGGTTGCCGTGGTGCGTCGGCCGGAATGCACCCACTTTCGGGGGTGGCGGACCGGTGATTGTGATCTCTACCATTGATGGGCGCCAAAGCCGCCTCCGGTCACAGTGCCGGGCGCGGACTGCGTCCTGCCCCCACGACGGCCGACACCACCCGGCCCCGACCCGAGAAGGCATCCATGTCGACAGTCTCGACCCCGACCCCCGCCGTCGGCATCGATCTCACTGGTACCGGCCTGGCCGGAGCCAATCGCTCGGAGATGAGCCCGCTACGTTTCCTCGACCGTGCCTCGACCGTGTTCGGTGACCGCGACGCCATCATCTACGGGAAACGCCGCTACAGTTACGCCGAGTTCGCCGACGAGACGCAGCGTCTGGCCCGGGTGCTGAAGAGCCGGATCGCCGACGGTGACCGGGTGGCCTTCCTCGCCCCCAATCTGCCGGAGTTGCTCATCGCGCACTACGCGGTGCCGCTGGCCGGCGGGGTGCTCGTCGCGCTCAACTCCCGGCTGGCCGGCCCCGAACTCAGCTACATCCTCAACCATTCGGAGTCGACGGTGCTCTTCGCCGACGCGGAGTTCCGCTCCACCGTCGCCGACATCGTCGCCGATGTCCCCGCGTTGCGCGATGTCATCGAGATCACCGATCCCGAGTTCGGGCCGGGCCCCGGCGAGGCGCCCGCGGTGATCGACGGATTGCACGCCTACGCCGACTATCTGGCCTTCGCCGACACGCTCGATCCGACGCCGTTGCCGTGGACCGTAGACGACGAGAATCGCGTCATCACCATCAACTACACCTCCGGTACGACGGGAAAACCCAAGGGCGTCATGTACACCCACCGCGGGGCGTATCTGAACTCCTTCGGCGAGACCTTCCACAATCAGTTCACCGGCGCCAGCCGGTATCTGTGGACGCTGCCGATGTTCCACTGCAACGGATGGTGCACGCCGTGGGCGGTCACCCATGCGTCGGCCACGCACATCTGCCTGCGTGCGGTTCGCGCCGACGCCATCTGGTCGGCCATCGACGAGCTGGGGGCCACCCACATGTGCGGTGCGCCGACGGTCTGTACGACCATCGCCGGTGCCCCGGCCGCGCACCGTCTCGACCGTCCGCTGCACATCACCACGGCGGGTGCGCCGCCGTCGCCGACGGTGATCGGCCAGTTGTCGGCGCTCGGCGTGACGGTCGTACACGTGTACGGGCTGACCGAGGTCTACGGTCCGTACACGATCTGCGAATATCAGTCGGCGTGGGATGAGTTGTCCCCGACCGAGCGGGCCGCCAAGCTGTCCCGGCAGGGTGTCGGCATGGTGCAGGCCGAGAATGCGCGCGTGGTCGACCGCGACCGCGCCGAGGCGGGTGAACTGGTCGACGTCGTTCCCGACGGCGAGGCGATGGGCGAGATCGTGCTGCGTGGCAACAACGTGATGGCCGGCTATTTCAAGGATCCGGACGCGACCCGGGAAGCCTTCGCGGGCGGCTGGTTTCACACCGGCGACCTCGGTGTCATGCATCCTGACGGCTACATCCAGCTCAAGGACCGGGCCAAGGACATCATCATCTCGGGCGGTGAGAACATCTCCACCGTCGAGGTCGAGCAGGCGCTGGTCAGCCACGACGCAGTCCTCGATGTCGCGGTCATCGGTGTGCCGGACGAGAAGTGGGGGGAGCGTCCGCGTGCATACGTCCTGTTGCAGAGCGGGCAGTCGCTGACGGCCGACGAGCTGATTGCCCACGCGCGGAAGTTGTTGGCCGGCTACAAGGTTCCCCGCGACATCGTCTTCGCCGAGGATCTGCCGCGCACCCCGACCGGCAAGGTGCTCAAGTTCGAACTGCGCCAGCAGGCGACCAACGACTGAATCGGCTGCGGCCGCACCGCGTTCGGGTCACGGTGTGGCGCCGCGCGCGAGTGCTCGCCGTCGTCGTCGGGAACTGTGACGGCGCTGCAGGTCGACGCTGATCTCGGCGGGCACGAGTTCGTCGGGGATCAGGGTCCCGCCGGGCGGGGACAGGCTGGTGACCGACAGTGCTGCGTGGCCGGGGCGGACACGCCAAATGCTTGCGCGCGAACGTGATTCGACGTATCCACCGAGCCGCAATGTGATCCATTCGGGGCCGAAGTCGGCGGCCAGTGGTGCTCCCGGGGGTGCGGCGGCCGCGTAGGCGGCCGGGGTGCGAATCCAGATCAGGTAGCCGACGGTGCCCGCACATGCCGCGACCACCGCGACCGTCCACACCTGTTGTGCGGGTGCGTTGTCGGTGCCCCAGGCGAGGGCGGTGACGGCGATGAGGAACGGAATCGCGGTGATCGCCGCTACCCGGGCTGCCGTCGTCGACCGTACGGCACGCGACAACCGTGTCGGCAGCGAGTCGTCGGCGCTCGCCACGGTGTGCGCGGTCCGTGGTGGATACGGTGGCGCATCCGATTTCGGTGTGGGCGGGGCGCCGGTGTAGGCGGCCGGTTCCGGCGGTGCGGATGTCGGGGCGTCGGCCCTCGGCCAGACCGCACCCCGGCGTCGGCGGCGCGGTCGGGCGAGCAGATCATCGCGGATCGCGGCAGGCACCAGAGCGTCGGGGATCAGCAGATTCTGATGTGCGGAGGTCCGTACGAGCAGTGCCGTGCTCACCTCGCGGACCCCGACGATCAACTCGCGGGCGACGACGGTGTGGCTGTCGGTTCGGCCGAGACCGATCCAGTCCGGGGTGAAGTCGGCGTACATCTGGGTCCCCGGTGGTGTCAGTCGCCGCTGGTGGTCGGGTGCCGCCGAGCGTAGGAGGAGCGCGACGAAGAGTGCGCCGACCGCACCGGAGAACAGGAGACCGGTCAGCAGCGAGGTGATGATCGCGCGCGGGCCGTCGTCGGTGCGCCCGAGTGCCGCGAGGATCGCGGGCACCCCGACGATCACGGGTACGAGCAGCCAGAGGATTCGTTTGGCGTAGAAGTCCGCACGTCCCAGTGCGGATACCACGTCGTCGGTCAGCGTCGTCGTGACCCGGATGCCGCCGCCGGGCAGCGTCGTGGTGGTCGGGGCCGACGTTGGCTGGACGTCCCGGTCCCCGTCGCGCCGCGCGATCATGGGGTCGGCTCGGAGCCGCTCGACGTGGGTTCGGACCCGGTCACGATGCCCTGGCTGTAGGCGCGCCAGAGGGGCACGGTGATCTCGTCGACCTGGGTGGCGATCTGCTCGTCGGACAGTTCGCCGCGGACGACGAGGTCGTGGCGTGCCAGGGTGATCGGCAGCCCGAGGACCTTGACGGGGATCGGATGGGGACCGAGTTCGCCGCGGGCGACGGCCCGCGCCAGGATCGGCGCCACGACGTCCTCGGTCCGTTCCAGGATCAAGGTCAACAGCGGGGCGGCGGCGTCGGTTTCGAGTTCGGCGATGACCCAGAGCAGGATGCGCCGGTTGTCGGCGGTGATCAGTGTGCGCAGGGTGCTCAGCAGTGCGGTGATGTCGGTGCGCAAGGCCCCGGTGCCGGGGAGCGCGGACAGCGTGGCGAGACGGGTGCGCACCGTCTCGGTGAAGGCGGCTAGCACCATCTGCGCTTTCGTCGGCCAGCGGCGGTAGAGGACGGGTTTGCTGGTGCCTGCGCGGGCGGCGACACCCTCGAAGGTGATCCCCGCAAAACCGCGCTCGTCGACTTCGGCGGAGATCGCGTCGAGCAGGGCGCGTTCGAGTTCGGCGCCGCGGCGTCGTGTTGTCGTCACTACGTCTCCCGAGTCGTACCAATAAGAAACGTTGCGTTCCTTTCAGTCCAAGGCTACCCTCTCCGTATAAGAAACAGTTCGTATCCTAGGGAGTTCCGGTGACAGCGAATCCGAATGTCCGCGCCGAGGCCGACGGCACCACTCCGACCCCGACGGCCGCACCCGCCGATCCCGGCACGGAGGGGCGCAAGGTCGTCCTCGTCGTCGCCGGGCTGACGGTGCTCCTGGCCCTGATGCTGACCGCCTTCGCGCTACCTGCGGTGAAGTCGGGTCCGCATGGAGTCGGGCTGGGTATCGTCGCCCCGCCGGCCGCGGCCGCCCAGATCGAGGCCGGGCTCGACGGATTCGACGTCACGCGCTACGACGACGCCGCCGCTGCGCGCCAGGCGATCACCGACCGCGAGATCTACGGTGCGCTGGTCGTCGGGCCGGATGGGCTGCACACCTACGTGGCTACTGCTGCCAGCGCCACCGTCGCGCAGACGATCGGGCAGATCGGTACGAAAATCGCTGCCGCGCAGAATGTTCCGGTTCAGGTCACCGATGTGCGCGCCTTCCCCGACAATGACCCGCGCGGTGCCGGGCTGTCGGCAGGCGCGCTCCCTCTCGCGCTCGGTGGATGGATCGCGGCGGTGCTGATCATGCAGCTCATCTCGTCGTCGCGGAACCGCCTGATCGCGGTCGGTGCCTTCGCGGTGATCGGCGGGTTCGCCTTGGTCGCGGTCATCCAATTCGGCCTCGGCACCTTCGACGGCAACTACTGGCTGACATCGCTGGCGGCGATGCTCGGTATCGCGGCGACCGCGATGGGGGTCCTGGGCCTGCGGGAGTTCTTCGGTTTCGCCGGGTTGGGGATCGCGGCGATCGCGCTGATCTTCCTCGGCAACCCGTTGTCGGGGCTGGCGAGCGCCCCGGAGATGCTGCCAACGCCGTGGGGCTACATCGGGCAGCTGCTCCCGCCGGGTGCGACGGGTTCGCTGCTGCGATCGGTCGCATTCTTCGACGGCCACGGCGGCGTGCATGCCTTGATCGTGCTGATCTGCTGGCTCGCCGGTGGTCTGGCGCTGTACTTCGCCGGCCTGGCGCGGGCGGCGCGCTCGGGTGCCGGATCGCCGAGTGTGGCGATGTCGGTCTAGGCGATTTCGCCGGCGGGCGGTGATACTGGGCGTATGGCACTGGGTGACTCGGAGTTCCGGACGCGCGTCGTCGCGGAGTCCATCCGGCTGTTCACCGACAACGGATACGAGTCGACGACGGTGGAGCAGATCGCCGCCGCTGCGGGCGTCTCGCGGCGCACCCTGTTCCGGCAGTTCCGGTCCAAAGAGGATGTCATCTTCGCCGACCACGAGTCGTTACTGACCGAGGTCGACGATTTTCTGACCGCCTCCGACCCGCTGTCCGACGACCCGTGGCTGACCGTCTGTGCGGCGGCCGAGATTGTGTTCGGCCATTTTCTCGGTAGCCGTGACCTGGCTGTGCGACGCATCGGCGTCGTTCAGGAGGTACCCGCACTGCGTGACCGTGAACTGGTGACCACCTACCGCTACCAGCGGCTGTTCGAGGATTTTCTGCGCGCGCGCCGCCCCGATGAGCCGCCGGTGCATCTGGTCACCTACGCCGCGGCCGTCACCGGCACCCACAATTACCTGCTGCGCCGGATGATCCGCGGCGACGCGGGTGCCACCCTGGAACGGTTGCGATCGGAACTGGCCCGTGTGCATGCGGCACTCGGTGCCGGTTCGGCAACGGTGCCCGCTGCGATAGAGCCGCGAACCGGGAGCGATCACGTGGTCACCGTCGTCACCTACCCGGTCGGTACGCCGCCGGCCGACATCGCCGACCAACTCACCCGCCAATTGGCCGCCGACCCGCCGATTTCCTAGTACGAAGCCGCGCAATGCGCAGGTTGGTACGACGAAATCGGACGGGAGACGCGCCAGGCGGGGACAATAAGAATCGTCCTGAACGATTGACTTGGCACGCAGTGCCGTGGTGAACTGGTCATATCCAATGTTTGGCACGCAGTGCCGTGCCGTTGACTACTGCAGGAGCTGTCTCATGGGTTTCGGAAATCCCGACTTCAACGTATTTGAGCTCCCCGAGGAGCACGTCGCGCTGCGCGAGGCGATCCGTGCGCTGTCGGAGAAGGAAATCGAGCCGCACGCCGCCGACGTCGACGAGAACGCCCGCTTCCCGCAAGAGGCCCTCGACGCCCTGGTCGCGTCGGGCTTCAACGCCATCCATGTGCCCGAGGAGTACGACGGTCAGGGAGCCGACTCGGTCGCCGCCTGCATCGTCATCGAAGAGGTCGCCCGCGTGTGTGCCTCGTCGTCGCTGATCCCGGCCGTCAACAAGCTGGGCACCATGGGCCTGATCCTCAACGGCTCCGACGAGCTCAAGAAGCAGGTGCTGCCCTCGATCGCGTCCGGTGAGGCGATGGCCTCCTACGCGCTATCCGAGCGTGAGGCGGGCTCCGACGCCGCAGGCATGAAGACCCGCGCCCGCAAGGACGGGAACAACTGGGTGCTCAACGGCTCCAAGTGCTGGATCACCAACGGTGGCAAGTCGAGCTGGTACACCGTGATGGCCGTGACCGACCCGGAGAAGAAGGCCAACGGCATCTCCGCGTTCATGGTGCACAAAGACGACCCCGGCTTCACCGTCGGCCCGCTGGAGAAGAAGCTGGGCATCAAGGGTTCGCCCACCGCCGAGCTGTACTTCGAGGACTGCACCATCCCGCTCGACCGCATCATCGGCGACGAGGGCACCGGCTTCAAGACCGCGCTGCAGACCCTCGACCACACCCGCCCGACCATCGGTGCGCAGGCGGTCGGCATCGCGCAGGGCGCCCTCGACAAGGCCATCGCCTACGTCAAGGACCGCAAGCAGTTCGGCAAGCCGATCAGCAGCTTCCAGGGCGTCGAGTTCATGATCGCCGACATGGCGATGAAGGTCGAGGCCGCCCGCCTGATGGTCTACACCTCGGCCGCCCGCGCCGAGCGTGGCGAGAAGAACCTGGGCTTCATCAGCTCGGCCTCGAAGTGCTTCGCCTCCGACGTCGCCATGGAGGTCACCACCGACGCCGTACAGCTCTTCGGTGGCGCGGGCTACACCCGCGACTTCCCGGTCGAGCGCATGATGCGCGACGCCAAGATCACCCAGATCTACGAGGGCACCAACCAGATCCAGCGCGTCGTCATGAGCCGCGCGTTGCTGCGCTGATCTGCGCCTGAACCCGATTCACCCCATCGGTCGTCATCCACCCGCGTCATGCGTCGGGCGGGCGGCGACAGGTGGGGTGAATTACGTTGTGGCGCAGGATGGAACCGGTTTCGGCGGCCCCGTGTCGGATCGGGTATGGACGACGTCGCATCGCTGACCGGCGCCGTCAACCGTGCCGAACGGTTGTGCCGGTGGGTGGATTGTCGGGGAGGGTCAGCCCGCGTACGCCGGCCGGAAGTCCAGCCGCACATGCTGCTTCTTGGCCGCGTCGCGGAAGTTCTTCATCGCCCGGCCCATGTGGAAACCGTTGGTGACGATGATCGCGCCGCTGGCGCCGAGGGCCTTGAGCATGCCGACGGTGTAGGTGGCGTTCTGCACGGTGCTCGTCGAGCGACCCTCATTCAGCATCTGCCACACCGGGATTCCGCGCCGGATCAGGCCGAGGTTCATGAACTGGGCCTCGGAGACCGGCAGCCACCAGGTGTCGCCACCGGAGACCACGACTCGGTTGAACGGATGCTGTTTGGCCAGGCGGGAGGCGACGTCGAGGCGCTGATTGAGGATGCCCGGCGTCTGCCCGAAGGTGCCCATCTTGGCGCCCAGGACGACGATGTAGCGCGTCGGGGGACTCTGCCACAGGAAGATGCTGTTGGGTGTCAACAACTCTCCCGGATTGAGTTCGACGCTGCCGAAGTCCATGCTGCTGCCCGCGACGGGGGCGGCGTCGGCCGGCGGTGCGGCGACCATGCCGGCGCTGGTGGCCACCGCGGTACCAATTGCCAGGGAGGAGACCAGTTTTCGTACACGCATGGCCGCGAGTCTACGGGCCGGTGTCCGATCTGTGGGTTGCAATGTGGTAACACCTGTCACTTCAGTAACAGGCAGGTGGGACGGCCCGTTCAGGTCAGCGCGATGTACTTGACCGACAGGTACTCCTCGATGCCCTCGGAACCGCCCTCCCGGCCGATGCCCGACTGTTTCACCCCGCCGAAAGGGGCTGCGGCATCGGAGATCACACCACGGTTGACCCCGACCATCCCGGAATCGAGCCGGTCGGCCACCCGGAGGCAGCGGTCGATGTCGCGGCTGTAGAAGTAGGCGGCCAGGCCGAATTCGGTCGAATTCGCCGCTGCGATCGCGTCATCCTCGGTGGCGAACGGGCTGATCACCGCCACCGGACCGAAGATCTCGCCACGTGTCACCTCGGCGTCGGCGGCGACCTGATCGAGAACGGTTGCCGGGTAGAAGAATCCAGGGCCATCGGGCCGTTGGCCACCCAGTCGCAGCCGGGCGCCTGCGGCGACGGCGTCGTCGACGATCTGCGCGACCTTATCCCGCTGATCGGCGTTGACCAGCGGCCCGAGTGTCACGCCCTCGGCATAACCCGGACCCATTCGCACCGCAGACATCCGCTCGGTGAGCTTGGCGGTGAACTCCTCGACGACCCCGTCCTGCACCAGGAAACGATTCGCCGCGGTGCACGCCTCGCCGCCGTTGCGCATCTTCGCCAGGAAGGCGCCCGCGACCGCGGCGTCGACGTCGGCGTCGTCGAAGACGACGAAGGGGGCGTTGCCGCCGAGCTCCATCGACGTGCGCTGTACCCGCTCGGATGCCTGTGCGAGCAGCCCGCGGCCGACCGGCGTCGACCCGGTGAAGCTGATCTTGCGGATGCGGTCGTCGGTGATGATCGCGGTGGCCACCCCGCGGCTGTCACTGGTCGGCAGCACCGACAGCACACCGGGCGGCAACCCCGCCTCGGCGAAGGTCTCGGCGAGCGCGAGCATCGTCAACGGGGTCTCCCGCGCCGGTTTGACCAGCATGACGTTGCCTGCCGCCAGTGCCGGACCGATCTTGCGGGTGCCCATCGCCAACGGGAAGTTCCACGGCGTGATCGCCAGCGACGGCCCGACCGGCGCGCGACTGACCAGGATCCGGCCGTTACCCGCCGGAGCCGTGGTGGTCCGGCCGCCGATGCGGACCGCCTCCTCGGCGAACCAGCGCAGGAACTCGGTGCCGTACTTCGTCTCGGCGACCGAGTCGGGGAGTGCCCGGCCGAGTTCCAGAGTCATCAGCATCGCGAGATCGTCGGCGCGGTCGGTGAGCAGTTCGAAGGTACGCCGCAGGATCTCGCCACGTTCCCGAGGCGCGGTGTCGGCCCACTCGCCTGCCACCGCGGTGGCCGCGTCGAGAGCAGCCAGCGCGTCGTCGGTCCCCGCGTCGGCGACGGAAGTCAGTTCCTGCTCGGTGGCCGGGTCGTAGACGGGAAAGGTCCGTCCCGAGCGTGCGGGCACCGACCGTCCGCCGATCCACAGTCCGGTCGGCACCCCGTCCAGAACAGCCTGCGGATCGAGAACGGTGGTGCCGTCCACACCATCACGCTGCTCAGACTGTTCGCTTTCCCGCTGGTCAGACTGCTCGCTTGCACTCATCAGACGATCCACTCCTGAGGGTTGTCGCTCGTATTCGTGCCCCGACATTCCCAGTCTGCCCCGATCTCGGGTCCCGTAGGCTGAGCCGCGTGATCGGTTCGCGCCTCACCCTCGGCCTGTCGGCGGCACTGTGCGTCGTCGGACTGCTGGCGGGCTGCGCCGACTCCGACACCGCGTCGCCCCCATCCACGGGCACCGCGGCTTCACCGACGTCCGTCGCCCCGGGGGTCGACTATGTGAATCTCGGCGACAGCTATTCGTCGGGGACCGGGACCCACCCGCTGGTGGCGGGGTCGCCGTTCCTGTGCCAACGGTCGTCGGTGAACTTCGCCCATGTGGTGGCCACCGAGAAGGGGCTGCACCTCACCGACGTCAGCTGCGCCGGCGCCGACACCGACGACCTGCGCGCGCCGCAATACGAAGGCGTACCCGCCCAGTTCGACGCGCTGAACTCCGGCACCGACATCGTCACCCTGCTCATCGGCGGCAACGACAACGACACCTATGGGGGTGCGATCCGGGCCTGCCGGGCGGTGGCCCCCGACGATCCCACCGGCTCGCCGTGCCGCGACAAGTACGGCCGGACGCTGTTCGCGCCGATCGCGTCGAAGACGCTGCCCAGCCTGCAGGCCGCGCTGCGGGAGATCCGGCGCAGGGCGCCGGCCGCCCGCGTACTCATCGTCGGGTACCCGTGGATCCTGCCCGCGACCGTCGGCTGCTACCCGACGATGCAGGTCGCCGCCGGGGATGTGCCCTACCTGCGGGACCTGCAGCGCACGCTCAACGACGCGGTGGCGCGCGCGGCCGCCGACACCGGCGCCACCTTCGTCGACATGTCGGCGGTCTCCGACGGCCACGACGCGTGCGCGGGCCCCGAAATCCGGTGGATCGAACCGATGACGACCTCGGGTGTGGGTGCCGTACATCCGAATGTCGCGGGGCAGGCGGCGATGGCCGAACAGGTCGTCGAACACCTCTCGCGGTAGTCCTCGAGCCCACCACACCGCATCTGACCGGCGACGATTTGGGTCACCGAGTGCCATTTGGAACACTGGAGGCCGTGACCGGATCCCCTGACACCGCCGAGAAGTCCGCCGCGCTCTTCGCGCGGGCCGCCCAGGTCACCCCCGGAGGCGTCAATTCGCCGGTCCGGGCGTTCTCCGCAGTCGGCGGTACACCCCGCTTCATCACCAGCGCACAGGGCTGCCGACTGCACGACGCGGACGGCCAGACCTACGTCGACCTGGTCTGTTCCTGGGGGCCGATGATCCTGGGGCATGCGCACCCGGCCGTCGTCGAGGCCGTGCAGCGTGCTGCGACCAGCGGTCTGTCCTTCGGCGCACCCACCGAAGCCGAGATCGAATTGGCCGAGGAGATCATCGGCCGGGTCGATCCGGTCGAGCGGGTGCGGCTGGTCAACTCCGGGACCGAGGCCACCATGTCGGCGATCCGGCTGGCCCGCGGGTTCACCGGACGATCCAAGATCATCAAATTCGCCGGCTGCTACCACGGTCACGTCGACGCCCTGCTGGCCGCGGCCGGTTCGGGTGTCGCGACTCTGGGTCTGCCGACCTCGCCGGGCGTGACCGGCGCCGCCGCGCACGACACCGTCGTGCTGCCCTACAACGACCTCAAGGCCGTCGCCAAGGCCTTCGAGGAGTACGGACACGAGATCGCCGCGGTCATCACCGAGGCGGCCGCGGGCAACATGGGGGCCGTCGCACCCCATGACGGCTTCAACGCCGGCCTGCGGGAACTGACCCGACGCCACGGCGCGTTGCTGATCATCGACGAGGTCATGACCGGATTCCGGGTCAGCCCCAGCGGCTGGTACGGACTCGAAGGTGTCGGCGCGGATCTGTACACCTTCGGCAAGGTGATGAGCGGTGGGCTGCCCGCCGCCGCCTTCGGCGGTCGCGCCGAGGTGATGGAACGGCTGGCACCGACCGGCCCGGTCTACCAGGCGGGCACCTTGTCGGGGAATCCGGTCGCCGTCGCGGCCGGCCTGGCCACGCTGCGCCACGCCGACGTCGACGTCTACGCCACCCTCGACGCCAACGCGAAGAGACTGGGCGCACTGTTCACCGAGGCGCTCACCGCGGCCGGGGTCGGGCATCGGGTGCAGTTCGCGGGCAACCTGCTGAGTGTGTTCTTCACCTCCGCGCCCGACACCCCGATCGTCGACTACGCCGGGGTGTCGGCCACCGAGACCTGGCGTTTCGCGCCGTTCTTCCATGCGTTACTCGAACGTGGGGTGTACGCGCCGCCGAGCGCCTTCGAGGCGTGGTTTGTCTCTGCGGCCCTGGACGAGGATGCTTTCTCCCAGATCGCGGAGGCGCTGCCCGCGGCCGCGGAGGCGGCCGCCCGTGCCCCGCACCCCGACCAGTCAGACCGCAGTCAACCGGGGGAGACCGACTGATGCACACGATCGTCCACATGATGCGCCATGGTGAGGTGCACAATCCCGAGGGCATCCTCTACGGCCGCCTGCCCGGATTCCGGCTGTCCGACATCGGCCGGGGGCAGGCGCAGACAGTCGCCGACACGCTCGCCGATCACGACGTGACCGCCGTCTTCGCGTCGCCGCTGCAGCGTGCGCAGGAGACCGCGACCCCGATCGCGGCAGCTCACGACCTGTCGATCCTCACCAACGACGACCTCATCGAGGCCGACAACGTCTTCGAGGGACTGAGGGTGTCGGTCGGTGACGGTGCGCTGTCGAAGCCACGGCACTGGCCGAAGCTGCGTGACCCGTTCACCCCGTCCTGGGGTGAGCCCTACATCCAGCTCGCGCATCGCATGCTGGCCGCGGCGAACAAGGCCCGCGACGCCGCGCGCGGACACGAGGCGGTCTGTGTCAGCCACCAACTGCCGGTGTACACGCTGCGCCGGTTCCTCGAAGGTCAGCGGTTGTGGCACGATCCGCGTCGCCGCCAGTGCTCGCTGGCGTCGCTGACGAGCCTCGTCTACGACGACGACGCACTCGTGGACATCATCTACTCCGAACCCGCGGGCGCATCCGACCCGCTCGCCACGGGAGCCTGATCGGGCGAGTGACGGCGGTGGGTTGTACAGAGGTCCGGGCGCGACGGCGACGAAGCCGTGGCGCACTGCGCTCGACCCCGGGTGCCGGGTGGCTGCGCGGTGTGGCGGCGGCATTCGTCGTCGTGGGACTCCTCGCGCTGACCGGATGCAGCACCGGTGACGACGCCGTGGTGCAGGGGGACACCTTCCAGTTCGTCTCGCCGGGCGGCAAAACCGTCATCGACTACTCCGCCGACGAACGCAAACCCATCGGCCCGCTCGCGGGTGAGGACCTGCAGACCGGCGGACCGCTGTCGGTCGCCGATCCCCGGTTCGCGGGCAAGGTGATGGTCGTCAACGTGTGGGCGTCGTGGTGTGGCCCGTGCCGATCCGAGGCCGACGACCTCGAACAGGTTTTCCAGCAGACCGCGTCGTCCGGGGTGGCATTCCTCGGGATCAACCTGCGCGACGACCGCGACAGCGCCCGCGACTTCGTGGGGGACCGCCGCATCACCTACCCGACGATCTACGACCCGGACGGCGCGACGCTGCGTGACCTGGGCATCCCGGCGCCGGTGGTGCCGACCACGGTCATCCTCGACCGCAGCCACCGCCCGGCCGTCGTGTTCATCAAACCCATCCACGCCGACGACCTGGCCGCGAAGGTAGCCGAGGTCGCCGCCGAGGCGCCACCGGCAGCGCCCACCCCTTCTGCGCCCATCCCTTCTGCGCCCATCCCTTCTGCGCCGGAGATTGCGCCTCGATGACCACCAGTCTGGCGATGATCGCCGCCCAGCCCCAGGCCGCCATCGGCGACACCTTTCAGGAGACCGTGATCAGCGGTCCGCTCCTGCTCGCGCTGGCCGCCTGCGTGCTCGCCGGACTCGTCTCTTTCGCGTCCCCCTGTGTGGTGCCGTTGGTGCCCGGCTATCTGTCCTATCTGGCCGGGCTGGTCGGCGCCGAAGCTCCCGCGGTGACGGTCGGCGAGGACGCCAAACGTGGCCGATCCCGGGTGGCGCTGGCCGCGGGACTGTTCGTTCTTGGGTTCACCGCGGTCTTCGTGGCCGCGACCGCCACCGTCTTCGGGGTCAGCACCTCGCTGCGCGTCAACAACGATCTGCTGCAACGCATCGGCGGTGTCGTCACCATCGTGATGGGGCTGGTGTTCATCGGGCTGGTCCCGATGATGCAGCGTGAGGTACGTTTCTCGCCCGCGAAGGTCTCCAGCATCGTCGGTGCGCCCCTGCTCGGTGGTGTCTTCGCGCTCGGCTGGACGCCGTGTCTGGGACCGACGCTGGTCGGTGTGACCGCGACGGCGTACGGCACCGACGGCATGACCGCCGCCAAGGGTGTGACCCTGATCGTCGCCTACTGCATCGGGCTGGGTATCCCGTTCGTCATCCTGGCCTTCTCCTCGGCGTGGGCACTGCGCAGCCTCGGCTGGCTGCGCCGCAACTCGCGGGCCATCCAGATCTTCGGTGGCGTCATGCTGATCGCCGTGGGCATCGCGCTGATCACCGGCATGTGGGCGGAGTTCACCCTGTGGATCCAGCGGGCGTTCATCAGCGATGTGGAGCTCCCGATATGACCGACACCCTGACCGACGATCCGCAGACCCCGACGCCGCCGTCGGGTCCGCGCCGGCCGCATTGGGCGCTGCGGCGACTGTGGTGGCCGGTGCGCAACCTGTGGCGGTCGCTGACCTCGATGCGCACGGCGCTGATGCTGCTGTTCCTGCTGGCGCTGGCCGCGATCCCGGGTGCCCTGCTGCCGCAGCGCGACCTCAACGAGCAGAAGACCGCGCAGTACATCGACGATCACGGTGCCGTCGGGACGCTGATGGACCGGCTGCAGATGTTCGACGTCTTCGGCAGCACCTGGTTCACCGCGATCTACGTCCTGCTGTTCGTGTCGCTGGTCGGTTGCCTGACCCCGCGGATGATCGAGCATTTCCACAGCCTGCGTGCTAAGCCGGTGGCCGCGCCGCGCAATCTTGCACGCCTGCCGCGCCACGTGTCCGAGACCGTCGAGGGTTCCCCCGACGAGGTCGCCGAACGCATCAACGGGCGGCTGCGCGGCTGGCGTCGCCAGGTCGTGGTGCATCCGGCGAGTGATAAGTATCCGGACGGGGTCGTCGAGGTCTCCGCGGAGAAGGGGTACCTGCGCGAGTTCGGCAACCTCGTCTTCCATTTCGCGTTGCTGGCACTGCTGGTGGCGATCGCGGTCGGCAAGCTCTACGGCTACGAGGGCACCCGCACGCTGGTCGCCGACGGCCGGCAGGGACTGTGCAACAACTCGACCGCGGTCTACGACTCGTTCCGGGCGGGCAGTCTCGTCGACGGCACCGACCTGTCACCGTTCTGCATCCGGATCGACAATTTCTCGGCGACCTTCCTGCCGAGCGGGCAGCCGGATATGTACGACGCCACCGTCCGCTACGTCGAGGGACCGCGGGCCGGTGACCCGCGGGACTGGAAGATCA
Organism: Gordonia heveisoli; assembly: GCF_030315745.1. Lineage (GTDB taxonomy): Bacteria > Actinomycetota > Actinomycetes > Mycobacteriales > Mycobacteriaceae > Gordonia. Next base: position 102,494 of record NZ_JASXSH010000004.1, on the reverse strand, counting down.
CCTCGGTCAAGGTCAACGAGCCGCTACGGATCGCCGGTGACCGCGTCTACGTGCTCGGCAACGGTTTCGCGCCGACGTTCACGGTGACCTTCCCCAACGGCAAGACCCGTACCCAGACCGTGCCGTTCATCCCGGAGGAGACGGCGACCATGCTGTCGTCGGGGGCCGCGCGTTTCGACACCCCGGCCGGGCTGTACCCCGACGAGGATGTGCGCCGCAAGAACCAGATCGCGCTGCAGGGCCTGTTCGCACCCGACGGCCGCTTCCACGGATCACTGCTGACGTCGGCCTCGGCGACCCCCGACAATCCGTTCGTGGCGATCGACATCTACCGCGGCGACACCGGCCTCGACACCGGTAAGCCGCAGAACGCCTACTCGCTGGACCGTCAGCTCATCGAGCAGAACCGGTTGCGGCAGGTGGCCCGGGTGAATCTGACGGTCGGGCAGACCCACGATCTCGGTGACGGGGTGACCGTCCGCTTCGACGGGTATCAGCGTTGGGTGTCGGTGCAGGTGTCGCATGACCCGGCGCAGACCTGGGTGCTGGTCTCGGCGATCACGATGCTCGGTGGGCTGCTGGTGTCCCTGCTCGTGCGCCGGCGGCGGATCTGGGCGCGGCTGGTGCCCGTCGCGTCGTCGGCTGCCGCCGGTGCAGCGGGTACGGACGCCGACAAACGACGTACTGTAGTAGAAGTTGCCGGGCTGGCCCGTACGGATCAGGCCGGCTGGGGCGAAGGGTTCGACGAGCAGGTTGCCGCGTTGCTGGCGGTCGATGGCTCCGACGACACCGGAAAGCGACCGCGCCGCGGTCGGCTCTAGCGAGATCCACACCGCGTGGTAACCGGCTGTTCGTAGGCGAGAACAGCCAGGAGAGGACATTTCGATGAACGTCGACGAGACGCTGGCACGGTATTCCGACCTGTTGTTCGGAACGGCGATCACCGTCTATGTGCTGGCGATGGTCCTGTTCCTCTGGTCGCTGGCCGCCGTGCGCACCCGGCGGATGGAGAGCCGGGAGCTCGTCGGTGCGGCCGTCGGCGGCGCGTCGACCACCACCGCCGAGGCTGTTCGCACCCCGGGTCGGGTGTCCGGCCCGCAGCGCCGGGGCCTCGGTGAGAAGCTCGGCGGGATGGCCTACCCGGTCGTCATCGTCGGTTTCCTGGCGCATGTCGCGTCGATCATCACCCGCGGGCTGGCCACCGAGCGGGCGCCCTGGGGCAACATGTACGAGTTCATCTCGCTCACCTGCGCGGCGTGTGTACTCGCCGGCCTGGTGGTGCTGCGCAAGCCCGAGCACCGGCCACTGCTGTCCTTCGTGCTCCTGCCCGCGACCCTGCTGATGTTCATCGCCGGCCGGTGGCTGTATACGCAGGCCGCGCCGGTGGTGCCCGCACTGAAGTCGTACTGGCTGGCCATTCACGTCTCGATCATCTCGATCAGTTCGGGTGTGCTGTTGGTGTCTGGTGTGGCGAGCGTCCTCTACCTCGTCAAGATGCGTTGGGGGACTCCCGCCGACGATGCCGCGGTCGAGTCCGAGGGTGGGGTCGGTGCCGCACTGCGCCGGATCGTCGCGCACATCCCGACCGCCCAGTCGCTGGACCGGCTCGCCTACAAATGCGTGGTGTTCGGTTTCCCGCTGTTCGGTCTGGGCGTCATCTGCGGTGCCATCTGGGCGGAAGCGGCCTGGGGCCGGTTCTGGGGCTGGGATCCCAAGGAGACCGTGTCCTTCATCGCGTGGGTGATCTACGCGGCCTACCTGCACGCCCGTGCCACCGCGGGCTGGCGCAACGTGGCCGCGGTCTGGATCAACGTCGCCGGATTCGTGGCGCTGCTGTTCAACCTGTTCATCATCAATCTGGTGGTGTCCGGCCTGCATTCCTACGCGGGCCTGTAGACACGCACTCCTGCCCTCAGGCCTCGGGTCGCGTTGTCGAGACACCCGACGGGGCGGCCTGACGCTCAGCCGTGATCAGCTGCGTCTTGACGACCTTGAGCAGGTCGATCAGCACGTCGATGGTGTCCGGGCACAGTGCGCTGAGGTCGACGCCGGACAGATGTGTGCCGGTGACCGCCAGCAGATCGACGTACTCCTGTTGCTGGCGGACGCGTTCGAGATCCTCGTCGGGATTGGACAGGAAGTATGTGACGCTGACGTCGAATGCGCGGGCGATGGCCTCGACCGTGCGGAATGACGGTGTCCGCGCCTTGCCGGTGCGGAGCTGCGAAATATAGGCGTCGGAGAGCGAATAGCCGAGGGCGTTGGCCTTCTCGGCGATCTTCTTTCCCGTGTAGCGAACACCGTTCTCATCTCGGGTGTGCTCGAAGAGGTCACCCAATTTGTCGGCGAAGGTGAGATCGTCTTCGGCCTTACGTCCCACTCGTCCCGGATTCAATCCGTGCACCCCCTGATCGGATATCGCCCGAACATTACCCTACGTAGGGGTACGCTGGCTTCTGGGTCACTTGACCCAAATGGGGTGTTCCGCAACGCATTCGGCGAAAGTGGACATTGTGCAGATATTACTGGCGAGTCACTTCTGCGGACCGTGCGGAATGATTTGAGAACGGGGCGCGATCGAAACCCGAATATCCCCAACAACAATGGGGAGGGAAATCGGTGTCAGGATTCGTCGGAATCGGTGCCGTTGGGGCCGCGGGTGCGATTGTCGAGATCCCGCAGAAAATCCGGATCGTCGTCGGGGCCGACCGGTCCGGACGGGCCTCGATTACGGCTGTTGCGTGATGGGGACGCCGACGACGAGTCGTGCTGCGGGCCGAAGGCACGCCACAGCAAGAATGTGACGGCGATGACACCGATAGCGGCGAGCAGATACGTCATGGCAACCTCCGGACACCAGCGTACGTGAGTGGCTGGTCGAAGGTGTGGGCGTGGGGCGCCGGTCGATCAGTTGGTGCGGTGATTGAGGAGGGCGACGACGTCCTCCTCGCGGAAGCGGCGGTGACCGCCCGGCGTCCGGATGGAGCCGAGGATGCCGGAGCTGGCCCAGCGGGCGACCGTCTTGGGGTTCACATTGAACATGGCGGCGACCTGTCCGGGGGTCAGCGTGTGCTGGCTGGCCATCCCGGGGGTGATGAACGATGCCGGCGACGTTGCGGTCTCAATAGTGGTCACGGCGTTTCCTCTCACTGCAGCCCGCTCCTGGTGGAATGGGCAAGACATGGATCGAGTGATTCATGAATACACGCCGCACCCTCGGGTACTCGAACCTTCAGCAGAAGGTAAAGAACAGGCAAAGCGGACGAATGCGCAGAATCGACCATCATTCGCGGCCGATGGTTGTCGGGTCGCGCCGGGCAGTAGGCTGGCAGACGTGAGTGCCGAGCAGGAACAGAGCCGTCCGACAGACAGTACCGAGCGGGTGGGTACCGGCCCCCTGCTGTTGGCGATCGCGGCCTACACCGCGGCACGCCTCGCCCTCGTCGTGGTCGTCGCGGCGATCATCATGGGGGTCGGCAGGCTCGTCGACGTCGACGTCCCGCTGTTCGTGGCCGCCGTCTTCGGTGTGCTGATCGCCCTCCCGTTGGGCATGGTCGCCTTCAAGCCGCTCCGGTTGCGGGTGAACCGGCAGATCGCCGCCGTCGAAGGTGAACGGCGGGCCCGCCAGGGAGACCTGCAGGCGCGGCTGCGCGGACAGAAGTAGCGCGTGAAGCCCACGCGCAGCGTCGACCGCCGGGCCGATCGGTCGTGGTCGGAGAATGCGGTGCGGCTCATCGAGGCCGACGGACTGCGCAGTGCCGACACCCATCTCCTGCGGGTCGAACTACCGGACTGGTCTCGCTGGACGGATGAGGCGGGGAACGCGCGGGGAGTCGATCTCTATCTCAAGGACGAGAGCACGCATCCGACCGGATCCCTGAAGCATCGGCTGGCGCGCTCGCTGTTTCTCTACGCCATCTGCAACGGGTGGATCGGTCCGGACACCACGGTGATCGAGGCGTCGTCGGGGTCCACCGCCGTCAGCGAGGCGTACTTCGCGAAACTCATCGGGGTGCCGTTCGTCGCGGTCATGACGGCCAGCACGTCACCGGCGAAGACCGCCCTCATCGAACGCCAGGGTGGCCGCTGCCATTTCGTGCAACGCGCCGGTGATGTCTATGACGAGGCGCAACGCCTCGAAGCCGAGCTGGGCGGGCATTTCATCGACCAGTTCACGATGGCCGAGCGGGCCACCGACTGGCGTGGCAACAACAACATCGCCGAATCGATCTTCGCGCAGCTGGCGCAGGAGGATCATCCGGTGCCCACCTGGATCGTGGTCGGGGCGGGTACCGGCGGCACATCGGCGACGCTGGGCCGGTATCTGCGTTACCGGCGGCACCCGACCTGGCTGTGCGTCGTCGATCCGGAGAACTCGGTGTTCCTGCCCGCGTTCGAGTCGGGTGACGGCACCCTGACCGCGGACACCGGATCGCGCATCGAGGGCATCGGGCGGCCGCGGGTCGAACCGTCGTTCGTCTCCCAGGTGATCGACCGGATGGTCGGGGTACCGGACGAAGCGTCGATCGCCACCGCCCGGGTGGTCAGCGAGCGGCTCGGCCGTCGCATCGGCGCATCCACCGGCACCAACCTGTGGGCGGCCTTCGGTCTGGTCGCCGAGATGGTCGAGCAGCGTCATGCGGGCAGTGTGGTCACCCTGCTCTGTGATTCGGGTGATCGCTACGAGACGACCTATTTCGACGACGGCTGGCTGGCGTCCAACGAGTTCGACCTGGCCCCGGCCCGAGGTGTTCTCGACGCATTCTTCGACACCGGTGCCTGGTCGGTTTGACGCCGACCGCGGGTCGCGGTCAGCCCGCCTGCGGCGGAAGTAGTCCCCGGCGGGCGAAGGTGAGTGCGTCCTCGCCCTGATAGCAGGTGGGGTCGGCGTGGTCGCCGCGGCATTCGACGATCCCCACGTCGGCGAACTTTCCCACCCGGATGGCGAAGGCTCGCGCATTGGCCCCGGTCGGCACCACCGTGTCCGCCGGGGAGTAGTAGAAGCGAAATCTATGGTGGGCGAAGCGGTTCGGCGCATAGCTGAGCGGGTCGGCGCGGGCAGGTACCGGTCCGTCCCAGGCTCCTGCGATGAAATCGACGCTGCGTAGCGTGTCCGGGATGCCGGTCAGCGGCGAGACGCCGACGACACCGGCCCGCGGCGCGTACCGCGGTTCGGCGGCCAGTCGGATCGCCGCGACCGACCCCATCGACTCGCTGGCGAACAGTGTCGGCAATGCGGCACCGTAGCGGGCGTGGGCGTTGTCGACGAGGGTGCGGTAGGTGGCCATCGCGGCGTCGTTGCCGAAGGAGTTACCACCGGCCGATGCGGAGACGACGATCCAGCCGCTGCGCAGGAAAGGTTCGGCGAAATGCTTCTGCCGCGGGTCGAACTCGAATTCGGTGCCGTCGGAGTCCATCCCGTGGAACCACACCATCAGGGCGACGGGTTTGAGGTCCTCCTGCCGGTAGGCGCGCATATCGGGCCCGAGTGGTTCGCGGACGATCCCGGCCGAGAGACCCGACGGTGCCGGGGGAGCCGAACATCCGGTGAGTGTGGCGGTGACAGCCGACAGGACCGCGCACCACAGGATCAGCAGCGTGCCTAAGGCGTTCGGGCGGTTCATGCGTACACCCGCACCCAGTCGACGAGCATCGACGCCGGCAGCGACGACGGGTCCAGCGGACCCGGCCATTCACCGCCGGCCGCGAGGTTGAGCACCACGAAGAACGGGTCGTCGAAGACCCACACCGAGGAGCGCGGAAGGTCCTTGGGCGTCAACGTCATCACCCTCTTGCCGTCGATCCCGAATTCGATCCGCCCAGGTGAGCGGTTGACCCAGTAGGTGTGGAATCCGTCGGGGTCGGCGAGGGTTTCGGTGGGTGGCTGCACCTGGACTTTCCACGGTGTCTTGATCCCGAGGTCGGTGCGCGGGCCGAGAGCGCCCACAGTCGCCGACGCATGGTTGTTGACCTGTTCGAACAGGTCGATCTCACCGGCCTCGGGATAGCCGACGACGTCGATCGACGAGCCGAGCATCCAGATCCCCGGGTGTAGCCCGGCCCCCTGTGGCAGCTTGGCACGCACGGCGATCAGGCCGGTCGACGCGTCCAGCTTTCCGAGGGTGTCGATCCGGGCCGAGGTGATCGTGGAGCCGCTGCGGCGGGCCGTGATCACCAGATTGCCGCGACCGTCGGTGGCGATGTTATCCGTTGCGGCGGTGTAGATCTGCTGTTCGTCGTTACCCCAGCCGCCACCCCCGGTACGGATGTTCCACATGGTGCCCGACGGTAGGTGGCCGGCCGGTCCGCTGAAGTCGTCGGAGGCGACCAGCCCGAGGTCGGAGCGTAACCGGGTGAAGTCGTCGGACTGTTCGCGTCCGCGCGCCGCGGCGTCGAGCGAGGTGCACACCACCAGGAAGGTCACTGCCAGACAGACGAAGATCACCGCCCCGGCCGGACGTGGACGGCCGTTCGGGGTGACGACGAGCGCGGTCAGATAGTGGCGTAGACGAGTCGGTACGCGTGCGATTGCGGCGAATGGTCGTGTCAGTACATTGCGAATCACTGTGTTCCCCCTGTGTTTTCGGGAAGCGCGAAGTCCCCGGTCGGCTCGCGATCTGGGCCGGGGACGGCGGGGAGTCCTGGTGCGAGAAGTTCGACCGGATGGCGGGTTGCCCGGTCGAGGGCGGCTTCGATGGCGCCTGCGTCATGTTCGCCGGGGCGGAAAGAGGCCGACAGGTCATAGCGGTCGCGCATCTTGAGCATCAGGAAGGCGATCCCGTCCTGGCCCATCGGTTCGGTGATGCCGATGAGTTCGTGGCGGTCGAAGCCGCCGAGCCAATCCCCGTCGGGCATGGTGTCGAGGCCGAGAAGATGGCTGAACGACGCCACCGCGCCGTCGGATTCGGTCACGGCGGAGGCGACCGCACTCGGTTCCTGCGTGCGATGCCGGGACATGAACTGACCGAAGGAGATCGCCAGCATCGCGGCCAGCGGGCGGCCGGCGGCGACAGCTCGGCCGAGTTCGCGTTGCAGGTCCTGGGGCGGTGCGGCACGGGCGAATTCGAGATTCAGTCCGACTGCGGCGTTGCCGAGATGGGCGCCGAGACGCCGGTCGTAGCGGCGCCCATCCACCACGACGTGCACGCGCGGGGCCAGCTGGACGCCCGCCTCGGTGAGTGCCCGGGTGAGGACGGTCATCAGGATGACCGCCATGGTGGTGTCCGGAGCGGATTCGGTTCGCCAGTTCCGCAGTCCGGCGAGCCCGGCCGGGTCGAGGGTGGCCGACCGGGTCGCCAGCTGGGCCACCGGCGAAGCGGTGGTCGAGGGAATCGGCGCGGGGGTACCCGCGGCCGAGCCGGCCGGACGACCGGTGCGCGCGATGGCGGCCAGCCGTCGTGGGTCGAGTGCGAGATGCCGGGTCAGCGCCCACGCCAGGTGCGGCCGCAGCAGGGGAGCCTGCGCCCAGGCCGGGGTCATGCCGGGTCGCCACCTGGTCAGGTACAACCACAACTGCACGATCATCACCCCGTCGAAGACGGCATGCGGGATGTCGGTGATCAGTTGGTCGCCGGTGGTGTAGATGCGCAGACCGTCCGGTGTCGGGGTGCTGTTGTGCAGCAGGGTGACCTTCTCGCGCAGGCTCAGATGGTCGGACCCGGGGAAGGCCACCGCGAAGTCGGTGACGGCGTCGATCAGCCGATCGGGATCCACCCGCCAGTGCCGTACGTGCGGCACCCGCCGCACCGCCAGTCGGTTGCCGGTCGAGATCCGGGCCAACCGGAACAGATCGGCGGCCAGGTCGGGGCCGGCCGGTACGCGGCAGGGGCCCATGCCGATGACGACCCGGGAGTCGCCGCGGGCCAGGTCCAGCCAGGTCGGTCGAAATGTGCTGGTGCTCATCGGCTACCGCCGTCATCGGCGGTTGCCGGGCGACTGTCGCGGACGTACTCGAAGATGATCGTGTCGTCGTCGCCGGGGGCACGCCGCCACCGTGGCTCGCGGTCCAGGCGCGCGATCAGCGATTCGATCGCGTGTGGGCGAAAGTATCCGAAATAGTCGCTGTAGGTGGAGATCTGGCGCGGCAGCACGAGGTAGAAGCCGCCGCTGCTCATACGGCCGAGGTTGTTCATGAAGGAGATGTCCTCCTCGGTGGGAAAGCCGCGGGAGAGGGAGTTCTTCAGGAACACCAGCGGGCGGTCGAAACCGGGGTTGGCCTCGGCGATCCGGACGTAGTCGCCGCTGGGCCGTTCCGGCCAGCCGGCAGGCGCCATCCGGACGATGATCGTCGACGGCTGTGCCTGGGCGAGCATCTGGCGGCTCAGCGCCACCTGCGACGGGGTGATGACGTTGTAGGCCCAGCCGCTGTAGTAGCCGTGTAGTGCGCCGACCGCCATCGAGGCGAGGAGTAGACCGAGCACTCCGAGTCGGGCCGTCCGGGCACGCATGCGGGATGGCCTGGGTGTCGTGTCGGCGACGTCGTGGCCGGGTTTCTCCCCGGTCAGCGCGGCGGTGACGCCCGCACCGATGAGGATCGCACACCCGATGACCGAATAGAGGTACACCCGGAAGATGGCCTCGCCGCCATAGCTCTGCCCGGCTAGCAGCAGGATCGGGGAGAAGGCGACGATGGGGAGACTCCAGTGCGCCCGATCGATGCGCCACAGGTAGACGAACGCCAGTAGTGCGGCACCCCAGACGGCGAACGCCACCCCGCGGTCGATCGCCTCGGTCAGCGCGCGGGCCGTCGAGTCGCCGGTCGCTGCCCCGATGTTGGTCTGCGCGTTCTTGACCGGATTGGAACCGGTGAACAGCCCGTATTTGAGGACCGAGGACAGTCGGGGCACGACATAGGCCACCCATACCGCGATCAGGACGATCGGCAGCCACAGCGGGCGGACCCGGTTGCTCAGCGTCAGCAGCACGGCGCAGGCGACCACCCAGATGGGGGTCAGCTGGTGGGAGATGACGATGGCCGCGAAGACCGGGATCGCGAGAAGTGCTGCGGCGGAGTGGGTACGGGAGTCGGCGAGCAGTGCGAGTGTCGCCACGGCGAGGACCAGGCACACCGCCTGCGGTGCGTAGTAGTCCTGACCGACCCAGTTGACGATCTCGGCGACCGCGACCGCGAGGATCGCGGCGCGGGGACTCAACGACAGCGCTCGTGCCAGACTCCACACCCCGGCCGCGAGGAGCGCGTGGATCGCCGGGGCGAACCAGTGCGCGACGTCGACGGGGTCGATGCCGGTCGACGAACTCAGCCACGCGCCGCCGGCGAAGAACCCCGGCCAGCGTGTGTAGATGTCGATGTAGGAGGCGGGAAGTGCGCCGGTCTGCTGGACGTAGTCGACGAGACCGATGTGTTTGTAGGTCCACGCGTAGATGGGTGCGTCGGTCAGCAGGGTCGCGGGCAACCGGATGATCACGATGGTCGCGATCACCCCGGCGGTGGCCGCCGGGACGTCACCGACGACGACATTCGCCAGGACGGAGACCACGACGACGACGGTCGCAACGGCGATGAGTATGCCGCCCGGGGTGGCCAGCAGACCGAACAGTCCCGCGGTCTCACCCGCGGCGAGGATGAGGCCGACGGCCCAGATCGCCAGCGCCCCGACGACCGGCACCGTTCGTCGCGTGCGCAGGCTGTCGGCCACTGTGCGCACCGTGCGGGTGAGACTGTTGCGGGTGTCTGCGATCGCAGCCGCGGCCGCGGGCGCCGAGCGCAGGCGCGCTGCGGCGCACAGCAGACACACGAGTGCGAGCGTGACGGTCACCGCGGCTGCCGAATAGCTGCGCAACCACAGTAGGCAGGTGGCCAGCGCGATCGGTGCGGCCAGGCCGATGGCCGGATAGGCCGCGGGCCGCAGATGGGCGGGCACCTCGACCCAGTGCGCGACCGCGGCACCCAGCCCGGCGACCACCAGCGGGGCCAGCAGTGCCAGACGTAGTAGCGGTGGGAGCGCCGGGATCGTCGAAGCCAGGGCGAGCAGGCCGGCGGACCCGGCGATCACCGCTCGCACCCCGGACTCCCGGTCAGCGGACTCGATTGGGGCGGTGGCGATCTCGGTGGGTTCGTCACCCTCGGTTCGCGGCAGGATCAACGTTTCTATGACGACACTCCTTCTTCGGCACCGGCGGCCGCCGACGACGACGGCGTAGCCGGTTCGGGTGCGGCCGCCACTGCGGGGCGGGAAGCCGGGGTCGGCGCGAAGGACTGGAACGGCTTGGGCTTTCGGCCTTGGGCGCGTGCCGTCAGCAGTGCCCGCGGCCCGGCGATGAGTCCGGCCAGTTCGCGGCGGGCGGCACCGGGAAGACCGGTCGGCCCGGTGCGGTCGCCGGATGCAGCCGCGGCGGTGCGGCTGTAGAACGAGGTGAACAGGTGCCCGATCGCCGCGCCGGCGCGGGCCAGCGCCAACGGTGCCAGGTCGCGGTCGAGGGCGACCTTGGTCAGCCAGGCGCCGAGACCGATCCCGTAGCCGTGCGCCTGGGTGGCCAGTGCGTCGTCGTCGTCGCGGTGCTGGTGCCAGGCGATGGCGTCGGGTTCGAAGGCGAGGGCACGGCCGGACACGATGGTGCGGACGAACCAGTCGATGTCCTCTCCGCCGCGTGTCGGCGAACCGGCACCGAGCGCCTCGTCGAAGCCGCCCAGTTCGAAGGCGACCGGGCGGCGCACGGCGAAGTTGGCGCCGGTTCCGTAGTCGCCCACCCGGAACGGGAACAGCGTTCGTCGGTCCCTCGGCTGTGTCATCCGGTACACCCGGCGATCCAGGCTCGACGACCAGTGCACTCGCTGCTCGAAGGCGACCTGGGCAGGAGTACGCAGTTCGGCGGCCGGCACCAGTCCGGTCACGCAGGCGACGTCGGCGTCGGCCAGGGGCTGGATCAGGCAGGTCAGCCACTGCCGGTCGACGACCACGTCGTCGTCGGTGAAGGCGACGATGTCGTGCGCGGCGGACTCCAGTCCGCGGTTGCGCGCGGCGGCCAGACCGGGCACCGACGCGTGGATCACCCGGACCCGGGGGTCGTCGAGAGAATCGATGTAGCGCCAGGTGTCCAGGGTGCTCGCCGCATTGTCGACGACAACCACCTCGAATGACGGATAGTCCAGTGCGAGTAGTGATTCGATCGTTCGCCGGACCTGATCGGTACGGTCCCGCGTGCACACCACGACGGTTACCGGTGGGGTGAAGTCCTCGGTGGTCGTCGGTGCCGGCCGCTGCGGCAGTCGGGACATCTCCCGCCGCACCTCCCGGCCGAGGATGGTGGCGTCCTCGACTCCGACCTCGATGTAGCCGCGCACCGCACGTCCGTCGCGAACCAGTAGCCGCGCCCGGTGATAACCCTGTGCGTCGGTGGCGGTGATCTCGTCGGCGAAGTCGTCGCCGATCTGTGCCTCGCCGATCCACCGGGCGAGGTCGGTGGTGGCCGCACCGGCGGCGGGCAGGATCGGGTGCAGAACCTCGACGCGTGTTCCGGTCATGTCTATTCCTCAGTCATTCGAAGTCGATAGGTGGTCGGCGGATGGGAATGCGATGCCGGGGGAACAGGATTCGCGTGTGCCGAACCACTCGGGGGCCCGGCTCGTCAGCGTCGCGTGGTGGCCGGCCGCGATGTCGGCGAGGTCGCGGCGGGCGGTCGTCGAACTCAGTTGGCGGGTCAGGGCGGCGGTGATGTCGGCGGCGGTGACGCTGGCGAAGTCGCCCACCGCGTCGTCGAGTCCCGACGACGCCATCACGCCGTGGGATTTCGACGAGAAGTAGGCGATGGCGAATGTCGGTGTGCCGGAGAGGGTGGCGAGGACGGCGGCGTGCAGCCGCACGGCGATCATCGCCCCCGCGGCGCCGTACAGCGCGGCGAGTTCGGTGGGACTCAGATCGGCGTCGAGGTAGGTGGCCGGCACCGCGCGGGCGGTGAGAGAGGTGTACAACCGGTCCGACATCGGACGGTCGTCCTCGATCGGCGTCGGCCCTAGGGTGTGCGCGACGACCAGGATCCGATCGATGTATCCGGTGCGACACAGCGCTTGTGCCGCGTCGACGATCTCGGCGACCAGCCTGCTGTTGGCCTTCGCCGACAGCGACGGATGTGAGCGCAGCGCGATCACCGCGGTCCGGGACACCGCGCCGGGCAGACCGGCGATGATCGCGGCGACCCGTGGACTGAGGTTCGGGGTGAGCGCGTAGGCCATATCGGGTGCTAGTTCGGCTGTGCCCAAGCCCAATTCCTCGGCGACGGTGACCGAGGCGGCGTCGCGGACGACGACGCGGTCGGCGTCGGCGAGCATGTGCCGCGCGAGCCGTCGCGCGCCCGGGCGATCGGCCGGGAACGGACCCAGCGTGTGACCGAGCAATACGGTGGGGATGCGCATCCGGGTCGCCGCCCGGATGGGTGCGGACAGGGTGAACAGGCGGGCCAGGCTCACCATGGGCTGCACCGAGGCGTCGGTGTACAGGTTGGAGCCACCGACGCCGACGACGAGGTCGGCGTCGGCGAACAACCGGGCATACCGGGCCGGTACCCGTCCGGCCGCGGCGGCGGCGGCCGGCCCGACGAGCCTGCCGAACCAGATCGGCACGTCTACCGCAGGCCGGGACCGGCTCTGTCCGCGCAGTTCGGAGGGCATCGGAGTGGGGCGCAGGATCGCGTCCGGGTGGTTGTGTGCGACGTGCCGCATACCGTCGGTGTGCGGGTCGGGGTTCTCGGTCAGCCCGACCACGGTGACGGTGGCGTCGGGATGTGCGACGGCGGCCAGTCGCAGTATCCCGTCGGTGATGGCCGAGTCACCCTTGTTGTCGTCATGCCAGGCGTTGACCAGGACGATATGTGTCATGCCGCCTCCCCGCGGATTGTCCGGGCGGTCCGGTGCCCGACGGTGCGGGACAGGCCGACGGCGCCGGTGGCACCGAGTACCGCGGAGCCGCATCCGGCGCCGGCCGCGGCGCCGATCGATCCCCACCACGCCGTACAGACGACCAGTACCGGGACGGTGACGAGGCAGGCCGTGGCGTTGGTGGTGAGCAGGGTGCGGGTGGCCAGCCGGGCGCGCAGCACCGCCGCCCACACCACGAAACTCACCCGAGCGGTCGAGCCGAGGCAGAGGACGGCCAGCGTGATCCACAGTGTCGAGTGGTCGTATCCATGGCCGAAGAAGCCGAACAGCACCGGGGCGATGGCGACGCACAGGATGACACCGAGCAGGGCGACGGCCGCTTGCGACAGCAGCCATACGCGTCGGATGGCATGGGACTGATCGGCGGCGGTGGCCAGGTGTTTGGTCAGGGCCATCGCGGCTCCGGTCGACACGAAGTCCAGCCCGGCCGCGATGGGCAGCATCAACGCCAGGATCGCGCCCTGGACCGGCCCGGCGAGCCAGGTGGTGAGGAAGGGTGCGGCCAGCAGCGTCCCCATCGACACCAGGCTTGCGGTGCCGTCACGCAGGGCGAATCCGAGCAGGGCGCGCCGCTGATGAGGGCGCGCGGCCGCGGCTGCCGGCGGGTGCCGATCGAGCAGCCCGCGGCACATCGCGACCACCACGACGACCGCGACGACCGCGGACACCAACGTCGCGAGTACCGCACCCGCGGGTAGTGAGGCGACGACCGCCAGCGGTAGCAAGACCGCCTTGAGAATGCTGATGAGCAGGTTGAGCAGCGGTAGTCGGCGGGCCGCCGACAGTGCGGTGAGGACGGTGTCCTTGAAGGCGAAAAGGGCCAGGACCAGTGCACCGCCGATGATGAGGAGGACACTCCCCGGCGACCCGTCACCGATGGTGCAGCCGCCGACGACACCGGCGACGGTGCCGGCGAACAGGGCGCCCGCCGCGACGACGATCCCGGCGTGGACCAGCTGGGTCCGGCGGAACTCGACGCCGGTGGCCGGGAGCATCGCGGTGATCGCATTGCCCGGACCGGAGGCGGCAACGGCACCCGCGGTGGTCATCAGCGACAGCACGGCGGTCTGGACGCCGAGTTCATCCGGCGGGATCAGCCGTGCGGCGATCGTCCAGAACACGATGCCGGTGAACGCCGACAACGCGGAGGTGGTGATGAGGGCTGCCGAATCCACCGCCAGCGGGTTGGCGCCGAATCGTCGAGGCGGGCGCAGTGCGCCCCGACCGATCATCGTGGACCTCGGGAAATACGGTGCAGCAGTGTGGCGTTCGCCGCCGCCTGATCATCGATCCGGTGATGGGCCAGGGTGTGTGCGCGGGCCGCGGCCGCGTAGTCACGCCGTCGATCGGCGTCGGCGAGCAGATCGGCGCAGGCCGCGATCAGCGCGCCGGTGTCACCGCAGCCGACGACGCGACCGGATGTTCCGTCGAGCACGGCCTCCCGGACCCCGGCCGCGGCGTAGGCGACGACCGGAACCCCGGCCGACTGGGCCTCGACGAGGCCGAGTGGCATGCCTTCGACGACCCCGGTGTGTACGAAGACGTCCGCCCCGGCGAGCAGTGATGGAACGTCGTCGCGCGCGCCGAGGAATGTGATCGCCCCGGTCGGCAGTTCGGCGGCGGCCGCGAGGATCTCCCGGTGGTAGTCGGGGAACGCGCTGGTGGTCCCGGCCACCACGACGGTCGCGCGGTCGCCGACCACGCGGGCCAGATCGAGAAGGTCCTCGATACGTTTGGTCGGGTCGATTCTGGTGGCGGCCAAGATGATTGGACGGCCGGCGGGCAATCCGAGGCGGGTGCGCAGGGCCGCCCGAGTCGCGGTGTCGGCGGCCGGGGCGAACTCGTCGGTATCCACCCCGTTGGGAATGACGGTGACCCTGCTCCGCAGGCCGGTGCGTACGGTGTCGGCCACCGAGGTGCTGACCGCGATGGTGTGATGTGCCGCGGCCACCGCAACCTCCCGCAGCCTGCTGCCCACGCCGGGCATCGGCGTCTCGTGCAGGTTGAGGACCGTCGGAATCCGCCACCGACGTGCGGCCAGTCCGGCGTCGAGGTGGGTCCAATGCGAGTTGGCCAGGACCACGTCGAAGCCGTGCTCGCGGACGACTCGGGCGATCAGGTGGCCGGCCCGCAGCGAGTTTCGTACCTCGGTGGCGGTGTGGCGCACTGTGATCCGACCGTCGACACGAATCGAACGGTCGATCGGCAGAGCGAGAGGGATCGTCGGCAGGCCCTGGTCGAGCCAATGCCGGTACTGCTCGAGCTGCGGCGGGCAGCCGAGGGTGAGTTCGACGCCTCGTTCGGCCAGGCCGGGGCGCAGGCGCAGCAGATACTTCTGTGCGCCCCACAGTCCCGGTCCCTGGTCGAGGACGAGTGCGCGAACGATGTCGCGCGCCATAGGTGGTTCTCAGGCCGCGCCGAGTGCGAGGTTGTCCGAACCGGCGATCGCCCGGCCCAGTCGGGCCCGGACGGTTGCGACGCGGGTCGGGGTCGCCGACCGCGGCGAGGTCACTGGTTCCGGAATCGAACGCTCATCGAAAATCGTTCGGAGAACCCGAATTCCGTCACTGATCGCATTCAGATTGCTCTCCCCGTGAATGCGGTCGCGTTCATAGCTGGCGACTTCCGCGATGCGGAGGCCGGCCCGTGCGACGCGGATGTTCATCAAGGTCTCGACCTCGAATCCGTCCCCCCACTGCGCATCGGCGAGCGCGGGGTCGGGCATGTCGATGACGGGTAGGCAATGGCGCCAGAATGCGTTGTAGCCGTAGCAGAGGTCGGTGAACTGCGCCTCGTACAAATAGTTCACGATGCCGTTGAGACCGAGATTACCGAGCCGGCGCAGGCGCGTGATGTCCGAAGATCCGCCGCGATAGGTGAATCGCGAGCCCTTCGCGAAATCGGCGCCGTCGCAGAGGGCCTGTACGAAGTCGGGGATCTCGGCCGCGTCGGTGGACCCGTCGGCGTCGATCATCACGATGATCTCCCCGCGTGCAGCGGCAAAACCGCAGGCCAGGGCGTTTCCTTTGCCCTTGCGGGTCTGTTGTATCAAACGGGCTCGCGGCCAGAGGTCGGCCGCGACGTCGAGTGTGCCGTCGGTCGAGCCGCCGTCGACGACGACGATCTCGGCGATGCCGTCCGGCATACGTTTGGCGACATAGGGCAGATTCTTGGCCTCGTTGCGTGTTGGTACGACAACGGTGACATCACGATGCTGAAGGCGCATTCCACATTCCCCCGAAATAGGATGCCGGTTAATTGGAGGTGAACCGTCGGTTGCCACTGGATGTGGCGACGGTTTCACTTTGTTGTTGCGACGAAATGTCCCGCCGCAGCGGACTTCTCGTCGAAGACAAGGGTGCGCTCACCGGCGGTGGTCCGCAAGTTCTGGATTCACCGTGAGTCCGGGGAATCGGCTGATTTTCGGGCCGCCATGGCGTGCTCGGTTGAGGGTAAATGCCTGGTGGACTGCATCATTCGAACGTGGAGTGGTCGGCGAGCAGATCCGGCCGCTGTGATTGCTCTCACTTGCAAGTATCTTTCGATCGGACTTTCAGGGTGATCGGGCGCATACTGGCCCGCATGAGTTCGGGGACTCTGGGTGGCTTGGATGTCACCGTCATCATCTGCGCATACACGCACGAGCGGTGGGACGATGTCTGCTCGGCGATTACTTCTGTTGTCCGACAGTCATGTCCGGTGGCCCACCTGGTAGTGGTGGTCGACCACAATCCGGACCTGGCCGCGGACCTGGCCGATTATGTGGCGCGCTGCGGATACGCCGGTGGGGTGTCGGTGATCCCCAGTGCCGGGCCCCGGGGGCTGTCCGGGGCGCGGAACACCGGGGTCGACTTCGCCGGCACCGAGATCGTCGCCTTCCTCGATGACGACGCGGTCGCCGAGCCGGACTGGATCGCCGCGCTGGTCGGCGCCTACACGTCGGCATCGGTGCGCGGGGTGGGCGGACATGTGCGGGCCATCTGGCCGGAGCCGCAGCGGCCGGGCTGGTTCCCGGCGGAATTCGACTGGGTCGTCGGATGTAGCTATGTCGGTGGCCCCGACCACGCAACCGAGATCCGGAATCCCATCGGGGCCAACATGTCTCTGCGCCGAGCCGACATCGTCGACGCTGGTGGTTTCCACACCGGTCTCGGCCGGGTGGGCAAGATCCCGCTGGGGTGTGAGGAGACCGAACTGTGTATCCGCATCCGGCGGGCGGGAGTGGACGCGAGGATCCGCTACGAGCCCGCGGCGCGAGTCGGACATCGGGTGTCCGCGGAGCGGGTCGCCGTCGGCTACTTCCTGCGCCGGTGCCGGGCCGAAGGCTTATCCAAGGCGGCCGTCGCGGGCCTGGTCGGCAGCGGGGACGGGTTGCGCAGCGAGCGGGTCTACTCCACGCGGGTGCTGCCCCTCGGCCTGGCCCGACGGCTCGTCGGTGTCGTACGCCCCGGCGTCGGACTGCAGGCGCGCCGTGACCTGCTCGCACAGGCCGCTCTACTGGGCGGCGGGCTGCTCGTGACCACCTACGGATATGCCCGCGGACGACTGGCCCGCGCGGAGATCCCGGTCCGCGTCGCCAGGACGGCGACATTGCCGGTACGGCCGGTCGTTCCCACATTCGACGCAACTGCTGAGGGCACCATCGGGGTGTCCGGAGGAGGCGACCGATGACCATTCGAGTCGGATATCGCGCGACGCTGGTCGCATCGGCCGTCGCCGCCGTTGCCCTGGCCGCGGTGGGCGGGTTCACCACCCACGCGCCCGCGCGGGCGGCGACGGTGTCCGAGGAATTCGACGGGCCCGCGGGGGCGGCACCGAATTCGTCGATCTGGACCTACGACGTCGGCGGTGGCGGTTGGGGCAACGGCGAACAGCAGGTCTACACCAACGCGCGCGCCAACTCCCGGCTCGACGGGAAGGGCAGGCTGATCATCGAGGCCCGACGTGACGGCGACACCATCACCTCGGCACGGCTGACGACCCGCGGAAAGTTCACCTTCACCGTCGGCCTGCTCGAGGCGCGGATCGCGACCCCGCAGGGCACCGGGCTCCATCCGGCGTTCTGGCTGCTGGGCGCCGACATCGGCTCGGTCGGCTATCCGGCCTCCGGTGAGATCGACATCATGGAGTTCATCAACGACGGCGCGAAATGGCATACCGCGCTGCACGGACCGACGACGACCGGTGGCCATTGGCAGCAGTCGAGGACCGGCCCCTTCGCCGATCAGTCCGACGATTTTCACGTCTACGGTGTGTACCGGGCGCCGGGGGTGATCGCGATGCTGATCGACGGCAAGGTGGTCAGTGCTTTTACCCCGCTGAGCGTCCCGGCCGATGCGCGCTGGGTGTTCGACAAGCCGATGTATGTGCTGCTCAACCTCGCGGTCGGCGGTCAGTGGCCTGGCCCGGTCGGTGCGGCCACCGACTTTCCGTCGCGGATGGTGGTGGATTGGGTGCGCTACCATTCCTGAGTGTCCACGGGTACCGAGCGGTCGCTCGTTCAGGCGGAAGATCTCGTACGGGAGTACCAGGTTGGCGATCAACGCGTCCGCGCGCTCGACGGCCTGAACCTGAGCATCGACGGCGGGCAGTTCGTCTCGGTCGTCGGACCGTCGGGGGCGGGTAAGTCCACGCTGCTGCACATCCTCGGTGCGCTCGACACCCCGACGTCGGGACGTATCACCATCGACGGCGTCGACCTCGGATCACTCGATGACGAAGCGGCGTCGGCTTTTCGGCGCCATCGGGTCGGATTCGTCTTCCAATTCTTCAATCTGGTGCCGACGATGACCGCCTGGGAGAACGTGGCTCTGCCCCGGTTACTCGACAATCAATCGCTACGCAAGGCCAAACCGCGTGCGGTGGAACTGCTCGAACGCGTCGGGCTCGGCGCCCGGGTCGATCACCGGCCGGCCGAACTGTCCGGTGGGCAGATGCAGCGGGTGGCGATCGCCCGCTCCCTGATCATGGATCCGACGATCCTGCTGGCCGACGAACCGACCGGCAACCTCGACTCGAAGACCGGCGCGGCGGTTCTCGAACTGCTTTCCGAAGTCGCACACGACGCCCCGAACCGGCTGGTCATGATGGTCACCCACGATGCCAAGGCCGCGCAGATCGCCGACCGCACCATCACCGTCCGGGACGGAAAGCTCGCCTGATGGCCGACGGTCCCGGCCCGGGCCGGTCGGTGCTGGCGCCGGTGCGTGCCCTGGCGGCCGGACTCACCCGCATCCGAGTCCTCAATCTCCGCGAGATCAGGCATCACCGGCTGCGGGTGGTGACCTCGCTGGCGGTGGTGATCGTGTCCTCGGCACTGCTGATCGCGGTGCTGTCCACCTACGGTTCGCTGACCGAATCGGTACGCCAGTTCAACGCGGCGATCACCGGCTCGGCCCAGGTCGAGGTCGCCGCCATCACCGATTCCGGCGTCGACGAGCAGGTCGCCGCGGACCTACGCCGCGGTGTGCCGGATGCGAAGGCCGTGGTGCCGTTGATCCGCAACACCATCGTGGTCGGTGACAAGCGGATCATCCTGCTGGGCTCGGATTTTCGGGTCGGTGCGCTGTCGGACGATCTCCAGGCTGCCGCCGGGTCCGGGCAAGCACTGTTCGCGCAGCGTGATTCGGGCATCGTCGTCGGCTCGGGGACCGGTTTACGCAAGGGGCAACAGATCTCGGTCGGCGGCATCGACCTCACCGTCGTCGAGGTCGTCGGCGGCGATGCCGCCGCCGCGTTGAACAAGGGCAACTTCGCCTTCGCCTATCTGCCGCTGGCCCAACGACTCACCGGCCTCGACGGCCGCCTCGACTCCATTCTCATCGTCGGACGTCCCGGTGCGGACACGGCCCGGCTGCGGGCCGACGCCGAACGCGTCGTCAATGGTCGTGCCGCGGTGGTCGATCCGGACTTTCGGGCACAACAGGCCGAGGTGGCCAGTTCGGTGACCTGGGATTCGACCCTGTTGGTGTCGCTGGTCTCGCTGGTGATCGCGGCTTTCCTGATGTTCAACACCATGAATATGGCCGTCGCCTCACGGCGCAGCTCGCTGGCCATGATCCGCGCGCTGGGCGCTCGGCGACGACACCTCGTCGGGGATCTGCTCGGTGAGGCGGCCCTGTTCGGTGTGGTCGGCGGCCTGATCGGGGTGCCGCTGGGCATCCTCGCGGGGCGCTGGGCGATCAGCCGACTGCCCGAACCCACGGGCAACGAGGTCTCGGCCACGGTCGACTTCTACCTGCCGGGCTATGCGCCGGTGGTGGCCGTCGCGGCCTGTGTGATCGCCTGCGTGGCCGCGACCTCGCTGGCCGCGCGGTCGGTGTTCGCGGTGTCGCCGGTGGAGGCGATGGTGCCCGGTGACGTCGCCGACGCGTCGTCGCGGCGGTGGCTCGCAGTCACCTTCGCGGCCCTGGGCGGCATCGGCGCCCTGATCGGGTCGGTGGTCGTCGTCGCCACCGTGCCCGGGCGCCCGGCGATCCTGGCCGGCGCGGTGTACGCGATCGGTGCGCTGCTGGTCTGCTACGCACTCAGCGCACCGCTGGGGCGGCTGGTGGTCGCGGTAGCGCAGTGGTTCCGTGGACCCGGCAGGCTCGCGGCGGTGAACACCGAGCGCGCGCCGCGGCGTGCCTGGGCGACCCTGATGACGGTGGCGGTGGCGATCGCGGTCGGCATGGGAACGTCGGGGGCACTGGACAATCTGATCTCGTCGGTCTCGCGCTCACTGGATGGGCTCGGCGACCCCGACTTCTATGTGTCGTCCTCTACCGAGGACGCCATCCCGCTCGGCCCGGTACTGCCGCCGGAGGTACGGGCACAGGTCGCGCGGGTACCCGGCGTGGACAAGGTTGTCGGCGGGCAGTGGGCGGCGGTCAACATCGGCGCCGATCGTGCGCTGCTCCAGGGCCTCGAACCCGATTCGAAGGCGCCGTTCATGCGTAAGGCGTCCCCGCAGGCGGTCGCGCAGGTGCTGGCCGGTGACGGCATTCTGCTGTCCAACGTGCTCGCCCGCATCCTCGACGTCGAGGTGGGGGATCCGGTGCGGATCGCGACGCCGACCGGCTATCACGAGACGATCGTCCGCGACACCGTCGACTATGTCTCGGTCGATTCGGGGACCGCGGCGATCGCCTCGTCGCTGATGGCCACGTGGTTCGACCGGCCGGGTGACACCTACCTGCAGGTGCTCACCACACCGGGGGCCGACGAGTTCGCGGTTCGGTCTGCGCTGGAACGGATTTCGGCCGCGCACCCGATGGTCGGCAACAAGCCGATCCATGTCTACAGCGGCGCCCAGGCGTTGGCGGCGACCCAGGCGTCGGTGGAACAGGCCGGCGCGTTCACCATTGCGATCCAGTGGATCGTCGCACTCGCCGCCGCGGTCGCCCTGCTGAACACACTGCTGCTGTCGGTGATCGAACGCCGACGGGAACTGGGTGTGCTGCGTGCGATGGGGGCCTCGCGGCGCTTCGTCCGACGGATGGTGCTGGCCGAGGCGGCGGCGGTGGCGCTCGTCGGATCGGCGGTCGGGCTGATTCTGGGCAGTGCCCTGCATCTGCTGAGCAATCACATCCTCGGGTCCACCACGGCCCTCGACGTGGTCTACGAGTTCCGGCCCTCGACGCTGGTCTTCGTCGCGGTCGCGGTCGCGTTGTGCCTGGTGGGCGCGGTAGTCCCGGCCATCCGCGCGGCCCGGATGAACATCTCGGAATCGATCCTCAGCGAATAGTCGCACGCGCACGGCCGACCTCTCGTCGTCGAGGTGTGAATGTCGGTGCACAGTCGTGTCAGCAGAGCGGTGTCAAGAAATGTTGACGACCGGACGATGTCAAGATAACCTGACATCATGCACGACGAAGTGACGGCCGATCGGCAACCCGAATCCACCGCGGGCGGCAGCGACCTGCCCGGTGGTGCGGCCAGTGAAGATCCCGCCCGGGGACTCGCCGCGGTACGCGCCCTGCGCACCCTCGCCGACCGTCTGGAAGACGTCCACGTCGCCAACGCGCGCACTGCCGGCTGGAGCTGGCAGGCGATCGCCGAGGTGCTGCAGGTCAGTCGCCAGGCCGTGCATCAGAAGCATTCACAACGCGAGGTCCGCAACGAGCGATCCAGTGACGAACGGACCGGCAAGGAGTAACCAACCATGTTCGAAAGATTCAATCGGGAAGACCGCATGCTCGTCGCCTTCGCCACCCAGGAGGCTGCCGACCTCGAACACCGCAGTCTCGGCAACGACCATCTGATCCTGGGCATGCTGTGCAACGCGCGCAGCCCGCTGTTCGCCGTGCTCGGCGAGCAGGGGCTGACCCTGGCGGGGGCCCGTGCGGCATGTCGGTCCTACCATGACGAAAACGTGGCGTCCGATCCCGACGCCGACGAGGAGGCCTCGGCCAGGCAACGCTACGACGAGGATCGAGAAGCCTTGCGCGGCATCGGCATCGACCTCGACCGACTGCGTGCGGCGGTCCGCGATCGCTTCGGCGAAGACCTCAGTGAAGGCTGGGGTGAACGTGATTCGCGCGGACGCGGCCGTCGCGGTGGACCCGAGGGCTGCGGCCCGCATGGTCGCCGGCGCGGCCACGGTCATCCGCACGGACGGCGCGGGCCGCGACGGGGCGACGCACCC
This sequence comes from Gordonia heveisoli, assembly GCF_030315745.1. Classification (GTDB taxonomy): domain Bacteria; phylum Actinomycetota; class Actinomycetes; order Mycobacteriales; family Mycobacteriaceae; genus Gordonia. Next base: position 79,977 of record NZ_JASXSH010000004.1, on the reverse strand, counting down.
TTCGGCGGGCCGATGGAATTCGGCGGACCGCCGATGTTCGGCAGGCCCGGCGACGGACCCGCGGACGGACCCGTCGGGCCGTGGGATGCCGGGCGAGGACGCCGAGGGCCGCGGGGCCGCGGTTCGCGCCCGCGGTTCGCACCCGAGACCCGCAGCGCCTTCGAGCGGGCGGTGATGATCGCCCGCGAACGCGGCGACAACCGACTGCGCGTCGAGTACCTACTGCTGGGCATCCTCGACAGCGCCGACGAGGCCGCGCGAGCGGTGATCGAATCGGCGACCACCGCCGACGATCTGCGGGCCGCGGTAGTCGCCGCACTTCCGCCCGTCGACGCGGCCGTCTGACGCGCAGGTCGGTACCCGACTGCGGCCGGCTCAGGCCCCGAGGATCAGGCCGGCGGCGGTGAGTACCGACCACGCCAGCATCGCCTGACCGGTCGCACCGAGCGAGGGGATCAGACCAGGTCCCAGCGCACCGGCGCGTACCGGTTTGGCGGCCAGATAGGACAGCGGTAGCGAGACGAGCCCCAGCAGCGCCCACGGTGTGGCGAAGGCGAGCGCGACGGTGACGACGACCGGCACCACCAGCAATTCCACGAAGAATCGTCGGGTGCCGGTGTCGCCGAGCCGGACGGCCAGCGTGATCTTGCCGGACTCGCTGTCGGTCGGGATGTCGCGCAGGTTGTTCACCACCAGCACCGCGGTCGAGTACGACCCGACGGCGATCGCGCACAACAGTCCGACCCAGTCGACCCGATCGACGGTCACATACTGCGTGCCGAGCACGGCGACCAGGCCGAAGAACACGAAGACGGCGACCTCGCCGAGGCCGATGTACCCGTAGGGGCGCTTACCCCCGGTATAGAACCACGCGCCCGCGATGCACACCGCGCCGACGACGACCAGCCACCATGCGGTGGTGACGGCGAGTACGAGACCGCAGACGGCGGCGATGCCGAAGCAGGCGAATGCGGCCGTCTTCACCGCACCCGGAGTCGCGGCGCCGGACCCGACCAGCCGCATCGGTCCGACGCGGTCGTCGTCGGTACCCCGGATGCCGTCGGAGTAGTCATTGGCGAAGTTCACGCCGATGATCAGTGCCAGCGACACGACCAGCGCGAGCGCCGCTTTCCACCAGGTGATGTCGTCGAGCCGCAGCGCGGCGCCGACTCCGACGACGACCGGGGCGATCGCATTCGGCAGCGTGCGGGGGCGTGCGCCTTGGATCCACTGCGTAGGGGTAGCCACCCGATCATCGTGTCACGCATCGCCGATCGCGGGCATCGGCGGGCCGCTCGTGACCGCCGGGTCAGCCGAAGCGTCGGCGCAGTTCCCGCCGATCGACCTTTCCCGGTCCGCGCGCGGGTAGTTCGGCGAGTTCGACGATTGCGCGCGGCGCCGCATAGCGGTCGAGTCGTTCGGTGACGGCGTTGCGGATTCGCTGTTCATCGACGCGGGCACCGGCAGCGGCCACCACGAAGGCGACCACGCGTTCGCCGAGCCGGTCGTCGGGCAACCCGACCACCGCACATTCGGCGACCGCCGGGTCATCGGCGATGACCGCCTCGACGACCTGCGGGATCACCGTCAGTCCGCCGGTGGAGATCGCCTCGTCGGCGCGCCCGACGATGGTGAGCACCCCGTCGTCGACCCGGCCGAGGTCGTCGGTGCGAAACCAGCCGGGGTCGGCGAATGCGGGATGGTCGGGCAGGTTCCGGTACCCGCGGGCGATCATCGGTCCGGACAACTCGACCCGCCCCACCCCGTCGTCGGTGTCGGTGAGCCGCACCGTCACCCCGGGCAGTGCGATGCCGTCATAGACGCAGCCACCGGCGGTCTCGCTCATCCCGTAGGTACACACGATCGGCAGCCCGACGTCGCGGGCGCGCGCCAGCAGCGGCGCCGGGGTGGCGGCACCACCGACCAGGACGGCGTCGAGTTGTGCGGTGGCCGCGGTGGCGGCGGGAGAGTCGAGAACCTTGATCAGCTGGGTCGGCACCAGCGAGGTGTAGCGGCGCGGCGAGGTCAGTTCGTCGAGCGCCCGCACATAGGCTTCAGGGTCGAAACCCGTTCGGAGATCGAGGATCACCGGGTCGACACCAGCCGCCAGTGACCGCAACATCACCTGCAGCCCAGCGATGTGGTGCGGTGCGAGGGCGAGCAGCCAGCCGCCCGGCCCGCCCAGCCGGATCTCCGTCGCGCGCGCCGACGCGGCCAGCGACGCGGCGGTGTGTTGCGCACCCTTCGGGGTTCCGGTGGAACCCGACGTCGAGATGACCAGCGCGACATCGTCGTCGATCGGCACACCGGCACCGAGTGCGGCGGCGAGCCGGGTCGCGGCTGGCTCGTCGTCGGGGACGGGCAGGAAGGCGCCGGTGCCTGCGAGGATCTCGAGGAGGTCGGGGCGCCGGGACAGGACCGACGGATCGGCGGGCAGGGTCAGGGACCGCAGGATGCGGTCGGCGCCCATGTCGTGGGGTTCCTCGGCAGTCGGTTCGGCGCTACTCGGAGTCGGTGTCATCGGTCGTATCGCCGCTGCCCGAGTCGCCGCTGCCCGAGTTGCCGCTGCCCGAGTTGCCGCTGCCCGAGTCGCCGCTGCCCGTTTCCTCACCGGCCGTGTTCTCGTCGGGTGTGGGCTCGGTGTCGATGATCCCGTCGTCCAGCGGATGATTGTCGAAGGGCCAGCCGGCGGTTTCCAGATGCTGGCGGACCCGGTCGATGTCGGCTTCGTATGGCATCTCGTGGGTGACCTTGGTGATCTTCACCCCGGCGTCGATCTTCGAGATCGGTTCGGGTGGTGGCGCCGACTCCCGGATCAGGTCGGCCGAGACGGCCTCGACCTCTTCCGCGCTCAGCTGGCGGCGCAGTAGCGCCACCAGTGGGATGTAGTCACCTTGGGGCACACCGTCGGGATATCCGGCGCGCAGCCACTCCACAACCCGGGTGAGGAACTGTGGGCGGTCCACCGTCTGCTCCGATCTCCTCGCGTGCGGCCCCTGAGTCGCAATTCTGGACATTCTATAGCGGTCCGACGCCGCCCCGCGGGGTCGGCGTCGGGCTGGTGTGCTGGTCAGCGCACCATTCTTACCCTTTCGGGGCGATCTTCAAACCGCAACTTTGGTTGTCTGCGGATCCTCGGACTCCGGTTGTGTGGCCAGCGGCCACCCGGCGGCGGCGAGGCGACCGGCGACCTGATTGATCTCCGCGTCGGTCGGGGTCTCGTCGGTGACCTTGGCGATCGCGTTCCGGATCAGCTCTTCGGTGACCGGTGTGTCCGGGTCGTTCTCGCGGGCCAGCCGCAACCCGATGTCGGTGACCTCACGTTCGCTCAGGGTGCGGACGAGCAGCGCGAGCAGCGGCGGGAAGTCGGTCGCCGGCACACCGTTGGGATATCCGGTACGGATCCAGTTGACGGCAGATTCGAACAACGAAGGTGAGGACATGCGGTGGCTTTCGGTGTCGGAAGCGAGGAGAGTGTGCGGACCCCGATGGGTCGCACCCGGACGGTGTTGCGCCGGGATCACTTGTAGCCGAAGGGGAACAACTTGACGCCGGTGTAGTAGTAGATGGTCTGGCGGGTGATCCACAGGATCCCGACCGCGATCACCAGCGTGACGATGCCGAACAGGACGTAGGAGAGGGCGCGCAGCGCCGGACTCGGTGCGGTGATGGTGCCGTCGTCGGAGACGTCACCCTCCGACTGGGCGTGATAGCGCAGACCGAGCGCGAAGAGGGCGGGCAGGCCGGCACCGAACAGTAGGCCGACGAGCAGAACCTTGCTGATCGCTTCGACGATGTCCATGAGATGTCAGTCCTTTGCGGTGCGGTCTCAGGCGACCGGGGTCGACGGGGTGGTGGGGGTGGTCGGGTCGGCGGGGGTGGCCGGGATGACCTCGTCCTGCTCTTCCCATTCCTCGTTGACGTTGTTGTGGTCGACCTTGTTCTGCTGTGCGCGCCAGTACATGTAGCCCGCGGCGATGACGAGGACGATGAAGATGGCGATCGCGCCTGCCACGTCACCGAGCAGGTGGGCCAGGTAGTAGCACGCGGCGCCGACAGCGCCCGCGGCCGGCAGCGTGGTCACCCACGCGACGACCATGCGGCCGGCGACCGACCAGCGGACCTGCGCGCCCTTCTTGCCGACACCGGAACCGAGGATCGAACCGGTGGCGACGTGGGTGGTCGACAGTGCCATGCCGGCGGCCGAGCTGGTGAGGATGATCGCGGCCGACGACGCCTCGGCGGCCATACCCTGCGGCGAGGAGATCTCGACCAGTCCCTTGCCGAGCGTGCGGATGATGCGCCAGCCGCCGAGATAGGTGCCCAGTGCGATCGCGCCTGCGCAGCTGAAGACCACCCAGAACGGCAGGCCGTGGCTGACGGACGAGGAGTCGAGGTGACCGGAGGCGATGAGCGCCATCGCGATGACACCCATCGTCTTCTGTGCGTCACCGGTGCCGTGCGCGAGGGAGACCAGCGAAGCGGTCGCGACCTGGCCGGTGCGGAAGCCGTCTTCCTTTTTCTTGTGCGCGGTGATGGACCGGGTGATCCGGAACACCAGCCAGGTGCCGCATCCGGCGACGAGGCAGGCGATGACCGGGGCGAGCAGCGCGGGGATGAGGATCTTGGAGGTGATGCCGTGCCAGTTGATCCCGCTCATGCCGATGGCGGCCAGGCCCGAACCGATCAGCCCGCCGAACAGGGCGTGCGAAGAACTCGACGGCAGGCCGAACAGCCAGGTGAAGAGATTCCAGAGGATGCCGCCGATGAGGCCGGCGAAGATGATCAGCAGGGCCGTCGTGGCGTCGAGGCCGGCGACGAGTTCGCCTGTCTTGTCCTGGATCTTGAGGACGTCCTTGGTGATCGTCGCGGCCACCTCGACGGAGAGGAAGGCGCCGACGAGGTTCAGGATTGCCGAGAGTCCCACGGCGATCTTGGGCTTGAGAGCTCCGGTGGCGATGGAGGTGGCCATGGCGTTGCCGGTGTCGTGGAAGCCGTTGGTGAAGTCGAAACCGAGTGCCGTGATCACCAGCAGCACCAGAATCAGCATCTCTCCGCTCATGTCAATAATGATGCGATGCGGTGGTGGTTTACACCTAAAAATCCAAAACCCCGGGTGTTGATCGTGACCTGCGGATATGTCCGCTTTGTGAGGATGTTCACCAAGTGTTCATGTGCGGGTCGGGGAGCGGCCATCGGCCGTGGACTGAGCGAACGCTCGGCATGGTCGAGCGGCTGTGGAAGAATGCGGCTTCATGACATCACTGAAGCTGGGCATGCCGATCAATTACGCAGGCGACTTCCGCGAGACCATCAACAACCTCGCCGATTTCGAGAAGGCCGGCGTGCAGCGCATCACTGTTCCGGAGGCTTACAGCTTCGACGCGGTCAGCCAGCTCGGGTACATCGCGGCGAAGACCGAGACGATGGAACTGCAGACCGGCATCCTGCCGATGTACTCGCGGACGCCGACCAACCTGGCGATGACCGCGGCCGGTATGGACTACATCAGCGGCGGCCGCTTCGTGCTGGGTATCGGGGCGTCGGGCCCGCAGGTCGTGGAAGGTTTCCACGGCGTCAAATACGACTACCCGCTCGGCCGTGCGCGCGAGCACGCCGACATCTGCCGTCAGGTGTGGCGTCGCGAGAAGGTGAACTACCAGGGCAAGCACTACACGCTGCCGCTGGACGTCGAACACGGCGGTTCCGGCCTGGGTAAGTCGCTGAAGATCATCAATCACCCGATCCGCGAGCGGATTCCGATGCTGCTGGCCGCCATCGGACCGAAGAACACCGAACTCGCCGCGGAGAAGTTCGAAGAATTCCAGCCGATCCTGTTCAACCCCGAACAGATCGACGCCGCCTTCGGTGAGTCCCTCGCCGCGGGTCGGGCCAAGCGCGACCCGGAACTCGGGGAACTGGGTATCGTCGTGCAGTCGACCGCCCGCATCTCCGACGACGCCGACGAGATCCACCGCGCCAAGGAACTCGTCCGCCACCACGCCGCGCTCTATATCGGCGGCATGGGTGCACGTGGCAAGAACTTCTACAACCAGCTGGCGATCCGCTACGGCTACGCCGACGAGGCCAAGCTCATCCAGGACCTCTACCTGGACGGCAAGAAGGCCGAGGCCGCGGCGGCCGTGCCCGACGACCTCGTCGACTCCATGTCGTTGATCGGGTCGAAGTCACATGTCGCCGAACGTGTCGACGCGTTCCGCCAGGCCGGGGTCACCTGCATCCTGGTGTCGTCGACCGCGTCGAGCCACGCCGAGCGCGTCACCGAGACCGAGCAGCTGCGCGACATCTTCGGAGGCTGATGTCGGCTCGCCTCGCCGACTGAAAGTCGGGGACGAATGTTCTTCCCCGACGTTCGCGTTCGTCCCCGAAGTGCACTTCGGGGACGAACGCAAAACTCGGGGAGGAACCGTCGCCGAGTGTCGCGATCAGTAGTAGTACGGGAAGCTGTCCCAGTCGGGGGAACGCTTCTCCAGGAACGCATCCCGGCCTTCGACGGCTTCGTCGGTCATATACGCCAGGCGGGTCGCCTCGCCGGCGAACACCTGCTGCCCCATGAGGCCGTCGTCGGTCAGGTTGAAGGCGAACTTCAGCATGCGCTGCGCGGTGGGGGATTTGCCGTTGATCTTGCGACCCCACTCGATCGCGGTGTTCTCCAGATCGGCGTGATCGACGACCCGGTTCACCGCACCCATCCGATGCATGGTCTCGGCATCGTAAGCCTCGCCGAGGAAGAAGATCTCCCGGGCGAACTTCTGCCCGACCTGCTTGGCGAGATACGCACTGCCGTAACCGGCGTCGAAGGAACCAACGTCGGCGTCGGTCTGCTTGAACCGGGCGTGTTCGCGGGAGGCGAGGGTCAGATCGCACACCGAGTGCAGCGAGTGACCGCCACCGGCCGCCCAGCCGTTGACCACCGCGATGACCACCTTGGGCATCGTGCGGATCAGTCGTTGGACCTCGAGGATGTGCAGACGTCCACCCTCGGCCTTGACCCGCGCCTCGTCGACACCCTCGACACCGGCTGCGCTCACGTCGGAATCGTGGCTGGTGGCGTACTGGTACCCCGACCGTCCGCGGATACGCTGATCGCCGCCGCTGCAGAACGCCCAACCGCCGTCCTTGGGGCTGGGGCCGTTGCCGGTGAGCAGGACCGTGCCGACGTCGGGGGAGCGTCGCGCGTGGTCGAGGGTGCGGTACAACTCGTCGACGCTATGCGGGCGGAAGGCGTTGCGGACCTCGGGTCGGTCGAAGGCTATCCGCACGATCCCGTTGGCCCGGCCCTCGCCGGTGTGGCGGTGATAGGTGATGTCGGTCAGCTCTTCGAAGCCGGGCACCACGGTCCACTGGGCGGGGTCGAACGGGTTCGCGGTGTCGGGTTGCGCGGTCATGGTCACAACCCTAGAACGTCGGTGGCCCGGGCAGTCCGGGGCCACCGCCGGGACTGCGGGGCGACCGGGGAACATGCTCTTATACGGTGGGACGATGAGCGACACGACCAGCCCGGCCGGCGAGGTGACCGAGGATCCCCACGAAGGCGGGTTCCGCGCGCACACGGCGATCACGACCGAACGCGGCGGGGTGCGGTACGGCGAGTTCAGCGAGCAGGTGCGCACCCTGATGGACAATGTTCGGTACGCCTGCCCGGAGGATGCGCTGACCGACGAGCTCATCGACGAACTTGCCGCGATCAACGCGAAACTGGCTGCGGTGCGCATCGACGAATGGCACACCCCGGCGGGCACGCGAATCGATCTGCCCTCGCGCGGCAACATCACCCTGCCGCCGTACACCGTCGACCACTACGACGAACACGGCGTGGACGCCACCATCACCTTCCGCGACTTCCACCTGGGCGGCAACAACGCCGCCCACGGCGGTCAGATCGCCACCGCCTTCGATGATCTCGGCGGGTTCGCGTCGGCGGTCGCGGTTCAGGGGGTCAGTCGTACCGGCTACCTCAACGTGTCCTATCGGTCGATCACCCCGCTCAACACGGCCCTGCAGTGTCGCGCGTGGGCCGAACGGATCGACGGTCGCAAGGTGTACATCAAGGGCACCCTGCACGACGGTGACCGGTTGTGTGCCGAGATGGATGCGCTCTTCATCCGGCTCAATCCCGGTCAGGCGTAGCCACCCGGACCCGACCACCGGAACGATTCCTTGAACACCGGGCCGTCGAAGGCTTAGCGTCGAAGACGTGAAGGTCTGCATCAACACCGACACGTGTGTCGGCATCGGGCAGTGTGAGGCGGGTGCGCCGCATCTGTTCGAGGTCGGCGACGACGGTCAGGCGCATCTGCTCGTGGACGAGATCGATGAGGCGGACTTCGACGCGGTCCGCCGCGCGGTGGAGGACTGCCCGACGAGCAGCCTGTCGATCGAGGAATGAGCCGGGCCGGCTCTCCGTCGTCGGAACCGTCAGTCGGTGAGTTCGGTTGCCTCGATCACGAATCCGGCGTTGCTCAGCCGGTCGATGAGTGCGTCGCCCATCGCCGCGGCCGGGGTCAGCACGCCGCTGCGTGCGGGTAGCCGGTCGCGTTCGAGAGCTAATGTCAGCGCACTTTCGGCGAGCATCACCGCCGTCGCCTTGTAGCCCGGATCGCCCTGGGCGATCATCCGGGACCGATAGCGGCGGCCGGTCGTCGTCCGGGTGTAGGTCTCGGTGGTGAAGTGGCCCTTGTTGCGGGTCTTCTCGCTCGGCCCCTCGCCCGGCTTGGGCAGGATCCGGTCGAGCAGCCTGCGCGTCGGGGAGAAACTCATCGCGCCGAGGAATGATCCGGTGCCGACGGCGACCGCACCCGCCGCCAGCGTCGACAGCGCGGGCACGCTGCCGACGCTCATCGTCTCCCCGTAGTGGAAGTTCTCGCCATAGGCGTTGTCCAGCAAGGCGTTCGACCGTCGGACGATACGCGTGTTGTAACTGGCCATGAAGAACGGCGCCAGCGTGCCGCGCAACGAAGGGTCGACCTTCTTGGCGCTGATCACCCCGATGTCGCTCGGCTCCGAGGACAGGCTCGCCCGCGGGACGTCGCCCGGTCCGCCGGACAGCGCCTGGGGGTTGAGCAGCAGTCGCCGGGCCTCGCCGTCGCGCGCCTGTTCGGCGATCACCCGCATCGAGTCGATGGTGCCGCCGGACACGCCGCCGGCGAAGGACCGCAGCACCATGGTGGTGTCGGTGAGCTCGCCCGCCTCGTCGTCGGCGATCTTGCGGTACAGCGCGTAGGTGCCGAGATCGGAAGGGACGGAATCGAATCCGCAGGAATGCACGATCCGGGCACCGGTGGCGGTGGCGGTCTCGTGCACCTTGTCGATGGAGTAGCGCACAAACGGGACCTCGCCGGTGAGGTCGACGTAGTCGGTACCGGCACTGGCCGCGGCGACGACCAGTGATTCGCCGTAGCGCAGGTAGGGGCCGACGGTGGTGATGACGACGTGAGTCCGGGCGACGAGGGCGTCCAGCGCGCTCGGCGACGCCGAGTCGGCGATGATCAGCGGCCACGAATGTGCGCGTTCGGGGAGGTTGCGGCGCACCGACGCCAATTTGGTCTCATTGCGTCCGGCCAACGCGACCTTGATGCCGATCGGTGCGTGGTCGGCGAGATATCGGGCGGTGAGTTCCCCGACGAAACCGGTGGCGCCGAATACGACGACATCGAATTCGCGGCCTTTCCGGTCGGCGCTGGACGTGGTCGCAGGCTGTGCATCCCCGGTCATGCACGCGAGCCTAGTAGCACTCGTCGCCTGCGTCACCACCCTTGTCCGTCCACCTGCGGGAACGCGGGTCGACGTGCAGGCGCGGTGGGTTCAGAGGCTGCGTGCCACGCCGACGCTGAGGTAGCCGAACGGCCGGGGCACCCCGCGCTGGTAGAAGCGGTCGATCTCGTCGACCTCGAAACCGGCGTCGGTCAGCGCGGCGCGGGTGTCGCGGGTCAGGTGACAGCCACCGGCGACGCGACGCTGGATCGGTTCCAGCCGGTGTTGCCAGCGGGCCACCGACTCGTCGGGGGCGGCGCCATGCTCGAGGAAGCCGACCACGCCACCGGGTTTGACGACCCGGCGAAGCTCGGCCAGGGCGGCAGGCAGGTTGGGAATCGTGCACATGGTGAAGGTGGACAGGGCGCCGTCGAAACTGTGGTCGTCGAAGGGGAGATGCTCACCGTCGAGTCCGGCCCGATCGATCGGGACGGTGGCCGCGGCGCGACGTTTCTCCGACATCGACCAGCCGACGTCCGACGGTTCCACGGCGGCCACCCTGGTCACCGCGTCCGGGTAGAGCGCGACGTTGAGTCCCGAACCGAATCCGATCTCGACGACGTCGCCCGTCAACGGTGCACATGCTCGTCGCCGGGACGCGGTCAGCATCGTCGCACCGCAGGTCAGCTCGATCAGGTGGGGCAGGACGCGGTCGTCGTAGAAGCCCATAGATCCATGCTAATAGGCTTGGCAACATGAATCCCTCCACCTTGCAGGCCCGGGTCATCGTCGACGAGATGATCCGTGGCGGCGTGCGGGAGGCGGTGCTCTGTCCGGGTTCGCGCAACGCGCCGCTGGCCTTCGCGCTGTATGCCGCCGACACCGCCGGACGGCTGCGCCTGCATGTGCGGATCGACGAACGGTCGGCGGGATATCTGGCACTCGGGCTCGCGGTCGCGTCCGGGCAGCCGGTGCCGATCGTGATGACCAGCGGCACCGCGGTCGCCAACATGAGTCCGGCGGTCTTCGAAGCCAATTACGCGCGGGTGCCGCTGGTGGTGATCAGCGCCAACCGTCCCTACGAACTGCTGGGCTCGGGAGCCAACCAGACCGTGGAGCAGTTCGGCATCTTCGGCACCCAGGTGCGGGCCGCGATCAGTCTCGGCCTGGCCGAACAGGACCTGGACACGAACAGCCAGTGGCGGTCGGCGGTCGGCCGAGTCCTCGCCGCGGCGCGCGGTGCCCGCACCGGCAACGCCGGTCCGGTGCAGTTCGACATCCCGCTGCGCGAACCCCTGGTCCCCGATGTCGATGCTCTGTCCGGCGATCTCGGCGAGTTCGCCGGTCGCCCCGATGGTCTGCCGTGGACGCAGGCGCCGGTCGGCAGGCTCGACGTCCCGCTGCCGATCGACCTGTCCGCGGACACCGTCGTCGTGTCCGGGCACGGCGCCGGGGTGCACCCACAGCTCGCCGCGATCCCCACCGTCGCCGAACCGACCGCACCCGCACCGGCGACCCCGCTGCATCCGCTGGCCCTGGATCGGCTGCGGCCGCAGCAGGCGATCATCTGCGGTCGTCCCACCCTGCATCGCGGGGTGTCGCGGCTGCTCGCCGACCCGGGCGTCCGGGTGTACGCGCTCACCACCGGGCCGCGCTGGCCCGACGTGTCCGGCAACGTCTACGCCACCGGCACCCGGGCCGAACCGATCGGCGAACCCCGCGAAGCCTGGCTCAAGGAAGTGGCCGCGGTCGCCCAACGTGCCCTCGGCGCCGTCGACGCCGAACTCGACGCGCCCGGCCCGACGACCGGCCTGCATGTGGCGCGTGCGGTCAGTGCCGCGATGCGCCCCGGCGAGCAACTCGTCGTCGGGGCCAGCAACCCGATCCGGGACGTCGCGCTGGCCGGCCGCGTCGGCGAAGGCGTCCGGGTGCTGTCCAATCGCGGCGTCGCAGGCATCGACGGCACCAACTCGTCGGCCATCGGCGCGGCGCTGGCCCTCGACGCCGTCGACCCGGGTGCCCGGACGGTGGCGCTGATGGGGGATCTGACCTTCGTCCACGACGCGACCGGACTCCTGATCGGGCCGTCGGAACCGCGGCCACGGTCGCTGCGGATCGTCGTCGCCAACGACGACGGCGGCGGCATCTTCGGCCTGCTCGAACAGGGCGACCCGCGTTTCAACACCGGCGTGTACGCGGGTGCCTACGAACGTGTCTTCGGCACCCCGCACCGCACCGACCTGGCCGCGTTGTGCGCCGGATTCCACCTGCCGCATCGCCGGGTGGCGGTCACCGAGGTGAGCCGGGTCCTCGCGCAGGATCCGCCGGTCGGCGGTATCGAGGTCATCGAGGTCACCACCGACCGTGAGCGGCTGCGCGACATCCACGCCCGCATCGCCGGCCGGCTGGCCTGACCATCGGGTGGTGCCCGTACGCGGGCGGAGGGCGGTCCCGACGTACCCGCCGGTTATCCTGACTGGCATGAATCCGACGATCACCCGGCGTGTGCAGTTCGGCCTGCTCATCGTCGGTGTCGTCATCACGGCGATGTCCTTTTCCCTGATCGGCGCGGCCTTCCGCAACGACGCGACCATCAACGAATCCAAGGGCACCGTGATGGCCGATGTGGTGTCGGCCGATGCGCGCCACGCCCAGGTCTACTTCCAGACTCCGGACGGCCGGTTCCACAGCCCCAAGCTGGGCCTGCTGTATCCGACCGAACTGAGCCAGAACCAGCGGATCAGGGTCGAATACGCGATGTCCAACCCCGACCTGGCCCGCCCGGCCGGACGCAGCGCCACCCTGGCCATCATTCCGGGGCTGTCCATCGCGGTCACCGCGTGGCTGATCGTCGGTGTGCTGATGGTGGCGATCGCCGAGCTCAACCGCTTCCTCGCACGGCGGGCGACCACTACGGCCGGTGCGGCCGCCGACGACCCCGAACCGGCGGAGACTGTTTCCACCCACTGACCGCTCCGGGTGCGGCCGGTCACCGCATCGGAAGAATGGTCCGCACGCCGTCGACCACCAGCAGCGATTCGTCGTCGCGAAGGAACAGCAGCGGGGCGTCGGCGTAGCGTCGGCGGGTCTCGGTGATCCGCCCGAGTCCACCCACCCGGCCGTCGGCATGCGGCACGACGGTCACGTCGATCAACCCCAGGCCGGCGGTGTCGTCCAGCGGTGCGGCCTCGGCCGGGTCGTCGAGCAGATCCAGTGCACCGATGTCGGGACCGACCACGACCGCACCCGCACTCACCCCGATGTACGGCAGGCCCGCGGTCACGGCGCAGGCGAGCACCTGCGCACCGCCCGACCGGCGCAGCGCGCCGAGCAGGTGAAAGACGTTGCCGCCGGCGACGAAGACGGCATCGACGTCGGCGAGCCGGGCGGCCAGCTGGGCCGCCGAGAGTGACTCGACATCCAGATCGACGGTGTGCCAGCCCTGCCCGCGCAGCGTGTCACGATCCAGGTCGACCCACGCGGTGTCGGGGTAGATCGCCGACGCGGTCGGCACGAAACCGATCCGGGCGCCTGCGGGTACCCGCTCCCGCAGAAACCCGGGCACCGCGTCGAGCCAGCGGCTGAGCAGCAGCAGATCGGTCATACCCCCACTGTGCCGCGCCACGGTGTCGATGCGCGGGGGAGTTCACCAACTGTTCGCGGCCGGGTCAGCCCGTGCATCCGTGGCCGACGCCGGCGCCCGACACCATCGACGCATGCGCGTCGCAATCGTCGCCGAGAGCTTCCTCCCGCACATCAACGGCGTGGTCAACTCCGTTCTGCGGGTCGTCGATCATCTGGAGACCCACGGCCATGAGGGCGTCGTCATCGCACCGGACACCCCGCGCGGCGAGGCCGGCGGTCCACGTATGGTCGGCCGCCGGACACCGGTGCACCTGGTGCGGTCGGTGCGGTTCCCGATGGTGACCTCGCTGCCCGTCGGGGTGCCCTCGCCGATGCTCTACCGGGCACTGCGCGACTTCCGGCCCGACGTCGTCCACCTCGCGTCGCCGTTCGTCGTCGGCGGGGCCGGGGCACTGGCCGCACGCCGGCTACGGGTTCCCGCGGTGGCCGTGTTCCAGACCGATGTCGCCGGGTTCGCCGCCTCCTACCGGCTCGGGGCGGTACAACACGCGGCCCGCGGCTATATCCGGATGCTGCACGAACTCGTCGACCTGACACTGGCACCGTCCACCGACACGATGGCCATGCTCGCCGCGCAGGGCGTGCCACGTCTGAAGCGCTGGGGACGCGGCGTGGACATCGACCTCTTCGACCCCGCTCGCCGCGACGACGGGCTGCGCGCGGCGTGGGATGTCGGCGACCGGCTCACCGTGGGCTTCGTCGGTCGACTGGCGCCGGAGAAGCATGTGGAGCGGCTGGCGTCGTTGTCCGGGGACCCGACGATCCGCCTGGTCATCGTCGGGGACGGTCCGGAACGGGATCGGCTGGCCCGGCGTATGCCCGATGCCGTCTTCACCGGCGAATTACGCGGGCCGGAACTGGCTCGCGCCTATGCGAGCCTCGACGTCTTCGTGCATGCCGGTGAGCACGAGACCTTCTGCCAGGCGATCCAGGAGGCGATGGCCAGCGGCCTACCGGTGATCGGGCCGGACGCAGGCGGACCGCGCGACCTCGTCACCCCGATGCGTACCGGCTTCCTGCTGCCGGTCGCCGAATTCGCGACCCGACTGCCCGAGGCGGTGGGGGCTCTGCGTGACGACGCACGCCGCGCCGCCTTCGGGGCGGCCGCCGTTCATGCCGTCCGGGCGCGGACCTGGCCCGCGGTCTGCGCCGAACTCGTCGAGCACTATCGCGACGTCACCGGCGAGTCGCGGGGGCTGGCCCGTCCGGCGTGATCGGGGTGCGGCGCGCCGGGTAGCGTGACGGGCATGGCAGCTGCGTCGGGATCGACCCCAGACCGTGTGACCCCAGACCGTGTGACCCCAGACCGTGTGAACCCAGACCGTGTGAACCCAGACCGTGTGAACCCGGAGCATGCGACGGCCGACCGGGCGTCCCTGGACAAGGATCCGGCCGAGGTCGCGGCCATGTTCGACGGGGTCGCCCGCCGGTACGACATCACCAACACCGTCTTGTCCTTCGGTCGGGACCGCAGCTGGCGCAAGGCGACTCGCAAGGCGCTCGCGTTGCGCCCGGGCGATGTGGTGCTCGACTTGGCGGCCGGGACCGCGGTGTCGACGGTCGAACTCGCCACCTCCGGCGCGCACTGCATCGCCGCCGACTTTTCCCTCGGCATGCTGAAGGCCGGATCTCGTCGTCGGGTGCCGAAGGTGGCCGCCGACGCCCTCGCGCTGCCGTTCGCCGACGAATCCTTCGACGCCGCGACGATCTCGTTCGGACTGCGCAACGTGCACGACGTCCCGACGGCGCTGGCCGAGCTGCGCCGGGTGCTCAAACCCGGCGGCCGGCTGGTCATCTGCGAGTTCTCCACCCCGACCTTCAAGCCGTTCCGCACGGTGTACATGGAGTACCTGATGAAGGCGCTCCCCGCCGTCGCGACCCGGGTGTCGAGTGCGCCGGCGGCGTATGTCTATCTCGCCGAATCGATTCGGGCGTGGCCCGACCAGTTCGGACTCGGTGACCTGATCCGCGAGGCCGGGTTCACGTCGGTCCGCTGGGACAACCGCACCGGCGGCATCGCCGCGGTGCATTCGGCCATCCGCTGAGCGACGAAGGGCGCTAAGACGCGGCGTGCGGCACCGGGCACTTCGGTGCGAAGGTGCCCAGATCCTCGGCCTGGTATCCGTCGCCGTAGCCGCGCACCTGCGGCATCTGGCGCCCGAAGATGTTCTCCGCGCGCGGTGTGGCGAAGAAGCGGATCGCGAGTCCGCGGGCCTTCAGGCCACCGCGTACGGCAGCGATCTCGACGGCCGACGGCTTCGGGTAGCCGAAGGCCTCGCGCAGCCGGTCGTCCATGAGCGCGAACGACATCCGGCGCACCACCGACCGCGGCAGGAACTTGTACGGCGCGAAGGTGCACAGCAGGTCGAGAGTGGCGTCGGCGACCGCGAGCGAGTCCGCGCTGTATGCGAAGTTGGCGACCTCGTAGTCGACGTAGAACTTCTCGAAGTCGGCGTAGGTCTCCGGGATGTCCTTGATGGCCATGTGCTTGCCGAGGGTTCGGTAGTAGTTGGTCAGGCCGGTGACCTCCGCGTCGGTCAGCTTGCGCCACTCGTAGGCGTTGACCCACTCGACCGGGCACACCACGAAGGTCGACAGCACGTAGAGCATGTCGTCGTTGGAGATGTCGTACATGGCGTGCATCTGGTTGATGCGACGCACTCCGGCGCGTCCGGCGGGGGCGTCGAAGCCGTGCTCGATCGGGGCGTCGAGCAGCAGGACGGTGTCGTCGTAGCGCTTCTGCGTCACCTCGGTGAATTGTCCGGTCTTGTACAGCAGGTCGCCGATCGACGGCACCGCATAGGTGCGGAAGAGTGCGAAGCTCAGCGCTTGCGTGATGCCCCACGGGAATTCGCGGGTGCCGAGTTCGCGGGCGATCTCCACCTGGTCGACGGCCGGGTCCAGCGACGACAGCCGGCCGCGCAGGCGGTACCGGTCGGTCAGGCGGTCGGTGATCGTCTGCTTGACGCGGGACGTGAGGGCGGAGGCGCTGGGCATGGGCTGTTCTCCCGAAGTGCGAGGTGGTGCTCGTCGTCAGCCGACGACATGTTGAAACAGATTAGCCAAAATGTTTCAACTTGTCATGATCCGGGTCACAACTCACGAGAACGGGGGACGATCGTCGACCCGCGTCGACACCGACCCGACGCCACGCCAGGCCCGCGCGATCAGGTCCTTGTCGTCGGGGGTGACCAGATTGCCCATCACGCGCACGACCATCGACATCAGTCGCGCCGACCGGATGCCCGGCCGCCCGAGGATCGGCACGGTCTTGGGCATGGTCAGCAGGCCGGCCAGGCGTCGGGCCGCGGAGAAGGCGGGACCGTAATGCTCGACGAGGATCGTCGGCCAGCTGTCGGTGTGGCCGGCCGGGCCTCGGTTCTCCAGCAGCAGGTCGACGGCCAGCCGCCCGGTCTCCAGCGCGTAGTCGATGCCCTCGCCGTTGAGCGGGTTCACACACGCCGCGGCGTCGCCGATGAGCATCCAGTTGCGTCCGGCGACATTGCTGACCGCGCCGCCCATCGGCAGCAGTGCTGACGTCAGCCGGTGCGGCGAGCCGGACAGCTGCCATTCGTCGCGCACCATCTCGGCGTAGTGCTCCAGCACGGGTCGCAATTGCATGTTCGCGGGCCGCTTCGCCGTGGCGAGCGCGCCCACCCCGACGTTGACCAGCCCGCCACCCGCACTGCCCAGCGGGAAGACCCAGCCGTATCCGGGCAACAGCTCACTGTCGGGGCCCCGAAGTTCCAGATGCGATCCCATCCAGTTGTCGTCGGCGCGTCCGGAGTCGACGTAGGCGCGCGCCGCCACGCCGTAGGCGGTGTCGCGATGCCACTGCCGGCCCAGCACCTTGCCCAGCGTCGAGCGCACCCCGTCGGCGACGATCACCTCGCGCACCGCGACCGACGACCGTCCCTCCGGCGTCGTCAGGATCACCGAGGAGATCCGGTCGCCGTCCATCTCGACGTCGACGGCCTTGGCGCCCTGCAGCATCCGCGCCCCACGCGAGACCGCGAGCGCCCGGATCTGTTCGTCGATCTCGGTACGCGCCACCGCGCTGCCCTGAGTGCCGAAGACGCTCGACGGCCAGCGCACGCGTTGATCGGCGCCCCAGCCGTTCAGATGCAGGCCGTCGATGCGGGGACGTTTGCCGAGATAGTCGCCGAAGCCGAGCCGTTCAAGTTCGGCGACCGCGCGCGGGGTGAGGCCATCGCCGCAGGTCTTGTCACGTGGAAAGACCGCGGCGTCGACGAGCAGTACGTCGAGTCCGGCGCTCGCGGCGTGTGCGGCGGCAGCCGAACCGCCCGGGCCGGCGCCGACGATGAGCACATCGGCACTTGCGGGGATCGCCGCGCCCTGGGTGTCGCTGTTCACCCGACCAGTATGTCGTCACCGACAAACGGATAGGCTCGCAGGCAGGCTCGCCGGACCTCGGCGGGCACCATGTGCGACGTCCGATAGTGGCACGTCGGATGAGACGAGATGGAGCGGGCCGAGAGTGAAGTCCACATTCGCCGGGGTCGACCTGGTGTCGGATGAGTTCGCCGAGACCGTACGCACCGCGCTGGCGCAGGTCGAGGATCTGCTGTTGGCCGAACTGTCGTCGGGCGACGACGTGATGACCGAGGCGGCCACGCATCTGGCCAAGGCCGGGGGCAAGCGGTTCCGTCCGATGTTCGCGATCCTGGCATCGCAATTCGGTCCGCGGGCAGGCGGTACCGACGTCATCACGTCGGCGACCGTCGTCGAGATGATCCATCTCGCGACCCTCTACCACGACGACGTGATGGACGAGGCTTCGATGCGCCGCGGTGCGCCGAGCGCCAACGCCCGGTGGACCAACAGCATCGCCATCCTCTCCGGCGACTTCCTCTTCGCGCGCGCGTCGCGTCTGGTGTCGACGCTGGGACCCGAGGCTGTTCGCATCATCGCCGAGACCTTCGCCGAACTGGTCACCGGCCAGATGCGTGAGACGGTCGGCGTTGCTCCCGGATCAGACCCCATCGAGCACTATCTCAAGGTGGTGTGGGAGAAGACCGGTTCGCTCATCGCCGCCGCCGCGCGCTTCGGGTCGATGTCGGCCGGGGCCACCGAAGAGGATGTCGAACGGCTGTCGCGGATCGGGGACGCCGTCGGGGTCGCCTTCCAAGTCTCCGACGACATCATCGACATCGCGTCGGCCTCCGACGACTCCGGCAAGACGCCGGGCACCGACCTACGTGAGGGTGTGCACACCCTGCCGGTGCTGTACGCGCTACGCGAGCAGGACGCGACCGCCGACCGCCTGCGTGCACTGCTGCTCAATGCCGACGGCACCACGCGTCCGCTGACCGACGACGCCGAAGTGGCCGAGGCCCTGGATCTGCTCACCTCATCGTCGGGGATGGCCGCCGCGCGCGCCAAGCTGCAGGAGTACGCCGACGCCGCCGACGCCGAACTGGCCCAATTGCCCGATGGCCCCGCCCATCAGGCGCTGTCGTCGCTGGTGCGCTACACCATCGAACGGATCGGCTGACTATTCTCCAGGCGGAGCGGGCGGCGGATAACATACATGCCAACGGTGTTGCTCCATTGTCTGAGAATTGGCCTGACCACACTGGAACACTTGCTAGGGGAGTTCTGAGTACATGCGCTGACCGGATGGTGGACACTGGGATTCTTGCGCGTGGCGTGTCGACTGCTCTAGATACCCTTGAAGACGTAGTCGCGACGGCTCAGCGAATGCTAAATGGGGCGCGCGACTATGCGATTGCGAAGGGGCTGACCGTATCGGAGAACGGTGTGGTATCAATTCCACCCGATGCGCAGGTGACGGATGTCACGGGCATGGCCTTGGCTTTGGTGGAGGCGCAATCGATGATTGATGACGCGGTCGATTCTGCGGCGAGGGCGGACTCTGCTTGTGTAGCAGCGATCGTGGCCTGTGCGGTTGATCCCGATAGCATAACGACTGAGAATGCGCGGGAACGGCAAGCCGTTGCAACTCGAAAAGCGGTCGAGGAGATTGTCGGCCTCCTGCCGTACGGGCAGCCGGAGTCCGGAGTTCAGCGTTGGTGGGCGGGATTGACGCCAGAGCAGCAAATAATGCTCAAGCGGGCGGTTCCTATAGAACTCTATGACCTTCCTGGAATTCCTAGTGACGTGAGAAATTCGCTGTCGGAAAATGGCCGAGGATACGATCCTCTTGCGACAGTCCGATGGGCGCGTGACAACGTGAATAATGCCGATATTGATGTATTTGGAAATAATTGCACGAACTTCGTTTCTCGATCTCTGAACGAAGGAGGTCTCAAGGAGCGGCGCTCGGGGTGGGGGACGACTCTCGAGAGGGATAACTGGGGCCGGTCACTTGCCGGGGATCTTGGAGTGCCGTTCGTCGAAGGCGTCACTCATACCAAGTCGTGGTACAACGCTGACGCTCAAAGGGAGTTCTTCCTGGAGAATGGAGGTGTGCAGATTGCGGTGTCTGACGCACAGCCTGGCGATGTCTTGTATTTCAATTATGCTCAACCCAATGAGTCTGGCGATTTCAGTCATCACACTGCCCTAGTGACAGGGATATTGCCTGATGGTCAGGTGTTGTATGCCCAGCACACGCCTGGAGCCGCAGATTACAGTCTGCAGGACCGACTCCCGATGGTTGAGCAATCGGAAGGGCAACAGTCAGTCACGATTGTTCGACCAAAGGAGACCTGGTGATGGAATCCTCTGCTGCCTCTGGTAGTAGGCAACGGACGCGCTGCGTGGTGCTTTCGTTGCTTGGAGCAACGATGCTCGCGGGTTCGGTCGCATTTCTGCTGCTCTTGGAGAACAGGAGGCGCGAGTGGATCAGCGTGGTACGCGCCGGAGGATGCAGCGCATTTCACTTGCCGCCGCTGCCGTCAGCTTTGATGTACGGCGGCGTTGCTACAGCTATTGCGATCGCAGCAGTCGTGGCGTTCGGGTCGACGATTGCTGCCCTTCTTGGTGCGCGAGCTGCGCTTGGTTCCATTCAGGTTGCGGTGGCGTCTGTTGTGATCAGCGCTCTGCTGGTTGTCGCCGTCGTAGTTACAGTGCTTGCGCTTCTGGTTGTAGTCGGGTCGCCGACCGATCCT
The DNA here is from genome assembly GCF_030315745.1 of Gordonia heveisoli. GTDB lineage: Bacteria > Actinomycetota > Actinomycetes > Mycobacteriales > Mycobacteriaceae > Gordonia. The sequence continues at coordinate 59,524 of NZ_JASXSH010000004.1, read as the reverse complement.
GCTGGTGGGCCTGACGGAAGTGGATTGCCGTGCGGAAGTGGCTAGTGATCATCAACCTCAGGAGGACGCGTGAATGATCGGATAGAGATTGAGCCGACTGCGGTGAAGTCAGCTGGCGGCATCATCTCGTCGGAAGCCGACGAGGCGCGACGGGCGCTCATTGCGTTGTTTGATTCAGCGCAGCCTGCTGCGGCTGGGAATCAGGGATTTGACACCGGCGCAAAGTTGGCTATCTTCGCACGCATGTGCGAGTCGGAGATTAACTCCACGATCAACGATCTAGTGGCCGTTGGCAATAGGATCGTGTCCTTGGCATCTCGCATTCAGGCTGCTGATGGAGACACTACTGAGGGAATTAGCCGCGTCGCTACTGCGCTCAATGGATTTGGAAAGTCTCCGCTTGGGTGATCAGTGCGCGCAACGGGTGGATAGCGACAAACGAGGCGGATTCACTGCCCGCGGCGGGCCATCTCCTGCAGCCGCGCGATGCGCTCCTCGGTCGGGGGATGGGTGGAGAACATCTTCGCCATCTTGTCCGAGGCGCGGAACGGGCTCTCGATCATCATGTGCGACTGCGCGGCGATGTCGGGGTTCGGCGGCAGCGGCGCGGCCTGGACGCCGCCGGAGATCTTCGCCAGCGCCGATGCCAGGGCCAGCGGGTCGCCGGTCAGTTCGGCGCCCGATGCGTCGGCCTGGAACTCGCGCGAACGCGACACCGCCATCTTGACCATCGTCGCCGCGATCGGGCCGACCAGCGCCACCAGCATCATCACCAGCGGGTTGGGGCCGTTCTCGCGGTTGCCGCCGAAGGCGCCGAAGAACATCGCGAAGTTCGCCAGACCGCTGATGATCGCGGCCATCGCACCGGCCACCGAACTGATCAGGATGTCGCGGTTGTAGACATGCGACAGCTCGTGGCCGAGGACCGCACGCAGTTCACGTTCGTCGAGTAGACGCAGGATGCCGGTGGTGCAGCAGACGGCCGCGTTCTTCGGGTTGCGACCCGTCGCGAAGGCGTTGGGTGACTCCGTCGGGCTGATGTACAGGGCAGGCATCGGCTGGTGCGCCGACGTCGCGAGTTCACGCACGATCCGATACAGCACCGGGGCCTCGACCTCGGTCACCGGCTGCGCGTGCATCGCCTTCAGCGACAGTTTGGCGCTGTTGAAGTACACGTAGGCGTTCATGCCGATCGCCACGATCACCGAACCCCACAGGATGACGGGGCTGCGGAAGAGCGCGCCGATGCCGACGATCAGCGCCGACATCAAACCCAGCAGGAACGCGGTCTTCAAACCGTTGAAATGCATCAGATCCTCGTTTGTCACTCGCCCGCGATGGATGCGGACGTTTCATCTTCTCAAACGAAGCAGAGGCCGATTCGGGTTCCCGGGATCGGCGCCGAGCGGTGGGCGCGCTGGGTCAGCGGTAGTTGACGAACTGCAGCGCGATGTCGAGATCGGCGCCCTTGAGGAGAGCGATCACGGCCTGCAGATCGTCGCGCTTCTTGCTCGACACCCGCAGTTCGTCGCCCTGGATCTGCGCCTTCACGCCCTTCGGACCCTCGTCGCGGATCTTCTTGGAGATCTTCTTGGCGTGTTCGGAATCGATGCCCTGCACCAGGGTGCCGGAGATCTTGTAGGTCTTGCCCGAGGCCTGGACCTCGCCGGCGTCGAAGGCCTTGAGTGAGATGTCGCGGCGGATCAGCTTCTCCTTGAAGACCTCCAGGCCCGCCTGGGCGCGCTCCTCGGCGTCGGAGGTGATGACGATCACCTCTTCGCCGGACCAGGCGATGCTGGTGTTGGTGCCGCGGAAGTCGTAGCGCTGCGCCAGTTCCTTGGCGGCCTGGTTGAGGGCGTTGTCGACCTCCTGGCGGTCGATCTTGCTCACCACGTCGAACGATGAATCAGCCATGACCGACAGGGTAGCCGGGTGATGTCGGCGACATGTCGGGAGTGGGCGCCGAAGGGCTCCGACCCGATGGCGGGGCTGCGTTCGGGTCGTCGCGCCGGCGCGGGTGGGGGCGGGTAACGTGACGCCGGGGGTCGTCAACGAGGCCTCTGACCTGCCGGTTTGTATGTAGGCGGGCACTTCGTTGTATTCTTCTCGGCGTTGTTCATCGCACTGGTTCGCCGGCGCGGAGAACTGCACGGCAGGTTGCCCGAGCGGCCAAAGGGAGCGGACTGTAAATCCGTCGCGCAAGCTACATAGGTTCGAATCCTATACCTGCCACAACGTGGTGATTCATCCATATTTTGCTCGCTGAGCAGGCCCCGCCTGGGGATTTGGTCAGCGAGCAGAAGGATGTGTAACCTCGTTAAGGCTCACGAGCCGCCGCGGTGAAGACCGCGGGGGATCGGGACAACGCCCCCTTAGCTCAGTCGGCAGAGCGTTTCCATGGTAAGGAAAAGGTCGACGGTTCGATTCCGTCAGGGGGCTCGCTGGACGAGACTAGTCCAACGGGGCGGTGTAGCTCAGCTGGTTAGAGCGCACGACTCATAATCGTGAGGTCGAGGGATCGAGTCCCTCCACCGCTACACATCGGTTCCGAATAGTTCGGCACCGAGCGCATAGGTCGAGGCCACACGGCAGCCGACGACCTCGACCACGTACCACCCGAAAGAAGGCAATCAAGTGGCCTCCTCCACAGATGTTCGCCCCAAGATCACCTTGGCATGCGAGGTGTGCAAGCACCGTAACTACATCACCAAGAAGAATCGTCGCAACGATCCCGATCGTCTCGAGATCAAGAAGTTCTGCCCGAACTGCGGCAAGCACCAGGCGCACAAGGAATCGCGCTGACGCTTCGCGTCGGCGTATCCGGCACAGAAGTTTCAGATCAGCGGGCCGCCTCACCGAGGTGGCCCGCTGATTGTTTTACGCGCTGCTTTCGTGCCTCGGACTGATTGTCGGTCCGACTCCCGTGGCGTGGCATACAAAGGAGTGGTAAGCCGATGACCCAGATCACCGATGCCGAACTGAAAGAACAATTCGGCGGCGGAAGGAGTGCGAAGTTGACTCCCGAGGAGATTGCGGAGCAGACCAAGGCCCTGGTCGGCTTCAACTACACCGTCGACGACTACTACGAGATCGGCCGTGAGGAAGTCCGCAAGCACGCCCTGGCCGTGCAGGACGCCCACCCCACCCACTGGGATCTGGAATCCGCGCGCGCCCTCGGTCATGACACGCTGATCGCGGCCCCCACCTATGTCTCGGTGATGGGCATCATCGCCCAGCGCAAACTCTTCGAAGAGGTCGTCACCGGCTACGACCTGTGGCAGATCATGCAGACCGACCAGCGTCTGGTCTACCACCAGCCGATGAAGGTCGGCGACCAACTGGTGTGTGACGTCTCGCTGCACTCGTTCCGGCATGTCACGAGCCCCGAGATGATCGACCTCATGGTCACCAAGAACGTCATCTTCAACCAGCACGACGAGCCGGTGATGACCACCTACACCTCGCTCGCGGCGCGCCCCGGCATGGAGGTCGATCCGGCCCTGGCCGAGTCGCTCGACCACGTGATGATGAAGGTCGACAAGACCGGTGTCGCCGGCCGGACCGTGGAGCCGCAGCCCGCGCGCTACGCCCTGCCCGACCCGACGCAGTCGCCTGCCGCCTACGGCGCGATCAACTTCGACACCTTGACCGTCGGCCAGGAACTGCCCGCCAAGCGTTTCCTGCTGACCCGCGGCAACCTGACGAACTATGCCGGTGTCGCCGGCGATCCCAACCCCATCCACTTCTCCGACCACCTCACCTCGGCCGCGGGGCTCGATGGTGTGGTCGCGCACGGTATGCAGACGATGGGTCTGGGTGCGACGTTCATCTCCGAGTTCATCGGTGATCCGGCCGCCTTCTGCGAGTACAACGTGCGGTTCACCAGCCCGGTGTACGTGCCCGCCGACGACAGTGCGGCGGTGGACTTCACCGGCAAGATCAAGTCGCTGGACGCCGAGACCCGTCAGGGTGTCATCGCACTGGTCGGCAAGCAGGGCGACCGCAAGATCTTCGGTCGCGCACAGGCACGCATTCAGTTCAACTGATCGAAGGCCCAGGTCGGTGTGCCGATCGGCGACGATCGGTAGGCCGTTTTGGGTTCGGGGCCATGCGTGTTCTACACTGAGTTGTCAGGTTGACTCTTGACTTGCGCGCTACCCATAGGGTGGCGCGTTGGTGTTGTAGGGAGTCGATCGACGGTGATCGTGGGCAACACGGTCGCAAAGGGGCGTAGCTCAACTGGCAGAGCAGCGGTCTCCAAAACCGCAGGTTGCAGGTTCAAGTCCTGTCGCCCCTGCCCTGGTGAAGGGCACACATTGACGAGAGGACTCGAAGGTGAGCAAGCGAGATCGGGCCGCCCGCGCCAAAGACGCCGCGAAGGACTCCGCGGCTGATTCGGCTGCCGAGCGCGAGATCCTCGACGAAGCCGCCGACGATGTGGCCGACGCCGCGGAGGAATCCTCGGCGCAGCTGCGTCCGTCCGGTAAGCGTTCGGCGCGAAGCCGCAAGTCGTCAGCTGTGTCCACCACCGACGGTGACGCGGAAGGTGATTCCGCGGTCGCCGTGAAGGACCGCAAGGAAAAGAAGAAGGTCCCTGCCGAGGAAAGCCGGAATCCGTTCGTACGGATCTGGGTCTTCCTGACGCAGGTTGTCGCCGAGCTGAAGAAGGTCATCTGGCCGACTCGCCGCGAGATGATCGTCTACACGATCGTCGTCCTGGTGTTCGTCGTCGTGATGACCGCGTTCATCTCCGGCATCGACATCGCCTTCGCCAAGGGTGTCCTCTGGCTGTTCGGCTGACCCGCCACGCGAGTGGTCGTCGGCCGGACGCGAGATGGCGACCGGAAACCGATAGAGGAGCATGGGCGTGAGCACCCCGGAGAATGAGATCACCTCGAATCCCGAGGAGATCGGCGCGACCGATTCCGTCGATGTCGCCGACAACGGTGCGGCTCTCGCCGATGCCGAGGTGGCCGTCGACGAGACCGACGATCCGGGTGTCGAGGCTCAGGTCGAGGCAGCCGTCGATGAGGCTGAGGCCGTCGACGGTGGCGAGGCCGCTGTCGAGGCCGCCGACGCCGAAGCGGTCGCCGAAGAAGAGCTCGATCCGGTCGAGGAACTGCGTAAGCAGCTTCGACGTGCGCCCGGTGACTGGTACGTCATCCACAGCTACGCCGGCTACGAGAACAAGGTGAAGGCCAATCTCGAGACCCGCGTGCAGAACCTGGATGTCGGCGACTACATCTTCCAGGTCGAGGTCCCGACCGAAGAGGTCACCGAGATCAAGAACGGCCAGCCCAAGAAGGTCAACCGTAAGGTGCTGCCCGGCTACATCCTGGTCCGCATGGACCTCAACGACGAGTCGTGGGGCGCCGTGCGCAACACCCCCGGTGTCACCGGATTCGTCGGCATGACCTCCAAGCCGTCGCCGCTGTCGCTCAACGAGGTGCTGCAATTCCTCATGCCGCGCACCCCGGCGAAGAAGGCGGCATCGTCGAAGGCGTCGGCCGCCGAAGGCGTGGAGGCGGCCGCCGCGGCCGCGACCGCCATCATCGAGGTCGACTTCGAGGTCGGCGAGTCGGTCACCGTCATGGACGGCCCGTTCGCGACGCTGCCTGCGTCGATCAGCGAGGTCAATGCCGAGCAGCGCAAGGTGAAGGTGCTGGTGTCGATCTTCGGTCGCGAGACCCCGGTCGAACTCGGCTTCAACCAGGTCGAGAAGATCTGACCGGAATCACCGGCCACACAAGACTTTCACGTCTCCAGCGGGCGTGAATCTGCAAGAAGACAAACAAGGAACTAGAGATGCCTCCCAAGAAGAAGAAGCTCGCCGGGATCATCAAGCTCCAGATCCAGGCAGGCCAGGCAAACCCGGCCCCGCCCGTGGGTCCGGCGCTCGGTCAGCACGGCGTGAACATCATGGAGTTCTGCAAGGCGTACAACGCTGCGACGGAATCCCAGCGCGGCAATGTCATCCCGGTGGAGATCTTCGTCTACGAAGATCGCTCCTTCGACTTCAAGTTGAAGACCCCGCCGGCCGCCAAGCTGCTGCTCAAGGCCGCAGGCCTGCAGAAGGGCTCGGGCGAGCCGCACGTCAACAAGGTCGGCAAGGTTTCGATGGACCAGGTCCGCGAGATCGCCAAGACCAAGGCTGAAGACCTCAATGCCACCGACATCGAACAGGCCGCGAAGATCATCGCCGGTACTGCTCGGTCCATGGGCATCACCGTCGAAGCCTGATTCACCACCAATCGTCAAATCTCCGACGGTCCCGATGCCTCGGGACGCGGAGTCGTGGGAGGGCCGGCTCGGTCCGCACCACAAACCCCGCCAGTGATGGCGGAGAAGGAACAGAGCAATGAGCAAGAAGAGCAAGGCCTACCAGGCCGCGGCCGAAAAGGTCGACAAGACCAAGCTCTACAGCCCGCTGGAGGCTGCTGAGCTGGCCAAGGACACGTCGTCGCAGAAGACCGACGCGACCGTCGAGGTTGCGATCCGTCTGGGCGTCGACCCCCGTAAGGCGGACCAGATGGTTCGAGGCACCGTCAATCTGCCGCACGGGACCGGTAAGACCGCCCGCGTCATCGTCTTCGCCGTCGGCGACAAGGCCGCCGAGGCCACCGCTGCCGGTGCCGACGAGGTCGGCTCGGACGACCTGATCGAGAAGATCCAGGGCGGCTGGCTGGACTTCGACGCCGCGATCGCCACCCCGGACCAGATGGCCAAGGTCGGTCGTATCGCCCGCGTCCTGGGCCCGCGTGGCCTGATGCCGAACCCGAAGACGGGCACCGTCACCCCGGACGTGACCAAGGCTGTCAACGAGATCAAGGGCGGCAAGATCAACTTCCGCGTCGACAAGGCTGCCAATCTGCACTTCGTGATCGGCAAGGCGTCCTTCGACGCCACCCAGCTGGCCGAGAACTACGGCGCCGCCTTCGACGAGATCATGCGTGCGAAGCCGTCGGCAGCCAAGGGCCGCTACGTCAAGAAGGTCACCGTGTCGACCACCACCGGCCCGGGCATCCCGGTTGACCCGGCGGTCACACGCAACTTCGCCGAGGCCCCGCAGGCCTGACGCGAAACGCGCCAACGCTCCGAAACCCCCCGACCGGCTGGTCGGGGGGTTTCGTGCTCTCGGGGCTGATGTGAAGGCCGGGGGTCGAGGCGTGAAACCTGGGTGTCCAAATCGGGTGTCGGCGCGACGTGCGGTCGCCGATCGTCTAAGACGGAGGTAGACGCACTCCGCACGATGGCACAAGGAGGTTCGACGATGGAGGCCCGACCGACGAAACTGGCGATTATCGGTGCCGGTGCCGTGGGCACCGCGATCGCCTATGCCTCGCTGATCCGGGGCGTGGCGCGCACCATCGCCCTGATGGACATCAACGCCGCGAAAGTGACCGCCGAGGTCCTCGACATGTCGCATGGACTGGAATTCGTGCCGCGCGCCGACATCGTCGGCGGCGACGACGTGTCGGTGTGCGCCGACGCCGACGTCGTCGTGTTCACCGCAGGCGCGAAACAGAAGCCCGGTCAATCGCGGCTCGAATTGGCCGAGGCGACAATCGGTTTGACCAACACCATCCTGCCGGGGGTGGTGTCCGTTGCGCCCCATGCCATTTACCTCATGGTGACCAACCCGGTCGATCTGGTCACCTACGCCGCACTGCGGGCGACCGGGCTGCCGAATAATCAGCTCTTCGGGTCGGGCACCGTGCTGGATTCGTCGCGGCTACGTTTCCTCATCGCCCAGCATTGCGACGTCGCGGTGCAGAATGTGCACGCTTACATCGTCGGCGAACACGGTGACAGCGAGATCCCGCTGTGGAGTTCGGCGACGATCGGCGGTGTGCCACTGCTGAATTGGCAGCCGCTGCCCGGCGGGCGGCCGATGGATGTCGCGGCCCGCGAACGGATCCACCACGACGTGGTGCATGCCGCCTACCAGATCATCGAGGGTAAGGGCGCGACGAACTATGCGATCGGGCTGGCCACCGCCCGCATCGTCGAGGCGGTGCTGAACAACGAGCACCGGGTAATGCCGGTGTCGACCGTCGCCCAGGGCTACGAGGGGCTCGGCGACGTCTGTCTGTCCCTGCCGACCATCGTCGACCGGCAGGGTGCCGGTTCCCGGCTGCACATCCCGATGTCCGAGCAGGAGCACGACGGCCTGCTCGCCTCGGCGGATACTTTGCGGGACATGCAGGCCAGATTCGGGCTGTAACGGCCGAACTTTGGGGGTTTCCCCCTATTCCCTGTGCGCACCGGAGTTGGCACGATCGAGACATGTTCACTTCGCTCGCGCGTTGGTCGGTACAGCATCGTTGGACGGTCGTCGGGGGGTGGCTGGTCGCGCTCATCGCGTGCATCGCGCTCGCGGGTGCATTCGGGGGAGATTCGGTCACCGACTTCGCCGACGACCACCGGACCGAATCGGGCCGGGCGCTCGCGACTCTCAACGCGGCCGGCGGGGGATCGGCCGCGGACGAGTCGAAGGTCGTCTTCGCCGTCGATCCGTCGGTGCCCGGCGGCATCGACAATCCGCAGGTGCGTGCCCAGGTTGACGCGCTGCGAGCACGGATCACCGCGATCGACCCGGCCACCGCGATGGCCGACCTGTACGCACCGGGTGTCTCCCGCGATGTGGCCGTCTCACCGGATCGGACGGTCGCATACACGACGCTCACCGTGCTGGCCGACTCCGACAGTCAGCGGTCGGAGCTGGTCGACAAGATCAAGGACACGGCAACGGAATTCGACGCACCGGGCGTGCGCGTCAACTTCGCGGGCGACTGGTTCGCCGATCAGGCCCCGGCGGGAATGGGCGAGGCGATCGGACTCGGACTGGCGATGATCATCCTGCTGGTCGCCTTCGGAACGCTGGTCGCGGCCGGGCTGCCGCTGCTGACGGCGCTCTTCGGGGTCGGCGTCGGCGCGTCGGTTCTGCTGCTGCTGCAGAACGTCATCGACACGCCCAGCTTCGCCGTCTCGCTGACCGCGATGCTCGGTATCGGTGTCGGCATCGACTATGCGCTCCTCATCCTGACCCGCTTCCGTGCCGCCCTCGACGATGGACTGGCGGTGCCGGATGCGGTGGTCCACTCGATGGAGACCGCCGGTCGATCGGTCGCCTTCGCCGGTGCCACGGTCACCATCGCCATCGCCGGGTTGCTCACCCAGGGCGGGGCGATCGGGGTGACGATGACGCTGGCCGGCTGTGCCGGTGTCCTGAGCGTGATGATCGCGGCGCTGACGCTGCTGCCCGCACTGCTGACGATCATCGGGACCCGGATCAATCGGCTGGCGATTCCGGGCCTACGAACCCGGCCGGGGGCCGAAGGTGCATTCGCGCATCGCTGGAGCCGCACCGTGCAGCGCTATCCGTGGGCGGGTGTGGTGGCCGCGCTCGGCATCCTGATCGTGCTGGCCATCCCGGCGTTCAGTTTGAGTCTGGGCTTCGGCGACGCCGGAAACCGGCCGACCTCCGACACCACCCGGATCGCCTACGACGACCTGGCCCGCGGTTTCGGTGCCGGCGCCAACGGGCCGTTGTTCCTGGTCACCGAACAGCCAGCCGGTGCCGGTGACGACGGGAAGCTGCAGGGGCTGGTCACCACGCTGCGGGAGACCGAGGGGGTGGCGTCGGTGGCGCCGCCGATCCCGCTGGGCACCGTCGACGGGCGCGACGTCGCGCTGGTCATCGTGAACCCGACGACCGGTCCGCAGGAGTCGGCGACCCTCGACCTGGTGCGCCACATCCGCGACACCGTCGTACCCGCCTCCGGGGTGTCCGCGGAGATGACCGGAATGGCGGTCGGCGGGAGCGATTTCGCCGAACTCACGCTGCAGCGGCTGCCACTGATGGTCGCGGTGGTGCTGGCCTGTTCGTTCGTCCTGCTGGCGCTCGCCTTCCGCTCGGTGGTCATCCCCGTCAAGGCGATCATCATGAACCTGCTGTCGCTGGGTGCGGCCTTCGGCGTGATCGTCGCGGTGTTCCAGTGGGGATGGGGGATGGAGCTGATCGGGGTCGGCAAGGTCGGGCCGACCGAGGCTTGGGTCCCCATCGTGCTGTTCGCCGTGGCCTTCGGGCTCGCGATGGACTACGAGGTGTTCCTCGTCTCGCGGATCCGGGAGAGGTATCTGGCCTCGGGCGACGCGACCACCTCGGTCACCGAGGGGCTCGCGGCGACCGCCCGGGTGATCACCGCGGCGGCGGCGATCATGGTCTGCGTATTCGCCAGCTTCGTCTTCTTCGACGACCGCGGTCTCAAGGCGATGGGCCTCGGGTTGGCGGCGGCGGTATTCATCGACGCCACGGTGGTCCGGATGCTGCTGGTGCCGGCCACGATGGAGATCTTGGGTCGCTACAACTGGTACTGGCCGTCATGGCTGCGCCGGGTGCCCACCCTGGACGCGGTGCACGGTACTCCCACCGGTGACATCGATTCGCCCGCGGATGCGTCGGCGCGGCGGCCCGAGACGATCGCGACACCCGCACGCCGGGAATGAGGGCAGCGTCAGGTCTGGGGTGTCCGCCGATCGGGTGAACCCTGCCGAATCGGTACCGGCGCAGAAGTCGCGCCCGCTAGCCTTCGGCTCACATGGGGGTACGAGACAGGGCGACGCGATGGGTTCGAAGATGTCAGTGAAGACGACGATGGCTGCGGCCGCGGTGCTGACCGGGGCGGCGTTGTCGATACTCGGTCCGGCTATGGGTGCCGGTCCCGCGACCGCGGCGACGAAGTACCCCAACTGTAAGGCGCTCAACGCCGACTACCCGCACGGCGTCGGCAAACCCGGAGCCGTCGACTCGACGTCGGGGACCCCGGTCACCGAGTTCACCGTCGACGCCGATCTGTACAACGCCAACACCAGCCGCGATCGCGACGGCGACGGCATCGCCTGCGAGCAGAACTGAGCCGAGCGGTCCGCTCATCGCCGACGCGCCTCCGGCTGGAACTTTTCGACGCCTCCGGCTGGAACTTTTCGACGCCTCCGGCTGGAACTTTTCGACGCCTCCGGCGTGTCGGGGAACCGGATCGGGGCCTGGCTAGTCTCGTCTATATGCGCGATGACAAGCTGCTGACCCGGATCTCGGCGCTGCTGCGGCAGGCGGAGGGAACCGACAACCCGCACGAGGCGGAGACCTTCATGGCCGCCGCCCAACGGCTGGCCACCGCCGCCGCGATCGACCTCGCGGTGGCTCGCGCCCATGACCCGACCGGCCGCACCACGACGGTGCCGCAGTCCCGGCAGATCGCGATCGGGGAGCCGGGTAAACGCGGACTCCGCACTTATGTGCAGTTGTTCGTCGCGATCGGCCGTGCCAACGACCTGACCGTCGACGTTGCCGGAAACTCGACGTTCGTGCTCGCCTACGGTTACGCCGACGACATCGACGCGACGCAGGCGCTGTACTCGTCGCTGATCGTGCAGATGGTCGCCGCCAGCGACGCCTACCTGCGGTCGGGTGCATACAAGGGGGAGACCTTCGCCCGGGTGGTGAAACGAGGCAGCGGCTGGCGTGCGCGGCGGGTGATCGAAGAGAAACCGTTGTCGCCGATCACCGCGCGGCTGAACTTCCAGTCGGCTTTCGCCGAACGGATCGGGAAGCGCCTTGTGCAGGCGCGGGACGAGGCGCGCGATGAGGCCATGTCGGCCGAGCGTGATGGAGTCGTGTCCGCGAGTTCGACCGCCATCGCGTTGCGCAACAAGGAGATCGAGGTCGCCGACTACTACCGCGCGGAGTCGACGGCGCGGGGCACCTGGCGGCCGTCGAGTGCGACGGCCGGCTATTCGGAGGCCGCACGCCAAGCCGGGGACCGGGCGGGTCGTCGGGCGAAGATCGGTTCGGATCGTGAATTCGGTTCTCCGCGTGGGGCGCTGGAGGCCTGAGGAGCCACGGTCAGATGGGTAGCTGGTCGTACCAGCGCGACGACTGCTCGCGCACGGCGGGGACGGGCACCCCGGCATGGCGGCGGACCCACCGGCCGAGATACCCGGCGTCGGAGGCGATCGCATGGATCACCAGCGTGACGACCACGAGGATGCAGGCGAAGAAGAACAGCCAGCTGATCGCGACGAAGACCACGCCCAGCGTGCCGAAATGATCGGTGGTGCTCTCCAGGATGCGGGGCAGGGCGACGCGGCTGCCGACCAGCAGGGCGGTGACGCAGAGGCCCGTCGCGATCCCGTTGATCGCCAGCAGCCGCCAGGGGACCTGAGCCGAGACGAGCAGCCGGGGGATCACCGTCCACAACAACGACCAGACGATCAGCGTGACCCCGATCTCCAGCCCGAAGCCCAGGAGGCCGCGATCCTCGATATGCACCCCGAAGATCGACATCGACCGCAACCCCGCCGCCAGGCCCTGCACGGTGGCGGCCACCGGGATCACGAAGATGACGATCACCCACCGCCACCACCCGCGCAACGGCAGTTTGGTGACACCCCAGATCGAGACGTACATGCGGCCGAGCGCACGGGCCAGCGAGGTGGCGCCCGCGATCGTCATCAGCGCACCGAAGATCCCGAAGGCACCAAAGCTCTCCGGCGTCGAATGCGCGACGATGCCGGCGTTCTCCTTGATACCCAGACCGTGAAGTGCGTCGTCGACGACGTCCTTGCCGGGCAGTGTGGTCAGCAGGATGACGATGGGCAGCAGCGAGGTGAACGCCTGCCCGGCGAGCGTCATCGCGCGATCGGTCACATTGCCACGCGCGATGTCGGTGGCGATCCGCACGACCAGAGCCGCGCCCGGCGTTCTGCGAGCCCAGGTCAGCGCCGCGACCGCCCACTCTTCACCGCGCGCGGTCAGTCGCGACATCCTCGAACCCGGCCGCGACGACCCGGCGGTGTCGGGTTCCGGGTCGGGGGACGGATCGAGTTCGGCGGACATCGGCGGTCCTTTCGGGTCGAGTGCTGGGATCCATCATGGCCGCCCACACCCCGAAGATGGGCGCCGACGCGAGGGCAAGCACCTCGATCGGCGTGCGAGAGGATACGACTATGACACGCGACGTCGGGCGCAGCCGCCTCTACGGCGCCGAGCGGATGGTGCATCGGTTGTTCGACACCGCTGGTACGACGCGGACAGTCCGGTTGGCCGGCACCGACCTCACGCTGCCCGTCGAGGCGCGATTCGGCTCGGTCGACTCGGTCCGCGACTACGTCACAAGGGTGCTGGCCCTGCCTGACGTCATCGATCGGTTCGACCGGGCGAGCCTGCCGGTGCTCGTCCGCGCCCGGCGCGGGGAGACGGCCGCTCACTACCGGCGTGACGTGCAGACACCCGAGATCGCCATCCCGGAGTCGTCGCAGGGACGGTGGGCGCTACGGGAATTGGTGGTGCTGCACGAACTGGCCCATCATCTCGACGATTCTGGCGGCCGACCACATGGACCCGACTTCGCCGAGACGCTCATCGAGTTGACCGGCCTGGTCCTCGGTCCCGAGGCCGCGTTCGTGTACCGGGTCATCTTCGGCGACAGCGGAATCGGGCCGTCGTCGTGAGTGGTGTCCAGCTACACGAACTGGTGGTGCTGCGTCAGTCGGCCTATCACCTGGACGAGGTGGCCGGCGCACGCGGGCTGGACGGTCGGTTGGGCGGTGGACACTGCTGCGCTGAGTCGTTGATGGGTGCGCTCGGCATGGCTACTATCCCGGATAGTGGCGACCTCTGCTGCGGGTTCGCGTCATCGACATTCCTGGGGGGAACATGACTACACCTTCGGTTACTCCTACACCCTCGGCACCTACTCCGCGGGCGCCGAGGCCGGAACCGACCTCCCCGACGCCGGCGCCGCCGACTCCGACGCAGGTGCCGCCCGGACAGCCTCAGCGTTTCGGAATCCAGCCCGAAGCGGTAACCACGATGGCAGGGGAGTGGGAAGGGCAGGCCACCGCTATTCGGCAGTATGAGTGCCTCACGCTTTCTGAGGTCTCGATGCCGGGTAGTCGTATCGGCGCGGCCGCCGTGGCCGGCCATGATCCGGCCAAGAAGTCTATTGCGTCGGTGGCGGACAGGCTCGACGCACTGGCCGCAAATATTCGCATCTTCACCACCAAGGTCGTCGACGCCGACGGTGCCGCGGCGCGCGGCATCGAGAGTCTGCGACTGCGCTGATGCGGCCGACGATCGCGCAGTTGAAGACGTGGGACATCGGCACTCTGGTAAGTGCGGCCACCGAAACGCTGTTTACCGCGGATACGCTTGATTATTGGATGGACGATGCAGTTCGGACGATGAATAAGGTTGGAAGCTGGACTGGTCGGACACATGATGCCGCAGATGCCAAGATAAAGCAGGAGAGCGACCATGTGAACGAACTCAGAAGTGTTTTCGCACAAATAGGTGATGAGTTGCAAGAGGCGGCGACAGACCTGGAATATGCGAAAGATTTTGTGCTGCGAGAAGCAAATTCCGCGATTGCGGGAGGATTTAAGCTCACCGGAAATGTTGAGGTTTCGCATCCGGAGAAGACTGATGAAGCGCTGACCATCCAAGTGCGTATCAACAGTGGGTTGGACACGATTGCCCGTCTTGACGAGACATACGGCGCGAAACTGGAGGGTCTGGTTTCCGATCTCGCCTCGATGATCGATGGTCAACCCGACATCGACGTTCCGGGAATCGGTCAGATTGACCCAGATGCACTCGTCAAGCGCTTGGGATCGATGACCCCGGATGAGCGCGCCGCGCTGCTGTCTGAGATGACGCCTGAACAGGTGCGCAGGCTTGCGCAGGCCGACCCGCAGGCAGTGGGCAATATGGACGGCGTCCCATTCCCGGTGCGGATCGACGCCAATGAGGTCAATATCCGCGCCGCGCTGGCTGATGAGGAGCAGAAGTATCCGCGGAATGAAGGCCGCATCAACCAGTTGAAGGCGATGCTCGAACCCATTGAGGACCCTCTTTCTGGGCCAAATGGTGCGGACAATGGAATGGTGGAGCGCACCTTCTTGGCGTTCGAGAACACTCCGCATGGCAACATGATCGAAATTGTCGGCGCGATCGGACCGAATACCCGCAACGTCGCAGTCTACGTACCCGGTACGAACTCCACGCTCGATGGTAGCCAGTCCAACCATAATGCGGCGTGGAACTTGGCGAATCGCTCCGGCGGTCCGGTGATCTTGTACATGGACGGAGAATTCCCGCATGGCGGCAGCGTCTCCGCATTTGTCGACCCGTTCAGCGACAACGATGCGATGGACACCACGATGGCTAAACGAATGGCGCCAGATCTGGTGGCCTTCGGTCATGAACTCGACCGCACGCTAGACACAACTGCGCCGCAAGCGAAGACGACTTTCCTTGGTCACTCGTACGGTGGATCGATCGTCGGTACCGCAGAACAGATGGGGCTCAATGCCGATCGCGTGATCTATGCGTCATCGGCGGGAATCGGTACCTTGGATGATCAGCCGTGGTCGAACCCGAATCCGGACGTCGAGCGGTATTCGATGACTGCGCCCGGAGATCCGATTCAATACTTCCAAGGCATGGCCACCCAGCACGGGGGCGATCCGGACACCGCGCCAGGTGTGACGCGAATGGACACTGGATATTTCGGCGCGGACAACAAGGACTTTCCAGGAAAGCTGGTATGGGGTTCAGACGGACACGGCAAGTACTGGGACGATCCCAAGTCGGACGCATTCCAGAACATGGTCAAGGTCATCAAGGGGGAAGAGCCGACCCCGTACGTATGGCGCGCACCCGACAGCCGCCTGGAGAACACGGATCCGCCGCCGATGATTCTCGCCCCGGGGCCGATGCCAAACGACTTGCTCATACCTGGTGGGCGATGAACCCCGCGCGCGGTCGGCGACGAGTGACGATTGTCGCCGGATTCGTCGTCGCGCTGGCGGTGAGTGGGTGCGGATTGTTTTCCGACGATGATGATGATCAAGGGTTGTCGATGCCGAAGGCACAGGTACTCGCGATCATCAGCGAGAATCTCGATGCGGTGGATCCGGGGAGTGCATCGGTACCCCAGGACACCGCCAAGGTGCAGGAATACGGATGCGACACCGCGTTTCCATCCGCGTTGCCGCAGGGTCCGCCGTGGTGGTACAAGGTCCAGCGTCGGCATTCTGGAGTCACCGATGAGCAGATTCAGCAACGGCGGGATGCGGTGCTGACGCTGGCCGGACGAGGATTTGAGGTCCTGGCCCGGCCGGCCTCCCGCAATGGTGACGACCCGCGTGACGTCGTCCTGCGGGATTCGCGCGGATTTCAGGTCAGCATGTCGGTGTCGCCGTCCCCGGATGGTTCGGTAACGCAGGTCGAGATCACCTCATCGTCGCCGTGCGTTCGCCATTCTGGTGAGGATGGGCCGCACTAGGTCGGTGCCAGTCGACACTCCTGAACACCTTGCGCCGGAGGGATTCAGCCGATCCCGTCACCCGCCAGGAAGGTCAGGTAGCTGGGGTGGTCGGGGTCGAGGACCAGGCGCTGCTGACGGCCGCGAGCTTTGATGAGGTCGGGGACGACGGTCAGGTAGCGCGGGAAGCTCGCCGCGTAGACGTCCACACGCAGGCGGTGTCCGGGTTGCAGGACGGCGTCGGTGGGGACGAGGTCGACGTCGATCCGCACCGGCTCGTCGGCGGGGACGGCCAGCTTGCGTTTACGTGACAGGAAGTGGTGTGCGCCAAGTAGATTGCCGTCGCTGGCGTAGGTCGACTTGGACTTGTCGAGAGCCCGGTTCGACGCCGACAGTGCGCCGTTGGTCAGCACCGTCGACGATCCGTCGGGTGCGACGTCGTTGACCGTGACCGCCCAGATGGCCTCATGCGCGGTGGTGGCCACGTTGAGCCGCAGGTTCATCGCCCCGCTGAGCGGGGTGGCGACCTCGACCGGCTCGGTGGTGAAACAGAGTGCGCCGCCCTCCTGGTAGCGGGCGTCGCGGCTGAACGAACTGCCCAGGGCGATGGCCGCGCCTGCGGTCACCTGTGACATGTCGCGTGAGCGCAGCCCGCGAAGGTCGGGGCGCACATCGAGCGAGCAAACCCCGACATTCGGTGCGGCACTCAGTGTTCCGTCGTAGACGGCGTGCTCGGCGCTGCCCGACGACGGTCCGGTCAGGTAGAGCCGTCGCGGCGCGACGTCGGCGCGCGGGAAGCTCTGACCCGACGTCCAGGCGCCGCCCTGCTGCAACATGGTCACCGGCCCGTAGAACTCGACACCGTTGCGATGGCCTTTGAGCCAGCGGTCGAACCAGGCACGTTCGAGGACGTCGAGACGCGGGGGAGCGCAGCTGCCGCCGAAGCCGGAACCGACGTCGAAGTGGTAGCCGTCGCCGACGACCATCTGTTTGCGGCCAGGTTCCATGTCCAGGCGTTCGTAGACACCGGTGGCACTGCGGCCGAACAGATCGTGCCAGGCGCCGACGGTGAAGGTCGGTGCGGTGATCCGGTCTACCTGCGGATCGCGTTCGTCGAAGTAGGGGTCGTCGAAGATGCGGTCGTCGCGGGCGGTGAGGAAGCCCCAGAGCAGCGACGGGATCTCGGTTGCCGGGGACTTGATGCGGTCGAGCGCCCACTTCGCCGCGTTGCCGTTGATCAGATCGCGGATCACATTCGCCGGGTTCGGGACCCACTTGAGCAGATTGACCGCCGACAGCCACGCCGGGATGAACGCCGACGGCATACCGCCGGTGATGTAGATGTCGCGGACGATGTCGTCGCAGCCTTCGACCGCGAACACCGCACCCACCGCGGGATGGCCCTTGTCGGCGGCCTGTAGTGAGTTGATCGCCGAGTATGACCAGCCGGCGAGCCCGACGACACCGTTGCACCAGTCCTGCTCGCTGACCCAGTCGATGATCTCCACCGAGTCCTGCTGTTCGCGCGGTCCGAGGATCTCCCACTTCCCGTGACTGGCACCGGTGCCGCGTACGTCGACGATGACCTGCGCGTACCCGCTGCGTACCAGGTTGCGGTTGATGCCGAAGACGTCGAAGACACCGCCGGCCAGGGTCTGGGTGAGCGTGGTCAGACCTTCGAGCGCGGTGCCCGCCGCGTCGACGGACCGCGAGGCCTGCGACAACACCTTGCCGAGCACCGGCGCGTGCAGGGTCTGATCGAGGAAGTCGATGGCTGCGCGGTTGTACGGGTTGATGTTGACGATGGCCGGGTACGGGGTGAACACGGTCTGGCCGAATCGGTTCGCGGGGCGGATGACCGTGGCCCGCAGTACGACGCCGTCACTCATCTGCAGGCTGACGCCCCGGTCGATGGAGACTCGCGGATACAGTTGCGCGCCGTCGACCTGCTCCCGCCAGCGAATGGCGTCGGCGCCCCCGGTCGGATCCCCGAGCGGGAGGGTGCCGAAATGCGGCGACCCGATGGTCCGGGTTCGAAGCGTGCGGGCATCGGCCGGCTGTGCGGCGGTCTGCTGTGTCGTGTCCAACTGGTACGTCATGGTGCATCACCCCTGCCTGGGATAACGCGCGCCGCGTGTCGGACGATCCCGGATCCCCGAGATCCCTTGAGGCGAGCACCACCCCGTTGTCGGAGGCGAGGGAACCTGCCGACCACTGCTTGATTGTGGTCTAGGTCACCTCGCCGTCGATGAACTGTAACTCAGCGGACATATCGGATCGCTAACCAGGGGGTCGCAGTTCGGGTATTACGGACAATGCGCAGGTCAGCGGGGTCGGCGAGATGCAATTGTCATCTCGATGGCCGACGTCGGCGTCTGATTTGCCCTCGCGGGGAGCTGATCTGGGGCGATTTGGGGAAATCACTGGTCGTGCCGTACCGTTGTCGGCGATGTGATGCACAACCGTGTGTCGTATCGGTTCAACCAGAGACCGTCGGTCACCGGGTAACACCCGGACTAAGGTGCGAAGTTTCGCCGGCCCACGCAGGATGAACGAGGAAAGTTGATGTGCGCCCGTTGCCGGGTCGCATATTTCTACGCCCCGTGCCTCCTGTGCCGGGGCGTTCGTCATTTCTGCCTCTTGCCGACCATCGAAGGCGGTCTCACCGGTCGAACCCGACCAACTCTAATTTGAGGAGAGGAGGCGAAGTATGGCCAACCCCGACAAGGTTTCCGCAGTTGCGGAGATCGCTGAGCAGTTCAAGGGATCCACGGCAGCGGTCGTCACGGAATACCGTGGCCTGTCCGTCACCCAGATCACCCAGCTGCGTCGTTCGCTCGGCGAGGGCGCAACCTACTCCGTCGCCAAGAACACCCTCGTGAAGCGTGCCGCCGATGAGGCGGGCGTGGAGGGGCTCGACGAGCTGTTCACCGGTCCGACCGCCATCGCCTTCATCGAAGGCGAGCCGGTGGTGGCCGCGAAGGCGATCAAGACGTTCGCCAAGGACAACAAGGCTCTGGTCATCAAGGGCGGCTACATGGACGGCCGTGCGCTGTCTGTGGCTGAGATCGAACAGATCGCCGACCTGGAGACCCGTGAGGTCCTGTTGGCCAAGCTCGCCGGTGCCATGAAGGGCAACTTGGCAAAGGCTGCCGGCCTGTTCAACCAGCCGGCTTCGCAGGTGGCGCGCCTGGCCGCGGCCCTGCAGGAGAAGAAGAACGAAGCCGGCGAGTAATTCGTCGCACCACAATCTATTCCCAGTGCGGGAATGACCAACCCCCCGTACTGGGGACTACAGGAAGGACGCCACCATGGCGAAGCTCACCGCTGACGAGCTCATCGATCAGTTCAAGGAACTGACCCTGCTGGAGCTCAGCGATTTCGTGAAGAAGTTCGAAGAGGTCTTCGAGGTCACCGCCGCTGCTCCGGTCGCCGTTGCTGCTGCCGGTGCCCCGGCTGCCGGTGGCGCTGACGCTGCCGCTGAGCAGGACGAGTTCGACGTCATCCTCGAGTCGGCCGGCGACAAGAAGATCCAGGTCATCAAGGTCGTCCGCGAGGTCGTCTCGGGTCTGGGCCTGAAGGAAGCCAAGGACCTCGTCGAGGGTGCTCCGAAGGCTCTGCTGGAGAAGGTCGACAAGGACGCCGCCGAGGCTGCCAAGGCCAAGCTCGAAGAGGCCGGCGCCAAGATCACCGTCAAGTAAGCGAGCGGAGCGAGTGCGCTTGCGCATTCTCACCGTCAAGTAAGCGAGCGGAGCGAGTGCGCTTGCGCATTCTCACCGTCAAGTGATCGGTGCGCCGTCGGGCGCGCTGCTTCTCGGTTGAGGGGCTGTTCGGTCGCTCTGCCGCGAAACCTCACGAAACCCGGGACGGGTCAACCGTCCCGGGTTTCGTCGTTCTCCGGGTCGGTTCGTTTCTGGGTGCCGGGCCGATGGCGTCTCAGGTAGTCATTAGGATTGCCGGGTGTTCGCAGGCTCGCGTAGATTCCGCACCGTCGACGTCGTCGGTGTGATCGTCCTCGTCCTCGGGTTGTGTCGGGTGTTCGGCCAGCCGTGGCTGTGGCATATCGGCGATCCGAAGTACTGGGGACCGCCGGTCGATCTCCAGGTGTACCGATACGGCGGACAGTTCCTGTTGCACGGATGGTCGCTCTACGAGCACGACGTCCCCACCATCAACGACGTCCAGAACCTGCCTTTCACGTATCCGCCGTTTGCCGCAGCCGTCTTCGTGCCGTTGTCCTGGCTACCGGTGCGGGCGATCTCGGTGCTGTCGATGATCGTCGGCTGTCTGCTGACCTGGTGGTTGCTGCGCTTGTTGCTCCGCCGGGTCGGTTGCGGTGATCTGTCGGTCGGGTGGTCGATGATCCTGGCGGGCCTGGCCTTCCAGTTCGAGCCGGTGCGGGTGACCCTCGACCTCGGACAGGTCAACCTGATCCTGGTCGCGCTGACCGTTCTCGACACGATTTGGGACCGGCGTCCGGCGTGGTCGGAACGCTATCGCGGTGTCCTCGTAGGTGTCGCGGCTGCGGTGAAGCTGACGCCGATGGTGGTCATCGTCTACTTCATCGCGCGCAAGGACTGGCGGTCGGCGATCAATGTCGTCCTCGGGTTCCTGGGGGCGTCCGCGTTCGCGTGGGCGATCAGTCCGTCGGACTCCTTTCGGTACTGGACCGAGACCCTTTTCGATCCCGATCGGATCGGTGGCCTGGCCTTCGTCTACAACCAGGGGTTCACCGGAGTGCTGGCGCGTGCGGGCCTCTCCGACACCGATCGTTCGCACGTGTGGCTGGTGCTGGCCTTCGCGGCCTCGGTGTACTGCCTGATCCTGGCGGCGGTCCTCGCACGCCGAGGGGAGGACGAACTGTCCTTCCTGGCGGCGTCGGCGATCGCGCTGTTGGCCTCACCCGCTGCCTGGATCCATCACTGGGTGCTGACGACGGTCTTCATCTTGGTCTTCGTCGTCGTCGGGGTGCGGGCCCGCAGCCGCCTCTTCCTCGGACTCGGAGTGCTGGGCGTCCTCGCCCAGCTGCCCGGGCCGGCGTTGTCGCTGCCGAAAACCGAGCTTCGTGAACTCGACTGGTCGTGGTGGCAGGTCGTCTACGGCAATCTTTCGCTTATCTGGCTCATCGTGGTTCTGGCTGTCGCATGGTGGTTGCCGCTGTCGCGGATCCGGAGCCGCTGGGCGGGCGGGACGGATGCCACCGCGGACACCACCGTGGCCTTAACGGGTCCTGAGAGCGCCGCTGGCGGCCCGGCGCAGACGGCGCCACAAACACCTACTGGGTCGGGCGTCCAGGACGCCTGATCGGGTGTCGCCGATACGGATGTGACGCGTGGGAGTCGCGCGCCACGATGCTCGCCAAAGAGTGGTCTACGTCGCTCTTTTGCGCAGGGGATGGCATGGGCTACGCTCAACTCGCGGGAATTGGTTACCGACTGGTAACTTGCTCGTGAGCCGTCAACGGAAAACGATCCGGTGGGGTGGTGCCCGACGGTCCGTCGGCTACAGTGACCCCAACCACATTCGCCGCCGTGGCGTGGTTGGTCACACCGTGGCCGCCGCAGGGGGCAACGATCGTCTGGAGGATGCAGTGGGTGTTGAGGTCAGTGTCGAAGGGCTGACGAAGTCGTTCGGTTCGCAGAATATTTGGCGGGATGTGTCGTTGACGTTGCCGTCGGGCGAGGTGAGTGCGCTTCTCGGGCCTTCGGGTACGGGTAAGTCGGTGTTCCTGAAGACGCTGATCGGTTTGCTGCATCCGGAGCAGGGGTCGGTGGTCATCGATGGCACCGATATCACCAAGTGTTCGGCCAAAGAGTTGTATGAGATCCGCAAGTTGTTCGGTGTGCTGTTCCAGGATGGTGCGCTGTTCGGGTCGATGAGTTTGTATGACAACATCGCGTTCCCGCTTCGTGAGCACACGAAGAAGAAGGAAGCCGAGATCCGCAACATTGTGATGGAGAAGATCGACCTGGTCGGTCTGGCTGGTGCCGAGGACAAGCTGCCGGGTGAGATTTCTGGTGGTATGCGTAAGCGTGCGGGTTTGGCGCGTGCGTTGGTGTTGGATCCGCAGATCATCTTGTGTGATGAGCCGGACTCGGGTTTGGATCCGGTGCGTACCGCCTACATCTCGCAGTTGTTGATCGATATCAATGCGCAGATCGACGCGACGATTCTGATCGTGACGCACAACATCAATATTGCCCGCACCATTCCGGACAATATCGGCATGTTGTTCCGTAAGGAATTGGTGATGTTCGGTCCTCGTGAGCAGTTGTTGACCTCGGAGCAGCCGGTGGTCAAGCAGTTCCTTTCCGGTGATCGGTTCGGTCCGATCGGTATGTCGGAGGAGAAGGACGAGTCGGTGGCCGCGGCGGAGGCGGCGATGCAGGCTGCGGGTATTTCTGGTGGTGGTACGAAGGATGACTTCACCGAGATCATTGCGCAGGTGCAGCCGAATCCGGGGATGCCGGAGCGTAAGGCGGTGGCTCGTCATCGGGAGCGGGTGCACGAGATTTTGCATACGTTGCCGCCGAATGCGCAGGAGGCGATCCGTCGGTCGATGGCCGAGGAGGACCGTCTTCGCGCCGAGAACCGCGCCCACGCCGAGACCCACGTCGCGGCCAACGTCGGCGAGTGGAGCACCGTCGGACAGGGCGGCGTCGCCCTTGCCGATTCGCGCACGGCCGACTCCAAGACCGACGTCATCGACTTCGGGGGCAACGACGCCCCAACCCAGCAGTGGGCAACGCCCGCTGACGTAACCCAAGAGATCAGTGGTGACACTCCAGGTCACGAAGGGCGGACAACCTAGGAATGACCAGTGCCACCACGCGTGGCGTCGACCGAATCGCGCAGGCCGGAACCAGTGCCCTGGAACAAACCGGCAACATTGTTCAGCTGTTCGTCGACGTAGCACGCCAGACCTTTGTGCGCCCGTTTCAGTGGCGGGAGTTCATTCAACAGGCGTGGTTCATCGCCAGCGTGACGATCCTGCCCACGGCGTTGATCGCGATTCCGTTCGGCGCGATCGTGTCGCTCCAGACCGGCTCGCTGATCAAGCAGTTGGGTGCGGAGTCGTACACCGGCGCGGCGAGCGTGTTGGTGGTTGTCCAGCAGGGGTCACCCCTGGTGACGTCGCTGCTCATCGCGGGTGCGGCCGGGTCGGCGGTGGCCGCCGACCTCGGCTCACGCACCATCCGTGAAGAGATCGACGCCATGGAGGTGCTCGGCATCAACCCGATCCAGCGGTTGGTCGTGCCCCGCGTGCTGGCCATGGTGCTCGTCGCCATGCTGCTCAACGGTCTGGTCGCCGTCATCGGCATCGGTGGTGGTTACTTCTTCAACGTGGTGGTGCAGGGCGGTACGCCGGGTGCCTACCTCGCTTCCTTCGGTGCGCTGGCCCAGCTACCGGATCTCTATGTCTCGACCTTCAAGGCCGCGATCTTCGGTGTTCTCGCCGGGGTCATCGCCGCCTACAAGGGACTGCACCCCAAGGGCGGCCCGAAGGGTGTCGGCGACGCGGTCAACCAGTCCGTCGTCATCACCTTCCTGCTGCTGTTCCTGGCGAACCTGATCATCACCGCGGTCTACCTGCAGATCATCCCGGCGAAGGGAAGCTGACCATGACCGAAGGTGGGGTGACGATCTCCAAGAGCCGCTCGGAGTACTACGCGTACGAGGCTCGTAAGCAGTTGTCCAAGCCGCTCAAGGTGCTCGACGGTGCCGGTGAGCAGATGTCCTTCTACGGCCGCACGCTGGCCTGGATTCCGCGGACACTGGTGCACTACACCCGTGAGGTGCTGCGGCTGCTGGCCGAGGTGGCCTTCGGATCCGGCGGCCTGGCCGTCATCGGCGGCACCATCGGCGTGATGGTCCTGATGTCGGGATTCACCGGTGTCGTCGTCGGTCTGCAGGGCTATTCCGCCCTCGACCAGATCGGGTCGCAGGCGCTGACCGGCTTCCTGTCCGCCTACGTCAACACTCGCGAGGTCGCGCCGCTGGTCGCCGGCCTCGCGCTGTCCGCGACCGTCGGCTGTGGTTTCACCGCCCAGCTCGGCGCCATGCGGATCTCCGAGGAGATCGACGCCCTGGAGACCATGGCGGTGCCGTCGGTGCCGTACCTGGTCAGCACCCGCGTCATCGCCGGTTTCGTGGCGGTCATCCCGCTGTACGTCCTCGGTCTGCTCTCGGCCTACCTCGCCTCCCGGGTGATCACCACGGTGTTCAACGGGCAGTCCGGTGGTTCCTATGACCACTACTTCAACCTGTTCCTGCCGCCCGCAGACGTGCTGTGGTCCTTCGGCAAGGTGTTGATCTTCGCATTCGTGATCATCCTGGTGCACTGCTACTACGGCTACTACGCCAGTGGCGGCCCGGCAGGTGTCGGCGTGGCGGTCGGTCACGCGGTACGCGCCGCGCTGGTCCTGATCGCGATCCTCGACTTCTTCCTGGGTCTGGCGATCTGGGGTACCACGACGACCGTTCGAGTGGGGGGTTGACCTCGATGGCGGTTTTGCGCCGACGGTTGCTCGGCCTGGTGTTCTTCATCGTCGTCGCACTGTTCTTCACAGTGACGATCATGAAGTTCAACAAGTCGTTCACCGATTTCACCACGGTCACGCTGACGACCGATTCGACCGGCAACGCGCTTCCGGTCAATGCCGACGTCAAGGCGCGCGGCGTCGTCGTCGGCGAGGTTCGTGACGTCGAACCGGGTCCCGACGGCACCGTCCACGTGAAGCTCGGGCTCAAGCCCGATATGGCGGCACAGCTGCCTGCGTCGACGACCGCCCGCATCCTTCCGAAGACCCTCTTCGGCGAGCGCTATGTCGCGTTGCAGGTCCCGGCCGACACCAGTGGACCCAAGCTGTCCAGTGATTCGACGATCGCGACCGACACCAGCGGAAACGCGGTCGAGGTGCAGAGCCTCTTCGATCGTCTGCTACCGGTCCTGGAGGCCATTCCGCCGCAGGATCTGAATGTCACGCTGACCGCGCTGTCGTCGGCGCTGTCGGGTCGTGGTGAGCAACTCGGCACCACCATCGAGCAGCTCAACACGGTCTTCTATCGCATCAACACCGAGGCGCTGGGCGACCTCCAGGGCACCCTGCGCGGTCTCGCGACCTTCTCGCAGACCTATTCCGAGGCACTGCCCGACGTGATCGACGCACTGGACAACTTCCGTACGACGAGCAACACGATCGTCGAACGTCAGGGCGACCTGCGCACGCTGATCTCGACGCTGGGGGTGGCCGCCACCGACAGCACCCGTTGGCTGCAGCAGAACCGGACCGACCTCATCGACCTGTTCGTCGGGTCGGAGGACTTCCTGGTCGGGTTGGCCAAGCAGTCCCCGACATTCACCTGTAGCTTCCGCAACTTCGCCGGCCTGATCCCGGAATCGAAGCGGATCGTCGGTGTGGGTACCAAGAACCCCGGTGTCCGGGTGAACCTGCAGTTCGTCAACCCGCGTGGTCGCTACCTGCCCAACCAGGACGAGCCACGGCTGTTCGATCTCGATCCGCCCGCGGTCTGCTACGAGCCCGCCACCAACGGCCGGCCGTTCCCGCAGTACCCCGGCGGCGGTCTCGCCGACGGCAGCTATCAACCACCGTCACGCAACCCCGGCCCGCGTAACCCGAAGACGCTGCCGCAGCCGCAGTTCGGCGTGACGCCTGCCGGACAGGTGCGGTCCAACCCGTACGACGATCCCGACTACGTCAATCAGCTCAAGGTGATCTACGGAGCCACCAGCGGCCACGACCCCAAGGACGTGCCCGCCTGGGTGACCATGATCGGTGGAGGCACGCTGCAGGGAGCGCAGGTCGACATCAAATGAAATCCATCGTTGGACCGCTGATCAAGCTGATCGTGTTCGCGGTCGTGACCGTCGTGGCCACCAGCCTGCTGGCCCTGACCATCGCCAACGCCGGCGGTGGCGGGGACACCGGGTTCAAGGCGGTGTTCTCCGACGCCACCCTGCTCAACAAGGGCGACGACGTCCGTATCGCGGGTGTCAAGGTCGGCCAGGTCGAGAACGTCGAAGTGCACAACCGCGACCAGGCGCTGGTGACCTTCAACGTCAACCGTGACTCGTTGCCTGCCGGAACCCAGCTGTACATCCGCTACCGGAATCTGACCGGTCTGCGGTACCTCGCGCTGGAGAAGGGTGCGGGCGATCCGAACGCGACCGTCTCCGACGGCTTCACCTTCGGTGAGGGCGACGACAACGACGCGACGCATCCGCCGGTGAACCTCACCGAACTGTTCAACGGTTTCCGTCCGCTGTTCCAACAGCTGTCCGCCGAGGACGTCAACAAGCTCTCGGCCAACATCATCGAGGTCTTCGACGGACAGCGGACATCGATCTCGACGCTGGTCAGTTCTACTGCGGAACTGACCAACACGATCGCCGACAAGGACAAGGTCATCGGCGAGCTGATCACCAACCTGACCAAGGTCCTGGACACGGTGAACCGCAACGACGACCAGTTCACCGCGCTGCTCGACAACACCGAGAAGCTGGTGACCGGGCTTGCCGCACAGCGTGGTTCGGTCGGTTCGGCGATCAGCTCGGTGTCGAACCTGACCGCCGTGACGGCCAACATCCTCGGCCAGACCAGGCCGTCGATCCAGGGCGACATCGCCGGACTCAAGGCGCTGGCCGACCAGATCAACGCCCGCGATGACGACGTCAACGCGATCTTCAACAATCTGCCGACGAAGCTGAAGAAGATCGGCCGCGCCGCGACCTTCGGCTCGTGGTTCCAGTTCTACATGTGCGGTATCGACGTCGTCGCAGGCAACGGTAAG
This sequence comes from Gordonia heveisoli, assembly GCF_030315745.1. Taxonomy (GTDB): domain Bacteria; phylum Actinomycetota; class Actinomycetes; order Mycobacteriales; family Mycobacteriaceae; genus Gordonia. Next base: position 32,384 of record NZ_JASXSH010000004.1, on the reverse strand, counting down.
TCGACACTGCTGACGCAGCCGCTGGTGCCGCTGCCGCCGATCAACCATGTGCTGTACACCAGCGCGGCAACCCGCTGCTGGGCCGACGGAAACAACGGGGGGTGAGTGAGCGATGACCGACAACAACAACGTGCCTGACACCGACGAAGTGCCCGACACAGATGCCGCGCCGTCCGATGCGCACCCGAATCGACGGTTCGCCGGACGTCGCAGCCCGGTGAGCATCGGCGCCATCGGCCTACTGATCATACTGATGGTCGCGGTGTCGTCGTTCTACCTGACCTCGGTTCCGTTCCTCGGCGCCAGCGCGCGCTATACCGCGAAGTTCACCGAGTCGGCCGGCCTGAAGAAGGGCGCCGAGGTCCGCGTGGCCGGCGTCAAGGTCGGCGAGGTCGACGACGTGAAGCTCAACGGTGACCGCGTCGACGTCGTGTTCCGGGTGAACAACACCTGGATCGGCGATCAGACGCAGGCGTCCATCCAGATCAAGACGATCCTGGGCCAGAAGTATCTGGCGCTGGTCCCGCGAGGCAACGAGCCCGCCGACCCCGACACCCCGCTGACCGACACCGTCTCCCCGTATGACGTCGTCGAGGCGTTCTCGGATGCGGCCAAGCAGCTCACCGGTGATCCCAACGGGACCACCGCGGGTATGGACACCCAGCAGGTGGCCGAGTCGCTGCGTGTTCTCTCGAACGCCTTCTCCGATACGTCGGGCAGCATGGGCGCCGCCATCGACGGTGTCGCACGCTTGTCGCAGACGATCGCCAGCCGCGACCAGGAGGTGCAGCGACTGCTCGCCGCCACCGCCGACACGTCCAAGATCCTGGCCGATCGCAACGAGGAGTTCGTCCGGCTGATCGCCGGAGCGGGCCAACTGCTCGACGAGCTCAACAACCGGCAGCGAAGCATCGCGACGCTGCTGGCCAGCACCACGAGCCTGGGCGATTCGTTGAGCGGCATCGTGCGCGACAACGAGGAGCAGATCGGTCCCGCACTCGAATCACTCAAGGGTGTGAACGAGCTGCTCAAGAAGCAGAACAAGAATCTGCGCGACACGATCACCTACATGGCGCCGTTCTATCGGCTCTACGGCAACGTGCTCGGCAACGGTCGCTGGTTCGACCAGGTGGTCGTCAACCTGCTACCGCCGGCGCTGCCGCAACAGAACACCACCCGTCCGCCGAACAAGACGGCAGATGAGAACAACGGCGGAACGGCGGCCGGCTGATGACTGCACCCGATCTCACCCAGAGCACGGGACCGGGACGCTGGTTCACCCCACGTCACATCGTCGGTCTCGTCCTCGGCCTGATCCTCGCGCTGATCCTGGCGAGCGCCCTGTGGTGGGTGTTCTCCTCGATCGGCACCACGAAGATCACCGCAACCTTCCAGCGCACGGTCGGCATCTACAAGGGTTCCGACGTCCGCATCCTCGGTGTCCCGGTCGGCAAGGTCGACTCGGTCGAGCCGCAGGGTGACACGGTGAAGGTGACCATGACCGTCCAGCGCGGCGTCGAACTGCCCGCCGATGTGCGTGCGGTACAGGTGATCCCGTCGGTGGTCGCCGACCGGTTCGTGCAACTGGCCCCGGCCTACTCGGGGGGGCCGAAGGCGGGCAAAGACATCACCCTCTCGCTCAAGCAGACCCTGGTGCCCGTCGAGGTCGACCAGATCTACAAGAGCGTCAAGGAACTGTCCGACGCGCTCGGACCCAACGGTGTCAACAAGAACGGCGCGGTCAACGAGGCCATCGCCACCGGAGCCGACAACCTGCGCGGCAACGGCGCCGACCTGGGCCGGGCCATCGAGCAGCTCTCCAAGGCCAGCACCACACTCGCCGATTCGCGCGGCAACCTGGTCGACACCGTGAAGAACCTGAACGTCTTCGTCGGCGCGTTGCGTGAGAACGACACCCAGGTGCGTCAGTTCAACACGCAGATGGCGAAGTTCAACGTCTTCCTCTCCGGGGAACGCCAGCAGCTCGGGCTCGCCCTGAACAAGCTGTCCATCGCCCTCGGTGACGTGGCCGGATTCCTCGACGACAACCGGGACAAGATCGGCCGCACCCTCAAGGATCTGCGGCCGACCACCCAGGCCCTGCTGGACACCAAGACCTCCCTCAAGGAGGTGCTGACGGTCCTGCCGGTGACGTTGAACAACCTGATCAACGCCTACGACGCCGAGTCCGGCACGTTGGCGATGCGTCTGACCATCCCGGATCTGCAGGATCTGATCGGTGCCCAGTGTCGTCTGCTCGATCTCGGCGCGGTGCTGCCGGGCAACCCGTCGGCCACCCAGTTCTCCACGACGCTGCGCCCGCTGATCTCCAAGTGTGAGGAACTCGGCCAGCAGATCACCGACGGAGTGCTGACGCCGATCCTGCCGTCGCTGCCCTTCGGCATCATGAGCAACAACAAGCTGCAGCGCTATCCGGTGCCGGGTACCAAACCCGGAAACCCGGATCCGGGTCTGCAGTCGCCGACGACCAAACCCAAGCCCAAGACGACCACCACGAAGCCCAAGCCGGCGACGACGACCCCGCGGGGAGGTAACTGATGCGTTCGCCACGTGCTGTGACGCGTAGCGGTGCCACCCGCGCCGGGCTGGTCGCCGTGCTGCTGGCCGTCGTCGTCGCGGTCGCCGGTTGCGGTGCGGGTGGTATCCAGTCGATCCCGCTGCCCGGCGGCGTCGACACCGGGGACAACCCGCGCACCTATCAGATCCAGTTCGAGAACATCCTCGATCTGGTCCCGCAGTCGATGGTCAAGCAGAACGGCATCCCGGTCGGACGCGTGACCAAGGTCGAGGTTCCCGACGGCCAGTGGTACGCCCAGGTGACCGTGCAGGTGAAGAACGACGTCGAACTGTCCACCAAGGCGACCGCCAACGTGGACCAGACCTCACTGCTCGGCGAGAAGTTCGTCGCCCTGGTCGAGCCGGCCGGCGCGGCGACCGCGCCTCGGCAGAGCGAGAGTGAGCCGATCCCGCTCACCCGGACACGGACCGCGACCGACATCGAGCAGGTCCTCGGCGCGCTCGCGATGCTGCTCAACGGCGGTGGTTTCAGCCAGCTGAAGCCGATCGTCACCGAGTTGAACACCGCCCTCGAAGGTGCCGGCGCCCGAAACGCGAAGAGTCTGCTCAAACAGACCAGCATCCTGATCAGCAGCCTGAACAAGCAGCGCGACGACATCGTGACCGCGATCGACGGTCTGTCGCGGCTGTCCACGCGGGCGGAAGGCCAGACCAAACAGATCGAGCGGATCCTGCAGCAGCTGCCCGAGGGTATCGAGGTGCTCGAAGAGCAGCGTCCGCAGTTCGTGGACCTGCTGACCAAACTCGACAAGCTCGGCCAGGTCGGTACCGATGTGCTCGGCAAGTCGCGCAAGGCGCTGATCACCGACCTCAAGGCGCTGCGTCCGGTGCTCACCGAGCTGGCTAAGGCCGCTCCGGACCTGATCACCGCGGCCCCGCTGATGCTGACCCATCCGTTCCCGGACTGGATCCTGCCCGGCGCACACGGTGATTCGGTCAACCTGTTCATGACCCTCGATCTGCGTCTGCTCAACCAGCTCGAAGCACTCGGCGTCGGACAGGGCACGCCGAAGTACTCGCCGCCGGTCCGGGTGAACGTCCCGGTCGATCCGCGTAACCCGTACTACAACGGCAACGGACCGCGCTACGGCTGGCCGACGATCAGCCTGCTGCCACCGGCGCCGAATTCGCGGCCCGGGCCGAACACCCCGCCCTCGGGCGGTCGGTACCCGGCGTCGGCGACCCGTGAAGGTTCCGGCGTCACCCTGCCGGCACCGGCTCGGCGCGGCCAGCAACTACTCGACGGTCCGCTGGCGATTCTGGGAGGTCAGCGATGATCAGCAAGCTCGCGAGAATCCAGCTGATCGTGTTCGTCGTGGTCGGACTGGTCGCGGTCGTGTTCGTCGGCGCCAAATACGCCCGCCTGGACAAGTTGGCCGGTGTCGGTGTCTACCACGTGACCGTGCAACTGCCCGACAGCGGCGGCATCTTCACCAACGCCGAGGTCACCTATCAGGGTGTTCCGGTTGGCCGGGTCGGCGAACTGAAGCTGACCGAGAAGGGTGTCGACGTCACACTCGACCTCGATTCGTCGGCCCCCGACGTCCCCGCGTCGGCCGTCGCCGTTGTCGCCGAACGGTCGGCGATCGGTGAGCAGTTCATCGACCTGCGACCGCCGTCAGCCGAGGGCCCCTTCCTCGAGGACGGTTCGGTCATCACCAAGTCGGAGCTGCCGCCGCCGCTGGAGGATGTGGTCTCCTCGGCGCTGGACTTCACCTCATCGATTCCGGTCGACGACCTGCACACGGTGATCACCGAGTTGGGCAAGGCGTTCAACGGCCAGAACGAGAACATGACCCGCCTGGTCGATTCGTTGAGTAAGTTGGCGCAGTCCGGTGCGGACAACATCGGCGAGACCATCGACTTGCTGGGCAATTCGAATGTCGTGCTGGCCACCCAGGCCGAGCAGTCCGACGAGATCCTGGCGTGGGCGAACGGTCTGAACCTGGTGACGGCGACGCTCGTGTCGGCGGACCCCGACCTGCGCCGCCTGCTGACCACCGGCACCTTGTCGGCAACGCAGATCTCGAAGCTGATCCAGCAGTACGGCGGAGATATGACCAAGGTCGTGGCCGACCTCTCCGAGGTGGTCCGCACGATCGAACCGACCGCGTTCGCGACGTCGGCGACCTTCGCGATGCTGTCGGCACTGTCGGCAGGTAGCCACAGCCCGGCACCGGGGGATGGGCAGATCCACTTCGGCATCGTGCTGGAGACCAACAACCCGGCGTCGTGTACTCGCGGCTATGAGGGCACGCGCAACATGATCAACGAGATGAAGCGTCGTGACCCGTCCTTCGACGTGCACTACGACGAGTTCCCGTTCAACACGAACGCTCGCTGTACGGTGCCGCAGGGCAACCCGACCGGTGTTCGCGGTGCCGAGCGCGCCGTGTTCGCCAATCCGGCTTACCCGCAGCCGTGGGACAAGACGCCCAAGAAAGATCCGGACAAGCTCAACCTCAACCCGCTGGCCACGCAGCTCGCGGCGCTGTTGGGTGTGCATCCGAAATAGCAGTAGTCGAGATCGTTTCCCGAGGTCGGCCTCGCCGTGTGCGAGATTGGCGCGTTCTCAGGTGCGATCGTTAAGGTGACGCCCGATGAGCAGTAAGACAGACAAGCAGCGTGGTGCGCGGCGAACAGGCCCGGCCCGCAAGGTAGCGGGAAAGGCCGGTGCGCCGGCCCCGACGACCACGAACGACACATCGACGGACCGCGAGGTGCTCACCTGGCGCGTGCTGTCGGTGGTCGCCGTACTCGCGGTGGTCGCCGCGGTGGTCTGCGCCGGCGTCTTCGGCTACCACGCCTATCAGGCCTACTTCGTCGACAAGCCGACGGCACAGGCCCGTGATGAGGCTACGGACGCGGCCGAGCAGGCGATGGTCAATGTGACCACGATCGACCCGGCCAAGCTCGAGGACTGGAATCGCAACCTGAACGCCTCGTTCACCGGGGATGCGCTCAAGCAGGTTCAGCAGCAGATCCAGACCTCGCTGGTGGAGCCGCTGCGCAAGTCCAACGGGCAGCCGGGCCGGACCGTCGGTTTCCCGCGGACGGCGGCGGCCACCGAGGTGAATGCCGACGACGGCACCGCCAAGGTGCTCGTCTACGTGGCGGTCGTCGGGGTGGTCGACGGCAAGAAGAGTGATCCGGCGACGATGGGCTTCCTGCTCACCATGCTGCGCGGTGACGGCGATGTCTGGAAGGCCAGTCAGGTGGTGCCGCTCGACGCGATCGAGTTCACCGACACCGGCCAGGGTGCGAACCCGCAGCCCCAGACACCTGCCCAGACTCCGCAGCCCCAGGGAGGTGGCAACTGATGGCCCCCAAACCGAACCGTAAGTCCGGGTACCGGCCCAAGGTCGCCGGGCGGACCCCTGCGGCCGGCGACCGTACGCGTATTGAGGACACCGCAGTCGAGAACGCCACGGCTGAGGACACCACGGTCGAGGTCCCGAGTGTCGAGACCGACAGCGCCGAGACCGACAGCGCCGAGACCGACAGCGCCGAGACCGACAGTGCCGAGACCGAGTCGGGCGGTGCTGACGCCGAGACGGTGACGATCGAGGCCGAGGCCGAAGCGGAGGATGCAGACGCTGAGACCACCGAGCCGCCGACCCGTACCCGTCCGGTGTCGCGGGTGTCGACGATCCGTCCCGGTGACGCTGGAGGCAAACGTGCGGCGTCGGCGACGACGACCACCCGGCCGGCCGAACCCCGACGTCGGGCGCAAGCCGGCGTGCGGGATGATGGCGGCTGGCTGAGCCGTCGGACCATCGCGATCCTGGCGGCGGTGGCCGCGGTCTTCGCGGTCTTCGCGACCGTCGCGGCCTTTCATCCCGGCGCGCGCCCCGACAACAAGGCATTCGTCGACGGTGCGGCCACCAGCGAGCTGACCGCGCAGGTCCGCGCCAAGCTCTGCTCCGCGATCGCCTACCCCGGGCCGGATGTGGACAGCTGGGCGAAGACCGCCGAGACGGTGCTGACCGGTGAGGCGTTGAAGAACTTCCGTGACTACCTTCCGACTCAGCGCCAGGTGCTGACCAAGACGAAGGCGATCGCCGAATGTCGCGTCGAGAATGTCGGCGTACGGGATCTGTCGTCCAGTGGTGACTCGGCCACCGTGGTGGCCTACCTCATCGTGAGCCAGTCGGTGAACGGCGTCGCCGTCAACAGCGGCGCACCCGGTGTGCTGGCAGAAACCACCCGCAGCGGCGACCAGTGGTTGTTCTCCACGATCACCCCGGTCAACCAGCTGCCGCAGGCCTGATCCGCCGATCGCGGTCTCCGAACGTCCGACGCGGTTCCCTCCGGGGGACCGCGTCGTGTCGTTCATCGTGGCTGTCGTTCGTTGGCGGTTGTTCGTCGTCGGTCTCGTTGGTGCGGTACGACTTCTTCCGTCGTCGCCGGAACCGAGATTTCTTCGACGAAAACGCGCGTAGCGCTTGACGTCGGGGCGTTGTGGGGCCACGCTGTCACCAGCGATTGATGCGAAGGCAGCCACCGGCGCGGAGATGCTGCCAGACGTGACTTGGCGTCCGACCTGGATTTGATTCCGGTCAGACTTGACAAAGTCCGTCTATTTTCTGATACAGTTGGACGTTGCGCTGGCTGCCTCCTGTCCATCTATCGATTCCTTCCGGCCCACTTTGCGTGTGTGCTGTGGTTATCGCCGATTCAGGTTCGACACCAGCGAACGGCCCTCAAGCCACTCACCGCATAGTGAACACGTCGTGTTGGAAGGACGCATCTTGGCAGTCAACCGCCAGTCCACCTCAACAATCCCGGGCGCGCCGCATCGCGCGTCTTTTGCAAAGATCAGCGAGCCGTTGGAGGTTCCCGGCCTCCTGGATCTCCAGCTTGATTCCTTCGAATGGCTCGTCGGTTCCCCGGAATGGCGTGCGAAGGCCATCGCGCGCGGTGAGGAGAGCCCGACCGGGGGTCTCGAAGACATTCTGCATGAGCTGTCCCCGATCGAGGACTTCTCCGGTTCGATGTCGCTGTCCTTCACCGACCCGCACTTCGACGAGGTCAAGGCCTCCGTCGAGGAGTGCAAGGACAAGGACATGACCTACGCGGCGCCGCTGTTCGTCACCGCGGAGTTCATCAACAACAACACCGGTGAGATCAAGTCGCAGACCGTCTTCATGGGCGACTTCCCGATCATGACCGACAAGGGCAGCTTCATCATCAACGGCACCGAGCGTGTCGTGGTGAGCCAGCTGGTCCGCAGCCCGGGCGTGTACTTCGATTCGTCGATCGACAAGACCACCGAGAAGACCCTGCACACCGTCAAGGTGATCCCGGGTCGCGGTGCGTGGCTGGAGTTCGACGTCGACAAGCGCGACACCGTGGGTGTGCGTATCGACCGCAAGCGTCGTCAGCCGGTCACCGTGCTGCTCAAGGCGCTCGGTTGGACCACCGAGGAGATCGCGGAGCGGTTCGGCTTCTCCGAGATCATGATGTCCACCCTGGAGAAGGACAACACCGCCAACCAGGATGAGGCGCTGCTGGAGGTCTACCGCAAGCTGCGTCCGGGTGAGCCGCCGACCAAGGAGTCCGCGGAGAACCTGCTGGAGAACCTGTTCTTCAAGGACAAGCGCTACGACCTGGCCCGCGTCGGCCGCTACAAGGTCAACAAGAAGCTCGGTCTGACCGGCAACCCGATGACCGGCGAGTCGACCCTGACCCGCGAGGACATCGCTGCCACCGTCGAGTACCTGGTGCGCCTGCACGACGCCGACCCGCACACCGTCGGCCTGTCCTCGGTCACCGGCCCCGGTGGCATCGAGGTGCCGATCGAGGTCGACGACATCGACCACTTCGGCAATCGTCGTCTGCGTACCGTCGGCGAGCTGATCCAGAACCAGATCCGCGTCGGCCTCTCGCGTATGGAACGTGTCGTGCGTGAGCGCATGACCACCCAGGACGTCGAGGCGATCACCCCGCAGACCCTGATCAACATCCGGCCTGTCGTGGCGGCGATCAAGGAGTTCTTCGGAACCAGCCAGCTGTCGCAGTTCATGGACCAGAACAACCCGCTGTCGGGTCTGACCCACAAGCGTCGTCTGTCGGCGCTGGGCCCCGGCGGTCTGAGCCGTGAGCGTGCCGGCCTCGAGGTCCGCGACGTCCACCCGTCGCATTACGGCCGCATGTGCCCGATCGAGACCCCTGAGGGTCCGAACATCGGTCTGATCGGTTCACTCTCGGTGTACGCGCGGGTCAACCCGTTCGGCTTCATCGAGACCCCGTACCGCAAGGTCGTCGACGGTGTCGTCTCCGACGACATCGAGTACATGACCGCCGACGAGGAGGATCGTTTCCTCATCGGTCAGGCCAACACCTCCTACGACCTCAACGGTCGGATCACCGACGAGCGTGTCCTGGTGCGTAAGAAGGGTTCGGAGGTCGAGTTCGTCGGCGCCAACGATGTCGAATACCTCGACGTCTCGCCGCGTCAGATGGTGTCGGTCGCCACCGCGATGATCCCGTTCCTCGAGCACGACGACGCGAACCGCGCCCTGATGGGTGCGAACATGCAGCGTCAGGCCGTGCCGCTGGTCCGCAACGAGTCGCCGCTGGTCGGTACCGGTATGGAGCTTCGTGCCGCGGTCGACGCCGGTGACGTGATCGTCTCCGCCAAGACCGGTGTGGTCGAGGAGGTCTCCGCCGACTACATCACCGTGATGGCCGACGACGGCACCCGCGACACCTACCGCATGCGCAAGTTCGCCCGGTCCAACCATGGCACCTGCGCCAACCAGCGTCCGATCGTGGACGAGGGACAGCGCGTCGAGTCGGGTCAGGTCCTGGCCGACGGTCCGTGCACCGAGAACGGCGAGATGGCGCTGGGCAAGAACCTGCTCGTCGCGATCATGCCGTGGGAGGGCCACAACTACGAGGACGCGATCATCCTGTCGCAGCGCCTCGTGGAAGAGGACGTCCTCACCTCGATTCACATCGAGGAGCACGAGATCGACGCCCGTGACACCAAGCTCGGTGCCGAGGAGATCACCCGGGACATCCCGAACGTCTCCGACGAGGTCCTCGCCGACCTCGACGAGCGTGGCATCGTGCGTATCGGTGCCGAGGTCCGCGACGGCGACATCCTGGTCGGCAAGGTCACCCCGAAGGGTGAGACCGAGCTGACCCCGGAAGAGCGTCTGCTGCGCGCCATCTTCGGTGAGAAGGCCCGTGAGGTCCGCGACACCTCGCTGAAGGTGCCGCACGGTGAGACCGGCAAGGTCATCGGTGTTCGCGTCTTCAGCCGCGACGACGACGACGATCTCGCTCCCGGCGTCAACGAACTGGTCCGTGTCTACGTTGCCCAGAAGCGCAAGATCCAGGACGGCGACAAGCTCGCCGGCCGCCACGGCAACAAGGGCGTCATCGGCAAGATCCTCCCGCAGGAGGACATGCCGTTCCTGCCCGATGGCACCCCCGTCGACATCATCCTGAACACCCACGGTGTTCCGCGTCGTATGAACATCGGCCAGATTCTGGAGACCCACCTCGGGTGGATCGCCAAGGCCGGCTGGAACATCAACGTCGCCGAGGGCGTGCCGGAGTGGGCGTCGAAGCTGCCCGAGGACATGTACGCGGCGGAGCCCGACACGAACACCGCCACCCCGGTGTTCGACGGTGCGCGTGAGGAGGAGCTGACGGGTCTGCTGTCCTCGACGCTGCCCAACCGCGACGGTGAGGTCATGGTCAACGGCGACGGCAAGGCGACGCTGTTCGACGGCCGTTCCGGCGAGCCGTTCCCGTACCCGGTGTCGGTCGGCTACATGTACATCATCAAGCTGCATCACCTGGTGGACGACAAGATCCACGCGCGTTCCACCGGCCCGTACTCGATGATCACCCAGCAGCCGCTCGGCGGTAAGGCCCAGTTCGGTGGCCAGCGCTTCGGTGAGATGGAGTGCTGGGCGATGCAGGCCTACGGTGCCGCCTACACCCTGCAGGAGCTCCTCACCATCAAGTCGGACGACGTGGTCGGCCGCGTGAAGGTGTACGAGGCGATCGTCAAGGGCGAGAACATCCCCGAGCCGGGTATCCCCGAGTCGTTCAAGGTGCTGCTGAAGGAACTTCAGTCGCTCTGCCTGAACGTCGAGGTGCTCAGCTCCGACGGCGCGGCGATCGAGATGCACGACACCGACGACGAGGATCTGGAACGCGCTGCGGCCAACCTCGGTATCAACCTGTCGCGCAACGAGTCCGCCACGGTCGACGACCTCGCCAACTGACACCACCTACGACCGCAGAGCTCTGGAAAGGTAACAAGTGCTCGACGTCAACTTTTTCGACGAACTGAAGATCGGCCTGGCCACGGCCGACGATATCCACAACTGGTCGTTCGGTGAGGTCAAGAAGCCGGAGACGATCAACTACCGCACGCTCAAGCCCGAGAAGGACGGCCTGTTCTGCGAGAAGATCTTCGGACCTACTCGCGACTGGGAGTGCTACTGCGGCAAGTACAAGCGGGTGCGCTTCAAGGGCATCATCTGCGAACGCTGCGGTGTCGAGGTGACCAAGGCCAAGGTGCGCCGTGAGCGGATGGGCCACATCGAGCTCGCCGCCCCGGTCACCCACATCTGGTACTTCAAGGGTGTGCCGAGCCGGTTGGGCTACCTGCTCGACCTGGCGCCGAAGGATCTCGAGAAGATCATCTACTTCGCCGCCTACGTCATCACCGCGGTGGACGACGAACTGCGCCACAACGAACTCTCGACCCTCGAGGCCGAGATGGAGGTCGAGAAGAAGGCTGTCGCCGATCAGCGCGACGTCGACCTGAACGAGCGTCAGCAGAAGCTCGAGCAGGATCTCGCCGAGTTGGAGGCCGAGGGTGCCAAGGCCGACGTCCGCCGCAAGGTCAAGGACGGCGCGGAGCGTGAGATGCGCCGTATGCGCGATCACGCCCAGCGTGAGCTCGACGCGCTCGAAGAGCTGTGGGACAAGTTCGTCAAGCTCGCTCCCGGCGACCTGATCATCGACGAGAAGCTCTACCGCCAGCTCGAAGAGCGGTACGGCGAGTACTTCCAGGGTTCGATGGGCGCCGAGGCGATCAAGAAGCTCCTGGAGACCTTCGACATCGATGCCGAGGCGGAGTCGCTGCGCGACACCATCCGCAACGGTAAGGGCCAGAAGAAGCTGCGTGCGCTCAAGCGGCTGAAGGTCGTCGCGGCCTTCCAGCAGTCGGGCAACTCGCCGCTGGGTATGGTCCTCGACGCCGTGCCGGTGATCCCGCCGGAGCTGCGTCCGATGGTCCAGCTCGACGGTGGCCGCTTCGCCACCTCGGACCTCAACGACCTCTACCGTCGTGTCATCAACCGCAACAACCGCCTCAAGCGACTGATCGATCTGGGTGCGCCCGAGATCATCGTCAACAACGAGAAGCGGATGCTGCAGGAGTCGGTCGACGCGCTGTTCGACAACGGTCGCCGTGGTCGTCCGGTCACCGGACCGGGTAACCGTCCGCTGAAGTCGCTGTCGGATCTGCTCAAGGGCAAGCAGGGTCGTTTCCGTCAGAACCTGCTCGGTAAGCGTGTCGACTACTCGGGCCGTTCGGTCATCGTCGTCGGCCCGCAGCTCAAGCTGCACCAGTGCGGTCTGCCGAAGCTGATGGCGCTCGAGCTGTTCAAGCCGTTCGTGATGAAGCGTCTGGTCGACCTGAACCAGGCGCAGAACATCAAGTCGGCCAAGCGCATGGTCGAACGTCAGCGCCCCGCGGTGTGGGACGTCCTCGAAGAGGTCATCGCCGAGCACCCGGTGCTGCTGAACCGTGCACCCACCCTGCACCGACTGGGCATCCAGGCTTTCGAGCCGCAGCTGGTCGAAGGCAAGGCGATCCAGCTCCACCCGCTGGTGTGTGAGGCCTTCAACGCCGACTTCGACGGTGACCAGATGGCCGTGCACCTGCCGCTGTCGGCGGAGGCGCAGGCCGAGGCACGCATCTTGATGCTGTCGTCGAACAACATCCTGTCGCCGGCCTCGGGTCGCCCGCTGGCCATGCCGCGTCTGGACATGGTGACCGGTCTGTACTACCTGACCACCCTCAAGGAGGGTGCGGCAGGCGAGTTCACCCCGGCCACCGCCGACGACGTCGAGCGTGGCGTCTACTCGACCCCGGCCGAGGCCATCATGGCCGTCGACCGCGGTGCGCTGACGGTGCAGTCGCAGATCAAGGTGCGTCTGACCAACCAGCGTCCGCCGGCCGACATCGAGGAGCAGGAGTTCCCGGAGGGCTGGCGTTACGGCCAGGCTTGGGATGCGTCCACGACCCTGGGTCGGGTGCTGTTCAACGAGCTGCTCCCGGTGGAGTACCCGTTCGTGAACGAGCAGATGCCGAAGAAGCGTCAGGCCGCGATCATCAACGATCTCGCCGAGCGTTACCCGATGATCGTCGTCGCGCAGACCGTCGACAAGCTCAAGGACGTGGGCTTCTACTGGGCTACCCGTTCGGGTGTCACCGTCGCCATGTCCGACGTTCTGGTGCCGCCGGCGAAGGCGGAGATCCTCGAGCGTTACGAGGAGCGGGCCGACGGACTGGAGCGCAAGTTCCAGCGTGGTGCCCTCACCCCGGACGAGCGGCGTGATGCGCTGGTCGAGATCTGGAAGCAGGCCACCGAAGAGGTCGGCAAGGTCATGGAGGATTACTACCCCGAGGACAACCCGATCATCATGATCCCGCGGTCGGGTGCCACCGGTAACTTGACCCAGGTTCGTAACCTGTCGGGCATGAAGGGTCTGGTGACCAACCCGAAGGGTGAGTTCATCCCGCGTCCGATCAAGTCCTCGTTCCGTGAGGGCCTGACCGTGCTCGAGTACTTCATCAACACGCACGGCGCCCGAAAGGGTCTGGCGGACACCGCGCTTCGTACCGCTGACTCGGGTTACCTGACCCGTCGTCTGGTGGACGTCAGCCAGGATGTCATCGTTCGCGAGACCGACTGTGGCACCGAGCGCGGCATCATCGTGCCGCTCGCGGAGAAGAGTGCCGACGGCACCATCATCCGTGACGCACATGTGGAGACCTCGGCGTACGCCCGGACCCTGGCCGCGGATGCGGTCGACGAGAACGGCAACGTCGTCGTCGAACGTGGACACGACCTGGGCGACCCGGCCATCGAGGCTCTGCTGGGTGCGGGTATCACGCAGGTGAAGGTCCGTTCGGTCCTGACCTGTGCGACCGGCACCGGCGTGTGTGCACACTGCTACGGCCGTTCGATGGCCACCGGCAAGCTCGTCGACATCGGCGAGGCCGTCGGTATCATCGCCGCCCAGTCGATCGGTGAGCCCGGTACCCAGCTGACGATGCGTACCTTCCACCAGGGTGGCGTCGGTGACGACATCACCGGTGGTCTGCCGCGTGTCCAGGAGCTCTTCGAGGCTCGCGTGCCCAAGGGTGTCGCGCCGATCGCGGAGGTCTCCGGCCGGATTCGCCTGGAGGACGACGACCGCTTCTACAAGATCACCATCGTCCCCGACGACGGTTCCGAGGAAGTGGTCATCGACAAGATCTCCAAGCGTCAGCGTCTGCGTGTGTTCAAGCACGACGACGGTTCCGAGCGTCTGCTCGCCGACGGCGATCATGTCGACGTGGGTCAGCAGCTCATGGAGGGCTCGGCCAACCCGCACGAGGTGCTCCGCGTGATGGGCCCGCGCCAGGTGCAGATCCACCTGGTCAACGAGGTCCAGGAGGTCTACCGCAGCCAGGGTGTGTCGATCCACGACAAGCACATCGAGACCATCGTGCGTCAGATGCTGCGTCGCGTGACGATCATCGATCACGGTTCCACCGAGTTCCTGCCCGGTTCGCTCGTCGAGCGCGCCGAGTTCGAGGCGGCCAACCGCCAGGTCGTCACCGAGGGTGGCGAGCCGGCTGCCGGTCGTCCGGTGCTCATGGGTATCACCAAGGCGAGCCTCGCGACCGATTCGTGGCTGTCGGCGGCGTCGTTCCAGGAGACCACGCGTGTCCTGACCGATGCGGCCATCAACAGCCGCAGCGACAAGCTGATCGGTCTGAAGGAGAACGTGATCATCGGTAAGTTGATCCCGGCCGGTACCGGTATCAACCGCTACCGCAACATCCAGGTTCAGCCGACCGAGGAAGCCCGTGCGGCGGCCTACGCGGTGCCGTCCTACGACGACACCTACTACAGCCCGGACGGTACCTTCGGTGCTCCGGCCGGCGCTGCGGTGCCGCTGGACGACTACGGTTTCTCCAACGACTACCGGTAGTCACCCACAGTTCGAACGACGCGACCCCCGCACTCCTGGTAAGTGCGGGGGTTGTGTCGTTGTGGGGAAGGTTTCGTCTGGCGTGGGACCCATCGGCGCCTGCAGGTCGGGGATGGTCCAGTCGGTCGAGTTGAGGATCGAGTCGGTGGTCGCGATCCACTCTTCGGCAGGCAGACAGCGTGCCGCGCAGCCGAGCGCCAGCGCAACCGAGTCGACGGCGGCGATCACCCGCTGTGGCCGACCGTATCCCTGGCACCACCGGAACGGCCCGGCACGCCGCGGTTTCGACTTCATGTGTTTGCTGCGCCGAACGTGGGTTTCCGGGTGACCCGGCGGAACCCAGATTCCGGGGCAACCGTGTGCCCGATGGAATCGCAGGGCGCTTGTCGACAGCGCTGATACACGACAAATGCGCGCGCCGCGAGTTCCCGAAGTGAGTAGACGCCGGAGGTGCAGGCGCCACTGGTGCGGTCGGAGGTCATGTCCTTCTTGGACGCGCCCGGGGCACCTTTGGTTCCGTTACAGCACCGTGCCGGGTGCGGGAGCGAAGGTGGTCAGGCCGAGAACCGGACTGCGGCCTTCAGCTGAGCCGCGGTGGCCGAGCCGACGCCCAACGGCCACCGGTGCATGACGTACTCGCTGGCCTGGTCGACGCCGAGCTGGCGCGACGAGTTGCCGGTGCGGACCCAGAACTCGGGGGCGGCGTTCTTCCCGGGACGCAGATAGACCGGGCGGGGTGAGGCGGAGCATCCGATGCGGCACACCGGCCGGGTGTTTCCGTCCCCGGCGGCCAGTTCCTCGACGACGACCTCGATCGCCGCGGCCGCATTCTGGCCCAGTGCGGTGGTGAAGAGGTCTCGCAGCCACAGTTCGAAGCGGTCGGCGTCGGGCACCTTGAGGGTCCCGTAGTCGGCGTCGAGGCCGAGCAGTTCCCCGTCGTCGGCGACTCCGACCAGCAGGGTGCCGCCGTCGGCGTTGAGGAACGCCGACACCGTCTTGACGATGACCTGCTCCATCCGAGGGTCCTTGTCCCCGGTTCGCATGTTGATGCGTGCTGTCGACTTGAACTCGACGTCGGCCGATTCGCCTGCGGCGATCAACGCGGCGATGTCGACCGGGACCGGCCGCTGGAAATGTGCCGCGACCGCGCCGTAGGCTGCGACCGCCAGGATCGAGCTGACCAGGGAGATGGCGACGGTGAGGGGGCTCCACACGCGGAGGTGGCGGTCGATGGCGCCGGCGATGAAGAGCCCGAGCGCCGAGCCCAGGATCGACAGGACGATGCCGGTGGTGATGTTCAGGTGCGCACGGCGGCGGAGCAGCCAGCGTGCGGTACCCCCGAACATCGCGGCCAGCACGAGGATGACGACGAGCGCGCCTGAGGTGTTCCACAGCGGCACGGCCGAATCGGTGACGCGATTCACGGGGTGAGTCCTCTCGGGGTGAAGGGGCGCTCCTCAGTATCGCCGATGGGATGTGGGTGCTCGCGGCCGGTCGCAAAGCAGGCAAAACAGACTATTCGGTACCATTTCTGCTCATGTTCTCCTCGCGCCGCACAGGCGATATCGGTTCCTCGCTACCTCTGGTGGTGTGCGCATGACCAGCCAGATCGACGACCCGCAGGTGCCCAGATCCGAGCCGGCGCCACCGGCGGGCGACCCCGCTCCGGTCGTGGCCGACCAACCGTCCTTCGTGAAGATCGTCGGGTCGACGATCTTCATCAGCCGCTGGCTGCAGGCGCCGCTGTATCTGGGCCTGATCGTCGCGCAAGCCGTCTACGTCGTCCTGTTCTGGAAAGAACTCGTCCACCTGATCACCGACTTCGCCGGACTCGGCGAAGAGGAGATCATGCTCATCGTCCTGGGGCTGGTGGACGTGGTCATGATCGCGAATCTGCTGATCATGGTCATCATCGGCGGCTATGAGACCTTCGTGTCCAGGATTCGGATGGAGCAGCATCCGGATAAGCCGGAATGGCTGAGCCATGTGAATCCGAATGTGCTCAAGGTGAAGCTGGCGATGTCCATCGTGGGCATCTCGTCGATCCACTTGCTGAAGTCGTTTATCGAGGCGAGCAGCCTGTCGTCGGAGACACTGATGTGGCAGACGATCATCCACTGCGTCTTCGTCCTGTCGGCGATCGGGCTGGCGGCCATCGACTGGATCACCAGCAAATCCACCCACTAGGTCTGATGGCGGTCCGGCAGGTACTGCACCGACCAGCGGTTGCCGTCGGGGTCGGTGAAGTAGACGAAGTGCCCCCACGGCTGGATGTCGACCTCACCCACGTCCACCCCGGCGGCAAGCAGGTGCTCGCGGGCGGCATGGATGTCGGATACGCAGACCATCAGCTCGCTCGGCGAGCCCGGGGGTTGGTCGGATAGACCTTCGCCGAAGACGATCGAGCAGTGCGATCCGGGTGGGGTGAACTGAACGAAGCGGACTCCGCCGCCCGGGCTCAGGTCGTGGTCGGGGTGAAAGCCGATCGAGGTGTAGAAATCCTTGGCGCGGTCGACGTCGGTGACGGGTAGGAAGGCGACTTCGAGGGTCCAGTCCATGGTGTCCTCCGTGGTGGTCGGTGGTGGAATCCGAGCGTGCTTGCGGTTCTGTGTCTACGCGCGATCGCGGACATCTGCGGTCCGGATTGCCGGATCTGTTGGCGCAGAACCGGACGGCCGCGCCCGCCAGTACCCTCGAAGAGGTGAGCACTGGCACGCCGCAACGGTATCGGTGGCTCCTGCACGTCGACCTCGACCAGTTCCAGGTATCGGTCGAGCGGATACGAAGCCCCGAACTGGCCGGTGTGCCGGTGATCGTCGGTGGCAACGGAGATCCGACCGAGGCCCGCAAGGTGGTGACCTGCGCGTCGTATGAGGCGCGGGAAGCGGGGGTGCGGGCCGGCATGCCACTGCGCGCGGCACACCGGAAGCTGCCCGACGCGGTGTACCTGCCGCTGGATATGGGCGCCTACGACACGGCCTCCGCCGAGGTCATGGATGTTCTTCGCGCGCAGGGATATCCGGTCGAGGTGTGGGGTTGGGACGAGGCGTATGTCGGGGTCGGGCCGCTCGGCTCCGAGGTCGACGCCCCGGATGACGATGCGATCGCCGACATCGCCGCCCGCATCGTCGACGAAGTCCGGCAGCGCTGCGGGCTGTTGTGCTGTGTCGGCATCAGCGACAACAAACAGCGTGCCAAGATGGCCACCGGGTTCGCCAAGCGACTCGAGGGGACTCGGGTGTTCGGTCTGGACGAGCGCAACTGGGCGGAGCTGATGGGTGAGCGCCCGACCCAGGATCTGTGGAGTGTCGGGCCCAGAACGGCTGCGAAGCTGGGGCAGCACGGGGTCGGTACGGTGGACGAGTTGGTGGCGACCGGACGCGATGAGCTCATCGGCTGGTTCGGTCCGCACCAGGGCAACTGGCTCTATGTGCTCAGCCGCGGTGGCGGCGACGCGACCATCACCGTCGAACCGTGGGTGGCGCGTTCACATTCGAAGTCGAGGACTTTTGCGACCGACCTCACCCGGCCGGGGGAGATGGCCGCGGCGGCCACCGACTTGCTGCGCGAGTTGCTCGAACAGGTACGCGCCGAGGGCCGCATGCCCTTTCGGGTGGCCGTGACCGTCCGGACCTCGACCTTCTATACGCGCACCAAATCCCGCAAACTACCCACGCCGACCGACGATTTCGCGGCGTTGGCTCCGGTGGTCGAAGACCTCTTGGGCCGCTTCGAACTCGACCGTCCGGTCCGCCTGCTCGGGGTACGACTGGATCTGGCAGATGAGCAGGACGGTACCGATCGGGACGGCAGGGATCTGGACCGCAGGGAGGTCGGTGAGTGAGATGAGGGCGAGGTGGGCGCGGGCAGAGTCCCGACGGCCGGCGGTGACCGCGGCGCTGGTCGTGGTCCTCGCGGTCGTCGGTATCGGTGGTCGGGCGGGCGCGGCGCCGCTGCCGGTCGACTACAGCTACCGCAGCGGCATCATCGCCGAACTGCGGAATCCCGGTGGATCCCTGCCGGGCACCAACGACTTCGGCTGTCGGCCCAGCGCCGCACATCCGCGACCGGTGATCCTGCTGCACGGCAGCGGCGGGGGCCGTCAGACCAATTGGGGCACGATTGCGCCGGTCCTGCACAACGCAGGCTATTGCGTCTTCGCCCCGACCTACGGTGCGCTGAGCGGCATCTGGCCGTCGTCGGCGATCGGCGGCATGGGGCCCAAGGTCGACAGTGCTTGGCAGATCAAACTGTTCGCCGAACAGGTCCTCACATCGACCGGTGCCCGCCAGGTCGACATCGTCGGGCATTCGATGGGCACCGAGATCCCCACCTACTGGATCAAGTATCTCGGCGGCGCTGGGGCGGTCGCGCATTATGTGTCGCTGGCGCCGTACTGGCGGCAGGGACCTGACTCCGACGACACCCGCGGCGAGACGATCGCCTGGTTCCGCGACCGATTGGGGTTGCCGGGGGGTCCGCGTGAGCCATGCCCGAGATGTGTTGCCCCGCCCCGGGATCGATCGTTCAACGCCGCGGTCCGTCAGCCGACGCCCTATGTGCCGGGCATCCGGTACACCAATATCGTCACCCGCGACGACCAGATCGTGACGCCATACACCGCGGGTCTACTGGCCGGCCCGCCCGGTATCTACGTCACCAATATCGTTGTACAGCAGGGATGTTCACGCGATCACGCCGACCATCTCGCGCTCACCGCCGATCCACGAGCGGCCGCACTGGTGCTCGGGGCGCTCGATCCGGCACATGCGCCACCGGTGCCGTGTGTCGCGGTCGCGCCCGCATTCTGACCCGACGTCGGGCAGGCTCAGGTGGCGACGTCGAGCAGCGGCACCAGCAGTTCGGCCGCCGTCCACGCGCCATGGTGGCCCACCATCCGCGACTCCACCGGTTCGTGTTCACTGCGGATCAGGGTCGTCGCCCCGCGGGCCACGGCGACGACGTCGCCGATCCGTTCCGCGACGGCGGAGGTCACTGGTGTGCCGAACCAGCCTTCGTCGATGGCCTGTTCGCGGCTCACCACGTGGGCGGATCCGTCGAGTTCGGCGGTCCAGGCGGCCAGCACGTCGTCGGCACCGTGTGGCTGCGCGTAGACGTGGCGAACCCTGGCCTCGCCTGCGATGTCGGCGACACCCGCACGCAGGGTCGGTGCGGCGTCGATGTCGACGGAGTTTTCGGCGGCGATCATGCCGTGGTCGCCGGTGACCAGCAGGCAGGCATCGACGGGGAGGTCGGCGGCGAGGTCGGCGACCAGGCGGTCGACGACGGCGAGCTTCTCCAGCCAGGCCGACGACCCCGGGCCGTGGATATGACCGGCCATGTCGAGTTCACTGAAGTAGGCGTAGACGAAGCGCAGATGAGAACTGTTGCGTGCGAGTACGCCGCCCACCGCGGCGCGGATGCCGTCGGGGGTGACCGCGGGTAGGTAGCGACCCGCGGCGCGGAAGGCTACCTGTGTCAGACCCGAACCGCGAAATTCGCCGGGCATCACATAGGTGATCCGGACTCCGTTGTGCGACAACCACTCCAACCCGCTCGATGGTTCGTCGGCAGTATTGCTCACCAGGGAGGGCGGGTAGGTGACGAGGGCCGATGGGCCGTCCGCGCTGTCCAGCGACCAACGCAGCGCGTTGAGTACCCGGCGCGATCCCCGGGTGCGACATTCATCCCCGGGCCGGAAGCTGTAACCGATGATGCCGTGTACCCCGCACGCGGTCCCGCCGGTCAGGCTGGTGAGTGAGGTGGCTGTCGTCGCGGGGAACCCGGCGCGCAGCGTCTGGGTGCGCATCGATGCCAATGTCGGCGCGTACGAGGCGAATTCGTCGAGTAACACCGATCCGAGTCCGTCCACCAGAAGCAGTACGACGTCTTTGCGTTCGGGTATGTGCAGCGCCGGAACGTCGGTGGAGGTCTGGCCCGCGCTGGGGTCCAGACCGAAGGCGGTCGCGATCGCGGGCAACACGTCGGCGAGGGAGTGCGGATATGCCGACCACGCCGCGGGTGGCAGATCGATCGAAACACTCACGCGCGTCCCGCTCCCAGCGTGGTCGTGCTGGTCGATACGCCCGACGGCGACTTCGAGGGTGACTTCGACGGCGATGGCACCGCCGACCCGGCCGGGCCGAGCACATAGTGTCCGGTCCGGAGGAAGCGGACCGAACGCGCCGCCTCGCCGTCGACGAGTAGCGGCGACAATGACCGACGCAGCGCCAGTCGCCAACGCGAGGCCTCGACGGGTCGGGTGCGGCGCAGCGTCTCGATGTCGCGGGGGATCGGGATGACCACCGTCGCGTCGTGAGTCACCGGGGTCAGGTCGGTCGTCGGGCGTGCGATATCGGTGGTGTCGATCCCGAGCACAGCGCCGGTGGCCAGCAGTGACTCGGCGGTGGGGTCGCCGTCGGCGTCGAGTCGTTCGGCCAGTTCGTCGGGATGTTCGGTGAGGGCCCAGGTGACCAGCACCCGGTCCGAGTCGTCGGTGCCACCGAGTTCGTCGCCGATATCGCCGTAGAAGTCCTCGTAGTAATGCCGGGGTCGCGCACCGAGTTTGGCGAAGTTGAAATATGCGTTGCGTGCGACGAGCGGGTCGAAGGTCCAGGTGATCGTCGTCAGCCCGCGTCGCAACGCCCACGCCCGCTGATGCATCTTCAGCGCATGTCCGACGCTGTGGCCACGACCGCGGCGCGACACCCCGGTCATATGGCTGTGCAGGTTCTCGCCGATCGGAGTGCCGAAGAAGGCCACACTGCCGCCGGCCAGATGATCGCCGAGAAAGGCCCCGGCGACGTAATTGCCCGCATGGGAGAGGGCGCGCAGCATGTCGGTGGTGACCGGACGCCTGCCCGGGTCGGGGCGCCAGACGTCGTCGAAGATCGAGACGAGTTCGTCGAGTTCGTCGGGGGACTGCAGTTCACGGATCTCCACGCCCGGGGGTACGTGCGGCATACGGCTCATTCTTCCATCCGCATGGCCTTCGCAGGACGATCTCGCCCGACTCGGCCGGGGATACGCCGACCTCCTAAGATGCAGGTCATGCCCGCCGACACCCGTTCACCGGCCGACATGCTGACGCGTGTCGGCGTCGGGGTGGCCGTGCCGGCGATCGCGGTGGCCGCCCACGGCGTGGCGTCGGGCACTGCTGCCAGTGCGCGGGGCGTGGCCCTGTGCGCCGCGATCGGCGCACTGCTGGCCACGGTCGACGGTGTGCGAGGGCGGTCGCGCGCGACGGCCGTCGTCGGCGTCGCGGCGCTGTTGGGGTTCGCACAGGTCGCCTGCCACTGGGCGCTGGTGCTCGGCGATCCGTCGCACGGATGGCACGACGGCCGTCCGTCGATGATCGGGAGCCACCTGGTGGCCATCCCCGTCACCGCAGTGGCCGTGGTCGTGGCCGCGGCCTGCGCCGATCTGCTGACCGCGACGATCGCGGCGATCACCGCGTCGCGGGTGCCGCTGGTGGCCACCCGCCCGCGGGTCCTTGCGCGCCGGGTGTTCGCGCCCGCCACGGTGGCGTGGGGTGGTGCTGGAGTGCGCGGGCCGCCGGCCGGCCGCTGATCGCCCGTCCCGCTGTCGCGCCGGTTCGCCGGCCGATGGACCCTGCCGTCGAAAGAGGTACTCCTCGTGTTTCGCAATTCTTCCCGCGTGCGCGTCGCCACGGCGACCCGCCGCCTGCTCGTCCCAACCGCGGCCGCCGCGGCTGTCAGTCTCGCCTCCCTCCTTGCCGCACCGAGCGCATCGGCACACGTCACAGCCAACGCGCCGACCGTCACCCAGGGTGGGGCCGGGGTCGTCACCCTGGTGGTGCCCAATGAATCCGACACCCCGACCGTCTCCGTCCGGGTCACCCTGCCCAATCTCAAACGCGCGTACCCGCAGACCTCGCCGGGCTGGAAGGCGGTTGTCGTCAAGGACACCGCCTCGGACACCGTCACCGGCATCGTCTGGACGGCCGATCGCGGCCAGGGCATCCCAGTCGGGCAGTTCGGCGAGTTCCGGCTGCTCGGCGGGGCCTTCCCCGAGCAGGCGAGTGTGAGCCTGCCGACCGTGCAGATCTATGAGAGCGGCGAGAAGGTGGAGTGGACCCAGCCCGCCAATCCGGACGGCAGCGAGCCCGAGCGGCCCGCACCCACGCTGACCCTGCCGGCAGGTACGGGCGACCATCACGGTGGACACGGCCAGACCCCGCCCGCATCGTCGGCCGCGTCGATGCCGGACGATCACGACGCGCATGAGATGGCGGCCCCCGGTGACGCGACGGACGACACGGCCCGCTGGATCGGGGGGATCGGGCTGCTGATCGGTGCGCTGGGCACGGTTGTCGCGGTCGCGGCGCTGACCCGGTCGCGCCGGACGGAGACGACCTCGACCGAATCGGGGTCCGACGATGCGTAGAACCACGATGCGCCGCCTGCCGTTGGTGATGATCGCTGCCCTGTTGCTCTGTGTGGGTGTGGTGGGGACATGGGCTGCTCCGGCCGCGTCCGCCCATTCGCGTCTGAAGTCCTCAGACCCGGCCGACGGCGCCAAACTCGCCACCGCCCCGGCGCAGGTCACCCTGACCTTCAACGAGGATCTGCAGTCGTCCTTCGCGACGCTGAACGTCGTCGGCCCGGACGGTCACTACTGGCAGCAGGGTGACCCGCGGGTGGACGGCGCGACGATCAGCGTCGCGCTGCGGGAACTGGGGCCGGTCGGTGAGTACCGGATCAATTTCCGGGTCACCTCCGGCGACGGTCACCCGATCGAGGGCCGACGCTCCTTCGAACTGACGGTCGCCGGTGGGGGTACCCCCGGCCCGCTCGCCGAGAGCGAGCAGCCCGGCTCCGAAGGCGACGGTCTGTCGGTGGTGCCGTTCCTCGTCGGCGGTGCGCTGATACTGATCGTCGGACTCGGCGTGGTGTTCTGGCTCGGTCGGCGTAAGCCCGGATCTGCCGGGAAGTCCTGATCGTCGATGATGCGGGCCCGCACCGGTGATCTGCTGATCGCCACCGCATTGCCCGTGCTGCTCGTCGGGGTGGGTGTTTGTTGGGTACTCGCCCGCCCCGACGGGCCCGGCGCGGTGGCATTGCCCGCGTCGATTGCGCTCGGAGCCTCGACCGTCCTGCTCGGGCTCGGCGCGTTGCCGAGTCTGGGGGCACAGCCATCCACACGGATCATCGGTGTCCTTGCGGCACTGTGGTTGTCGGCGTCGGTCGTGGCCGGCTGGTTGCGCACCGCGGATCAGTCCGGGGTGGCGGCGGTCGACGTCGACATCGATCAGTTCGGTACCGCGATGAGCTCCGGTGCCGCCGAACTCGTCTCGGCCGCGGCCGCGCTGCTGATCCTGGCGTGGGTGAGCGTCGACCTGCTCACCGCGGTGGTCATCGGGGTGCGGGCGGTCGCGGTCGTCGCGGCGGTCGGTGTGCTGGCGACCGCGGTCGGTGGCCATGCCTCCCTGCATGTCTGGGGTCCGGTACTGGTCGGTGCGCACGCGCTGGCCGCCGCCTGGTGGTGCGGCACCCTGGCCGCGATGGTACTCACCCTGCGGGGCCGATCCGGCTGGGCGGCAACCCTTCCCGAGTTCTCCCGGTTCGCGGTGTGGGCGGTCGGGGTGATCGCGGCGACGGGGGTGATCGTCGGGGTGGTCGAGGTCGGCGGGATCACCGAACTGGCCACCACCGGCTACGGCCGGATCCTGCTGGCCAAACTCGCCGGACTGTCGGCGTTGGCCGGCCTGGGCTGGTGGCACCGGCGCACCTGGGTGCCCGCGGCATCCCGGCACCGCATGTCCGAGGCGGTCTCGGTTCGCCACGGCGTCGCCGAGGTGATGCTGATGGCTGTCGTCCTCGGCCTCGCGGCCGGATTGTCGGCGACTGCGCCGTGAGCGGTGGTTCGAGTGTCGTGAGCAGCTTTCAGTGCTGTGACATCCACATCACGAGCGTCTGACCGGGTTCGCAATCGGGTAGCACCGGATGTCCCGGGCAGTCGCGCTAACGCAACGCCGCACGCTGATCCCACAACGTCGCGATCTCGTCGAGGATGTCGGTCGCCATGTTCAGGGTGCTGAGGTGGCTGTCGCCGGGGAGCATGAACAGCTTGGCGTCGGGGAGGAGCGAGACCATGTGCTCGCCGTGTTCGAAGGGGACGATGTGGTCGGCGTCGCCGTGCCACCACCGGACCGGCACCGTGACGTCGGAGACCCGGAAACCCCAGTCGTGGGCGAAGGCGACGATGTCGTTGAAGGGGGCCTCCATGCGGCGGCGGCCGCCGTGCAGCAGGTCGTTGAGGAACATCGCCCGGAACTCGGGGCGGGCGAGTGCCGCCCGGTCGGCCTCGGGGGAGAAGCGGCCGTAGATGCGGATCGCCGGATCGGCGATCGGTCGTGCGACGCCCAGGATCGTGCTGAGCACCTTGCCGATCGGGGCGCCCGCCACCTCGACCGCCGGGGCGACGAAGCTGCCCAGTTCCATCAGACCGCCGCCGATGGCCTCCGGGCCGACGCGCGGTGCGACACCGCCGAGAATCCCCGCCGCGACGACCCGCTCAGGCATCGCATGCGCGGCCGCCAGCGTGTACGGCCCGCCACCGGAGAGCCCGATGACCGCGAACTCGTCGATGCCGAGGGCGTCGACCACCTTGGCGAGATCGTCGGCGAAGGCGGCGACGTTGGCGTAGTGATACGGCGTCGACGACCCGACGCCGGGCCGGTCGATGCCGATCAGCCGGATGCCGTGGGTCACCGCATGTTCGCGAGCCTCGGTGGGGATCTGGCGCCGGGCACCGGGGGTGCCGTGCAGCCAGACCATCGGGCGGCCGGTGGCCTCACCGTATTCGGCGAACCCGATCCGTCGCTTGTTCTCGCCGACGGCGATCGACCCCTCGATCTTGGGGCGCGCGATATCCAGCATCCCTCTAGCATGACATGACCCAGATCACACCCGATCGGTTGGTCGGCATTTCCCGCGACCCGATCGAAGCGGGTGACCATCCCACCTTCACGCCCGTGCGCGCGTAGCGTCATGAGGGTGGCACCCAAGTTCGTCAGCGGTTCGATGCGAGCCGCCAACCATGTGTTCAAACCCCATCCGGTGGCCGGATTGCCGGCCGGTCGGCTCGTCGACCTGCCCGGACGCGGTCAGACCTTCGTCACCGACTCCGGTCCGCGCGAGGCCCCGCCGGTGTTCCTGCTGCATTCGGTACTCACCACGGGCTTGCTCTGCTGGTACCCGAGCCTGTCGGCGCTCACCGAGCGCTATCGGGTCATCACGATGGATCAGCGGTGGCACGGTCGGGGTATCACCTCGCCGGGATTCGACCTCGATGACTGCGCCGACGACGTCGTCGCACTTGCCGACGTGCTGGGGATCGACCGGTTCACCGCGGCCGGCTTCTCGATGGGCGGCGGTATCGCGCAGCTGACCTGGCGACGACATCGCGATCGGGTCGGCGGACTGGTGCTGTGCTCGACCGGGCCGTACTTCACCACCAACGACCCGCAGCATCGGGCCCAGGCGCACCGGACCGGACGGCTGCTCACCCCGCTCTACCGGATCCTGCCCCGGCCCTCGGCGAAGCGGCTCGACGACACCACCGGCCATGCCGCGCTGTGGGCGATCCGCCAGTTCTTGTCGACGCCGCTGTCGCATCTGGGTGACTTCGGGGATGGATTGGGGCGCTTCGACTCCCGCGACTGGCTCGGCGAAGTCGATGTGCCGACCGCCGTGGTCGTCTCGACTCGTGACAAGGTTGTCGAACCCGCGCGTCAGCAGTTGCTCGTCGACGGAATACCGGGTGCCCGGCGGTTCGACGTCGACGGCGGACACGCCTGCTGCGTCCTCGGCGCCGAATGGTTCATCCCGCCCTTCGTCGAGGCGATCGACACGGTCACGGCCGCCGTCACCGCTCGCGGACCGCTCGCCGAATCCTGACCGGCGCGACTACCGGACGGCTTCGGTCACCTCGGCCACCCAGGCCGAGTACAGCGGAACCCCTTGCCACAGATGGCCGCTGGCCTCCGATGATGTTCCGACGATCACCGCGAACGGATGGCAGTATTCGAGTTCGACGATCGTCCCGCCGGTGGCCGGGGTGAACAGTGCGTCGGGTTCCTCCGATGGGATCGTGTCGGCGAGCAGTGCGGTGAGTAAGCCGCCCGCGACGATCGAACTACCGCTCACCCCGGCCGCGGTGAACCCCGTCGCGGTGAACTCCAGGTGCGTGGTGTGTTCGGCAAGTGCGGTGTCGTAGGGCGGACCGACACGTTTCACGACACCTTCGTGCAATGTTCGCCAGTGATCGAGACCGTAGGTCATCAGGTCGTAGGAGCCAGTCGTCGACCACGCCGGCATCAGTGATGAGTTATGTTGCTGTTCAACGAATCCACCCGCGTACAGTGGGCTCGATCCGACCCGCCACCAGTCGCCCTCGCCCGCACTCAGCTGGGCGTTGGTCAGAAAGACGCGTTCGCCGGAGGAGAACCGTCGCAGGACGCGTAGCGCGGCGGCGTTGACCTCGTCGGGACTGCGGTGCGGGTCGGCGATCACCGATGCGACGAAAAGTCCGTTGGGACAGCGGTTGAGGGTGAGACCGACCAGTCCGAGTACGCGGTCGCGGACGAGTCCACAGTCGGGACCCGAGCTGCGCAGCACCCGGGAAATCGGCCAGTCGTCACCGAGTTCCCCGGCCGGGCAGATCTCCAGCGGCATCGGCCACGTTCCCGCGGTCACCGCGGCGACGGCGGCGGTGAGTGCCGGTGGGGCGGCCGAGAATGGCTGGAAGTGAATCGGATCATGTTCTCCGGACGGATCTTCGGCGATGATGCCGCCGGTCCGCTGACGCGTCCAGTGCTCGATGTCGAAGCGGTCGGGAATACCGCGGCCGGTCCAGTGGCCGCGTTCGGCGAGTTTGTCTGCGACAGCGTCGATGCCGGGTAGGTCGATCCCGTGACCGAGCCACAGCATCGATGAGATGGTGCAGCCGGGGTGCGGCTGGTCCAGGACATTCCACAGAGCCTCGCGTGTGCGCGCGGCGTCGCCGAACAGTTCCGGCGCAGCCTGTTCCGACACCGAACCGAGCAGCGCGAGTTGGGCCCACATCGCCATCGGCGAGATCGCGTACTGCTGCTGCGTGACCGGCGGGGCGAGGGTGGGATTGTCGGGGATGACGGCCGACAGTGCGGCATGCATACGTCCGAATCGCGCCGCATATGAGCTCAGCACGTCACCGATCATCGATTGATCTCCCCCTAGCCGCTTGCCGGTCGCCTGATCCTACGGTTCGGGGCGCGTCGGCGTCGACGGTGTCGGATGTGTGAATGTCGGCCGGCCTGGTCGCGCGATCAATTTTGTCGGTGGCTGGCGATAGGTTGTGGGCAGCAATCGAAACCGGGTATCGCCAGGGGGTGATTGAGGATGACGGCCGCAATCGAGGACAGCGCGGAAGCGTTCCTGGCGTCGCTGCCCGCCGAGCGGGTTGCCGGTCATGCCCGGATGGTGCATCGCTTCGCCCGGGAGGCCGAGGCACGCACCGTGTATCTGGCGTACCGCATCGGGCTGGCGGTGTTCGACGAGTTCTCCCGTCCCCGCCGTTGTCCCACCCATACCCATGGTCGCCGGATCACCGATGCTGCGATGAAAGCGGCGATCGGGGAAATCTCGTTGCAGTTGAAGGTTTCTCGTAGCCAGGCCGCCCGTTGGGTGGCGTTGGCCGACCTACTCGTCGACCTGCCCCTGGTCCGGCGGTCCTTCCTCAACGGTGAGCACAGTCTGGCCCGCATCACCCTGATCGCCCACGCATTGATGCTGCTCGATGCCGAGGTACGTGATGGTGCGCAGGCGGTGGCCTTGGACCTTGCTGAGCGATATACCGCGGATCGGACGTTACGCGATCAACTCGACGAACTGGTCATCTCCCTGGACCCCGACAAAGCCGTCGATGCGCGAGACGATTTCGCCGAACGCCACCAGAACGTGGTCATCACCGGTGACGCGCACGGCCACGCCACCATCGCCGCGACCGTCCCGGCCGAACATGGGGTGTTGCTGGCCAAACAGATCGCCGCACTCATCGACGCCCGTATCTGTATCGATGACCCCCGGCCGATCGGGCGGCAACGCGTCGCCGCGCTGGCCGAACTGCACGGCTTACCCCAGGCGCACCTGAGGTGTGCGTGTGGACGTGCCGACTGTCCCAAAAACACCACCCCACCATCGGAATCCACTACACCAGAGCCCGCCACCGAGGACGCGGGCTCTGACACGGGGCTGGTGGTGCCGTCGTTGACGGTGTTCACCGATCCCGCAGGCATCGCGGTGCCACATCTACTCGGCCATGGTGCACTCGATGCCGCCCATGCCGCCGACATTGTCGATACCGGTCTCGGACAACCTTATCCACTCACCATCGACACCACCGGGCTGGTAGTGGCCGGGACCGAGGTGGCGCCGATCATCGACCCGGCCGGGCATGGCGGGTTGACCCGGCCCCCGCCCGGAGCGTTGCGGTACCGGCCATCACCGCGGTTGCGGGCACAGATCATCGCCACCGACAAGATCTGCCGCTACCCCCTGTGTGGGCGGCCGGCCGATGAATGCGAACTCGACCACCTCGTCCCCTTCGATCCCGATCATCCCGAACTCGGTGGATGGACGATCGCAGCCAACCTCATCCCGCTGTGCACACCCGACCACCACCGCAAACACCTCGGGCTATGGATACCGACCATGCACGCCGACCGTTGCATCAGCTGGCACAACCCCCGCACCGGACAAACCATCATCACCCGACCCCGCTGACGGCCGGTCGAAGCCCGTCGCGACGGTCAGATGACCGTGACGTCGTCGGCGAGCCATTTGCCGTCGACTCTGTTCAGCTCGACGATCAGTTGGGTTTTGGTGGTCGATCCCTGCGGGGCGATGAGACTCGACGTCTTCTGTTCGGCCAACACGATCACGGTGGCGGTCGTGGCGTCGATACGTTCGACCGCGGCGTGGCTGACCGTGCCGGTTGTCACCACCTTGGACGTTTCGTACACGGTGCGCGAGGAGTCGAGGGTTTTGCGCCATTTCGCGGCGAATTCGGGGGTACTTAGCGGTGCGATCGCAGCGGCGGGAGCGTCTGGCTGCCGGTAGTCGAGCGACATCATGGCAGTTGCCACCTTCCGCGCGACGTCGACCGCCTCGGCCCGCGAGGCGTCGACCGCAGCCGCTTGAGACTGCTGTGCGTCCGCTTGGCTCGTTGCGGAATCGTCGTCGGAAGAAGTCGCGTAGAGCACCGCGAGGACGCACGTGGCGGCGATGAACGCCGCCAGGAGCAGTGACAGAACCACGATCACGCCGGTGCGGGATTTCGGCGGCGTCTGCGTCGGCCATCCTGGGGGAGGGGGGTTGGGATTGTTGTGCCACTGCGGCGTCATCGGGGGTGTCGTCATCCGAGTCACAGTAGTGGGACCGCTGGTGCTCGAAGCCGGGATGGGGCCCACGACGTGCGGATCGCAGTCTGTCGGATGACGCTTGGCTGATCTCAGACCGATCGCTGCTGCGAGACACGGTGGGTGTCCGGCGCGGCATCTCGTACGCGTGCCTGTAAGCTCGTCTCGGCCCCGCTCGCGGGGCTTGCCCCTATAGCTCAGTTGGTAGAGCTACGGACTTTTAATCCGCAGGTCCCAGGTTCGAGCCCTGGTGGGGGCACTCCGCTTCACCATCACCCTCCGGTCCTCTGGGCCGGGGGGTTTTGTCGTTCATGGGTCAGGACACGGGCCGGGCCCTGTACGCCGATTCAATGCCGATGGGCGAAAATGTGGTGGCCATCACTATCTGGAGTTGTGTGCCAGAAGCGGTTTGCAGCACGGTCTGCGGATGGGAGAGTGCAGGTCAGATAGGGTGCGGGTGGTGGCCGACCTAGCGATTTGTGCTTTGAGCTCGCGGTGTCTTAAGCTGATCGAGCTCCCAACGGAGAACACCGGCCCCCTTCGTCTAGCGGCCTAGGACGCCGCCCTTTCAAGGCGGTAGCGCGGGTTCGAATCCCGTAGGGGGTACGCCTGCGCGGTGCGGTAACGTGTCACGCGGATAACTGAATATGCAGTACAGCAAGGCCCTGTGGCGCAGTTGGTTAGCGCGCCGCCCTGTCACGGCGGAGGTCGCGGGTTCGAGTCCCGTCAGGGTCGCAAAAGGTTTCGGTGCACACCGTACCTTCCGGCCAGGTAGCTCAGTTGGTACGAGCGTCCGCCTGAAAAGCGGAAGGTCGTCGGTTCGATCCCGACTCTGGCCACCTTGCTGAAAAGCCCCCGGTAATCCCGGGGGCTTTTTCAATTGCGGGTTAATTGCCAAAATGTGTGTATGGCTGTCGGCGTGTCGAGGTGTTAGCGGCGTGATCGTCCGGCCCAGCCGGTTTGGATGCCGTTGCCGTCTTCCCAGCTGAAGTGTGTGCCCATGTCGGGTCCGATGTGGTCGTCCTCGGGTGTGGAGGCCGGTCGTGCTGGTGGTGGGTTGTAGTGCTGGGGTCGGACGAGTGTCCATGGCTGGTGTGGGTGGGTGGTGAGGCTGTTCAGTGTCCATTCCGCTGCGCGTCGGGCGTGTTCGGTGGGCAGGCCTCGGTGCGCGCGGAATAGGTCTTTGAGGGCCTTGTTCGGGCCGCCTTCTAGTGGGGAGGTGGTGCGGTGCAAGGGGTGGTCCTCGGTGGTGAGGGCGGGGTCGATCCAGGTGAATAGTTGGTTGCCGGTGATCAGGCGCCGGAACATGCCGCGGGTCATGCGTAGGTCGCGGTGGGTGTACCACCAGGTGCGATGTTCGGGCACGCCGGTAGGGCGGGTGGTATGCGCTCTGGCGTAGGTGCGGTGCCGCAGAAAGCTGTCCCAGCGTTGTTCCCAGTCGTTGTAAGCGCCCAGCCACAACACCGCTTGGTCGGGGTTGCGGATATTCATCAATGCTCTTGTCAGCGACCGTATTTCGCGGCCGGCGTCCAGTCGTGGTCGGTAGGTGTGGTGGCGGCGGACGGTTTGGAAGATGTGGAAGTAGCAGCGTTGGATGCGGGTGTGAGGCCAGTCTTCGGCGAGCGCGGCCTGTAGTCCGGTGCCGCCGTCGATGACGGCGACTTTCGGGGCTGGTTGCCGGGCCAGGATTTGTTGCCAGGCGATCTTCTTTTCCCGATCGCACCATTGCCAGTCGATGACGTGGCGGCCGTCGAAGGCGATGAGTAGGCACCAGGACTGGAAGTAGGTGCCGTCGAGCATCAGCACGTCCGCGGGTGTCGTCGAGGGCGGTGGTGGCGGGATCGTGATGTTCCAGCACCAGGCTGTTTCTCGGAAGAAGGTGCGGGTGCTGGTGGCCAGTTCGCCGGGCTTTCGGCCATCGAGTAGCCAGGCCCCGAACGCTACGAGTTGGGCTTTGCGGGTGATGTCGGGGCGCGACTGAGTGAACGAGGCACCACAGGTCTTGCAGCGCCAGCGGGTGCGCCCGGCGCTGGTGCTGCCGTTCTTGACGAGCTTGCGACCACATACACCACACGACGGCGAATTCCGAGGACCTGACACCGAACATGCTTTCAGAGCATGTTCA
>NZ_JASXSH010000039.1 GCF_030315745.1 Gordonia heveisoli | reverse complement strand
ACCGCCCCGCCCCGCCGAAACTAGGGGACGAACCGTCACCGAAACTAGGGGACGAACCTTCCTCCCCCACTTCCCGCACTTCCCCCAGTTGCAACACGGGGACGAACCCAAACCTAGGGGACGAACACTCCTCCCCCACTTTCAGCACCGGCCCCTGCCCCGCCCCGCCCCGCCGAAACTAGGGGACGAACCGTCACCGAAACTAGGGGACGAACCTTCCTCCCCCACTTCCCGCACATCCCCCAGTTACAACACGGGGACGAACCCAAAACTAGGGGACGAACACTCCTCCCCTACTTTCGGCACCGACCACCCGGCCCACCAAACCTAGGGGACGAACACTCCTCCCCTACTTTCGGCAGTGGGCGCGCGGGGTCAGCACCAGACGACGATCTCGCCCTCGCGGTCGGCAGCCTCATAGACCGACACGGCGCCGATACCCTCGGTGGCGCAGCCGCCGTCGGCGAACCGGAAGGCGTACTGGTGGAGTGGGCAGACGACGGCGACCGGGTCGAACTGGCCGTCGGCCAGCGGGCCACCGTTGTGCGGGCACACCGCATCGGCGGCACGCAGGCTGCCATCGGTCATGCGGAACACGGCTATCTGGCGTTCGGCGACAGCATATGCCCGCCCTTCGCCGACGACGAGATCGGCCGAAGCCCCGACGACGACGGGCGCGAATACGGCGGTCATCGGACCCCGACCTCCGGCGAGGGGCGCGCACCGCGGGCCGGGACGACGGGCAGCGGCATCAGCGGCAACGCCGGGGTGAACTGGGCCGGCGATTTCGGGGCCTCACGGTCGAGCCACGGGTCGACGTATCCGGCGACGGCTTCCTCGATACGTTCCTGCAGTTCGACGACCAGACCGTCGCGGTCGTCGACGATGATCGCACGCAGTTCCTCGATTCCGCGGCGGGGCACCCACGCATAGGTGCGCTCTAGCCATTTGGCATCTTCGCGGTAGTACTGGATGAACAAGCCGCACAGTCGGATCACCTCGTCGGCGGAGTCGACGGTGGCCAACAGGTCTCCCTTGCGGATGTGGGCACCGGCGGCGCCGCCGACATAGATCTCCCATCGCCCGTCGCCGATCGCGACGACCCCGAAGTCCTTGCACAGCGATTCGGCGCAGTTGCGCGGACAACCGGTGACTGCGAGCTTGAGCTTGGCCGGTGATTCCAGTCCCTGATAACGACTTTCGAGTGCGATTCCCAACCCTGTCGAGTCGTCGAGCCCGTACCGGCAGTAGTCGGTGCCGACACATGTCTTGACCGTACGGAAGCTCTTGCCGTACGCGTACCCCGACGGCATGCCGAGATCGGCCCACACCTTGGGCAGGTCTTCCTTCTTGACGCCGAGCAGGTCGAGCCGCTGACCGCCGGTCGCCTTGATCATCGGAATGTCGTATTTCTCTGCGACATCGGCGATCTTGCGCAACTGCGCTGGCGAGGTGACTCCACCTTTCATCTGCGGAACCACCGAGAAGGTGCCGTCGCGCTGAATGTTGGCGTGTACCCGATCGTTGACGAACAGCGCACCGGGTTCGCGCTGCCAGTCGGCGCCCCACACCACACGCAACAAGGACGCCAACGGCATCTTCGACGCCGCGTCCTCCCCGCCGGGTGCGAGCGCCTCGAATACCGCACTGACCGAACGTAGATCGCGCTGCCGGATGGCCTCGATGAGTTCGGGTTTGCGCATCGGAATCGATGGCACATACCACTCCGCGGACGCATCGGTGGTCAGCGCATCACCGGCCGCCGCCGCGACGACGTCGGCGACGAGCGCCTTACACGACCCACACCCCTTGCCTGCCCTTGTCTTCGCGCACACCTCGCCGACGCTGGTGCATCCCGACGCCACACACGCGACGATGTCGCCCTTGGTCACGCCGTTGCAGTTGCAGACCTGAACGTCGTCGGAGAGTTCGGCCGCTCCGGTGGCCGCGCTGGGTGTCCCGAGATCGAAGAGCATCGAGATGCGTTCTTGCGGCAGGGGAACTTTGTCGGCGAAGGCCTGCGTGAGGAAGGCCGCCTTGGAGATGTCGCCGAGTAGCATCGCACCGATCAGCTTGTTGTCCCGGACGACGACACTCTTGTACACACCGCTGCGCGGCTCGTAGAACTGCACGAATTCGTCGTCGGCGCGCTCCGGCCCCTTGACACCCATCGCGGCGACGTCGACGCCGGCGACCTTGAGTTTGGTGGTGAGACGTGAACCATGGTATTCCGCTTCGGGATTCGCCCCGGTGAGCACATCGGCGAGCACCACCGCCTGCTCCCAGAGCGGAGCCACCAGCCCATAAACCTCGCTGCGGTGCTGCGCACACTCCCCGACCGAGTAGATGAATGACTCGTCCTCACAACGCATCTGATCGTCGACGACGATCCCGCGTTCGACGACGAGCCCTGCGCCACGGGCGATCTCGACATTGGGTCGGATCCCCGCGGTCACCACGATCATGTCCGCGTCCAGTGTGTCGCCATCGGTGAAGCCGACCCCGGCGACGGACCCGTCGTCGTTGCGCAGCACCGACGTCGTTCGCTTACCGGTGTACACCCCGACACCCAGCTCCTCGATCTTGTTGCGCAACACGGTGCCACCGCGTTCGTCGAGCTGCTGGTTCATCAGATGTCCGGGTGAATGCACCACGTCGACGTCGACGCCCTGCGTCTTGAGCCCGTAGGCCGCTTCCAGTCCGAGCAGACCGCCACCGATGACCACCGCGCGCACATGATCGCGGGAGGCCGCCATCTGCAGCATGCCGTTGGTGTCCTCGATGGTGCGGAAGCCGAAAACCCCACGCGCCAAGCGTCCGTCGGGCTCACGGAGGCCATCCATGTTGGGGAAGAAGGTATGTGAGCCGGTGGCGATGATCAGGACGTCGAAGCCGATCACCTTGCCGCTCGCGCAACGAACCGATTTGGCGAAGCGGTCGATGGATTCCGCGCGGTCGCCGGCGTAGAGCGTGACACCGTTCTCGCGGTACCAGGCCATCGGGTTGAGCATCAGATCGTCGTCGTCGACGGTCGTCTCACCGGCGAGGACATGGCTGAGCATGATCCGGTTGTAGTTGCCGTACGGTTCGTCGCCGATCATCGTGATGAAGAACTGCTCACCGCCGCCGCGGGACAGGATCTCCTCGACCGTGCGCGCGCCGGCCATTCCGTTGCCGACGACGACCAGCCGCCGTTTGGGTGCCGCATCCGGATCGAACATCAGAAGGTGACCATTCCGAAGTCGATGACGACCTCTCCGGTCGCCCCCGACGGCGCGGCGATCACCAGTTCCAGGATGCTGTCGGGATCGACGTCCTCGACCACCCGGAGCGGGACGTTCACCGAGGACCGGGCGCCCATCGGGAACATCCGCATCGGCGCACCATCGCGGGTGAGCGTTACGCAGATCAATTCGTCAGAGGAGTTGCCGCCCCGGAAGTACAGTGGTTGCGCGGTCATTCCCGCAGGTACGACGAAGGTCAGCGACGGGTCAATCGGTGCGGGTTTGGTCAAACCCGCACCGGTGAAACCGAAGACGCCCTGGAGGAATTGCGGACTGCTCGACATGGAGCCACTATCCGCGCCACGCATGAAGGGCCACTTGCCGACATGTTACGGCGAGGTTGTCAGCCGCTCACCGGACCCGGACCCGACGGCGAGATCACCATCGGCGCACTCAGCGCTTACGGCGGCCCGCGGCTCCCACCATCTCGGCTACCTGGGTGAACTTCACCCGCGGACGGCCCTGCTGGGCGCCGCGTCGACGTTCGGTGCGGTCGATCGCCCGCATCCCGCGGTATCCGATGACGTGCCGCACCCGCGTGCGGACGAGTGCCGGGAAGTCGGCGGCGGCACGCGTCGTCCGCGTCAGCCGGTCGTCCACCGCGTCCGCGATGAACTCCTCGACACCCGCCTGCGCGCACATCTTGTTGGCGCCGATGCCGCCGCTGGGTCCGCGTTTCGCCCAGCCCAGCACATAGGCTCCGGGGATGACCGCGCCGTCGTCGCCGAGCAGACGCCCGTCGCGATTGGGGAAGACGCCCCGCGCATCGTCGAAGGGCAGTCCGGGGATCGGGGTGGACCGATAGCCGATGGACCGGACGACGAGGTCGGTGGCGATCTCGTGGCGACGCTCGCCGGTGCGCACGGCCACCGAGTCGACGGCGTCGGCACCGATAATCGCCTCGGGTGCGCTGTGAAACAGGAAGACGATACGTCGGCGACCCGGATCGGCGGGCGCACCGAAATCCGGGAGTTCGGCATCGGGGCCGTCGATCACGACGACCTCGACACCCGGGATCTCGGACAGCGCACGGAATTCCGCGGAGGTGTAGGCAGCCGACGCCTGATCGCGACGGCCGAGCAGTACCACCTCGTGCACATTCTGTTCACGCAGCATCGCCAGCGCGCGGTCGGCGATATCGGTGGTGGCCAACAGTTCCGGCGGCGACACCAGGATGCGTGCAACGTCGAGCGCCACATTGCCGGTACCGACGACCACCGCACGTCCGGAGGCCGGATCGTCGGCGGTCCCGCGCCGAACGGGCGGACCGGCATCGGCGCCGGGCACCGCGTTGTACCAGGCCACCAGATCGGTCGCCGACGTCGAGCCGGGCAGATCCTCACCGGGGATACCCAGCCGCCGGGACTCCGACGCGCCGACCGCATAGAACACGGCGTCGAAGTGCTCGGCCAGCTCAGCAGGTGAAATATGCTCGCCCACCGACACATTCGTCATCATCGTGACGCGCGGGTCACGGTAGAGCAGGTCGAAGCCGCGCAGCACGCCCTTGGTGCCGGGATGGTCGGGGGCGACACCGGCGCGCACGAGGCCACCGGGGGTCGGCAACCGGTCGATGACGGTGACCTCTGCCTCGGTCCGGTCGAGAAGCGTCCGCAGTGCGTAACCACCCGACGGCCCGGTACCGACCAGCGCAACCCGAAGTCCGGCCGGCAGTTTCGGAATCTCCGGATACACCACGCCGTTCCAGCCCGTGGTGATGTCGGGGTTGTTCTTGTAGTAGTCGGCGTTGATGTCGATGAAGACCTTGTCCCGGGTACCCAGACGGTCGGCCGGGTAGATGGCATCGACCGGGCAGGCGTCGGCGCACGCGCCGCAGTCGATGCACGCCTGCGGGTCGATGTGCAGGATGTCGGAGGTCGCGAAGCCGCGCTCCTCCGGCGTGGGGTGAATACAGTTCACCGGACAGACGGAGACGCATGCCGCGTCGCTGCAACAGGATTGGGTGATGACGAACATCAGAGCATGTGTGCTTTCCGGTAGTACCGCATGGCCGGGCGGGTGAGTAGCCCGACCTCGTCGAGGAACTCCATCAGGTGGGCGCAGCTCGAGCGGATCATCGAATGGAAGTGCGAGTTGGCGTTCATCTCCGCGACCGCACGGTCGGCGTCGAGTCCGGCGTCGGCGAATGCCTTGCGCTGCACCAGACTCGTCACGATGAAGTAGGCGCCGAGAGCGACGTAGAGTCCGCTGACCTGTCGGCGCATCCAGCCGACGCCGCGCATCGACTCCCGCACCTCCTCACGCGCGAATCGCATGTGGCGCGACTCCTCGAGCACATGGATCTCGTTGACGGTGCGGATGAAGTCGAGGACCCGGTCGTCGCGCATGCAGCCGCGCTGGAAGACGTCGAGCACCTCTTCGGCGACGAGGATGCCGGCGTAGGCCACCTCATCCTTGGCGGTGCGCTTGAACAGCTTGCCCAGCCTGCCGACGAATTTCGACGGCTTGTAGGAGGTGCCGACCATCTTCTCCGACGCCTTGGCGAACATGATCGAGTGGCGACATTCGTCGGCGATCTCGGTGAGCGCGAACTGGAACTCGGCGCCGTGGTAGTCGCCGAGGTACTGATCCCGGATGACCATTTCCTGCAGGATCATCTCGAACCAGATGCCGATGTTCATGATCGAGGCGAACTCGTGGCGGGTCACCGAGATGCGCTGCTCTTCGGTCAGCTCATCCCAGTAGGCGGTGCCGTAGAGCGAGGACCATTCGGGGCTGCAGCCGTACTTCGTCGGGTCCATCGGCGCCGACCAGTCGATCTCGGTCATCGCATTGCGCGAGAGTCGAGCCGCCGAGGCCAGCAGCCGCTGCGAGACCTCATCGGTGCCCTGGTCACGCATGCTGACGACATTGTCGGTGCTGTCCGGGTGCTCGACGCGGGTTCGGTCCATTGCGGCAGTCATGCTGATCGCCTCCAGATCGTGACAACAACTGATGTCATACCAATGATTGTTGTCAAGATAGCACCGCTGGCGTCAGAGGTAAACGAGCCGATGAATATACTGACGAGTAAGAACGCCGCGATCGGCAAAACAGCAGGTCAGAATGGGAGAGACAGATGCCTTCAATTTTCATCACCGGCGGTGCGGCGGGGATCGGACTCGCCACGGCGGAACGTTTCGACCGTGAAGGCTGGACCGTCGGCATCTACGACGTCGACGCCGACGCACTCGCCAAGGCGAAGGAAGAGCACCCGTCCTGGATCACCGGCGTCCTCGACGTCCGCGACGAGAAGCAGTGGGCCGAGGCCCTCGCCGAGTTCACCTCACATACCGGCGGCACCCTCGACGTCCTCGACAACAACGCAGGCATCCTGGTCGCCGGCCGCCTCGACGCGATCTCCGCCGACGCGGTCAAGCGTCAGATCGAGATCGACGCCCTCGGCGTCACCCTCGGTGCACAGGCCGGCTACCCGTATCTGAAGGCAACCCCGGGTGCGCACCTGGTCAACATCGCCTCGGCGTCGGCGATCTACGGTCAGCCCGGCATCGCGACCTACAGTGCGACGAAGTTCTACGTCGGCGGCCTCACCGAGGCACTCGAACTGGAATGGGAGCACGACGACATCCGCGCGGTGAGCATCTGGCCGCTGTGGGCCAAGACCGCTCTCGCCGACACCGACGCGAAGTCGACCAAGACCCTCGGTGTCCGGATCACCCCGGCGCAGGTCGCCGACAAGGTGTGGGAGTCTGTGCACCCCACCCGCCAGGACAAGCTGCTGCACCGCACCAGCTACTCGGTCGGCGCACAGACCCTGTTCCTGGGCAATGCGGCGAAGTTCATCCCGAACTTCCTCAACCGCACCGTCAACAAGCTCATCGCGCAGTAGGCCCAAAACCACCACAAATGGACAGAACCAC
>NZ_JASXSH010000038.1 GCF_030315745.1 Gordonia heveisoli | reverse complement strand
TATCTGAACATCGCGTCAAATCCGTCTCGGCGAGTCCGTCGACCAGGGCATCGAGTCGCGCCAGCAGCACCGCCACACCCGATGATGCTGCGTCGCCCGGCGATGCTGGGTCGCGATGCTCGATCATGACGGGCTCGATCATGGTGGTCCCCCCACTCGATGTATCGAATGTATGTTCGATACTACCGTGGGTTCAGCGATCCCGCAACCACATCGTGCGACGCACCGTCAATCGGGAAGAGCCCCTATACTGCTGTTCACGATGTACCGATGACTCGGCCGGTCGAGCCGTCAGGCTCGCCGTCTCGAGTCCGTTGCTACTTAGCCAAGTCGAGCCAACGGCCATGCGCCTGGGCAATGGCCGACTCGTTCGCGAACAGGTAGCGCCAGGTCCCGTAGACAGCCACATCGTTGACCCGCTCGACCCATGCCTCAGCGGCGGCGCGCTTGGCAAGCACGCTCTCGTCGTTCGCGTCGTCGTCAGCTTTGCCCTCGATCAACCAGTACGTTCCCTTGTTGTCGATGGCGATGAAGTCCGCGAAGTACCGCCCGCCGTCCCACTCGATCCAAGTCGGACCATTGGTGTAGATGCGAAGCCACCACTTGATCTGCGAGGACGAATCCAGCATCCGAGCCAGTGCGAACTCGGTGCTCTTGGCATCGAAGCTTGCTACCGGCTCCACGCACTTCTGCCACCCGTCGTAGTGCATGCCCTTGGCAAAGTCTGCCCACTTGCTCAGGACCGGTGAGGGCATCGGCCTACTCGGCGGAAGCACTGGAACCTCGACCACTTTGAACTCCCATGTGGGCGTTGTGGCACGGAGTTCGTAAGCCTTGACGATCATGCTCTCAATGGCTCGCGTTGCCAGCGCAGCACGCTTCACACTCCACTGCGCGTGCTCGTCGCCTGCTACTCCTGCACCGTCCAAGAACCATCCGAGGACATCACTCGCCGCCTGGAACTCGGCGAGCGTGGACTCAACCACGCCAAGCCCGAGCACCTTCGACTCCAACTGCTCCTTCACCTTCGGCCACGGAAGCGTCTCGAGGTACGCCTTCTCCTCCTCGAGGAAGCGCTCACCGACCACGACCTCACCGTCGAGACCGCGCTCGGCGTCGATGGCCACACGTTTCATGTAGACCGACTCTTCAGTCAGGTACTTCCCACCAAGGTCACGTGCCTGCTGCTCCGTGACGAGGCTCAACGAGAACTTCGTCGGCACTGCCTGCCTGTCCAGCCGTGGAAACCTGATCCGGGGTGCGCCATCAACGGGTGATACCAACCTCACGGTTGCGGCAGCACCGCTCTCCTGTTGCTGCACCGCACTACCGAACTCCTGCACCATGAGGAGGACAGACGGGTCAACAGACTGCTCGGAGTCGTCCGACCCGAACACGAAGGTCAGTCCTTGCTGCCCCTCAGCCTGTGGCACGCCAGCGTTCGAGCGCGTGACCTCCTCACCCTGATCGCTTACTTCAACAGTCGGAGTGGTGGTCAGCTCTGTGGCAGCACTAGCGCGGTCCTCCAACACTTGTTCAAGGAGAGCACGCTTGCTTGCCAGAAGTTGGCGATAAGACTCGTGGGCGACGATGTCCACGGTGTCAACGGCTTCAATGGTGGTGCGTTCCCCGAAGGGTAGGCGAAGCCCACGCCCAAGCACCTGTTCAGTCAGTGTGGCGGATAAGAGCGGTCGGAAGGAGACGATGACACCAATGTTCCGTACGTCCCAGCCCTCCTTCAGTTTGTCCACGCTGACTACCGCTCGCACCGGCGACGACCCATCCTCAACAGCCTTCAGAGCACGAAGCGCCTTATCGCTGGACCCGCCAGTAATCAACAGAACCTGACCGGGGTCAGTGAGGAAGCCTGAAGTTAGTAACTCCGCCACCTGTTCGGCCTTCTTGATCTCTTCACAAACCACGAAGAGGACAGGCACCACTGCTGGCTTTGCCATGGCGTGGGAGTAAGCACGCCACGCCGATTCTTTGAGGTCGCGAAGGTGACAAGCATCTGCCAACTGCGAACGTACGTCCTTCGTGCCGTCCTCGCGGTAGACGATGACCGGGATCTTGACCAGACCGTCAGCTATGGCCTCAG
Organism: Gordonia heveisoli; assembly: GCF_030315745.1. Classification (GTDB taxonomy): domain Bacteria; phylum Actinomycetota; class Actinomycetes; order Mycobacteriales; family Mycobacteriaceae; genus Gordonia. Next base: position 12,582 of record NZ_JASXSH010000038.1, on the reverse strand, counting down.
CGAGGCTGTAGCGGAAGACAACCTTCCCCGCCTTCACATCGGCTTGTTTGGGAGTCGCAGTCAGACCGACGATGGCGCGGGCGTCAAGCTCTCGGATCGTACGACCGTACTTCTCCGCGTCGCCAGAGTAGACGTGGTGCTCATCAGCAAGTACCACCAAGTCGTCGAGTCCCTGGAGGTGAGCGTAGAGCGCGTCACCCATGGACTCATTCTCGTTGTGCATCTTGCGCTTCATGTCTTCACTCGGCTTAAGGAGCGTCTGGACCTTGAAGATGAACAGTTTGAGCTTGGTGGGATCGTTCATCTCGTCCACGTGCTGCTTGAAGTTCTCAGCAGTGATGACCACCGGTTCCCACTCCGCACCAACGATGTGCTTTCGCGAGCCCGGGGTGAAGTTCTGGATCGTCTTCTCATAGATGACATCGAGAGGGACGATCATGACGACGTTCCTCACACCTGCATCCGCGAGGTACTCCAAGACCCCCGCTGCTAGGTAGGTCTTACCCACGCCAGTAGCAAGATCACAGATGAGTTCTCGACCGTCTCCCTCGGCGAGATGCTCCGCTACCTTGTGGAGCGCTCGCCGGTTAGGGTCACGGAGGTCTAGGCGCGCCGCAATGGCTTCGACTTGGTCGGCGTTGTAGTCAACCCAGCTCATCGGATCACCTTCGACTGCTTGTAGAACCCGGTCGGCACCTTGACCACTCGTGATCCAGGCCGCAGCCCCGACAGAAAGGCCTGTGCGTCCGGGTGCACAGCTAAGCCGGCCAGGGTAATGGTTTCGTCATCATTCACTGCGGAAACGGCATGCTTCACTTGCTCCTCATCGACAATGCCTTCCACCACTACCAGTACGTCGCGGTTCCTCGCTCCCGTTACCCCATTTCGGTCGGGGGTCAAGTGATAGCCGAGCTGTGCAGCAACAAAGACTCCCAATTCACTGGTGCCACCTACGAGCGCTAGGTGGTTGCCAACCCGAACCGTCCGAGGCGCACAAACCTTAAGGAGGCGATAACCACCGCCGCCAAACCAGAGGCGTTCCTTACTGCGCTTCGACTTGAGGAGCCCTAGGAGGTGACGAACCTCGGCATTCTCCTCGCCCAGCACCCCAGCATCTAGAAGACGCTTCAACGTTCCACGCGAGTCATCGAGGTCCTTTACCGTGACATTGCCCGGCAGCTCTAGGTCAGTAACCCGCTCATCGAGCATCGAGATTCCGCCGTCATCGGCACCACTGACCACCTTCGTCAGCCGTGGGTGAGTGAAGGCATTAACCGTTCCCTCAACTGCCTCAACCGTGATCCACCTGCGCCCCATCTTGTGTGCCACCGCGGCCGTGGTGCCTGAACCACCGAAGCAGTCAACGACAATGTCGCCCTCATTGGTAGCTATCTGAAGGATACGACTTAGAAGGCGCTCAGGCTTAGGAGTATCGAAAACAGTTTCTAAGTCAGGAAAAAGCGCCTGCAGTTCCTTCTTGGACTCGTCGTTATGCCCCGTTTCTTCATGAGGCCACCATGTCCATGGAGTCAGGCCGTCGTCTTCGTCAAGGTACCGCACAATGCCGGGTGCTCCGTCTCCACTCACACCAAAACGAATTCGATCGGCTTCAAGCAAAGCCCTATAACCGGATTCGATCGTTGACCAGCACCTACCCTTCGGGGGATACCAGACCTTCCCGTTGGGAGCAGTGATTGGGTACATCTGGTTAGCACGAGTGCCAGGAGCATTCATTGGCACTAGACGCCATGGTCCCCGTGGGTCGTTGTTCGGATTCTTGTACTCCTTAGCGGAGAGTCTCGTGACTTTGTTGCGAACTTCCTTGAATAGAGCCGGCTTCTTGGCATACACCAGAATAAAGTCGTGAGCATCACCGATAGCAGGACGCGACTCCCGCGAGTATCGCTTCTGCCAGACGATCGTTGCAACGAAGTTGTTAATCCCTAATTCCTCGTCGAGGATCATTCTGGCTCTATGAACCTCAACGTCATCCAGGTGCACCCAGATCGAACCATCGTCACTTAAGAGTTCCGCCAGCTTAGAAACTCGATCTCTGAACATGGTGAGCCAGATGGAGTGGTCGAAGTTGTCGTCATATTGCTGAAACGCCTGCCCCGTGTTGAACGGGGGGTCGATGTAGACAAGCTTGACCTTGCCCTTGTACTCGTCTGCGTACTCAGGGATGGAAGTCAGTGAGTGGAGTGCATCAAAACTGTCGCCAACGATGAGCAGATTGTCGGCAGGCGTGCCGCCCACCTCACCCACGCGGTCAAACTCCTCAAGGAGGCGGACCTCCGTGACACGCGGGTCATCACGCTCGACCCACTCGTAACCGCCCTCAGGCAGGGGCAGGAGCGACTTGTCCTGATTGAACCAGGTCAGGGCTAAGCGCTGCTTCGACACTCACATCATCCTTACGTAGTTGTGCCGCAGCAGACTGCGACATGCCTTGAATTCTAGAGTCGTGCGCCGACAGTTGGGACTTCGGCCACTCGCAGCGCTCAGGACGGCGAGCCTCGCGCTCACGGCGTTCCCCGATGGACCTGACACAACCGACGGTCCCTGCCTGAACTGCGGGGAGACTGTGGTCTCGACGGGCTACAGCCGTTGAGGGGCACAGGCTGTAGCGGGCGCGCTCAAGACGGCGCTCCTTGACCTTCAGCCACGTCTGCCAGTTGCGAATCCCCGAGGCGGCTTCTGACACACCGGGCAGAAGTAGGAGCTTCGGTTCATGAAGGCGCTTCGGCGTATCAAGGTCCCACAGTGGGCGCAGGGTCGACCCTCTTGGCCGTATGCGTTCAGCGAACGGTCAAAGTAGCCCGACTCGCCATTCACGTTCACGTAGAGGGCGTCAAAGCTGGTTCCACCCTGTTCCAGCGCCTCTGCCATGACGTCCTTCACGTGCTCAAGCAGTTGCAACACAGTGGCGCGGGTCAGCTGCCGCCCTGGGCGTTCACCGTGAAGACCCGCCCTCCATAGCGACTCATCTGCGTAGATGTTCCCCACACCGCTCACAACCGTCTGCGTAAGCAGAAGGCGCTTGATGGCTGACGTACTGCGGCGAATGCGGGCGGCAACAGCCACCGGATCGAACGCTGTCTCCAACGGGTCCGGCGCAATGTGGGCGATCTCCGGAGGAAGCAGCGCTCCCCCATCGCTCAATGAGAGTCCGCCGAACATGCGCTGGTCAACGAAGCGCAGCTCCTGCCCCCCGAGACCAAATCGCACACGCAAGTGACGCTCGTCTGCCTGCCCCACCGGTTGAACCAGCATCTGCCCACTCATTCCAAGGTGAGCGATCATGGCATCGGCATCGTCGAGAGCAAGCCACAGATACTTGCCCCGCCGTCGCGCAGCAGTGAACCTTCTCCCCCGCAACTCGTCAACAAACCCGGTAACACCGCCAGCGTGCGCTCTGACGGGACGTTCATGTAACACCTGTACAGCGTTAATGACCGAACCGACCACATGCCGTTCAAGACCACGACGAACGACCTCGACCTCAGGCAATTCAGGCATAGAGCACCCCGTGAGATTCACGCCGTAGCGCGCAAAACTGCCGCGTGTATGCAGCAGTGCACAAGACCCATTGTTTATGTTTCCAAATCTTGCCGACGCCGGAGATCACTGTCTGGTCGAGCAGCACGCGTTTGATCTCGGAGTGCTTGCCGCGCATGCGGGTGACGACCGCCGCTGCATCGAAGTCGGGATCGAAGGGGTCGAGCGCGATATGTGCCACCGACGCGGGTATGCCCATGGCAGACGAATCAGACTGGGCCGCACCATCTTCGAGACCAGGATCAGATGAGACGTACTCGTCCAGATGCCAGCCCCCGAAGGTGCGTTGGTCGACGAAGCGGAGTTCGTTGCCGTCGTCGAGGTTGGCCCGGATCCGTAGGTGGGTGTGGTCGGGTGCACCGGCTTTCGCGATCAGCATCTGGCCGCTCATGCCCAGATGTACGACGAGCGCCGCGCGATCGGTCGGATCGGCGAGATCGAGCCACAGGTATTTGCCGCGACGCCGTGCCCCGACGACGGTTTTGCCGCGCATCCGGCCGATCAGATCGGTGTCACCGCCGACGTGGCGCCGCGCCGCACGCGGATGCAGCACCTCGACCGCGGTGATGCGACGATCCACGAGATGGTCGCCGAGCCCGATGCGGACGGTCTCGACTTCGGGGAGTTCAGGCATCGTTCACGACGATGCGGTCCGCTCGCTCAGCACCTGCCAGGCACGGGCCGCGGCACGCTGCTCGGCCTCTTTCTTGGTGCGGCCGACGCCTTCACCGAGGTCTTCACCGCCGATGACCGCCACCGCGGTGAACTCCTTGTTGTGGTCTGGCCCGGTCGAGCTGATCTGATACTGCGGCTGCCCGAAGCCGCGTTCGGCACTGAGTTCCTGCAGCGAGGTCTTCCAGTCCAGACCGGCACCCAACGCACCGGAACGGTCGATGAGTTCGTCGAACAGCCGCAGGATGACGCGTTGCGATTCGGCCAGATCGTGGGTGAGGAACACCGCGCCGAACAGCGATTCCAGGCCGTCGGCCAGGATCGAATCCTTGTCGCGGCCACCGGTCATCTCCTCGCCACGGCCCAGGAACAGGTGCCGGCCGAGTCCGCCCTCGCCCAGGCCGCGCGCGACGTCGGCGAGTGCGTGCATGTTGACGACGCTGGCCCGGATCTTGGCGAGGTCACCTTCGGGACGGTCCGGGTACTGCAGATACAGCCGTTCGGTGACGACGACACCGAGTACCGAGTCGCCGAGGAACTCCAGCCGCTCGTTGGTGGGCAGGCCACCATGCTCATAGGCGTAGGAACGGTGCGTCAGCGCGAGGTTGAGCAGTTCGTCGGTGATCGTGGTGTCCAGGGCGGCCAGCAGATCCGCGAACTTGCCGCCCGCCGGGGCCGACGTCCCACTCACGACGTCCACCCCGTCGAGCTCGCTCACGAGCCGGCTCCGGGTTCCTCACCCGAGGATGTCTCTCCGGACTCCTCGGCGGCGGGGAATTTGTCGGCCAGCTTCGCCCAGCGCGGGTCGATGATGTCGTGGGCATGACCGGGTTCGGCGATGGCCAGCCGGATGCCGCACACCTGGCACAGCCCCGGGCAGTCGTCGGCACACAGCGGCGACATCGGCAATTCGTCGGCGACGGCGTCGATGATCGCCTGTTCCAGGTCGAGCCGATCGTCGACGATGCGATACACGTCGTCGGCGTCGGTGGTCTGCTCGGTTTCACTGTCGGGATAGGCGAACAGTTCGGTGAGGAAGATCGACACCGTGCCGTCGACGGGCTCCAGGCAGCGCGCGCACTGCCCCGCCGTCTCACCGCAGACGGTGCCGGTCACGAGAACACCCTCGGTGACCGACTCCAGCCGAAGGTCGAGGTCGACCTCGCTGTTCTCCGGGATCGCGATCATCTCGCCGCCGATCTTGGCGGGCGTCGTCACGGTGCGATGGGTCTCGGTCATGGTGCCGGCGCGGCGCGACAACGACCGGACATCGAGGACGAAGGGATCCCGACGGGATTCGGCAGCCGCGTCCGGGGTTCCGACATGAGAAGTCACAGCACGTTCAGTCACAGCAAGCACGATACGCCCGGTTCCTTGGAAATGACCGAATGCCCGGGCGGAGTGCCAAGCACTCCTTCCCGGGCATTGGGTGAACCTTGGCCGATCAGACGGCGAGCGGCGAACCCTGCTCGTGGTCGTAGGTGCGGTTCATGTTCTCGCGACGCGACGAGGTGTCGTCGACGGATCGCGGATACTCCACGTAGTCGTGCATACCTGCGCCGGTGCGCAGCTGGTGGCGACCACGGTTCACCGAGCGGAGCGTTCCGGTGAGGATCTCTTCGAACTGGGCGAGCTTCTCGTCGACGTAGACGTCGCAATCGCCGCGCAGGCGGTCGATCTCGGCGTGGGCGGCGTCGATGATCCGCTCGGCCTCGGACTTGGCCGCGGTGACGACCTCGGTCTCCGACACCAGGCGCTGCTGTTCGGCGATACCGTCGGCCACCGACTTGTCGTAGGTGTTGTTGGCCGCGTCGACGGTGCGCTGAGCTTCGGCGCGCGCACGGCCGGTCACCGCCTCGAACTCGCGGGCGGCGCTGGTCGACATCCGGTGCGCCTCGTCGCTGGCGTCGTCCACCAGGGACTTCGCGTGCGCGCTGGCCTCGTCGACCATCCGGTCGGCCTGTGCCTTGGCCTCCGACAGCACCCGGTCGGCCTCCGCGCGGGCATGCGCCAGCACTGCCTCCGACTCGGAGTCGGCCTTCTCGGTCACCGTCTCGGCGTGCTCACGCGCATCCCCGATCAGGGTGTCGCGCTGATCGAGTACGTCCTGGGCGTCGTCGAGTTCACCCGGGATCGAATCCTTGATGTCGTCGAGAAGTTCGAGGACGTCGCCACGCGGCACGACACATCCCGCGGTCATCGGGACGCTACGTGCTTCTTCGACGATGGCGACAAGCTCATCGAGAGCTTCGAAAACCCTGTACACAGCCACCCCAATCCGGCGCTTGCCTTGATTCAAACGAGTTTGATGTGACTATTGTGCCGAATGTTTCGTCTGTGATTACTGAGGTGGGTGTTGTCGGCGTGTCGTCAGATGCTGCGTTCACCCGCGATCCGGGCGGCGAGATGCCGGTGGGTATTCGCCGACAGGAACGGGGTGACGTCACCGCCGAGCTTGGCCACCTCCTTGACCAACGAGCTCGACACATGCGCGAACCGCGGGTCGGTCAGCAGGAAGATGGTCTCCACATCGGCCAGTTCACGATTCATCTGCGCCATCGGGACCTCGTAGTCGAAGTCGACCGCCGATCGCAGCCCCTTGACCATGGTGTGGATGTCCTCGTTGCGCATGTAGTCGACGAGCAGACCGGTCCACCGGTCGACGCGCACATTCGGGAGATCCGCACAATCGGCACGGATGAGTTCGATGCGTTCGTCGACACTGAACATGCCGCGCTTGTTGGGATTGACCACCACCGTGATCACAACCTCGTCGAAGCAGGCCGCCGCCCGTTCGACCACATAGTGGTGGCCGAGGGTGAAGGGATCGAAGGAACCGGGACACACTGCCGTCGTCATGCGCGCAAACTTACCCGGCGCTATCGGCGGACAGCAGCCTCCAGTTCAGTCCGCAGTACGCCGACGATGTCGGCGGCCGATCCGGTGCGCACCGATGCCCAGCCGGTGCCCGCCCACAGGTTCACCGCGTCGGCATCGCCTGCAGCGGTCGCTGCTCCCCGCAGCGGCTTGGTCAGATAGTGCACATACGGATAGACCGCGGGCGCATCCTCGCGGTGCCGCTCGCCGAGGGCATTGCGTAGCGACCTCGCCGGACGACCAGAGAAGGCGCGGGTCACCAGGGTGCCGGCGTCGGCCTCCGACGACGCTCGGCGACGACGTTCCCCGTCGATGAGTTCGGCACGCTGCAACGCCGACGTCCCCGCCTCGTCACAACAGAGGAAGGCCGTACCCAGCTGGGCCGCAACAGCTCCGGCGGAGCGCACGGCGGCTATCCCGGCACCGTCGGCGAGTCCACCGGCAGCGATGATCGGCACCTGCACCGCTGCGCGGATCGCGGCCACGAGTTCAAGGGTGGACAGGCCCGGCCCGCCCTGCGGATCGGTGGCGTCGTCGGTCCAGATCCCTCGGTGACCACCGGCCTCGATGCCCTGGGCGACAAGAAGGTCTGCACCGCCGGCGACGGCGACCACAGCCTCCTCCACGCTGGTCACGGTGACCGCGACATCGGCACCGACCTCGGCGTGGATGCGCGCGATCAGCGCGGCGCCCGGATCCCCGAAGGTCGTCGACACCACAGCCGGCCGATACGCGGCGAGCATGCCGATCTTGGCGTCGATGTCCTCGTCGAAGTACGCGGGTTCACCGAATCCGACGCCGAACTCGTCGGCGAGCGGTGTCAGCGTCTTCCGATAGGCGCGCACCGCGGACAGTTCCTCGTCGGTGGCGATCCGCCCGGGCAGGAAGAGGTTGACGCCGCACACGACGCCGGTGGCGGCCACCTCGGCGACGAGCGGTTCGAAGGCGTCCGCAGAGAGATAGCCGGCGGCGAGCATGCCGAGTCCTCCGGCAGCGCCGATCGCGGACACCAGCGCCGGCGTGGTCGGCCCACCCGCCATCGGCGCACAGATCAGCGGCAGCGCGATCTCCCGACCGCCCACATGCCAGGGAACGATGCCCGCCTTGGTCGTCGCGTTCATGTCATCCATGGCGAGCGATCTCCACCCTGGTGTCGCCGTAGGTCTTGTCGACCAGCACCTCGAACCCACCCGGCCATTGCGGGCCCGCCCCGCGCGCGGATCGCTCCAGTACCACTAACGCGTCCGGCGACAACAGGCCGTCGGCCAGCAGACGAAGATCCTCGGTGATCTCGTCGACGCCGAGGTCGTAAGGCGGGTCAGAGAAGACCAAATCATAGGTGGCGTGCGTGCCGGACAGGAACGCCTGCACCGGCCGCGTCACCACGGTGGTGGCAGCCTTGACCCCGCACGTCGCGATATTCGTGGCGATCGACGCCGCCGCCCGACGGGACGCGTCGACGAGGACGGCGGTGCCCGCACCCCGAGACAGCGCTTCGAGGCCGAGCGCCCCCGAACCCGCATACAGGTCGAGAACGCGCAGGTCGGCCCACTCGCAGCGCGCGTCCAGGATGTTGAAGATCGCTTCACGAACCCGATCAGACGTGGGGCGGGTGCCCTCGTCGGGCACCTTCAGGCGCCGGCCACGCAGTTCGCCGGAGATGATGCGCGTCATCGTTGCGGTGCCTCCTGACACTCGGTCATCTGTTCCATTGTGCCCGCCCGCCGCCGCCGCGGCGCGCACACCCACCGCGCTCCGAGAGCAAGTCGAAACACATGAATGTGACCCACCTCACATACCAGTCCTGAGCAGGGCTAAGCAAGGCGCTTTTCGGACCAATTCGGACAGCCGGGTGACTTCGAGGTGACGCGTTGTTAACGTCGAAAACGTCATGAGCCCGTTTCAAACAAGAACGGCCCCAACAACCGCCATCCACGTCGACTACCGGTCGCCGACGACCGACGACGGCATCCGACTATGGGAAATCGCCTCGGACTCAAAGGTTCTCGACGTCAATTCGAGTTATTCCTATGTCCTATGGTGTCACGACTTCGCCTCGACCTCCATTGTCGCCGAAGTTGATTCCCGCACAGTCGGATTCGTCACCGGCTACCGGCGACCCGACGACCCGGCAATTCTGATGGTCTGGCAGGTCGCGGTCGACGACACCTACCGCGGACACCGCATCGCTGCGACGATGCTGCACCGCCTTCTCGACCGCACCGCACACGACGGGGTCATCGCAATGAACACCACGATCAGCCCGGACAACGTTGCATCCCAACGACTGTTCGAATCGGTGGCCACCGCCCGCGGATTGCGTTTCACGCGGCGCGACCTGTTCCCCGCCGACGCATTCCCCGACGCACACCAGCCCGAGGATCTGTATCTCCTCGAACCGGTCACGGACGCGAACTAGACCGTCCGACACCAGGTCACATATAGCCTCCGCGCTACTGCGACGCCGTGTCCCGCGGTCGACCGAACCGCACACGGACTCCCCCATACCCTGTCAGTCGCCTCACCTGAGCACATCGTTACCGCGAGAACGCTTGACCCAGGCGCAAATTGAATATCAACACCCGGAGGAAGATCACCGATGGACCTTCTCGACAAGACGATCGACGACACCGTCTTCACCCAGCACGAATCCGAAGTCCGCAGCTACTGCCGCAATTGGCCGACCATCTTCACCCGCGCCAGCGGCTCGTGGCTGACCGATCAGTCCGGTCGCGAATACCTCGACTTCTTCGCCGGGGCCGGTTCACTCAATTACGGTCACAACAACCCTAAGCTGAAGTCCGCACTGCTGGACTACATTTCGAATGACGGAATCACCCACGGACTCGATATGTCGACGGTGGCCAAGGGGGCTTTCATCGACGCTTTCGTCGAAAAGATCCTCACCCCGCGCGGACTGGACTACAAGATCCAGTTCCCCGGACCGACCGGGACCAACGCCGTCGAGTCGGCATTGAAGCTCGCTCGAAAGGTGACCGGGCGTGAGTCGATCATCAGTTTCACCAACGCTTTTCACGGCATGACGCTGGGATCGCTGTCGGTGACCGGCAACTCGATGAAGCGCGCCGGTGCCGGCATCCCGCTCGTCCACGCCACCCCCATGCCCTTCGACAACTACTTCGGTGGCGTCGTGGAGGATTTCGCCTGGTTCGAGCGGGTGCTCGACGACTCCGGCAGCGGCCTCAACCGCCCCGCAGCCGTCATCGTGGAGACCGTCCAGGGTGAGGGTGGAGTCAACGTCGCCCGCGCCGAATGGCTCCAGGCCCTCGCCGAACTCTGCAAGCGCCGCGACATCCTGCTCATCGTCGACGATGTGCAGATGGGCTGCGGCCGGACCGGCGAGTTCTTCTCCTTCGAACATGCCGGGATCGTCCCGGACATCGTCACGCTCTCGAAGTCGATCAGCGGCTACGGCCTACCGCTCGCGCTCACCTTGTTCCGCCCCGACCTCGACGTCTGGACGCCGGGCGAGCACAACGGCACCTTCCGAGGCAACAACCCGGCCTTCGTCACCGCCACCGAGGCGATCAACGAATTCTGGGCCGACGACACTCTGAGCCGGCAGGTGCACGCCAAGGGCGAACGGATCGGCGCAACCTTCGACGACCTGGCGCAGCGCTACGACGGCGTGTCCACGCGCGGCCGCGGCATGGTGCGCGGACTCGTCTTCGAGGAAGCCAATGCCGCAGGCAAGGTCTGCGCGCAGGCATTCGGCGCCGGACTGCTGGCCGAGACCTCCGGACCCTCCGACGAAGTGGTGAAACTTCTTCCGCCACTGACAATCTCAGAGGCCGATCTCGATCGTGGGCTGGAGATTCTGTCCGCATCGGTCGCGGAGGTGGTCGCATGATCGTCCGCACCACCGACGAGATCACCGGTACCGAACGAGACGTCGCCGACCCGCTAGGCAATTGGGTCTCCAAGCGCATCGTGCTCGGTGGCGACCGGGTCGGGTTCTCCTTCCACGAGACCACCATCAATGCGGGCTCGGTGAACAACTTCCACTACGCCAACCACATCGAGGCGGTCTGGCTGGTGGAGGGCACCGGCACGCTCACCGACCGAGAGACCGGACAGGAGTACCCGCTCGCGCCGGGCACCATGTACCTGCTCAACGGTCACGAGCGCCACACCGTGGTCGCCGACACCAGAATGCGGATGCTCTGCGTCTTCAATCCTCCGGTCGTCGGCACCGAGGTCCACGACGAGAACGGCATCTACCCGCTGGTCACCGTCGACTCGCCGAACGGCAAGCACTCCGAGACAGTCTGACCGCACAAGGCACTGCGCACCCCATCCGCGGTAGGTCCGCCTACTCTGGATGGGGTGCGTTCGCGTCTGCAACTGGGTGAGTCCCCCGCCGAACCGACCCCGCTCGACGACGACGTCGCCGAGCGGATCGACATCCTGCGCACGTTGGCGTCGGGCCGACGGATGGTGGCATTGACCGGCGCCGGCATCTCCACCGAATCCGGAATCCCGGACTACCGCAGCCCCGACGCTCCCCCGCGTACGCCCATGACGCTGGAGGCGTTCCTGTCCACTCCGGACTTCCGCCGCCACTATTGGGCACGCAATCATCTCGGCTGGCGGCATATGGATGCGGCCAGACCCAACGATGCACACCACGCGCTCACCGCGCTGCAGCGCTCCGGACAATTGAGCACGGTCATCACCCAGAACGTGGACATGTTGCACACCAAGGCGGGTACCCGCGGCGTCGTCGAACTGCACGGCTGTTACGGGCGGGTGCGCTGCCTCGACTGTGGTCGGCAATTGTCCCGGCATCGGCTCGCCGCCCGGCTGGAGGCGGCCAACCAGGGATACGCCGCCCGCGTCCGTGGGCGGGGCGCCATCGAGGTGGCCCCCGACGCCGACGCCGTACTCACCGACACCGCCGACTTCCGCATGGTGGACTGTGCCGACTGCGGCGGCACGCTCAAACCCGACATCGTCTACTTCGGCGAAAGCGCGCCGAAAAAAATTGTGCAGCAGGCCTTTTCACTTGTGGATGAAGCGGATCTGCTATTGGTCGCCGGTTCGTCACTGACGGTGATGAGTGGCCTGCGGTTCGTCCGCCATGCCCACCGCACCGGCAAGACGATCGTCATCGTCAACCGCGGCGCGACACGCGGCGACGACCTGGCGACCCTCAAGATCGACCACTATTGCGGCACGGTGCTACCGGCACTCGCCGCCACCCATCGCAAACAAGCAAAGATTGGCCGTCCTTCCTGATTGACGGTGCGTGGCACGATGTGGTTGCGGGATCTCCGGACCCACGGTAGTATCGAACATACATTCGATACATCGAGTGGGGGGATCACCATGATCGAGCAACACGACCCAGCACCAACGGGTGTGGCGGTGCTGCTGGCGCGACTCGATGCCCTGGTCGACGAACTCGCCGAGACGGATTTGACGCGATGTTCAGATACCAAGCTGGTCGAGATC
>NZ_JASXSH010000037.1 GCF_030315745.1 Gordonia heveisoli | reverse complement strand
AGGGCGGGGCCATCTGAACGATTTCGGTCACTGTCCGGTCTCCTGCTGATCGATGGTCGTACTCTCCTGCTGATTGGCGGTGGGCACCGCATTCGGATCGTCTCCGTCGCCAGCCGCCCCGACGACGGTGCGCGCCCGCACCAGCAGGGTGGCCAGTGTCGAGGTGTCGCGTGCCCGCGGCGACCCCGACGACCACGCCACGATGCGCTCGATCTCGGTGTCGGACACGATCGGCGCCTGCCCGACCGGCTGCGCCGGCGCGGAGGTGGTGGCGTCGAGCACGTTCACGAACCGGTTGATGAGCGTCCGGACGGTGTCCTCGTCGTACAGATCGGTGGCGTAGATGACCGAACAGATCCACGGTGCACTCTCGGTGACGGTGACCGAGAACGTCAGGTCGACCTGGGCGGCGACCGCCGGTGGGTCGAGCGGGGTGATCGCCACCCCGTGATCGTCGAACACAGGTCCGGCCGCTGCGGGCTGATCGATCAGCAACATCACCTGTGCGAGCGGCGCGAAGGCCGTCGAGCGGGTCGGGTTGATCTTGTCCACCACCGTCTCGAAGGGCACCTCGGCGTTCGCGAACGCCTCCAGATCGGTGCCGCGCACCTGCGCGAGCAACTCGGTGAAGGACATCCCCGGATCGACCGGGGTCCGCAGGATCAGTGTGTTGACGAACATGCCGATGACCTGGTCGAGGTCGGCCTGACCACGCCCCGCGACGGGGGTTGCGACAGTGATGTCGTCGGTCGCCGACAATCGGGCCAGCAGCACCGACAGTGCCGCATGCAGCACCATGAAGTCGGTGACTCCGTGTGCCCGCGCGATCAGCCCGATGCGTGCGCCGATCTCGGCGGGCAACTCGTATTCGAGCATCGCCCCCCGATGTGAGGCCACCGGCGGCCGTGGCCGGTCGGCGGGCAGCTCGAGGACCTCCGGCACATTCGCGAGTTGCCTCGTCCAGTATCGGAGCTGGGTTCCGACCACCGATTCCGGATCGTCACCGTCACCGAGTGCGGTGTGCTGCCAGATCGCATAGTCGGCGAACTGCACTGGCATGGCGGCGAATTCGGGAGCGTCACCGCCGATACGGGCGACGTAGGCGGTCACCATATCCGTCACCAGCGGCACCATCGACTCGCCGTCACCGATGATGTGGTGCAGCACCGCCAGCAGAATCCAGTCCTGTTCGCCTGCCCGATACAGCCGGATCCGCAACGGCACCTCGACCGTGACGTCGAATCCACGGGTGGTGGCGGCGAGCAATTCCGACTCATCGGTCACGACCTGCCAATCCGGTCGTGCGAGTGCGGAATCCGGCGCGTGGATGAACTGCACCGGCGCCGGGTCGGAGGCGGGGAAGGTGGTGCGCAGGATCTCGTGCCGGGCGATCACATCGACGATCGCCCGTTGCAGCGCCGCGACGTCGAGATCGCCGGTGAGCCGCAACCCGATCGGGATGTTGTAGGCCGCCGACGTGGTGTCGAACTGGTTGATGAACCACATCCGTTGCTGGGCGAAGGACAGCGGGATCTGTTCCGGCCGTGGACTGATCGCCGTCACCGGGGGCAGCGTCCGGCTGCGGCCCGCGACGATCCCCGCCAGCTCGCGTACGGTCGGCGCCTCGAAGACGTCCCGGACCGACACATCTGCGTCGAGAACATCGGAAACCCGCGCCGCCAGCCTGGTCGCCGACAGCGAGTTCCCACCGAGTTCGAAGAAGCTCGCCGTGACCGACACCTCGGCGATACCGCCGAGAACCTCGACGAAGACCTGCGTCACCAGGGTTTCCGCTTCGCCGTCGGGTGCGACGAAGACCGCCGCGTCGATCACCGGTGCGGGCAGCGCACGTTTGTCCAGCTTGCCGACCGGGGTCAGCGGCAACGCGTCGAGCACGGTGATGGTGGAGGGGACCATATGTACCGGCAGCCGGGTGGTGAGTTGCTCACGGATCGCGGTCACCTCGACCGGATCGTCGAGTACCACGTAGGCGGCCAGCGCGGAGGCGACCGCGCCGCCGACACCGATGACCACTGCCGAGGCGACCCCCGGGCACTCGGTCAGCGCGGCCTCGATCTCCCCGAGTTCGATACGCAGACCACGTAGTTTCACCTGATCGTCGCCGCGTCCCACGTACTCGATGACCAGTTCACCGGAGTCGGCTCGCACCCATCGCACGATATCGCCGGTGCGGTACATGACCGCTCCGGGTTTGCCGTACGGATCGGCGACGAATGCCTGGGCGGTCAGGGCTGGGCGACGGTGATAGCCGCGGGCCAGCCCGACCCCGGCGGCATACAACTCGCCGGGGAAGCCGATCGGTACCGGCCGCAGGCGGTCGTCGAGTACCAACAACTCGACACCGGCGATGGGACCACCGATGTCGATCCGGCGGCCCGGCGTGCGTGCCGCGCTCAGGGTGAGCGCCACCGATGCCTCGGTCGGACCGTAGGCGTTGTGGAAGGAGACCTGCGCGGCCCACTTGTCGGCCAGCGTCGTCGGCACCGCCTCGCCACCGGCGGCGAGAACCTTCAACTCCGGTAGCTCGACATCGCCGATACTCGACAGCACCGACGGCGTGAGGAAGACGTGGCTCACCGAACGAGCCGCGATGAAATCGGCCAGGGCAGCGCCGCCGACGACGTCGTCCGGTCGATAGGTCAGGGTCGCACCCACCATCGAGGCCAGCATCCATTCCAGGACGGAGGCGTCGAAACTCGGTGAGGCAAAACCCAGAACCCGTGAACCCGCATCGGTGCGCAACCGGGCCACCTCGGCGGCGGCGAAGTTGTACAGCCCGCGGTAGGTCACCACGACACCCTTGGGCACCCCGGTCGAGCCGGAGGTGTAGATGACGTAGGCCGGTGCGTCCAGGCGGCGTGGACGCGGCAGTTCACCGGCCTCGATCGGCGAAGCCGCTCGTGGAGCGCCGGAGTCGTCGGCGCGGAGCGCCGCCCCGGCCGTCCACCGCACCTCGCCCGGCAGCTCCGGGATCAGATCGTCGGTGGTGATTCCGATCTCGACCTGTGCGTCAGAGATCATGTGCGCGATGCGATCAGCCGGATAGCCGGGGTCGATGGGCAGGTAGGCGGCGCCGATCTTGGCGACCGCCCAGTATGCGGTGACCAGCTCGACCGACCGGCCCAGGGCCAGTGCGACAATCGATTCCGGCTGCACGCCGGACTCGACGAGTCCACGGGCGAGCTGGTTGGAACGCGCGTCGAGTTCGGCGTAGGTCAGCGCCCCGCCGTCGGCGTCGGTGACCGCGACGTTGTCCGCATGACGTCGCGCCACCTCGGCGAAGACATCGGCGGTCAGCCGCGGTGACGGGGCCTGGGCCCCGGACACCGGACTCAGCGCGGCCGCCTCACCCATCGACAGCAGGCCGATGTCGCCGACCTGGACGTCGGGACCGTCGACGGCGGCCTCCAAGATCCGTACCAGAGTGTGCGCGATCGTGTCGACCTGGTCGTCGTCGAAGGCCGAGGGCAGGTATTTCACCTTGAGCGACAACGTATTCCCCACCGGGGCGGTGGCCAGATTCAGCGGGTAATGGGTGGCGTCGGTGGCGTCCACCCCGATGATCTGCAACCCGGCAGTCAGATCCGCGTCGGCCGTGGACAGCGACGAATTGTCGACCGGATAGGACTCGTGCACCGTCAGGGTGTCGAACAGCGTCGGCAACGTACCGGTGGCGATGATCTCGGGCAGCCCGATGTGCTGATGATCGAGGACCGACACCTTCTGCGCCTGCATCTGTTCCAGCACATCGCCGATCGGGGTCTCGGGTGCGAGGTCGACGACCACCGGCAGTGTGTTGATGAACAGTCCGACGAGGTACTCCACCCCATCGAGGTCGGCGGGCCGTCCGGAGACCGTCTCGCCGAAGGCGACGACCCTGTTACCGGTCATCCGCGACAGCAACACCGCCCACGCGAATTGCATGATCGTGGTGACCGTGACACCCCGCTCCCGGGCCAGCCGTTCGATCCCGGCCGCCAACTCGACGTCGAGGAGCTGATCCCGATCGCGTGGCATCGCCTCCGCGGTCACCTCGACATCGGAGGCGACCAGTGTCGGCTCGCTCAGCGGTGCGAGCACCTGGCCCCACGCCCGCAACCCGGCGTCGTGATCGGTGGCGGCGAGGTGACGCAGGTAGGTTTCGAAATCGCCGCCTTGCGGAGCGTGCTGCCCGGTGAAGGTGGTGCCCCGCGCATAGAGCGCCAGCATGTCCGCGAGCACCAGTGGTCCCGACCATCCGTCGAGGAGGATGTGATGGTTGGTCACGACCAGCGTCGCGGTCTGCCCGTGTTCGACGAGGACGAAGCGGATCAGCGGCGGGGTCGTCATGTCGAAGGACTGCAGACGCTGTTCGTCCGCGATGGCGCGAATGCGACCCTCGCGGGCGTCCTCGGCGACATCGCCGAGATCGATGACGGTCCACGGCAGCGGCACCGATCCAGCGACCACCGCGACGACCGCACCGGTACCGGTCCGCACGTAACCGGTGCGCAGCACCCGGTGGTGGTCAATCAGGTCGGCGGCGGCCCGACGCAATCGGGCCGGGTCGACGCGGCCACCGAGGGTCAGCACGGCCTGGGTCAGATAGACGTCGACGTCGGCACCGGCATCGGTCCCGGCGGTGAGCTCGGCCTGGAAGTAGAGTCCGCGCTGCAACGGCGACAGCGGCCAGATCGCCGCCCCCGGATATCGGGCACCGAGCACATCGAGATCGTCCTGGGTGAGGGTGACACCAGCGACATCCGACGGTGACGGCCCCGGATCCCCGACCGTCGCGAGGTTTGCGACGACCTCGGCCAGCTCGTCCTCCCAGCGTGCCATCAGGTCGGCAACCGCATCGGCACTCAGCACCGCCGCGGCGAAGGAGACGTCGGCGACCAGACTGCGTCCGCCCTCGACCGGTACCGTCGAGACGTTGACGCTCAACGCAGCGGGTAACATCATCGCCCCGGTCACCGTGGGCGGCAAGGCCGGTCCCTCGGCGGCCACGGTGTAGGGCACCACATGGGTCGGATCGGCGGATCTGCGCGCCGCCCCGGCACCGAAGAAGTTGAACGCGATGCTGGGCAGCGGCCGGTCGGTCAGCGGGGTCGCGCCGCGATACCGCAACAGCCCGAAACCGACTCCGGCCCCTGGCTGCGTCAGCCGCTCTTCCTTGGCCGCCTTGACCGCGTGGATCATGTCGATCGACGGTTCCAGTGACACCGGCGCGATCGAGGTGAACCAGCCGACTGTGCGCGAGAGATCCGCACGGCGCGGGCGAGGCCCCGATTCGACCACTTCGTCATGACGACCATGGCTTTCGGACAGCACGACCACCCGATCCTGGTCGTCGATACCTCGCGACACCTGCCAGCCGCGCACCGCACGGGCGAGTGCCGCCAGCAGCACGTCCCCGGGTACCGCACCGAATGCCTCGGGCACCGTGGTCAACACCGCTTCGGTGGTGGCGGGGGCGACCCGATGGCTGATGCGGACACCGTTTGCCTCCCGGTCCCGGTCCCGGTCCAGTGCGACGCCGAGATCGGTTGGGCGCTGCGGGGTTCGGGCCAGCCAATGGTCGAGTTCGCCTGCCCGCTCCTCGGCCTGTGCGGCCAGTGCACCATGCCATGCCTGCGCAGTGGTCTCCTCACGCCGGATCTGGGCAGGCACCCCACTCTGGTCTTGCGACCACACCGTGATCAGATCCTCGATCAGGATCGGCCACGAGACGGCATCCACCCCGAGGTGATGGATGACCAGCAGCAACCGGTCCTCACCGGCCGCGGCATGGATGAGCACGGCCTGGACCAGAGCGCCGGCGGCGGGATCGAGCCGACCGCACGCACGTGCGTGCGCCGCACGGACCACCTCGTCGAAGCGTGGATCATCAACCGACGCATCGGTGTTGACCTCGGTAATCATAGACGGGGTGATCATGGACGGGGCGACCATCGACGGGGCGACCTTCGACTCGCTGGTCGAGGTCCCACCCGTCGCGAGTACCCACTCTCCGTCGATACGCCGCAAGGATGCGGTGAGCATCGGATGCCCGTCGACCACGGCGGCCAGCACCGGCGTCACCGACGCGAGTGTCGACCCGTTCGGAGCGATCAGCAGCCGAGATTGGCTGAAATCGGCGAAATCGGTCGGGTCGTCCGACAATTCGAGCATCCACCCGACGATCGGCGGCAGTTCGATACGCCCGACACCGCGCTCGGACGACTCGGCCAGCATCGGCATCTGCTCGACGCCGGCATCGGACACTGCAGCCATCGCCCGGATCGTCTTCAGTTCGAAGATCTGTCGCGGCGACAGGGCCAGTCCGGCGGCACGGGCAGCCGAGGTGAGCTGGATGGACATGATCGAATCCCCACCGAGGGCGAAGAACGATTCGGTCACCGACACGCGTTCGAGTCCGAGGAGTCCGCCGACGATCGCGGCGAGCGACCGTTCGGTGTCGGTAGCGGCCTCCACGTGATGGTCGAGGGAGGTCCCGAAATCCGGTTCCGGCAGCGACTTCCGGTCGACCTTGCCCGCGGTACTCACCGGCATCGCCGTCAGGATCACCCAGACGGCCGGCTGCATGAACTCGACCAGGTGGCCGGCCGCGTAGTCGGCCAGCGCCGCACGGTCGAGGTCGGTCCCGTCGACATAGGCGACGAGCAGTTCGCCGCCCGAGGGCGCACGGTCGACGGTGACCGCGGCGTGGACGACGCCCGGCGCCGCGGCCAGCACCGCCTCGATCTCGCCGAGTTCGATGCGCTGGCCGCGCAGCTTCACCTGGAAGTCGCTGCGGCCCAGATACTCGAGCTGGCCGTCGGCATTCCATGCGACCAGGTCACCGGTGCGGTACAGGCGGCTACCCGGACCGTTGAACGGGTCGGCGACGAAGCGTTCGGCCGTCAGCCCGGGACGGCTGGCGTAGCCACGGGCAACCTGCAGGCCACCCAGGTAGAGCTCACCGGGAACCCCGATCGGCACGACCTGTAGACGCGAGTCGAGCACATGTGCGCTGACGTGCCACAGCGGAATCCCGATGGGTACCGTCGCCCGCCCGGTGATCACCTCGGAGATGGTCGCGAAGATCGTCGCCTCGGTCGGGCCGTACTGGTTGTGCAGACCGGCCGCCGGCCACCGCGCGAGCAGCCGGTCGGCCACCGCGGGAGGCAATGCCTCGCCGCCGGTGTGGATGTGGCGAACCGAGGACATGAGGTCGTCGCCGGATTCACCGAGCGCCTCGAGCATCGACGACAGCATCGAGGGCACCGCTATCAGCGAAGTGACCTTCTCGGTGCTGACGTAGGTGGCCATCGCCCACGGGTCCCGATGTTCGCCGGGGCGCATCATCACCAGCCGGCCGCCGTCATAGGAGGACCGGAAGAACTCCAGCACCGACGGGTCGAAGGTGTAGTCAAGCACCTGCAGGAACACGTCGTCGGGTCCGAACGCGTAGTAGTCCTGGTCGAAGATGAGCTGCGACATCACCGACCGGTGCGACACCGTGACGCCTTTGGGGCGACCGGTCGACCCGGAGGTGAAGATCGTGTACGCCGCGTTGTCCTCGCGCAGCACACCGTGTCGCTCGTCGTCGGTGACCGGTGCCACGGCATCGGATATCGGCGTCGAGGAGTCGACGACGATCAGCGCGACATCGGCCGGGATCGCCTCGGCAACCGCGCCGGGCGCGCCCGCGGACGCGGCCACCACCACTGCGGCGGCGCGCGAGATCTCCAGCATGTAGGCGACCCGGTCAGTCGGTGCGCCGGTGTCGATGGGGACGTACTGACCACCGGCGACCACCACCGCGTGCAGCGCGACGACCATCTCGACCGATCGCGGGATGCACACGCCGACAGCGACATCGGGTCCGACGCCGGCCTTGATCAGCTGCCGCGCCAATGTGTTGACCCGCGAGGACAGTTCGGCGAAGGTCAGCGTTCGCGTTCCGAAGGTCACCGCGGGGCTGTCACCGAACCGTTGCGTCGCCGAGGTCACCAGGTCGGCGAGAGTGCCGTGCACCGGCCGCCCGGCCAGTTGCGGATCCGACAGGTCGATCTCCGCACCGTCGGACCACCGGTCGATCTGTGCCCGTTCGTCCGCGCTGAGCAGGCTCGCCGCGGAGATCCGCGACGCGGGTGCAGCGGTCAGCTCATCGAGCAGGACCACCAGTCGCTGCGCGAACAGTTCGACCGTCGCGGCATCGAACAGGTCGGTGGCATAGACGATCGATCCGTCCCACACCTGGCCGGCGGCGCCGACGGTCAGACCGATCAGCAGATCGACCTTTGCCGGTGTCGCGACCGGGTCGATGGGCGTCAGGTCCAAACCGCCGCCGGTGTCTGCCGATTCCCCGAAGGCGAACTCCGGCAGCACCGTCTGGTCCAGCGTCAACCACACCTGACTCAGCGGTGCGAACGCCTCCGAGCGGACCGGATCGAGCTTCTCGACCAGCGTCTCGAACGGCACGTCAGCATGGGCGAAAGCATCCAGGTCGGTGTGCCGCACCTGTTCCAGCACACTGTCGAACGTCGTATCCGCATCGAGCTTGGTCCGCAGCACCAGGGTGTTCACGAACATGCCGACGAGCGGATCGAGCTCCGGGCGGCCGCGGCCCGCGATCGGGGTGCCGATCGCGATATCGTCGGTCGCCGACAACCGGGCCAACAGCACCGCGAGCGCGGCGTGGATGACCATGAAGGTACTGCCGTGCTTCTCCCTCGCCAGGGCCGTCACACGATCCGCGAGTTCGGCGGGTACCCGGAAGTCCACGCGTGCACCATGCTGACTCGCGACACGCGGACGCGGACGGTCCGCGGGCAACTCCAGCACGTCCGGTAGACCGTCGAGTTGTTCTGCCCAGTACTGCAATTGGGCACCGACGATCGACTGCGGGTCGTCCACCGAGCCAAGGGTCCGGTGCTGCCACAGCGCGTAGTCGGCGAACTGGATGTCGAGCGCCGGGAATTCGGGGGCCACCCCGATACTGCGGGCCGCATAGGCGATCATCAGATCGTTCAGCAGCGGGGCCATCGACTCGCCGTCGGCGGCGATGTGGTGGGCCACCACGACGACCACCCACTCGTCGTCGGCCACCGGCCAGATGCGGCCCCGTACCGGCCACTCGGTGCTCACGTCGAAGCCGGTCGTCACGGCCGCCTCGACCTCCTCCGCGGAGGAGACGACCGCCCAGTCGAGTTGTCCGCCGGACGATTCCAGTTCGTGGACGACCTGTACCGGCGAACCGTCGACCGAGGGGAACGTGGTACGCAGGATCTCGTGCCGGGCAACCACATCGAGCACCGCCCGATGGAAGACCGCCACATCGAAGGCGCCTCGCACCCGCACCCCGATCGGCACGTTGTAGGTCGGCGACGTGGTGTCGAACTGGTTGATGAACCACATCCGCTGCTGTGCAAAGGACAGCGGCACCCGGTCCGGCCGCGGCACCGTCGGCGTTATCGCCGCAAATCCGTCACCGCCGGTCCGATCGACCGACCCGATCAGGGACCGGATGGAGGGAAACTCGAAGACGTCGCGCACCGACAGCGGCGCGTCGATAACCTCCGCCACCCGGGCGGCAAGTCGGGTCGCGGACAACGAGTTACCACCGAGATCGAAGAAGTCGGCGGTCACCGACACCTCGTCGACGCCGACGCCCAGCACCTCCGCATACGCCGCGGCGACCGCACTCTCGGTATCGGTCTCGGGCGCCACGAAATCGGCGATCTCCAGCACCGGTGCAGGCAACGCCTGCTTGTCGAGTTTGCCCACCGGGGTCATCGGCAGTGCGTCCAGCACCTGGATAGACGCCGGCACCATATGTGCAGGCAGTCGGCCGGCGAGGAAGGTCCGGGCCTGCGCGACGTCGAAGGTCTCGGCGTCGGCGACCACATAGCCTGCCAGCGCGGTGGCCACCGAGCCGCCGACACCCACGACCACGGCCGACCGCACTCCCGGGTACTCACCCAGCACCGCTTCGATCTCACCGAGCTCGATGCGCAGACCGCGCAGCTTCACCTGATCGTCGCTGCGCCCGGAATACTCGAGCACCGCATCGCCTGCGGGGCCCCGCCGCCAACGCACCACGTCACCGGTGCGATACATCCGATCGCCGGGCGCGCCATGCGGGTTGACGACGAACCGTTCGGCGGTGAGCGACGGACGGTCCAGGTAGCCGCGTGAGAGCGCACCGCCACACACGTACAGTTCGCCCGGCACACCGACCGGCACCGGCCGGAGCCGGTTGTCGAGCACCATCAGTCCCACACCGGCGAGCGGTCCACCGAGCGTGATCGGCTCTCCCACTCCCATCGGCGCGCTGATGGTGACACCGATCGTCGTCTCGGTGGGTCCGTACAGGTTCTGGATGCGGCGCAACGGCGCCCACTGATCCTTGAGCGTCTGCGGCACCGCTTCACCACCGGCGTAGACCACCCGCAGCGCGGGCAGCGCCTGCGGGTCCAGCGTGGCCAGCACGGATGGGGTGAGGAAGGTGTGGGTCACCGCCTGCCGCATCATGTGCTCGCCGAGCGCCGCTCCGCCCACCGCGTCGGTGGGCCGGTAGATCAGCACACCGCCGGACACGGTGGCGAGCAGATACTCCAGCACCGAAGCGTCGAAACTCGGTGAGGCGAAACCGAGTACACGCGCATATTCGTCGGCGTTGGCGCGTCTGATCTCCTCGGCGGCGAAGTTGGCCAGACCGCTGTGGGTGACGGCGACGCCCTTCGGCCTGCCGGTCGAACCCGACGTGTAGATGACGTAAGCGATGTTGGCGACATCCACCGTACCGAGCCGATCGGCATCGGTGACGGCATCATCAGAGCCGGCCGCGATCGCGGCGGCGACGGCAACCTCGTCGAGGCGGAGCCAGTCGAAAGCCTCACCCGGCAGGTCGCCGGTAGCGGTCACCGTCAGGCCCAGCCCAGCGCCGGAGTCCTCGATCATCGTCAGCACGCGTTCGGCCGGATAGTCCGGGTCGATCGGCACATATCCGGCACCGGTCTTGGCGACCGCCCAGATGGCGGTGAGCAACTCCGCGGACCGGCCGATGGCCAACGCGACCAGCTTCTCCGGTCCGATGCCCTGGCCGATCAGCCAGTGCGCCAGCCGATTCGACCGCACATCGAGTTCGGTGTAGGTCAGCGCCGCACCGTCGGTGTCGATGACCGCCTGCCGCGGCCCCCACGTCCGGGCGGCGTCGGCGAAGATCTCGGCGAGCAGCCGCGGCGCCGTTCCCGGTCCACCGGTCACGATCGCATCCGAGTCGGCGATGGCCATCGCGGCCACCGGCGCGGACACGGCCTGACGCTCGCGCGCCAGATCCGCGACCGCCAGTCCGGCACCGATGCGGAGTTCCCCGACCCGTCGGTCGGCGTCGGCGGTCAGTTCACCCAGCACGGTGACGAGGTGATCGGCCATCGATGCCACCGTCGACTCGTCGAACAGGTCGACCGCATAGATGAACGAGCCGTACCAGACACCTTCGGCGGCATCGACGATCGATGCCATCAGATCCACCCGCGCGGGCACCACATCGGAAGTCATCGGCACGATGTCGAGTCCACCGATCTCGGCGGGCAGCGCGGTGCCGTCCCCCAGTTCGGGCAGCGCGGACTGATCGAAGGTCAGCCAGACCTGGGAGAACGGCGCGAAGGCGGCCGAGCGCACCGCACCGGTCGCCTCGACCACCGCCTCGAACGGTACGTCTGCATTGGCGTAGGCGTCGAGATCTGCGCGCTTGATCTCGGCGAGCAGTTCGGCGACGGTCAGTTCGGGGTTCACCCGCGCCCGCAGGATGAGGGTGTTGACGAACATGCCGATCAGCGGATCCAGCTCGGCCCGGCCACGATTGGCGATCGGCGTTCCGATCGCGATGTCCTCGCTGGCGGCCAGCCTCGCCAGGACCACCGACAACGCGGCGTGCACCACCATGAAGGAGGTGACACCGTGCCGGTGTGCCAGTTCGGTGATGCTGCGACCGGTCTCGGCCGGGATCTCGAATGCCAGTCGCCTGCCGACACCGCTCGCCGCGGCCGGCCGCGGCCGGTCGGTCGGAAGCTCGATCACGTCGGGCAGACCTGCGAGCCGACCACGCCAGTAGGCCATCTGCTTGCCGACGATCGAGTCCGGGTCGTCGGGTGAACCGAGCACCGTACGCTGCCAGATCGCATAGTCGGCGAATTGGACGGCCATCGGCTCGAATTCAGGATCGCGGTCAGCGACCTCGGCAAGGTAGGCCGCGGTGAGATCGGTCAGCAATGGCAGCATCGACTCGCCATCGGAGGCGATGTGGTGGGTGATCACGGCGAAGACGTATTCGGTGGGGCCCACCCGGTGCAGGCGAATCCGGATCGGCCACTGCGTGGTGACGTCGAATCCGGTCAGCGCAGCCTCCTCGACCTCGGCGATCGAATCGGCGATGGACCAGTCCAGGCGTGCTGCAACCGAATTGGCGCGCGCGATCTTCTGTGTCGGCACACCGTCGACAACCGGGAAGGTGGTCCGCAAGATCTCGTGGCGGGTCACCACGTCGATCATCGCGGCATGCAGGGCGTCGACGTCCAGTTCACCCGACACCCGCCGCACGATCGGGATGTTGTAGGTCGGTTGGGTCGGGTCCATCTGGTTGATGAACCACATTCGCTGCTGAGCGAAGGCCAACGGGATCACATCCGGTCGCGGGCTGACCGCGGTCACCGGCACGAGCGCCGGATCGGCGTCGGATATCGACGCGACCAACGCGCGCACACTCGGGGCGTCGAACAGTTCGCGAACCGAGATGTCCACGCCGAGTGAAATGCCCACGCGTGCGGCCAACCGCATCGCCGACAGCGAGTTTCCGCCGAGGTCGAAGAAGCTGTCGGTGGCACTGACCTGATCCACGCCGAGCACCTCGGCGAACACCTGCGCCACCGCGACTTCGGCGGTGCCCTCCGGCGCGACGTAGTCGCCCGCGGTGAACTCCGGTTCGGGCAGTGATCGGCGATCGATCTTGCCCGCGGTGTTGAGCGCGATGTCCTCCAGCACCATCCACACCGTGGGGCGCATGTACTCCGGGAGTGCCTCGGATACCACGGACTTGACCGCATCGAGCTGGAGCGCGGTGCCCGGCGCACCGGACAGGTACGCCACCAGATGTTCGCCGCCACCGGGTGCGGTGGCCACCGTCGCGGCGGCGTGCACCACGCCCGGCCCGGCCGCGATGACCGACTCGATCTCGCCGAGTTCGATGCGCTGGCCACGCAGCTTCACCTGGAAGTCGGTGCGCCCCAGGTATTCGATACCCCCGTCGGCGGTGCGTTTGACGAGGTCGCCGGTGCGATAGAGCCGCGCACCGGGTTCGCCATAAGGGTCCGCCACGAAGCGTTCTGCGGTCAGATCCGGCCGGGCCGCGTACCCGCGGGCCAACTGGATGCCGCCGAGGTAGAGTTCGCCGGGCACCCCGACGGGCACCCGGTGCAACCGGGCGTCGAGCACCACGGCCGACGAGTTCCACACCGGCACACCGATCGGCACGGTCGGATCATCGGCCGATACCTGCTCGATACGTTCGAAGGTGATCTCCACCGCGGCCTCGGTGGGACCGTAGAGGTTGAAGAACAGCGCCGACGGCCACAGCCGGCGTACCGTCGCCGCCACCGCGGGCGGTAGCGCCTCCCCCGTCGTCGAGACGATCCGGACGGTGTCGAGTGCCGCCACCCGTTCCGGTCCGACGACTTCGAGGAACACAGACAGCATCGACGGCACGAAGTGCACCATGGTGGCGCGCGTCCGCGCGATCTCGTCGGCAACATAACCTGGATCGAGATGTCCCCCGTCCCGCAGCACGACGGTGCGCGCGCCGATGATCAACGGGGCGAACAGTTCCGGCACCGAACAGTCGAAGGTGTAGGTCGTCTTCTGTACGACCACATCGGACGAGTCGATGGGCAGCGCGTCCAAACCCCACCACAACCGATTCAGGACGGCCTCGTGGGTGAGGGTCACGCCCTTGGGACGACCGGTGGAGCCGGAGGTGAACAGGGTGTAGACGGCGTTGTCGGCGGCCAGCGGCCCCCGGCGTTCGGCGTCGGTGATCGGTGCGACCGGTGTGGTGATCTCGGTGGCGGCATCGACTCCGAGCACCTGTGCCCCACTGTCGACTGCGGCGGCCACCGCATCCGGGACCGCTGCGGCGTCGGCGACGAGCAGCGCGGCGGCCGCGGAGGTCTCCAGCATGTACCGAATGCGGTCGCTCGGCGCCGCGGTGTCGACGGGAACGTACTGACCGCCCGCGGCGACGACCGCGTGAATCGCCACCATCATCTCCACAGATCGCGGAATACACAGCGCCACCGCAACATCCGGTCCGACACCGATCTCGATGAGGCGCCGGGCCAGGCTGTTGACCCGGGCACCGAACTCGGCGAAGGTCACCTCGCGCTCGCCGAAGACGAGGGCGACCCGATCGGGTTCCGCGGCAATGCGTTCGGCGACGGCGTCGGCCACCGTCGCCACCGCGGGCAGGGCCACCTGCGCGCCATACTCGACTTCGGCGGTCCACATCCGTTCGTCCGCACCGAGCAGCGCCACGTCTCCGACCACCCGATCGGGCACAGCACTGAGCTCGTCGAGGATCGCCACGAAGCGCGCATTCATCGCCTCGACAGTCGACGAGTCGAACAGGTCGGTGGCATAGGTGGTCGCGATATGCCAGTTCTGTCCGGCGGCGGCGGCCGAGACCACCACATTGAGGTCCAGCTGAGCGGGCCGCTCCGCGGGTTCGACGGGCGACAGGGTCAGGCCGTCCAGGGCGGCGCCGCCGAGCAACTCGCCGATGGAGGCGCCGCGGCTGGCGTCGTTGAAGGTGAGCATCACCTGCGCCAGCGGCGAGAATGCCTCGGAGCGCACCGGATTGAGCGCCTCTACCAGCGACTCGAACGGGACGTCGACATTGCCGAAGGCATCCAGGTCGGCCGCTCGTACCTGTTCGAGGACCTGGCGGAACGATGCCCCGGGCGCGACCTGGGTGCGCAGCACGAGCGTATTGACGAACATTCCGACCAACGGATCGAGAACCCGCTGGCCGCGACCGGCGACCGGTGTCGCGATGGCGATGTCGTCAGTGCCCGACAGCCGGGCGAACAGCACGGCGAGGGCGGCGTGCACCACCATGAACGGGGTGACGCCCTGGGCGCGGGCCAGTTCGGCCACCTGGTCGGCGACCGCGGTCGGTAGTTCGGTGCTCACCTGAGCACCGCGCTGGGAGGCGACCGGAGGGCGCGGCCGGTCGGTCGGCAAGTCCAGCGCATCGGGCAGACCCGCGAGTTGGCCGGTCCAGTAGGCCAATTGGCGACCGACCACCGAATCCGGGTCGTCGGCAGAGCCGAGTTCGGCATGCTGCCACAGCGCGTAGTCGGCGAACTGCACCTCGAGCGGCACGAAGAGCGGTGCCCGCCCCGCGGTGCGAGCCGCGTAGGCGGTCACCACGTCGGTCACCAGCGGAACCATCGACTCACCGTCGGCGGCGATGTGGTGGGCGACCACGGCCAGCACGTGCTCGCCGGTCCGCACCGGCCAGAGCCGGACGCGCAACGGCAGATCCACCGAGACGTCGAAGCCGGTCATCACCGCGGCCTCGATGTCGGCTTGCCGGTCGACGACAGCCCAGTCCAGCAGACCCTCGGCAGCAGTCGCCGGGACCACCTGCTGATGGGGTACGCCATCGTGGGCAGGGAAGGTCGTTCGCAAGATCTCGTGGCGGGCAACCACATCGAGCACGGCGCGCCGCAGTGCGTCGACGTCGAGAGTGCCCGACAGCGTCAGCACGGCCGGGATGTTGTACGCAGGCGACGACGCATCGAAGCGGTTGATGAACCACATCCGCTGCTGGGCGAAGGACAACGGCACCCGGTCCGGACGTGGATCGACCGCGGTGACCGGCGCCAACCCGGCGCCGCGGTTGTCGGCGACGGCGGCCAACGCACGTACCGTCGGCGCGTCGAAGAGGTCACGCACCGAGATGTCGGCGGCGAGCAGATCGGCGACGCGGGCGACGGCCCGGGTGGCCGACAACGAATTGCCGCCGAGGTCGAAGAAGGCAGACAGGGCTCCGACCTGATCGGTGCCGACCCCCAACACCTCGGCAAAGACTCCAGCCACAATCCGTTCTGATTCTGTTGCCGGAGCGACGAATTCGGCGACTCGCAGCTCGGGCTGCGGCAGTTCGCGGCGCGCCACCTTGCCCGCGGTGTTGAGTGGCATCTCATCGAGGGCAACCCAGACCGACGGGCGCATATACTGCGGCAACGACGTACTCAGGACCTCGTTGACCGCGTCCATGTCCACACTCGACGGAGCGAGGTAGCCGACGAGTTGTTCCTCACCGGTTGGCGAGGTGACGACCGTCGCGGCCGCGTGCACCACACCCGGCGCGGAGGCGAGTACGGCTTCGATCTCGCCGAGCTCG
>NZ_JASXSH010000036.1 GCF_030315745.1 Gordonia heveisoli | reverse complement strand
GAGCGATGACACAGGTGGTCGCGCCGCCGCGTGCGCCGAAGGCGATTGTCGCTGACGTGCTGTGGTATCCGCCCGTGGGGACTACCTCCACGTCGATGATGGTGATGCCTACCAGTCGCAACCGATTGTCATTGACGATCGCGAATCTGTCTGCGACACAAACACTTAAGGTTGCGACAGGCACACTCGACGGCGATAGTACTGCCGCCCGCCCGTCGAGTGGGTATGTCGATGTCGCACCGGGGCAGGAATACGTGACGGGCGATGCAAGGCCAGTGTGGGCGTACTGGCCGACGACGAGTGAAGCGGTACGGATTCGGACAAGGACGGTGGCGTGATGGCGACAGTAAGGACAACCACACTCGCCACCCCGGCGGCGCAGATCGGCGCGGTATCGACCATTGCCACGGGCATGGGCGGCCCCTTCGCGCTGCTATCCGACCTGACGACCCTCGTGGGCAACGTCAACAGCAACAAGCACCGGCTCGCGACCTGCCAGGATGGGGGCACCACCTGGACACAGGGGGCCTACTTCATCAATGGAAACTACTCGATCAATGGCGTCATCGAGACGTTGGACGCCGAACTTCTGGTGTCTCTCAAGGGCCCGTCCGGGTCGCCGGGGCTGGTGTTCCGGTCGAAGGGCTGGAACCCGACTACAGCGCGAGGAGCCACGATCTCGGTGACCTCCAAGGCGCTGGCATCGAATGTCGCGACGCTCACCACCTCCGTCGCGCATGGATTCTCGGTCGGGCAATACGTGTACGTGACCGGCGTGGATGCGACGTTCAATGGGTCCAGCGTCATCACCGCTGTCACCTCAACCAGTTTCTCTTTCGCGAAGACCGCCTCAAACGTGTCCCTGACGGGCGCGGCGGGCCTGGTCGATGTGTGGTCGCTGGTGCTGACCTGCTCCGGCGCGGATAGTTGGTGTGACGGCCGGTGGGGTTTCAATCAGCGATCAGTGGCTCCGTCGTGGTCTCGGCGTCCGGGCGAAATCTTCATTTGCGAGTACGGCAAGCACACCAACGAAATCACCCCCGACCAGGCTGCGATCAGGGCGTGGCGATCCACCGATCACGGGCGCACCTGGACTGTGATATTTAACTTGCGCACCCAGCTCTCGGGACTTGATGCCGCGACCTTGCACATGCATGGCGTCACCTACGACCCCTACGACGACCGCGTGCTGGTCGTCCACGGCGACGGGGGTCAGGGCGACGGCGGCAAATGCGGCATCCTGTGGTGCAACGGAGAATCTCTCGATGCGCCTGCGTGGACGGTCATTCCAGGGTCGGCCACGACTTCGGGTTTCTGGCAGACCACCACGCTCGTGCCGATGGAGACCGGGATACTCCTCATGGGAGACGGTGGGCCATACGGGGTGAATCGTCTCGCCCGGCGCGGGTATCGCCGGTACGGGCCGTTGCAGGCCACCGCACCGATCGGGAATGCGATCATCGGGTCGGGGGTGTGGCGCAATAATGGCTGGGACCCCGGCGCGCCGGTCCTCTTGAGCTACATTGCGACCGCCAACTCCGGCCCGCCGTCCTTGCTCCTGACCGTGGATGGCGAAACCTTTATTGAAGCAGTGCGGGATGCCTCATCCATCTCGAATGGAGCACCGGGATACACGAGCCCGGTCGGCCCCGACATTCTCGGCAACATCTACTGGTCCACCAACATCAGCGGCTCCGGTTCGTTGGCGGTTGCCCAGTACATTCCATCCGCCGTGGCGATCTAACCCGCCCATAACGCGAATGATGGGCGGCAGATGATGCCTGTCGGAGTTGCGAGATACCCTCCGTGGCCATGACGACCCAGCAAGCGATTGATCGTTGGACCAAAGTGCTCGATGAGATTCTGATCCCGATGACACCAGTGATGCGGCTTATGCAGCCGATTGAGCGCTTTCCTGCGCCCGAAGAACAAGCGCCAGGAGCCATCAAGACCGCGACCGATGCGCTGCTCAGCGCATGGAACACCGATCCGCCGCCGACAGGGACGCCGCTTCACGAGCTGCTTGCGCCAGCAGTTGATGCGGCGCGGGCTCTCGATCCGCGTGACGGACGGTTGGCACCGATTCGTGAATACCTGGATTTGCTTCGCGTGGTGCGCGACCAGATCCAGACCCTCGATACGAGTGACGTGCTGACAATCGATGAGGTTTTGCTCGACATGGAGCTGGAGTTGAAGCTGTCGATACTGGTTGCCCGTCTTGGACACCAGGGAATCATGAATCTGATTCATCAGCGACGGTCGGACTACGGACGATCGGTCACCAAAGTCGTCGACCTGCCCGACTACCTCGACCTGCACACGATGGAGCCTACCGACGAGTCGTCGGCCACCACGCTCAGCTACTCAGCGATTCTCGCCAAGGCTGACCCTGGGATACTGACACCCGAAGAGTTCGTGCGCGGTGACGACCGAGCCGACAAGGCGCCGATCCTGAAACGCTTTGCGGGCCAGTGGATCGTCTCGTTCTACACCGAATGGGAAGACCTGTTTCGCAAGCAACTTGCCGAGATTTGCGGGTGCTCGGTTGACGACATCAAGTCGCAGTTCTTCCAGGAGTTGGGGCGGATGCGCAACGACTTCGGACACGGGCGCGGCATCTGCAAGAAGTCGGCGAGCAACAAGCTATTCAGGTGGTTCGCCAAGGGCGATCCGATCATCCCGACCCACGAGAACTACCGCCAGCTCTTCGACGAGTTTGAGAAGGCTTGCGAGGCACTGCGGACGCCGCCTGCTCCGCAAGACGCAGTCGTGCAGCGGCAGCCAGTTCGAGCCAAGGTGACGCCGGAACTGAACGCCGAGTTCGACCGTGCGGTCGCCGCCAGCCACGGAATCACGGCCGACGAGGCTCTTACAGACGCGCTGCGCACCTGGATCGACAGGAACGCTCCAGCCTGAGCCGCTACAACTATTGCAGAAGATGTGGACAGCGCCGTCTGGCAGAGACACCGGGATGAGGGCACGTGACGTTCAAAGATCCTCTGCACGTGGGGCAGGTCGACGTGCTGCAATGGGTAGCCGACGGCTGTCCCGAGGGTAAATGGCAAGGTCACGCGTACAAAACGACCGCCAACGCACTGGCCGGTCGGCGGCTCCTGAAGGTGTCGAAGAAGGGCGGCGGCTGGCAGGCCGAGATACTGCCTGCTGGCACCTACTACCTCGCCCACGGCGACTATCCGCCGGGGCACTGGAAGACACGGCGGAACGCCGGGATAGCCGGATCGCCCGATACCCCGACGTCGCCGCCACCACCTCGACCGCAGCAGTCATCCGTGCCGAAGCCGCGTACGATCCAGAAGCCCTGCGCACCTGGCGAGCCGAAACCGACGCAGAAGCTGGTCGACGATCTCCTTGCGGCAGACGGCAGGCTTGTTCGCGAGGTGTCGGGCGACAGTCCGAACTACTCTCACCTGGTCGGAATCATCAATGGCCGCAAGCTCATACCGGATGATGTCGTACTGCTGACCAAGCTGAGCGGCCACCGCGTCGAGATCCGTCTGGCATCGACGTCTGACTGGACCACGCAGAAGCCCCGCGAGATTGCCGACTCGACCCGTTCACGAAAGGGGCATCCGGCGGTTGCTGAACTGCGCACTGAGAATGCGCTGTCGAGTATCACGCCGACGGCGGTGCGTGCTCGCGCGTTCCGGCTGCTTAATGCCCTCGCGATTGAGGCCAAGGCGCGCGGTATCAGTGTCTCGATTGTGAAGATCGACAGCCGTGGCTACCGGCAAGCGTTCGACGGCTACCACGGCCACCTGCTGTTTCAGTTCGACGAACTGCGTTGCGTCGTTACTGTCAGCCAGCTCAGCGATCGCGTGCCGCATGTGCCGACAAAATCTGAACTCGAACGCCAGCGGCGGGGATATGCCTACATCCCCACGCACGACAATGTGAAGAGCGAGCGCCTGTCTGTGTTCGTCAACGCCGACAGCCGATACAGTCGCCGTCAGCACTGGGACGATACGAAGACCCTCCTCTTGGAGTACCGGTTGCACGACGTCCTTGCCGAAATGATCGACCGGAACGACGCTGAGAAGGCACGGATTGAGCAGGAACGGCTGGCTGCCATCGAACGCCGCAGGCGTGATGAGATCGCCACTGCCCGGGCGACCGAGGCCTACTACGAGCAGCGCAGGATCGATACCCTGCTCGGTGAGTTCTCGCGATTCACCAAGCGGCGCGAACTGTCCGAATTTCTCGTCGCGATGGAGCAGCACGCAGCGGGCCTTGAGGGCGACGAACGCGCTGCCGCCGATGAGTGGCTCACCTGGTGCCGCCAGTACATCGCGAGTCTTGACCCGTTCGCTCGCCCGCTCGCGATGCCGAAGACGAAGCCTCCGAATTACTCAGAGATTGCGGAGTTCAAACAGAAGCTTGGATTCGGGAGCTCGTTCTTTTGAAATCGAGTGAGTGACGGACTGGGCAGTAGTCGCGTGCCACCACCACAGTCGTTCACGCGTCGGAGGTGTATCGGTTGGGACGTACTCGTTGCGGCACTGAATTCAGCGCCTGATCCGCTACGCCGTGCGCTCCGCAGGTGTGCATAATTGGTGCCTGGCCCGGGCATTCGCTGAGCACGAAACGATCGGCGCAAGGTTCATGAGTTTCATCAGGCTGCTGTGTGCTCGATGTCGTCGCGGGGCGATTCAGTATCGAGCGTCCAGGTGAATGTGAACCCAGCCTTCGGCATCAACCACCCGGTCGCCTCAACCGAGATAGTCCGCCCGGGAGTTCTCTCGGGGCTGCGCGAGAGCTGGGTTGGACGGGCGGTCGCGACCGACTCGATGACGCGCAAGTCGACGATGTTGGTGTTTGTGTAGTCGAACGACACTGCCATGTTGCGCGCTGGCTGCGGCAGCTCGAAGTAGAGACGATGGCCCCATGCGGGCGTCACGGTGCGGAACACCTGGCGGATGCGGACTGGCTCGCCGATTCTTGCGCCTTCATCGAGGTGGACTGAGTACGTCTGGCCGTCCTTTCGGACGGTGCGTCGGATGGGCTGCGGCCGACCATCGACGGTGAGTTCGAGTAGTTCGTAGCTGTCGCGACTGGACGCGTCCATACCCGGCCGTGGCTTCATGAACCAGGGCGAGGTGGCCGGTATGTCGAGGAGTAAGTCGTTGTACTCGTCCCGGTCGGACACGCAGGCGAAGCGGCGGACACTTCCCGACGGCACCGTGGTGTACTCCCACTCCACCGTGACGTCGAACAGAGCAGCACCAACGGTGCTGCTCTCTAGTGCACTAGAGAGGCGGATTCTGACCTCGACGTCGTGCCAACGTTCGGCGGCGCGGATCGCCTGATCGCGAATCTCACTGTAGATCTCGCGAGCGAATTGTTCGTCGCCAAGTCGCAGTGACATGACGTTGGCGGCGATGTCGTCGAGCAGCGCGGGGTTGGCAACGCGTTTGAGATCCTCGGGATGGATGGCGAAGCCTTCGACCACGGCGTCACGCATCGCTGGCGCTTGCTCTTCAATGATCGCGCGGAATTGTTCAACAGTCGCTGCTTCTTGATCCTTGCGGAAGCTGTACTCGAACAACGTGCCCAACAAACCGGCACCGAACAATGCCCCGCCGAGTTCTCCGAGCGGTAGGGCGTGCAGCCAGTTCCACGCACCGAGATCGAGCGTCGCGAGCCAGCCGTTGAAAGTGATGAGGACGATGCCAGCGAGCGTCAGGCTCACGGCGAGCAAGGCCGCTTTTGTCTTGCGGAGTCGAAAAGCTAAGGAGGACTGTCGTTTTCGTGCCATTGCTTATGGCTATTGTAGCAAAACCACAGGTCAGTGCATAGATGCGCGCCTGGTCTGCGTCTCGCTCGATGTAGCGAGGTTCACCCGGAGCTATCTGCGAGTCGGGACAGTACATCGACGTCATGGTGTTTGCCGTTGTAGAGGTATCGCGCGCGAAGGGTGCCCTCGTGAAGGAAGCCGCACCGCTCGAACATGGCTCGTGACGGCTGGTTGGTCGTGAGTATCCAGGCTTCGAGACGATGAAGGCCGAGGTGGCCGAAGCCCCAGTTCATCATTCGCTCTACCCCTACGCTTCCAAATCCTTGGCCGCGATCGACGGGTGACCATATGCAGATGCCAATCTGTGCCACGCGGCTACGCCAGTCGATGCCGTGCACTGAGCATTCGCCGACGAGTTGGGCGTTCTCGTCGACGAGCACGAAGGTGTACTCGGTGGCTGGCCGTGGGCCAGAAGTCGCGGCGATCTTGCGCTGGAGTTCTGCCGAGCTACGGGGTCGCCAGTACGGAGGGCCGTACTGTGCCAGTTCCTGCCAATTGCTGCAGGCGTCGAGAATCGCAGGTATGTGGGCGTCCGTGAGTGCGCGGAACGACACCGTCGTCATGTGTTCCTCACTCCCGCTTTGCTTCCTACGAAGACGACTCGACGTTGAGGAGGCCTGCGCAGGCCGCCCGATCCCGAGTCGTCACGGATGAACGGAAGCTGCGGTGTACGAAAAGGATTCGTACACCGCAGTTCTCGTGTTGGACTTGCTATCCAATGAGTCGATGTCGTCAGATATTGACGCGTCGCTCGATGCCGCTCACGCGGTCTTGAAGTCGCCTCCGCCGATCATGGTCACCTCCCCACCGAAAATGGGTTCGTCCTTGTCGCCGACCCCGAAAACCGGTTTCGGTCCGCCCACGATACCAGGATTCATAGACATGGGATTCATCGTCTCTGGATTGATGGTCATGGGACCGATGGGGTTGATGGTGTGCCCGCCCCGTCCAAATCGCCTATCTCGCCGGCTACGCGTGAGTTCGGTCGTCGGGTGCTGGCCAGGAGAACGGAGCTGGGACTCAGTCAGGAGAAGGCTGCCGAGCGCTGCGGGCTGCACTGGACGTACCTCGGCCAAGTCGAGCGAGGGCGGCGGAACGTGACGCTGCATAACATCTTGAAGATCGCAGCCGGGCTGGATGTCGACGCCGGGGTGCTGGTCAGTGGCCTGGAGCCCCCGGAATAGCGGATCGACCCTTCCTAAATGCATTCCGCCCATCGTCCCGAGGTGAGCTGTCGCCCAAACGGATGAATCTCACACGGATGTAATTCAGACTTACTGCGCTGAACTGCACAGATGTTCACCTTGGGTTCGTCATCGCCGGGATTGTCGGTGTCCGCGGCTAGCCTGGAAGGTGATATTCAGCACGGCACAGTGAAGGAGCTGAGATGGCAGTCGGCGATGTCGAGACGTACTACGAAGACGGCGTCTGGAAGAACAAGGTGCAGGGCAACTCGCGTGCATCCGACACGGGCGGAACGAAGAAGGAAGCGCAAGCTCGGGGTCGAGACAAGGCCATCGATCTTGGTGTCGAGCACGTCATCAAGAACCAGGACGGGACGATCGGTAGCAAGAACACCTATCCCCGATCCCGTGACCAGCATCCACCGAAGGGGTAGAAGCGTGGCTCATCGTCCTCACGACCGTGACCCCGAGGGTTCACTGCGGGGGTCAGGTTACTTCGACAAGTCGGTCGATTCGATCGAGGTTCCTTCGCCACCGGTGGTCGATCCACCGCCGCGACTTGAAGCGCAGAATGACGGTGGATCAGGTTCGGATGCGACTTCGTACTTGAACGACTTCCCCGACTAGTGCATCGATGGTTCCTTCCAATTGGCTTACGCTGCTTGGATTCTTCGCGCTGGTAGCCCCCGGTGTCTACTACGATCTTCGTCGTTCGACGAAGTTTGCGGAGCGCCGGGAAACCACGTTCCGAGAGGTCAGTCGTGTCGTCCTCGTCTCGACGTGCTGCAGCGCCGTCGCACTCCCTATCGTGCTGGTGATCGGTAGCGCCCTGAGAACCTGGACGAAATCAGACATCTGGCCGACTCCACGCGACCTTGTCCTGGCCAATCATGCGTATGTCGGCGACCATGTCATCCCCATTGGTCTTGGGTTGCTCGTGTTCGTGGCGACGTCGATCGGGGTCTCCGAAGCAACACTTCGGATTGCTTCTCGGAACGCAGAAGCGAAGATCTCACATGCCTCGACGTGGAGCAAGTCGTTCCGTGACGATTGCCCACAAGGGGCCCATCCGGTTGTCCGAGTACGCCTTACAAGCGGTACCAGCTGGTCGGGTCGAGTCGCGCACTTCTCGCCTGACCTTGAAGTGGCTGATCGCGAACTAGTGCTGGCTCCACCGATCGCGATGAAGGCCAACGGGGCACCCGCCAACTTGCCGAAATGGGGTCGGGTCATCCTGCGAGCGGATCAGATCGAGTCGATCGCAGTGAGATACGAACGAGACACGCCCTCGGATACCGGCTGATCAGGTGGCCCCTTGACGCGATGGCTCCCCGCGCTACGGCCACTTGCGGGAGAATCGGATCTCGACGTTTGAGTCACCACATTAGGAATGAGTCGTTGGCGTTGAAAGACCCCATTCACGAAGGCCAGCTCGACGTGCTGCGCTGGATCGGCGATGGGTGTCCGGACGGTCGATGGGATGGGCACACGTACAAGACTGTCGCCAATGCACTTGCCTCTCGTCGTTTGGTCACCGTGTCCAGGAAAGGTGGGAACTGGCGGGCGGAACTCCTACCGGCCGGTGAGTACTACCTGGGGCACGGCGACTACCCCGTCGGGCACTGGGAACGGAAGTATCGGGGTTCGCGTGGAGCGGTGAACTCGGTCTCTCCCATCAGGCCAGGCCCGCGATCTCAGTCGGCCCCACGGCCGCCTAAACCTGCCGCGAAGCGATCGCCGCCCGGGTTGACACCGACGCGCCAGCTTCTCGCCGATTTGGCGAGTGCCGGGGGCGTGTTGGAGCGCAACTCCCGCGATGATAAGACCAAGTACTCGACGTTGGCTGCCGCGATCAACCGGCACGGGATGGCTCCCGACGGCCAGCATGTCGTCGTCTACAGCGGTGCAAGCTACGGGGAGTGGATTATCCGGCTGGTGCCGGTTTCGGAGTGGCAGACTGAACCGCCAGCGGACGTGATGAGCAAGGACCGGATCGGTCGGTGGCATCCTGTGGTGGCCGAGATTCGTTCGACAGGCCGGCTCGACGGGATCGGCAAAGAACACCGTCGACGTGCCGCGGTGTTGCTGCACTGCCTGGCCACAGAAGCCTCAGCGCGCGGAATCAAGGTGGAGCTGGTCAAGCAAGTCGAAGGGCGCGACTATCATTCGAGGCGCAACCAGCCGCCCGGCCTCTTCGTGCTGTCTGAGCAGGAGTTTCGCTGTCCAGTAAGCGTCAAGCAGCTCCAAGATCAGCTGCAGCATGAGCCGACAGCTCAAGAACTGGCGCGGCAGAAACAGTGGGAATGGGCGCATATCCCCAAGTACGATCACGTGCCTTCAGAGCGGTTGGCCATCCTGACGCACGATGCTGCCAGCTATCCAAGCGAGAAGCCATGGGCGGACACCAAGACCCGACGCCTTGAGGATCGGCTCGTCGACATCTTGGCAGCCTTCAACACTTGGGTAGCAGCTGACACCGACCGCAGGAAGCGCCAACGGATCGAAGCCGAGGAGCGCGCAAAACGTCTCGAAATGGAAAACCAGCAAGCGCGCGCCGCATACCTCGAACACACGCTTGGCGAAATGCTCCAGGCCGACGCAGCATCATGGGAATCGGCCCAACGGCTGCGCAGTTACGTCGAAGCGATGAGAAGACGTACAGCGACCATCGGGAGTGCTCAGGAACGCGCAGCTGCAGACGCATGGGTCGACTGGTGTGAACGATACGTCGAACAGGTCATTGATCCTTTGGGTCGACAGATCCAGCAGCCGCAGGTGCCTGAGCCGACCGACAAGGATCTCGGGGAGTTTCGGCGGAAGCTCGGGTTCGGTGGGAACGGGTTGTGGTGACGGGCTTCGGAGTTCGTGAAATGGATGTCTTGAGCAAGATGATCGTGACGCGAATGTTTGCCTTCGCGATACAACGGGCTCGAGGGACGGGCAGAGTGGCGAGTCTTCCCCGTCCGCCACTCAGCCCGTCGCCGATCGATCACTCACCTTTCGCGCCGTACTCCCTTGAACGGCGCGCCGTCAGCTTTGCCGTCCATGAATCTGCCCGACTCGCTGTTGCGCTTCACCCAGCCACGAGGCGTTGCGACCTGACTGCGAGACCGCACCGCTCCGCGGCGAGACCCGTGCCCGGTGTTCTTTGCCATGTTCTTCACCTCCTCTCGCTGTCGAGCGCCCGATGCGCTGATTGCTCAGGCGGTATGGACCAGCGACCAGACCACAGCTCGGCCGCTGTACGGCGGCATTACGTTGCCCTTGGCGATCGGCGCGGTCGTGGAGGGAGTGCTAGCCACCCGCCACACTCCACTGATCGGGCACCGTTCGCCGGTACGTGCAGTAACTGCCATGACCACTACTCCTTGTGTCGAACCTCTTGACGCTTCGGAAGTGAAACGTTGCCTCGAATCTACAACATGCGTCGGGTTCGCGCCAGTCCATCGGATCTGCAACACTTGGTATCATGACTGACCAAGGGCACAAACTGTGAGCAGGAAGCTGACGATTGACACCGATGCGCTCTACGCTGCACTAGATCTAGTCCGACGTGAACGAGGTATCTCGATGCGACAGCTGGCGAAAGAGGTCGGAGTCAGCCCGTCTTTGTTGTCGCGACTCGCGAATGGGTACAAACCCGACGCGGATGGCCTGGTTACCCTGACATCGTTTCTCAGGATGCCGGTTGAGCAGTTCATTGATAGAGGCAACGAGGAACACTTAGATGACCTGCCCGAACTCTCCGCCCAGATGGCACCACTGCTAAGAGCACGTCCAGACTTCGACGCCGATGACGTAGAACACCTCGAAGAGGTCATCGATGCGACGGTGCGACTCATGAAGGCGGTGCGAGCGAAGCGATGACCATGGCCCGAGGGCGGAAAAGCGCACTCCGTCAGCTTGCAAAGGAACTGCGCGTTGAGGTTGGCGCAGCTTCCAGCGATCCGTTCGACGTGTTCGCTCTGGCCGAGCTGTACGGACTCGATGTGGTGCAGATGTCACAACTCGATTGCGCCGATGCTGTCCAGTTTTTCGGTGAAGCTGGCTACCAGCGTTTCTCGGGCGCTCAGGTTCCTGTGAGCCGATTCGGGTCGTGCATCGTCGTCAACGATCTCCACACGATCGAGCGCCAGCGATCCACCCTTGGGCACGAGGTCGCACACTCTATCTGTGAGCACCCCCACGAAGCGCGTCTCGTCGACTCCGCCGGATGCCGGGTAACCGATCGCGTCCTCGAAGAAGAGGCAACGTTCTTGTCGGGCGAACTCCTGCTGCCGACCGACACCGCAAAGCTGCTTGCAATCAAGGGAGTCGCCGCAGAAGTGGCCGCGGCGCAGTACCAGATTAGTGTCGAGATGGCGCGCTGGCGGTTGAATATCAGCGGCGGACATCAAATTCGTCGTCGCCGTGCACAGTGATTGGTTGATAATTTCACATCATTCTTGCGACTGCGAAATTGATATAATTGGAGCAGATGAAAGTATCCGATATCGACAAGCTATTCAAGTACATGCATGGTGAATTCGCCAAGGTTCATGGCAGTGTCGATTCGCTTGGATCACGCGTTGATCGGCTTCAGAGCGACATCAATGCAATGGGTCGCCAGATCACGGAGCTTCAGGATGGACAAGCCGAACTTCGGAACGGGCAAACCGAGCTTCGGAACGGGCAAACCGAGCTGTCGAGGCGCATGGATACGATCGATCTCAAGCTCGACGCGATTCAGGATGCCGTCGGTGAGAACTTCGTCGACTATGACAAACGCTTCGACCGGCACGCGAGCTGGATCACTCAGCTCGCGTCGGCGACAGAGACCAATCTCAGGCCACGGCCGTAAGCTGCCATGTCGGACTCAGCGCCTACAGTGAGGATTGATGACACGGCCATTTGATCGCGAACGCTACGACCGGGCCCTCGCCGAAGGTGCCGAGGAGTACCGAGACGTTCTCGACGCACTCAAGACGATCGGCATTGACGCGCAGTTCACCCAGACAGGTGGCATGTGCGCCGCCATCGAGGCAAACCTTGAAGACGCAACGTCACTGCTCATCACTGACGCCGACGACTCGCTCTCGTGGGACCGGGGCCACCACAACGGATGGGGCGTCGGGGTATATGAGATTGACGCACCCGATGAGCCGATCTGGTTCGATACTGTTGATGACGGGTCGCTTCAGGCCTTGATCGACTTGGTCGATCGCGCGTGTCGGCGATGACCAGACAATCTTGACAATTCTGCGAACCCTGGGGATGCTTCCCCGTCGTTTGGACTGCGGTCTGGTACCGTTGGGACCTTGCAACCCGACATATCGCCAGGTCAGTGAGGTTTTCTGTGTCCGATCAGCTACCCGTGATTAGCCTATTCTCCGGTGCCGGCGGGCTTGACTTGGCAGTAGAACGGTTCGATGAAACGCGGCCGCTGCGGATCGCCGTAGCCACCGACTACGACGAGCCAGCACTCGCCACGCTCTCGAAAAACTTCCCTGAGACAGAGGTGCTCTGTAGCGACATCCGTGAGACGCAGTCTCAAGAATTGCTTGAGCGTGCAGAACTTTCAGTCGGCGATGCCGCGCTCCTTGTCGGCGGACCGCCATGCACGCCGTTCAGCAAGTCCGGATTCTGGATAAAGGAGAAGCGGGAAAGCCGCGACCCGAACGCGTCGCTGCTAGACGAGTACGTACGTGTTGTCAAGGACACCCGGCCCGAGGCGATCGTCCTCGAGAACGTCCAAGGGCTGACGTACAAGACCCATCGTGCGCAGTTTGCGCGACTCATAGGTGGCCTGTCAGAACTGGGCTACAACCCGTCATGGAAGGTACTGCTGGCAGCAGACTACGGAGTCCCTCAGCTGCGCCGGAGGGTATTCGTGGTCGGCCGACGCGATGGTGTTCCGTTCGAGTTCCCATCTCCCACGCATTCAGGCTGGAGCGAACATACTCGTACGTTCGACGAGTCGAAGATCCCTTACGTCACTGCTCGGCAGGCAATCGGGGATCTGACAGGCGCTGACTCGGAGGAGGGCGAGCTGGTAGAAGGCGAGTTCGCTGAGCTTGCGGCCGAAGTCCCGGGTGGACAGAACTACCTGTGGCATACCGACCGCTACGGCGGGCGAGATATCTTCAAGTGGCGCAGCCGGTACTGGACGTTTCTTCTCAGGCTTGATCCTGACCGGCCATCGAGCACGATCCAGGCGCAACCGGGACCATGGGTCGGACCGTTCCACTGGGAGAACGTCTCCAATGAACAGGGACAGCTGCGAGCACGTCGCCTGCGGGTGCCTGAGATTCTGCGGCTGATGACGTTTCCCGATGACTTCGTGCTCGTGGGCAACCGCGCGGACGCACAGCGCCAGCTGGGTAACGCGGTGCCCTTCGGCCTCGGTAGCGTGGTTGTTCGTGCTCTGATGGAACAGCTCGGGCATGTGGAGCCAGGATCGGGGGCAAGCACCCAGCTGCAGCTACTGTAGACCCGCCGGATGTACCGCAGCTGACACTGCCATCATGAGTGTCGTGCCTCGCAGATAGTCTGTACCTCTCGACATAGAGGTGGAGGCTCAGTGTGGCGATCACGATCAGAATGCCCGAAGCAGAGCGGGTGATGGAGCAGGCATACGACCTCGCGTGCTCCGATACCTCCTTGCCGGACTATTGGACATCTGTAGCGCAACAGACCTTCGCCATGGACTTCAAGACGTACACACCTGCGCTCGGTGCAGCGCTGCTTGCCCGGGCAGTCGACGATCGCGTCGACCCTCTCGCGATCAAGTCGGCTCACTCGCAGTACGCCTTCAGCTTGCGCACAGTCGGTCACAATCTTCTTATACCGCTAGCAGATCATTACGGATTCTCCGTCCGAACGACGACGCGTGAACCACTCAATAACCAGCCATTCTTCCGCTACGATCACCTACTCGAAATCGACAGGGTGCGAAATCGTGCTGAGTTTGATCGATACGTCAACTCTCTCAAACCGCTGGCAAACTTGCACGGAGACGATGCGGTAGAAGCCCTAGCTGCGTTTGTCCGAGTCGGTTTGCGGGAGGCCGCCAACAGGCCAAGCTACGACGTTAGTCCAGTCGTAGGACATCTCGCCGGTGTCATCGCTGCGTCCGATTCCTTCATGGCTGACGGTTTGGATGTGCCGCGCAGGGCGCAAGCGCTGGTCGCTGCAGCGTTCGATTCGGTGCATGACGACGTGAGGTCGCGTGCAATCAATGACCCATCTCGAGACATCCCAGGGGATGTCCAACTGTACGACCCGAATGGCAAGGTCGTGGCCTCGGTGGAAGTGCGCACAAAACCCGTACAGCCCTGGGAGATTCGAGGTTTCGTGAACTCATGCCTTGAAGCAGATATTGACCGCGTTATGATCGCTGAGTTCCTCCCTGAATCGACACCTGTCAATGAGGGGACTCGCCCCAATGATGCAACGCTGATGATTTATCACCTTCCGAGCGAGATGTTAGAGCAATTGTGGGCTGCATCGGCGAAGGGGCCAGCAGCAGGGGCTGCCGAGTTATTTCACGAAAGAATGATCAATCGACTCGTAGAGATCGAGGCTCCGGAAACGTCAGTGCGCCGCTGGATAGAGATGATCGAACAAAATAAGAGGGATAGTGCGGAATGAAAGTAAAGAGCGACGACCGTACTATAATAGAAGTTCTCCGGAGCTATTACCTGAGAATTCCACGATTTCAACGTCCATACGAATGGGAAGACGTCGAGATAGATGAGTTCTGGGAAGATGTTACGACCGCCGAATCGGACTATTTCATTGGATCAATGGTTCTGTTCCAGTCAACCTACGGGACACAGGGAGTCGTCGATGGTCAACAGCGCATCACAACAATTACTGCCCTGTTGTGCGTTCTACGCGACAAATTTCGATCAGTAGGTAAGGACGACCAAGCAGATGGCCTCCAGAATCTCATTGAGCGGGCGAGTGAGCTTGATAATCAGAAGCATTTCGTTTTGCAGCACGATCGGCCGAGTAAGTACCTGCGGTACGTCCAGGCTGGTCAGTCGGGGGATGAGCCCGCCACCGACGAATCTGAACGCCGCCTAAAGAAGGCGGTCGACCGCTTGCGGAACAAGGTCGATACTCTTTGTGCCGGGATAGTGGATACTCAAGAGGTTGTCGGATTGCTCCTGAAATTGCGTGACTCGATACTTGAACTTCGCCTTATAACCGTTGAGGTGGATAACGAGGAGGATGCGACCGTAATCTTTCAGACCTTGAATAGTCGCGGACGCGACCTGGAAACTGCGGACCTGGTGAAGAGTCATTTGTTCTCGATTCTTCGTGCGACTAATCCTCAAAACGACGTCCCTCGCGAGAAATGGAGTGGAATTCAAGAGAGCTTCTCAATATCCAAAGCAGACTTGCCTATGGATCGATTTCTTTTGCATAGTTGGCTATCACGGTACGAGTACTTGGCAAGTGCCGATCTCGGAAAGACGGTCAGGCGGACGGTATCGCGAGAACTCGCGGAAAGCTATCTGGATCAGTTGGTCGCCGATAGTCGATTCTACAGAGAGATTCACGAACCAACATTTCGTGAGGCCTGGCAGCAAGAA
The DNA here is from genome assembly GCF_030315745.1 of Gordonia heveisoli. Lineage (GTDB taxonomy): Bacteria > Actinomycetota > Actinomycetes > Mycobacteriales > Mycobacteriaceae > Gordonia. Next base: position 1,414 of record NZ_JASXSH010000036.1, on the reverse strand, counting down.
GAAAGGCCGATCCTGGATGCGTTTAATGCACTGCAAATTTTTCGCGTCAGACAGCCGCTTCCCTGGCTCTTGTCAGCTTGGCGCGCGTACGGTGATAAGCAGATCAATCTGAAGTACGTCCGTATTGCAATACTAGCAATCGAGAGATTCCACTTCATAGCAACGGCCATTTCCAGTCAACCGTCTTCGGGTGGGGTCTCTAAGATGTACGCGGCCCATGCGCGGCAGCTCAGCACTGCTAACAGTAATGACGCTCGGTACAAAATAGTTCGAGATCTCCACGCCAAACTATCTGACGATTCTCGCCTTCCTTCACTCGATCAATTTTCTGCGGATTTTGCAGAACTCAGATATTCGCGACGTTATACTCAACAGCAACGATTGGTACTCCACATCTTGCAGCGCCTATACTCGTACCATTCAAATATTGAACCCGATTTCAAGCTATTGACAGTAGAGCATATTATCCCGCAGGCTTCCCTGACTACGCCACCCTCGTCGGTTGCATCAATTGGGAATCTTATCCTCATCCCTCGAGAGCTGAATGAGAAACTCGCAGACAAGAACTTCGATGAAAAGCGATTAATTCTAGACGATGCCAGAAAATCCGGTGTGTATATTGACGATAGCATCATCAGTGCTAGTTCTTGGGGCGAGGCAGAGATAGCCAAGCGGTCACGCGATATGGCCGAAGAGGCGTTCGGTGCCGTCTGGTCGCTCTCAACCATCCCCGGACTGTAACGTCGAGCGTTGTGGCCTTTATCGGCTCCCCGAGGAATCGCGCCATCCTGGGCGTGGCCGAAGCCTGACGCCGCGCTTCTTGAGGACGTTGGCGATGGTGGCATGCGAGACGCCGAAGTGAGCACCGAGGGTGGCGAGTGACTTGCCTGCTTCATAGAGCTGCGTGGCTTCGCTCACCTGTTCGTCTGTGAGGCCTTGGCGACGGAGCGGAGCGCCCTGCTCTCGGAGGACGGTTGCAACGCGCGTCTTGGACATGCCATACCGGCTGCCGATCTGTTGGGTGGACTGGCCGGCTTCGTACGCTTGCACGATCTCGGCTGTGTCTTCGGCTGTCAGGAAGCGTCTGGAGCGTGGTGGCGGGGCGTCGGGGTCAGTCTGGGGCGACCTGCATGGCGACGATGTGATCCGTTCTCGCAGGTCACGCAACTTTATTGACATGTGCGCAAGTTTCGAGTTTCTTCGGATTGCCTCCACCAAAGTGTTCTTACTCGAACCGGTGCCCGAAAGGATGCCGGCGAGGGAAAGAGCCAATTCAGAAGAAGAGTCGTCACCCACATATTGTTCTGAGACCTCCGCAAGGGGGTCTCGGTTTGCGTTCGAGGGCGCGCCAGCCGTTGTGGTTGCCGCGCGCGACTTCTTTGTGAGTGCGTGCGCAGCGTAGAAGTCTGCGAAG
>NZ_JASXSH010000035.1 GCF_030315745.1 Gordonia heveisoli | reverse complement strand
GCCTGGCAGTTTTATGGCTATTCGACGCGGGCGGTGCTGCGTTTTGAACGTCGGTCGCCGACGACGGTTACTGCCACTATCTGTACCTGGGACAGTACCAATCCGACAAATGCGGATGATCCTGATCATCGCATCGAGTATCTGACCTACCACCGTACGGGGACGCCGCCGCCGGTTAATCAGCGTGGTCCGCGGCATGCGCCTACCGGGAACGTGTTCGGGCAGTGGTATGCGATCCGGGATGACTGGGATGTTGACCAGGAGAACACGATGTGTAACTCCACGCCCATCAATCGGGATAGGACTCCGACTCCTGGTTGGCCGCTGCATGGGAATGATGATTTGTGAGCGGAAAGTGGTTCACGGCACCACTATTGGCAACCGTGGTGGTGGCCTGGGCGGGGGCCTGTTCGGGGCAGGGCGATCCTGCTCCGCCGTCGCCGGCTCCGTCGGCGGTGTCGGGGTATGAGCGTCCGGCGAATGTGCATTGGGTTGAGCATTGGAATCCGACGTCGGCTGTTGATTTGAATCGCGCCGATGGCACGTTTATTCGGGCATTCGACGAAGCGCAGGAGATCGCGTCGATCAGTGGCAGCACGGCTACGGGGTCGTTTCCAGGGTTCGCGGCCGCGGACCGGAGTCGTCGTAATCCTCGTTTTTACAGTCATGGCATGACGTGGGAAGTGAACTATGGCTATACGACGCGGGCGGTGCTGCGTTTTGAACGGCGGTCGCCGACGACGGCTACTGCCACTATCTGTGCCTGGGTGAACGTCAATCCGTTCAACGCCGACGAGCCCGACCATCGCATCGAGTATCTGACCTACCAGCGCACGGGGACTCCGCCGCCGGTCAATCAGCGTGGTCCGCGGCATGCGCCCACCGGCAATGTGTTCGGGCAGTGGTATGCGATCCGGGATGACTGGGATATTGACCAGGAGAACACGATGTGTAACTCCACGCCCATCAATCGGGATAGGACTCCGACTCCTGGTTGGCCGCTGCATGGGAATGACGATCTGTGATGCTCGACCCTGATCACCCATTCGCCGCGCTCATCACTCCGGAGATGCTCGCCGAACGGCAGCGGAACAGCGATATGCTCCATGCCCGTCTGCGTGCGGAAGCGGCCGAGATGCGCGAGCATGATGCGCGCAGCGCCGCGGACCCAACCAGGCCGCATGACGCCGACGAATGCTGCCGCGACCCGGTCGCGCGTCAAGCCGAGTTTCGCCGTAGACTCGCCGAAGCCCTCGAAGACGAGTACAACCTCGATCCAGACGCCCGTGTTCGCGGCGTCACCGAGACACGCCGTGCCGCCGTCGATGCCGCTGTCCGCGAACGCTTTCTCCGCGAACTGCGCGCACATCTGACGGAGCATCCCGACCTTCGATGGGTGGCAGCCCCGGAGTAGAGACCCTGACTATGGCAGTATGGGAGGGGGTTCACGTCGCTCCTCGACCAGCAGAAAAGCCGGTGTACCGATTCGCATCGGGTACACCGGCTTTCGCCGGCCGTCAGCTGCGCGTCGAAAAGGAGTTCTTCAGGGCGGCCAGAGCATCGTCGCCGAGGCCGGACACCGACATCGGGGCAGATGCGGTCGCCGGTTCGGAGGTGTCCTCCTCGGTCGCGTCGTCCGCCGCGGGCGGATTGGCGATCGCATCGTCGACCGCGGCGGCGAGCTCGTGAATGGTGACGAACTCGAACACCATCTGCGGGGTCAGCGGCAGCCCGAGCGCAGCCGCACGGGTGGCCCACTGGATCGCGATGACACTGTCGCCGCCCAACGCGAAGAAGCCGTCCTCACGGTCGACCTCGTCGATCTCCAGGAGCTCTTCCAGCAGCCCGATCAGGGTGGTCTCGGTGTCGGTGGCCGGCGCGTCGAGCGCGGCCGGGGCCGGGCGTGCCGTCGGTGCCACCGGGGTCCGATGGACCACCGAGCGATCCGTATCCCAGTCTCCGGCGAGCACATTCAGTCCACTCAGCGGAGTATTGGCTTGGTGGGCAAAGGCTTCGAGCACCTTCACGGTGGTGTCGGCGAAGAACTCACCGGTGGCCGCGACGTACAGATCGGGGTTGACGACGATGCGCAGGATGAGATCGCCGTTGAGGTCCACTGTGTAGTCGAAGTGGAAGTCCATGAAGGACACCTCGTAGAACTTGGCGACGTCACGGTACGTGGTCGCACCGTCCTCGCTGAACGGTGTCGGGGCGCCCTTGTGTCGGACATGCATCATCACCTGGAACAACGGATTCCGGGACAGCGAACGCTGCGGGTTGAGGGTCTCGACCATACGCTCGAAAGGAACGCCCTGATGGCTGATCGCGTCGAGTGCGCGATCACGGACCCGCGACAGCAGTTCGCGCGGGGTGGGGTCGCCGGACAGGTTGCTGCGCAGGACGACCACATTCGCGAACAGGCCAACCAGTTCGTCGGTGGCCTCACCGAGACGGTTGGCGACGGCCGCGCCGATAGCCAGGTCATCCCCGGCGCCGAGCGCGTTGAGGGTGGTCGCGCCGACCGCATGGCACAGCATGAACTCGGTCGCCCCGACGCCTTCCGCGGTCTCCAGCGCACGTTGCCACACCGCCGCCGGCACGACACGTGCGGTACCGATCCCGTTGCGGCCCAACACCTGCGGCCGCGGGAAATCGTGGCCGACGTTGATCTCGTCGGGCATGTCGGCGAGCGCCTGCTTCCAGAAGTCGAGCTTGCGAGCTCCGACGGCGCTGACCTCGCGATCCGGACCCCGGTCGAAGACCTCACGCTGCCAGATCGCGAAGTCGGCAAACTGGATCGGCGGGGCCGTCCAGCCCGGCTCCTCGCCACGCACCCGGGCACGATAGGCGAGGGTCAGGTCGTCGGCGAAGATCTCGCAGCTGCGACGGTCGGCGATGATGTGGTGCATCAGGATCGACAGCACCGCGTCGTCGTCGTCGAGAACGAGCAGGCGGAGCTTGAGCAGCACCTCGGTCTGCAGGTCGAAGACGTAGGCGACGTCGGCCGACAACTCCTCGTCGAGCCGCTGCTCGTCGCCGTGCAACTCGATCACCGGAATGTCGAGCGGACTGCTCGGATGAATCAGCTGATACGGCGTGCCCTCGTGTTCGGGGAACGTGGTGCGTAGCGACTCGTGGCGCTCGACGACATCCTCCAGCGCGGCGAACAATGCGGCGCGATCGATCGGACCTTCGAGTCGCAGTGGGTAGGTGACGTTCTCACCGTCGATCGCCCCCTCCATCCGCCGCTGCATCCAGTAGGCGCGCTGCGAATACGACAGCGGAATGTAGTCGGGGCGTACCTGGGGGGTGGGAATGGGTCCGGGGCCCGCTTCGGTTTCGGCAACGGTACCGGCACTGGCGTCGGTGGTGGTCTCGGCAGTGTCGCCGACGTCGCTGAACTCGTCGAGGTCGATGTCGAACTCGTCGCGGAACGCCTCGACGAGATGGCCGGCCAGGGCGCTGACGCTCGGCTTGTCGAACGGCACCCGCATGTCGAGTTCGATACCGAACTCGGTGCGGATCATGGTGATCAGGCGTGCGGCGAGCAGCGAATGACCACCGAGCTCGAAGAAGGAATCATCCGCTCCGACCTGCTCGCGGCCGAACAGCGTGCCGTAGAGGCCGGCGATGCGGATCTCGGTGGGAGTCTGCGGTGCGCGGTAGTCGGGGGCGGAGGCGAACTCGGGCACCGGCAGCGCACGCTTGTCGAGCTTGCCGTGGGCGGTCAGCGGGATCTCATCGAGGAATGTCACGGTGGCCGGCACCATCTGCTCGGGAAGGCGCTGGGCGACAAATTGTTTCAACAAATCCGCGTCGGGACTGGCGTTCGGCTCCGCGACCACGAACGCCGACAACACCGCGCCGGCGGCGCGATGTTCGGTGACCACGACGACTGCGTGTGCGACGTCGGGGTGTTCGACGATGCGCGTCTCGATCTCGCCGAGCTCGATGCGGAAACCGCGCACCTTCACCTGCTCGTCCGAACGGCCCAGAAACTCGATGTGGCCCTGCGTGTTTCGCCGTGCGAGGTCGCCGGTCCGGTAGAGACGACCGCCGGTGGTGAACGGGTCGGCGACGAAGCGCTCGGCGGTCAGTGCGGGCCGGTGCAGATAGCCGCGGGCCAGCTGGTTGCCGCCCAAGTATATCTCACCCGGCACGCCGGTAGGGGTGAGCTGCAACGAGTCATCGAGGATGTAGAGGTGCACGTTCTGGTTGGGGATGCCGATCGGCACGATCCCCGAACCCTGCGGACCGACGACCTCCATATGCGAGGACGACACGACAGCCTCGGTGGGGCCGTAGTGATTTCGCAGGTTGGCATCGAACTGGGTGGCGAAGCGATCGGCGACCTCACCGGCCAGGGCCTCGCCGCCGACCGGCACATGCCGGAGGGAACGCCAGTCGGCCGCCTCGGGCAGCACGAGGAAGGTGGCCAGCATCGACGGCACCATGTGCAGCACGGTCACACCGTGCCGGGTGATGAGGTCGGCGACGTAGGGGATGTCGCGGTAGGCGTTCGCCTTGGGAACCACCACGGCTGCGCCTGCGGTCAGGGTGACGTAGATGTCCAGCAACGACGCGTCGAAACTGACCGAGGTGGACTGAAGCACGCGGTCGGAGCCGGTGAGCTCCCACTCCTCGGTGAAGCCGAGGAGATGTTCGGCGATCGCGTTGTGCGGCACCGGAACACCTTTGGGTTGTCCGGTCGACCCGGAGGTGTAGATGACGTAGGCCGTGTTGGCCGGGTGTAGCGGTGCGACGCGGTCGGTGTCGGTCGGGTCGGTCGCGGACAGGGCCGCCGATTCGGCGATCGCGGCCCGGTAGCCCACCTCGTCGAGCTCCAGTGCCGGTGCGGCGTCGGCGCGCAGATACTCCACCCGGTCGGCCGGGTAGGCGGGGTCGATGGGCAGATATGCCGCGCCCGCCTTGAGGACCGCCGCGGACGCGACGATGAAGTCGACCGAAGTGGCCAGACGCAACGCGACGACATCCTCGGGGCCGATGCCGCGTCCGATCATCCAGTGCGCCAGACGATTGGCCCGTGCGTTGAACTCTGTGTAGGACAGCGACTCGGCGTCGGAGACAACCGCGTCGGCGGTCGGGGTGGCCGCGACCTGCCCCTCGAGGAGTTCGACCATGGTGGTCGGCTCGGTGTCGACAAGTCGGCCGTAGGAGCGTTCCAAGATCGCGCGGCGCTCGTCGTCGCCGAGGATGTCGATGTCGCGCAGCGCAATCGATGGATCGGCCAGCACCTGGTCAAGAAGCCGGCGGTAGTGCGCGAGGAAGTCCTCGACGAGCTCGTCGGAGAGCACGTCGGTCAGATAGGTTGCCTCGATACGCGCCCCCGCGTCACCGGCGACCACCAGCAGACCCAGTTCCTCGGCGGCGACCGGGGAGTGCAGCGGCAGCTCGGTGGCGCGCACTCCGGGCAGGTCGAAACCGTTGGCATCACCGCGGCTGGTGAAGCTCACCTGGACGAGTTGGGACATGGCGTCCCGGCCACCGGTGCGTTCGGGGCCGACCTCGCGGACGACCCGGTCGATACCGGCGCGCTGGTGGGCGAAGGCTCCGGCACAGGTGTCGCGAGTCCGGTCGAGGGCATCGGCGAAACTGAGATCGCCGTCGAGGTCCGCACGCAGGAGGACCGCGTTGCCGAAGTATCCGATCAGGTGCTCGGCGCCGGCACTGCGATTGACGACTGGTGTCGACACGAGGAAGTCGGTGGCGCCGGTGTAGCGGAAGAGTGTCGCCTCGAAGGCGGCGAGCAGGACCGAGAAAGTGGTGGTGGCGTGAGTGCGGGCGAGATCGGCGACGGCCTGGCCGACCGCGGGCGAGAGCGGCGCCGAAACCGTGGCGGCAGCCCGCGAACGCACCGTCGCACCCGCCCGGACCGGAAGATCCAACCGTTCCGGCAGCGGCGAGAGTTGCTTGCGCCAGTAGGCGAGATCGGCCTCGGAGGTTTCCGACGCGCCGAGGGCGACATCGAGGTACTGAGCGGCCGGACCGGGTAGCTGTTCACCCCGATAGCCAGCGTTGACCTGCCGGAAGAATTCTGGCCAGGAGTCGTCGTCCCAGCCGACATGATGCACGACGAGCAGCAGTGCGTGATCGTTCTCGGCGAGGGTGACCAGGGTGGCACGCACCGGCGGCTGCGCGGTCAGATCGAACGGTCGGCCGAACTCGGTGTCGGCCAGCTTCGTCAGCTCGGTGTCCGGGTCGTCGGCTCCGCGCAGATCGCGCACCTGCCACGGCAGTTCGACGTCGGTTCGCGAGACCTGGAACGGCTCGCCGTCGGCGTCGACTCCGTAGGTGGTGCGCAGCACCTCGTGGTTGGCGATGACGGCGGCGCACGCGGCGCGCAACCGGTCGGCGTCGAGGTCGCCGGACAGCCGATAGGCGACACAGACGTTGAGAGTGGTGTCGGTGGGGTCGAGGCGCTGCACGAACCACATCCGCCGTTGTGCCTCCGACAGAGGTGCCGGCTCACCGGGCACGCGACCCGACGCCGCCTCGGATTCGGCGGCCTTCACGTTCTGTTCGCGCAGTCGCTGCTGCAGCAACTGCTTGCGGCGCTCGGTCAAGGCGTCAGTCATCGCGATCCTTCGAGTTCGGATATTCGGTGCCGTCGACACTCCGGTGGCCCGAATGTGGCGACGACCTGGGCAACGCGCGGGCGGGTCGCAGTGGTGGGGCTGGCCCCTTTCCGCAACCGCAACACGTCGGTTAGGCTTACCTTAACTTGCCGGTGCGGAGAATAGCCAAAGGATGGCCCACGATTGACCGAGCACCATGACGTCCGCAATGACGTAGCCGCAGCACTGGGCGTTGCCGCCGAGGACATTCGCGACGACGACGACCTGATCGCCCTGGGCCTCGATTCGATCAGGATCATGAAGATTGCGGGTGACCTACGTAAACGCGGTCACCGACTCAACTTTGCGCAGCTCGCTGCGGAGCCGACGGTGGCCGCCTGGTCTGCGCGGGTGGCCGCATCAGCGGCCGACGCGCCCGAACCGGCGGCACACGGGACGGTGACCGAGCCGGTCCCAACTCGGCAACGGGAGCCGATGGTCGAGGCGGTGTCCGAGGTCGACGCGGAACAGTCGGCGGATTCGACACCCTTCCCGCTGGCTCCGATGCAACACGCGTTCTGGATCGGGCGGACCGAACTGGCCGATCTGGGCGGTGTGGCGGCGCATCTGTACGTCGAGTTCGACGGCGCCGGAATAGATCCCGGTCGGCTGCGGAGCGCGATGGCGCGACTGGTCGAACTGCACCCGATGCTACGGGCGCGCTTCCTTCCAGACGGAACCCAGCAGTTCCTGGAATCGCCGGTGCGGGAACCCTTTCAGGAGTACGACCTGCGTGCCGCGGGACCGGATGAGCTGGCCCGGGAGCTGGCCGCCCGACGCGACGCGAAGAGCCATCAGGTTCTCGATGTGGGTAGCGGCGAGGTTGTCGACCTGACCGTCACACTGCTGCCGGAGGGACGCCACCGCATCCACTTCGACATCGACATGCTGGCCGCCGATGCGATGAGTTACCGGCTGCTGCTGGCCGATCTGGTCGCGCTGTACGACGGGGCGCAGCCGCAGGCGGCGGGTATCACCTACCGCGACTACCTCCAGCACCGGGCCACCCATCCGGATCCCGCGCGGGCGGCCGATCAGGCCTGGTGGACGCAGCGGCTGCCGGAACTGCCGTTGGGGCCTACCCTGCCGAGTCGGCCCGATGCGGGGAGCGATGAGCATCGCGTGGTCAGGCACCACCGATGGATCGACCCAGAGTCGAAGCGGGCTCTGCTCGACGGTGCGCACGGCCGTGGTGTCACGCCGGCTATCGCGCTCGCGGCTGCGTTCGCGGCGACCATCGGGCAGTGGTCGAGTGACCGTCGATTCCTGTTGAATGTGCCGCTTTTCCACCGGGAAGCGATCCATCCCGACGTCGACCGGATCTCCGGTGATTTCAGCTCGTCGGTACTGATCGACGTCGATCTGGTGCCCGGGCAGAACGTGCTGGAGCTGGCACAGGCCATGCAGAAAACCATGCACGCCAACGGTTCCCATGCCAGCTATGGCGCCCTGGAGGTGTTGCGGGACCTGGGTCGCCATCGTGGCGAACAGGTACTCGCACCGGTCGTCTACACGAGCGCACTCGGTCTGGGTGAACTCTTCTCCGACGACGTCCTCACCCGGCTGGGCGATCCGTCGTGGATCATCTCGCAGGGGCCGCAGGTCGTGCTCGATGCGCAGGTCACCGAATTGCGCGGCGGCCTGCTGCTCAACTGGGATGTCCGCGAATCCGCCTTCCCCGACGGCGTGGTCGCCGACATGTTCGCGCGGTACACCGGGCTGATCGACGGGTTGATCGGTGGTGACGGATGGGACGGCGCCGCCCTGGGCGCGCTACCCGCTGCCCAGGCACAGGTGCGGGCACGCGTCAACGACACCGCCGGGCCTTCGACGAAACGCGTACTGCACGAGGAGTTCTTCGCGCGGGCGGCGCGCGAGCCCGGCCGCACCGCGCTGGTCGCCGACAGCGGGTCGAGTACCTACGGAGCGCTCGCTGCGCAGGCATTGGCGGTCGCCGCGGCGCTGCGTGCAGCCGGCGCCCAGACCGGCGACGCCGTACTCGTCCAGGTGCCCAAGGGGCCGGCCCAGCTGGTCGCGACCCTGGGTGTGTTCGCCGCCGGATGCGTATGGGTGCCACTGGCTTACGATCACCCGGCGGCCCGGCGGGAGACGATCCTGACCACCGGTGGAATCGGTCACGTACTCGGGTCCGGGCTCGACGCCGGTGATCTTCCCGCGTCGGTGACCCTCGTCGACCTATCTACTGCCCGAGGCTTCGCCCCCGCATTGGACGCGCCGGTGCTGCCCGATCCCGAAGCCGTCGCCTATGTGCTGTTCACCTCCGGATCGACCGGAACCCCCAAGGGCGTCGAGGTCCCGCATCGGGCTGCGATGAATACCATCGACGACATCAACGACCGGTTCGAGGTGGGCGAGGACGATCGGTCGCTGACCGTCGCAGCGCTCGAATTCGACATCTCGGTCTATGACATCTTCGGGCTGTATTCGGCCGGCGGGGCCGTTGTAGCGGTCGAACTCGACGATGCCCGCGATCCGTCGGCTTGGGCGGATCTACTGCGGCGACATCAGGTTTCGATTCTCACCTGCGTGCCGAGCGCACTCGACATGCTGATGACCGCGGCGGAGGGTGACCCGCGGGGGCTGGGCGCCTCGCTGCGGGCCGCGTTGCTCGGTGGCGACTGGGTCGGCGTCGACCTACCGGGCAGGCTGCACGCGCTGGTGCCGGGCGTGCGGTTCGCCGGACTCGGCGGCGCCACCGAGATCGCCATCCACGGCACGGTGTGTGAGATCGCGCAACCGCCAGCGCACTGGACGTCGGTGCCCTTCGGTACGCCGCTGCGCAACGTGCGATGTCGGGTCGTCGACACGGCCGGAAACGATTGTCCCGACTGGGTTACCGGGGAACTGTGGGTCGGCGGCGCGGGGGTGGCCCACGGCTACCGCAACGACCCGGAACGGACCGCCGAACGGTTCGTCACAGTCGACGGAATCCGTTGGTATCGAACCGGAGATCTCGCCCGATACTGGTCGGACGGCACCATCGAGTTCCTGGGCCGCGCCGACCATCAGGTCAAGATCCGGGGGTTCCGCGTCGAACTCGGCGAAGTCGAGGGTGCGCTGCGGTCGCTACCGCAGGTCCGCCACGCGGTGGCCGCCGTCGTCGACGCGGGTGGCGGGGTACGTACCCTGGCCGCGCTGATCGTCCCCGGCGGGGACCTGCCCGATCAGGATTCGCTGGTGTCGCAGATCGAGCAGGAGCTGGCTGCGGTCCTGCCCGCCTATATGGTGCCGACCCGGATGGAGACCGTCGAGGCGATCCCGTTGACCTCCAACGGGAAATCCGATCGACGGGCGGTGACCGCTCTGCTCGCTCAGCGTGCTTCGGCGGCGGAGGTCGTCGCGCCGGAGACCGCCTTGGAGGAAGCCTTGGCATCGATCGTCGGGGAGGTGCTGGCGCGTCCGGTCACCGAGATCGGCGTCACCGACGACTTCTTCGCCATCGGCGGGGATTCGGTGCTTGCGACGACCGTGGTGGCACGCATCCGGGACTGGCTGGATGCGCCGCATGTCGGGGTCGCCGACATCTTCGGCACCAAGACGGTCCGGGCGCTGGCGCACCGGATCGACGAGACCGACGAACGGCCGGGACGACTTGAGCAGGTTGCCGCCGTGTACCTGGAGATCGCCGCGATGGACGACGAAGCCGTCGGCGCCGCCGCGATCGACTGAGACTCGCAGGCGACTGCACGCGAGGGGTACGCCGGGGTGTCCCCACGCCCCCGGCGTACCCCGATTCTTCGCAGGCCCTTCTTGCGACGACGAGGGGGTTCCCAGGTGCTGCGACGTCGATTAGGCTGCCGCAGATGAAGAAGGGGATTCTGGCCGGCATCGCCGCGCTGACCTGTGGGCTGATCGCCCCGATGCTCGGCGCGGCAGGCGCGCACGCGGCTCCGGGCGCGAGGGTGCCGGCGGCCGTGAGCGGCGGATGTTCGATCACCGACAACGGGGTGTGGATAGCGCCGCCGATGCCGGTGCTGGGGTGGGCGGAGAACGTCGGCTACGACCGATCCGGTGACCTCTGGGTGTCGCGGACCCTGCGCAATGTGGTGCAGCGCTATGACCGGGCCGGGCGGGTGACCGCATCGGTTGTGGTCGATTCGCCCGGCGCTGTCCGACTCGGCCCCGATGGCCGCATGTACGTCACCTCCGGCGACACGACGGTCAACATGATTCCCGGGTTGCCGCTGACCGGGCGCGTTCTACGCTTCCGTCCGCCGGCCCGAACCGGGCCGGAACCCGTACTGCCGCAGGTGTTCGCGACCGGCCTCGGGATGCCCAACGGATTGGCGTTCGACGCGCGGGGTGCGGTGTACGTCGCGGACAGCAACCTCGGTGTGGTGCGCATCGATCCGCGCGGGGTGATCGACCGCGGGTGGACCGCGCGGGCTCCGAAGAATCTCGCACCCACGACGACGGTCAACGGCACCGGCGTGAACGGAATCGCCATCGCCGATGGGGTCGCTTACGTGACCCTGACCTCCAGCCTGTCCGGCCGGGTGCTGCGTATTCCACTCGACAGACCCGAGAAGATCGGGGTGGCAACAGATCTCACCGCGCCACTACCCGGCTTCGTCGACGATGTGGCAGTCCTCGGCGGGCGATGGATCGCCGCGGCGACCACGACCGGACAAGTGATCGTCGTCGATCTGCGGTCCGGGCGGCGATGTTCGACCTTCGTAGGTGAGCCGCTGACCTCGATCGCGGTGACGCCCGGTGATGATCGGCGACTGGTCGCCGGTACCGAGTCGGGCAATATCCGGGTGCTGCGGGTCGTCGACTGACGAGTCGCGGTGGTTCGGCTCAGTCGGTAGGGCCCGGTGCCGGGGTGCCGACGACGAAGCTGCCGACGTTGCATTCGACGAGTTCGTCGTTGCCGGTCAGTTCGGCGAAGGCGGAGGTGTCCCCGTAACCCTGTGCGACGCCACCGAGTCCCATCGCGGTTGCGGTGAGATACAGATTCTGGGTGAGCACGCCGACGTGTTTGAGAATCACGGCGTACGTCATCTGCTCGTAGGTCCACATGATGCGGCCGACACGGGCAGCCGCGATGAGCAGCACCTGCGGTTGCCGCCCCTCACTCAAGGTCAGTGCGGCGGGTGCGATCAGCCGGGCGATCGCCGGATGGTCGTAGTCGGCGACATGGCGTAGGACATGATCAAACGAATCATAGTGGTACATACCGGGCTTCAGGCCGTCGCTAGTGCGCACCACCGCGTACAGCTCCATCTCGTAGAGCGATCCGCCGGACGGATGCGGGCGGGAGGGCAGCTCTTCGTCGATTCCGCGAGTTTGTCCGATGGTGCGGACGTCACGGGTACGGGCGCTCCGGTACAGCAACTCGCCGAGCTGCGCGAGCGTGATGGGATGGTCGTCATCGAAGGAGCGCACCGACCGGCGATCCTCCACCACCTCGGTCAGCGTGCGGTCGGCGAGCCGCAGCGCATCCAAGTCAGGGCGTGGAAGATCCACGACCGCACCGGGATACGCCGGCCGGCGGGCCGGTAGCGGATCGAAGGTCGATTCGGCCCAGCGGGTCGGCCCGAATTCCGACCAGCTGGTGGCCCGGTTGCCGACGGTACTGCGGCGGTGGAACCACAGCTCGTGCGGACTCCAGCTGCGGGTTGCGAACTCGCGCTCCTCGACACCGGCAGTGCTCACCATCGCGGCCCAGGACAGGTCGGCAAACAGTCGCGCGGTGACGTCGTCGGGGAGGGTGTCACCCGGCACCGGTGCGGTGATCGCGGTGAGCGCAGCGGCGTCGTGGAACACGACATCGCACCAGGACGCCGGATTCTCGGCCACGATTCCGAGGTCGGTGCGGCGAAGGATCGTGAACCGGGACAGGAGCGGTGTGTCCACGGACACCGCGGGCCGGGGGCCCGGGGGACGACGAAAAGGAATCAGCGAGTAGAGATTCCGGTCCTGCGCCGGATCCCCGGAACGGACCGACACCCGCAGGCGCAGCGCACCCAGGTCGATGAGGCGGTCGACGAGTTGCCGGATGTCGGCGTCGGCGTCGGCCGGCACCGCCAGCGCGCCCGCGTTGAGCGCTCGGATGGCGTCGGTCTGCGTGGGGGTCAGGCCGTCGAGGCGGACCTTCGCCGGGAGGACGATGGCGCCGCCACCGCCGAGCAGGCAACGCACCCCATCGGTGAAGGCATAGGTGGTCACGAATCCGGTCGCGGTGGTCAGATCCATGTCGGTAGCTTAGCCTGCCCTCACTATGTAGTCGTCGGTGGTGTACCGGTGAGATCCTTGACGATCTCGGCCGTGGTCAGGGATGCGCCGCAGGTGGAGTTCACATAACCGATCGTGTGCAGATGTTCGGCCCGGGAGAAGTCGGCGACCGCGTCTGCGGCGAGAAAGGGGGACAGGTCGCGCATGAAGGCATCCGCCGCGGTCAGCATGCAACCGATATGGGCGTAGATTCCGGTGATGATGAGCTGGTCGCGTCCGAGTCGCCGCATCTGGTCGGCGAGATCGGTACGGACAAACGCCGAATAGCGCCACTTCACCATCTCGACGTCGGAATCCCGAGGTGCCAGCGGCGCGATCACCGCGGCCTCCTCGTCGGTGGCGATACCCGGCCCCCACAGATCGGTGAGCAGCCCGCGCCGCTCCGGCGCCTGACGCGGTGGTTGGGCCGACAGGATGACCGGTATCCCCATCTGGTCGCAGGCATCCCGGAGGGCACGAACGTTCTCCACCACCTCCGGCATGGGCGCCCCGTCGAAGGCGCTGACGAAATACTCCTGCATGTCGTGGATCAGAAGGACCGCGCGCTGTGGGTCGGGTGCCCACCCTGCCCGGCGCGGGGGCAGCAGCCCGGTATCGGGCAGGTCATAAGGGGCGATCGCGGGAAGCGGCATGGCTCACCGCACCGCGGCCGCGATGTCGTTCAGGATCACCTGCAGTCCAAGGGGTCCCGACGCGCTGGTCCACGGCACCCCGTCGACCGGATAGATGTGGTTGCCGCGGGCCGCGGCGAGGCCGGTGAAGCCGGGCAGGTCACGGGCGGTGGCGAGGTCCTTGCGGGCCTGATCCTGGCCGGCGAGGGCGCCGAAGAAGAGGTAGTCGGCGTCGATGAGGTCGATGTTCTCCAGGCTCACGCGCTGGCCGGAACGATTCGTCGAATCGATGGCGGCCTGCGCCTTCGGCCGGGTCATGCCGACCTGCTCGAGGGCCCATGCGGACAGCGAGTGCGCCCCGATGATGGTCGGGCCGTTGGCCGCCCAGCGCACCACGCTCGCGGTGAGCGGCGCATCTGTACCGGCCCGCGCGGCGACCGCCTTCTTGGTTTCGGCGACCTGGGCGTTGATCTTGTCGACGACCTGCTGATGCTGGGGATGCCGATTCAGGACTTCGGCGACCGCACCGAGATAGGTCTGCCAGCTGTCGACGAACTTGCCGATCTGTACGGTCGGGGCGATCTTGCTCAGCTCGCCGATCGAATTCTTCGCACCGGTGGTGTCGTCGACCAGGATCAGATCGGGGCGCAGTTTGAGGATCTTCTGTAGATCAGGGCTGCCCGAGGAGGCGACGATCGGGATGTCGGCGGCACGCTGACCGAGGTAGGCCGGGGTGGACTGCTGACCGCGGGCGCTGGTCGTACCCACCGGGGTGACGTCGAGGGCCAGGGCGGCATCCAGTGAGATCTCGGACAGTGTCACGACTTTCGTCGGGGTCTGCGGAATTGCGACGACGGTGCCGCGCGCATCGCGGTAGTCGCGGGTCGGCCCGGACTGCTCGAGGGCGTCGTCACCGGAGCAACCGGCGACGACGCCGAGTACGGCGATGGCCGCGGCCAGGACAGCGACGACCCGGCGGGTCGAGGTGCGCGATCGGGACAGCATGGGCAACTCCTAACAGGTGGGGGAGATGGAGCGGAGGTCATCGAGCAGCAAGGACGCCCACCAGGCGTCGTCGTGGCCACCCGGATAGCGGTGGAACGCGGTCGGAAATCCGACCTCGGATGCGGTGGCGGCGAGTGCGGCGACGTTGGGGGCCAGTTCTTCCTCGTAGTCGCCGACGGCCAGCCGGAGCCGGGTGGGTGCGTCTGCGGCGCGAAGCTGGTCGTGGATCCAGTGCTGGGGTCCGGAGACGTCGGCGGGCCGGCTGCGCAGACCGGGATGCCACCATACCGAGGGGGAATAGGCGAGTACGGTGTCGGCGGCCGACGGATGCCAGGCGGCCAGCGTCAGCGCGGCCAGCCCGCCCAGGCTCTGACCGGCGACGATCCGCTGCTCCGGACGGACCGGTAGCTGCGCGGCCACCTGGTCGAGCAAGCGGGTGGCGATGGCGTCGAGGACTGCACGATTGCCGCCCAGAACACTCAGCCGCACAGCGGGGTCCGACGGTGATTCGACGCCGAGGACTGCGTACCGACGCGACAGCCGGCCGTCGTCGTGGGCGCGTTCGAGGACTTGGGGCAGCCGATGACGGCCGAACCATTTCTCGGCATCGAAGACGAACAGCAGGTCGAGCGGATCGTCGGGGGCATGGGGGGTATGGGGGGTCAGGGGGGCATGGGGGGTCAGGGGGGCATGAGGGGTCAGGGGGGCATGAGGGGTCAGGGGCACGCTCAGCCGGTACCGCAGGCGAACACCGTCGGCGTCGATGGTGCCGTCGGTGTCGGGGCCGCTCCCCGTTGCCCGCACGGTGTGCTGCCACGGGGAGATGTCGGGGGCGTCGGAGCCGCGCAGGACCGAGCCGAAACTGGATCCGGCCGACAGCGCGGCGTTGAGCGGGTCGGGCTGCGACAGGCCGACGACCTCGCGGGTGTAGCGCACCCGACCGTCGGTGACCCCCGGTCCATCGGCGGTGAACGGGTAGATGCGATAGGTGGCCATCACGCCGCGTGTGACGGTCAGTTCGACGAACCACAGATCTGTTGCCGCACAGCGGTTCATGAGTCCGGCCGCGGCATGTCGCTTGTCGGTGAGCCGGTTGACCCACAGATAGACGCCGTCGACCTGACGACCGGTCTCGGGTATCCAGACGAAGAGCGCGCGCTGCCGGTCGGGATCGGCCGGGTCGTCGGTCAGGATCGGGGAGCCGTGGGCGGTGACGGCGGCGTGGACCTGCGCGGCGGGCACATGACATTCGCCCATGCCGAGGATCGCGGCGCGGAGTTCGGTCGGGGTCATGGGATGGGCCCGACGTCGGCGACATCGTCTGCGCGCATCCGAGCCCGATTGCACTCGTCGGCGATCAACCGCAGGGCCGGAGGTCTGACCATGCCCGGATGCGTTGTGGCAATGTCGATCTGGCGGAGTGTGCCGGTGAGGTGGGCGGTCCAGGCCGACGGATCGAGAAAGTCCTGCGCACCTTCGGTGGCGCGGAACAGTACCGCGTCGCCGTCGAAGACGGAGGTCTCGTGGTCGCGCATCAGGGTCGCGAAGTGCGCTACGGTGCCCGCGATCGCGCGAACCTGGGTGCCCGAGAGATTCCCGAAGGCGGTGTGTGCGCCCCGCAGGGCGGCGACCATGTCGTCGTCGGAATCCAACGCGACGTCGTCGACGCCCGCCATGATCAGGAAGGCCCGCCGGATCTCGGCTGCCGACGGCGGCGGCTGGTCCTGCCACAGTTCGCTCGGATAGGCGTCGAGGAGGAACAACTGCTCCACCATGCGGCCGCGGGCCTGGGCCAGGACCCCCATCTCGTGGGCGATGACACCGCCGACCGACCAGCCGAGGAGACGGATGGGTCCTTGCGGGGCAACGGATTCGACCGCGTCGAGATATCGTGCGGCGATCTCGGTCAGATCCTCGCCGGGGGTGGCCCCGGAGAGCCCCGGCGCCTGCAGGGCGTACACCGCGCCATCGCGGTCGAGGTCGGGGAGTAGTCCGGTATAGCACCAGCCGAGGCCACCGGCCGGATGGACGCAGAACAGCGGAGCGCGCCGAGCGGCGGTCGCGGGTGCGTCACTACGGGGAGCTTCACGCAGCGTGAGCATCGGGCCGAACGGGTCGGCGGCAGCCTCGCCGCCGAGATGGCGGGCCAGTGCGGACACCGATGGCGCGGCGAAGATGTCGCCGACGGTGACCTCGCGGCCGAGGGTGGTACTCGTGCGGGCCGCCAATTGTGCGGCGAGTAGTGAATTTCCGCCCAGTTCGAAGAAGCTGTCGGTTGCCGAGACGGTGTCGCGTCCGGTCACCTCGGCGAAGATCGCGACCAATGCCATCTCCAACGGTGTTGCGGGACTGTCGACCTCGGCAGAACCGAGCTGTGGCTCCGGCAGTCGCCGCCGGTCGAGTTTGCCGTTTGCGGTGGTCGGTAGGGCGTCGAGCAGGACGAGGGCGTCGGGCAGCATATATCCCGGCAGCCGCCGAGCCAGCGCCGAGCGCAACTCGTAGCTGTGCAGGTTCACCCCGAACTCCGGTGCCGCATAACCGACGATGATCGCCGCCGGGCCGGACCCGCGCACGACGACGGCGGCCTGTGACACCCCGGGCGTCTCGCGCAGCGCGGTGGCGATCTCACCGAGTTCGATACGGCGACCACGGATCTTGACCTGATCGTCGGTGCGGCCAACGTATTCGATGTTGCCGTCGGCGCGACGGCGCGCCAGATCCCCGGTGGCATACATCCGCTGACCGGGGGCGAAGGGGTTGGCCACGAAGCGGGTCGCGGTGAGACCGGGCCGGCCGAGATAGCCGCGGGCGAGCTGGACGCCGGCGAGATACAGCTCGCCGATGCTGCCGATCGGCAGCGGGCGTAATGCGTTGTCCAACACGAAAACCGAAGTGTTGTACACCGGAAGGCCGATCGGGACACCGGAATGATCCCAGGTGGCCTCGGGGTGCCAATAAGTGACGTCCACGGCGGCCTCGGTCGGCCCGTACAGATTGCGGACCTTATCCGGGCCGAGGACCTCGTCCGCGCGCTCGACGGTGGTGACCGGCAGGGCCTCGCCCGAACAGATCACCAGCCGCAGCGAGGAGATGGATGTGGCGGCAGGCTCTTCGAGGAAGGCGGCGAAGGCGGACGGTACGAAGTGACAGACGGTGATCGCGCCGTCGGCGAGTTCGGCGGCCAGGCGGCCACTGTCGCGCTCGGCGCCGGCCGCCGCTACCACCAATGTGGCGCCGGTGATCAACGGCCAGAAGAACTCCCAGACCGACACGTCGAAGGAATACGGCGTCTTCTGCAGGATCCGGTCGTCGGGGGTCAGTCGGTAGGTCTCGTCCATCCAGTGCAGCCGGTTGACGATGCTGCGGTGGGTGATCGTGACACCCTTCGGACGTCCGGTCGATCCCGAGGTGAAGATGACGTATGCGGCGTCACCGGTGGATGCGCCCGCATCGGTGGGTGCCTGAACCCTGCCGACCGGCGTCACCTGCAGCGACAGGCTCTGCCACCGCCAGCTGGTGTTGCCTGCCGACGTGCCGGGCGGTGCGGACAACACTGCCACCGGTTGTGCATCCGCCAGGATCGACTCGATGCGATCGTCGGGCAGCTCGGGATCGACGGGGAGATAGGCGGCGCCGGCCAGAATGGTCGCGAGAATGGCGAGCACGGTCTCGGGGGAACGGGTCAGGCGAAGCGCGACGATCCGATCCGGTCCGGCGCCGACGCGACGCAAGTGACCGGCGAGATCGACTGCTGCCGTGATCAGTTCGCGGTAGGTGAGGGTCGACGTGCCCCACTGTAGAGCGGTGCGATCGGCGTGGCGGTCGGCGGTGGCGAGGAGCAGGTCGCCGAGGGTGGCATCCGGGAACGGTCGCGCGGTGTCGTTGTGCGTGTGGATCTGTTCGACGGCGTCGGCCGCGGTGGAGACCCGAAGCGCGCCGAGGGCGGTGGTGGGCTCGGCGTCGGACAGCTCGTCGAGCAGTGCGACGATCCGGTCGGCATGGGCCACGGTCTCGGACATGCTGTAGCGCTGCGGATTCGCCTCGACTTCGAGGATCAGGCCGCCGTCGGACTGCGGTGATGCGGTGACGGTGACATCGTCGACCGGACCCATCGTGATGTTGGTGACGGTACCGACGGCAGGGCCGAAACGGAGTTCGGGGGTGAAGAACTTGACGTTGACCACCGGCCCGTACAGGGCGTGCGCAGTGTCCAGCGCACCGATGTCCCGCCGCACTTGATCGGCGCGATACCCACTGTGCGGTCGTACTTTTCGGATCTCTCCGGTCACGGTCTCGATCAGGGCGGCGACGGTCTGTGTCGGGGCTGGGGCGACGCGTAGAGGCAGCACGTTGACCGCGGGCTCCATGGTCGGCCTGCGGCCCATTCGGCGATTGGCCCACGGCATACCCAGGATGACCTCGGATTCGCCGGACAACGCCGCGGTGTACATCGCGGTAGCCGCGAGCGTCGCCTCGGCCCAGCCGTAGCGGGTTGTGGTGCGCGCCGCCAGTTTCCGGGAGATGCGGTGGGCGCGGTCGACGGCGGCGCTGTGCGTCTCACCGGCCAGGCTCGGCGGACGGGTGTCGCCGCGGCAGTAGTCGCGCCAGAAGGTGGCGGCGTCTGGTCCCGGTACAGGGGCGTCGGGATCGTCATCGACGAAGGGACTGTTCGGAAGTGGCGTACCGTCGAGTAGGGCGGTATAGCGTGCCGCCACCCAGCGCAGCACCGCGGCGAAGGAATATCCGTCGATGCACAGGTGATGGATGCGCTGGATCCAGATGTGATGGTCGGCGGCGCGGCGGATCAGGCGCTGATCACTCAGCATGACCCCACCGATCTCCTCGGCGCCGGGTGCCGCCGACAGCATCTCGTCGATGACGGCGGTGACGGCTGCCTCGGCATCGGGGTTCGTCGGGTCGACCTCGATCAACGGAACCCGGTGCGTACGTACGTCCGGATAGCGGCGAGGTCCGTCGGGGCCGGCGATGTAACGCGCATTCAGCGGGGCCAGTTCGGCCAGACAGTCTGAGACGACCCGCACGAACAGCCCGGCGTCCAACTCGCCACGGATGTCGACTCGTTCGGCGGCCTGGTACACCGACGACCCCGGCACTTGCTGCTGACCGAACCACATCGCGGTTTGGGCTGCGGACAGCGTCGGCAGGTCGGGCAGGTGATCGGGCATCGGTTACTCGGCGACCTTCGACGGGGGTAGAGGAAAGTTAGGCTACCCAGACTATAGACTCGACCAGGTGACCGTATATCCGCCCGAGTTCGCCCTGCGTTACCGCGAGCGCGGCTATTGGATCGGGCAAACGCATTCCGCCCTGCTCGCCGGTGCCACACAGGCCCATCCGTCGCGTCCCGCGGTGACCGACGACCGTCGGTCACTCACCTACGCCGAACTGCAGGCCGGTGTACACGGTCTGGCGCACGGATTCGCCGGTCTCGGGTTGTCCGCGGGCGACCGCGTCGTGGTGCAGATGCCGAATGTGTCGGAGTACCTCGAAGTCGTCTTCGCGCTGTTCGACGCCGGTCTGGTGCCGATCTTCGCCCTCGCCACACACGGAGTCGCCGAGATCGACGACCTGGTGACCCGCGGTGAGGCCGACGCATACGTCACCGTCGACACCTTCGGCGCGACCCGCTTCGCCGACATCGCCGCGACCATCCGCGAACGCCACCCCGGCGTCGCCGTCGTGGTCGCCGAACTCGACGCGACGGCAGCCGAACGCCCGGCCGGGACCACGGCGCTGGCCGAGATCCGGACCGCGCAGACATCCTCAACCGGACGCTCCTCGCAACCCGATGAACTGGCCTTTCTGCAGCTGTCGGGGGGCACCACCGGAACGCCGAAGCTCATTCCGCGGACCCACGACGACTATCTGTATTCGGTACGGGAGAGCGCCGACATCTGCCGACTCACCCCCGAGTCGGTCTTCGGTGTGGTGCTGCCGGTCTCGCACAACTTCACCATGAGCTCCCCGGGCGTACTCGGCGCGATCCACGCCGGAGCGCACATCGTCATGGTCGGGGCGCCCGACGCGGCCACCGTGTTCGCCGCCGTCGCCCGGCACCGCATCACCCAGCTGTCGGCGGTGCCGCCGCTGGTCGCCGCGTGGATCGATTCGCCGTCGCGCACCGCACACGATCTGTCGTCGCTGGCGGTGCTCCAGGTGGGCGGCGCGAAGCTGTCACGTGCCCTCGCCGAGCGGGTGCCCGATGCCTTCGGCGTCGTGCTGCAGCAGGTCTTCGGCATGGCCGAGGGGCTGGTCAACTACACCCGCCTCGACGACGACCTGGAGACCATCGTCGGCACCCAGGGCCGCCCGATCAGTCCCGACGACGAGGTGCGGATCGTCGACCCGACCGGAACTCCGGTCGCCGACGGCACCCCAGGATCGTTGCAGGTCCGCGGGCCGTACACGATCCGCGGCTACTGGGCGGGCCAGTCGCCGCAGTCGTTCACCGACGACGGCTTCTACTGCACCGGCGATATCGTCGTCCGCGACGACCGCGGATACCTGCGTGTCGTCGGCCGGGACAAGGACCAGATCAACCGGGCCGGGGAGAAGATCGCCCCCGAGGAAGTGGAGAACCACCTCCTCACCCATGCCGCGGTGCGCGACGCGTCGGTCGTCGGGGTGCCCGACGATCGGCTCGGTGAACGGATTCTGGCCTACGTGATCCCCGCGACGAGTGCGCAGGTACCGCTGCCCGACGAGTTCGGCATCCGCGGCTACCTGCGGGAACGCGGACTGGCACGATTCAAGATCCCCGACCAGATCCTCGTCGTCGACGAGTTCCCGACCACCGCCGTCGGCAAGGTCAGCAAGAACGCACAACGCGACGGCCAGGACGCAGTCGATACTCCCGACGCTCAGGTGACACCGCACGACGCGATCCTCTCGGACTTCGCGGGCAAACTGGCCATCGACCCGGCGACACTGTCGGGGTCGACCGCGCTGGCCGACACGGGCATCGATTCCCTGGCCCTGATGGCGCTGCTGGACAAGTGGCGGGCGCAGGGAGCGGCCGGTCTCGACTTCGAGACACTGGCCACCTCGGAAACCCTCGACGAGATGATCGCGGTGGTACTCGCCGCGCAGACGCGGCGTGCGAACTGAGCCACCACGCATCTCGCGTCGGCGCGGTGCGGGCGTCTATGCGGTGTGGTGGGTGGTCGGTGCGCTCGTCGTGCTCGGCCTCGCCTGGGGCAGTCTGTTCGTCGGGTCCCGGCCGGTGCCGGTCGGCGAGGTCTGGGATGCGCTGTTCCACTACCGCGGCGGTTTCGACCAGGAAGCCGTGCGCGGCCATCGGATTCCCCGTGCCCTACTCGCCATCGTCGTCGGCGCGGCACTGGGTATGGCCGGGTCGCTGATTCAGCGGTTGATGCGAAATCCGTTGGGCGATCCACAGATTCTCGGGGTGAACGCGGGTGCCTCACTCGCCGTCGCCATCGCGATCGGATTTCTCGGACTCACCAGCGTGTGGTCGTATGTGTGGTTCGCCTTCGCCGGTTCGGTGGTGGCGATGGTGATCGTCTACGCACTCGGTACCGCGGGCCACGGCCCGACCACCCCGGTGCGGGTGACGATGGCGGGCATCGCGATCACCGCCGTCTTCACCGGCGCCGTCCGCGGCATCGCCTTCATCAACCCGGATGCTTTTGACGCACTGCGGGTCTGGGAGGTCGGGGACCTGGCGGGCCGCAACGCGTCGGTACTCGTCGCGGTGTTGCCGTTCGTGGTGGTGGGCGGCATCCTCGCACTCGGGTTGTCCCGGGCACTGGACGCGATCGCCATGGGCGACGACCTCGCGACCGCGATGGGTGTCCCGGTACCGCGGATCCGGCTACTGACCGTCCTGGCGATCACCCTGTTGTGCGGCGCGGCCACCGCGGCCGCCGGACCGATCGGCTTCGTCGGATTGATGGTCCCGCATGCGGTGCGGCTCCTGCTCGGTGTCGGCGGCTGGTGGCTGACCGCCTTCTCGATGCTCGGCGGCGCCGCGCTCGTCCTCGTCTCCGACGTCCTCGGGCGGGTGTTGGTGCGGCCCGACGAGATCCCGGTCGGCATCGTCACCGCCTTCGTGGGCGCCCCCGTCCTGATCCTGCTGGTGCGCAGGCTGTCGGTGGGTACACGATGAAGCCGACAGTGGATTTCGGGCGGCCGACGCTGCGGATGCGAGCCGGCTCGCTGTCGATGCGCGTCGACCGGCGTTCCCTCGTGGTCGCGACGATCCTCACCATCGTCACGCTGGTCGCGGCGGTGGTGGCGCTGGGTTCCGGCGAATACTCGGTGGCGCCCTGGGATGTGGTCACCGCCCTGTTCGGCGGCGGCGACCCGATCGACCGGCTGGCCATTCGCGAGTTCCAGGCCCATCGCGTGGTCGCGGCACTGGCCTTCGGCGCGGCGCTGGGCCTGTCCGGCGCCATCTTTCAGCTGCTGACCCGGAATCCGCTGGGCAGCCCGGACATCATCGGCTTCGGCGTCGGCTCCTACACCGGTGCGCTCATCGTCGGGCTGGTGTTCTCCGGCAGCTATCTGATGACCGCGTCCGGTGCGTTGATCGGTGGCCTGGCGACCGCACTCGTGGTGTACGCGTTGGCTTTTCGGCAAGGCGTCGGTGGATTTCGGCTGGTGATCATCGGCGTCGCGGTCAGTGCGATGCTGGCCGCCGCCAACTACTGGCTGATCCTGCGGGCCGATCTCGGCGAGGCGATGGACGCCGCCCAGTGGGGTGCGGGCAACCTCGGCACCGTGACCTGGGATCTGGTCACGCCCGCGGTGGTCGTGATCGTCGTGCTCATCGTCGGCGTCGCCGTGCTGGCCCGCCGGCTGCCCGTGCTCGACCTCGGCCCCGACCTGGCGCGCACGCTGGGTGCGGAGAATCGTCTCAGTCTGCTCGGGCTGCCGATCCTGGGCGTCGCGCTGACCGCTGCCGCGACCGCGGTCGCCGGACCGATCTCCTTCATCGCCCTGGCCGCACCTCACATCGCCCGCCGCCTCGTCGGCGGGGGACAGACCCCGCTCGTCGCGACCGCCTTGACCGGATCGGCGCTGCTGGTGATCAGTGACGTCATCGCCACCCGCGCGTTCGCCCCGAAGGTGCTGCCGGTCGGGGTGGTCACCGTATGTCTGGGTGGCTGCTATCTCAGTTACCTCTTGTACCGCGAATTGAGGCAGGACCGATGACGACGATCAGCACGCGGCTGGGCGCTGAGGCCGTCACCCTCGGCTACGACGGCGCCATGATCTCCCAGGATCTGACGGTCGAGATCCCCGACAATCAGTTCACCGTGATCATCGGGCCCAACGCCTGCGGCAAGTCGACGCTGCTGCGCGCCCTGTCCCGGCTGCTGACCCCGAAACACGGGACGGTCGTGCTCGACGGTAAGGCGATCACCGACTATTCGGCTAAAGAGGTGGCCCGGCGGCTCGGGCTGCTGCCGCAGTCGTCGATCGCACCCGAGGACATCCGCGTCGCCGAACTGGTGTCCCGCGGGCGGTATCCGCATCAGCGATTCCTCCGGCAGTGGTCGCACAACGACGAGCGGGTGGTGGCCGAGGCGATGGCCGCCACCGGCATCGAGCATCTCGCCGGGGACCGGGTGGACAGCCTGTCCGGCGGGCAGCGGCAGCGGGTATGGGTCGCCATGGTGCTGGCCCAGGAAACCCCGCTGATCCTGCTCGATGAGCCGACCACCTTCCTGGACATCGCGTTTCAGATCGAACTGCTCGACCTGTGCCGATCGCTCAACCGGGATCAGGGCCGCACCGTCGTCGCGGTCCTGCACGATCTCAACCAGTCGTGCCGCTACGCCGACCACATCATCGCGATGAGCGAGGGCCGGATCGTCGCGGAAGGGCCACCCGCCGAGGTGGTCACCGAGGAGCTCGTCGCCGACGTCTTCGGCCTGGACTGCCGGATCATCGACGATCCCGAATCGCACACCCCGCTGATCGTGCCGAAGGTGCGCCGAAACTAGGGGAGGAACGTTCGTCCCCTACTTTCGGGTTCGTCCGCTAGGTGTAGGTGGGGGAGGAACGCAAACCTAGGGGAGGACTGTTCGTCCCCTACTTTCGGGTTCGTCCGCTAGGTGTAGGTGGGGGAGGAACGCAAACCTAGGGGAGT
>NZ_JASXSH010000034.1 GCF_030315745.1 Gordonia heveisoli | reverse complement strand
TATTCGGGGGGAACCTCACGGGGCAGGGGCCGGTGCTGAAAGTGGGGGAGGAGTGTTCGTCCCCTAGTTTTGGGTTCGTCCCCGTGTTGTAACTGGGGGATGTGCGGGAAGTGGGGGAGGAAGGTTCGTCCCCTACTTTCGGCAGAGGCAGAGGCAGAGGCAGAGGCAGAGGCAGAGGCAGGGACAGGGCAGGGGCAGGGGTAGGGGTAGGGACAGGGGCCGGTCAGTAGACGTCCCGGACGTAACGTTTGTCGGCGGCGAGGGCCTTGACGTACGCGTCGGCGCTCTTGGGTGACCGACGACCGTACTGTGCGACAATCCCTTTGAGTGCGGCGTCGACGTCCTTGGCCATCCGCGACGCGTCGCCGCACACGTAGACGTAGGCGCCGTCATGCAGCCACTGGTAGAGCTCTTTGCCGTGCTCGACCATCCGGTCCTGAACGTAGATCTTGTGGTCCTGGTCCCGGCTGAAGGCGACATCGAGGCGGGTCAGCAGCCCATCGGAGAGCATCGAGGTCAGCTCGTCGCGGTAGTAGAAGTCGGTGGCGGAGTACTGTTCCCCGAAGAACAGCCAGTTCTTGCCGCCGTGGCCGCGGGCCTCGCGGTCGCGGAGGAAGCCGCGGAACGGGGCGATGCCGGTACCCGGCCCGATCATGATGATGGGGGCGTCGGGGTCGGCGGGCGGACCGAAATGCGTACTGGTGCTGACGAAGACGCCGATGTCCTGCTCGTCGTCGGCGTGGTCGGCGAGGAATGTCGAACAGACTCCGCCACGTTCGGTCCCGAAGTCGTTGTACCGCACCGTCGATACCGTCAGCTGTACTTCGTCGGGCCGTTCCAACGGGCTCGACGAGATCGAGTACTGGCGCGGGGTCAACGGTTTGATGACGCCGAGCCATTCCTCCACCGACGCCGCCACCGGGAAGTCGGCCAGGACGTCGACGGTTTGCCTGCCCCACATCCAGTCGTTGAGCTTCTCCTTGTTCCCCGGTGTCACGAGGGCGGTTAGTTCCGGATCGTCGTGGCGTTCGGCGACGAACCGCATGAAATCGGCGGTCGTCCGGGCGAAGTCGAGTCGTTCGCGCAATGCCCGTCGTAGGGTCATGGCGTCGCCGCCGACCGTCACCGGGGCATCGGCGGGCAGGCCGGTTGCCGACAGCCATTCGTCGATCAACGACTGATTGTTGAGCGGCCAGACGCCCAACGCATCACCGGCGGTGTAGCTCAGTCGTTCATAGGGCAGATGGAATGCGAAGTTGCGCACATCCTTCTGTGAACCCTCCGCGCTCAGCCGCACGTTGCGGGTCAGTTTCGTGACGTAGGGGTTCTTGCGTGAATAGGCGGTCGCCTCCCGAACCGAGGGTGCGGCAGCCGAATCCGCGGGCTCGCTGACGACGATGGCGCGGTCCTCGATCACCTCCGACGTCGGCGCCTTGGTGCTCATCGCGACGATCACCGAATCGAGCCAGCCGCCCGCGGTGTCCTCGAAGTCGGGTTCGCATTCGGCGCGGTCGGCGATCCGACGACCTCCGAGGGCGCCGATGCGCTCGTCGAGTTTGCGCCCGTGTCCGCAGAAGTCGTCGTAGTTGGAGTCGCCGAACGCGAGGACCGCATAGTTGACGCCGGAAAGATCCGGGGCTTCACCGGAATTGAGCACATCCCAGAACGACGATCCGTTGTCGGGCGGGTCGCCGTCGCCGGTTGTGGAAGTGACGAACAGGGCGGTGCTCCCGGACAGTTCCTTGACGTCGATCTCGTCCATGGATCGGGAGATCGCCTCGCGTCCGGTCGATTTCACGCGCTCGACGACGTCGGCGGCGAACTCTTCGGCGTTGCCGGTCTGGGAGGCCCAGGCGACGATGATGGTTTCGGTTTCGGCGTCGATGACGGTGGCGTCGCCGACCGCGGGGCCGAGTCCCACCGGTCCCGCGGGCAGGGCGATCCCGCCGCCGATGGTCTCGCTGCGCGCGAACATACCTGCCAGTAGTCCGGCCACCCAGCCGCGGATCTCCGGGCGGAGTGGCGCGTCGGGCGGGAGTGCGGGCACTCCGGTCGGATTCGCCGCGACGCCGGCGACCAGGCCGGCGAGGTAGATGCGTTCAGCGTCGTCGGGTTGCGGGGCGGTGACGTTGCCGACCCCGAGCTGGTGGGCGAGAAGATCGAGCAACTCGGAACTCCATCTCTGCGAACTGGTGGGCTGCCCGTCGCCGGGTTGTGCTGCAGTCGAATCTGTTTCGGGTACGGCGACCTTGGTCAAGGTCACCGCGCAGACCTTGAACTCGGGTTGTTGCGACGCCGCGTCGATGGCGTCGGAGGTGACCGCGTTGATCGCCAGATGCTCGCCGAAGGAATCGTTCCAGTGGAACGGGACGAAGCAGTTTCCGGGGCGTACCCGGTCCGACACCGACGCGGGGAGGACGGCGTGGCCGCGCCGGGACGCCACCTCGACCTGATCGTCGTCGGCGATGCCCAGGCGTGCGGCGTCATCGGGATGGATTTCCACGAAGGGACCCGGGTTGAGCTTGTTGAGTTTGGCGACCTTGCCGGTTTTGGTCATCGTGTGCCACTGATGGGCGAGACGGCCGGTGTTGAGCAGAATCGGGTAGTCGTCGTCGGGCATTTCGGCCGGTTCGATATGCGGGCGGGCGAAGAACTGTGCCCGGCGCGTCGGCGTGGCGAAGGCGAGGCGAGGGATCGTGCCGTCGGGCAAGGTGTGCAGGGTCTGGCTGACGCCGTCGTTGAGGTACCGGATCGGGTTGCGGGCGCCGTCTGCGGTCGGGTCGGGCCGATTGGCGGAGGCGGGCGGGCAGGGCCACTGCATCGGGGTGACGCGCAGTCCGTCATAGGTGACGCCACGGATGTCGTAACCCGTTCGGGGATTGGCGAATCCCTTGATCTCGGTGAAGATCTCCTCGGCCGACGCGTAGTCGAAGGCGTCGGCGTAGCCCATCTCGGAGGCGACCCGTGCGATGATCTGCCAGTCCGGGAGGGCCTGGCCGGGTGCGGGGACCGCCGGTTCGAACAGGGTGAGATTGCGTTCGGAATTGATGAAGACGCCGCTGGATTCGGTCCACAACGCGGCAGGCAGCACGACGTCGGCGTACTGGTTGGTCTCCGCGTCGGCGAAGGTGTCCTGGGTGATGACCAGTTCGGCCCGTTCGAGTCCTTGGATCACGGTCTTTCGGTTGGCTACGGTGGCAACCGGATTGGTGCAGATGATCCAGCAGGCCTTGATCTCGCCGTCGGCCATCCGGGAAAACATGTCGATGGTGCCGCCGCCGAGGCGGGTGTGCAGGGTGCCCGCTTCCAGGCCCCATTTCTCTTCGACGAAGGCGCGATCGTCGTCGGAGATCACTGCCCGCTGGCCTGGCAGACCCGGTCCCATGTAGCCCATTTCGCGACCGCCCATGGCGTTGGGCTGGCCGGTGAGGGAGAAGGGGCCGCTGCCGAGCCGGCAGATGGCCCCGGTGGCG
The DNA here is from genome assembly GCF_030315745.1 of Gordonia heveisoli. Lineage (GTDB taxonomy): Bacteria > Actinomycetota > Actinomycetes > Mycobacteriales > Mycobacteriaceae > Gordonia. Next base: position 22,061 of record NZ_JASXSH010000034.1, on the reverse strand, counting down.
AGGTGCAGATTGACCAGTGCGTTGGTGTTCCAGGTTCCATGTGTCGACTGGTTGAGACCCATCGTCCAGCAACTCATCCAGTTGCCCGCGGTGCCGATCATCTCGGCGGCTTGACGCAGGTCGGCCTCGGCGACACCGGTGATCTCGGCGACCGACTCGGGGGTGTACTGCGCGGCGAAGTCGGGCATCTGCGCGAAACCGTCGGTGAACTCGGCGATGAAATCGGCGTCGGTGTGGCCGGCTTCGATGAGCAGGTGGAGCAGGCCGTTGAGAAGGGCGAGGTCGGTGCCACCCTTGACCTGGAGAAACAGGTCGGCCTTGTCGGCGGTGGCGTTGCGTCGGGGATCGACGACGATGAGTTTGGCCCCCGCTTTGACCCGGTCCATCATGCGCAGGAACAGAATCGGATGGCAGTCGGCCATGTTGGCGCCGATGACGAAGAACACGTCGGCGTGGTCGAAGTCCTGGTAGGATCCGGGCGGGGCGTCGGAGCCGAGGGACTGTTTGTATCCGGTACCCGCGCTGGCCATGCACAGCCGCGAGTTGGACTCGATCTGGTTGGTGCCGATGAAGCCTTTGGCGAGTTTGTTGGTCAGGTACTGCGCCTCCAGCGACATCTGCCCGGAGACGTAGAGGGCGACGGCGTCGGGACCGTGTTCGTCGATGATGGCCCGCAGGCGGCGGGCGGTGTCGGTGATGACCTCATCCATGTCACCGGGCTGCTGCTGGGCGCCGCGTTCGGTGCGCACGAGCGGCCGGTCGAGGCGGCCGCCTGCGTTGAGCATGTCGGCTGTCGTCGATCCCTTGGTGCACAGCCGGCCGAAGTTGGTCGGGTGTTCCTTGCGACCGATGGTCTTGGCGATGACCGGCGCTCCGGGCGTCCCGTCGATCTGCATGGTCATGCCACAACCCACGCCGCAGTAGGCGCACAGCGAGTTCACCGTGGTTGCAACAGTCACGTGCTCCAATGTCGGAAACCGATGTTTCGCGACCCGAAGGTGGGCGTTACGCCACTATCAACTTGACCTCACACGCTGCCGGCGAGGTTGTGCGGGGCGGTGCCGCGTACCTCGGCCGGTAGGCAGAATATGGCCGGTTCCGGCGTTGCTCAGCGACATCTCAGCAGATCCGGTTAAGACTGTAGGTATGCGCATCCTTGTGGTCGACGACGACCGGGCGGTCCGTGAATCGCTCCGACGGTCGCTCACCTTCAACGGGTATGCGGTCGATACCGCAGGCGACGGGATCGAGGCGTTGGAGAAGATCGTCGCCGACCGCCCCGACATGGCCATCATGGATGTGATGATGCCGCGTCTGGACGGACTGGAGGTGTGTCGTCGGCTGCGTTCGGCAGGCGACGACCTGCCGATTCTGGTGCTCACCGCCCGCGACACCGTCTCCGAACGGGTCAGCGGCCTCGACGCCGGCGCCGACGATTATCTGCCCAAACCGTTCGCGCTGGAGGAACTGCTGGCGCGGCTGCGGGCGCTGCTGCGCCGGGCCACCCCCGACGAGGACGCCGATTCGGAGGCGTTGGTCTTCGCCGATCTGTCGCTCGATCCGGTGACGCGGGACGTGTCCCGCGGATCGCGTCACATCAGCCTCACCCGCACCGAGTTCGCGCTGCTGGAGATGCTGATGGCCAACCCACGCCGGGTGCTCTCGCGCAGTCGCATCCTCGAAGAGGTGTGGGGCTATGACTTCCCGACCTCGGGTAACGCACTGGAGGTCTACGTCGGCTATCTCCGACGCAAAACCGAGGCCGATGGGGAGTCCCGGCTGATCCACACCGTCCGCGGCGTCGGCTACGTCCTGCGGGAGACCCCACCGTAGTGGCCACCCGATCAACATCTCGCCCCGAGCGGGAAGGTCGGCTCTCGAACTGGTCGGTGCGACGGGCGTTGCGGTCGGGGAGTGGTGAGCCGCGCGAGATGCGTGCGCCGATCCCGCTGACGCGGGCGGTCTCACTGCGCACCCGCGTCACGATCCTGTCGGCGACCGTCGTTCTGGTCTCGGTGAGTCTGATGGCTGCCGCGGCCTATTTCGTCGTCTATCGGGCGATGTACAACGAGGTCGACAAACAGCTGGAGAGCCGTGCCGACGGTATGACGGCGCTGGCGAAAACCGGGCTGCTCAGTTCCAAACCGGAGTCGCTGGTGGCGGGCACGGTGTTCTCCACCAATATCTCGATCGCGCTGGTGCGGCCCAACGGGCAGACCTATCTGATCGGCGAGGTGCCCTTCGAGGACGCCGAACGCGCGATCTCGCAGTCGAAGAACCGGCCGGGTGACAACACGCAGAGCCTGCGGACCGTCCACAACCAGCGGGTGCTGGCCCGCAAACTCGACGACGGCAACACGCTGATCCTGGCGCAGTCGCTGCTGCACACCGACCGCACCCTCAAACGGCTCGCGTGGGTGTTGCTGGTGGTCGGCTGCGGTGGGGTGGCGCTGGCCGCGCTGGCCGGTACGACGGTGGCGCGGGCCGGCCTACGACCGGTGGCGCGGTTGACGCGGGCGGCCGAAAGGGTCGCTCGCACAGACGATCTCACGCCGATCCCGGTGGCGGGCAACGACGAGCTGGCGCGGTTGACGGAGAGTTTCAACACGATGCTGGCGGCGGTCGCCGAGTCGCGCGACCGGCAGTCGCGTCTGGTCGCCGATGCCGGGCACGAACTGCGGACGCCGCTCACCTCGCTGCGTACCAACCTGGAACTGCTGATCGCCTCGAGCGCTCCGGGTGCTCCGCCGGTGCCCGCGGCGGACATGATCGAACTGCGGTCGGATGTGATGGCCCAGATCGAGGAACTGTCCACGCTGGTCGGCGATCTCGTCGACCTCGCGCGGGAGGACGCCCCCGAGGTGGTGCATGAGGAGGTCGACCTGGTCGAGATCATCGACCATGCGCTCGAACGGGTCCGGCGTCGCCGCAGCGACGTCGAATTCGAGACGAATCTGACGCCCTGGTACGTGTTCGGGGAGGAGCACGGGCTGAGTCGGGCGGTACTGAATGTGCTGGACAACGCGGCGAAGTGGAGTCCGCGCGGCCGGTCGGTGGTCGTCGAACTCACCCAGGTCGGCATCACCAGTGCCGAACTGACCGTCTCCGACGCCGGTCCGGGTATCCCGGCCGAAGATCGGGAACTGGTCTTCGAGCGGTTCTATCGGTCGACGCAGTCGCGGTCCATGCCGGGTTCGGGGCTGGGGCTGGCGATCGTGCGTCAGGTGGTGGCGCGGGCCGGTGGGCGGGTCGTCGCCGAACAATCCGACCTGGGCGGTGCACGGATTCGGATGACGTTGCCGGGCCGCGCGACTCCGGCGGAACCTTCGCCGCGCGTGGTTCGTAAATAAAGGTGAATGGGTGGTTGATCGGTCAGCCGGTTGATGGGACAGCAGGGCGATTAGCCGATGTGAGGGTGCGGACAATCCCCTAGTGTTGATCCGCAGGGTTTCGCGGCGAGCGCGCCGTAGGGCTGCCGTTCGCTGAGCACACCGGTCGTATGACCGGCCACAGGAACAGAAAGAGACTTCGATGACGACTGGCGGTTCGCAGGGTGGTGGCCCGACCGATGACGACCGGCGCGAGGTGCCCGGATCGAGCGAGGGCAGGCATGAGAGTTCCGGGACCACAGCCGGGCGGTCCGACGCTCCGCACGCGGGTGCGTGGGCTGGTGGCGCGGGTAGCTTCGCCGGCGAGTCCGACGAGACGGTAACCCCCGCCGAGGGACTCCCGGCCCAGGCCGCGCCGACGCCCCACCCCGGCCCAGTCCAGTCACCGCAAGTCCAGGCATCGCAGGCTCAGGCATCCGAGCCGCAGGCACCGGATGCCGCGGCGGATGCGGCCGGTTCGGCGACCAGCATCATCAACATCCCCGGTGCGCACGGTCCGACCGGCGCGTCCGGGATGCCCGACTACAAACCCGCTCCGACGCCTGCGCCCACCAACCCGGTGTCACCGCAGGCGGGCGCCTACGGTGCCACCGCGATGTTCGGCACACCCGGTACACCGTCGGCGCCGACCCCACCGACCCCGACGCCGAACCCGCAGTCCGGGTACCCGCCGTCCGGGACGGCGTTCAGCCCGTACGGACAGGCCGGCCAGAACTTCGGGCAGTCGGGGCCGGTACCGGCCTACCGGCAGCCTGACCAGCCCTATTCCGGCAACCCCGCCTACTCGGCCGGCGCGGCCACGCCCGGAACGCCGGGATCGGCCTATGTCCCCGGCCAGAGCGGGTCGACGCAGGCCTACACCCAGGGCACCCCGACACCGGGTTCGACCAGCCAGTTCGGCTCCCCGGCGTCGGGTGCCTTCCCGGCCGTGGGCGGTCCGAACCCGCCGGTCGCCGATGCTCGGGGCGACGTGGCAGCCGAACCGAAGAAGAAGGGGTTCGGCAAGGTCGCGCTGGTCCTCGCAGCTGTCCTGCTGGCACTGCTCGCCGGTGGTATCGGCGGTCTGATCGGCGCCAAGATCAACGACGACAATGTGGCCGACGCGGTGCATTCGGCACCGGTGGCCGGTGACCCGCAGACCGGTGCCGGTCCGGTGAACGCCCCGGAGGGATCGGTGCAGGCGGTCGCCGCCGATGTGCTGCCGTCGGTGGTGTCCATCGAGGTGAGCGAGGGATCGGTGTCCGGCTCCGGGTCGGGCATCGTGCTGTCGGCCGACGGCGTCATCATGACCAACAATCACGTGGTGTCGGCGGGTAGCCCGACCCCGGCCAGCGACGTCGCGGTGAATTTCTCGGACGGTTCGCGCTCGACCGCACGGGTGCTGGGCGCCGACCCGGTCTCCGACATCGCCGTCATCAAGGTCAACCGCACCGATCTGAAGCCGATCACCATCGGGACGTCCCGCAACCTGGCGGTCGGGCAGAACGTCATCGCCATCGGTTCGCCGCTGGGCCTGGAGGGAACGGTCACCACCGGCATCATCTCCGCGCTCAACCGCCCGGTGTCGACGTCGCGTGAATCGGGGACGACGTCGGTCATCGACGCCATCCAGACCGACGCCGCCATCAACCCCGGCAACTCCGGTGGTGCCCTGGTGAACGCGCGTGGTGCCCTGATCGGGGTGAACACCGCCATCGCGACGCTGGGGGCGAGTGAGGAACGACAGACCGGCAGCATCGGACTCGGTTTCGCCATCCCGATCGATCAGGCCATCCGGGTGGCCAACCAGCTCAAGGTGACGGGTAAGGCAACCCACGCCGGGATCGGCGTGACGGTGCGGCCCAACGCCGACCCGAATACGCCGGGCGCCCTGGTCAACGACGTGACCCGGGGCGGACCGGCCGACCAGGCCGGAATCACCCGTGGAGCGGTGATCACCCGGGTCGGCGACCGTCGGATCGCATCCGGCGACGCCCTCGTCGCCGCCATCCGTTCACACGCGCCGGGCGACGTCGTCGCGGTCACCTACAAGGTGAACGGTGCCGAACGCACCGCCCAGGTCAAACTGTCCGAGCTGGGTTCCAGCTGATCCCTGTACCCCCTGTCGACTCAAATCTCTTGTCGGCCCAGACGGGACGACGAGCTTGTGAAAGGTGAATCATGACCGACACCGGTTCCGGCACCCGCAACGTCGATACGGCGGAGGTGGATCCCGCCGATGTGGTGGCCGCCGACGCCGCCGCACGTGAATTCGTCGCCCGCCGCGCCGACGAGATCTCCGCGGAGGCTGGCCGTGCGCTGGTGGTGGTCGTCGACGACGAGGCTGCCCATGGGGACGGTCTTCCGTCGCTGGGACCGCTGGTCGGCGAGCTGCTCGGCGAGGCCGGATTCCACGTCGACGCGACCGTGCTGGTGCAAGCCGACGAGGTGGAGATCCGTAATGCACTCAACACCGCGGTGATCGGCGGTGTCGACCTGGTGCTGTCGGTGGGCGGCGTCGGCGTCGGCGCCCGCGATGTGACTCCGGAGGCCACCGAACCGTTGCTGGATCGCCGGTTGCAGGGGATCGAGGAGGCCGTCCGTAGTTCCGGTCTCGCGGCCGGTTCACCCGATGGTGGTCTGTCTCGCGGGCTGGCGGGTATCTCGGGTCAGACGTTGGTCGTCAACATCGCCGGATCGCGGGCCGCGGTGCGGGACGGGATGGCGACCGTCGCGCCGCTGGCGAAGTTCATCATCGCGAAGATCAGCGAGTTCTGATCGGGCTTTCGAACGCCGGCCGGTGGTCGTCGTTCTTTCCGGTGGCGGCATCGGATGTGTGCGAGTAAAGGGACGAAAAACAATGGCGAATGATATCCGGAGACCCGAAAATGGGACGGATTCCGCAGACCGTATCTCGCCGACCGGCGGTTCGAAGGATCCTTCGGCAGCCGCAGCCCGTCGCAAGCGCCTCGATGATGTCTTCGGTGACGACCTGCCGGACCAGACACGCGATGACTGTGACGAAGGTAACAGTGGGCGATCTCGGGAGTGGTATGAGGCACAGAAGCCGCCACATCATCAATGACGCATGTGACCTGCGCACATAGGCGCATCAGGGCGTTTTCCTCCTGTTAACTTTCCGACCATCGCAGATCTCAAATTTGCGGTTTGCAACTTTGCGGTCGAGTTTCGCGCTTGGGTGATTCTTCCGGTTGCTGTGCTAGATATCGCTCAGATAACGTTCGCCCCGACAAGCTCGGAACCCAGTGTCGGGGACCAGGGGGAGTCCTGCGATCTGCCGCTACAGCAATGGCAGCAGCAGTGACCAGGGGTTTGCGGAGGATTACCTTCGGGTTATGGATCGGTAATACGCCCTTAACCAGATGACGTGAGAATTCGCAGACGACCGAGGGTCAAAACTCGCGGATGCGTGTGGGCATCCGCGAGAGTTCAGCCTAATCCTGTGAGAGGGAACGAATGAGCAAGTTCAGCAAGCTCGGACTGCGTCGTGCTGCGGGTGCAGCCGCGATCGCAGCGGCGGCGGCCGTCGGCCTGGCCGGTATCGGTGCGGGGGATGCCGCTGCGGCGAAGCTGCCCAACGGTTACAAGAAGGCCGTCGGCGTCGACGGTGAGGTCGTGCAGACCTGGCGCAGCGCGGAGAGCGCCTACGCGATCCCGACTGTCGCCAACAACCCCACCGCGCGCGGCTTCGTGCTCTCGGGTAACTACACCGTCAAGGCTTCCTCGGGTGTCGCCGGCAACGTGGCCCTCAAGTACATCATCGGCTGCCAGATCGACGTGTCCGGCATTGAACTTGGCTTCGGTGGTTCCTTGGACTACACCGGCGGAGCGTCGCTGTCCGGCTCGCTGAGCCTGCCTCTGAAGCCCGGCCAGGTCGCCGTCGTCGACATCACCGACAAGGACCTCTCGGACAAGGGCGTCACCGCCATCCAGCTGTCGCAGGTGTCCTTCAACATCAACGGCTGCGGCGGCTACGCCTCGGCTCGCTCGGCGGTCAAGGTCATCGCGGCCAAGGGCTTCAACACCGATGGCGGCACCGTCAACGGTGAGGGTTCCCTCATTCAGTCCACCCTGTACGGCAAGCCCTTCAGCATCGGCTGACCGGGCGCAGATAACAACTCTCGAGCTTTTATCTGCCCCGCGCAGATCGACATTCCACGAAGGGGAATCATGAAGAACAACATCGCGCGCCGCGTGGTCGCGGGTGCGGCCATCACCGGTGCAGCCGTGATGGGCGTCGCCACCATGGGTGACGGCGTCGCCGCGGCCGGCAAGCTCCCGGGCGGCACCGTCAACAAGACCCTGGTCGACGGCACCCCGGTCAACATCCAGCTGTTCGACCAGTACGTCAACGTCCAGCGCGCGGTCACCAATGTGGCCACCTCGCGTGAGGTCTGGCTGTCGGGCAAGGTCAAGGTCAAGGTCGGCGGCTCGGCCAAGGGCGGCACCATCAAGGTCGGCTACGACGTGGGCTGCCAGGTCAACTTCGGCGCCAGCGCCGGCGCAGGCGGCGGTGTCACGGGCACCGTCCAGGATCCGGGCAACGCGGGCCTCGACGAGAAGAACCTGCCGGGTGGAAGCGGCTCTGTGACCCTCGGCCCCGGCCAGGTCACGCGCGTGTGGGTCGTCAACGAGACCTCCGGCGACAACACCGCCTACGAGGACTACAACACCTCCAGCTACAAGTTCTCCGGCAAGGTCGGCGGCGTCGTCTACAGCCAGGAGAAGTTCGGCGTCGACGGTTGCGCCGGCTACGCCTCGGCCCGCCCGGTCGTGCAGGTGACGGTCAGCACCGACTCGGTCAAGGGTGTCACGGTCTTCAACGGCAAGCCTTTCAGCCTCGGCTGATCGACTGCCGGTGAGTACGGCGCACGCGCGGCGCCGACCCTGAATCACCACCGGGGGCGGAGATCCTGCAACAGGATCTCCGCCCCCGGTGTTTTCTTTTTCACCGGCGCACCGCGGCAACCCTGCGGGTGGCTCGGAGTGTGCTGTGGCTTCGCTGTGACCGGGGCTTTCGCTTGGCTTCGGCGCAGGCCCGACGGCTAGGGTTCGGTAGTGGCCGCCGACATCACCGGCGGCCGCACATCGACATGATGTGAGGACCGAGAGGGTATGGGTACGCGGTGAGTACACGAAGGGGCCGATGGAGTATCACCCCGCAGTCCGAGGAACTCGCCGAGAACACCGACGAATTCGGTGAGGCCGTCACCCTGATCGACACTGAGCCGGGCGGCCCGCATCTCGCGTCCGACGCCGACGCCGATGCGGAACGCGTCACCGGCCTCGACGCCGACCACGCCTACGGCGAGGAACGGCCCAGCGCGCTCAACGTCTGGACCACGATCCGGCGCTTCGCCCCGCTGCTCGTCGGCGAGCGGTGGAAGATCGCACTGTCGATCCTGCTGTACATCATCGAACTGGGCACCACCGTCGTCACCGTGTGGGTCTTCGCCTACATCGTGGATAACGTGCTGGTCGCCGGGGATCTCGGTGCGCTCACCATGCCGATGGCCCTGTGGATCGGGATGTCCGTGCTCGGCTCGGCCTGTAACTACGTCGGCGCCGTCGTCTCCGGCGGGGTCACCGAGAAGGTGCTGCTACGGCTACGCGACCAGCTGTACGCGCACACCCAGCGACTCGCCCCGCACAGCCGGGCCCGCTTCGACACCGGCGATCTCATCGCCCGCCACAGCGGCGACGTCGACGCCATCGACGCCCTGCTGTCGTCGGGGTTCATCTCCGCGGTCATCGCCGTGGTCAGCCTCATCGCGTACGCCATCGCCGCCTTCGTCACCCAATGGGATCTGGCGTTGCTCGCCGTCATCCTGGCACCGCTGCTGTGGGTGCTCGCCCGCTGGTTCGGCGTAGTGGTGAAGAACGCGTCGCGCCGGGAACGGCACGCCAACGGCCGGATCAGTTCGCTGATCTCGGAAGGACTGTCGAATTCGCTGGCCATCCAGGCCGACAACCAGGTGGGCCGCGACCGGCTGCGTGTGCTGCGACAGTCGCGTCGCTGGCGGGATGCGCGGATGTCGGAGATCCGGGCCAATGCGGCCTTCTCCGAAGCGGTTGGCATGGTCGAGATGCTGTGTATGGCAGCCGTTCTCATCGTCGGGGCCTGGCAGATCTCCACCGGCCGGGCCAACATCGGCACGCTGATCGCGCTCACCGGCTACCTCGGCTACCTGTACCCGCAGATCCAGACGCTCGGCGGCCTTGTCGTCACCGTCACCTCGGCGACCGCGAGTGCCGAGCGCGTCGCGCAGATCCTCGACGTCCCGGTCGGCAACACCGATCCCAGCGATCCCGCCCTCGACGATCCGCGGGTCGTCGCCGATGCCACCGACGCCGACGCCGAGGCGATGCTGGCCCATCCCATCGTCGGCGAGGTGTCGGGGCGGGCCGCGATCAGCCTGCGCGACATCGGGTTCACCTATCCGGGGGCCGCACACCCGGTGCTGGCGAACGCCGACGCGGATATCGCCGACGGTGACTTCGTGTCCATCCTCGGTGCCAGCGGTGCGGGCAAGTCGACGCTGACCTATCTGCTGCTGCGCTTCTACGACCCCGACACCGGAACCATCACCCTCAACGGCACCGACACCCGCCACATCGGGCTCGCGACCGTCCGCGCCCACATGGCGTTGCTGCCGCAGCAGGTCGCGCTGTTCTCCGGGTCGGTCGCCGACAACATCGCCTACGGACGTCCCGACGCCACCGACGACCAGATCCGGGCCGCCGCCGCGGCTGCCGACGCGACCGAGTTCATCGAACGCCTCAACGGTGGCTTCGACGCTCGGGTGGCCGAACGCGGCGCCAATCTGTCCGGCGGGCAACGGCAACGAATCGGCTTGGCGCGGGCCTTCTTACGGGATGCGCCGCTGCTGATCCTCGACGAACCGACCACCGGACTCGACGACGCCACCACCGCGCGGATCCTGGACCCGATGATCCGGCTCGCCCGGGGCCGCACCACGCTGCTCATCACCCATGACCGTCAGGTCGCCGATCTCGCCGACTACACCCTGGAAGTTGCCGGTGGCCGGCTCGTGCGGCGCTGATCCCTTCCTGAATCACCCTGTCCCCGAACGACAACCGACCCCCGGCACCGAAAAGGGTGCCGGGGGTCGGGTTGCACGATGACCAGTCGGGCGCGTGGTGCGCCCGCCTAGATCAGCTGCCCCAGAAGAAGGGGTACGGGCGCGGCGGACGACGACGCGGGCCGTGCGGGTGGTGCGGACCACCGTGCGGCGGGCGCGGGCCGGGGCCATGCGGGCCTCCGTGCGGCGGGCGCGGGCCCGGTCCCTGAGGGCCGCCGTGGGGCGGGCGAGGTCCACCGGGGGGAGGTCCGGGATGGCGAGGAGGCATGCGTCTCTCCTTGGTTGAACGACGTGTCACGGTGACATCGTCGGGGGGTTTCGTTACCGGGTCGTGACCCGTAGAGAGAAAGCTAGCGGGCCGTCGGGGCCCGCTCAAGCCCCGGCGCCACCGATTCGCCCGATTCGCCCATTCGGACGAACGGGACATCGCCACGCGAGGCGACCATACAGATCTGGTACGAACGTCTGACCAGGTGTTCTGCCAGTTTCCTGTGAATTCTGTCCCGATCCTGGTGATTCTCTGTGAGTTACGCGCATGGGACGCAAAAGAACGCGAACGCGGTCCCGGCCGGTGTGAGGGGGAGAGCCGGCAGGGCCGCGTTCGCGTTCTGTGTGTTCTTCAGTTGTGTGTGGGGGAATGAACCTCAGCTACCGAAGCCCCACGGCCAGCGCGGGCGACGAGGGCGACGCGGCTCGTGGTGATGCTTGCGGTGACGGCGGTCATCGCGATCGTCGTCCCTGCGGCGGTGATCAGGTTCCCTGGGGGGCATGACTTTCTCCTCCGTCTCGTCGGGGCCGGATGGCGTGGGGCTCGGCTGCCCTCACCGACGCCATTGACGGTAGGAACCGAAACTGGAAGCCGGCTGTCGGAGTTGCTGTCAGTCGGCTGGGAGACGGGCGCCGCCGGGGGCGTGAAAGGACGATCTCCCCCCGCGGGAGGCGAGGGGAGATCGGGGGAGAAGTCGGCGTCAGCGGGAGTGACGGCCCGGGGCGTCCGGCGGGTAATCGCCGGGGAATCCCTCGCCTTGCGGGTACTCGGGGAACTGGCCGCCCGGGGTATTTCCGGCCGGCGGGAAGTTCCCCGCGGGTCCGTAGTTGCCCGGCTGCGGACCCGGACCGGGAGGCGGCGGGTAGTTGCCGGCAGGCGGATAGTTGCCCGGGGCGGGCTGCGGCGTCGGATATGGCTGACCCGGCTCACCGAGCAGACCCTGCGTCGGTGCCTGTGTCGGCACCGGACCCGACGGGGGTGCGGTGGCGATCCGCTGGGTGCTGCCCGCGGGGTACTGCTCGACCGGCGGGGGTCCGCCCGGACCGGTGGGGCCACCCAGGTCGTCGGGCAGATTCTGCTCGGCCTCTTCCTTGGCCTTCGACGAGCCCTCGGGGTCGAGCAGATCGCGGATCTCGGCCAGGAGTGCGACCTCGGTGACCTCGGCCTTCTTGCCGTAACCGCCCAGCTCGGAGAGCTTGTTGTAGGGCAGGATGATCAGGAAGTAGACGACCGCGGCGATGATCACGAAGTTGATCACGGCGGTGATGACCAGGCCGAGATCGACGTAGGTGCTCGGCTTGTCGCCGACCAGCTGGAAGCCGAGGCCCTTGGCGGCGTCGGTGCCGATCGGGATCGCGTTGATCAGCGGATTGACGATGCCGTCGGTGAAGGCGGTGACGATCGCGGTGAAGGCGGCGCCGACGATGACCGCGGTGGCCAGCTCGACGACGTTGCCCTTGAGTATGAAGTCTTTGAATCCCTTGAGCACGGTGTGCGGCCTCTCCTTGGGGTGTGTCCCGCTCTTGTTTCAGGTAATTCGACGGCTCGTGTGCGCAACAGAACCGCGGGGCAGTCAATAGCGCGCAGTCAATTACGTACCGATCCCACAAACCCTATACAGGATCGTAAACGAAGCGCACTTCTTCGCTGGGATTGCGGCTCAGGGTGTCGTTGACCCGCCACCGTGATGGGCGTCTCTCTTGTACGTGTCGTCGTGGTGGCCCGCAGAGTGTCGTGGTGGCCCGCAGAGTTCAGTGCAGAACGATGGCCAGCGCCGAGTCCAGGGAGGCCGCAGCCACCCGATGAGCCGCGGACTCCTCCATCGCGAGCAGCACCGGCCGGCCCGCCGAGTGTCCGGTGAGTCCGCCATCGGCGGCTTCGGCTGGTACCGCGACCACCGCGCCGTAGGCCAGCACCCGGCCCGCCGGTGACGCCTCGCGCGCAACCGGTGGCCCGATTCCGGCCGGTACGTCGGCGGGGGACAACACGTCGACCACGTCCCCAGCCCGCAACAGAGCGGTGGTCGAGTCGTCGGCGAGGCGGACCGGGACCAGCCGTGCGCCGGGTTGCCCGGTCAGGGCGCCGGGCAGCCGTGGCGACAGCAGCCGCGCGTCGGTGATGATCTCCCCGGTCCGCACCCGGCCGGTGGTGGTGCGGCCGGTGCCGTCCTCGGCCCGGGTCAGCGAGCCGTCGGGCAGCAACGACCCGGGCAGGTCGCGCAACTCCAGGTCGCCCGCGGTGAGGATGTGCCCGGGCAGCAGATCATGTGTGGCAACCAGCACCCGACGATCGGCCGCGGCATTGCGGCCGGTGATCGCGACCGTCACCGCGACCAGCAGCAACACCACCGCCAGGCTGCGCCGGATGAGGACGGTCCGCACCCAGCCCGGTCGGGTCAGATGGCGGAGCCGGTCGATCAGTCGCGGGGACAGCGTGGTGCGGCCGACGTCGTCACGGTGGATGCGCATAAGGGTGACGCTAGGTCGGGAAGATCGCAGGTCGGCGGCGTCGGACAGGTTGTGCACAGCTGCGGGCGCGGTACGTGCGATTGTGGATAGGTCCGGTTGGGGGTTGCCGATTCGGTGGGTGGCGCGTCATCGGGGATGGTGTCGGAGGGGATGGTGTCGTCGGGGATGATGGAGACCGGTGTGCCGGGAAGTCTGGTCGGCCATCGGTGCGTCCGGCGCCGGTGTTGGAAGCGACGCACCCCGGAGGACCGGCGACAATGACCACTGGCAGAAACCGGCGAACACCACTAGGCGCCTACCGCGCAGACCTGCGGACCTGGGCGGGGCGTGACACCACCGGCGGAACCCTCCTACTGCTCGCCGCGCTGATCGCGCTGATCTGGGCGAATACACCCGCCCGGGATTCCTATCAGGACCTGCTCGCCGTCGAGGTGGGGCCGTCGGCGCTCGGGCTGCACCTGTCCCTGGCGCAGTGGGCCGCCGACGGTCTCCTCGCGGTGTTCTTCTTCGTCGTCGGTGTGGAGCTCAAACACGAGTTCGTCGTCGGTGCCCTCCGCGACCGGCGGCTGGCCGGCGTGCCGATCGTCGCCGCCGTCGCCGGGATGGCCGTCCCGGCACTGATCTATGTGGTCGTCGTCGGCATCGGCGAACCGTCGGCGCTGAGTGGCTGGGCGATTCCCACCGCCACCGACATCGCCTTCGCGCTCGCGGTGCTGGCGGTCGTCGGGCGTGGGCTGCCGATGGCGGTGCGGACCTTCCTGATGACCCTGGCCGTCGTCGACGACCTGCTCGGCATCACGGTGATCGCGACCTTTTACACCGACTCCATCGACTTCGGGATGCTGGCCGCCGCGCTGGCCGTGATCGGCGTCTTCGGGGTGGTCGTGCGGATGCCGCGACCGGTGTTGCCGCTACTGATCCCGCTGGCCGTGGTGGCCTGGGCGTTCATGCACGCCTCCGGGGTGCATGCGACGGTGGCCGGGGTCCTGCTCGGCTTCACCGTGCCCGCCCGTGCCATCCGCGACGAACAGATCTCGCGCACGCACCAGTTCGGCGAGGCGCTCAACCCGTGGTCGTCGGCGGTGGCGCTGCCACTGTTCGCGTTCGCAGCCGCGGGCGTGACCGTCGTCGGCGACACCGGAGCGCTGATATCGCCGGTGTCGGTGGCGATCGTCGTCGCGCTGGTAGTCGGGAAGACGGTCGGGGTCGTCGGGGCCACTGCGCTGACCACCCGATATACGGCGCTGCGACTGCCCGACCGGGTGACACTGCGTGACCTGCTCCCGATCGGCATGCTGACCGGGATCGGGTTCACCGTCGCCCTGCTCATCGCCGAACTGTCCTTCGACGGCCCGGACGATCCGCGTACCACCCCGGCGAAGGCGGCCATCCTGGTCGGTTCGCTGCTCTCGGCGACCCTCGGCGCGCTGTTGCTGCGGTGGGACACGCGCAGGCACCGCGCGTCGGACTAGCACGTCGGCGTGGGCGGCGCCTGCCTTAGCACTCGGAATGTATGAGTGCCAAGTTCGGTTACACTGTCATCGATTCACTGACTATGTGGAGGTTTCGGTGCCCACCTACTCGTATGCGTGCACGGAGTGCGACAACAAGTTCGACATCATCCAGTCGTTCTCCGACGACTCCCTGACCGAGTGCCCGCAGTGCACCGGTCGGCTGCGCAAGCTGTTCAACTCGGTCGGCATCGTCTTCAAGGGCAGCGGTTTCTACCGCACCGACTCGCGCTCGGGCTCGTCATCGGCGGATACCGCCACCTCCTCGTCGTCGGACAGCAGCTCCTCGTCCAGCGATTCGTCGAGCTCGGCCAAGTCCGACTCCGGATCGTCGGCCAAGTCCGAGACCAAGGCCGCCGCACCGGCCTGAGCCGAACTTCCCCCGGAAGAACCCGGGTGGGACGCCATCGCGCATCCCACCCGGGTTTTTCGTGCGTTCCGCCCCGGTTCGTCCTGCGCTGACGGCTGTCGGTTGGGTCAGCCCAGCTCGCCGACACGCAGCTCTTCGAAACCGCCACCCGGGGTGAGCACCCAGCCGACCGGGACGTCGAAGTCGCCCGCCGGCAGCGCGTCGACGACCTCGTCGTCGAAGACCACCGCGACGAGTTCGGCGTCCACGCCGGGCAAGCTGCGGTCGTAGTAGCCGGCACCGCGCCCCAGTCGTACCCCGGATGTGTCCACCGCGAGCGCGGGGATCAACACCACCGCGGCCGCCTTCAGTGCCGACGGGGCGAGTCGCTCGCCGGTCGGCTCCAACAATCCCCAGCGGCCCGTGGCCAGTGACTCCGGACCGTCGTAACGCACCCACTCCAGCGGGGCCGGATCGCCGGCAGGCACCGCGGGCACCAGCACCCGCACCCCGCGGTCGAGGAGCGCGTCGAGCATCGTCGTCGACCCCGGCTCATCGCCGACCGGGACATAACAGGCGACGGTGACGTCGTATTCGAGCCGGAACGGTGCCACCTGGATCCACTCGGCGAGTGCCTGCGCGGCGTCCGCGCGGGCGGTCGGCGTCATCGCCCGACGACGCCGCACACCCTCGTCACGAAGTCGATCCTTCAACGTCTGCACCTGCGCCGCCTTCCCCGTTCGTCCTGCCCGGACGGTACCCGAAGTACCGGCCCGAAGGTGGCCCACACGAGTCGTCCACCACTCCGACAGGCCGTTGACAGAGTGCTGCCATAGGGTGGTCATATGACGTCCAAGGTGAACAGCGAAGTCGTGGAGACCGCCGCATACGAGCACCTGCCCGATACCCCGCCGATCCCGCGAACCGCGGTCGTGCCCGCCGCCGGACTCGGCACCCGGTTCCTGCCTGCCACCAAGACGGTGCCCAAGGAACTGCTGCCCGTCGTCGACACCCCGGGGATCGAACTCGTCGCCGAAGAAGCCAAGTCGGCGGGTGCCGAGCGACTGCTGATCGTCACCTCGCCGGGTAAGGACGGGGTCGTCGCCCACTTCGTGGAAGACCTGGTCCTGGAGAACACCCTCGCCAAACGCGGCAAGCAGGCGATGCTGGCCAAGGTGCGTAAGGCTCCGTCGCTGCTGGAGGTGGCGTCGGTGGTGCAGGACAAACCCCTCGGACTTGGTCACGCGGTCGGTTGCGTCGAGCAGTACCTCGACGACGACGAAGATGCGGTGGCCGTGCTGCTGCCCGACGACCTGGTCCTGCCCGGTGGTGTGCTCGAGGTGATGGCCCGCACTCGCGCGCGGCGCGGCGGTTCGGTGCTGTGTGCCATCGAGGTCCCCGAAGATGCCATCAGCGCCTACGGCGTCTTCGACGTCGAGCCGCTGCCCGACGCCAACAACCCCAACGTGATGCGCCTGCGGGGCATGGTGGAGAAGCCGAAAGCCGAAGACGCACCGTCGAATCTCGCTGCGGCCGGCCGATACATCCTCGACCGCAAGATCTTCGACGCGCTGCGTCGCATCACCCCCGGTGCCGGAGGTGAATTGCAGCTGACCGACGCGATCGCGCTGCTCATCGAAGAGGGCGAACCGGTGCATGTCGTCGTCCATCACGGCACTCGCCATGACCTGGGGAACCCGGGCGGCTACCTCAAGGCGGCCGTCGACTTCGCGCTTGACCGCGAGGACTACGGCCCCGCGCTGCGGGAGTGGCTGGAGAAGCGTCTCGCACAGTAGGCGCCGCGCGCCTGCCACCATCGGTGCCGCCGGACGGCTAACGTCTACCTGTGCTGTATCCGGCGAGTGGAAAGCGGTGAGATGCGTTCGGTCGAAGATCATCTGACGCTGGTGACCGCGGCCGCCGTGGCGCCGCGTCCCGTGCGGGTGGCGATCTCCGAGGCCCAGGGACTGATGTGCGCCGAAGAGGTGGTGACGGAGCATCCGATGCCCGGCTTCGACCAGGCCGCCATCGACGGTTATGCGGTCCGTGCGGTCGACGTCGCGCTGGCGGGTGCGCTGGCCCCCGACGACCTCGAAGACTTCGATGCCGGTGGAGCCGAGCTGGTCGACCTCGAATCCGGGGAACCGATGATCGTGTCGTTGCCGGTGGTCGGCGAGGTCGAACCCGGTGCGCGCACCCCCACCCGGTTGCAGCCGCGTCAGGCGGTGCGGGTGGAGACCGGGGCCCCGATGCCGACGCTCGCCGATGCGGTGGTGCCGCTGCGCTGGACCGACGGCGGCGACCAGAAGGTGAAGATCGGGCACGGCGTCGACAGCGGCGACTACGTGCGACGTGTCGGCGACGATGTGCAGCCCGGTGATGTGGCGGTGCGCGCCGGATCGGTCATCGGACCCGCGCAGGTTGGTCTGCTCGCCGCAGTCGGCCAGGCGCGCGTGATGGTGCATCCGCGTCCGCGACTGTCGGTGATCTCGGTGGGCAGCGAACTGGTCGACATCGATCGCACCCCCGGCCCCGGCCAGATCTACGACGTCAACAGTTACGCCCTGGCCGCCGCCGCCCGTGATGCCGGAGCCGACGTCAACCGCGTCGGCATCGCCGAGCGCGATGCGTCGCGGATGCGAGAAGTGGTTGAGGCACAACTCATCCGGTCCGAAATCGTGGTCATCTGCGGGGCGGTCGGCGGCAGTGCGTCGCGGGCCGTCGCCGATGCGCTGGCCGACCTCGGTGATCTGGAGATCGCGCGAATCGCCATGCACCCCGGTTCGGTCCAGGGCTTCGGCAGGCTCGGCCGCGACGAGGTGCCGACCTTTCTGCTGCCTGCCAACCCGGTCAGCGCGCTGGTCGCCTTCGAGGTGATGGTGCGCCCCCTCATCCGCATCGCGTTGGGTAAGCGGCAGCCGATGCGCCGGGTCGTCAAGGCCCGCACCATCGGGCCGATCGCCTCGGTCGCCGGACGTCGGGGATACCTGCGCGGACAGTTGATGCGCGACGAACGCAGCGGCGACTACCTCGTGCAGGTGCTCGGCGCCTCACCGACCGGGTCGTCGCATCTGCTGGCTGAACTCGCCGAGGCCAACTGTCTGATCATGGTCGAACCCGATGTCGACGAATTGGGCACCGGCGATGAGGTCGAGGTCGCCTTCCTGGCTCAACGCGGCTGATCCTCGCCGACCTCGATACGCCTGAGGCCGGTCGGTCGTGGCCGGGATGGTGGTGTCGGCCCGAGGGCGACCCCCGGGCGCATAAACTCACCATTTGTGTTCAGGTGGTTGAGCGGCGAGCAGGCCAGTCCCGGGTGGCCCGCGACCCTGGGTCCGTTACGGACCAGGGCGGGGGCCGTCGGGTTGCGACCGGTGAAACTGCGCGACGGCAAAACATGGAGCGAACTGCGCATCCGGAATCAGAATGCGCTGCTCCCGTGGGAGCCGACCGGCATCGGCGCATGGCGTGAGCGACATCAGCCGACCGCGTGGCCGCCGTTGTTCGCGATCCTCAAATCCGAGGCCAAACGCGGCACCATCCTGCCTTTCGTCATCGAACTCGACGGCGAGTACGTCGGCCAGCTGACCGTCGGCAACATTCAGCGAGGCGCGGTGCGGTCGGCCTGGATCGGCTACTGGATCGATGAAGGGCATTTCGGGTCCGGTATCGCGACCGCCGCAGTCGCCCTCGGCGTCGACCACTGCTTCGGGCCGGTCGGGCTGCATCGACTCGAGGCGACCGTGCAACCGGCCAACGTCGCATCCCAGAAGGTGCTGGAAAAGGTGGGCTTTCGGCGTGAGGGCCTGCTCGAACGCTATATGGATGTCAACCGCCGGTGGCGCGATCACCTCCTGTTCGGGCTGACCACCGAAGAGGTGATGGGCAGCGCGGTGGAAACGCTCGTGCGCGCCGGACGCGCATCCTTCTAGGTTCTCGCTAGGCTCGGCGACATGTCCGATCAGTCCCAGTTGCTACAGATCGTGGTGCGTGGCACCGCCCGTGACCGCTACCGTGCCGAACGTGCCGTCGTCGAACTCGGCGTGCACCTCGAAGACGCCGACAAGGCGACCGTGTACAGCCGGGCGGTGGGGGTGCATGCCGAGCTGACCACGGCACTCGGCCGGCTGCGCGACGCCGGGGCCGTCACCCGCTGGTCCAGCGATTCGGTCCGGGTGTACTCCTACCGGCCGTCGAATGCGGCAGGCAAACGACTGGACCCGGTGTACACCACCAGAATTCGGGTGGACGGCGAGTTCGTCGACTTCGAGAAGATGTCGGCGTTCCTGGATCGGTGGGCAGGCGTCGAGGGTATCGACGTCGGGGACGTGAGCTGGGATGTCACCGAGGAGAATCGGCGCGGATATGAGCGGGAGCTGCGGGCCCGCGCCGTCGCGGACGCCGTCGCCAAGGCGCAGGCCTATGCCGACGCGGTTGCGCGTGGGCCGGTGGTCGCGACTGAACTCGCCGATCCGGACATGCTCAATCACCAACCGCCGCAACCGATGATGATGCGTGCGATGGCCGTCGCCGATGCATCGGGTAGTGCGCTGGAACTGCGACCCGACGACGTCGAGATCGCCGTCGCCGTGGATGCGCGGTTCGTCGCCGGCACCGCAAACCCGTTGTAGTAGCGTTGATCCAGAAGTGGATGTCGAGGGACCTGAGATCAGGTCGGGGATGGGGAGAAATGACGACGATCCGGATGATGGCGGCTGCTCTGGCGGTCGGGGCCACGGCGACGCTCGGTGTGGTGGGTGCGACGCCTGACGCCGACGCCGCACCCGCGCCCTCTGCGAAGGTTTGTGTCTCGTTGGAGAACGGGCAGCCCTACCGTGGCCCGATCAGTCTCCTGCACCGTGAGTGGTGGGAGTTCAGTGGCCGCTCCGGATATCCGGCCGCCAACGGCTGCATCACCTTTCATCGCATCATCAAGGGCAAGATCTACCGCGCCGTCGTCGACCACGACCTCCGCGCCTGCAACAGCGGTCGCGACTCCGAGGGCAACACGTACAAATACGGACGCCGCGACTATCTGAGTGCGGTATCGCGGGAGAAACGCGCACCGCGCACCGGTCAGATCGACTTCGGGCGGATCGTCGCGCACCGCAAGAGTGTGAGCTGCTGAGGTTCGGCGTCCGCGTACCGGGTCGACGTCGCGACCGTGGTGTGCCAGTGAATCGCTGACGTCCCGCGTGTAGATGTGGTGAAGTCGCGGGCCGGTATGGTGCGCGCCTTCGCCGATTCTGAGCGTGCCGTGTGAATCGTGGTGAATCCAGGTTGCACCGGCGCGTCTGCGCGGACCTGCGGCGATGTGGCCATACATTATTTGGTGACCCAATGTAACCAGAGTGAAAGAAAGGGACAGTCGCAATGCCCAACTCCGTCCTGTGGGTCTGCCTCGTCGCGGTCTGGCTCTTCGTGCTGGTTCCGATGATCATCCGGGGTCGCCCCCAAATGCTTAAGTCCACCGACCTCGCACGCGCCACCCGGCTGCTGCACCGCGGTGGCACCCAGGCTGCTGCGCCGCGCCGACGTCGTCGGAATGCCGGTGCCCACCCCGACAATCCGTCGTGGTCCCGTCGTCCGAAGACTGTTCGCGCCGAAGACGATGCGGACGAGGATGCGGATGACACCGTCGACGACTCGACCACCGAGGACGCGGCTGCCGATGATACGACGACCCGGGTCCGGCGGGCGGCCGGCGACCGCGTCGAGGCTCCGGTCGCCGAGGTTGACGAGACCGACGTCGATGAGGCCGACGATCTGGGCGCCGATGCCGATGCGGACGTTGATGCGGAAGTCGATTCCGATCTCGATTCCGACGAGATCTTCGACGGTGAGATCGAGGGTGCCGACGACTCGGCGGACGCCGAACACGCGGAAGCCGACGACTACGACGATGCCGATTACGAGGACGCCGAGTACGAGGACGAGTACGACGACGCTGACGCCGAGTATGACGACGCCGAGTACGACGACGAATTCGACGACACTGACGCCGAGTACGAGGACGAACTCGACGAGGACGAGTACGACGACTACGCCCGCGGCTCGCGCGGCGATCATGCCGAGTCGGACGACCATCTCGAAGACATCGTCGACGATGCCGACGAGGGCGCCGATCTGCCGCCGAAGTCCCAGCGAGACAGGAGCTCTCGCCGATCGTCGCGCAGCAGTGCCTACTCGATCGAGGATGCCGACCGCGACGTGCGCTACCGGGAACGGCAGCGCGTGACCATCGGGTTGCTGCTGTTGGTGCTCGCCGCGATCGGCAGCGGTGTGGTCTTCGGGACCCTCGGCTGGGTGGCCACCGGGGTGACCGCCGTGATGCTCGTCGGCTACCTGTTCTACCTGCGTCGCGCCACCCTCACCGAACACCGCGTCCGCGCCCAGCGTGCCCAGCGCGCCGCCCGGGTCCGGCGCGAGGAAGCCGAACGTCGGCGCCGCGTCGAGACAACCCCCGAGTTCGCCGCGACGCCGCCACCGGCACGACTTCGTCGTCCGGGTGGGGCCGTCGTCCTCGAGATCGACGACGAGGATCCAGTCTTCGATCACCTCCCGTCTTATCAGCACCGCCGGTCGGTGCGGGACGACGTCGAATACCGCCGCGTCGGCTGACATTCCGCCATTCCCCAGAACCCTCCCTTGCCTGCGAATACGGCGGGGGAGGGTTCTGGCTTTTCGCGAGCGCGCATTCACTAGTCACGGGATGTTTCGACACCGAAATCGTTGATGCGGACTGCTGTCGGGAGCGGTTGGACTTCGAGTCGCACACCAATCAGGCGAGCCGATCGGCGGCGTACCGGGCCGCTTCGTGTGATTTCTGTTCACTGGGGTTCACTGGTGGTGCGGGTGGTCTGACCTGCACAACTAGTTCTTGCATCGAACACGTGTTCGAGTATGATGGGGATATGGACCTCACCGAACTGCACCACACCCTCACCGAAAAGCCACCCGACTACACACGGTT
>NZ_JASXSH010000033.1 GCF_030315745.1 Gordonia heveisoli | reverse complement strand
AGATGCAACAATTGACTCTCGGTCGTCATTCATCTAGGGGGATGCTCGTTATGCAGGTTGATGCGGAAGAGATGTTGGCTGTCGCCGGTCAGTTCGATGCTCGGAAGACGACTTTGGAGGTCTCTCCGATTCGGGACCTGATATCCGCGGAAACAAAGGTATACGTCAATCTCGATATAAACTATGGAATCACCCGAGTAGATAAAGCTGTGTCGTGGATAGTGAAGCTCCGCGATGCAAGATTCGGATTCTGGTCGGAAGCGTTGCAAAAGTCTGCGAAAGGGTATCGCGATACGGACGAAATTGCGAGTATTCGGATAGATCACATCCCGTCCTTGCCGGCGTCTTGAGGTGTTGGTGTGGCATATCCAGACAAAGAGATGATTCAGGATCTGAATTTTGATCGACTGCGTTCTGTCTCAAAGAGCGCATCGTTGCTTTCGGATTTACTCGAAAAGGATGCGACCTTCATCTACGATGTAATTGCTAGAATGGACTGGTCTGGTATCGCGCGGGATGCTGCTGAAACCAAGGCATATAACGAGAAGAAATCGTATAATGGCATGTCTGACAGTCTCGCTCATGTGGCGTCGGTGATGGACCAGGCTGAGGAGCGGTTAACAGACCTCGGTCAACGAATAAAAACTGAGTGGATATCGGCCGAGGATGATGAATACTCTGTGAGTAAAAGCGGCTGGAATGTCGCCGATTCTCGTGTCTACGATGAAGATTCGGATACGGCGATTAGGGATGAGCGAGCGACCGAAGCGCTGAACATTCAGTCACGGCTGGTGGCGTTGGCCAGGGAGTTTCATCTAGCCGACTCCTTGGCGTCTTTGGATCTGTATGAGTCGATGAATACATTGGAGGGGTTGACTCCTGTCAGTGCGGGGACGACCACGAGGGACCAGCGCTCATTCGATATCTTTTTGTCGCAGTTTGGGCGGGAACCCAAGACGCCCGTGGATTTTGCAACCGCGACAGCGTTGAACCCTGAAACATCGAACAGAATTTACAAAGATCATCAGTCCAACGTGATTGTTATTCCGATTAATCCGGTTCCAGGCGGGGGTGTCGTCCGCGTCGGGCAATTTATCCAAGAGCGTGACGTAAGTAATCTGACTTGGAAGAATCCTGCTGCACGAAACGCGGGGGACAATCGGGGTCCGGACATCAACTTCGATCCACAGAATGCGAGGGTGACGACGTATATTGACTATGAGAACGGTGTCGTTATTATGCGCCAGAACCCGTCTGTGAGGATAGATGAGCATGGAATCGCTAAAGATCAGGAGACGGGATCTCCGAAAGGGACTGTGTATCAGGCGCCAGATGGATCCGTGGCCGTCACATACGAGGCCGCCGACCCGATAGGGTTGGGTGGCGAGACTTCTCGCATAGGTATGGGAGTGAATGGAACTATCGTGGCAACGCCTGGGGTTGACGGCGCAGCACCGACGGTGGGCGGTTTCCGGACGGACTACCCGTGGATGGAAGTCCACCACACGTCGGTCGATGGTGCTCAGTCAACCGTGACCGTCGACCGTCCCCAAGGGCTTGGTACTGGCAGCTCTGTCGGACCCGCTCTGAATCTCAATCGCTACCATGAGTTCGGTCCCGAATCTGAGTCTGGAGATGCTCATCACATTGAGGGCGCCCAAGACGCTGGGCGTCCACCGACGCAAGGGAAATGGAAAAATGCGGTCGGACATGATTACGGGTGATCAATGACAACGGGAGCAGGCGGGACTGTGGCGCGAAACTACGGTGCGCTGGGCTTCCTCACCACGGTGTCGGTGGCCATTTTGGCGACACTCTACTTCTTTGCCGCTGACCCGATGGCTGATGCCTATGCACTCGAGGGTCGCGCGCGGAGCATCTTACTGGCGTCCCCCTTCGTGCTGATCGGGGTGTGCTTGGTTCTCGGCATCTCGCTTGTGTGGTTCGATGGTTGGCGGCGGCAGCTCGGGTGGGGACTGGTTTTCGGCATCGTGATTCCGGCGTCGCCGTGGATTGCCGTTCTCGCCCTCTGGTTTTGGCCGGTGGCCGCTGTGCTGATCCTGATTGGAATCGTCGCGCTGCTGTGGCGGCGCTCTCTGCGTGACGTGTCCTGATCCGCCGGGACCTTCTCGGCTGCAGCCGCTCTCAATGCTCCAGCCGCGCGATCGCCTCGGCCGTGTCCAGGTCGTCGAAGGCGAACGCATAGCGTTCTGCCAGCGCGACGGCGATGTCGGGACGCTGCCACAGTTCGCCGGCGCTGGCGGTGCACAGCCAGAGAGTGAGGCCGTGCGCGACCGACGCCCGGTAGCCGAGTTCGATCTCCTCGGCACTCGGGCACTCGCCGGCGGGAAGACCCAAGGCGTCGCGGTATTCGCCCAGCAGATCCCACTCGGCACGTCGTCGATCCTCGACGGTGAGCGCACCTTGCAGGAAGTAGCCAAGGTCCAGGGAGAAATTGCCACGGCGCGCGACCTGCCAGTCGAGGAAGCCGAGCTGATCGCCGATCAGGTATGTGTTACCGATGTGCGGGTCACCGTGCAGCAGCGTCTGCGAAGTTGTTGTGAGAGTACGGATATAGGGCTTCCAGATCTTCTCCAGCAGCTCATCGATACCCAGTGAGGTGACCGCCGGGGGAGTGTCTTCGGGCATCCGTTCGTAGGCTGCCGGCAGTGGCGCGATCTCCATGCCGTTCCACGGGTGAAACGGTTCGAGCCAGTCGAGTTCCGGTGTGCTGCAACGCTCTCCCCAGAATGCGCCGTGCAACTGTGCGAGACCTCGAACCCCGGAGGCGGCCTGTTCGACGGTCAGCGGACGGGTGGCATCACGAGGATCCGCTCCGCGTTCGGTCAGGTCCTCCATCACCAGGACGAAGTCCTCGGACTCGGCGTCGATCTGCGTCGCGAACACGGTGGGGTGCTCGACGGGCAGGTCGACTCCAGACGCAAACAGCCGGGGTTCGTGCAGGAGGCCGCTGGTGATCCGGAGGAGATCCTTGTGGGCCTCGTCGACGCCCTTGACGAAGACCGACGCCGGCCCTGTCCCGGTCGCATACGTCAGGGCGAGGCGTGCGCGGCGGTTGGTGCCGTCGTCGCGTTCGGTGATGGCGACGGTGTCCACGACTGCTCCGGCATGATGCGCGCTGAGCGCGCGGGTCATCCATTCCGGCGTGATGTCCGCCAGATCGGTCGGCAACGGCAGTGTCGGGGGCACCTCGGTCGTCATCGTCCGGACGCTAGGGCGATCGTGGTGCGGACGCCTTCGGTTGTCCCGCTGGGTGGGGTGTTACTTGCCCATCGACTTGCGGATCTCTTCGAGCTTCTTCTTGGCCGCCTCGTCGCGCTTGCGCATCATCTCATCGACCTGTTGCCCCTCGGGACTCTCCTCGGCGAGTTCCTGCGAACCGATCGCGGTGCCGATGCGGTTCTGGATCTTCCCGCGCACGAAGTCAAAGGTGGGGACGCCGGACTCGGTGTAGTTCGGGTCGGGAATCGGCGGCAGGTAGCCCGAGGGCGTGGCCGGGGTCTGCGTCGACGAGTCGACCACCTCGCCCTCGATGATCTGACCCTCCGGGGCATCGGACTGCGTCGGATCGTCGGCGGTCTGATCTCCGGGGCTGCTCATAGATGTCAGCCTAGTTCCCGCTGCCCGGATACCCCAGCGATGGCCGATGCGTGGGGTTGTGGACAGGTTCGGCAGTGGCAGATCAGGCTCTGACGGGACCGGTGAACTTCTCGCCCGGGCCCTCACCGGGCTCGTCGGGGTAGGAGCTCGCCTCGCGGAACGCGAGCTGCAGGGCCTTGAGGCCGTCGGTGATCGGCTTGCGGTGCAGCCCGAGGTCGGCCTGGGCCGCCTTGACCAGGCCGGCCAGCGCGTTGATGAGTGCCCGCGCTTCGGACATGTCCTGGTACTGCTCGTCGCCGCCGGCCTCCGGACCGACCTTCTCGGCGGCAGCACTCATCAGCATGAGCGCGGCACGGGTGATCACCTCGATCGCGGGAATAGTCGCGAGTTCGCGGACGTTGTCGGCGTCGGTTGGTGTGTTCGCGGTCTGATCAGGTGTCGGATCGCTCTCACCAGCAGGGGAGTCCGACGGCGAATAGGCGTTTTCGCTCATGGCTGTTAGACTTCCATAGCACGACCGCCCTGGCATTGCCCGGGGTCGCAAGTGGAGTTCCGCTCCCACCGCTACGACGCGAGTCGCCGACAACTCGGCACCGCAGTTGTACGGTCCGGTTCACAGCCGATTGTCGCAGCACTCACCTTCGGGGTGGGTGTCGCATGTCGGCGCCCGACGACTGTCGAGGAATCGGTCGGTAACGGAGCCCTGCCGGTGACAAACTCACCGCGGGGCTCTTATCGCCGAGAGGGTGCACATCACTGGCGTCCCGGCACATCGCGGCGGTCCCCTTTGCAGGATTGATCAAGGAGGCCCCATCAGCACTGAGACCCGCATCAACGAGCGCATCCGCGTCCCTGAGGTCCGACTCGTCGGACCGAATTCGGAGCAGGTGGGCATCGTGCGTGTTGAAGATGCGCTTCGCTTGGCCTACGAAGCCGATCTGGACCTGGTCGAGGTCGCCCCGGACGCACGTCCGCCGGTGTGCAAGATCATGGACTACGGCAAGTTCAAGTACGAAGCGGCCCAGAAGCAGCGCGAATCGCGTCGCAACCAGCAGATGACCGTCATCAAGGAGCAGAAGCTCCGGCCCAAGATCGACGACCACGACTACGAGACCAAGAAGGGTCACGTCGTCCGGTTCCTCGAAGCGGGTTCCAAGGTGAAGGTCACCATCATGTTCCGCGGCCGTGAACAGTCCCGGCCCGAACTCGGCTACCGCCTGTTGCAGCGACTCGGAAACGATGTCGCCGACTACGGATTCGTCGAGACCTCGGCCAAGCAGGACGGCCGGAACATGACCATGGTCCTAGCCCCGCACAAGGGCGCGAAGACGCGCGCGAAGGCGCAGGAGACCCGCGACCGCGCGGCCGGCACCGAGGCCGCAGCGGACGAGTAGCTCAGTCGGCGGCCCGAGCGGTGGACCGAGATCCACCGCGACGGCCGACGGCATACGACATGCGGACCGGTACTCCCGAACCCGACCAGGGTCCGGAACTACCGTTCGCCCGGATAAAGGAAGAACATGCCCAAGAGCAAGACCCACAAGGGAACCGCCAAGCGGTTCAAGGTGACCGGCAGCGGCAAGATCGTTCGCCAGAAGGCCAACCGTCGCCACCTGCTGGAGCACAAGTCCTCGCGCCGCACCCGTCGTCTCGACGGCACCACCGTGGTGAGCGAGAACGACGCCCCTCGCATCAAGCGACTGCTCAACCTCTGATCTGGTTGACCACCAGACATCTGACGAACAAAAGGATCTGACATGGCACGCGTGAAAAGGGCGGTGAACGCCCAGAAGAAGCGTCGTTCGACGCTGGAGGCTTCCAAGGGCTACCGCGGACAGCGTTCGCGGCTGTACCGCAAGGCCAAGGAGCAGCAGCTCCACTCGCTGACTTACGCCTACCGGGACCGTCGCGCCCGCAAGGGTGAGTTCCGCAAGCTGTGGATCGCGCGTATCAACGCTGCGGCCCGCCTCAACGACATCACCTACAACCGCTTCATCCAGGGTCTGAAGGCTGCCGGCGTCGAGGTCGACCGCAAGGTCCTCGCCGACATCGCCGTCACCGACCCGGAGGCCTTCACCGGCCTGGTCGAGGTGGCTCGCAAGGCGCTGCCGGCCGACGTCAACGCCCCGGCTGCCTGACGTCCCGCCGCACCGGCATCAGCAGTACCCCGACACGACCCGCGAGAGAAGCGGAGACAACGATTTCCATGACGGAGTTCATCCGATGATGGAGACCTTGTCCGAACGCTCCTCGCGGGTCGTGTCGTATGCAAAGCTCCACCGCGCCGCGACCCGGCGCGACCAGGGCCGCTTCCTCGTCGAGGGCGCCAATTCGGTGACCGCGGCCATCGTCAGCGGCCACGCCGAGACGATCCTGGTCACCGAGGACGAGCAGCATCGGCACACCGCTGTCGTCGACGCCGCCCGGTTAGCGGGCCTGCCCGTCGTCGCCGTGACCGCGCGCGCCGCCGCCAAACTGGCCGAGACGACCACCCCGCCCGGCATCTTCGCGGTCAGCACCTTGCTCGACGCGTCACTCACCGAGGTGCTCGCCGCCGGCCCCCGCATGCTGGCGGTCGCCGTCGAGGCGCGCGAACCCGGCAACGCCGGAACGCTGATCCGCTGCGCCGATGCGATGGGCGCCGACGCCGTCGTGCTGCTCGGCGACGCCGTCGACCCGCACAACGGCAAATGCGTGCGCGCCAGCGCCGGCAGTGTCTTCCACCTGCCGGTGGTGCGCGAACGCGACGTCGAGGCCACCCTCGCCGCGATCCGGGCCGCCGGGGTGCAGATCCTGGCCACCGCCGCCGACGGCGAGGTCTGCATCGACGACGCCGACGATCTGCTCGCCGCACCCACCGCCTGGCTGTTCGGCAACGAGGCACACGGCCTGCCCGCCGACGTGCAGGCGGCCGCCGACCACCGGATCGCTATTCCGATCCGGGGACGCGCCGAAAGTCTCAACGTCGCCGCGACGGCTGCCATCTGTCTGTACGCGGGCGCGCGGGCGCAGACTCGGCACAACCCGTCCTGACCTGGGGCGACGGCAGGTCGCCGAACTGGCGGCGGGTCGCGGACACGGGCTGTCGGGGTGGCGCTGTAGGGTCGCCTCTCGTGTCTGATACTTCCGCGCCCGCATCGGTATCCGCGTCCACCCCGATCACCGGCGATCCGGTGATCCCGACCGCCCCGTCGCCGGAGGCGGTGACGGCGTCGATCGCCAAAACCATCGCCGACGAACTCGGCGTCGGCGTTGGCCAGGTTCGTGCCGCGATCGAGTTGCTCGACGGCGGATCGACGGTGCCCTTCGTCGCCCGCTACCGCAAGGAGGTCACCGGCGGTCTCGACGACGTCGCGTTGCGCACGCTCGACGAGCGGTTGGAGTATCTGCGCGAACTCGAGCAGCGCCGGACCACGGTCCGTGAGTCGATCGCCGCGCAGGGCAAACTCGACGCCGCGCTGGACGCCCGAATCCTGGCCGCCGACAGCAAGGCCCGCCTCGAAGACATCTACCTGCCGTATAAACCCAAGCGCCGCACCAAGGCTCAGATCGCCCGCGAAGCAGGACATCAGCCGGTCGCCGATGCGCTGCTGGCCGACGCGAACACCGATCCGGCCGCCTACACCACCGAACAACTCGACGGGGCGCGCGCCATCATCGTCGAAACCATCGCCGAGGACGCCGACCTCGTCGGCGAACTGCGCGAGACGATGTGGTCGCGCGGCATGCTGCGGACCGCGGTCCGGGACGGCAAGGAATCGGCGGGCGCCAAGTTCGCCGACTACTTCGAATTCTCTGAACCGTTCACGTCGCTGCCGTCGCACCGGGTGCTGGCCGTGCTGCGCGGTGAACGCGAAGACGTCCTGTCGGTGACCTTCGACGCCGACCCGGACGCGGCGGAGCGCCCGGTCGGGCCGACCGTCTACGAGCAGCGCATCGCCGTCCGGTTCGGTATCGCCGATCACGGACGCGCCGCCGACCGCTGGCTGCTCGACACCGTGCGGTGGGCGTGGCGCACCAAGCTGTTCGTCGGATTGTCGCTGGACACCCGGATGCGGCTCAAGCAGGCCGCCGAGGCCGACGCGGTGGCGGTCTTCGCCACCAACCTGCGCGACCTGCTGTTGGCGGCGCCGGCCGGCGCCCGGACCACGCTCGGCCTCGACCCCGGACTGCGGACCGGTGTCAAGGTCGCGGTGGTCAACGAGACCGGCAAGGTGGTCGAGACCGCGACGATCTATCCGCATGAACCGCGGCGGGACCGGGCCGGTGCGCTCGCCGTCCTCGGGGCGCTCGTAGCGCGGCACGGCGTCGAACTGATCGCGATCGGCAACGGCACCGCCTCCCGCGAGACCGACGCGCTGGCCGCTGAGCTGGTGGCCGCGATCGCCTCGTCCGGAGGCAAGGCGCCGATCAGTGTCGTGGTGTCCGAGGCCGGCGCGTCGGTGTATTCGGCGTCCGCCTACGCCTCCAAGGAACTGCCGGATCTGGACGTCTCGCTGCGCGGCGCCGTATCGATCGCGCGCCGACTGCAGGATCCGCTCGCCGAGTTGGTGAAGATCGACCCGAAGTCGATCGGCGTCGGCCAGTACCAGCACGACGTCTCCGAGACGCTGCTCGCCCGGTCCTTGGGTGCGGTCGTCGAAGATGCCGTGAACGCGGTCGGCGTGGACGTCAACACGGCGTCGGTGCCGCTGCTGTCGCGGGTGTCGGGTATCACCGCGGGACTCGCGGAATCGCTTGTCGCCCACCGCGACGCGAACGGAGCGTTCAGTAGCAGGCAGGCGATCACGGCCGTGCCTCGGCTCGGTCCCAAGGCGTTCGAGCAGTGTGCGGGCTTCCTCCGGATCACCGGCGGCGACAATCCGCTCGACGCGTCCGCGGTACACCCGGAGTCCTATCCGGTGGTAGCCCGGATCATCGAGAAGGTCGGCAAGGACGTGCGCGAGGTCATCGGCGACAGCCGCACGCTGACCGCGCTGCGGCCCGACGACTTCGTCGACGAGAAGTTCGGCCGCCCGACGGTCATCGACATCATCGCCGAACTCGACAAACCCGGTCGTGACCCGCGCCCGGAGTTCAAGACGGCGACCTTCGCGGCCGGGATCGAGAAGGTCTCCGACCTCACCCCCGGCATGGTTCTGGAAGGTCAGGTCACCAACGTCGCGGCCTTCGGCGCATTCGTCGACGTCGGCGTGCACCAGGACGGTCTGGTGCACGTGTCGGCGATGGCCAACCGCTTCGTCTCCGACCCGCGGGAGGTCGTCAAATCCGGCGACATCGTCAAGGTCAAGGTGATGGAGGTCGACGTCGAGCGCAAACGCATCGGACTGTCGCTGCGCCTTGACGACGAGCCGGGTACGACGGGCGGCGGACGCGGCCGCGGCGGGTCGGGCCAGTCCGGTGCCGCCGTCGACCGCGGCGGCCGACCGAACGGCAACGGACGGCAGGGCGGCGGACGGCAAGGCAACGGACAGCAGGGCAACGGACAGCAGGGCAACGGACGGCAGGGCGGCAATGCCCGCCAGGGGGACCGGCAGCAGGGACGCGGCGGCAGCAACGGGCGCCGCGACAACCGGCCCGCGCCCGGCGGTGCCATGGCCGATGCACTCAAGCGGGCCGGATACAGCGGCTGACCTGATCCCGCAGGTCAGCGCCGCACCACGGTCGACTACCCTGGTTGTCCGACAAGACCTTCAGCGCACACGAGGAGAACCCCGAACGTGGCATCTTCCGCCGACCAGCCGGTCTTCCCGGAACCTCAGGAGCTCGACGAGGCCGCGGCCGCGGCGATCGCGGCGTTCACCGCGGCCGCGGATCTCGACGCGCTGGCCGAGGCCAAGACCGCGCACCTCGGTGATCGGTCGCCGATCGCGCTGGCCCGACGCGCGCTGGGTTCGCTGCCCAAGGATGAGCGGTCGGCCGGTGGAAAGCTGGTGAACGAGGTCCGCGGTCGGGTGTCGGCGGCGCTCGACCTGCGCAGCGCGACCCTGCACGCCGAACGCGATGCAGCGGTGCTGGTCGCCGAGGCCGTCGACGTCACCCTGCCGTCGGGTCGTCGCCGGGTGGGTGCACGCCACCCGATCACGGTGATCGCCGAGCAGGTCGCCGACGTCTTCGTCGGGATGGGCTGGGAGATCGCCGAGGGGCCCGAGGTCGAGACCGAACACCACAACTTCGACGCGCTGAACTTCCTGCCCGATCATCCGGCGCGGTCGATGCAGGACACTTTCTACATCGCGCCGGAGGGGTCTCGGCAGGTACTGCGCACGCACACCTCGCCGGTGCAGGTTCGCTCCATGCTCAGCCGCGACGTGCCCATCTATGTGGCGTGCCCCGGCCGGACCTTCCGCACCGACGAACTCGACGCCACCCACACCCCGGTCTTCCACCAGATCGAGGGACTCGCCGTCGACAAGGGACTCACCCTGGCCAATCTGCGCGGCACGCTGGAAACCTTCGCCAAGGCGTTGTTCGGCCCGGATACCACCACCCGCATGCGGGCCAGCTATTTCCCCTTCACCGAACCGTCGGCGGAGGTCGATGTGTGGTTCCCGGCCAAGAAGGGTGGCGCCGGCTGGGTGGAGTGGGGTGGCTGCGGCATGGTCAACCCGAATGTGTTGCGGGCCAGCGGTATCGATCCGGATGTGTACTCGGGGTTCGCCTTCGGTATGGGTCTCGAACGCACCCTGCAGTTCCGCAACGACATCACCGACATGCGCGACATGGTGGAGGGCGACATCCGTTTCACCTTGCCGTTCGGTCCGGCCGCCTGATCCCGGCCCGACGCGCAGACCCGACGCCGACCGTCTCAACCAGCCCGACGCGACATCGAAGGAAGTAAACCAAAGTGCGTGCCCCACAGTCCTGGTACACCGAGGTGCTCCGGCAGGGCGACCCGCAGTGGTCGGCGACCACCGCGGAGATCGACGCCGGTTTCGTGCGCGTCGGTTTCGAGATCGAGGACATCGACGTCTTCCCACAGATCACCGGTCCGCTGGTCATCGGCCGGGTGGTGGCGATCGAGGAGCTCACCGAGTTCAAGAAGCCGATCCGTTTCTGCCAGGTCGAGGTCGGGGAGGACCAGCCCCGTGACATCGTCTGCGGCGCGCGCAACTTCGCCGAGGGTGACCTGATCGTCGCGGCGCTGCCCGGCACCGTGCTGCCCGGCCCGTTCGAGATCGCCACGCGCAAGACCTACGGCAAGACCTCCGACGGCATGATCTGTTCGGTGTCGGAACTGGGTATCGGCACCGATCATGCGGGGATCCTCGTGCTGGCACCGGGAACCGCCGAACCCGGCGCCGACGCGCGGATCGTGCTCGGTCTCGACGACGCAGCCATCGATGTGAACGTGACGCCGGATCGCGGATACGCGTTCTCCATCCGCGGCCTGGGACGTGAACTGGCCGGCAGTTTCGGTGTGCCGTTCGTCGATCCGGCGGGTGCCGACCCGGCGATCGCAGGCGAGGGTGCGGCCTGGCCGGTCGCCATCGACGCCGATTCGGGTGCCACCCGGTACACCGCCCGGGTCATCGAGGGCGTCGATCCGAGCGCGCCGTCGCCGTGGTGGATGCAGAAGCGTCTGCTGATCGCCGGGATCCGTCCGATCTCGGCCATCGTCGACGTGACCAACTACGTGATGATCGAATTCGGGCAGCCATTGCACGCCTTCGACGCCGACCGTGTGACCGGCACCGTGACCGTGCGCGCGGCGCAGCCGGGGGAGAAGTTGCGGACTCTCGACGACGTCGATCGCGTACTCGATCCCGAAGATGTCGTCATCGCCGACGAGACCGGCCCGATCGCGCTGGCCGGTGTCATGGGCGGCGGGACGACCGAGGTCGGCGACCAGACCACCCGCGTCCTGCTGGAGTCGGCGACCTTCGATCCGGTGCGGGTCTTCCGGACCGGTAAGCGTCACAAGCTCACCTCGGAGGCCAGCAAGCGTTTCGAGCGCACGGTCGACCCGGAGGTCACTGTCGCGGCGTCCGACCGTGCTGCCCGGCTGATCGTCGAGATCGCAGGCGGCGCCATCGCATCGCCGCTGTCGGAGGCGCGGGTCGAGGTGCCCGCCGCGGCGCCGATCACCATTGCCGCCGACGAACCGGACCGTGTCGCCGGTATCGGCTACCCGGCCGGGACCACCGCCAAGCGGCTGGTCGAGGTGGGATGCACGGTGTCGGGAACCGACCCGCTGACCGTCGTGGCACCCTCCTGGCGTCCCGACCTGCGTCAGCGCGCCGATCTCGTCGAGGAGGTGCTGCGGCTGGAAGGTCTGGAGCACATTCCGGCGATCCTGCCGTCGGCGCCCGCGGGCACCGGGCTGACCCCGGCACAGCTGCGCCGCCGCAGCATCGGCCGAACGCTGGCGCTCGACGGGTACGTCGAGGTTCTGCCGTATCCGTTCATGCCTGCCGGTGGCCTGGACGCCCTGGACCTGCCCGCCGACGACGATCGCCGCCGGGCCGTGAAGGTGCTCAATCCGCTGGAGTCGGACCGCCCGGAACTGAACACCACGCTGCTGCCGGGCCTGTTCGAGATGGCCGCCCGCAACATCGCCCGTGGTCAGCGCGACCTCGCGCTGTACACCATCGGTCAGGTGGTACGTCCAGGTGATCATGTCGCCCCGGTACCGCCGATCGACGTCACGCGACGCCCGACCGACGAGGAGATTGCGGCACTCGATGCCTCGCTGCCCGCCCAGCCTGTCCGGGTGGCCGTGGTGCTCACCGGACAGCGTGATCCGGCCGGACCGTGGGGACCCGGCCGCGACGCCGATCACCTCGATGCCTTCGAAGCGGCACGCGCGATCGGCCGGGCGGCCGGGGTGACCATCGAGCTGACCGCCGACGACCATCGGCCCTGGCATCCGGGACGCTGTGCGAAGCTGACCGTCGACGGTGTCCTCGTGGGCCATGCCGGTGAGTTGCATCCCGCCGTCCTGGAACGCACCGGGCTGCCGAAGCGGGCCTGCGCGGTGGAGATCGAGATCGACCGGCTGCCGTTGACGTCGGTGCTGCCCGCGCCGTCGGTGTCGGTGTTCCCGGCCGTCCTGCAGGACGTCGCGGTGGTCGTTGCCGAGAGTGCCGCCGCCGCCGCTGTGGCGCAGGCACTGCGGGCCGGTGCCGGTGAGTTGCTGGAGTCCATCGAATTGTTCGACGTCTTCACCGGTGAGCAGGTCGGTGCCGGGCACAAGTCGCTGACCTTCGCTCTGCGTTTCCGGGCCGCGGACCGCACTCTCACCGAGGATGAGGCCAACGCCGCCAAGCTCGCCGCGGTCGCGCATGCGGCTGAAGCAGTGGGTGCGCGTCTGCGGTGACGCCGCGTCGGCGCAGTCCCCAACGGGCCGCCAATGTATTGATTTGCAGCATGGTGCATAATCATCGATATGACGATCAAGGTGGCGGTAGCCGGCGCGAGCGGCTACGCGGGTGGCGAGATCCTACGACTGCTAAGCGGCCATCCGCGCCTGCGATCGGGCGAGCTGGAGATCGGTGCACTCACCGCGGGAGGCAATGCCGGAAGTCTGCTCGGCGCCCACCATCCGCATCTGCTGCCGCTTGCCGACCGGGTGTTGTCGGAGACCACCCCCGAGGTGCTGGCCGGACATGACGTCGTATTCCTCGGCCTGCCGCACGGCACGTCGGCGGTGCTGGCCGACCAGTTGCCGCCGTCGACGCTGATCATCGACTGCGGCGCCGACTTCCGGCTGACCGACGCCCAGGCCTGGGCCGATTACTACGGCGGCGACCATGCCGGCACCTGGCCTTACGGTCTGCCGGAACTGCCGGGAAACCGGGAGGTCCTCAAGGATGCGAGCCGGATCGCGGTTCCCGGGTGCTATCCGACGGTGTCGGTGATGTCGCTTCTGCCCGCGCTGGCGGCCGGTCTGACCGAACCGCACGTGACCATCGTCGCGGTCAGCGGTACCTCGGGTGCCGGTCGGGCGGCGAAGGTCGATCTTCTCGCCAGTGAGGTCATCGGCTCGGCTCGCGCATACGGCGTCGGCACGCACCGGCATACCCCGGAGATCGCCCAGTCGCTGTCGGCCGCCGCCGACCAGCCGGTGACGGTTTCCTTCACGCCGGTGCTGGCGCCGATGTCGCGCGGCATCCTGGCGACCTGCACGGCCCGGACCACCGCGTCGGCCGCCGAGGTGCGGGCGGCGTATGACAAGGCCTACGCAGATGAACCGTT
The DNA here is from genome assembly GCF_030315745.1 of Gordonia heveisoli. Taxonomy (GTDB): domain Bacteria; phylum Actinomycetota; class Actinomycetes; order Mycobacteriales; family Mycobacteriaceae; genus Gordonia. The sequence goes on along the minus strand of NZ_JASXSH010000033.1, from coordinate 12,770 downwards.
CGTCCATCTCCTGCCGGAGGGGCAGCTGCCTGCCACCGGATCGGTGATCGGATCCAACGCGATTCAACTGTCGGTGACCGTCGACGAGCGGTCTGGGACGCTGGTCGCCGTCGGGGCGATCGACAATCTGACCAAGGGCACCGGCGGTGCCGCCGTGCAATCGATGAACCTGGCGCTGGGCTGGGATGAGACCGAGGGACTGAGCACCGTGGGAGTGGCGCCGTGAGCGTGGAGATTCCGAATAGTCAGAACCCCGACGACCGGATCGAGGGCGGCGCACCCGGCGACGTGCCCCGGCTGGTACGTGAACAGGGCGTGACCGCGCCCCTCGGTTTCCGTGCCGCTGGTATCGCGGCCGGGATCAAGGCTTCCGGCAACGCCGATCTCGCGTTGGTGTTCAACGAGGGCCCCGACAACGTCGCGGCCGGCGTCTTCACCCGTAATCAGGTGAAGGCTGCGCCGGTGCTGTGGTCCCAGCAGGTGCTGACCACCGGCAGACTGCGTGCGGTCATCCTCAACTCGGGTGGTGCCAACGCCTGCACCGGTCCGGGTGGATTCCAGGACACGCATCGGACCGCCGAGGCCGTCGCCGACGCACTGAGCAACTGGGGGACGAGTACCGGTGCGGTGGAGGTCGCGGTCTGCTCGACCGGGCTGATCGGCGACCGGCTGCCGATGGACAAGGTACTCGCCGGTGTCACCGAGATCGTCCAGGAGATGGGCGGCGGACTGTCGGGTGGCACCGATGCGGCCTACGCCATCATGACCACCGACACCGTGCCGAAACAGGCTGCGCTGCACCATCCGCAGGGATGGAACGTCGGTGGCATGGGAAAGGGTGCGGGCATGATGGCGCCCTCGCTCGCCACGATGCTGGTCGTGCTGACCACCGATGCGCAGGCCTCTGGCGAGCAACTCGACCTCGCGCTGCGCCGGGCCACCGCCCGCACCTTCGACCGGCTCGACATCGACGGTTCCACGTCGACGAATGACACTGTGTTGCTGCTCAGTTCGGGTGCCAGCCAGATCCCGGTGGAGCAGAAGGACCTGGACGCCGCGGTGTTCGCGGTGTGCGACGACCTCGCCGCACAGATGCAGGCCGACGCCGAAGGAGTCACCAAGCGGATCTCGATCACGGTCGAGAACGCCCGGACCGAGGACGACGCGCTGACCGTGGCGCGGATCGTCGCCCGCGACTCGCTGGTCAAGACCGCGTTGTTCGGTTCCGACCCCAATTGGGGCCGTGTGCTGGCGGCGACCGGAATGGCGCCGTTCCCGCTCGAACCCGACCGCATCTCGGTGTCCTTCAATGGAAGTCCGGTGTGCGTCAACGGTTTCGGTGCCGAGGGCGCCCGCAACGTCGACCTGTCCGGACTGGAGATCGCGGTGGTCATCGACCTCGCGCTCGGCGACCAGGCCGCGACCGTGCGGACCACCGACCTGTCGCACGCGTATGTCGAAGAGAACTCGGCGTATTCCTCATGACCGAGAACCAGACCACCCCCGCCATCGACCGGGCCGCGATCCTCGCCGAGGCGCTGCCCGCGCTGCAGGAACTCGCCGGCGCCACCGTCGTCGTCAAATACGGCGGCAACGCGATGGTCGACGACGATCTCAAGCGGGCCTTCGCCGCCGACATGGTCTTCCTGCGTGCCTGCGGGATTCATCCGGTGGTGGTGCACGGTGGCGGTCCGCAGATCTCGGCGATGCTCAAGCGGCTCGGTCTCACCGGGGAGTTCAAGGGTGGCTTCCGGGTCACCACTCCCGAGGTGATGGATGTTGCCCGGATGGTGCTCTTCGGCCAGGTCGGCCGCGAACTCGTGGGGCTGATCAACGCACACGGACCCTATGCCGTCGGCATAACCGGCGAGGATGCCCATCTGTTCACCGCGACGCGGCGGACCGTCCTGGTCGACGGCGTCGCCACCGATATCGGTCTCGTCGGTGACATCACCGCAGTCAACACCTCGGCGGTGCTCGATCTGCTGGGTGCGGGCCGTATTCCGGTGGTTTCGACCATCGCACCGGACCGTGACGGCGTCGTACACAACATCAACGCCGACACCGCGGCCGGTGCGCTGGCCGAGGCTCTCGGGGCGAGCAGGCTGGTCATGCTCACCGACGTCGAGGGTCTGTACACCGATTGGCCCGACCGCGGTTCGCTGGTCGAACAGATCAGCGCCGACGACGTCGAAATGCTGCTGCCCAAACTGGATTCGGGCATGGTTCCGAAGATGGAGGCGTGTCTGCGTGCGGTTCGCGGCGGCGTCGAATGTGCGCATGTGATCGACGGTCGCGTACCGCATTCGGTCATCGCCCAGCTGCTCACCACCGCATCCACCGGCACCACGGTCTCCCAGGAGAAGTCATGACCCAGCCCTTGCAGCAGCGGTGGTCCACCGCGCTGATGAACAACTATGGGACTCCCACCCTCGCGCTGACCCACGCCGAGGGCGTCCACGTCTACGACGCCGACGGCAAGCGCTACCTCGACCTGCTCGGCGGGATCGCGGTGAACTCGCTCGGCCATGCGCACCCGGCGGTGGTGGCTGCGGTCACCGAACAGATCCAGACGTTGGGGCATGTCTCGAACCAGTACATCAACCCGCGTGTGGTGGAACTCGCCGAGAAGCTGCTCGACAAGTTCGGCCATCCCGGTCGGGCGTTCTTCTGCAATTCGGGGACCGAGGCGAACGAGGCGGCGTTCAAGCTGGCGCGCCTGACCGGCCGCCCCGAGATCGTGGCCGCGGAGAAGGCTTTCCACGGTCGCACCATGGGTGCGCTCGCCATGACCGGGCAACCGGCCAAACGGGCTCCGTTCGAGCCGATGCCGCCCGGGGTGCGCTTCGTGCCCTATGGTGACGTCGCCGCCCTCGATGCCGCGATCAGCGAACGGACCGCTGCGGTCATCCTGGAGCCGATCCTCGGCGAGTCCGGTGTCGTCGTCCCACCTGCGGACTACCTGGCAGCCGCGCGGCGCCTCACGACTGAACGCGGTGCGCTGCTCATCCTCGACGAGGTGCAGACCGGCGTGGCCCGGACCGGCACCTTCTTCGCCCATCAGGCCGCCGGAGTGGTGCCCGACGTGATGACCCTGGCCAAGGGACTCGGCGGCGGAATGCCGATCGGTGCGGTCATCGCGGCCGGCGCGGCTGCCGATCTGTTCACCCCCGGCCAGCACGGCACCACCTTCGGCGGAAACCCGGTCAGTGCCGCCGCGGCACTCGCCGTGATCAAGACCATCGACGACTCGGGGCTCACCGAACATGTTGCCGCCGTGGGCAAGACGATCGCGGCCGGTATCGAGGACCTCGGGCATCCGCTGATCTCGCATGTGCGCGGATCGGGGCTGTTGCTCGGGGTGGTACTCACCGACGAGGTGTCGGGCAAGGTCGAGGCCGCCGCACGGTCGGCCGGCTATCTCATCAACGCGCCTGCACCCGACGTGCTCCGCCTGGCTCCGCCGCTGATCCTCACCGAGGAGCAGGGCAACGACTTCGTAGCGGCATTGCCGGGCATCCTCGATGCGGCAACCGGAAAGGACAAGTGATGACGCGGCATTTTCTGCGTGATGACGATCTCACCCCGGCTGAACAGGCCGAGGTCTTGGCGCTCGCGGCGCAGGTGAAGGTGAATCCGTTCGCCCACCGCCCGCTGGAGGGGCCGCGTGGTGTCGGGGTGATCTTCGACAAGAACTCGACCCGCACCCGATTCTCCTTCGAACTGGGGATCGCGCAGCTCGGCGGGCATGCGGTCGTGGTGGACGGCCGCAACACCCAGCTCGGCCGTGAGGAGACCCTGGAGGACACCGGCCGCGTCCTGTCCCGGTTCGTCGACGCCATCGTCTGGCGGACCTTCGGTCAGGACCGGCTGGAGGCCATCGCGTCGACCGCGACGATCCCGGTCGTCAACGCGCTCTCCGACGAGTTCCACCCCTGCCAGGTCCTCGCCGACCTCCAGACGATCATCGAGCACAAGGGCAAGGCCGCCGGCCTGAAGATGACCTATCTCGGTGACGGCGCCAACAACATGGCGCATTCGCTGGCGCTGGGCGGCGTCACCGCGGGTATGCACGTCACGATCAGCGCACCCGAGGGCTTCCAGCCGGACCCGGTGGTCATCGCGGCCGCGCAGGAGCGGGCGGCGACTACCGGGGGATCGGTGCGCATCGTCGGCGATCCCGTCGCGGCGTCGGCCGGCGCGGACGTGCTGGTCACCGACACCTGGGTCTCGATGGGGCAGGAGGAAGACGGTAAGGATCGGGTCGCGCCGTTCCGGCCGTACCAGATCAACGACGACCTTCTCGCCGGCGCCGCTCCGGGTGCGATCGTGCTGCACTGTCTGCCCGCCCATCGGGGCGAGGAGATCACCGACGCGGTCATCGACGGACCTGCCAGTGTCGTCTTCGATGAGGCCGAGAACCGGCTCCACGCGCAGAAGGCGCTGCTGATCTGGCTGCTGGAGCATCAGTGACCGCGGCGAGCCGACCCGATCAACCCGACCATCGCCTCGCGGCGACCCGGGCGGGCCGGCACGCGCGCATCGTCGCGATCCTGGCGGCTAACCAAGTGCGCAGCCAGTCCGAGTTGCAGCGACTGCTCGCCGGGCAGGGCATCGAGGCGACACAGGCGACGCTGTCGCGTGACCTCGACGAACTCGGTGCGGTGAAGTTGCGGGCGGCCGACGGTGGTGCCGGCGTGTACGTGGTGCCCGAGGACGGTGCGCCGGTGCGCGGGGTCTTCGGCGGCACGGACCGGTTGTCGCGGCTGCTGGCCGACCTGCTGGTGTCCAGTGACGCCAGTGGCAATCTGGCGGTGCTGCGTACGCCGCCCGGTGCCGCCCACTATCTGGCGAGTGCGATCGATCGTGCGAATCTGCCGGATGTGGTCGGCACGATCGCGGGAGATGACACCATTTTCGTAGCGGCCCGCGAACCGCTGACCGGCATCGACCTGGCCCGACGAATCGAGGGGCTCGTCTAGCGTGCCCCGCCTCCAACCCGGTCAACAGTCCAACGGATAATTCCTCACAAGACGGTAAGAAACAGGAGCTCACACCACAATGGCGGAACGCGTCGTACTCGCATACTCGGGCGGCTTGGACACCTCGGTTGCGATCAGCTGGATCCAGAAAGAAACCGGCAAGGAGGTCGTCGCGGTCGCGCTCGACCTCGGCCAGGGCGGCGAGGACATGGAGGTCGTGCGTCAGCGCGCGATCGACTGCGGTGCCGTCGAAGCCGTCGTCGTCGACGCGCGCGATGAGTTCGCCGACGACTACTGCCTGCCCGCGATCAACACCAACGCGCTGTACATGAACCGGTACCCGCTGGTGTCGGCGCTGTCGCGCCCGCTGATCGCCAAACATCTGGTGACCGCCGCGCGCGATCACGGCGGCACGGTCGTCGCGCACGGCTGCACCGGCAAGGGCAACGACCAGGTGCGTTTCGAGGTCGGCTTCGCCAGCCTCGCACCCGATCTGGACGTCATCGCGCCGGTCCGTGACTACGCGTGGACGCGGGAGAAGGCGATCGCTTTCGCCGAGGAGAACGACATCCCGATCACGGTGACCAAGAAGTCGCCGTTCTCCATCGACCAGAACGTCTGGGGTCGTGCGGTCGAGACCGGCTTCCTCGAGGATCTGTGGAACGCCCCGACCAAGGATGTCTACGACTACACCGAGGACCCGACGGTCCACTTCAACGCACCCGACGAACTGATCATCTCCTTCGACAAGGGCCGCCCGGTCGCCATCGACGGACGTCCGGTGAGCGTGCTCGGTGCGATCGAGGAGCTCAACCGGCGGGCAGGCGCGCAGGGTGTCGGTCGTCTCGACGTCGTCGAGGACCGTCTGGTTGGTATCAAGAGTCGTGAGGTCTACGAGGCCCCCGGCGCGATGGTGCTGATCAAGGCTCACGAGGAACTCGAACACGTCACCATCGAACGTGAGCTGGGACGTTACAAGCGCCTCACCGACCAGAAGTGGGCCGAGCTGGTCTATGACGGTCTGTGGTTCTCGCCGCTGAAGCGGTCGCTGGATGCTTTCGTGACCAGCACTCAGGAGCATGTCTCCGGCGACATCCGCCTGGTCCTGCACGCGGGCAGCGTCATCGTCAACGGTCGTCGCAGCGACGAGTCGCTCTACGACTTCAACCTCGCGACCTACGACGCGGGCGACAGCTTCGACCAGTCCGCCGCGCGTGGCTTTGTCGAGTTGCACGGTCTGTCGTCGAAGATCGCCGCGAAGCGAGATCTGAACCTGTGAGCACCGGCTCGGCACACGGCACCAACGAGGGCTCGCTCTGGGGCGGACGATTCGCGGGCGGCCCGGCCGACGCGATGGCCGCCCTCAGCAAGTCCACCCATTTCGACTGGGTGTTGGCCCCCTTCGACATCGAGGCGTCGAAAGCGCATGCGCGCGTACTTAATCGTGCGGGTCTGCTGACCGACGACGACCTGGCCGGCATGCTGGCGGGTCTGGACCGGCTGGCGGCCGATGTCGCCGACGGTACATTCGGTCCCGCGGAGTCCGACGAGGACGTGCACGGGGCACTCGAACGGGGGCTGATCGAGCGGGTCGGTGCCGAGCTGGGCGGCCGGTTGCGGGCCGGAAGATCCCGTAACGACCAGGTGGCCACCCTTTTTCGCATGTGGCTGCGGGCCGCGATGCGACGGGTGGCTCTCGGCCTGATCGACGTCGTCGAGGCGCTGACCGCGCAGGCGGCCGCACACCCGGATGCGATCATGCCGGGTAAGACGCACCTGCAGGCAGCGCAGCCGGTCCTGTTGGGGCATCACCTGCTCGCCCACGCGCAGCCGCTGCTGCGCGACCTCGACCGGCTGGCCGACGCGGATCGTCGGACGGCGGTGTCGCCCTACGGGTCCGGAGCACTGGCTGGTTCGTCGCTCGGACTGGATCCGGCCGCGATCGCGGCCGATCTGGGCTTCGACGCGCCGGCCGAGAACTCTATCGATGCGACCTCGGCGCGCGATTTCGCGGCGGAGGCCGCCTTCGTATTCGCGATGATCGCCGTCGACCTGTCCCGGCTGTCGGAGGAGATCATTCTGTGGTCGACGCCGGAGTTCGGCTATGTGACCCTCGCCGACGCGTGGTCGACGGGCAGTTCGATCATGCCGCAGAAGAAGAACCCCGACGTCGCCGAACTGGCCCGCGGCAAGGCCGGCCGACTGATCGGCGATCTCGCCGGACTCCTGGCCACCCTGAAGGCGCAGCCGCTGGCCTACAACCGGGACCTGCAGGAGGACAAGGAACCGGTCTTCGACGCGGTCGCACAGCTGGAGCTGCTGTTACCGGCGATCACCGGGCTGGTGTCCACGCTGGTCTTCCACACCGACCGGATGGCGGAGTTGGCGCCGGCCGGGTTCACCCTGGCCACCGACATCGCGGAGTGGCTGGTCCGGCAGGGCGTGCCGTTCCGGGTGGCCCACGAGGTGGCCGGGGCGTGTGTACGCGAGGCCGAGTCGCGCGGTGTGGGCCTCGACGGGCTCGACGACGAGACCCTGGCCGCCATCGACCCGCACCTCACTCCGCAGGTACGCGAGGTGCTGTCGGTGCGCGGTTCAGTCGAGTCGCGGAATGCGCACGGCGGGACCGCGCCGCAGCAGGTCACACGGCAGATCGGGGTCATCACCGGGCAGGTGGCGTCCCTTCGGCCGGGCTGGGAGAACGCACTGGGTGGGCGCGGCTGACCCAGTAACCGGGCTGTCGGGGCCGACGGTAGAGTGACGCGGGTCACCATCTGAATGCGGGGCGGTGGTGCCGCCACATGCGTAGTCGAGCAGCGATGAACCGGCTGATGTCCATCGGTTCATGGCGGGAGGGATCGAGGACGATGGCTGGTTTACCGAGGTTCCCCGATGTCGGGGGAATGGTCGACAGGGTTGTCGCGACCGCGCAGAACGGTCTGGAGGTCCTGCGGCTCGGAGGGTTGGAGACGGGCACCGAACCGGCCCCGTTCACCGTGGTCGAGACGGCCGAGATGTTCCGGCTGCGCCGCTATTTCCCCGACGAGCACCGCGACGCCCCGAACGTGCTGATGGTCCCGCCGATGATGGTGTCGGCCAACGTCTACGACGTCACCGAGCACAATGGCGCGGTGTCGATTCTGCATCGCAGCGGTATCGCGCCCTGGGTCGTCGACTTCGGATCGCCCGACACCGAGGCCGGTGGCATGGAACGGACTCTGGCCGACCATGTCGTCGCGGTCAGCCAGGTCATCGACCTGATCGTCGAGGGGACGGGTCGCCCGGTCCATCTGGCGGGATACTCCCAGGGCGGCATGTTCGCCTATCAGACAGCGGCGTACCGCCGTTCCAAAGATCTGGCCAGCGTCATCACCTTCGGGAGCCCGGTCGACGTTCTGGCCGCACTGCCGTTGGGGCTACCGGCCGGGCTGGTGGCGCCCGGCGCGGAGTTCCTCGCCGACAAGGTCCTCAGTCGCAGCCGCAACCTGTGGATTCGGGACTGGATGGCGCGGACCGGCTTTCAGCTGCTCGACCCGGTCAAGACCATCCGCAGCCGGATCGATTTCCTGCGTCAGCTCCACGACCGCGAAGCGCTCCTGCCGCGCGAGGACCAGCGCCGTTTCCTCGAAGCGGATGGTTGGGTGGCCTGGTCTGGGCCGGCGATCGCCGAACTGCTGCGGCAGTTCGTGGCGCACAATCGCATGGTGTCCGGCGGTTTCGTGATCAACGGCGATCTAGTGTCGCTCGCCGAGATCACGTGTCCGATATTGGCTTTCGTCGGGGAGGCCGACGACATCGGTCAACCTGCCGCGGTCCGCGGGATCGTCCGCGCGGCGCCCAACGCGAAGGTGTACGAATCACGGCTGGCGGCAGGGCATTTCGGCCTGGTTGTGGGTAGTGCGGCGGGCAGCCACACCTGGCCGACCGTCGCCGATTGGGTCAACTGGGTGTCCCTCGATGCCGACAAACCGCCGATGATCTCCGACATGGAGGCCGTCGCGCCCGGACACGGCGGTGGTGTGACGCTGGCGTCGCGGCTGACCCATGGCGTCGGATCGGTCGCCGACGCAGGCAGCGCCGCGTCGCGGGAGGTCGTCGGGATTGCCAACTCGCTGCAGCGCACCTCACGTGCGGTGGCACAGGAATCGCTGCGCACCGTGCCGCGGTTGTTCCGCCTCGGCCAGATTCAGTCCGGCACCAAGATCTCGCTGGGCAAACTCATGTCCGAGAACAGTAAACGCAACGGGCACAAGGAACTGTTCCTCTTCGAGAACCGGGTCCTGACCCATGCCCAGGTGAACACTCGTATCGACAACGTGGTCGCCGGGCTCATCGAATGCGGTGTCCGGCCCGGTCAGCACATCGGTGTGCTGATGGATACCCGTCCGAGTGCGCTGGTGGTCGTGGCGGCGTTGTCGCGACTCGGTGCGGTCGCGGTGATGCTGGCCCCCGACGCCGACGTCACCGAGATGCTGCAACTGTCGAACAGTGCGGTGATCGTCACCGATCCCACGAACCTGCCGCAGGCCGTCGAGCATGGCGACAAGGTTCTTGTCCTCGGCGGTGGCAGCGGTACGTCGCGCACCGTCGACGGCGTCGACGGCAGTGCGGTCATCGACATGGAGCAGATCGATCCGGCGCAGGTTCGGATGCCGGCGTGGTATCGGCCCGATCCTGGTGCCGCAGGCGATCTGGCGTTCATCCTGTTCACCAGGGCGGGCGGCAGGCTGGCGCCGTGGCCGGTGACCAACCACCGGTTCGCGCAGTCCGCCTTCGGTGCCGCCGCGGCCGCTGCACTGAGCGACCGCGACACCGTGTACTGCCTGCCCCCGCTTCACCACGCCTCGGGTCTGCTTACCACGCTGGGTGCGACGGTGGTCGGACGCTCGCGGATCGCGTTGTCGAACGGGATCGACCCGGAGGATTTCGCCACCGAGGTGCAGCGCTACGGCGTCACCGTGGTGTCCTACACCTGGACGATGCTCCGGGACATCGTGCGGGCCGAGGGTTTCCACATCAATCAGCACAACCCGATCCGACTGTTCATGGGTTCGGGTATGCCGCTGGGCCTGTGGGACGACGTGACCGCGAGCTTCCCGCGCGCCCGCGTACTCGAGTTCTTCGCGACCGCCGACGGTGCGGCCATCCTCGCCAACGTGCCGGCCGACAAGCCCGGATCGATGGGACGTCCACTGCCGGAGACGAATCCGGTCGAGATCGCGGCCTACGACGTCGAAGCCGGACAGCTGATCATCGACGACGAGGGGTTTGTCCGGAAGGCCGAGGTGGGGGAGCCTGGACTGCTGTTGTCGCGTGCGCGGCACCGGTACGACTCGTCGTCGACGCTGCTGCGTGACGTCTTCGACGTCCATGACCGCTGGGAGGTCTCCGGGCATCTGTTCGCCCGTGACGGTGACAACGACCTGTGGTTGCTTGGCACGCTCGACTCACTGATCCGTGCTGCCGATGGGCCGGTGTTCACCGCTCCCGCCGAACTGGCGTTGTCGCGGATGCGCGGCGTCGACCTGGCGGTCATGTACGGCGTCGGCGAACCTGGCAGGCAGATCCCGGTCGCGGCGATCACTCTGCGTGCGGGCACCGGAATCGAGTCGCTGACGCCGACGCAACTGCGGGTCGCGCTCGGTGAGTTGCCCGCGAGTCAGCGTCCCCGCCTGATCCGCGTGGTCGAGGAGATCCCGGTGTCGAACTCCTACCGGCCACTGTCGCGAGACCTCGCGGCCGAGGGGATCCCGCGCCCCGGTGGGCCGGTCTGGTATCGCGACGACGCCGGACGCTACCGCAAGTACACCCGCACCGCCGCCGCGAATGCTGGATGGGCGACGGCGATAGGGTGAACACCGGTCGATCCGCGCGTAGGTCGCCGGACGCGTACCACCAGATTCCGACAAGAAGGACGAGGAAACGACAGTGACGTCACGTGCCGAGGCCATCGACCCGATCACCCGGGAACGCCTGGTCTGCCCGCAGGATCACGGTCCGCTGATCAATGCCGGTGACGAGCTGTACAACCCGCGCCTGCGTGTCGCCTACCGTATCGACGCCGATGGCATCCCGGTGATGCTGGCGGACGAGGCACGCGCTGTCGACGACGCCGAACACAACCGACTGACGTCGTCGAACTGAGTTAGACGACGCCGATCGTGCTGTTCGGTCGCATGCCCGTACGACCCGGATGTCCTGCGGGTACGCCCGGGTGCGGGGCGATCGGCGCCCGGATGACAAAATCGACGGTGTGACCACGCAGAATTCGGCCCCGGCAACTCCGGTCGACATCGTCGACGAACTCCAGTGGCGAGGTCTGATCGCCCAGTCCACCGATCTGGACGCGTTGCGCGCCCGCGCCGCCGAGGGGCCGATCACGCTCTATGCCGGCTTCGACCCCACCGCTGCGAGTCTGCATGCCGGACACCTGGTGCCGCTGCTGACGTTGCGGCGGTTCCAGCTGGCCGGTCATCGGCCGATCGTGCTCGCCGGTGGTGCCACCGGACTGATCGGTGATCCGCGCGATGTCGGCGAACGCACCATGAACTCCACCGACACCGTCGCCCAGTGGGCGACCCGCATCGATGCCCAACTTCGACGTTTCGTCGACATCGATGACACACCGTCGGGTGCTGTCGTCGCCAACAACCTGGACTGGACGGCCGGGTTGTCGGCGGTGGACTTCCTGCGCGACCTCGGTAAGCACTTCTCGATGAATGTCCTCCTCGGTCGCGACCTGGTTCGCCGCCGGCTCGAGTCTGACGGCATCAGCTACACCGAGTTCAGCTATGTGCTGCTGCAGTCGAACGACTTCTTGGAGCTCTTCCGCCGGTACGGCTGCGAACTGCAGGTCGGCGGATCAGATCAGTGGGGCAATATCGTCAGCGGTATCGACCTGACCCGACGGGTCGAGGGCGCAGGAGTGCACGGCTTCACCGTTCCGCTGGTCACCTCGTCGGACGGGAAGAAATTCGGCAAGTCGACGGGCGGTGGCAGCCTCTGGCTCGATCCGGAGATGACCAGCCCCTACGCCTGGTACCAGTACTTCGTGAACACCGCGGACGCCGACGTCGTTCGCTACCTGCGCTGGTTCACCTTCCTCGATCGGGCTGAGATCGAGGAGCTCGAGCGCGCCACCACCGAGACCCCGCATCTCCGGATCGCGCAAAAGCGTCTCGCCGCGGAGATGACGACGCTGATCCACGGCGCCGATCAGACCGCAGCTGTCGAGTTGGCCAGTCAAGCCCTGTTCGGTCGCGCCGAACTCGGCGAACTCGATGAGCAGACGCTGGCCGCGGCAGTGGGGGAGACGACGATCGCCGACTACGCGGGCGAGCGGCCGACCATCGTCGGCCTTCTCGTCGACACCAAACTCGCCGACAGCAACAAGGCAGCTCGCCGCGCCATCGGTGAGGGCGGTGCATATGTGAACAACGCGAAGATCACGGACCCGGAGTGGGTGCCGGCGGATGACGATCTGCTGCACGGTCGGTGGTTGGTGGTCCGACGCGGCAAGAAGAACTTCGCCGGAGCGCGCGTAACGCGCTGACCAGGCGATTTGACGTCGTGTTCGCCCCTGTGTAACTTAATCGACGCACCGCAGAGAGCAACTTCCCCGGGGCCAACGGGAACCGGGGAGATTGTCAGCGTCTCAGACCGGAAGATCAGAGACGCTGGACGCGGTGCCGGCCAAGCCGAGTGATCAGCTTGCCGCGGCAGACCGGAATCCCTCAGGGAGCCGATTTGCTCGGGCGAGAATCACCTGGTAGGCTGGAATGGTTGCCT
>NZ_JASXSH010000032.1 GCF_030315745.1 Gordonia heveisoli | reverse complement strand
GCGGGGGGGGGGGGGCCGGGGGGGGGGGCCCCCCCCCCCCCGACGGCAATCGACATCACGGATCTGACCTTTCACCTCATCGCATTCACTCCATCGGTTCCCAACGATTCGAATTTAGACTAGATTAATCGGGTGAAGACCTCGCCGGTCTCGGTCGATCATCCGGTAGACCGAATTGGCGAGTTCCACCAGAGTTTGGAGTGACCATGCGTGCACAACTGGCCATGGGGCGCGACGTCGCCAGGGTCGCATCGGCCACCGCGATGGAACGGATCCGCGGTCGGCGTCCGGTCACCGACCCGCACCAGGTCCCGGCCACGGTCGAGCAGATCACCGCCGAATGGCTGACGGCCGTCCTCGGTGGCGGGGTTCCCGACGCCGCGGTCACCGAGTTCGCACTCGGCAGCGGATCGGACGGCACGAGTTCGCGCCGCGCGATCACACTCGCGTGGAACGCCGCGGGCACCGACGCCGGACTACCCGCCGACGTGTACTCGAAGTCGACTCCGACACTCGTCAACCGGCTGCTGGTCGGCATCACCGGCGCGGCCGGCTCCGAGGCCCTGTTCTACAGTTTGATCCGACCGCACCTCGACATCGGCGCCCCACTCGGCTACCACGGCGGATGGGACGCGCGCACCTGCCGGTCGATGGTGCTGACCGAGGACATCGCCGCCACCCGGGGCGCGAAGTTCGCCGACGCCGCGACCCGGCACGTGGACCGGACGGGGGCCGAGTCGATGATCGCCGAACTCGCGCGGTACCACGGCGGCCTGTGGGAAGACCCGCGCCTGGCCGGCGAGTGGGGGCTCCTCCGGGCCGATGACTGGCAGCGCACATTCAATTCGAGGATCGGTTTCGACCGCGGCGCGATGGCTGCGATGCGGCTGCTCGACGACGAGATCCCCGCCGAGCTGTTCCGCCGGAAATCCGAGCTGCGCAGCGGTCTGATGCGTTCGCTCGATCACAACGTCGTCGGCCCGCAGACCCTGCTTCATCAAGATGTCCATCCGGGCAACTGGTTCGAGCTGCCCGACGGTTCACTGAACCTCTACGACTGGCAGGGCATCGGACGCGGCGGCTGGGCCCTCGACGTCGGCTACGCCATCAGCACCGCGCTCGACGTCGAGGACCGGCGGGCGTGGGAACACGATCTGCTGGAGCTGTACGTCGACAAACTCGCAGAAGTCGGCGGGAAACCCCCGACCGTCGACGAGGCCTTTCTCGCCTATCGCCAGCAGATGTTCCGCGGCTTCATCTTCTGGACCTACACCTATCTGGTCGGCAAGGTCTCCCAGCTGCAGACCGAAGCACACGTCCGCACGCTTGTCCGTCGATCCGCCCAGGCACTCGTGGACCTCGACTCGCTGGACAGCCTCGACCGCGCACCGCGGTGGTGACCGCATGACCCTCGACGTGAATCCGATGAGTCCGGCCGGATCCGAGGCCAAGGAACTCAAGTCCGCCCGAACCCGCGCCCGCATTCTCGACGCGGCGGCCCGGGTGCTCAGTGAGAAGGGCTACGCGGGCACCCGGCTATCCGATGTCGCCGCCGTGGCCGAACTCCGTTCCCCCGCCATCTACTACTACTTCGACTCGCGTGAAAGCCTCATCGAAGAGGTCATGTGGTCGGGAATCGCCCAGATGCGACAGCGCCTGGAAGCAGTGCTGGATGCCGTGGGGCCCGAACAGACGCCGATGGAACGCATCATGATCGCAGTGGACACCCACCTGCGTCATGAGTTGGAGGCGTCGGCCTACACCACCGCATCCATCCGCAACGCCGGACAGGTCCCCGAGCGTATCCGGACCCGACATACCGATGAATCGCAACGCTACGGGGCGATCTGGCGAGATCTGGTCCGGGCGGCCGCCGACGAGGGCGAGATCCGGCCCGACCTCGACCTCTACATGGCCCGGATGCTGGTCCTCGGCGCCCTGAACTGGGCCGCTGAATGGTGGACGTCCTCACGGGGCTCGGTGGACACCGTCGTCGCGACCGCATAGTCGATCATCCGCCGCGGACTGACGCCGGGGTAGCCACCATCTGCGCGCCACGCGCGATGTCACGCCGGGCGGGTCCACCACAATCTTTCAATGCCGATTAAAATCGCCAGGCATGCCACCACGTAAGCCGCGAGCCACCACCGTCCAGTCCGAGACACGTGCGGTGCCGAAGTCCGAGTTGACGCGTGCACGCATCCTCGACGCCGCGGCCACGGTGCTCAGCCGCAAAGGATTTGCCGGTATGCGCCTGACCGACGTGGCCGAGGTCGCCGAGTTGCAGGCCCCCGCCATCTACTACTACTTCGACTCGCGCGAACATCTCGTCGAAGAGGTTATGTGGGCCGGCCTCGCCGAGATGCGTGAACATCTGGTCAAGGTTCTGGCGGCATTGCCCGACGGCACCGACCCGCTGGAGAAGATCCTGGTCGCCGTCGAAGCACACCTCCGCCATGAACTGGAGATCTCGGCGTACACGACCGCATCGATCCGGAACGCGGGACAGCTGCCCGAGCATGTCCGGAAACGGCAGGCGGCCGAAGAGGTCAAGTACGGCAAGGTGTGGAGGTCGCTGATGACCGACGCCTACGAGGAGGGTTCGATCCGCCAGGATCTGGACCTCTACATGGCCCAGATGCTGGTACTCGGCTCACTGAACTGGGCCGCCGAGTGGTGGACGCCGCGCCGCGGGTCCATCGACAAGGTCGTCGCAAACGCGCAGAACTTCGTGCGCGGCGCGCTCACCCCCGACTGAGTCAGGAGGCCGGGACGGCCGCCCGGCGCTTCTCCGCGAACGCCAGCGCGTCCTCCCACGACGCACCCTTCGTGATCATCACCCGGTACTTCATGATCACCGTCTGACCGTTCACGGTGAGCGCGCCGATCAGGCGATCGCCACGCCGGTACAGGGCCACCCACTTCTCGCTCTGGCCGGGGTCACCGTCGACCACGACGACCTCGTCGGCCTCCGGCGACCCGACGAACTGAATGCGCGCGTCGTACCAATCCGACCAGAAGTAGGGCACCGTGCCGTACGGTTTCACAAATTCCCAGCCCCGTGCACTTACCGAAATCAACCGTGACCTTCATTGTTGCCCACCACCTCGTGTCTGGTCTCCATGCCGTCGGGCGTTGGAGTTCTCTCGTTGGAACGTTTTTACTTGAACGTAAACTCAAATACGTTGGCAAGGCCTGGCGCGGATCCCGCACCGGCCACCCGTCCGATCAACCGCGTTCACTGCCGACGACCGAGACGAACGAGACGCACGCACCGGGTCGTCCGCCCAGATTGTGGGTGAGCGCCAGCCGTGGATCCGCCAGCTGACGTTCCCCAGCCTCACCGCGCAACTGCAGCCACGTCTCGTACAGCATTCGCAATCCGCTCGCCCCGACTGGGTGGCCGAAGGATTTCAGTCCGCCGTCGATGTTGACGGGAAATCCACCGTCCGAGTCGAATTCACCCGCGAGGACATCCTTGACGGCGACACCCGGAGCGGAGAAGCCCAGGTCCTCCATGAGGACGATCTCGGTCGGGGTGAAGCAATCGTGCACTTCGGCGAAGGACAGCTCGGCGCGGGGCGAGGTGATCCCGGCCTGCGCGTAGGCATCTCGCGCGGAGGCCACGACCTCCGGGAAGGTGCTGAAGTCGTATGCCTGATCGACCGCACCACGCCCCGGCCCCGCCGCCAGCGCGAGGGCCTTCACGAAGATCGGCCGGTCGGTGTAGTCGTAAGCCTCCTCGGCGCGCACGATCAACGCGGCTGCCGCACCGTCGGACACCCCGGAGCAGTCGAAGACACCCAACCGTCCGGCGACCTTGGGCGCACTCTCGATCTTCGCCTTCGGAACCTCGGAACGAAACTGCGCCTTCGGATTACGCGCACCGTTGACGTGATTCTTCCATGCCACGTGGGTCATCGCCGCACGCATCTGCGCCGGATCGACCCCATACCTGGCGCAATACGCCGGATCGAGCATGGAGAACGCGGCCGGTGCGGTCAGCGACAATTCCGATGCCGTCCCATCGCCGGGCGGATCGCCGCGGAGCAGACCCGAGAAGCCCGAGTCCTTGAGTTTCTCGACACCGATCGCCATCACCCGGTCGTAGGCCCCGGCAGCGACCGCATAGCAGGCGTTGCGGAAGGCCTCCGACCCGGTGGCGCAATAGTTCTCCACCCGGGTAACCGGCTTGTTCTCGATGCCCACGGCCCGACTGAGCGTGAGGCCCGACTGCCCGAACCCAGGGTTCCCAGCCAGAACGCGTCCACGTCGTCGAGCGACAGTTCGGCGCCGGCCAGCGTCTGCCCCATCGCATCGATCAGCAGATCGTCGGTCGAGGTGTCCCAGAGTTCCCCGAATCGCGTGCATCCCATCGCGACGATCGCGACCTGGTCGGCAGTTCCATGCTGCGCCATGCCTCAGCCCTCCCGTGTTCCCGAATCATCGATGGGGTTCTCGTCGACCTGGATGGCCTTCCAGAAATAGTTGTGCACGCCTTCGGCGGTGTACAGGCGCCGGAACACCAGTTCCACCCGGTCCCCGATCGCGAGTACGTCCGGCCGTGCATCGGCGACTTCCAGGGTGGTCCGACCACCGCCGTCGAAGTCGATGACGGCTACCACGACCGGCGGAGACGGTGAGTAGGCGAGATGGTCGACGGTGAAGGTGGCGACCCGGCCGGCCAGTGTCGCGGCGGCCATCGGTTCACCCGCGTCGGCGGTTCCGCACTCCCGGCACACTCGCGCAGGCGGGAGATGGATGAATCCGCATTCCAGACAACGAGATCCGACGAAGCCATACTTCCAGCCCACGGCGCGTGCCGACGGGGCCCCGGCCGGGCGCGCGGGCTCCGGGCGGCGTGGCGGCTCGAACTCGAGAATCCCGCGCCACGCCAGATATCTGGGATACGCCACCGAGTTGGAGGGTTTCGCGAGTTGCGCGGCGGGTCCGGTCGGTCGCGCGGCGGCCGACAGCGCGCCGGTCGTCCGCAGCACGAGCGCATCCACCCCGTCCGCAGCAGACACGAGGAGGATCGTCTCATTCGGCCCGGCTCGGTCCAGCACGTCGGCGACCGCGATCAACGGGTCGACGGCACCGGCAAATCCGACCGGTGATCCGGAGGTCGAGAGCACGCCCTTGACCAAGGTGGACGCCCGCTTCGCGACGGCTGTGTTGGGGCTGACCACGACGACGTGGTCGGCCTGCGCGACACCTGCGTCGTCGAGCACCCGAGCCGACGCGGACCTGATCAGTGCGGCATAGCGTTCGAACCCGAACCGCTCCTCCCACGAACTGCCCCAGTCAGCCCCGGGCAGGCGCCAGCGATCGAGGATCTCCTCGGTCTGGCCGACATATGCGATGATCTCGGCCAACCCGGGCAGATCCACCGTTGGCGCCCCGACCAGCACTGCCGCGCCAACGTCGGCGCCCCCGCGTTCGTCCGCCGAACCGGGCTGTCCCACACGGACATCGCCGCCCACGATCAGAGTGGTCAGCGCTGTGTTCGCACGCAGCCGGGCCATCGCCGTGCGACCGGTGCCGATGGCGTGCGCATCCACGGCGGTGCCGAGATCCACGCTCGCCGTGCAGTTCTCACCGCATGCAGCCCCAGACCACGCTCACTCGCCTCCTTCCGCGTGGCGTCCTGGAGCCCAAGAAGCAGAACGCGGCCGACCACATCCCGACCCGTTAAGCGCGGCATCGCCGACGCCAAGGTGAACGTCGCGCTCAGCGGCAAGATCGACATGTCCAAGCATGAGAAGTGGCGTGGCGACGGCATCGACCTGCGCGTGGCCTGCAACTGCTACCACACCTACGAGCAGGCCCTGGAAGCCGCGAAATCGTGTGTGCGCGGCGAAGTCCCCGAGGCTATTCCGGGTCTGGCGCAGGTCACCAATGCCTTCGACCCGTCGATGTCGCCGGAAGGCAAGGACCTCTGGTGGTTCTGGACCGGCCTGACCCCGTCCTTCCCCGAGGAAGGCTGGGACGTCGCCCGCAAGAAGATCACCGACAGCATCATCAAGGACGCCGACGAGTACTACAAGGGCGTCGAAGACCTTCAGGTCGCGGTGCGGCCGCTCGTGCTGCCGGATATCGAGGAGCGCTTCTGGGCGATCGACGGTTCGGTTTACCACGTCGACCCGACCATCAGCCGTTTCGGCCCGAACAAGCCCGTCGCCGGATTCGCCGGCTACAAGACCCCGGTCGACGGGCTGTACCTGACCGGCTCGGGCACCCACCCGGTCGCCGGCATCAGCGGCATGCCCGGACAGAACGCCGCGCGCACCATCCTCAAGCACCTCAAGATCGAGGACAAGGGTGGCCGCTTCGGCGTCCTCAAGGACAAGCTGACCAACCGGACCCGCAAGAGCGACGACCCGTACTCCAGCGGCCAGAACGATCCGTTCCCCGGAACCGTCGGATAGTTCCTGCCGACGAAATCACCCACGACCAGGGCCGTCGTATTCGCCACCGGCGAGTACGACGGCCCTCGTCATTACTCCCGGTGGCCCATCCAGGTTCCTTGCCACACCCACCCACCCCCGATATTGTCGGCCGTACAAGAAGAGGTTTGGTGGTATGGACCAGCAGGTACCAGCCGCATCGCGACGCGGCAGCAGCGCATCGGGCAAGTCGACCCGTGCGGCGCTGCTGCGCGCCGCGACCGAGGTGTTCACCGAACACGGTGAAACCGCATCGGTGGCGCAGGTGTGCCGCCACGCCGAGGTCTTCCCCAACCAGGTCACCTACTATTTCGGCTCCAAGGAGCAGTTGTTCGTCGAGGTGGCCTGCGCCGCGGTACTGCGCGCCGGACGTCACGCCGAGAATGCTGCGCGGCAGGCGGCGACGGTGCGGGAGTACACCCACGAACTCGTGAGCACCCTCCTCGGCCCACAGGCCCGCAACGTCGAACTGTTCACCACTGCGATGATGATCGTGTCTCGCCGGAACGACCTACGCGAACACATCACCGACACCCTGCGCATCCTGCACGACCGTGCAGATGCCGCCCTGATCGCCACGCTGATGCGCACCGGCTGGCAGCTGTATTCCCCGATCGATGTGGAGACCAAGGCGTTCTGGTCGGCCATCTTCGGGCTCGTCGTCCAGAAGTCGGCAACCGGAGCCGAATTCGGCTATACCCTGCAAGATTCCGTGGCCGTCCTCTTCGCGAGCCTGCAGATCCCCGACCGCATTCTCGACCAACCACTCGCCTACACCGAGTGACACCCGCGCGCGTTCCGCGAAAGGTAGTTCCATGACCCAGACTTCGCCACTGCACCCGCGCCCGCACCTCACCCACGAGGTGCTCAATCAGTCACTGCCGCGGGTCGGCGTCAACGAGTACGAACTCAACATCGTGCTCCGCGAGTCGGTCGCCCGCCACGATGCGGGATGGGCCGACGCCGAACTGTGCGAGATCGGATCACTGGTCGGCACCGAGGCCTTCCAGCACGATGCGAAATTGGCCAATACCTTTGTACCGCAATTGCATACCTTCGACCGTTGGGGTCACCGGATCGACGAGGTCGAGTACCACCCGGCCTACCATCGCATCATCGCGGCGGCCGTCTCACACGGGGCGCACACCCGCTGCTGGGCGGATCCGCGGCCTGGATCACACGTCGCGCGTGCAGCGGCGTTTATGCTGTTCGGTCAGATCGAACCCGGACATGCCTGTCCGGTCTCGATGACCCACGCGGTCATCCCCTCCCTTGAACTTCAGCCCGACGTCGCCGCCGCGTGGGTACCGCGCGCACTGTCGCGCGACTACTCCCCAGAGCTCGACGCCGACAAGACATCGGCCATCTTCGGTATGTCGATGACCGAGAAGCAAGGCGGTTCCGACGTCCGCGCCAACACCACCGTTGCCGTTCCCGCCGGAGCCGGCGGCCCGGGAGCGGAGTATCTGCTCACCGGACACAAATGGTTCTGCTCAGCACCGATGTCGGATGCCTTCCTGGTCCTCGCCCAGGCGAGTGGTCCTGGTGGAGAAGGACTTTCCTGTTTTCTACTCCCCCGAGTCCTCCCCGACGGAACCCGTAATGTCTTCCGGATCCAACGGCTGAAGGACAAGCTGGGCAACAAGTCCAACGCGTCGTCGGAGATCGAACTCGACGGCACTGTCGCCTATCTGGTCGGCGACGCCGGACGCGGCGTCCGCACCATCATCGAGATGGTCGCCCAGACCCGCCTCGACTGCATCCTGGGTAGTGCGGCCGGGATGCGGCAAGGCGTCGCCGAGGCCCTCTGGCATACCCGGCACCGCAGCGCCTTCGGTACCCGGCTCGCCGACCAACCGGCCATGACCGCGGTCCTCGCCGACCTCGCGCTCGAGTCTGAAGCGGCCACCACCACCGCCATCCGACTCGCTCGCGCTCACGACGAGGATGCCTCCGACCAGGAGCAAGCCTTCCGCCGACTGGCCAATGCCGTTGCCAAATACTGGATCTGCAAACGCGGCCCCCACCACGCCTACGAATCGCTGGAATGCTTGGGCGGCAACGGCTACACCGAAGACTTCCCGCTCGCCATGCGTTATCGCGAACAGCCGGTGATGGCGGTATGGGAGGGGTCGGGCAATGTCATCGCCCTCGACGTCCTACGCGCGATGACCCGCGAACCCGAAACGGTGGCCGCCTTCCTCGCCGAACTCGACCTCGCGCGGGGCGCCAACCGCATCCTCGACGGCGCGCTCGACCGCGTCCGGACCCAGCTCGGTGAACTCGCCGGACTCGCTCCGTCCGACGCTCAGCGTCGCGCGCGCATCACCGTCGAGTCCATGGCCCTTGCACTACAGGGTGCGCTGCTCACCCGGTACAGCCCGACCGCGGTGTCCGAGGCATTCATCGAGGCCAGACTGGGACCCGACCGCGGTGTCGAATTCGGCACGCTACCCATCGGGACCGACCTCGACGCGATCCTCACCCGCCACTGAAGGCCAGTGGCCGCCTACACTCTTCGCGCGGCAGCCAGTCGAGGCCGTCCGCTATCGCTGCGGGGCGCATCAGAGAGCAGACCGGATAGCCGAACGTCAGAGCAGCACACCGGGATTGAGTAATCCGTGCGGGTCCAGCGCACCCTTGATGGCAGCGGTCAGGGCCATCACGTCCGGACCCACCTGGTCGGGTAGCCACTCCTTCTTGAGTCGGCCGACCCCATGCTCACCGGTGATAGTGCCGCCCAGTTCGATGGCCAGATCCATGATCTGGCCGAAGGCACGCTGCGCGCGCACCGACTCGTCGTCGTCGTCGGGATCGAAGACGATCAGCGGATGGGTGTTGCCGTCGCCGGCATGGGCGATCACCGAGATCATCACCCGATTGTCGGCAGCGATGGCCGCGACACCGTCGATCAGGTCGGGCAGCGACGGCAGCGGCACGCCGACATCCTCCAGCAGGAGCGACCCTAGCTTCTCCACCGCCGGGATCGCCGCGCGGCGCGCGGCGGTGAACGCTTCACCCTCGACCGGGTCGTCGGTGGTGAACACCTCGTCGGCGTTGTTGGACTCGAAGGCGCGCCGGATGATCGAGATCTCCGCGGCCCCGGCGGGGCCCGGCGCGTCGGACTGGGCGACGAGCAGGGCACCGGCATCACGATCGAGGCCCATGCGCAGCATGTCCTCGACGGCGTTGATCGTCACCGAGTCCATGAACTCCAGCATCGCCGGCCGGATCTCGGCCGTGACCGCCAACACCGCCCGACTGGCGTCGGTCACCGATGAGAAGGTACCGACGACCGTCGACGCGGGCGCCTGCGGCGGCAGCAGACGCAGAGTCACCTCGGTGATGATCCCCAGCACGCCTTCGCTGCCGACGAACAGCTTCGTCAGCGGCAGGCCCGCCGAGTCCTTGAGCTGGCGCCCACCGAGCCGCAGTGCCCGGCCGTCGGCGAGCACGACTTCCAGGCCGAGCACATAGTCGGTGGTGACACCGTATTTCACACAGCAGAGGCCACCGGCGTTCGTGGCCACGTTGCCGCCGATCGAGCAGATCTCGAAGGAGGACGGGTCGGGTGGGTACCAGAGCCCGTGCGCCGTGGCCGCCGCTTTGACCTCGGCGTTGAGCAGGCCCGGCCGGCAGGTCGCGGTGCGCGTGGCGGTGTCGATGTGCAGGTCGCGCATCTTCTCCGTGGAGATCATCACCGCGCCGTCCACCGCGGTGGAACCGCCCGAAAGGCTGGTGCCTGCACCGCGCGTGATGATCGGGATACGGCGGGCCGCACACCACCGGACCGCGGTCTGGACCTCCTCGGTGGTGGTCGGGCGGATCAGCGCCATGGCGGTTCCGGCGTCCGGATCGTAAGCCCGGTCCTGCCGGTATCCGGCCAGAATGTCGGGGTCGGTAACCACCATCCCGCCGGGCAACGCCGCGGTCAGTTCACTCAGGTCCACCTCAGCCATGCCTGTCACCCTATGCAACCGACGATCCTCCCAATGCCGGGTTTGGGGTGCGCCACCGGCGCGCGGACAGGCAGACTGGAGTGGTGAACGACTTCAACGCACAGGTCATCGACGAATTCCGCAGCAACAACGGGGTCGTCACGACCGCAGGCTTCGGCGACAATCTCATTTTGCTACACACCCTCGGCGCCAAGTCCGGCGAACCACGGGTCAATCCGCTGCTCGCCGTTCGCGACGGCCACAGCTGGCTGCTCATCGGATCCGCCGGCGGCTCCCCCGCCACCCCCGCCTGGGTACACAATCTGCGCGCGACCTCCGACGTTCGGGTCGAAGCCCCCGGCCCGGACGGGATCAGGACGGTGCCGGTGTCGGTCGCCGAACTCCGGCCCGACGAATGGGAGCAGGCATGGGCCAAGTTCACCCGACACTCGCCGTCCTTCGTGAAGTACACCGAAACCTCCGAGGGCCGCCGATTCCCGATCTTCCGGATCACCCCCACCACCTGATCCGGCGGCGTCGTGTTCGAGATCGGTGACCAGGTCGACGGCTACACCATCGACCATTTCCTCGGCGGTGGAAGCAGCGCCGACGTCTTCGCCGCCCACCAGCGCGACCAGACCGGTCTCGTGGCGCTCAAGGTGTTGCACGCCAAGGTTTATGACCGCGCGCGGCTCGAGGAACGCTTCGATCGTGAGTTCACCATCGCCCGGATGCTGGAGCATCCGCATATCGTCCGGGTTCACTCGCGCGGACGAACCGCTCCCCCGGTCACGGATACCGAATCCGCTTCCCGCGAGGTCCGCTGGATGACGATGCAGTATGTGGCAGGCGCCCCGGCGACGATCCTGGTCCCCGCGCGCGGGGAGGAGCCCGACGTCGCCACCGTACTGGCGGTCGCCGGTCAGATCGCCGATGCGCTCGACTACGCACACGACGCCGACGTCATTCACCGCGATGTCAAACCCGCCAACATCCTGACCACCATCACCGACATCCATGACGGGCATGCCCCGCCGCAGGACCCGGTGCGGGCCTATCTGTCCGACTTCGGTATCGCCCAGCTCCTCGACGACACCCGACCCCTCGCCCGCAACGGGCGCGTACAAGGATCCATCGCCTACGCCGCACCGGAACTGCTACAAGCCCAACGACTATCGGCGGCAACCGATCAGTATGCGCTGGCCTGCAGTCTGGTCGAATTCCTCACCGGCGAACCCCCGTATCCGCGGGCGACGCCGTTCGCGATCACCTACGCCCACATCAACGACGACCCGCCGAAGCCGAGCCGCCGACGGCGGTGGCTACCTTCCGGCGTCGACTCGATCGTGGCGAAGGCGCTCGCGAAGGACCCCGCGGCCCGCTATGACAGCTGTGGGGAGTTCGTCGCACTGATCACTCGCATGATGCGTGACGTCCCGGTACCCGACCATCCGCGCCACCGCCGGTTCGGACTGCGCCGCGCAGGCCGGTGATCGTCGTCGGGATTCGGTTGAACGACTCAGCGTGCCGGATCGGCTATGCGGTACACGCGTATCGCGTTGTCCCGGAATACCTTCCGTAGCAGATCCGGCCCCCAGTCGCCGAGAACCTCGAGCAGGGCGCCCACCTGCATGGCCATCCGGGCATTGGGTTTGTCGATCGGAAAATGGCTGCCGTAGAGCACCCGCGCGGCACCGAAATGGGTGACCACATGCACCACCAACGGACCGACCATCTCGGCGAGGGTGGCCTGATCACCGATGTTGCCCCAACGCTCATGGCCGTAGCCGAGAACCGGCATCGCCAGACCGGAGATCTTGATGACGATGTTGTGATGGGCGGCCAGCGTTGTCATCCGTTCCCGCCACAGGCGCAGGATGTCGGTGCGCGCGGCCGCCGTCGCACCCGTCCGGACGCCGATGGGTCCGAATACCCCGGCGGGAGTACCGAAGTGATTGACGACGATGGTCGTCTCGGGATACTCGCGGGCCAGTGTCACCACGTCGTACAGCTGATGCGAGTAGACCGACGCCTCGAACACCAGACCACGATCGGCGATCGCGGCGAATCCGCGCAGGAAGTCCGGCTGGGCGAGGAGACCTTCACCGTCGGCACTGTCCCGGACGCGCGGATCGGGATGGCGGGAGGCCGCGGTCCGCACACCCCGGAATCTGTCGGTGATCGCCGCGTGTTGATCCAGCGCGCAACCGAAATGCGGATCGCGGGGATCACCGTGCGCGATCAATGCACCGAGCCGAGGGTTCCCGCCGACCCCGAAGGGCAGGCCCGCGACATAGCGAGTCTCCTCAAGTGAGGTCCGCTCATCGAGCGTGAGGTCGTCGACCTTCTCCGCGCGCCAATGCGATTCGATGTGGACCACGCTCTCGATCGGCACCCCCGCCACCGCACGCACCCCAGCCGCGTCGGCGACGTACTGGCGTGGCTCGTAGGCCCGGGCCACCGTCCGGGGCGTCAGCACATATTCGCGGTCGGCACGTGAGACGACCACCGGGAAGACGCGATCTCCGATCGCCGGGACGTACCGGTACAGCCGCGATGCACGGTTGGCCGCCCACGGGGTGCTGCGCGGATTCCATTGCTGAAGGTGCGCGTCGACGATGCCCGGGATCACGCCCTGCAGCGTCGGCCCCCCGACCGCTCCCCCGTCCACAGTTGCCACAAGACGTACCTTGCCATAGCACACACGCTCCGCACATGCGTTGGACGATCGTGAATTGCACTCGATCCAGCTGCTACGGCGGTTGCGCTAGGGTGGTCACAGTCGCCTGCTGACCTGCATCGCCCGCATCGGTCGGCTCACGACGGGAGTGATCGGCGGTTCGGAGGTGAGTGCGCGCGCAATGGTGACCCATTCCAGGCATGCGCTGCATCAGCTCAGGGCGGCGGTCAACGCCGATCCCGACCAGTTTTCCCGAAACGTCTATACCCGACTCTTCGCCGTCGACCCCGACCTTCGGGACCTCTTCCCGGCCACCATGTCCGGTCAGCGCGACGCCTTCTATCGGGTCATCGACCATGTACTGGAGGTCATCCCGTCCGAGCACGGGCACGCCGAACTGATCGAGTTCCTCGCCCAGCTAGGCCGCGACCACCGAAAGTTCGGGGTGCTGCCCGAACACTATCGGGCGATGTACATCGCGCTGATGGGTGAGTTCTCCGCGTTGATGGCCGGATTCTGGGACGCCGACACCGAACAAACCGTCTCGCAGGCCATGATGCTGGTGACCGGCGTGATGCGTGGGGCAGCCGAAACCGCCCCACATCCGGCGCTGTGGACGGCGAAGGTGGCCGAAAAGTACCGCATCTCCCGCGATCTCGCGGTCGTCCGGCTGACCACCGATGCTCCGCTGCGGTTCAAACCTGGCCAGTACCTGGAGGTTCAGGTGCCGCAGTGGCCGAAGGCCTGGCGACACCTATCCCCCGCCATCCCGCCCAACCCGGACGGCGAACTCGAATTCCACGTGCGAGCGGTGCAGGGTGGCACGGTCAGCACGGCGATCGTCAGCGACACCCGCGTCGGCGACGTGTGGTTCTTCGCCCAGGGGCACGGCACCTTGCACGTCGACCCGGACCGCGATGTCCTGATGGTCGCCGGCGGCACCGGGCTGGCGCCGTTGCGTGCGCTGATCATCGAGATGTCCAAGCGCTCGGACTCACCGCGAACTCACATCTTCTACGGGATGCGGCACCCCGGCGAACTCTACGATCTCGCGGTGTTGCGGCGGATCGCCGGCACCAATCCGTGGCTGCGTGTGACCGCGGTATCGGAGGAGACCTCCGATCCGTGGTGGATCAATGCCGTCGCCACCCCCCGAGATCTGGGCATCGAACATCGGATCGGGACACTCGCCGACGTCGTGGCGGATGCGGGCGACTGGTCCGAACACCAGGTCCTGATCGCCGGATCGCACGCGATGATCGAGGCCACCACCCGACGACTGGTGGTCGCCGGGGTGCGCAAGAGCCGCATCCAGCACGACCCAGTCGACTGAACGCCGGCGCGTCGGCGACGATCAGGGGCCGCCCGGCGCACCTACATCGACCGTTTCGGTCACGGTCTCGGTCTCGGTCACCGTCTCGGTTTCCGTCGGACCCGGCTCTTCGCTGGTGACGGTAGTCGTCCGGGTGACCGGGCGGGGAGTACTCGTGACCGTCACCGTCCGATTCGATGTCTCGGTGATCGTCTCGGCCGCCTCGGTCCGGGTGATGGTCGACGTCGGGCCGGTCTCGGTGACCGTACTGGTCACCGGAGCCGCTGGTTCGGCGGTATCGGAGTTGGATGCGAGCACCGCGGTGATACCGACGACCCCCAGCACGATGGCCGCACCGATCGCGGCGCCGATGAACCACCAGCGCCGGCCGGTCCCCACCGGTTTCGTCGCGGTGCCGGCCAGGGTCGCGACGGTGGCCGTCGACTCGGGTACCTCGGAGGCCCCGATGGCGGAGGCCAGCACCGGATCGGTGGCGATGGACACCGGCCGCTGCATGGCGTATTCGAAGGCGGGCGCGACCCCCGGGATCTCGGCGCCCGCACCGGTGCAGATCACCGAGGTGACCTCACCCCCGCTGGGCATCGTCGAGACCGCGTCGGCCAATGCCGAGGCGCCGTCCGGCTCGGTGACCGGCGTCGTTCCGCGGTGGAAACCGGTCGCCGCGATGAGTCGGCCGGTTTCCACGTCGACCAGCACCGTTGAGGCCCCCGACGATGGGGCGCCGTCCCGGTCAAGGTCGACGACCGCCACCACACCCGGGCCGGTCGCCTGGCTGCGCGCGACCTCGATGAGTGCCGTCGGATAGTCGCTGATCTGCACTTTCCCATACCACTCGGGATAACCCGGACCGGGTGCGAAGGTGCGCAGCAGATGGTCACGAATGTGATCGTCGGCGACGGTGATGGCGATGTGACCGAAGTTGGCAGGTACCGAGGAGACCAGTTCACCGACGGCCGCCGCGACCTGCTCGGCAGTCGCGTTGGGCAGGTCGACGAGGTTGCTGGCGACGACCGTGCCGTCGGGTTCGCGGACCACCGACGCGATCTGGTCGTCGACGACGGCGATCCCCAGCACGGCATCTTCCGTGCCGAGACTCTCCTCAGGCATCGATACCGCCTCTCCCTGGTCCGCCGGTCACGATGATCTGGTCAGGGTAGCGGGTGGGTGCAACCACCGGTTCCACCGCATTCGATCCGGTACCCGGGTTCTCACTCCGGCCTGTTGCGCTTACCCCGCGGTTGCCACACCACCAACGCACTGGTCCGCGGCACCGGTACCAGCTCTCCGCCCCGGCGGGTGCGAGTCGATTCCAGTTCGTCGGACAGCTCCCGCACCCGGGAACGCAGGGCATCGACCTGGTTGCTGAGGTCGATGATCCGCTTGATCCCGGCGAGGTTGACCCCTTCTTCCTGAGAGAGACGCTGAATCTCGCGCAGCAGTTCGACGTCGCGGTTGGAGTAGCGCCGACCGCCGCCACTGGTACGTTGCGGCGTGACCAGGCCCAAACGGTCATAGGTGCGCAGCGTCTGGGCGTGCATGCCGGCGAGTTCGGCGGCCACCGAGATCATGAAGGTGGCCGTCTCGTCGAATTCGCGGCGGGTCATAGGTCAGCGCCCCCACCCGGCACGCGGATCGAATCCGCTGGCCCGTTCGGCTTCGGCGTAGGCGCGCATCGCTTCGGTCGCCGGTTCGTCGAGTTTGGCGGGCACCGCGACCTTGACGGTCACCAACAGATCACCGGCACCGCCCGATCGTTTGGGTACCCCGCGACCGCGCACCCGCAGGGTGCGACCGTCGGTGGTGTTGGCCGGGATCTTGACCCCGACCGAGCCCTGCAGGGTCGGCACCGACACCGTCGCGCCGAGCACCAATTCGGAGATGCTGACCGGAAGTTGGACGCGCAGGTCGTTGCCGCTGCGGGTGAACACCTTGTCTGCGGTGACGTGCACGACGACGTAGAGGTCGCCCGATGGCGCGCCTCGACGGCCCGCCTCGCCCTGACCGGCCAGCCGAATGCGTTGTCCGTCTTCGACTCCCGCGGGGATCCGGACGTTGATGTTGCGCGCCCGCACCTTGACGCCGGAGCCGTCGCAGTCGGTGCACGGATCATCGATCCGGGAGCCGGTGCCTTGGCAGTCCTGGCACGGTTCGCTGAACCCGAAGGCACCCTGGTTACGGCTGACGAACCCGGAACCGTTGCAGTTGGGGCAGACTCGCGGACTGGTACCGGGTTTCGCGCCACTGCCGTGGCAGCTCGTGCACGGCGACGGACTGGTCACGCGCAGTTGCACGGTGGTACCGAGCGCGGCGTCCTGGAAAGACAGGGTGGTCTCGGTTTCGAGGTCGTTGCCGCGACGCGGCCGGCTGGCCGTCGAGGTTCGTTGGCCGCCGCGGTTGAACAGACCTTCGAAGATGTCGCCGAAGCCGCCGCCACCTTCGGAACCACCGCCACCGCCACCGCCGCCGAACAGATCGCCGATGTTGAACTCGGCGCCGCCGCCGGTGGTCGTGGTCCCGCCGAAGCCGCCCGGGAAACCGTTGCCGCCGCGGAATCGTCCACCGGCGAACATGGCCCGGGTCTCGTCGTACTCTTTGCGTTTCGCGGGGTCGGCGAGCACGCTGTGGGCTTCGGACACCCGCTTGAAGCGTTCCTCGGCCGCGGCGTCGCCCGGATTCGCATCCGGGTGCAGCTCGCGAGCGAGCTTGCGGTAGGCCTTCTTGATCTCTTCGGCGGAAGCGTCAGAAGCAACGCCGAGGTCCTTGTAGAAGTCTTGTTCCAGCCATTCACGTTGTGGAGCCATCAGACGTCACCTCCTTCATTTGTGCAGTTCGTGGCTCGATACGCCAGTCAGTTGTTCTGTATTCAATTGTGGCTGCGCTCAATTCATTTGTGAAATCCAAGCGGGTGAATCTTGTTGCGGCTACCCGGGTGAAATGCCACCCGGGGACGCGCGACGGTCGGACCGTCACATGTCCCCGGGTGGTCATTGTGCACCTCTTGCGGGTCGACGCGGGAGCGTCAGGCCTCGGCCGGATCGGTGACCGTGACCATCGCGGTTCGGATGACCTTGTCGCCCAGTCGGTAACCACAGCGGTAGACCGCCCCGATCACCGGCTCGGCACCGTCACCGTCGTGCTGGACTGCCTCGTGCAGCTCCGGATCGAAAACCTCTCCGGGAGCGCCGAAAGCAGCGAGGCCTTCGGCAGTGAGGACACCGGCGAGCTTGTCGGCGACCGCACGCAGCGGACCACCTTCGAGGTCACCGTGCTCACGGGCACGGTCGAGATCATCGAGGACGGGCAGCAGCTTGTCGATGAGGATCTGCTTGCCGTAGGTCACCGACCCCTGCTTCTCCTCCGCCGCACGGCGACGGAAGTTGGCGAACTGGGCACGCTCCCGCTGAAGGTCAGCGGTGAGCTCGGCGACCTGCGCCTCGGCGAGGTCGGCCTCGGGCGCGGCGGGAGCCTCACCCTCGGCGACCGGATCGGCGGCCGCACCGGACGCGGGCTCACCCACGACCGGTTCGGCTTCGGCCGGGCCGGGTCCGGCGGCCGACGCGTCGCGCACCGCACCCGTTTCCGGGTCGATGCGACGACGGTCGGTCACCGTCACCGACTCGTCGGCATGAGCGCCGTCCGGTCCGCCAGCGGTCACTTCCGCTCCTCGTCGACGACCTCGGCGTCGACGACATCAGCGTCGGTGGCCTCGGCATCGGCCGGTGCGTCACCGTTGGGCGACTCGGCCTGGGCGTTGGCGTAGATCGCCTGCCCCAGCGCCTGCGACTCCTCGGACAGCTTCTCGATCGCCGACTTGATGGCGGCGGAGTCGGTGCCCTTGAGTGCTTCCTGCGCTCCGGCGACGGCCGCTTCGACCTTCTCCTTCACGTCGGCGGGCACCTTGTCCTCGTTCTCCTTGAGGAACTTCTCGGTCTGGTGGACCAACGACTCCGCCTGGTTGCGGGTCTCGGCCTCCTCACGGCGGGCACGGTCTTCTTCGGCGTGAGCCTCGGCGTCCTTCACCATGCGGTCGATCTCGTCCTTGCTGAGACCCGAACCGTCCTGGATGCGGATGCTGTTCTCCTTGCCGGTGCCCTTGTCCTTCGCGGTGACGTGCACGATGCCGTTGGCGTCGATGTCGAAGGTCACCTCGATCTGCGGGACACCCTGCGGCGCGGGGGCGATGCCACCGAGCTCGAAGGAACCGAGCAGCTTGTTATGCGACGCGATCTCGCGCTCACCCTGGTACACCTGGATCTGCACCGAGGGCTGGTTGTCCTCGGCCGTGGTGTAGGTCTCCGACCGCTTGGTCGGGATGGTGGTGTTGCGCTCGATCAGCTTGTGCATGACGCCGCCCTTGGTCTCGATGCCGAGACTCAGGGGGGTGACGTCGAGCAGCAGCACGTCCTTGACCTCGCCGCGCAGCACGCCGGCCTGCAGGGCGGCGCCGACGGCGACGACCTCGTCCGGGTTGACACCCTTGTTGGGCTCCTGGCCACCGGTGAGTTCCTTGACCAGTTCGGTCACGGCCGGCATACGGGTCGAACCACCGACGAGCACGACATGGTCGATGTCACCGACGGAGATACCGGCGTCCTTGATGACCGCCTGGAACGGTGCGCGGGTGCGCTCCAGCAGATCCGAGGTGATCTTCTGGAATTCGCTGCGCGACAGCTGCTCGTCGAGGAACAGCGGGTTCTTGTCCGCGTCCACGGTGATGTAGGGCAGGTTGATCGAGGTCGACTGCGATGCCGACAGTTCGATCTTGGCCTTCTCGGCAGCCTCACGCAGACGCTGCAGAGCCATCTTGTCCTTGGTCAGGTCGATCCCGTTCTGGCTCTTGAACTTCTCCACGAGCCAGTCGACGACACGCTGATCCCAGTCGTCACCACCGAGGTGATTGTCGCCGGAGGTCGCGCGGACCTCGACGACGCCGTCGCCGATCTCCAGCAGCGAGACGTCGAAGGTACCGCCACCGAGGTCGAAGACCAGGATGGTCTGTTCCTTCTCACCCTTGTCCAGACCGTAGGCCAACGCGGCCGCAGTCGGCTCGTTGACGATACGCAGGACGTTGAGGCCGGCGATCTGGCCGGCTTCCTTGGTGGCCTGACGCTGCGAGTCGTTGAAGTAGGCCGGCACGGTGATGACCGCGTCGGTGACGTCCTCGCCCAGGTAGGCCTCGGCGTCGCGCTTCAACTTCTGCAGGGTGCGGGCGCTGATCTCCTGCGGGGTGTACTTCTTGTCGTCGATCTCGACTTTCCAGTCGTTGTCGCCCATGTAGCGCTTGACCGAACGGATGGTCCGATCGACGTTGGTGACCGCCTGGTTCTTCGCCGGCTGACCGACCAGCACCTCACCGTTGCGTGCGAATGCGACAACGGACGGCGTGGTGCGCGAGCCCTCGGCGTTGGCGATGACGGCCGCTTCGCCACCCTCAAGCACCGCAACCACGGAGTTGGTGGTGCCGAGGTCGATTCCAACAGCACGTGACATCTGCTATTTCCTCCTAGTTTCTGGGTCTGCACCCAAGTCGGGCCCCCGCGGTCGGATGGGCAAGCCACTGAACGCGGGGAGGTTGTCCGAAACCCGCGCGGGCCGAACTTCAGTGCCTCCGACTCATGTCCTACTAGATTGAGCCTTACCGAGTCAACTCAAGTTGAGCGTTAGCCGCTCAGGTTTCTCGAATGGTTCAACGGGCCACCCCCGACGATTGTTCCCGATTCGCGAAAAAACTTGAGTGCTTCCGACTCAATCTTGGTCCAGGCGGTTGACCTGGCACGCACGAAGGTCGGCCCCGATTCGTGGGGCCGACCTTCGTTGCTTCGCGTCGCGAATGCCTACTCAGGCCGCAGCAGCCGCCGCACCCGCCGGTTCCAACGCCCGCCGGACGATCTCGGCGACGTCGGTCATCGGGACGACCTCCAGCGCATCGAGGACCTCCGCGGGCACGTCGTCGAGGTCGGCCTCGTTGCGCTGCGGGATGAAGACGGTCCTCAGCCCGTTACGTTGCGCGGCGAGCAGTTTCTGCTTGACGCCGCCGATCGGCAGCACCCGTCCGTTCAACGTGACCTCGCCGGTCATGCCGACGTCGGCGCGTACCTTGCGACCGGTCGCCATCGACACCAGGGCGGTGACCATGGTGACACCGGCACTCGGGCCGTCCTTCGGGACCGCGCCGGCCGGCACGTGAACGTGAATCGTCTTGTCCAGCACCGCCGGATCGACGCCGAGCTCGTCGGCGTGCGCCCGCACGTAGGAGAGCGCGATCTGCGCGGACTCCTTCATGACGTCACCGAGCTGACCGGTCAGCTTCAGTCCGGGCTCCCCCGTGGTGGCGGTGGTCTCGATGAACAGGACGTCACCGCCCATGCCGGTCACCGCCAGACCGGTGGCGACACCGGGCACTGCGGTGCGTTCGGCCGCCTCCGGCGTGAAGCGAGGCCGCCCGAGATAGTCCTTGAGGTCGGCTTCGTCGACCGTGACCGGCACTGTCGCCGAACCTGATTCGAGGGTGGTCGCGACCTTGCGCAACGCCTTGGCGAGAAGTCGCTCATACTGCCGCACCCCCGGCTCGCGGGTGTAGTTGGCGGCGATCTCCCGTAGCGCGGCGTCGGTGAAGGTCACCTCGTCGTCGACCAGGGCCGCACGTTCCCGCTGCCGAGGCAGCAGGTAATCGCGGGCGATGGCGACCTTGTCGTCCTCGGTGTAACCATCGAGGGTGACCAGTTCCATCCGGTCAAGCAGCGCCGACGGGATGTTCTCGACGACGTTGGCGGTCGCCAGGAACAGCACGTCGGACAGGTCGAGATCGAGATCGAGGTAGTGGTCGCGGAAGGTGTGGTTCTGCGCCGGGTCGAGCACCTCCAGCAGCGCCGCCGCCGGATCACCACGATAGTCCGAACCAACCTTGTCGATCTCATCCAGCAGCACAACGGGATTCATTGATCCCGCCTCACCGATGGCACGCACGATTCGGCCCGGCAGCGCGCCGACGTAGGTCCGCCGGTGACCGCGGATCTCGGCTTCGTCGCGAACACCGCCCAGGGCGACACGCACGAACTTGCGGCCGAGCGCACGCGCCACGGACTCACCGAGCGAAGTCTTGCCCACCCCGGGCGGCCCGGCCAGCACCATCACCGCGCCGGATCCGCGGCCACCGACGACCTGCAGCCCGCGCTGGGCGCGGCGCGACCGGACCGCCAGATACTCGACGATCCGATCCTTCACATCGTCGAGACCATGATGGTCGGCGTCGAGGATGGTGCGGGCACCGGCGACGTCGGTGCTGTCGTCGGTCTTGACCTGCCACGGCAGATCCAAGACGGTGTCGAGCCAGGTACGGATCCAACCGGTTTCGGGCGACTGGTCGCTGGCGCGCTCCAGCTTGCCCACCTCACGCAGCGCCGCGGCTCGGACGTCGTCGGGCAGATCGGCCTGTTCGACGCGGGTGCGATAGTCGTCGGCGCCGTCGGGTTCGTCCTCACCGAGTTCCTTGCGGATCGCGTTGAGCTGCTGGCGCAGCAGGAACTCCTTCTGCTGCTTCTCCATTCCATTGCGCACGTCGTCGGCGATCTTGTCACTGACCTCGGTCTCGGCGATATGGTCACCGGTCCACTCGGTCAGCAGCCGCAGCCGGGTCGCGACGTCGGCGGTCTCCAGCAGTTCCCGCTTCTGGACGTCGGTCAGCCACGACACATAGCCCGACGTGTCGGCCAGCGCCGACGGATCGGTCATCTTGTTGACGGCGTCGATGATCTGCCAGGCCTCACGGCGCTGAAGCATCGCCAACACGAGCTTCTTGTACTCGGCCGCCAGCTCGGTGACCTCGTCGGTGATCGCGGGTTCGGTGACCTCGGTGACCTCCACCCACAGCGCGGCCCCATGACCCGGCGTGCCGGAGCCGATCTGCGCCCGCTTCTCACCCTTGACCACCGCCGCGGTCTGCCCGCCGGGAATGCGCCCGACCTGCACGATCGATGCGATCACGCCGAAGCTCGGGTACCGGTCATCCAATCGCGGCGCGACCAGCAGCTTTCCGGACTCGGTCGCGCGCGCCGCATCGATGGTCGCCTGTGCGGCGTCGTCGAGCGGGATCGGCACGACCATGCCGGGCAGCACCACCAGATCGGGGACGAACAGCACCGGCACGGAGTACGACTGATCGGCGTTGGTCTGGTCGGGATTCTGATTCTCAGACATTCAACCTCCAAAGTTAAGTCTGATGGACTCAACCCGGATGGCAGGATGATTGTTCCCCAGGGATTTATGCCAGGGGCGAACGGAGGGCGTGCTTCGCGTCGGTGAGATCGAACCGTGCGGCGATCTCCCGAGAGGTCGCACCGGTCCGCTCAATGTCGATTCCTACCTGCTTCATAAACGACTCCGTCCGAACATCTTTCAGGTCACTGCCCAGCGGTGAAGCGGTCATGGCTGGGCACGATGGTGATGCGATGGCGGATCGCGTGCAGCCGATGCAGCGTCTCCCAGGCCGCATCTCGCTCGGCATCGGCCAACATGCCGGGGTAGGTCGCCTTCTGACGAAGCCGGTCGATCTGAACCCGGCCCCATACGGCGTCACCGGCGAGAAGAGTTGGGCCGGTCGAGGTCTGGGCAAGTATCCCGATACTTGCCGGAGTGTGGCCGGGCAGATCGACGAGGAGCACCGATCGATCGCCGAACAGATCGAGGCTGCGTGAAAACGTCAGCACAGGCGGGCCGTCGAGGTCGTAGAGCGTGGTCGGCCGGTCGCGCAACGCTGGTCGCACGCCGCCCTGGGGAGCCAGTCGGTCCGCCATCATCCACATGTACTCAGGTCGATGCAGGTACACGGGGAGCCCGGGCAGGTCGAGGAGCCCGGCGACGTGATCCCAGTGCAGGTGCGTGGGCAGCGCGAAATCGATGCTCGCGACATCGAGGTCGGCGAGCGCCAGTGCCTGGCCGATGTCGATGGTGTCGCGACGTGGTTTCACCGCGACCCGCAGAATCCACGGCACCTCGGCCACCGCACGGCCGATCACGTCGACGCACACGCCGGGGTCGACGAGGAAGGTCGCCCGGGGATGCCGGACGACGAACGCATTGATCAGATTGGCGCTACGCGCCGGCCGCCACACCCCTTCGGCTATCGCCGGAGTCGGTACCATCCGTTCCCGCTGTGGCAAGGCGATGACCTCGACGGTCGTGCGAGGGGCCGGTAGGTCCTGGTCGGACAGGGAGGCCAGGAAGTGCTCGTCGGGGCGTCGTGGGCGGACGACCCCGACCGCCAGCCCCGCGAATGCCCGACAGCACGTCATCAGGTCCGGCCGGACGACGTCGGTGTCGGTCATCGTCGATTCCTCCACTCTGATGCCGGTAGGGTCGGGCCCTGGTCCAGCCCGCTCGATCGCCCGGCCCGCGGCTCCCGCCCAGCCATCGCCGGCAGGCGTTCGGACATGATCTGCACCCAGAGTCCCTCGGCGTTGCGCAATGCACGATCGGTCTCGACAGGTATCGGCATGTGACCCCCAGTTGTTCACATCATGTGGCGAGTATGGAGATCTGCTGCGTTGGTCCTGCGGCGGATGAAGCGTAGCTCGGACGGGTCGTCGGGCGACAGCCCCTCATGGACGAAACCGTGTCGCGCATAGAGCTTTTGCGCTCGCAGGTTGTCTTGTCGCACCGATAGCGACACATCGGCACCATTCGCCCACCCGACAATATGCTCAATTGCCGCATCCCCGATGCCGCGGCCGCGGGCGCACGGCGCGACCCAGAGCGAGATCAGCTCGACCATCCCGTCACCGAGGATTTGACCGCCGACCATCCCGACCGGCCGGCCGCCCGTGTAGAGCACAACGTTCCGCGGAACGCTCCGCAGGCGGTTTCGCCACCGATCAGGACTGTCGCCGGATCCGGTCCACTCCGCGAGGGTCGAACCGAACGCCTCCGGAGCGTCGGCCAGCGCCTGCAGTCGAAGTTCTCGCCAGATCGGCCACTCATCGACCGTCAGTACCCTCGCTGTGACTGCGGCGCCAGGCGGGGCGCCCTGTGAGATATCCATGCCCACAAGCAAAGCCAACAGGTGGCGAAGAAGTCCACCGGTTTTGCGGCCGGCTGTGGTGAGGCCCGTCCAAGCCCCTGTCGCCGGCCTGGCGGCGGGTCGGTGCGGGACTGTCGGTGGGGTCCGGCACGATGGTCACATGCTCCCGGGTGACACAACTGCGCTGCGCAAGGCGCGTGGCGCGTTCTTCACCCCGCCGCTGGTCGCGCAGTTCCTCGTCGACTGGGCGGTGCGCGCCCAGACCGACGCCATTCTCGAACCATCGTGCGGCGAGGCGGTCTTCCTGCATGCCGCCGGCCTGTCGGGCCATCGTGGCCGACTCGTCGGCGTCGAACTACATCGGGCATCGGCCAACGAGGCGCAGCGGACACTGCGGCGCGAGGGCATCGCGACCGAGATCCACGTCGGCGACTTCTTCGACCACGACGAATACGAAACCTTCGATGCGGTTGTCGGCAACCCGCCGTATGTGCGCTACCAGGACTTCACCGGCGACGCTCGCACCCGCGCCCGGCAGGCGGCCCTGCGTGGCGGGGTGACACTGACGAATCTGGCGTCGTCGTGGGCGGCGTTCACCGTGCAGTCGGCACTACATCTCAAGGCCGGCGGGCGGCTGGCGCTGGTATTGCCCGCCGAACTGCTCACCGTCAACTATGCGGCCGGCGTCCGACGCTTCTTGATGGAACGCTTCAACTCCGTGGAGCTGGTCCTGTTCGAGGAACGTGTGTTCCCCGGGGTGCAGGAAGAAGTCGTCCTGCTGCTCGCCGACGGCTATAGCCCCAACCGCGACGGCGGCACCGACCATATGACCATGCGTCCGGTCCGCAATCCAGCCGAACTGGCCACCTCGTCGGCCACCCGACGCTGGACCCCACCGGACAAGGCGGCCAAGTGGTCGGCGGGTCTGCTGTCCGCGGAAGGTCTGGAGATCTACAGCGCCGCCGTCACCGGCTCGGAGTTCACCCCATTGGAAACCTGGGGCGACACCACCCTCGGGATGGTCACCGGCAACAACCGATTCTTCACCCTCACCCCGGCGAAAGCCGACGACCTCGACCTCGACGCCGACGACGTGATTTCCCTGTCACCGCCCGGATCCCGGCACCTCCGTCACCTCTCGTTGACGGCCCGCCGACTGTCGACGCTCGGCGACGACGGCGCCGCTACCCTGCTGTTTCGCCCGGCGGGTGAGCCGTCGGCGTCCGCGTGGCGCTACATCGAATCCGGTGAGGCCCTCGACGTGCATGGGGCCTACAAATGCCGGGTGCGCAGCCCGTGGTGGCGGGTGCCATATCTGCGGCCGGCCGATCTGTTTCTGACCTACATGAACGCCGACACCCCGCGGATCGCGTCGAACCTGGCGGGTACGCACCACCTGAACTCGGTACACGGCATCTACCTGCGGCGCGGTCTCAAGAGCGACGGCACATCGCTACTACCGGTCGCCTCGCTGAACTCGCTCACCCTGGTCGGTGCCGAGACTGTTGGCCGGGCGTACGGAGGCGGCATGCTGAAGGTCGAACCGCGCGAGGCGGACCTGCTGCCGATGCCCTCACCCGACCTCGTACAACGACACAAGACCGACCTGCAGGCCATCAGACCGACCGTGGCCGCAGCGCTTCGTCGGGGCGACCTCCTCGGAGCCGTGGCACTCGTCGACGATGTCCTCCTGACCAGCGGAATGCGACTGACACGCAAACAGATCGCCGCCTTGCGCCGCGATCACGCGGACCTGACCGCCCGGCGCATGGCGCGCAGCAAAGAATCACCCAGTACAAAGGAGATCCCCGGTGGCGGGCACTGACAGCGCCAAGGCACGCGCCTGGCCGCTCTTCGATGCGGTCGTCGACCGGGCTCCACTCAAAGTAGTCAACCCATGGACCGTCGACGGTTACGAACCTGACTACTCGACGCTGGAACGTCTACTGGCAGTGCCGCTGCTCATCGACGCGCCGACCCGATCCGGCGTGCCGGCCCTGGCTCTCGACGTGTGGGTGGCGTATGAACTTCGCCGCGCCGGGCTGGACCCGGACGCCGTCTGGCCCCGCGCCCGGGCGCCACGCGTCATCGACCGCGACATCTTGAAGTTCATCCAATCCTTGCCGCAGGCACAACGCACCGACCTTCTGGCCCGCCTCGAGAAGGGCGGCGGCAACGGGGGCGTCGCCACGGCGTCGGCAAACATCATGGGCAAGAACTACTTCAAACAGGTCGATGTGCTGATGACATCGTGGCAGAGCGGGCCGGAGATCCTCATCTCGACCAAACGAATGGACTCGTCGTTCGGGAAGAACGCCGCCAACCGTGTGGAGGAATCCTACGGCGACGCCAAGAACCTGGCCCTGCGGCATCCACTGGCCGCGCTCGGCTTCGTCTACAGCCTCCGTTCCACGGCCTACACCGAGGAACGACGCCAGTTCGACTGGATCGTCGATCTCCTCATCAAACTCGGCCGCGAGGACGACGCTTACGACGCGTGTGCGCTGATCGTTCCCGAATGGGAGGGTTCGGCGCCCGAAGGCGCACCACTTGAGGAACCCGCACCGCTGGACATCGGCGACCAGCTGGAATTCGAGGATGCGACGGCCGAACCGCGCATCGACATCGACCGTGCACTGTCGTCACTGCCGACCGTACGGTTACGCCACGACCTCGTGCCTGCCGAGCTCAGCCCCGCGAGATTCTTCGAACGCACCCTCGACATCGTTCTCTACAACAGCACCGTCAGCGATCATCTCGACGCTCGGGACTGCCGCGCGCGGCCAAACACACCTCGATAGCCAGGCGATGTGATCGCAGGCACACCCAAGTGCACGAACATCGCTACCATGGGGGCGTGATCAAGCGCGGCATTCTCTCGATCCTGGCCCTGACCTTGGCTTTCAGCGGCTTCACCGCGATAGCCGGAACCTCGGCCGCCGACGCTGCCCCGCGTGGCTGCCCGGACGTGGAGCTCGTTTTCGCGCGTGGCACCATCGAATCCGCGCCGCCAGTCGGCCTCACCGGGCTGTCGTTCGCCGACGCCCTGCGTCGAGAACTTCCCGGAAAGTCGGTCCGGGTCTACGGGGTCCAATATCCCGCCAGCGACCAGTTCCAGAACCGCCTCCGCTTCGCGCAAACGGTCCGCGACGGCGTCGTCACCACCCAAAACCACATCAAACGAGTGGTTGCGGTGTGCCCGGGCACCAAGATCGTCCTCGGCGGATACTCACAGGGCGCCGTTGTCGCAGGCTATGCCGTCGCCAACGCGATCGACGTGCCGGTTCGATACAAGCAGTACGCACGCTTCGCCCCGACGCCGCTCCCCGCCCCGGTCGCCCGTCACATCACGGCCGTCGTCCTGTTTGCTCCGCCTTCGGATCGCTTCATCCGCGACGTCGGTGCCCCGCCCATCCGCGTGGCGGCCGCGTACCGCGGCAAGACGGTGCGCTACTGCATCCCCGGGGACACCATCTGCGACGGCGCCCCGGTCGGCGGCCCCAACGTCCTGCACGTTCTCTACTCGGTCAACGGCATGGCCGACGCCGCTGCCCGGTACGTACACAACAGGCTCTGACCACACGGATTCGGTCGAGTCCACATTTCTCAATCCCGTTCCTGGAATACCACGAGTTGGATACGGATCGAATGCGTCTGTAAAGCAAACATTTAGTTAGTGTCGCTAACTAATAGTCGAGTACTTCTCCACAGCGGGCGGTGCGCTCACACCCAGTTGTAGGATCACCGAATGTCAAACCGCTTCCAAACTGGGCTTTCCGTGTTCGCAATCGTCCTGAGCGTCGCCGCCCTGTACCTATCGCACCGGGACTCCGGCGAAGCGAATCGAATAGCCAACGAAGCCCTCAGCGCCAGTCGCCAAGGGACTTATGCGGTCGACCTACAGATTCGCTACTTTGACCAATCCCAAAAGTCAACCATCACATCGACCGCAAACAATGTCGATGGTAAGGCAAACACTCGTGTAGTTGCCCTTTCCGAGATCGACAACAATTTCTGGATTCGGGTCAGTGTCACCAATACCTCGACCATCCCCATCACCGTCACGAACATCGGACTGCCCGGGAAGGACGAGGAAGATGGCGTTTGGATACGAAACGTGAACTACACCAAGCCCAGCGACTGCAACACCGTCAGCAAGGGCGATGTCCGCTGTTATACCTTTCCAGTGGCCCTCCCACCGGGCGAAGCCTGCCTGTTCTGGTGGCGGCTGTCGTGGGCGGTCAAAGAGTTGATTGCCGACGAAGGCGTCTCGCCCGTCCGCGTCGGCATATCGGTCAGCCCGACAAGGGATGAGACCCAGATCTTTGCCACGAACCTCGCCGTCCACTAGTGGTGCACGGATCGAGCACATGAGGCCGGGTCACCCAACAACGGGTGACCCGGCCTTCTCTGTCTGTGCGGAGCCGGCTACCTGATGTGTCGGGTCCGCCGTGTTGACTCGTCGCTCGTCCAGCCGGCAGAAGTGCTGGGGCGTGCGGCGGCCCAGGTCCGCTCCTTCATGGGGCGTCTGGGGTGCCTGGCCTGCACGGGGCTGCTATCGAGGCAATCGGGTCGGGAAATGGCAAGAGCCCCCGCAACT
>NZ_JASXSH010000031.1 GCF_030315745.1 Gordonia heveisoli | reverse complement strand
GTGGAGCTAAGGGGACTCGAACCCCTGACCCCCACACTGCCAGTGTGGTGCGCTACCAGCTGCGCCATAGCCCCGTATTCGGTTTTCCGGCCTTCCGACCGGCGGTTCGCCCTCTTGAAGGGCACTGGGAAAATTACACCATGTCCGCGACACTGACCAAATCCCCAGGTGACGAGCCCGCCGGCCGGTGAGCCACACCTCAGTTGCTGGGCGCCCCGATGATGTTCTGCAGCCAGTCCGCGTTGAGTTCGACGGGCTCACCGTTGTGCAGGACGCTCGGGGTCCCGGCCTTGCCGCCGAGGGCCTTGGCGAGCTGGGTGGTCGATTCCTCGGCCTTGGCCTTCGCCTCCCCGATCTTCGCGCCGCTGGTGATGCACTGCGCGGTCGCCGGAGTTGCGCCCTGCTGGGTCGCGATGCGGGCCAGATCTGCGTTGCTGTGGTCGGTGTCGCCGTTCTCCTTGGGCTGATCGGCGAACAGGGCCGAGTGGAACTTCAGATACAGCGCCGCATTGTTCTCCCCGGCCACGCACGTCAGGGCGCCTGCGGCGCGCGACGAGTAGTCACCCGACGCCGACGCGCCGTTCAGGAAGTCCAGGGTGTGGAAGCGGACACGCACCTTGCCGCCGGTGACCGCCGCATTCAGCTCCTTGCCGAACTGCGCCTCGAATTCGGCGCAGATCGGGCACAGCGGGTCTTCGAAGACGTCGATGGTCGGCGCGGTGGCATTGCCGACGGTCATGGTGGCATTGGCCGCGAGGACCGCCTCGTCGGCACCCTCACTGCTGCGCTTGTTGTTCAGCACGACGACGGTGATCACCAGCGCGGCGATCACCGCGACCGCCAGGCCGCCGAGCACATAGGTCATCGTCGACGATGTCGCCTTGGGCTGATACTTGCTCTTGGTGGCGCGGGGTACCGAGGCGCCGGCGTTGCGGTTGCTCCCGGCCTTGCGGTTACTCACAGTCGTTCCTTCTCCTCGTCGAGATTTTCTTCGATGTCAGTGTCGATCTCAGCGGTCGACGCCCGCGACCCGGGCCCCAGCGCCCACCAGCTGCGCGGGAAGACCGCCAGCCACGCCGCGAGCGCGAAAAAGCCTATGTCTCGCAGAATTTCGTTCAGATAGTGTCGCCAGGTCACCGAATCGTCTTCACCGCCACCGCCGAAGCAGCCGCAATCGATGGTGTATCCGCGCGCCCACACCGACGCGATCCCGGCGATGAAGACGACGAACAGGATCCCCGATGCGATGGCGACCGGCCGTACCGCCAGCCCGATGAGCAGCAGCAGACCGAGCGCGATCTCACCGGCAGGCAACAGCAGCGACACCCAGTAGGCCGACGAATCCGATAGCAGGTGATAAGACTTCACCGCGATCTCGGACTGGTCCGGATCGAGGGCCTTGAGTCCGCCGGACACCAACAGGACCCCCGCCAGACCCAATCGGGCGAGGAGGCTGATCCACGGAAGTACTCGCTGCACGAATACGACCTTATCGGGCACC
Organism: Gordonia heveisoli; assembly: GCF_030315745.1. Classification (GTDB taxonomy): domain Bacteria; phylum Actinomycetota; class Actinomycetes; order Mycobacteriales; family Mycobacteriaceae; genus Gordonia. The sequence goes on along the minus strand of NZ_JASXSH010000031.1, from coordinate 27,645 downwards.
GGGTAAGAACCGACTGAGTAATAGTTCCCGGTCAAAGGGTCCTTTGACCCACCTCGACCGCATCCGGGGAAGTTACGCTCACACCATGAGCGATTCTTCGCCTCCGGCACAGCCTGGACCGCGCCCCGACGATCCGACCGCCATCCCCGCCGAGCATGCCGCAGGCGACGGTCCCGCCGAAGTCGGTCACACCCACGCCGACGTGTCCGGCGGTAGCCTGCGCGCGGCCACCTTCGGCGCCATGGACGGCCTGGTCACCAACATCAGCCTGGTCGCAGGTGTCGGCGGTGCGGGCGCCTCGGCGCACACCATCGTGCTATCCGGGGTGGCCGGCCTCATCGCCGGCGCCTTCTCCATGGCACTGGGTGAATACACCTCGGTCTCCACCCAGAACGAGCAGGTCGACGCCGAGGTGCGCGTCGAACGCCGCGAATTCGACCGCCATCCACAGGCGGAACTCGACGAACTGGTAGACGAGTTCCGCACCATGGGCATGAGCGAGACCACCGCGCGGGCCGCCGCCACCGAGGTTCATCGCGACACCGACCGGGCCGTCGACTTCCACATCACCTCCGAACTCGGACTCGACCCCGGCGAGAAGCCGTCACCGTGGGTCGCGGCCGTCTCGTCGTTCGTGATGTTCTCGCTCGGCGCGATCGTGCCGCTCATCCCCTACCTGCTGGGCTTCGAGTCGCTTTCCGCCGGACTGCTGGTCGGTGGCGTGGGACTCCTCGTCGCGGGCGGTGTGGCGGCGAAGGTGACCGCACACCCGATCTGGCGTGGCGCTCTACGTCAGCTCGCCTTCGGCGTGATCGCGGCGGGCGCCACCTATCTCGTCGGCTGGCTCATCGGTTCACCCGGCGTCGGCTGACGCCGGACGGCTCAGGAACCGAGCGCGGCGTCGACGACCTGCTGCGCCTCGGATTGAACCCGAGCCAGGTGGTCGGGTCCGTGGAACGATTCGGCGTAGATCTTGTAGACGTCCTCGGTGCCCGACGGCCGCGCCGCGAACCACGCGTTCTCGGTGGTGACCTTGAGTCCGCCGATGGGTGCACCGTTGCCCGGCGCGTGCGTCATGATCGCGGTGATCGGCTCGCCACCGAGTTCGGTGGCGGTGATCTGATCGGCGGACAGCTTGCCCAGCACCGCCTTCTGTTCGCGCGACGCCGGCGCGTCGATCCGCGCATACGACGTTTCGCCGTACATCTCGACGAGCTCCCGGTAGCGCTGCGACGGGCTCTGCCCGGTGACCGCGATCATCTCGGCTGCCAGCAACGCCATGATGATGCCGTCCTTGTCCGTCGACCACGGACTTCCGTCGAACATCAGGAACGACGCCCCCGCGCTCTCCTCGCCGCCGAAGGCGATGCTGCCGTCCAGCAGTCCCCCGACGAACCATTTGAAGCCGACCGGAACCTCCACGAGCCGACGCCCCAGTTTGGCGACCACCCGGTCGATGAGCGACGAGGACACCAACGTCTTGCCGACCGCGGCACCCTCGGCCCAGCCCGGCCGATGCGTGAACAGATAGTCGATCGCCACCGCGAGATAGTGATTGGGATTCATCAATCCGGCGTCGGGGGTCACGATCCCGTGCCGGTCGGAATCTGCGTCGTTTCCGGTGGCGATGTCGTAGCCGTCGCGGGCGGAGATCAGCGAGGCCATGGCGTTGGGCGACGAGCAGTCCATCCGGATCTTGCCGTCGGTGTCGAGGGTCATGAACGAGAACGTCGGATCGACCGTGGGGTTGACGACCGTCAGATTGCCCAGGTTGTAGCGGAAGCCGATCCCGGCCCAATATCCGACCGACGCCCCGCCCAGCGGATCGGCACCGATGTGCACATCGGCTTCTCGGATCGCCTCCATGTTGACGACCTTGCCCAGGTCGTCGAGATAGGTGCCGAGGAACCAGTACTCGCTGACGTATTCCGACTGCCGCGCACGCTCGAACGGAATCCGCGCGACGCCCCGCAGACCGTCCTTCAGCAATTCGTTGGCGCGGGCGGCGACGACCGAGGTGATGTCGGTGTCGGCGGGACCGCCGCTGGGCGGGTTGTATTTGAATCCACCGTCCCGGGGCGGGTTGTGCGAGGGAGTGACGACGATCCCGTCGGCGAGCACCTCCGGGTTCTCCGCGTTGAACTTCAGGATGGCCCGTGACACCGCGGGCGTCGGGGTGAAGGTGTCGTCCTGCGCGGTCCGGACGTTCACCTCGTTGGCCGCGAGCACCTCTATCGCGCTGCGCCAGGCCGGGATCGACAGGGCATGGGTGTCGAAGCCGATGTACAGCGGTCCGGTGATACCTGCCGACCGGCGGTACTCGACGATCGCCTGTGTGGTGGCGAGGATGTGCGCCTCGTTGAAGGCCGAATCCAGACTTGATCCGCGGTGACCGGAGGTCCCGAAGACGACCTGCTGCAACGGGTTGGCCGGGTCGGGGGTGAGCTCGTAATAGGCCCGCTCCAACGCGGCCACGTCGATGAGATCTTCGGGCAGTGCCAGCGTTCCGGCGCGTGGGTGAGCCATGCCATGGATTCTGCCATCATCCCGACATTTCGCCCGGCCAACGATCAGGGAACCAGGTCAGAACCATCAGCGGATGGATCCGATGACAGACTGTCGGTGTGAAGCTGCGCGCACCATGGCTGACCCGCACACCGTCGGCCACCCCGAGTCCGACGCTGATCGTGCTGATCGCACCGGGCGGCACCGACGAGAGCTACCGGCCATTCAGCCCGTGGCAGGGCTCGGCGGTGCGGATGTATCCGTTCACCTGGTCGATCCGCTGGCGGTTCGGTGCCGCGGTGGCCGTACATCAGTTGCGCTACCGCGTCTACGGCTGGAACGGAGGGCAGGCCAGCCCCATGCCCTACGCCCGTGCCGCGCTCGAGGAGATGACGCGACGCCACCCCGACGTCCCGGTCGTCGTCATCGGCCACTCGATGGGCGGACGAGTCGCCGCACAGCTGGGCGCCGACGAACGAATCGTCGGGGTCCTGGGGCTCGCCCCGTGGTGGCAGCACGCCGACTGGCGGCACATCCACGACGACGTTCGGGTCCGCGCCGTCCATGGCAGCGCCGACACCGTCACCTACGCGCACCGGACCGCCAAGGGTATCGCCGAACTCGCGGCGCGCGACATGGATGCCGACTATCTCGAGGTCCCCGGCGGCGGCCACCCGATGCTCGATCATGTCGGGCTGTGGCAGACCGCCGCCCTCGACTTCGTCGGCGACACCCTTACCGCTCTGCGTGGACCTCAGGCGCCGACCTGGCGTCGTGCGGCGCCGGAGAGCTCGCCGACGAACCCCTCGTAGAACTCGACGTATCCCTCGGCGGTGAGCACGTACACCGGGTCCGTTCCGGTGTCCAGGAAGGACTGCTTGCGCAGCTCGGCGCGGACATTCTTGAAGGTCGAGGTGTGCTCCACCTCGCCGACCAACCGGACGAACATCGGTAATGCGTAGGCGGGCAAACCTTCCCGAACGTGATCGGCGAGTCCCACCGGATCGAAGTCGGCACCGTCGGCGAGCATCACCGCCGCCATCCCCGCTTTGCCGTCCGCCCCCGGCACCGCAACCCCGAAGACCACCGATTCGGCGACGTCGGGATGACCGTCGAGGACGGCCTCGACCTCGGTGGTGGCGACGTTCTCACCCTTCCAGCGGAAAGTGTCGCCGATGCGATCGACGAAGCCGATGTGACTGAAACCCTGGTCGCGCACCACATCACCACTGTTGAACCAGCGATCACCCGACTTGAAGGCATCGGTGACCACCTTCTTCGCCGAGGCCGCGGGATCGGTGTAACCGTCGAAAGGCAAGCGGCGGTTGATCTCTGCGATCAGCAGACCGGTGCCGTGTTTACCGACCCTGATCGCCTTGCCGTCGGGTCCGCGCCGAGGTTCACCGGTCTCCTCGTCGTATTCGACGATCGCGTACTTGAGCGGCGAGAAGCCTGCGGTCTTGGACAGCCCGAACATGTTGATGAAGCCGATGTTCGCCTCACTCGCGGCATACAGTTCGACGATTCGCTCGATCCCGAACCGGTCGGTGAACTCGTCCCAGATATCGGGCCGCAGACCGTTTCCGACGGCCAGCCGGACCCGATGCTTACGGTCGGTGGCCTTCGGCGGCTGATTCAGGAGGTAACGGCAGAGTTCACCGATGTAGCAGAAGGCGGTCGCGTCGTTCTCGATGATCTCGTCGAAGAAGCGCGACGCCGAGAAATGCCTGCCGATGGCCAGGCACGCACCCGAGGCGAGCACCGACGACACCGAGATGGTGAGCGCGTTGTTGTGATAGAAGGGCAACGCGGTGTACATGACGTCATCCGAGCGCAACCGGATGCCGAACCCACCGATCCCGGCCATCGCCGCCAGCCACCGGAAGTGACTCATCTTGCTGGCCTTGGGATATCCGGTTGTACCGGAGGTGAAGATGTAGAACGCGGTGTCCCCAATGGGGATGGTGTCGGTGACGGCTGGGTCGACCGGCGACGCGGTGGCCGAAGCCCGGTACAACTCGTCGATGGTGATCTCGATGCCGGGGCGCGCCGCGTCGGGGACGGAGTCGAGGGCTTCGAGCAGGTCGTCGGTGTAGATGACGACTTTGGCGTCGATCAGTCCGAGGCTGTGTTCGAGGACGGGGCCGCGCTGATTGAAGTTCAGCATGCCGGCGATGGCGCCGATCTTGACGATCGCCAGCATCGTGATGACCACGTCGGGATGGTTGCGGGCCAGCACCGCCACCACGTCACCGCGCGAAATGCCCTGCCGGATCAGGTAATCGGCGAAACGGTTGGCGCGCACATTGGCTTCGCGGTAGTTGATCGACTCACCCTCGAAACGCAGGAAGTCCCGGTCGGGATACTTGGCGACCGTCTGGCCGAACCGCTTGCCGATCGACATCTTCGCCGTCGGCGGCTTGGGGATGACGTCGGGGATGGTCCGCAGGATCGAGGGCAGATCGTGCCGCATCGACGCCACCCCGCGCAGCATCTCCCGCACGCCGATGTCGGGCAGCAGCGCCGAACCCGGCGCGTGGGACGACCCCGTTGTGTGCTGATCTGTCATGCTGATCCTCCTCCGCAGGCCGACGACGGCCGCTCCCCTGGTAACACCCTATTTGCCCGGCAACGGGGCCACGCCACCGCTGATGTCGGTGATACGCCAGTTCCCCTTGTCGATGGTGATCGGATACAGCGCGGTGGTCTTGACGCCGTCGGGCGCCTGCACGTTGCTGGTCGTCACATCGACGAACACCTGTACGTCGTAGGACCCGTCGCGCTCGGCGCTGATGTCACTACCGACGAGGGTGCCCGTCGAGACCCACTGTAACTGGCCGAGAAGATCGCGAAGCGCGGGTTCGCTGGTACTGAAGTGTCCGGCGAGTTTGTCGGCGACCCCGCGTCGCAGACTGGCGAACCAGGGGTCGAAATTGCGGTAGTCGATCCGCGCGGCGGCCACCGCATACTCGACGGCGATCTGCTGGGCGTGCCGGGCGTCGGCAGACGCCGCGCGTTCGGCATCGAGGTCGGTCTGCAGGCCGTTCATCCGGTTGACCGTCACCCCGACGACGACGGCCAGCGCGACGACGAGCACCGCGCACGCCACGGCCAGCGACCTCGTCAGCCGTGACCACGACCGCAGTCCGCCAGCCCGCTCGGGCTGATCAGCGCCGCGGGCCGGTTCGGTTTCCGGGCCGGTCTCGACTTCGGGCCCGGTCTCAGCTTCCGGCCCGGTCTCAGCTTCCTGCTCTACCTCGGTCTGCGCACTCTTGCTGTCGTCACTCATGGCGTCCTCCTCGTCGTCGGGTTGACAGTTGCGTTTCGTGGGATCGCGTCAGGTCATCTCGGTGGTGCGACGCGCAGTCGCAGCACCCCGTTCTCGTCGACAACGCGCAGTCCTTGCGCGGCGATGGCCGCCAAATTGATGCGCGCGGCGGGGGCGACGGCGGTGAGTTTGGGTTGCAGGACCGCCATGATCGCGGCGGTATCCGGCAGCAGCGTGCCGAGGTAGTCACCGATCTTCTGGGTGAACGGGATGATCACGTCGTACCAGCCGACCGCTCCCTCGGTGGAGGCGGCAAGTCCTGGCAGCAGACTCCACAGGGTCGCGAACGGGACATTCATATGCGCCAGTTTCGGTGCGGTGTCCCGCAATACGGCCGCGATCCGATCGTCACGCGAATGTAGGAGCAGTTGCTGGACGTGATCGAAGAGGCCGGCGAACTCGGTGCGGTAGGTCGACACAGTCCGTGCGGTACGGCCGGCGAAGTCGGCGATGATGGCAAGGTCGGCGTCGCGGCCTCGCCAGCCGTTGGTGATGGTGCGCGCCAGTTCGTTGAGCGCCTCGGGGTCGAACTGGCCGGTGAGGCCGCGCATGGCGGCGAGCATCTGCGCCACACTCACGCCCGGATCGGCACCGGCGCCCAGGTCCGCGCCGTCGGAAATATACGGGCCGCCGTCGGTGGTCGATGAGAACTCGATGTACTGCTCGCCGACCATCGACAGGTTGGCGACCCGGATCGTCGCGTCCGCCGGGATCTGCGCATCCGCGTCGATCTCCAGCGTGACCCGCAAGCCGCCCCGGCTAGTGTCGATCGCTCGCACCGACCCGACCTCGATACCGTTGTAGAGCACCGAGGAATTCGGTTGCAGCCCACCAGAACGATCCAATTCGACTGTGACTGTGTCGGTGTCGGCCAGCGGGTCGATCTTCAGGATCCCGACTGCGAGGTAGACGGTGAGCAGCACCGAGACTGCCACCAGGGCAACCAGCCCCACGATCGGCCGTGCGGCCTTCATCGCACCGCTCCGATCATGCGGAGCACCGCGGTGAGCGTTCGGGTGTCGACGGTGGGGGCCGCGGCGGGTCGGCCGTCGGGTGTGGTGACGTCGACGAGGTCGAATTGCGGGTGATGTAGCCACGGGATGATGCGGTCGCGCAGCATCCGGTCGAGCCGGGCGACATCGGCGGGCACCTGGGTATCGAGCCGCGCTGCGGTCGCGACCAGCGGGTCGACCACCGCGACCAACCCGTGCAGTGTCGGATAGCGCGGGATGATCAGGTCACCGATGGGAACGACGTTGGGGCCGAGGGCATTGAGCACGTTGGACAGGCCGAGGAACGCCGATACCGCACCCTGTACCCGACGCGGACCGAAGTCGAAGGCGAAACCGAGTTTCGCCGCGTTGGTGTCGAGGGTCCTGGTGATGGCGGCGATCGAATCGATGATCTTCTTGACCGACTCCCCCTCCGATGCCGACCGGGCGATCAGCGCGCGCAGGACTTCGATGCCGGTGTCGCGGTCGGTCACATCGGCGGGAAACGCCTTGTTGGCGTTGGTGACAACCCGCTGCAGCGTCGCCACCGTTCCGCCGTTGGCAAGTGCGGCGATGCCACCGAGTAGTTCTTCCACCTGCGGGGAGACCGCGGTGTGCGCGAGCCCGATCCGGCCACCGTCACCCAGGTAGGGGCCGACGGCGTCGGGTGGGGGTGTCACCGCGATGTAGAAATCACCGAGGAGCGTCGCCTGCGTCAGTTCGGCACGACTATCGACGGGTATCGCGACATCCCGTTCGATGTCGAGCGTCGCGATGGCAACTCGCCGCCGGCCCGACTGATCCCGGCCCAGCCGCACCTCACGCAGGACACCGATCCGGCTCCCGTTGAACAGCACCTTGCTTCGGGCGGGCAGGTTCAGCACCGACGGGAACTCGACCGAGATCGCATAGCTGGGCCCGTCGACCCGAGTGCCGGGCAGCGGGAGATCGGTGGGCCTTAGCGAGCAGGCACCGGTGACGAGGACCAGCATCGCGGTGATGGCCGCCACCGTCGCGTTCCGCATCGTCGCACCCGGCGCCCTCATCGTGTCCCACCCGTCGCCAGCACCATCTGTAGGAGCGCGAGATCGACCTTGCCGGGAGCACCGGCGACCGGCCGGCATGCTCCGGGCATCGCGGCATTCACCTGTGCGCACACCGCGCCGCTCGCCGTCGCCGACACCCGTACCCGGGGCGGGGTGACCGGTAGCCCTCGGACGGCCGAGGCCTGCACCATGATTCGCCGCAGACCGGCGTCGAGCGGCGGGATGGCCGCCAGGATCCCGACGATCTTCTCGGTCGGCAGTTGCGTCATCAGCGGGAGTAGCGCGTCGAGGACGGCGAAGGCGTCCGGCGAGTAGGTGCGGATCATCCGTAACAGCGACGGGGTCAGCGCGGTGGTCTCCACCACGGCCGGGTTGAGCACGGAGAACCATTCGTCGAAGGTCACCGCGAACTCGCCGAGTTTGGTCAGCCCCAACCGCAGATCGGGCCACCGTTGCACGAAGAAGCCGGTCAACTCACCGACATTGGTGAGCAGGGACCGCAGCTGCGCATCGCGCAGCGCCGGTTCGCCGAGTGCGGCCGCCAAACCCTTGATGGCGTCGTTGAAATCGCCGCTGGTCCCGCGCAGTGCGGTGTTCAGACGGGTCATCGCGTCGCCGACGATCCGCCGGTCGGTATCCGACCGTGCTGCCGCGGCGGTGACCTCCCGCGACAGTTTGTCGAAGGCCGCATAGGCCTCGCTGACGCTCTTGGGGGTATGCGTGCGCGACAACGGGATACATCGGGCCATATCCCACGCCGGACCGTCGCCGATCCGGCCCGACGGGATCTCCAGTCGGCGGTCGGTGACAATCGAATCCGAGGTCGTCACCGCCGACACATCGACCGGGAAATCCACTTTCGTCTCGAGGTCGAAACGGACCAGCACATGCCCTTTCGACGGCGATACCGACGTCACCTCGCCGATCTTGACCCCACGCATGGTGACGTCGTTGCCGGGATACAGACCGACCGCGTCGGCCATCTCGGCACAGCCACTGGTCTGCTCGTCGTCGCCGTCGACAAAGAAGGCGGTGAGTACCGCAACGCACGCGAGGCAGGCCAGTAGGGCCGGCACAAATCGCCATCGTCTCATCTCAGCACCGCCGATCCGGGCTCGGCACACACAGTCCGCGGCGTCCGGGTGGCCGTGGCGTCAGGGTCAGCGAGGGGGCGTCGAGGATCACCGATGACATGTCGAGGCCGGGCGTACGGCCGGGAAGTCCCAGTGCGGCACCGACATCGGACACGACGGCGCGCAGCTTGGCCAGCAGATCGTCGATGCGGGCCGGCTGCGCCTGCAGCCGCTTGAGCATGCCGAGGACCTTCGCGAACGGCGGCTCGATGGTTCCGGTGAAGGCGTTGACCGGCTTGCCGACGAAGGCGAACAGAGCTCCGATCGACCGGACCGTCTCCACCCCTTCGGCTTTCACCTGGTAGGCCTTGGCACCGACGAAACCGATGAGTCGCAGCATCTCCACCAGCTTGCCGCGACCGGCGTTGAGTCCGCCGAGGTATTCCTCACTGAGTGCGACCGCGGCATCCAGATCGCGCCCCCGATCCCCGACAGTGGTGGTCAGCGAGCGCATGTCGGCGATGATCTCGCCGATCGCGGTCGGCTGACCGTCGAGAACAGCGGTCACTTTCTCCAAGGTCTGCGAGATGGTGACCCCGTCCACCTTCGCGACCACCTCACCCGAATCGGCGATGACATCGGCCAGTGTGTACGGAACGGTGGTGCGATCACGCGGAATCGGGTTGGCACCCAGCGCGACCGAGCCGGCCGGCCGGAGTGCGAGGTAGTGGCCGCCGATGGCGGTGAGCAGCCGGACATCGGCGGCAGTCTGATCCCCGATGAACAGGTTGTCGTCGACGCGCAGGGTGACGTCGACCCGATCCGGATGGAGCGTGACGGCATCGACCTCACCGACGGTCACCCCGGCGATGCGCACCTCATCGCCGGTGTGAAGTCCACCGCTGCTCTCCAACGAGACGACTAACTCCCGATGTCCGAACGGATCGAGGTAGACGACGCCGCAGATCACCGCGAGCGCGACCGCCACCAGCACACCGGTGATACCGATACGTATCTGGCGTCGCTCGACCGACCGTTCGTCACGCTGCCGGGGCCCTCTCATCGGCACACCACCACCGGTACGCCGGCCAACAACACCTTGGTGGTCGCCGACGGAATCGCTTCGCCCGCACCGCACGTCAGCTTCGGGGTGCCGGCCGCGCGCACCGAGTGATCGAGCGCGTCGATCAGTGCGGGCACCTGACCGAGGAGGCTGGTGACCGAACCGACTCCCGGCACCCATTTGCGCAGCAGCCGATCGAGAGTGGCGAAGTTGCCGTAGTAGGCGCCCTCCAGCTCACCGAGCAGGGCACGCACCGGACCGAGACTCCTCGCCGCCAGCCGCATCGACGTCTGCGTCTTGTCGGCGGAGGCGGCCAGTACGCCGAAGGCGTCTCCCATCTTGGCGATCAGATCGTTCAACTGGGGCGATTTGTACCTGATCTCGGCGGCCACCCGACCGAGCTGACCGATCACCGTGGCGATCAATGCGGACCGGTCGGCGACCACCCCGCCCAGATCGCGAAGCTGGGTCAGCACCGACCCGACATCGCGGCCGCGGCCCTCGATGACGGCCAGCATGTTGGACATCAACGAGTTCAGCTGTTCTGGTTCGAGTGTGCCGAACAGCGGTCGCAGGCCGTTGAACATCTCGGTGATGTCGAAGGATCCGATGGTGCGGCTCGTGGGGATGACCTGGTCGGTATTCGCCTCCGCGCTCGGCGTGGCCGGGGCGACCAGATCCAGGTAGCGCTGGCCGACGAGGTTGAGATAGCGGATGGCGATCTGGGTGTTGCCGTATACCCGGCTTGATTCGAGTACCGAGAATCGGACCTGCGCCCGCATGCCGTCGGTCAGTTCGATCGATTCGACCTTGCCGACCCGGACGCCGAGTTCGCGCACATCATTTCCCACCGACAGCCCGGACACGTCGGTGAACTCCGCGGTGTAGTCGTGCTGCGGCCCGGAGACCGAGGGGTCGAGAGCCTCCACGATCACCCATCCGGCGATCAGCATGGCGACCACGAAGGCGGCGAATGCTGCTGTCGCGGTGGGTCGTACCCGGTTCATCGGCCGCCCTGTCGGCTTCGGCGACCGGCGTCCATTCCGGCCAGCGCCGAGGTGATCTGCGGCATCGAGGTCAACGCCGCACCGAGCCGCAGGCGCACGCCGTCGTCGCGGCGGACGAAGGTCTTGTCCAGCCGGCGCAACAGTTCCAGGGTGTCGCCGGCAGCCGCAGGCACCGTGGCAAGGGTGTACCCCATCGGCGCCCCCAGGGTCAGCGAGGCGTCGAGCACGGTGGCCAGCTCGACCGGGCTCGCCCCGACGACCTGCCCGAGGGTGATGAAGGTCTGCACCAGACCGGTCAGCGCGCCGGTCACCTTCTTCTCCTGCACCGGATCGGCATACATCTCGGTCTTCTCCACCAGCGTCGTGAACAGCGTGACGAACGGCTCGGTCATCCGGTTGCCGGCATCGACAAGGTCGGTGGAGATGCGCAACACCTGGGCGAACGGCATCTGCTGGTGCCGGTGCGCGAGGTCGAAGAGTTCGAATCCCGCAGAGATCAGCGGGCTCACCCCGGATACGACGCGATCGAGCCGGTTGATCATCGCGGTGACGTCGTCGCCGGTCAGGGTGGAGGTGATCGAGCCGATGTCACGCAGGACCGCGATCGCCGAAACATCCGCGGACTCGCCGGTCATCTCGACATTCGCGCCGTCGCTGAGCGTCGGGCCGGCTCCGGTTCGGTCCAGCTCGATACCGACCACCCCGAAGATGTTGGACGGAACGAACTTCGCAGTCAGCGCGCCGTCGATGTTGCGGGCCTGCTCGGCGTCGACCGCGACCCGCATCCGCTGCCGGCCGTCGGCGGTCACCTCGACACTCTCGACCCGGCCGACGAGCAGCCCACGGTACTTCACATCGGCACCGGCGGTGAGGCTGTCGGCGACCCGCGGCGAGACGACGGTCAGCTCGACCCGGCTCTCGAAGGTGCGCTGGCCGTAGAGCACCACCGGGGTCGCGACGGCGACGACGAGTGCGATCATCGCCACTCCCCACCATGCGAGCCGGCCGGTGGTCGGACCACGGCCGGAGATGTCCACGGGCGGGCCGATCATCCGGAGAACCTGAACCCGACGTCGGTACCCCAGAACACCAGGGTGAGCAGCATGTCGAGGACGACGATGAGAATGAAGCTGTACTTGATCGCACGTCCGGTCGCCGCGCCGACCCCTTCTGGCCCGCCGCGCGCGTAGAAGCCCTGATATCCGTGCACCAAGACGACGGCCACGATGAAGACCACCACCTTGATCACCGCGTAGACGACGTCGAGCGGTCGCAGGAAGGCGTTGAAATAGTGGTCGTAGGTGCCCGCGGACTGACCGTGGAAGCCGGTGATCACCCAGCCACAGGTGAGATAGGCCAGTACGAGCGTGATCAGGAACAGCGGCACGATGGTCACCACCCCCGCGATGGCCCGGGTGGTCACCACGAACGGGATCGGTGTGACCGCTTGCGCTTCGAGCGCGTCGATCTCCTCGGAGATCCGCATCGAACCGATCTCGGCGGTCATCCGGCACCCGGCCTGGGCGGCGAAGCCGATGGCGGCGACGATGGGTGCGATCTCACGGGTGGTCGCGTAGGCGGACAGGAAGCCGGTGAGCGGGCCCATGCCGAACATGTCGAGCGACCCGAACGCCTCCACCCCGATCGAGCCTCCCACCGAGACGCCGAGGACGACGAGCACCGCGACCGTGCCACCGCCGACGATGAGATTTCCGCTGCCCCACATCATGTCGCCGAGCACGGCGAGGGTCTGACGCCGATACCGCCGGAGCGCCTGCGGGATCGCCCCGATCACCAAGACCGTGAAGCGCAGCTGATGACCGAGCATCGCGAGCAGCCGCCGCGGCGTATCCGCGGCATGGACGATGTGCCGCGCACGCGGGTGGGTGTCGAGGTAGATGTCGATGCCGGTCATCGCGCCTCACCCGATCCGGTTCGTCACGAACATCGACAGCAGCTGGGTGGCAGCGAGATTGAGGACGAAGCTGACGACGACGCTGAGGACGACTGCGGCGTTCACCGCGTCCGCGACACCGCGGGGACCGCCCTTGGCTTCGAGCCCACGCTGGCAGGCGATCGCGACAACCACGATGCCGAAGATCTCGGCCTTGGCCAGTGCCGCCCACAGGTCGACGAGGCCGGCGAACTCGCCGAAGGACCCGATATAGCTGCCGGCGGCGCCACCTTGGAAGGCGACGTTGACGAAATATCCGGTGGCCACGCCGACGAAGATGATCTCGATGCAGATCAGCGGTGCGACGATCAGCACCGCGAGCAGTCGCGGCGCGATCACCCGGCGGGCGGGATCGATGCCCATGGTGCGCATCGCGTCGATCTCGTCGCGCACCGTTCGTGCACCGAGGTCGGCGGCGACCGCCGAACCCACCGCGCCGCCCAGCAGCAGGGCGGTGGCGATCGGCGCCCCCTGACGGAGCACTCCGAGCGCACCGGCCGCGCCGGCCATCGACGACGCCCCGATCTGGCCGGTCAAACTACCGACCTGCACCGAGATGATGACTCCGAACGGAATCGCGACCAGGGCCGCGGGCAGGGCCGCCACACCCGCGAAGAAGGTGGTCTGACGACCGGCCTCACCCCACGGAAAAGACCCCCGAACGGCGTCACGCACACCCCAGACCAGCGACGACACCACCAAGTCGATCAACCGACCCAGTGTCGCGACAGCAGCGCGAGCCTGCCTGATCGGCCGGGCCCCGCGCGCTTGTTCCAGGATGTTCAATGCCAAGGATCGTCCCCTCCGCGAGCCAGTCTGGCAGAGCTTTACGAAACTGTGTTCATTTTCAGAAATACGGCCGAAACACCGCCCCCGGGCTTGGCCGCGGGGTCGGGATTCGACAGACTGAACCCATGTCCGACACGACCGCACCCACTCCCGACGCACCGACGGGCCCCCTCGACGGCGTCATCGTCCTCGAGCTGGGCACCCTCATCGCCGGGCCGCATGCCGCCCGACTGCTCGGCGACATGGGCGCCGATGTCATCAAGATCGAGGCGCCGGGCCGACCCGATCCGATCCGCACCTGGGGACAGGCCGAGGTCGACGGTGAGCGCTTCTACTGGACCGTGCACGGACGCAACAAGCGTGCCGCCACCCTGGATCTGCGAAGCGACCGCGGGCGCGAACTCTTCCTCCAGTTGGCCGACCGCGCCGACGTCATCGTCGAGAACTTCCGGCCCGGCACCCTCGAACGCCTCGGCATCGGTCCAGACGTTCTGTCCCAACGCAATCCGGGCATAGTCGTCGTCCGCGTCTCCGGTTACGGGCAGTACGGCCCCGATTCCACCCGCGCCGGCTATGCCTCGGTCGCCGAGGCCGCCAGCGGACTGCGGTACCTCAACGGCTACCCCGGTCAGCTGCCCCCGCGTCTGGCGTTGTCGCTCGGTGACACCCTGGCCGGAATGTTCGCCGCCCAGGGCGCGCTCGCCGCCCTCTACCGACGCAGCGTCACCGGCAAAGGCCAGGTCGTCGACACATCACTACTGGAATCCTGTGTCGCCGTTCAGGAATCAGCGATCGCCGACTACGACATGGGCGGTGTGGTGCGGGGACCGTCGGGCACCCGGCTCGACGGGATCGCACCCTCGAATCTCTACCCCACCGCCGACGGTAGCCACGTGATCATCGCGGCCAACCAGGACTCGGTGTTCGCCCGCCTGTGCGAGGTCATGGGTGAGCCCCAGCTGGCCACCGACGAAAGATTCGTCGATCATGCCGCACGCGGCCGCAACCAGGACGAACTCGACGAACTGATCGGCGTCTGGTCGGCACAGCACAGCGCCGCCGAGCTCACCGAATCGCTGGGCGCCGCAGGCGTCGTCGTGGGACCGGTCAACACGGTCGCCGATGTCGTCGCCGACCCGCACCTGCGTGCCCGCGGCATGATCGCCGAACACTTCGACACCAGGGTCGGGCGCACAGTTCTCGGCCCAGGTGTGGTGCCGCAGTTCGCCGACACCCCCGGCGGCATCCGCAACGCCGGTCCCCCGGCGCCCGGTTCGGACAACGACGCGATCTACGGTGACGTCCTCGGCCTCTCGGCGGCCGAGATCGACGAACTGCGGGCCACGGGGGTCATCTGAGATGGTGGCCACGCCGAAGGGGCGTCGTACCGAGGCCGCCTTCCATCAGGCCGCGCGAAAGGTGTTCGCCGAAAAAGGTTTCCTGAACGCGAAGATCTCCGACATCGCCGCCGAGGCGGGTCGATCGGCCGGCTCGTTCTACAACTACTACGACAACAAACAGCAGTTGCTCGAAGCCTTGCTGGAAACCTTCAGCGACGACGTCCTCAATCGCGCCAAACAACGTCTCACCGCCGATCCGCGTAAGAACGTCGAGGAGGCGGTGCGGGCCTACTTCGACACCTATCGCGAGTATCTGCCGGAGATGATCGGCGTGTTCCAACTGTCGATGACCGACGAACAGTTCGCCCGGTGGTGGCGGGAACGCCGCGCCGATGGCATCGACGGCGTCTTGCGGGTGGTGCGGTCGGTCGAGAAGGAAGGCACCCAGGTCGACCTCGACCATGGGGTGTTCGCGTCGGCGATCGTGTCCATGATGGAGTCGTTCTGCTGGAGCTGGTACGGCGCGGGCGGGGACATCGGCGTCCCCGCCGAGGACGACGAACTCGCCATCCACACCTTGTCCGAGATCTTCGCCCGCGGTCTCTACAACGGCGGCTGACCGGGTGGCCGCCACGCCATCAGATGTGTGGGTATGGCCAGGGGCAGCGCGTCGGGCGTGATCCGCAGCGCGACGTCGCGCACGGTGGTCAGCGACGCCGACGCGGGAATCATCGCCGGCGTGACACTGCGCGCCAGCAGGTGTGCGGCCCGGACCCGGCGGATCCGGGCACGGTTGTAGGCCAACAGATCCGGGGCGTGATGGGCCAGCACCACCGCATCCTCGATGGCCAGCGCGGCCCCCTGACCCAGGTGCGGTCGCATCGCGTGCGCGGCGTCGCCGATGAGGGCCACCCGCCCCGAGTACATGCGCCGCGGCGGGCGGACCTCGAGGAGTTCGTCCCGATGCGCCAGCTTCCCTTCCGTGGCGGCGAGCACCGTCGGCACCGGGTCGGCCCAGTCGGCGAATCCGTCGAGGTCGTGAACCCCGCGCGGGGTGGCGGCGAAGACGTAGGTGCCGCGATCACCCAGTGGCAGGATACCGAATTCGCCTGCCCGGCCGGTCATCACACCGACCAGCCCGGGTGGCTCGATGTCGAGAACCCAGCGCCACGCGGTGATACCGGTGTGCCGAACCCGAGCCTTCGGCCACAGGCATCGACGAGTGCGCGAATGCACCCCGTCGGCGCCGACGACGAGGTCGAAACGGTGTCGGTGGCCGCCGACGTCGAGCGTGCCGTCGGCCGTCACCGCATCGACGGTGACGCCGAGCCGAATGTCTTCGGCGGGTATCTGATCGGCGAGGAGTTCGACGAGGTCGCGGCGATGCATGATGACGAGGCGGGTTCCGTCACCGTCGACCGATGACAACTCCCGACGCACCAGCGGACGGCCACGGGAATCGGCGATGATCCCGGAATGGCCCGAGAGCGACCTCGCCCGCACCGCCGCACCGAGTCCGAGCACCTCCAGCGCACGAACAGCGTTGGGCATCAGTGTGATTCCCGCACCGACCGCCTCAAAGGCGGCCGCGCGCTCGAACAGCGTCACCGACCAGCCGTGGCGCCGCAACGCGATCGCCGCGGCGAGCCCGCCGATGCCACCGCCGACGATGGCCGCCCGCATACCCGCTCCAGGATTCACCCGCCACCTCCGCTGACGACCCTACCGACGCGCGCGTCAGAGGAGAGGTCGGCGACCCGCAAGTGGAAGGATCGACAACCATGACGTCTCTGTTGTGGGATCAGCACACCTGCTTGCCGTTGCAGGTTGGCGCCGAGGTGGAATCGTTGACCGTCTACCGGCGTCGGGGCGGCGCACTCGTATCCGTCAACGCCGGGTATTCGCCGCACAGCTTCGCCGACACCGTGGCACTGCTGTCCCATTTCCGGGCGGCTGTCGCCGCACACCCCGATATGGACCTCGCCGACGACCTCGACGCGGTCGACGCGATCACCGCAGCCGAACGCATCGCCGTGGTGTTCGATCTCGAGGACTCCCGCCCCCTCGACGACGACCTCGACAACCTTTCCCGGCTGGCCGATCTCGGCGTACGCACCCTGCTACCCACCTACAACCACGCCAATCGCGCCGGCTGCGGATGTCTCGACACCGACGACACCGGCCTCACCGCGTGGGGGCGTGCGATGGTCGCCGAGATGAATGCCGTCGGCATCGTGCCCGACGGCTCCCACTGCAGCACCCGCACGGGACTCGACCTGTGCGCGACGTCGTCGGGACCGGTGATCTACAGCCATTCGTGCATGCGGACGGTCTGGGAGCATCCGCGCAACATCACCGACGACCAGGCGCGGGCCTGCGCCGACACCGGCGGCGTCGTCGGGATCACCGGCGTCGGGATCTTCCTCGGCCCCAATACCCCGACGCTGGAGGCGATGACACGGCATCTTGAGTACGCCGTCGACCTGGTTGGTGTCGATCACGTCGGCATCAGCACCGACTTCTCGTTCGACTACGACGATTTCGTCGGCGAGGTGACCCAGAATCCGCACCTGTTCGATGAGAGCTACACACGTTGGGGAACGATCCAGTGGATGCCGCCACAGACACTCCTGACGATCGGGACGCACCTCCTCGAGCGCGGCTGGTCGGATGCCGACGTCCGCGCGGTCACCGGCGGCAACTTCCGGCGCGTGGCCCAACAGTGCTGGCGCGTCTGAGGGCAATTCCGCCAATCCCCGGAAGCCGTCCGACGGCACAAGTCAGGATAGACCTGCTGCACTGGTGGCCACACGAGCCATGTCGGCGTCTTGCTCCGGCGTTCCGCCCGACACCCCAACGGCCCCACCCAGATGCCCGTCTTCATCGAAGATCGGGGCGCCGCCGCCCATGAGCAGCAGGCCCCCGTTGGTGTGGTCGAAATGCGGGACCGGCTGATCGAGGGTCAGCGGCGCATTGAGTGCCTCGCTGGGAGCTTCGAACATCACCGATGTTCGAGCCTTCGTGATCGCGAGGTCGTTGGAAGCGAGCCAAGCGCCGTCCATACGCTCGAAGGCAACCATATTGGCTCCACCGTCGAGAACCGCGAAGACGGCCCGAAGACCTAGTTCGTCGGCCCGCAACTGCCCGTTCGCAATGATCCGGCGCGCTGCCTGGAGAGTGATCGTGGGTTGTGACATCTGATTTCCTTCCCGCTCAGGAGTTCTGGGTCCACTCGGTGTGCTGCCAGGCTTTTGCTGCGTCGATGGTGGCCGTCGGGCGCATGGTCCGGTAGAGATGCTCCTCAGCCGGGATGATCTCGACCATCGCATCGATCATTTCCTGCGGGTTGTACTGTTCGGCGAGCGATGGGCCGAAGTCGGGCATCGGGACGTGCGCAGTCTCCGCGTCGTACCATTGCACGTAGCTCTCGGCTCCGGTGTCGTTGAATCCGGTCCCGAAGACGCCCGGGTTGACCGTCGCCACCTTGATGCCGAACTGTTCCAACTCCGCCTTCATCGATCCGGCTATCGCCTCGATCGCGTGCTTGGTGGCGCAGTACGCGCCCAGGAACGGAACTACCAGAATTCCGCCCATCGATGAGGTCCACACAATCTTGCCGCTACCGCGGGCGATCATTCTGGGCACGATCGCCTGTACCAGCTGCAGATGACCGAAGACGTTGATCTCGAACGATTCGCGAACCCGCTGGAGCGGGATGTCGACAACGGCTCCGCCTTCCATCACACCCGCGTTGAGAACCAGGACATCGACGTCGTACGAACTTGCGTGTGTGATGTCGATGCTGTCGAGCAGGTTGAGCTTGATGACCTCGAGAGTCACGCCGGCCTCGTGAGCGCCCGCCCGCAGACTTCGCACTTGCGGCCACGTCTCCGCCGTGGCGATCACTTCGTGCCCCTGGCGGGCGAGTTCGAGCGCGGTGCCGCGTCCGAAACCACTGCTGGCGCCGGTGATCAGGATCCTCTGTGGCATGGCAACAACCCTCACTTCGAGTGATAACTATCCAGTTACTTACCTTTGACAGTGTGCCATCCCGGAACCGAAGCGTCAATAACTAGATAGTTACCTTGTAGTCTGGTCATATGCCGCCAGATGCCACGTCTACGAAAAGTCGGATCCTCGTCGCGGCACGCACAGAGTTCGCCCACTACGGCTTGGCCGGCGCACGAGTCGACCGCATCGCCGAGAAGGCGGACGCCAACAAGCGCTCGATTTACGTCCACTTCGGCCCCAAAGAGCAGCTCTTCGACCTTGTCGTGGCACGCGCCCTCTCCGAGATGGCCGAAAGCGTCCCCTTCACGCCCGACGATCTGCCAGGTTATGCCGGACTGCTGTTCGACTACCTGGTGGCCGACCCCGCGATCCTGCGATTGATCACGTGGGCCGGACTCGAGCGGTCCGAAGCCACCGAGGAAGAGGTCCGCACCTACGCTCCCAAAGTCGACGCTTTGAACGAGCGGTACTCCGCCGACGGGGCAGATGTGCTCGCCTTGCTACTGGGGTCGGTCACCGCCTGGCCCGCGGCGTCCCCGGCGCTGCGTTCGCACACAAACGAAGATCCGTGGTCGAAGACTCGGCTACGGGCACATCGCGCCGTGGTGGTGCTCGCCGTTGAAGCCCTGGTCGCGGCGCTGGATCCCGCCGACCAAACCTAGGTGTCCACCGTGGCCCGAAGACGACAAAACCCCCGGGTGACCGGGGGTTTTGTCGTT
This sequence comes from Gordonia heveisoli, assembly GCF_030315745.1. Lineage (GTDB taxonomy): Bacteria > Actinomycetota > Actinomycetes > Mycobacteriales > Mycobacteriaceae > Gordonia. The sequence continues at coordinate 7,818 of NZ_JASXSH010000031.1, read as the reverse complement.
GCCGTGGTGCTGCCGGGAATTGAACCCGGCGATACACCCTGTTCAGTGGGTCGAAATGGCGGTTGACCTGCACCTAACATCACGCGGGGTCGGATGGAATCGGCTGGAATCGTCAGTGATTCCAGTTGGAGTCCAGTTGAATCGAGGGCAGGTGCCGAGAACGTGACGCTGGGTCTGAACTGAGCTTCTCGGTGTCGGAGGCAACGGGGACACTGGACACATGGCTACCGATGACCTCTCCCCCGCCCCGTCCACCCTCGACATCGTGCGTCGCTTCGGTGACGACGGCGGTGACCTGATCGCTCTCTGCGGCCTGGCCCGGGCGCGGGCTGCCGGTTCCCCGGCGCTGTCCGGGCCGGGCTCAGCCGTGGCGCTGGTGTGGGGGGAGGGCGACGACGAGGCGGGGCTGCTGCGCCTGGCCGAGGCTGCTCGGCACGAAGCCTCGGTGCGGGCTGCTGCTGAGGCTGAGGCTGCGTGCGACGAGCCTCTGGGGTGAGTGAGAGTGGCAAAGGCGAGGCCCCCGTGGGATGTTCCACGGGGGCCTCGCCTGGTTCCTGGCTACGCGGTGAACTACCTACCTGACGACCTCAACTCGCTCGCGGATCGGCGCGTCGGGTGGCCCGGCCAGGTGCTCCTCCACGAAGATTCTCTTGCGCAAGGACCGCCCCGGCCCGCACGGCTGGCTCCGCCAGTGACCACGCACCCGGTGACGTGCCGAGAGTGTCCAGTGGCGCTCGTGGCTGGCCTCGTAGATCGCTGCGGGGATCGCGCGGCCCTGGCTGATGACCGTCACCGTCGGCTCGGGGATGTCGCTGTCCTGGTGGCGGCGACGGCGGGAGTTGCTGGACGGCGCAGGGTGCGAGTGGCCCAAGCGGGTACGCGGGGCGGAGCTGGACGACTCGGCAGCTTGGAAGGCACGACGGATGAGGCCCACGGCCCGGTGAATCGTGGCGTAGGTGCACCCTTCGTGCAGATCAGCGAATCCCTCGCCGATCACATGGCTGACGACTGTGCCGTCAGCACGAGCGGACACAGCGATGATCGCCGGGCGTGCCCGGTAGCCGTCACGAACCATCGACGGCACGAAGGCAACCACGGCGTCAGTACCCAGGCGTCGAAGGTTCTTGGCGATCACACGCAGGGCCGTGAGAGATTCGGCCTCCGATGTGATGACTCCGGCGTCGCCTGGTCCCACAGCTTGCAGTTCCGACAGCCAGAAGTAGCGGACACGAGGCACATCCAGAACCTCCGGTCGCAGCACCTCGTGCGCCAACGCGGGAAGGCCGGAGGGTTTGACGCAGCGGCGAGCGCAAGGCGGTCGAGGATAGCTGCCTGCTCGGCGTCGGTGAGTCCATTGTCGGTCATCGGGATTCTCCTGTGCAGGAACGGGATTCGGAACTTCCGTCACCAGGGGCCTCGGAGGTAGGGGCCGAGAACCCTGGTGACGGCCCGGCGAAGGTGCCGGGCCGTCCGGGGCGAGTCAGGCGGTCGGGCCGCTGATCCCCAGGGCCGCGAGGCGGTCGAGCAGGTCCGGGCGCTTGGCGACGGTCTCGCAGAAGCGATCCCAGCCGTGCGCCTCCACCCAGTTATGCTCGAAATCGCAGGCGTGGCGCACCTCGCCGTCGGCCTCCTCGACGCCATCGAGGTTTCGCTTCGCCGCGTCGGCGATGTCATCGGCGTCGGCACCCTGTTCCACGAGCTTCGCGAGTTCGCGCCAGCCGTCGCGGCGGTACTCCTCGGCGGTGTCGAGGCGGTCGGTCAGCGTGTCGAGGAGGGCGACGGCGCTGTCCTGCTCGCGGGCTTGCCAGTCGGTGCGGAGAGCCTGGTCCAGCCGAAGTCGGCCAGGAATCGAGCCAGGAATCGGCCCCAGAGGGGACGTAATCGGCCCGGAGGGTCGAGTCATGCCTGCCCGTCCCGCACGGCCGCACACGGGGCGTGAGCGACCCGTGATCCGAGGTGCCGGTCACCGGCGGCGGGGTCACCGGTCCACGTGGGAGGCTCGCCGGGTCACGCGGAGGCGAGTTCGCGGGACCGCCGCAGCGTCCGCATGACCGTCGAGCGGGAGACGCCGAACAGGGCGACCAGCTCATCCACCGGCTCGCCCTGGTCCCGTAGCCGCACCAGCCGGGCCTCGTCGGCAGCCGAGAGCCGCCGGGGCCGAGTCGCGTGCAGACCGCGTGCGACACGGGCCGCGCGGGAAGCGGCGCGGCGCTCCCGCCCGAGTTCGAGTTCCAGCTCAGCGACGCTCTCCATGATGGTCGCCACCATGCGCCCGGTCGAGGTCGAGGTATCGACTCCCTCCCGCAGCGCCCGGATGGTGACACCGCGACCAGTCAGAGTCTCGATGGCCTCGGCCACCTCCCGGACGGATCGGCCGAGGCGGTCCAGCGCAGCGACCACCAGCACGTCGCCGTCGCGGAGCCAGGCCAGGCACTCCCGCCACTCCGGCCGGTCACTGCCCGCTGCGCCGCTGGCCGTCTCGGTGAACACGCGGGCCGGAGTGACCCCTGCCCGGTGGATCGCGTCGAGCTGAGCGTCATGCGACTGCGATCCGGTCGAGACCCGGAGGTACGCCGCGACGTGGCCCGGGGTGTCGGTGATCTGCTGCTCGGTCATGGGCACAGAGTGTCACCGAGGTCTGACATCTGACACCGGTCGAGTGACACCGGATGTGACACTCGGCCACCTGGGACGACGGCGCGGCTGAGGGTCACCGTGAGCCCGGGTCAGTTCTCTAGATGTGAGACGGTCGGTGGTGGTGGGGACGGGGTTGGGGTGAGGGTGGCTAGGAGTCATCCTCGTCGGACATCTCTTCCCCCTTCTTCGCGTACGCCTTGACCCACCTCTCGACCTGGGCGGGATCACTCAGCGTGTCTCGCGCGGCAACCAACATTTCCCGATTGGCTGCCCTCAACTTCTCGATCAATTCGCGCATGTTTAGCACCACTGAGGACGCCTGTTGATCGGTGATCGGGAGGAACGACGGGTGAGGACCAGAATGTTCCTGCTCGTTGACTAGAACCTCTGTTTGGACCAGAAGGTTGTCGAGGGCGAAGGCTTCGATATTCCCATCCGTACTGAGGAACCTGTAGACGCGTTCGAGTTCCTCCACCAGTTCGTCATCAGGGCAAGTCATCTGAGCCACCAGCCCCTTCATGCTCGCTTTGTCTGCCGCGCTCCGCAACCGACCGAGGGTGCCAGAAACCGCCGCTCTCCACTCCTTGCTCTCAGGCTCTCTTCGATCTTCAACCATTAGCTCTATCAGGGATTCTGCCTGGTCGGAGACTTCGACCAGGCTCTCGGAAAAAGCAGCGATTGCCGTGCGACACTCTGTCGCCAGCTTGTCGTACCGCCCGTAGAGCGCGAGCTTGCGGTCCTTGTAGAACCCGAAGTACGCGGTAACCCCAGCCACAGTGAGAGCGACGACGGCGGCGATGGTCGAGCCGAGCCAGGCCCACTCATTCAGCTTCGTGAGCGTGCCTTTCGCCGCTTCGTCCGCGAGTATCCAGGAAAGATCGTTGCGCTCCACGACCGGAATCCTGCCACGCGCTCAACAGGGGTGCACAAACTACCGTCAACGGTGCCGAGGCAGGTCCGGTAGCAAAGGGAGCCGAGAGCCGGGAGTGAGGACTCAGGTGCGGAGGTCATCACGCACCTCGTCCCAGGGGGTCCGGCACTCCGGCAGCGCGGAGCGATTTCCGGATGTAGTGCGGGGTCCACCACTCCGGGAGATACCACGCGATGTCGGTCCAGGCCAGCTCCCAGGTGCCGCGCAGATGGGCGAGATACGGAGCGGCGGCAGGGTCGCCGCACTCGTAGCCCGTGATGAGAGCGGCGGGCAGGGCGAGGTCCAGAAGGTGCGCCACGAGCGGATCGCGCCCGATGTTGTAGCACGTACGCGGCCCATTCTCGGCGTTGTACTGGGCATTGCAGGTGATGAGAGGGTTCAGCAGGTGCAGCCCCAGCGCGGCGTGCTCGCATGGCCCGTCGTATTCCAAGAGCCAGTCGGGGCGGTTGTAATCGGTATAGATCGAGTAGGTGCCTCCGCTGAACTCGGCCTGAACCTGCTGCCCTCGCGGCAGATCACGCAGCGGGGAGAGCCGTGCCCACTCGGGGGTGTCGGCGGTGATCTCTCCGGTGGCGAGGGCGATGTCGGCGGGGTACCGCGCCATGATCGACGCCGTGGCTCCCGCCTTGGCCGCTTCGCGGAGCGTAGGCGGGAGTGCGTCGGCCGCATCCAGCTCGGTGTGGAGGTCGAGAGCAGCCTCGGCGCAGGCGCGGAGGTACGGAGTGCACAGCGGATGTGCGATCACCTCTGGCAGCAGCTCGCGGGGGAACCACGTAGTCGAGTCGGTGTCGGCGGCGGTGGTCATGGGTCAGTCCTCCCGGCTCATGGTCTGGTCGGCGAAGAACCCGCTGATCCGGGCGGCGGACACTCCGGCGGCGGCGCGCTCGGGGTCGTCCATCTCGTCGCCGGTGTAGGGCTCGGTGACCATGCTGCGGTCACCGTCGTGCACGGTCACGGTCTCGCCGGAGACCTCGGCCTCGACCCTCACCACCCGATTGATGGTCACGAGGTACCGGCCCGGCTCCGGCGTCATGGCGACGCGGTACTCGATCCCGGCGAACTCGAATCGGGTGCGACCGGCGGCGATCCGGCGGCGGACCGAGGTGAGGTGCAGTCCTGCGGCGTCGGCGATGTGACGGGCCGGGATGTGCATGGACACGGCGGCGTCGATCGCCGCGTCGAGGTCGGCGTCGGCGCGGTCGCGCAGGTGCCGGGCGTCCTCGATCCGGTCGAGTGCGGTCAGCTCGGCGGCGGTCAGTTCGCGGGGCTTCGGTCCGGGGGTCATGCCAATAGGGTAGTGCAACGCTACCTAGTTAGCAAGGCGTTACCGCAGGTCACAGACTTGCGGGTGAACTGTCAAGTGCCCTCGGGGCGTGCGACGGCGGTGCGGAGCCACCCGGCGAACGCGGTCAGCTCCACCGTGCCGAGGTCGTCGGCAGCACCGGACAGGGCTGCCTCGGCCGCGTCGAGCCGGGCATGGAACCCGGCCGGGGCGAGGCCGAGGCCGTGGGGGCTGGTGATGTACGCGCCGAGGTCGGTGGAGTCCTGCGCCCAGACCCAGGTGCCCGCCGCGATGATCTGCTGCACCTCGCGGAGCCAGGTCACGGGGTCGTCGGTCATGGCCCGTTACATCAGGGAGTCGGCGTCGAACGATCCGCCGAGCAGGCGCAGGTACTCGGCGCGGACGAGTGGGTGCAGTTCGTCCACGACCTGTAGGAGCAGGTGCGCGGCGTAGGTCGCAGTGCCATGCGATAGACCGTTCCGCACGACGCGGAGAGCGTCCGTCACGTTCTCCGCCTCCCCCGCAGCGGTGACCTCCCGGATGAGGGTGGTCTTGCCCAGCTTGCTCTCTACGTCGAGGTCGCTGTGGAGCGTGAAGTAGCTGCTCAGTGCCTCACTCAGGCTCGGCTGAGCGAATCGCGGAACCCGTTTTGCGAGCTTCCACTCCTGGCGCGTCAGTGTTCCGTCCTCCCTCATGGTTCTGAGCTTGGCGAGCAGGGAGTCTCGTTCTGCGGTGTGTTTCTCCTGCTGTGCGTCGAACTCGGTCCGGTGGTCGAAGCCGTAGCTCGCTTCAAGCCACTGCAACAGCAGGAGCAACCGAGCTTGGGGGTGCTGATCGTTGCCGAGGGCGATGGTGTTGTAGCCGACAATCAGCGGGTGCTCGGCTCGGTGTAACTCGTTCCACCGTGTGAGCGCCTGCACGAGCGAGAAGTCCTCATCCGACGCCGTGAACGCGAGAATGTCCGGTGATCTCCTGGCGCAGTAGTACGGTTCCTGCGACACCGGATTGGAGAACACCGAGGCCGTGATCTTGCCGTCGCCGGTTGTTTCGAGGCTGACGAGAGTTGCCCTCTCCCGCGCGCCCGTCGCGACCGAGATCAGCTCGACCAGCGGTAGGCACCACTGCCGCAGCCATGCTCGCGCGTCCATCGCGACGCTCGCCGTGAACTTGATCCACGGGGTGAACAGCACAGAGAGAATGAACGGGTCGATACTGCTGCGGTATCCGTAGTAGAACGTCGCCGACATCTCCGCACCAGGCCACTCACACTTCATCTCAGTCGTGGTGATACCGAACTCGCGGGGCGCGCCTCCGCTTGACCTCACGTTGCTCGCGATGGGAGGCAATCCGCTGAATCGCTCGATCTGCGTGACCTGGGTCGTCATCGCGGTGAACACGATGTCGTCGGCCAGTTCTTCCTTGCTGACTAGAGCGATGGCTCCCGCAACCCGGGTTCGCTCGGTGAACTCGGCAGTCAGCCATACATCGAAGAAGGTGACATGCTTCATCTGGCTGTCGATGTACCCGCGCACCACCGGGACATCGCGGCTCGTGGGATACCTCCGCGCGTACTGCCCACGCTTTCCAGGTATTGCTCCGTCGATCAGCTCGATCCGCGCGTAGCCGAGCGGGGGACGCCCGGCACGCAACTCGACGTGACCGCGCACCTGCTTACCGTTGATGGTCCACTCGCAGTCGTACTCACCCGGCTCGATGGAACCGTACTCGCGAAGGAGCCTGATCTCGTCTTCGGTCACATGCCTCATCGTCGCACGTCGTACACGGTCCAGTGTCGATCGTCATAGGCCGGCTCAGCCAGAATCAGAGAACCGGCGGGATCAGCTCAGCGACGGCAGCCTCGATGGCGTCTCCTACGCCATCCGCCTTCAACACTGCGCGGACGATCTTCCGGGCAGCCTGAAAAGTTCGTGCACCAGACACGTCAGCGGCCTGCGCCTTCTGTTCAGCGTCACTGGCGAGGGAGGCCAGCAGGGTGTGTGTCCGGTCCGTCGGATCGAACTTGGGAAAGGGGACGAGGAACACGTACTTGTCGAAGTGTCGGGCACCGAACAAGCCGAGGGTTTGAAGTGGCTTCACCCGTTCGAGCAGGGCTTCGGAGTTGAGTACCGCACATAGGTACGCGGCCTCGTCCACCGAGGGGACAGCAGACCAGTACAGCGACGTGTCGACTATCGCCGTGGGGTCACGGATGATCGTCGCGCAGAGGCTATTGCCTGCCTTGGTGTAGACGACTCGTTGGCGAGCTAGCGGGAGTTGGGCGGTGAGTTGTCCGTGGTAGTCAATACGGTCGAGCAGACGGGACGTATCTTGCGGGGACTTGTTCTTCGCCCATACGGACTCGGCCGTCTCCCACCACGAGGCGAGTCCCGGGTCTCGTGCAATCTCTGATTCAGAAAGCACCTCCGTGCCGCTGATGGGGAGTACAGCCTTTCGAGGGTCGACTGACCGGAACGGGAGAACGGTCTCGCCTAGATAGACCGGACGCACGTACTTCGATTCAACTCGTGCGGTAAGGGATGGGATCGACTTCCACGGTTCCTTCTCCAGCGTGGACCTGTGCGAAGTGACCGCGACGCGACCGGCACCAGGTCCCAACGGTCCGGCTGAGGTCTCGGTGACGAAAAGTGTCACACGCGGCGCGAGGACCGCTCCTTGCCGGAACTCGTCTTTGTACGGCGAGGTAGGAACTTCTTGCCCGGCGACGTGTGCGACGATCTCGCCGGGCGAAGTCGTAATCTTGGCCTTTGCCTCCGCCCACGGAATGTCGGCGCGAGCAAGCCTCCCGTTCCAGGCGATAGTGGCGGACGGCAGGCATGTTGCGGACGCCGATCGCTTTCCGAACACCACACACGAGACCATCGGGAAGCCAGTTGTTACGTTGGCAAGGTCCCAGCTTGCGGAGAAGTCAGCGGTCAGGTGTTCCGACTTCGCAGTCATCCACTTCCCC
>NZ_JASXSH010000030.1 GCF_030315745.1 Gordonia heveisoli | reverse complement strand
GTTCGACCTCGCCGCGCTGCATCGACGCTTCCCCGACATCGGATGGCAGTCCTTCGCCGACTGGGCAGCCGACGCGTCGCTGGAGATCACCCGGCAGAACCACCACAAATGGACAGAACCACCGGTTTGAAACCGGTGGTTCTGTCCATTTGTGGTGGTTTTGCGCCGTTAGAGAGAAAGTGTGCGGCTCAGCTCTTCTCCACTCGATTGCCACTCTCATCCCAATGATCGGCGACCTTCTTGCTCGGCTGCACCCGCGGCGGTTCGCCGGGCATCTTGGGATAGCTGGGCGGATAGGGCATGTCGCCGAGCCCATTCGCATCGTCGGCGGCCACCATCTCCAGAAGGTTCTCGATTCCCCGACGGTGGTCGGCAATGTCGGACCACGGGTCCCCGCGCTCGGCGACCAGACCGGGCACGGAGGCGATCGTGCAGTCGTCGGGGTTCACGTCGGCGAGTTCGTCCCAGGTCACCGGCGTCGATACCCGGGCACGAGCACTGCGCCGAGCTGAGTAGGGCGAAGCCATCGTACGGTCCCGCGCATTCTGGTTGAAATCGATGAATATCCGTTCTCCCCGTTCTTCTTTCCACCACGAGGTGGTCACCGCGTCGGGGTCGCGTCGTTCGAGTTCGCGGGCAATCGCGATAACCGCACGGCGGGTGGCGATGAAATCCCAGCGCGGTTCGATCGGCACATATACGTGGATACCCCGGCCACCGGAGGTCTTGACGAAGCCGGTGAATCCCAACTCGCTCAACAACGGTCGCAATCCGTCGATGGCGACGCGGCGCACGTCGTCGAAGTCGGTGCCCGGCTGCGGATCGAGGTCGATCCGCAACTGATCGGGGTGATCGTTGTCCGGATCGATGGTCGGCCACGAGTGGAAGGTGACGGTGCCGAGGTTGGCGCCCCATACGACGTCCGCGGGCACCGTCGGTTTGATGGCGTCACCGGTCCTCTTGGACGGGAACACGATTCGCGTCGACTGCACATGCTCGGGACGCTTCTTGGCGATGTGCTTCTGGTAGATCTCGTCCCCCTCGATCCCGTCGGGGAAGCGCTGCAAGAAGGTCGGTCGATCGCGCAGGGCCCTCATGATCGGCCCGTCGGTTCCATCATCGGTGGGCAACGCCATGGTGCGGTAGTAGCCGACCAGATCCCGTTTCCGCCCGCCGTTCTCACCGAGCTCGGGAAAGTAGACCTTGTCCGGATTGCTCAGCCGGACCGCGATACCGTCGACGTCGAGTTCCTCGGCGGGTGATCGGGATGCCATCTACTCAGGCCCCTTCCAGCACGTCGTGCAGATCGTAGGTGAGCGGGACGTCGAGCTGGCCGTACCCACAGCTGGTCGGTTCGCGGTCGGGACGCCAGCGCATGAACTTGACGGTGTGCCGGAACCGATGGTTCTCCATCTGGTCGTAGGCGAATTCGGCGACCAGCTCCGGACGGATCGGGATCCACTCCCCAGACTTCTCCGACCGCCAGCGGGTCGGCTCACCGGATGCCGGATTGTCCGGATCGAGCCGCATCGGCTCGAATTGCGCTTGTAGTTCGATGCGTTTGGCGTCGGAGAAGGCACTCGAACCGCCGACCATGTGCAGGTCGCCGTCGTCGGTGAACAGTCCGAGCAGCATCGAACCGACACCGTTGCCGCTCTTGTGGATGCGGTATCCGATGACCACGCAGTCGGCGCTGCGCTTGTGTTTGATCTTGACCATCTCGCGTTTGCCCTCGACATAGACGCCGTCCAGACGTTTCCCGACCACGCCGTCGAGACCCGCGCCCTCGAAGTTGGCGAACCAGTCCTGTGCGATGTCGGGGTCGGTGGTGACGCGGCTGACATGGAATCGACGATCCCGGGCACCGGCCCCGACCGCCCGCAGCAACGCCTGCCGTCGAACCTCGAAGGGTTCGGCCAGCACGCTTGCCGAGTCGAGCGCCAACGCGTCGAAGCCGATGAACACCGCGGGCGTCTTCTCGGCGAGCATCGCCACCCGCGACGCCGCCGGATGAATCCGCTGGCTGAGCGAATCCCAGTCCAACCGGTGCGTGTCGCCGATGAGCGCCGGGACACCGATCTCGCCGTCGAGCACGACCTTGTCGGGCAGTTCGTCCTTGGCCGCGGCGACGATCTCCGGAAAGTAGCGGGCCAGGTCTTTGCCGCCGCGCGACCCGATGGTCACCTCATCCCCGTCGCGGAACAACAAGGCCCGGAAGCCATCCCATTTCGGTTCATACGACCACACCGGCGCACCGTCTGGTTGCGGCGGGATGGCGGCGACTGCCTTGGCGAGCATCGGCGCAATCGGTGGCATGACCGGGAGTTCCACGTCCATCATCGTCCTCATCTCGGGTTGCGAACGCAACGACCATGCGGCGCGGGGCGCGCCACGGACAGGCAGACTTCGGTCCGAACCCGAACTCATCGGTGACCCCCGGAATCGGCCGGTAGGCTCGTCGAAATGTCCTTCGTCCCGCCCCCGAGTTCCCCGGCCGGCCGGTTCGCACCGTCACCGTCGGGGGAGCTGCATGTCGGGAATCTCCGTACCGCGTTGCTGGCGTGGTTGTTCGCCCGCAGTACCGACCGGCTGTTCCTGCTGCGCATGGAGGATCTCGACCGCACCGCCGTCGGCGCCGACGCCGGCCAGATCGCCGACCTCACCGCCGTCGGCGTCGATTGGGATCCACCGGTCGTCTACCAATCCCACCGACTCGAACACTATCGGGACGTTGTCACCGAGTTGCGCGACGAGGGCCGCACCTTCGAATGCTTCTGCACGCGACGCGAGATCCTCGACGCCCCGTCGGCGCCGCATGCCCCACAGGGCGCCTACCCGGGTACGTGTCGCGACCTCACCGACGCGCAGCGCGCCGAACGCCGGGAGTCGGGCCGACCGCCCGCAGTTCGGATCCGGGCCGACACCACGGCGTTCACCGTCACCGACCTGCTGCACGGTGAGTACACCGGGATGGTCGACGACTTCGTCATCCAACGCAACGACGGCACCCCCGCCTACAACCTTGCCGTCGTCGTCGACGATGCCGCGCAGGGCATCGATCAGGTGGTCCGCGGCGACGACCTGCTGTCGTCGGCACCGCGCCAGGCCTGGCTGGCCACCCTTCTCGGTGCCACCCCGCCGGTGTACGCGCACGTGCCGATGGTCCTCAACGGCAACGGGATCCGACTGTCCAAACGGGACGGTGCGGTGACGCTCGGAGACCTCTCCGCCGACGGTGTTTCGCCGACGACGGTCCTCTCACATATGGCCGCCTCACTCGGCCTCGCGACGCGCGACGAGTATGTCGATCCCGATCTTCTGCTGCGGCGCTTCGACCCGGACGTCCTGCCCCGCGATCCGTGGGTCCTGACCCCCGAGGAATGGGTCGAGTGACGCCGGCCTTGGGCCTTGGACGTCGACCGCGTCAGGCTTTCGCGTAGTACCGGCGCAGGAATTCGTCGCGGTACTCGACGTAGTTGCCGTCGGCGATCGCCTGCCGTGCCCGGTCCACCAGCGTCACGATGAACGAGACGTTGTGCAAGGTGGCCAGCGTCGCGGCCAGGCCTTCCTTCGCCTTGAACAGGTGGTGCAGGTACGCCCGCGAATACTGGGAGGTGTAGTTCTCGATCTCCGGGTCGAGTGGCCCGAAGTCCTTGCGGTAACGGGCATTGGTGACGTTGTAGCGGCCGTCGAGCGAATAGATGGCGCCGTTGCGGGCGACTCGGGTCGGCGACACACAGTCGAAGGTGTCGATACCGTTCTCGATGGCGGTGAAAATGTCGTTGGGCTCGCTGATACCGAGGAGATGTTTCGGCGTGTCCTCGGGCAGTTCGTCGTTGACCCATCCGACGATGGTGCCCAGATTCTGCTTCTCCAGCGCACCGCCGATCCCGTATCCACCGAATCCCTTGCCGCCGTTCTCGCGGTCGATCCGGTCGAGTTCGACGAAGTCCCGAGAAGCCTTGCGTCGCAGATCTTCATACTGTGCGCCCTGAATGACCCCCCACAGCGACTGCTGCGGACGATGGCTGCGTTCGATGCTGAGGCGGTTGTGTTCGGCCAGGCAGCGGATCGCCCAGAGTCGAGTCCGTTCCAGCGAATTCACCTGATAGCCGCGGGTGTTCATCAGTGTGGTGAGTTCGTCGAAGGCGAAGATGATGTCGGCGCCGAGTTGATGCTGGATCTGCATCGACACCTCGGGCGTGAAGCGGTGCCGCGACCCGTCGAGATGGGATTTGAAGGTGACACCGTCATCGTCGACGTGCGACAGCCGTTCCCGGCCCTCGGCGATCTTGTCGTCATCGGGGGCGTCGGTGGCCTCCATCGAGATGACCTTCTTGAACCCGGCACCCAGCGACATGACCTGGAAGCCACCGCTGTCGGTATAGGTGGGGCCCGACCAGTTCATGAACTTGCCCAGTCCGCCGGCCTCGTCGAGCACCTCCGGCCCCGGTTGGAGATAGAGGTGGTAGGCGTTGGCGAGCACCGCCTGGGCACCGAGCGCGCCGACCGACTCGGGCAGCACGGTCTTCACCGTCGCCTTGGTGCCGACCGGGATGAACGCAGGCGTCGCGATGTCGCCGTGCGGCGTGCTGATCGTCCCGGTGCGGGCGCGCGTACCGGGCAAGGTCGTGCCGACGGCGAAGGTGGTGGTGCTGGTGGTGCTGCTCACCGCAGCATCCTCCCAGGTCGGCGTCGGCAGACCCAAACGGCACACCCGTGGCGACCTCCGACCCTCACCGGGCGAAGCGCAGATCCTCTCAGCCAACCCACGGTCACGGGTGACTACCGTGGAGCCATGTCGCGCACACTCATTGCTCGCGGAATCCTCACCCTGGCCGTCGGGGCGGCCGGATTGTCCCTGGTCGGGTGTGGCTCCGAGCGGGATGTCACAGCAGACTCATCGACGGCATCGAACGCCGTGAGCGCACCGGCGAGCGAGGACCGTCCCTCGACCAGCCCGCCGGTGGTCGGCGGCCCCAAGCCCAGGAGCACCACCGCCGCCGAATCGGTGTCCACCGAGGACGAGGGTGCCGGACAGACCTGCGGCCAGATTCCCGGCCCCGACGGCGCGCTGCGCATCCTGGTCCTCGCCGGCGGCGTGACCTGCGCCGACGCCAAGGAGCTCGGCAAGGAGTACGGCCCGAAGATCGTCACCGGCAAACAGCAGTCGGTGTCCGGGTGGACCTGCGGACCGTCGGAGCTCGAAGGTATCCTCGCCGCCTGTGTGAAGGGCCAGCAGGTCGTCGGCTTCACGCCGTAGCTCGCCGAACCCCGCAGCTTGCCGATCGGTGGTCGACCGAGGAGTCAGGCGAGCGCGCCCGCGATCCGTTCCAGTGCGGCCACCCGACTGCCCTTGACCAGCACGGCGTCGCCGTCGGCGAGGTCACGTACCGCAGCGGTCGCGGCATCGACATCGGCGACGTGGACGACCTGCGGACCGTAAGCCGGTTCCGCGACCGCGATGACCTCGATCCCCAGCTCCCGTGCCTGCGCCGCGATGTCGGCGTGCGCGGCATCGGAGTCGGCGCCGAGTTCGGCCATCGTGCCCAGCACCGCGACCCGACGACGCGCGTCGAGCAATGCCAGCGACCGCAGCGCGGCCGCCATCGACGTCGGGTTGGCGTTGTAGGCGTCGTTGATGATGCGCACACCCGACGCACCGGTACTCATCTCCATCCGCATCCCCGACAGCTCGGCGCCGAGCAGGCCGGCCGCGATGCGATCCACCGACACGTCCAGCCCACCGCCGACCGCGGCCGCGGCCAACGCGTTCGGCACCTGATGCTCACCCCGGGCGCCCAGCGCGACGTCGGCCTCACCCCACGGCGTGTGCAACCGGAAGGAGGCACGCAGCTGATCGTCGAGGACCACCTCCGAGGCGTAGACGTCGGCGGACGGCGTCAATCCATAGGTCAGAGTGCGGGCGGCGGTTCTGGTGGCCATCGCCGCCACCAGCTCGTCGTCGGCGTTGAGGACGGCCAGTCCCGCCGCAGGCAGCGACTCGACGAGTTCACCCTTCGCCTGTGCCACCGCAGCCAGGTCGCCGAACAATTCCAGATGCACGCCCTCGACGCGGGTGATCACGCCGACGGTGGGCTGTCCGATGGAACACAGCAGTTCGATGTGCCCGACGCCGCGCGCGCCCATCTCCAGCACGACCGCCTCGGTCTCGTCGTCGGCGTTGACCAGGGTCAGCGGCAATCCGAGCTCGTTGTTGAACGACTTCTCACTCGCCGTAGTGGTGAACGAGGTGGCCAGCACCCCGGCGAGCAGATCCTTGGTGGAGGTCTTGCCGACCGACCCGGTCACCCCGACGACCCGATCGGGCAGCCGGCGACGCACCGCACGACCGAGGTCGGCCAGGGCCAGCGCAGTGTCGTCGACGACGATCGCGGCGGCCGAGCCGGAACCGTCTGGGTCCGGCCGGGACGTCAGATAGGCGGCCGCGCCTGCGGCCAACGCCGCCGGGATGAAGTCGTGGCCGTCGCGCGCGGCCACGATCGGCACGAACAGCTGACCGTTGTCCACCCCGCGCGAATCGATACTCGCCCCGGTGACGACGACATCGTCGCCGACCAGCCGTCCGCCCACCGCCGTCGCGATGTCACTAGCCCTGATATGCACAAATCCACGCTAGCCGACGGCTGCCCCAGGCCGTGAACGTCCACCGCGGGGGCCGTATCGTGACACCCATGGCCTCACCTCTCCTTCGTCTGGTCGTCCTCTTCGGCGGCGCATCCGCCGAACATGACGTCTCCCGGGTAACCGCTGCGCATGTCCTGGCCGCGGCCGATCAGACGAAATATGAGCTGGTGCCGATCGGCATCGCCAAGGACGGCACCTGGCGCCGCAACGACAAGGCCATCGCCGCGCTCGCCGACGGCACGCCGATGCCCGACGCGCTGGAGGTCGAAGGCACCGTGGTGGCACCGCTCGCCGAACTTCGTGGCGCGGCCGAGAACGACGCCATCACCGTGGTGCTCCCGCTGCTCCACGGCCCGCACGGCGAGGACGGCACCGTCCAGGGCATGCTCGAACTCTTCCGGCTGCCCTATGTCGGGTCCGGGGTGTTGTCGTCGGCGGTGTGCATGGACAAGGCCATGGCCAAGATCGTGACCGCACAGGCCGGCATCCCGCAGTGCCGGTGGATCGAGTTCCGCGACGGCGTCGACGACCCGGAGACCATCGTCGATCGCGCCGTCGACGAGTTGGGGCTGCCGATCTTCGTCAAACCCGCCAACCTCGGTTCCTCGGTGGGCATCACCAAGGCGCACGACGCCGCCGAACTCGACCAGGCCATCAACCTCGCCCTGCGCTATGACAACGTCGTCGTCCTCGAGGAAACCGTCACCGGTCGCGAGGTCGAGGTCGCCGTCCTCGGCGACACCGCGCCGGACACCTCGGTGCCCGGCGAGATCGAACCGGGCAGCGAGTTCTACGACTACGAGGACAAGTACGTCACCGGTGCCGCGAAGCTCGTCATCCCGGCCGCCCTGCCTGCGGAGGCGCAGGCGCAGGTGCGTGAGCTGGCCGCCCGGACCTTCACCGCGATGCGGTGCTCGGGTATGGCCCGCGTCGACTTCTTCTACGAGGAGGACGGACGCGGCTGGCTACTGAACGAGGTGAACACCATCCCCGGATTCACCCCCGGGTCGATGTACCCGAAGCTCTGGGAGGCGACCGGGATCAGCTACCCCGACCTCATCGACCAGCTCGTCGCGTTGGCTCTCACCGTGCATCAGCGCCGGGTCGGCTTCTCGATCGAGCACTGAGCCCCACCGCCGCACTCCCGAACTCACCATGGTGAAACCCCCACCGCCGCCGCCATTCACGGCCGAGGGTTGCCCGACGCAGGCTTACCCGACCTGCGCGAGCCCGCACAATCGTTGACGTACGATCATCCTCGTGACCCAGGATCCCCAGCCGCACGCGCTTCGCGTCCTGGTCTATTCCGATGATGCCGAGATTCGTAAACAGGTGATCACGGCGCTCGGCACTCGCCCGGACCCCGACCTCCCGGTGCTCAGTTTCCTGGAGGTCGCGACCGCGCCGATGGTCTTCATCCAGCTCGACGCCGGTTCGGTCGATGTCGTGATCGCCGACGGCGAGGCCACCCCGACCGGCGGGCTCGGCATCGCGAAACAGATGAAGGACGAACTCGATCCCTGCCCGACGACGCTGGTGTTGCTCGGCCGGGCCGACGACCGCTGGCTCGCCGACTGGTCCCGGGCCGACGCCTGGTCCACCCACCCGATCGATCCGATCGCCTTACCGGCGACCTTCGTCGACATGGTCCGCGCCGCCGACCTGTAGAACCGCCACTGACCTGGCAGAACCGCAACATCTGACGGATCAGCTGTACTGGTCAGCTCGATCGAGCCCGCAGGAGATGCGCCCGTCTCGGCCGCCGAAACGCCGTAGGCCCGAAACCTCACATTCGACCCACCGCCGCTTGTAGGCTTGTGTCACAGCTCACATCAGCCCCGATTGTCATCGGATTGTGTGGCTCCAGATCGGGGGAACCGAGCCAGGAGAGGCCGTCCGCCTATGAACGCCTATGTACCCATCATGGTGCTCGGCGCGATCGGTGCGGCCTTTGCGATCTTCTCGGTGTTCATCGCCGTCGCCGTCGGCCCGAAACGGTACAACCGCGCCAAACTCGAACCCTACGAATGCGGGATCGAGCCGGTCGAGCAGAGCCTGGTCGCCTCCGGCACCCGACGCCGAGGTGCGGGCGCGGTCGTGATGGGCCAGGTCCACCGAGTGCCGGTCAAGTACTACCTGACCGCGATGCTGTTCATCATCTTCGATATCGAAATCGTCTTCCTGTACCCGTGGGCGGTCGCGTTCGACCAGTTGGGCTGGTTCGGACTGCTGGCCATGGGGTTGTTCGTCGTCAACGTCTCGGTCGCCTACGCCTACGAGTGGCGGCGTGGCGGATTGAGTTGGGACTGAACACCGCAGGTAAACAACAGCATTGAGAGGAGGCATGCAATGGGAATCGAGGAGAAACTCCCCAGCGGTTTCCTGCTGAGCACGGTGGAAGAGCTCGCCGGATTCATGCGCAAGGGTTCCCTGTGGCCCGCCACCTTCGGCCTGGCCTGCTGTGCGATCGAGATGATGTCGACCACCTCCGGCCGCTACGACCTCGCCCGGTTCGGGATGGAGGCCTTCCGCGCATCACCCCGCCAAGCGGACCTGATGATCGTCGCGGGCCGGGTCAGCCAGAAGATGGCCCCGGTCCTCCGACAGATCTACGACCAGATGGTCGAGCCGAAATGGGTTCTCGCCATGGGTGTCTGCGCCTCGTCCGGCGGAATGTTCAACAACTACGCGATCGTGCAGGGCGTCGACCATGTGGTGCCCGTCGACATCTACCTGCCCGGTTGTCCACCCCGCCCGGAGATGCTGCTGAACGCGATCCTCAAATTGCACGAGAAGATCCAGGAGATGCCGCTCGGCGTCAACCGCGAGGAGGCCATCTGGGCCGCCGAACGCGCCGCATTGCAGGCCACCCCGACACTGGAGATGAAGGGGTTGCTGCGATGAGCGACTCCGAACCGGATCCCGAGGTGATCGGACTGCAGCACGGCCTGTTCGGTGCGCTGGGTAGTGGTGACACCTCCGGCTACGGTGGCCTCGTCGCGCCGGTCACCTTGCCGCCGAGTTCATCCCGTCCCTACGGCGGCTACTTCGACGAGGTCGCCGACACCCTCGCCATCGAACTCGGCGACACCTACGACGCCGCGGTGGAGAAGGTGGTCGTCTTCCGCGACGAGCTCACCTTCGGGGTGACGCGCACCCATCTCCGGGAAGTCGCGCTGACGCTCCGCAATCATCCCGACCTCCGATTCGAGATGTGCTTGGGCGTCAACGGGGTTCACTATCCTGACGACACCGAGCGTGAACTGCACGCCGTCTACCCGCTCTGCTCCCTCACCCACGGTCGTCGCCTCCGGCTGGAAGTCGCCGTTCCGGACGCCGATCCGCACATCCCCAGTCTCTGCGACATCTACCCGACCAACGACTGGCATGAACGCGAGACCTACGACTTCTTCGGGATCATCTTCGATGGACATCGTGCGCTGACGCGGATCGAGATGCCCGACGACTGGCATGGTCACCCGCAACGCAAGGATTACCCGCTGGGCGGAGTTCCGGTGGAGTACAAGGGAGTCCGCGTGGCGCCGCCCGATCGGAGGAGGTCCTACCGCTGATGACCGACACGAGTATCGGACCTACCCACCAGCCTCGAGCCACACGCACCTACACGGTGACGGGTCGGGACTGGGACGAGATCGTGTCGGATGTGCGCAGCCGCGCCGAACGTCAGCCCGGGGATGAGCGCATCGTGGTGAACATGGGTCCGCAGCACCCATCCACACACGGCGTGCTTCGGCTGATCCTCGAGATCGAGGGTGAGACCGTCACCGAGGCCCGCTGCGGAATCGGCTACCTGCACACCGGAATCGAGAAGAATCTCGAATACCGCAACTGGATGCAGGGTGTCACCTTCGTGACCCGGATGGACTACCTCTCGCCGTTCTTCAACGAGACCGCCTACTGCCTTGGCGTAGAGAAACTGCTCGGGATCACCGACGACATCCCCGAACGCGCCACCATCATCCGGGTCATGCTGATGGAACTCAACCGAATCTCCTCGCATCTCGTCGCGCTGGCCACCGGCGGTATGGAACTCGGGGCCGTCACCGCGATGTTCCTCGGCTTCCGCGAGCGTGAATTGATCCTCGACCTGTTCGAACTGATCACCGGGCTGCGGATGAATCATGCCTACATCCGGCCCGGCGGGGTCGCCCAGGATCTACCGGCCGACGCCCCCGACCGGGTGGCGCAGGTGATCGACCTACTACCGTCGCGGCTGGCCGACCTCGAAGATCTGTTGAACGACAACTACATCTGGAAGGCACGCACCCAGGGCGTCGGCTACCTCGACCTCACCGGCTGTGTCGCCCTGGGCATCACCGGACCGGTGCTGCGATCCACCGGATTGCCGCACGACCTCCGCAAGACCGATCCCTACTGCGGCTACGACACCTACGATTTCGACGTCATCACCGAACGCACCTGCGATTCCTACGGCCGCTACCTGATCCGGGTCCGGGAGATGCGCGAGTCGATCAAGATCGTCACCCAGTGTCTCGACCGGCTCCGGCCCGGACCGGTGATGGTGGCCGACCGCAAGATCGCCTGGCCCGCCGACCTCGCTCTCGGACCCGACGGCCTGGGCAACTCCCCCGAGCACATCGCGAAGATCATGGGCACGTCGATGGAGGCACTGATCCATCACTTCAAATTGGTCACCGAGGGGATGCGGGTTCCGGCCGGACAATGCTACGTCGCGGTCGAGTCGCCTCGCGGCGAACTCGGCGTGCACATGGTCAGCGACGGTGGCACCCGTCCGTACCGAGTGCACTACCGCGATCCGTCGTTCACGAATCTGCAGGCGGTGGCGGCGATGTGCGAAGGCGGCATGGTCGCCGACGTGATCACCGCGGTCGCCAGCATCGACCCGGTGATGGGAGGGGTGGACCGATGAGTGACCCTGTCTTCGTCGACCTGGGGACGGCGCCGCCTCCCGACGACCCGGCCCACCCGGTACCGGAACCGGTGCCCACCATCAGCTTCGGCGGTGCGGCCGTCTACCCGGCCGAGGTGACCGACCGTCTCGCCGGGCAGGCCGCGCCGATCATCGCCCGGTACCCGCAGTCCCGCTCCGCCCTGCTGCCCCTGCTCCATCTGGTGCAGTCCGAAGACGGATTCATCACCCGGGCAGGCGTCCGGTTCTGTGCCGAACAGCTCGAATTGACTGTTGCGCAGGTGGCTTCGGTCGCGACCTTCTACAGCATGTACCGGCGGTCGCCGACCGGTGAGTACCTCGTCGGCGTGTGCACCAACACCCTCTGCGCCACACTCGGCGGCGACGACATCCTGGCCACCCTGTGCGATCACCTCGGTATCGCCCCGGGCGAGACGACCGCCGACGGTCGCATCACCGTCGAACACGTCGAATGCAATGCCGCCTGCGACTTCGCCCCGGTCGTGATGGTCAACTGGGAGTTCTTCGACAATCAAACCCCGGACGCCACCGTCGAACTCGTCGAGGACCTGCGGGCGGGGGTGCCGACGTCTCCGAGCCGTGGCACCCGGCTGTGTTCCTTCCGCGACACCGCCCGCGCGCTCGCCGGACTCGCATCCCCCGACGAGGAGCCCGCCCTTCGTCACCACCTGCCCCGTGCGGAGCCCGCCGACGACGGAGGCGAGCGTCACGAAGGGGAACCCGAGACGATCCCCGTCCTCAGCAGGCGCTGGCAGGAACCCGAGTCGTGGACGTTGGACAACTACCTGCGCGACAACGGGTATCGGGCCTTGCATACCGCGCTGCGGACCCCACCCGACGATCTGATCGCCATGGTGAAGGACTCGGGGCTGCGCGGACGTGGTGGCGCCGGATTCCCGGTCGGCATGAAGTGGTCGTTCATCCCGCAATCCGAGGACCCCGGCGCCCCGCCGCACTATCTGGTCGTCAACGCCGACGAATCCGAACCCGGCACCTGCAAGGACATCCCGCTGATGCTGGCCACCCCGCACACCTTGGTCGAGGGGGCGATCATCGCTGCCTACGCCATCCGTGCCCGACATGCTTTCATCTATGTTCGCGGCGAGGTGGCGTCGGTGATCCGCCGGCTCCGCACCGCGGTCGAGGAAGCCTATACGGCAGGCTATCTGGGCCGCGACATCCTCGGCTCCGGATTCGATCTCGACCTCGTCGTCCACGCCGGCGCGGGCGCTTACATCTGCGGTGAGGAAACCGCACTGCTCGACTCGCTGGAGGGACGCCGCGGGCAGCCCCGGCTGCGGCCGCCCTTTCCTGCGGTCGCCGGCCTGTATGCGAGTCCGACCGTCGTGAACAACGTCGAATCCATCGCCAGCGTCCCGTCGATCATCCGTAACGGGGTCGATTGGTTCCGCACCATGGGCACCGAGAAGTCACCCGGGTTCACCATCTACTCGCTGTCGGGACATGTACAGCAGCCCGGACAGTACGAGGCCGCCCTCGGAATCACCCTGCGCGAGTTGCTCGAGCGTGCCGGGGGTGTCCGCGCCGGCCATCAGCTCAAGTTCTGGACGCCCGGCGGATCCTCCACGCCGCTACTCACCCCCGAACACCTTGACGTGCCGCTCGACTACGAGGGTGTCGGCGAGGCCGGATCCATGCTGGGAACCAAGGCTTTACAGATCTTCGACGAGACGACCTGCGTGGTCGGCGCGGTCGCCCGCTGGACCCGGTTCTACGCCCACGAATCCTGCGGCAAATGCACACCCTGCCGGGAGGGCACCTACTGGCTGGTCCAGCTCTACGACCGCCTCGAACGCTCCGGCGGCACCGAAACCGACCTCGAGACGCTGGCGGACATCACCAACAGCATCGTCGGCAAGTCCTTCTGTGCTCTCGGCGATGGTGCGGGCAGCCCGATCTCCTCATCGCTCAAGTACTTCCGCGACGAGTATCTGGCCCACCTCGACCACGGCTGCCCCTTCGATCACTCACAATCGACGGTCCTCGGCGGAGGTGAGCGATGACCCTCACCCACGGCGACGACGCCACCACCGAAACCGACAACCTCGTCGGCGTCACCATCGATGGCCGAGACCTACGGGTTCCCAAGGGTACGTTGATCATCCGAGCGGCCGAACAGATCGGTGTCACCATCCCCAGGTTCTGCGACCACCCACTGCTCGACCCGGTGGGTGCCTGCCGTCAGTGCCTGGTCGAGGTCGAAGGCCAGCGCAAGCCGCTCGCCTCTTGTACGACGACGGTCACCGACGGGATGATCGTCCACACCCAACGCAGCTCGGCGGTGGCCGCCGACGCCCAGCGCGGCGTGATGGAACTTCTGCTCATCAACCATCCACTGGACTGCCCGGTCTGCGACAAGGGTGGCGAATGCCCGCTCCAGAACCAGGCGATGTCGTCGGGTCGGTCCGACTCCCGCTTCACCGGTGTCAAACGAACATTCACCAAGCCGGTGCCGCTGTCGTCGGAGATCCTGCTCGATCGCGAACGGTGCGTCCTCTGCGCCCGCTGCACCCGCTTCGCCACCCAGGTGGCCGGGGATTCGCTGATCGAGTTCGCCGACCGCGGTGCGCTGCAACAGGTCAGCATCTACCAGGATGAGCCGTTCGATTCCTATTTCTCCGGCAACACCGTGCAGATCTGCCCGGTGGGCGCGCTGACCAGCACCGACTATCGCTTCCGCGCACGGCCTTTCGATCTGCAGTCGACGCCGTCGGTGTGTGAACACTGCGCCGACGGATGCGCCCTGCGCACCGACCATCGGCGCGGAAAGGTCCTGCGCCGCCTGGCCGGCGACGATCCACAGGTCAATGCGGAGTGGAACTGCGACAAGGGCCGGTGGGCTTTCAATTACGCCACCTCCGCCGACCGGCTGACCACCCCACTGCTGCGCGACGCCGACGGCAGCCTGCGTGCGGTGTCGTGGGCGCAGGCACTCGACGCCGCGGCGACCGGACTGGCCGCCGCCGACCGGGGTGTCGGGGTGCTCACCGGCGGTCGGCTCACCGTCGAAGACGCCTACGCCTACTCCCGATTCGCGCGGGCCGTACTGGGCACCAACGACATCGACATGCGGGCCCGTCCGCACAGCACCGAGGAGCAGGACTTCCTGGCGACTGCGGTCGCCGGTCACGACCTCGACGTCACCTACGACGATCTGTCGGCGGCACCGGCCGTCCTGCTCGTCGCATTCGAACCCGAGGAAGAATCGCCGATCATCTTCCTGCGTCTGCGCCGGGCGGTCCGCACCGCCGGTCAGCGCGTCTACACACTGGCCCCGTTCGCCTCCCGCGGATCGTCCAAGCTGTCGGCGGCCCTGATGACCGCCGTGCCCGGGACCGAGGCCGCGTTGCTCACCGAACCGGCGGTGGCCGAGGCCATCTCAGCACCGGGTTCGGTGATCCTGGCCGGTGAGCGCCTCGCCGGATCGCCGGGCGGGCTGTCGGCGGCGTATGAGCTCGCCGCCCGCACCGGGGCGAAACTCGCCTGGATTCCGCGCCGCGCGGGGGAGCGAGGCGCCATCGAGGTCGGCGCGCTACCCAATCTGCTTCCCGGCGGTCGCCCGGTGACCGATCCGTCGGCCCGCGCCGAACTGGCCGCCGCATGGAACCTCGACACCCTACCCGCGCATCCGGGCCGCTCGACCGCGGGCATCATCGATGCGGCGCACTACCACGGACTCTCGCTCCTCATCGGCGGTGTCGACCTCGACGATCTGCCCGACCCCACCGCGGCACGCGCGGCGGTCGATGCCGCCCCCTTCGTGGTCAGCCTCGAGTTGCGCCGGTCCACCGTCACCGAACTCGCCGATGTGGTGTTCCCGGTGGCGGCGGTCGCCGAACGCAGCGGCACCTTCGTCGACTGGGAGGGACGCCCGCGCGGCTTCGGGACCGCGCTCGACGACACCGGCACCCTCCCCGACCATCGGGTCCTAGACGCCCTGGCGCATCGCCTCGGCATCGAATTGCGCTGTGCCACCGCGTCGCAGATCCACACCGATCTCGGCAATCTCGGCGCGTGGAGTGGGACGCGCACCCACCTCGATGCCGGAGCGGCCGATTCGGTGACCACCCGCACGCCTGCGGCCGGGCAGGCCATCCTGGCGACGTGGCATCAGCTGATCGATCAGGGGCGCCTGCAGGACGACGAGCCGCATCTGGCCGGGACCGCCCGAACCCCGGTGGTACGACTGTCCGCCGCGACCGCCGCCGAGGCGGGAGTCGGGGCGGGTGAGCTTCTGCGGGTGGGCACCGTCGACGGCGTCATCGTGCTGCCCGCCGAGATCATCGACATGCCCGATCGGGTGGTCTGGCTGCCCACGAATTCTCCTGGTTCGCCGGTCTATTCGCGTCTGGCCGCCCAGTCCGGTGACCTCGTCGCCCTCGCACCGGAGATCCCGACGAACGGGGTGCCACGATGACCAGCTTCCAGGCGACCGACTACCCGACACTGGCCGACTTCGGGCACGACCCGCTGTGGCTGATCATCCTCAAGGCCATCGCCGTGTTCGGGTTCCTGGTGGTCAACGTACTCGTTGCCATCCTTCTCGAACGGAAGATCATGGCGCGCATGCAAACCCGGCTAGGACCCAACCGGGTCGGGCCGCACGGCATGTTGCAGAGCCTCGCCGATGGCGTGAAACTCGCCCTGAAAGAGGGAATCATCCCGACCGGCGTCGACAAGGTCATCTACCTGCTCGCCCCGATCATCGCAGTCGTGCCCGCCTTCATGGCCTTTGCAGTGATCCCGTTCGGGCCGACGGTCTCGGTCTTCGGCCGACACACCCCGCTCCAGCTCACCGACCTCTCCGTCGGCGTGCTCTATGTCCTGGCGGTGACGTCGATCGGCGTGTACGGCATCGTGTTGGCGGGTTGGTCGTCGGGCTCCACCTATCCGCTGCTCGGCGGGCTGCGGTCGACAGCGCAGGTGATCTCCTACGAGATCGCGATGGGTCTCACCTTCGCCGCGGTATTCCTCGACGCGGGCACCATGTCCACCTCCGGGATCGTCGCGGCCCAACACGACCACTGGTACGTCCTGATCCTGTTGCCCTCCTTCCTGATCTACGCGATCTCGATGGTCGGCGAGACCAACCGGGCGCCCTTCGATCTCCCCGAAGCCGAAGGCGAACTGGTCGGCGGATTCCACACCGAGTACTCCTCGCTGAAGTTCGCGATGTTCATGCTCGCCGAATACGTCAACATGGTGACCGTGTCGGCGCTGGCCACGACCATGTTCCTCGGCGGCTGGGCGCCTCCGATCTTCTTGCGCCCCTTCGACTGGGCGGACAGCGGCTGGTGGCCGATCCTGTGGTTCGTCATCAAGGTGTGGGCGTTCATGTTCGTCTTCATCTGGTTGCGGACCAGCCTGCCGCGGCTGCGCTACGACCAGTTCATGAATCTGGGCTGGAAGGTGCTGATCCCGATCTCGCTGGCCTGGGTGATGGTGGTGGCGGTCATCCGGGCGGCCACCGACGACATGAGCGAGTTGAGTCGCTCGCTCATCTCCGGTGGTGCAGGACTGGTGGTCACCCTACTGACCGCCTACGCGATCTGGGGGTTGATGCGGCATGTCCCCGATCCCGAGGACGTGCCGGGTCCCGCCAGCCAGGGAGCCGAATTCGGGCCTCCTCCATTCGATCCGATGGCCGGCGGGTTCCCGGTACCGCCGCTGCCCGGCCAGGTGATCGGTGCTCCCGTATCCGCGGTCGACCCGGCCGCGCCGCACTCAGCCCGCGACAAGGAGACGAGCGATGCCTGATTTCCTCAAACCCGTCAGCGGCCTCGGCGTCACCTTCGGTGGGATGTTCGCCCCCACCATCACCGAGACCTACCCGGAGGAGAAACGTCCGACCGCACCGCGCTATCACGGTCGGCATCAGCTCAACCGGCACCCCGATGGCCTGGAGAAGTGCATCGGCTGCGAATTGTGCGCGTGGGCCTGCCCAGCGGACGCCATCTACGTGGAGGGCGCCGACAACACCGACGAGGAAAGATTCTCTCCCGGTGAGAGATACGGCCGGGTGTACCAGATCAACTATCTGCGCTGCATCGGCTGCGGCCTGTGCATCGAGGCCTGCCCGACCCGAGCTCTGACCATGACCAACGAATACGAACTCGCCGACGACAATCGCGGCGACCTGATCTATGAGAAGGACCAGTTGCTCGCCCCGATGCCGGCGCAGGTACAGCCGCCACCGCATCCGATGGCCGCAGGTTCTACCGAGGAGAACTACTACCGCGGTGAAGTCGGCGCCGACGGCAGACTACACCCGCGCCGGGATCCGGACGGGACGACACCATGACGATGCTGCTGGCCGACGAACTCGTCCGCACCTCCACCGGTGAGGCGGTGCAGTTCTGGGTGCTCGGGACGGTCGCCGTCCTGGGCGCCCTCGGGGTGGTTTTCGCCACCAAGGCCGTGTACTCCGCGATCTTCCTGGCGACCACGATGATCGTGCTGGCCGTCTTCTACGTCGCCCAGGGCGCGTTGTTCCTCGGCGTCGTGCAAGTTGTCGTCTACACCGGCGCGGTGATGATGCTGTTCCTGTTCGTCCTGATGCTGATCGGGGTCGACTCGTCGGACTCGCTGGTCGAGACGCTCCGGGGACAGCGCATCGCCGCCGCCGCCGTCGGTCTCGGCTTCGGCATCCTGCTCATCGCCGGTATCGGTACCGCATCTGTGGCGGTGGTCGTCGACCAGCCCGGGCCGGCTGCCGCCTCGAACACCGGCTACAACGGCAACATCGAGCGGATCGCCGAATTGATCTTCGTCCGATACCTGTGGGCCTTCGAGCTGACCGGTGCGCTGCTGATCACCGCGACGCTGGGTGCGATGGTGCTCGCCCACCGAGAGCGCTTCGGCGCCAAGCTCAGCCAGCGCGAGATGTCGAAGGAACGCTTTCGTCGGGGCGTCAACCTCACGCCGCTGCCCACCCCCGGTGTGTATGCGCGGCACAACGCGGTCGACATCCCGGCGCTCCTACCCGATGGCACCCCGGCCGCATCGTCGGTCAACGCCACCCTCATCACCCGCGACCACGACGTCGAGATCGCCCGCGCACGAGAACGTCTCGCGCGTGAGCAGGGCCGAGTGCCGCAATCGCGGGGGGACGCCCCGTGAACCCGGAGAACTACCTCTATCTCGCGGCACTGCTCTTCACCATCGGCGCTGCGGGAGTTTTGCTGCGGCGCAACGCGATCGTCGTGTTCATGTGCGTCGAGCTGATGCTGAACGCGGCGAATCTGACCTTCGTGACGTTCGCCCGCATGCACGGCGGCGGTGGCGGCGGGCAGATGGCCGTCGACGGACAGGTGATCGCCTTCTTCACCATGGTGGTCGCCGCGGCCGAGGTCGTGGTCGGACTGGCCATCATCATGACCATCTTCCGGGCACGCCGGTCGGCCTCGGTCGATGACGCCGACCTGCTCAAACATTGACGCGGTAGCCCAGCAATACGACGCGACTCGATCCAGGAGGACCGGTGACCACAGCTCAGACCGAATCGCTGCTCTGGTTGCTGCCCGGCCTACCGCTCCTCGGCTCCGTCGTCTTACTCCTCGGTGGTCGCCGGACCGATCGCTGGGGACACCTGCTCGGTACCGCACTCGCACTCGCGTCGTTCGCGGTGGGCGCGGCCATGTTCGCCGGGATGGTGTCGCGCGACACCGACGAGCGTGCCGTCTCCGACACCCTGTTCACCTGGGTTCCCGTCGGAGAACTCCACGTCGACTTCGGTTTTCAGCTCGACCAGCTGTCCATGTGTTTCGTACTGCTGATCACCGGTGTCGGGTCGCTGATCCACATCTACTCCATCGGCTATATGGCCGCCGACCCCGACCGCCGACGGTTCTTCGCCTACCTCAACCTCTTCCTGGCGGCGATGCTGATCCTGGTGCTGGCGAACAACTATCTCGGCCTGTACCTCGGCTGGGAAGGAGTCGGCCTCGCCTCCTATCTGCTGATCGGGTTCTGGCAGCACAAGCCGTCGGCGGCGACCGCCGCCAAGAAGGCCTTCGTGGTCAACCGTGTCGGCGACATCGGCCTGGCCATCGCGCTGATGATCATGTTCGCCACCTTCGGTCAAGTGTCGTTCACCGCCGTCTTCGGTGGCGCCGGGCAGGCGTCGGAAGCCACCCTGACCGCACTGGGATTCATGTTGCTGCTGGCCGCCTGCGGCAAGTCGGCACAGGTGCCGCTGCAGTCCTGGCTGGGTGACGCGATGGAGGGTCCGACGCCGGTGTCGGCGCTCATCCACGCCGCGACGATGGTGACCGCCGGGGTCTACCTGATCGTGCGGTCCGGTCCGATCTTCGATCTCGCACCGAATGCCCAGATCGGGGTTGTGGTGGTCGGCGCGGTCACCCTGCTGTTCGGCGCGATCGTCGGCTGTGCGAAGGACGACATCAAGAAGGCGCTCGCCGCGTCGACCATGAGTCAGATCGGCTACATGGTGCTGGCCGCCGGGCTCGGCCCCGCCGGCTACGCCTTCGCGATCATGCACCTACTGACCCATGGCTTCTTCAAGGCCGGCCTGTTCCTCGGGGCCGGGTCGGTCATGCACGGCATGAACGACGAAACCGATATGCGACGCTTCGGCGGACTTCGTACGGTCATGCCGATCACCTTCGCCACCTTCGGCGTCGGCTACCTCGCCATCATCGGGGTGCCACCCTTCGCCGGCTTCTATTCGAAGGATCCGATCATCGAGGCGGCCTTCGGTGAGGGCGGCGCGAAGGGTCTGCTCCTCGGTGGTGCCGCCCTGCTCGGTGCCGGGATCACCGCGTTCTACATGACGCGTGTGATGATCTTGACCTTCTTCGGCGAATCCCGGTGGCACGACGGCCCGGACCGCCCCCACCCGCACGAGTCGCCAGGTGTCATGACCTGGCCGATGATCCTGATCGCCGTCGGGTCGGTGGTATCGGGTGCGTTGCTCGCCGTCGGCGGCACACTGCAGGACTGGCTCGCACCGGTGGTCGGCGAACACGAGGCCGCCCACACCGTGCCGGCCTGGGCGATGACGCTCATCATTCTCGCCGTCGTCGCCGTCGGCGTCGCGATCGCCTGGCGGCAGTACGCGGCCCGGCCCGTCGCTGTGGTCGCCCCCGACGACGTGTCGGCGCTCACCGTCGCGGCACGCCGCGACCTCTACGGCGACGCGTTCAACGAGCGTGTGCTGATGCGACCCGGACAACGGGTCACCGCCGGGCTGGTCGCGGTCGAGAACGACGGGGTCGACGGCATCACCACCGGTGTCGGCGATCTGGTGACCGCGTCGTCGAGCCGGATTCGCCGGTGGCAGAACGGTCAGGTGCGGTCGTATGCGTTGTCGATGTTCGCCGGGGCGGCCCTGGTGACTGGACTGGTGATGGTGGTGAATCTGCTGTGAACATGCCCTGGTTGACCATCCTGTGGGTTGCGCCCGCGCTGGGAGCCGTTGCCGCACTAGTGGTGCCGAGCAGTCGGCCGGGCGTCGCGAAGGCGGTTGCGGTCGGGGCGTCGCTGGTCACGCTGGCGGTGGCGATCGGACTGGCGGTCGGTTTCGACACCTCCGGTGCCCGCTATCAGTTCGTCGAAGACCACAGCTGGATACCAGCTTTCGGCACCCGCTACGCCTTGGGCCTCGACGGCATCGGCCTGGTCCTGGTCCTCCTCACCGCAGCCCTGCTGCCGCTGCTGCTCGTGGCCGGCTGGCGGGACGCGGACGGCGACGGTGGTTCGCTGGACGCGGCGGGCGGGCGGCGGCAGAAGGGGCCACACACCTATGTGGCGCTGACCCTGGCCGTCGAGGCGATGGTGCTGATGAGTTTCGTCTCCCTCGACATCCTGCTGTTCTACATATTCTTCGAGGCGATGCTGATCCCGATGTATTTCCTCATCGGCGGTTTCGGCACCGGCCCCCGACGCTCGGCCGCCGCGGTGAAGTTCCTGTTGTACAACCTGTTCGGTGGCCTCATCATGCTGGCCGCAGTCATCGGCCTCTATGTGGTGACGGCCCGGGAGAATCTCGGCGACGAGGGCAGCGGGAGCTTCTCGCTACGCGAGATCGTCGACGCGGTCGCGGCCGGGACAATCGACGACGGCACCGGTCTGGCCAAGATGCTCTTCCTCGGTTTCATGTTCGCCTTCGCGGTGAAGGCGCCGCTGTGGCCGTTCCATTCCTGGCTACCCGATTCGGCCGTCGCGGCCACCCCGGCGAGCGCAGTGCTGATGATGGCCGTGGTGGACAAGGTCGGGACATTCGCGATGCTGCGGTTCTGCCTGCAACTGTTCCCCGACGCCGCCCAATACTTCGCGCCGGTGATCTGTGCGCTGGCCGTCGTCGGCATCATCTACGGTGCGGTCCTCGCCATCGGCCAGACCGACGTGATGAGACTGATCGCCTACACCTCGATCTCGCACTTCGGTTTCATCATCCTGGGCATCTTCGCGCTGACCAGCCAGGGCCAGGCCGGGTCGACCCTGTATATGGTCAACCACGGACTGTCGACGGCTGCCCTGTTTCTCGTGGCCGGCTTCCTGGTTTCCCAGCGCGGCAGCCGCCTCATCGCCGACTACGGCGGGGTGCAGAAGATCGCTCCCCTGCTGGCCGGAACCTTCCTGATCGCGGGTCTGGCCACCCTGTCGCTACCCGGACTCGCCCCGTTCATCAGCGAATTCCTGGTGCTCATCGGCACTTTCACCCGATACCCGGTGGCCGCGGTCATCGCTTCGGCAGCACTCGTACTGTCGGCGATCTACATCCTGTGGACCTACCAGCGGATGATGGGCGGTCCACCGAGACCCGACACCGGTAGCCATCCGCCGATACGCGATCTGGCCGGTCGTGAGCTGGTTGTCGTGGTCCCGCTCCTGGCCTTGCTGATCGGCCTGGGCGTCTACCCTAAGCCGCTGCTCGACGTCGTCGATCCCGCCGTGCAGCACACTCTGACCACGGTAGGCGTCACCGATCCCGAACCAACCGTCGCCGATCCGAGCGGACCGGGAGGCCCCCGATGACCACGTCCAACCTCGCCGAGATCGCCACTCCAAGCATCGAATACGTGGCATTGTCGCCGATGCTGATCATCTTCGGCGTGGCCGTGGTCGCCGTACTGGTCGAAGCCTTCGCGGCCCGCCGGGTGCGCTACCGGATCCAGGTCGTGCTGTCGCTGGCCGGGCTGGTCGCGGCCTTCATCGCACTGATCCCGTTGGCCATCAGCACAACCCGCGATTCGACTGCGACCGCCGGGCAGGGCCAGTTCGCCATGTCGGGGGCGGTGGTGATCGATCGGCCCACGCTCTACCTGCAGGGCCTGATCCTGCTCGTCTCGATCGTCGGTGTCGCGTTCATGGCCGAACGCCGGCTCGAACGCGTGGTCAGCCCGGTCGCCGCGTTGGTCGGCGCGGACTCCAGCGCCGGCACCGGGGTAACCAACAGCGGGGCCACAAACAGCGGGATCACAAACAACGGTGACACCAACCACGGTGGCACGAGGGCCGATATGTTCACCCCCTCGGGTGCCGCTGTCCCCAACACCGAGGCAGAGTTCGTCGCGACCCGAGCCGGCGCCGTGACGACCGAGGTCTACCCGCTCACGATGCTCGCGGTCGGGGGCATGATGCTGTTCCCGGCGTGCGGGGATCTGCTGACCATGTTCATCGCACTCGAGGTGTTCTCCCTCCCGCTCTATCTGCTGTGCGGGCTGGCGCGCCGTCGGCGGCTGCTATCTCAGGAAGCCTCGCTCAAATACTTTCTGCTGGGCGCCTTCTCGTCGGCCTTCTTCCTCTTCGGCGCAGCGTTCGCCTACGGCGCGACCGGAAGCCTGAACCTGTCGAAGATCGACGCCGCGCTGACCACCTCGACCGCCGCCGGACAGGACACCACCTTCGCCCTCATCGGACTGGGCATGATCGCCGTCGGCCTGCTCTTCAAAGTCGGTGCGGTGCCATTCCACTCGTGGATTCCCGACGTGTATCAGGGTGCGCCGACCCCGGTCACCGCATTCATGGCCGCAGCCACCAAGATCGCCGCCTTCGGCGCACTGCTGCGGGTCTTCTACGTCGGGTTCGGCAATCTGCACGACGACTGGTCGCCGGTGCTGTGGGTCGTCGCGATCGCCACCATGCTCATCGGTGCGGTGATGGCGGTGACCCAGACCGACGTCAAACGCATGCTCGCATACTCGGCGATTACCCACAGCGGCTTCCTGCTCCTCGGTGTGATCGCGTTCGACGACGCTGGCCTCGGCGCGACCCTCTTCTACCTCACCGCTTACGGATTCTCGACCCTCGGCGCTTTCGCGATCACGGCCGTCGTCCGCGAGTCCGACCGCACCGCCGCGGAGAACCCGACGTCGGTCCGGGCCAAGCTCGGCGCCGGTTCGGACACACTGCGCACCCCCGCGGTCCGCAGCCCGCACCTGTCTGGGCGCGAGGCCACCGACCTGTCCCAGTGGGCCGGTCTGGGACGCCGCTATCCGCTGGTCGGGGCGATGTTCTCGATGTTCCTACTCGCCTTCGCCGGTATCCCGCTGACCAGTGGTTTCATCGCCAAGTTCGACGTCTTCGCCGCGGTCGGCGCCACCGGTGGCGGCGTGTTGGTGGTCATCGGCGTGCTCAGCAGCGCGATCGCCGCATACTTCTACATCCGGATCATCGTGGCGATGTTCTTCCGTGACGTCCCGCTGGACGCGCCGCATGTGGTGCGGCCGAGCCCGTTCACCACGATCGGTATCGCGGTCTGCACCTTGGTGACCATAGCGCTGGGCATCTTTCCCCAGCCGCTGCTCGACCTCACCGAATCTGCCGCGACCTTCCTCATCTGAGTACCTCTTGACGCACATCTGGGCTCGGCGTAGCTTCGGTTCTGACTACGTACGTAGTCAGAAATGGGGTATCCGATGGCCACGCAGTTCCGCAGGCACCGTTGGCAACGCACGCGACAGACGCCGACGGAGCTCACCGACCTGCTGACCAACATCGGCGCGGTCAACAACGTCGCGAACATCATCATGCAGTTGTCGCTGCCCGGCGTCGGACATGGCGTCAACGAGAGTCGCGTGGTGTCCGGCAGCCCCCGCCGCTATCCCATCAAGCGGACCCGCACCACTACCCAGTTCCTGGCACTCGCCCTGGTCGGCACCGACCACGACCGCGATCTGATGCGCAGCGAAATCCAGCGGGTGCACCGCGCGGTGGTCTCCACCGCAGACAGCCCGGTGCGCTACAGCGGCAACAGCCCGGAACTGCAGAAGTGGGTGGCCGCCTGCCTGTTCCGCTACTACCTCGATCAGTACACGATCCTGTACGGCCCCCTTCCCGAGGATGCGCTCGACAGCCTCGTCCGCTCGGCGGCCCCGCTGGCGACCGGCGTGCAGGTTCGCGCCGGCGCGTGGCCGACGACGTGGGCCGAGTTCCAGAGTTACTGGGATTCGATGATTCCGGCGTTGTCCATCGCACCCGAGGTCAAACACGACTTCGAGACCTTGGCCGATGTCAGCTTCGTCGCCGAGGCCTGGGGCCCACTCGGACGTCCGGCTGGTCTGTTGCTGGGCAAACAGTTCCGCTTCATGACCCGAGGGACCCTGCCACCGGAGTTCCGCGAGTTGATGGGATGGTCGTGGACTGACGCGGATCAGCGTCGCTTCGACCGAGCGATCGACCGATTCCGGACCATCGATCGGGTCCTCAATCCATGGCTCTTGGTGTTGCTCTACAAGGCATACGTCTGGGACTTTCGACTACGCCGCACGCTCGGTCTGCCGGTCCTCGGCCGACTCAAGGTGAGCGACTTCCCGATTCGCGACGGCGCGGGCCGTCGTCTCGCCGCCCGCGTCACGTCGCCCCCGCACGCGGCCTGATCCAGCGGGAGCCAACCGCAGGTGCGATGGCGCGTCCAGGCGTCGAACAGCTCGTGAACAGACCGTGACCACACCGAAGGTCAATTGTTCTGTCACACAGCCTGTTTTACGTTCGATTCCATGCGTCTTCCTCAACTGATCAGACGATCCGTCATCGCGGCGATGCTCGTCACCGCCGCCGCGATACTCGTCGTCCCCGCCACCGGCGAGGCTTCGCCGCACCGCCCCAGCGACAGCTTCGATCTTCAATCGCATCGCGGGGGCCGTGGTGAACACACCGAAGAATCCTTGACCGCGTTCGCATCGTCGTTGCGATTGGGGGTCAGCACGCTCGAACTCGACGTCGTGCTCACGCGGGACCTGCAGCCGATCATCTGGCACGACCCGACGATCCAGGCCGACAAGTGCCGCGACACCCGGCCCGCGACGCCCGGGGACCGGCAGTACCCCTATGTCGGCAAGGTCGTGCACGACCTCACCTACGCACAGATCGCGACGTTGCGCTGCGACCGAGTCCTCGCTTCCTACCCGACCGCGAAACCCGTTGTCGGGAACCGAATCGCGCGCCTTCCCGACCTCTTCGCGCTGACCCGCTCGCGCGGTGCCACACATATCGGCTACAACATCGAGACCAAGATCGAGGCCGAGAAGCGGCATCAGTCCGCGTCACCCGAGGAGTATGTCGCGGTGATCGTGGCGGCCGTCCGGGCCGCGTCCGTCGCGCAGGGCGCCCCCATTCGCGCCACCATCCAGAGCTTCGACTGGCGGACCCTCGCCATCGCCGCCCGCGTCGCCCCCGACCTGCCACGCGTGGCGCTGTGGGATGAGACGACATGGACGTCGAACTCCCGCTGGCTCGGTCCGGTGTCGTATGCGGCGGTGCACGGCGACGTCATCAACGGCGCGCGTCAGGTAGCGAGCATCGTGTCGCCCGGGTATTCGAATCCGTACGGGCAGAAGGTCGGCGACCCCGGTTTCGCGCTGATCGCCGACCGCCGGTTCATCTCACGGGCGCATCGTCTGGGACTGAAAGTCATCCCGTGGACGATCAACGACCCGGCCACGATGAACGCGCAGATCGACGCCGGGGCGGACGGAATCATCACCGACTATCCGACCCGACTGCGCGCCGTCCTCCAGCAGCGCGGGATGCGGGTACCGTCACCGATCCACTGACCCCGCAAAACCACCACTTATGGACAGAACCACCGGGTTTCGCCCGGTGGTTCTGTCCTTTTGTGGTGGTTCTGCGGGTCGGCCTGTCAGCGTTGGGGTTCGAGGGATTTGGTGTACAGCGAACGACCGGCCGCATCGCGAAGGTTGACCGTCAGCACCGCGGTGTCCTTGGCGATCGTGACCTCACCGAAGTGCTGGAATCCCTCGGCAGGCGACACATTCTCCTCGGTGGGCGCGTGGACGAATTCGTACTTGGCACCGAAGGTTCCGTCCAGCGGGCTCTGCGGGAACGCGCCGGCATGCAGCGGTCCGGACACGAATTCCCAGAACGGTGCGAAGTCCTTGAAGCCCGCCCGATCGGGCTGATACGAGATCGCGGCGGTGTAATGCACATCAGCCGTGAGGAAGACGACGTTGCGCACATTCTTGATCGCGGACAAGATGCGCGCGAAGACGATCTCGCGACCGAGCGGCGCCGCGTTGTCGCCCTGGCCGACCGCTTCCATCGACGCAGGCCCGGCGGGCGGGTTGGTGTTCTTGTCGGGGACGACGATGCTGAGCGGCAGGTCGTTGGCGATCACCTTCCAGGTCGCCGACGACCGGTTGAGACCGTCGATGAGCCACCGGGTTTGCTCTTCACCGAGCAGCCCGACGGCGTCGGTCCGCGACCAGGCATCGGGGTTGGGATTCTTGTATGAGCGCATGTCGAGGATGAAGACGTCGAGCTGCGGACCGTAGGACACCTTGCGGTACACCCGGTTCGACGACCCTAGTTCGATCGGCTGCCATTCCGACCAGGCCTGCCGTGCGTTGCGGGCCAGAACGTCGGCGCTCATCTCGGTGTAGCCCTTGCGTTTCTGGCCGGTCAGGTCCTCACCCGGGAACCAATTGTTGATCACCTCGTGGTCGTCCCACTGGATCAGCTGCGGCACCGACGCCGCGAACCGCCGGTAGTTGTCGTCGGTGAGGTTGTAGGCGTAGTTGCCCCGGAACTGATCAACCGTCTGCGCCACTTGACTTTTCGCCGGGATGGTCACGCTGTGGTAGATCTGGCCGTTGTTCTGCTTCTGGGTGGCCTCGATCGGTCCGTCGGCGTAGATCGCGTCGCCCGAATGGATGAAGAAGTCCGGGTGACGGTCGGCCATCGCACCGAAGATCGGCATGCCGCCGATGTCGGGATTGATGCCCCAGCCCTGTCCGGCGACATCTCCGGACCAGAGGAACCGGATGTCCTTGGCAGACACCGGTGCGGTGGTGAATGTTCCGGTGTGCGGCGCACTGCGCGCACCGTCCTCGCCTTCCATCGTCACCCGATAGTGGACGGTTTGACCGGGTTCGAGTCCGGCCAGACGGAGCCGACCGGTGCCGTCGGATGCCGGCGTCAGCTGCGGGCCGCGATGGGTGCGCGCGTTGGCGAAGGATTCGGTGGCGGCAGTCTCGACGACCATCGTCGCCGGGCGGTCCGACCGCGCCCAGACCAGCGCCCCGGTGGCGGAGATGTCGCCGGTGGCGACGCCGTGGGTCAACGTCGGGCGTTCACGGTTGAGCGATGGTGTCGACGACCCGCAGGCGGCGACCGCCGCACCGGCCGGGACCAGCAGCGCACCGATCGCGGCGCTACGCAGAACAGTTCGTCGGGATGGGGTGAAAGACCTGGATTCGGAGGACATCCCGTTAGGTTTGCGTACCAATTCCACGGCGCGGCAAACCGTCGGTGACGGCCAGATGACACACCATCGTCACGGCGCGCACTGTGACACCCGGGTCACCGGCGATGACGAGTTCGTTTCATCACGATTCTCCCCGCGTGCCCACCGCGCGCGTACACCGGATACGTGCCATGGTGAAGAACGTCATCCAAGGTGGAGGAGGCAACGATGAACAAGTCTTTCGATCCCGAGATGTGGCCGGTCCCGATGCGGACGGTCGACGCCGATATTCATGTCGGCGAGCTGTCCATGCGCGCGGAGAGTTGCCGGCGCAAGGTGGCCTTCTACCTCGATGAACACGGCGAGCCCGTCGCCCAGACGGCAGCCGCGGACGCTACCCGCTACCCCGTGCTGGTCACGCGGCTCGCGGGAACGCACTTCGCCGCCGGGCACGCCATCCTGCACATCGACGCCACACTCCCGTTGCGCACCGCCATCACCGACCTCGCGTTTCCCGGCAATGAGCAGACCGACGGCCGGATGATCGACATCACCGTCGTCGATCAGGCCCGACACCGCCGCACCCTGCGCGCCGAACTGCCCCGCCATGTCACGGTCACCGGCACCGTCATGGTGGCGTTGCGCACCGTCGACGCTACGACCAAGGTCGCATAGCAACCATCGCGTTGCGCGCGGCCTGATCGAGAGACCCGGTGTGGTTGTCGATGGCGCCTAGCCTGGGGCCATGAAGTTCGTCGTTTATGGCGCCGGCGCGATCGGTGGTGTCATCGCCGCGCATCTCTTCCGCTCAGGTATCCCGACGACCGTCGTCGCACGCGGCGCCCACCTGCAGGCCATCCGTGATCATGGCCTGACCCTGGACACCGCGGACGGTCGTCGGGCATACCCGATCCCGGCCGCCGCCCACGCAGGCGAGGTCGAATGGTCCGACGACACCGTCGTCGTGCTCGCGGTGAAATCTCAACAGA
This sequence comes from Gordonia heveisoli, assembly GCF_030315745.1. Classification (GTDB taxonomy): domain Bacteria; phylum Actinomycetota; class Actinomycetes; order Mycobacteriales; family Mycobacteriaceae; genus Gordonia. The sequence goes on along the minus strand of NZ_JASXSH010000030.1, from coordinate 1,481 downwards.
CGGATGCCGCGCTCGCCGATCTTCGGGCGCACGCCCCGATGACGACGCCGATCGTGTCGGCACAGAACGGCGTCGCGAACGAACCGGCGATTCTGCGTCTGTTCCCGCAAGTCCACTCGATCACCGTCATGCTGCCCGCGCTGCACCTCGAGCCGGGCGTCGTGGTCCAGGGATCCGTTGCCGCTCCAGGCATCCTCGACATCGGCCGGTTCCCCGACGGTATCGACTCGACCACTGTCGCCATCTCCGCCGCGCTGCGCGCCGCGTCCTTCGCGTCGGAGGTGCGCGACGACATCGCCGCCTGGAAGTACCGCAAACTCATCACGAACCTGGGCAACGGCGTCGATGCCGTGTTCCGCCCGGACGACCCCCACCACGACGACCTCATCAACCGCGCCCGCACCGAAGGTGAGGCCGTCCTCGCCGCCGCGGGCATCCGCGCAGTCACCGCCGCCCAGGACAAGGCCAGACGCGCCGACCACATCGTGCGCCGCACCGACCGCGACAGCTTCGGGACTTCGACGTGGCAAAGCGTGCACCGCGGCGTCGGCGACGTCGAGATCGACTACCTCACCGGCGAAATCGTTCTCCTCGGCCGCCTCCACGGAGTCCCGACGCCAACCAACGAGTACATCCAGCAATCCGTTGCCCTGGTCGTCCGGGAAGGACTGGGAGCGGGGAGTTTGGGGGTGGTGGGGTGATCGGGATGAATGCCTGTCTACCGAATCCGCGATCGCGATCGTCGGCTAGCAGTTGTCACCAATGCCAGGATCGAAGGCACCAGCGAACGCTAAGCGGCACCACCGAACGCTTGGAATTGCTCATAACTGATCGCCAAGAGATCCGGGTCCGGCCGCTCAGCCCTCGCGCGAGGCAAGATCATCAGCTGTTCACCATGGCGCTCCTGTAATCCATAACGAAGCATCGGCCCATCGACCTCTTCTAGTATGTCTGGACGAATTTCCACCGTGTAGGAATCCGGCCGGATCCCAAGAATCCGTTGATCGAATGCGGAATGGTGAATCTTACAGAGCGCGAGACCATTACGGACCGACGGAATACCCCGTTCGTCGGAATCCGGCAGTATATGTGCGGCGTCGAGTAGCTCAGGATGCCGAAGGGAGCAGATGGCACAAGACTTTTCGTATGCCCGCATCACCGTGGCACGGAAAACCGGCTGGTGGAGGCGCTGCTTCACTTCCCGCGCAACATACCGTCGAAGATGCTCCTCGATCGGGGAGCCATTGCCGACGATCTGTCTGACGCCATCGGGCGCGAGGACGAACTGCATGCGATGAGGTTCCTCATCTACGACATAGAGAGGAAAGACCGGCAAGTATAGCCCTGGCCCAACACCAACAAACCAAATGAGTGGCTGGCCCCGCTCCATCGCCAGCCTCAGCGCACGATTCTGAAAATGTTGCGGATCTTCGCCGCGCCATTTGTAGCGGAACAGACCATCCGGGCCGGCTCCATCGTCT
>NZ_JASXSH010000003.1 GCF_030315745.1 Gordonia heveisoli | reverse complement strand
GCGTGATCAACCGGCGCCGCCGTCTGTGGTCTTCGCTGACCTCGTGGAGCCGACTCGGCAACCGTCCCGTCCTTGGCTTGACCTGTATGACGACGAGATCGCCCCGACGGTTCTCCAGTCCGACGACCCCTCGCGCGTGGTCTGGTCGTCGTTGTGGGTGGATCGACCAGATGTTCAGATCGTCTTCGACCTGAAACCCGCCGCGGGTGGTACGCGGGTGCGTTGGACGCTGGTTGTCGACAAACCCCATCCGGATGGGCACCTGCAACGCCACATGTGCCAACGGATCGGCACCCTGGTCAACGCCAACCTTCGATACACGTATGGCCAATAGGTCCCTGTTGCGTATTCGTATCCCGGGTGATCGCGATTCGATCTCGGGCCTCGAGCGGGATAGTGACGTGATGGTTGACAAGCTAACCGCGGTACGACGGTCGAATGTTCAGACGCGTGTCGGCCGTCTGACATCCGAACAGCTCGTTGAAGTCGAACGCTCCTTGATGGCGTTTCTGGGACTTGCGCGGTGACTTCAATGCGCAGTGGCGTGCGTAGGTTGGGGTGGTGGGGCGCATTGAGTTCTGTTGCTACGTATGCGATATGCAGTGGTCCACTTGACATAATGTATCTTATCGGCTGATTGCTTGGCCTAATATATGCACACCGACTCAGTAAGCCGCTGCGTGACGATCTCAGTGGCCTCCACAGCGCGACGTGGCGGCAACCGCATCCTGCTCCGCAGCGATGATCCCAACCACACCATCGTTGTCGTCAGAATCGATCCCCGTGCCCACATTTATCGCACCTAACTGACTGTGCGACCCCAAGCCGTCGTTCGAATCATCCTTGATCGGAGATGGTTTCAACAATCAAATCGTCACGTGTGACGAAAAGCGGTGCGCCACACCCTGTCTGTGACGTGAGTGCAATGGCATTGCCCAAGCGGGTGTTCAGAGTGGCGTCTCTCGGCCGTAACCAGTTGTGAGATAGAAGTTCCCATGGGTCAATCGGCCTGCCCGTCCAGCCGAGCCAGCGCCGCGCGCGCTGCTTCGAGTTCGACGCTCAGCTCCTCGATGCGCTTCTGTGCGGCGGCGCGCGCGGAGCTGATGGCGACGTCGACGGCGGTGATCGCGGTATCGTCGCCGAGTTCGCGGATGGCTCGCTCGACCCGGTCTGCGGTGACCTCGGTTGGCTTGCCGTGCTTCTTGGTGCCATGGGCCACCGACACCGTCCACGAGGTCTCCCCCGTCGACGTGATCGTCACACTCACCGCAGCCGGGGCGGATTTGGCGCGTCGCGGCGTTCTGGCAGGTGCCGGTGCGGATTTCGGTTCTTCCGGCCTCGCGGGCGGCGACGGCTCCCGAGTGACCGCAGGCTTCGACGATGCTTGTGGTGGTGCGGGTTTCGGCGCGGCGGGTCTCGGAGTGGTGGGCGACGCAGTCGGCTGAGCCTTGGGTGTGCGTGGGGCCGACGGCGTGGTCGTGGACGGTCGGGACTTCTGGAGTTCGTCGGCCTCGAACGGGAGTTCGTCATCGATGCCCTTCGGGCTGACAGTCACCGTGGATCCGTCGACAGAAACCACGCGGGCAGACGTACCGGCGTCGAGATCTAACGACGGCATGGGCTCGCGCAGATAGACGGTGACCCGCTTGCCTGCGGCGAGTCCCGCCCTCAGCGATTCGAGGTCGTCGGGGGTCAATCCGGTGCTCTTTCGTGCGCTCACGCCACCAATATTCGCACATCCGTGCGAACTGCGGTGGGTCGGTCCACGCATAGGCCGAGCGTCAGGCGACTGGCGCTATCGACTTGTCACCGGACCGACGATTGGCGCGACGGGCCTGCATGTCGGACTCTTGGGATGACTGGGGTCGAGCGCGTTGAGCACCAATCGTGCCGTGATCGGGTCGGACGGCAGTTCGAGGTGGTCGGTGTAGTCGTCGGCGCATTGTTGCTGAACGACGATGTTCTCGACGTTGCGCCCGTCCAGGAGTCCGGTCGTGTATGGCGTCGCGATCTGGTCGAATCGTGTGACGATGTTGGTGAAATCTATTGCCGGGTAGTTTGATCCGTGGATATTGAGATTGCGCAGAAAGCTGGACCCGGCCAGGAGCTGATGGCATGGGCCACAGTCGCGGTCGGCGAGCCGCCCGATGGCAGGTACCGCCAGTGCGGCTCGGATCAATGGTGCGAACCCGGCTTGGGTGGTTCCCCGGTTGAGTGCGGCGAGCGATACGTAACGACGGATCGTCGACGCGGCGCCTGGCGTGTGCTTGAGGTAGTAGAACGGCATTGTCGCGCCTTCGGAATGTCCCACGATGTCGACCTGATGGGCGCCGGTTGCCACGAGCACCCGACGAACGAACTGCGCGAGCTGCGTCGCGCTGACTTCGATCGGCGCCAAACCCCCGACCCCGGCCACCACGCCGTAGTCGAGTGTGTAAACGCAGTAGCGCTGGTTGGCGAGCAGCGGGGCTACCGTCTGCCAGGTCAGGGTGCTCGTGGACACGAACCCGTGCAGCAGGATCACCGGTTCGGGATGTGCGGCGGTGGGCCGGCACTTCCAGTCGTTGGCGCCCGGGGGTGTTTGCCCCGGATGCAGCGCCTGCTCCCGCAGGCCGACGAGGTAGCTGTGTGGCACCGCATGGCTGGGTGTCGCGGTAGCGGATACCGCTGGTGCCGATGTCAGGGCGACGAGAACGGCGGCGATTGCCCAGGTCCAGCGTGATTTCACGGAAACCCCATCTCCAATGACCGACCAGTCGGTCATACGATGACATGCGGCGGTGGCAAGCGCAAGACCTGCCGTCGGTTACGTCGTCGAGTCCGGCAACCCGAGCAGCGTGTACAGCGCGGTTCGCAGGTCGGTCCGGACCATGCCGTCGTAGAGCTCCTGGAGACTGATGTCGGCGACCATTGCGACCAGCAGATGCGCCGTGGCCGTTGGGTGATCGGCGCCGACGGCGACCAGGTCCGCCGTGACGAGAGCGCTGATGGCCGCATTTCTGGCCTGAACCTCGTCCAGCAGATCGGCGTCGGTGCGTGCCTGGGCGAGAAACGCTTTGGTCCCCCGGGTGGTTCGGCACACATCGAGAAAGGTCTCCACCCCGAGGCGCAACCGCTCGGCACCAATGGGCATATCGCCGACGACCGCCAATAGCTGCGCGGTGATGTCGTCGTGGTAGCGGCGATGCAGTGCCACGACAAAGTCGCGACGGCTTGGAAAGTGCTGGTAGAAGCTGCCTTTGGCCATGCCGGCCTGGGCGACGACGGCATTCACCGACAGCTCGCGCATCCCGCCGCGGTCGGCGAGTGCGAGGCCGGCGTCGAGCAATGCTGTCCGGCCCGGTTCGGCCGACCTCGCCATATGTACCCTCTCTGCCCGAACTGCCGGCGCCCGCGGTCACGGTTGTGTCGCTGACGGCTTCGTCGATGATCGTAGCGAACCCGGCCGGAGCCGAACGCCGGCCAAGCCGTGACCTAATGCCCTGGCTATCACATGCGGGTCGGACCAGACTGGTGTCATCGGGTGGCGAGAGGAGAGCGCGATGGCTGCTCCGACACCTGCCTCCTGGACTGTGGCGATGGGTGTGATCGGTCGTTGTTTCGTGACCACGGTTCGCCTGATCTGCACCCGACGCCTCCATCAGCCCCGCGACAATGTCGGGCGGATAGTGGACTTCGCCGACGGGACACATACGACGGTGTACCGGGAGACGACGCGGGATGTCAGCGGAGCAACCGAACCGGTGACTTTGGTTGTCTGCTTCCGTCTTCGGTGGGTGCGGGGAAACCGTCTGGCCCATTGGCTGTTTCGCGCGGAGAGCCTGGCCAACACACCACTGTTCGCAGGTTTTGACGGATTCGTGACCAAGCTGTGGATGACCAACGACGAACACAACATCTACCGTGGCGTCTACGACTGGGACGGGCACGAGCGGGCCGTGGCCTATGTGCGCGCACTGTGGTGGCCGCTGATGGTTGTCAGCCAACGACAGTCGATCGCCTTCCACATCATCGACGGACAGCATCGAGATGACGTGCTCCGGGGCGACGCCGGCGAGGCCGAGACCGCTTGGTGGAGTGGACGGATGCGTCCCGGTTGTTAGTGTTGAACTGTGTCGGGCGGGCTTTCGTGTAGTTGACGGTGGCCGCGTTGCCGTCCTCCCGCACGGATGTACTTCGCTGTGCTCGACGACTGGCTCTAAGCTTGAGAGGGCGGGCCGCCGGCCCGGAGGAGGTACCGGTGGCGAAACGTCTCAAGGTGTCGACGACTCCATTCCGGCCCGCGGCTGCCCAAGCGCGCAACGCTTCCGGTGTGGTCGATCTCGGCGGTGGCCGTTGTGCTTTCGTCGACAATCGTGACGGCTCGGCACTTCTGGAACTTGCGCTCGACGCCGACGGCGCCCAGGTCGGGCCGCTTCTTACGCGGCCGTTGTCGGGGGTCGCTCATGGCGACCTGACCGACCCAGAGGGACTGACGCTCGTCGACTATGCCGGCACGCGTTATCTCATCGCCGCGTCGTCGTTGGGCGCCCGACGCAAGGGGGTGGATCCGCCGGGTGGATTGGTTCGGATCATCTACTCCCCTGACGGTCACCTACACGCGGAATCGATTCCGGACTTTCGTGGTTGGCTTCTCGAGCATTATCCGGCGTTACGCAAGGCCGCCGGTCGCACCCCAGACGACGGCGGGCTCAACATCGAGGGAGTGGCCTGGGATCCGTCACGCGGAGAACTGCTCTTCGGGCTCCGCTCGCCGACGGCCCCGCCACATGCGATGGTGCTTCGGGTGGGTCTGGATGCGTCCGCGCCCTGGACACGGGCAGCACTGACCGCCGGTCCGACGCTCCTGGTTTGCAGTTCTACGTCCCCTACCAAGGGGATTCGCGACCTCACCTACGATCCCGGGTGCCAGCAATTTCTACTGCTGCTCGGTCGTTCCGTCGGTGGGCACCAGGGTGTGCCATTCGAGTTGTGCACCTGGGACGGGACGAATACCGAGACGACGACCCTGCCGGTCAAGTTCGCGGGGTCGATGAAGCCCGAGGGCGTAACCGTCTTCACCGTCGACGACGACAGGCATGTCCTCATCGTCGACGACGGCGGTGGTTTCGCCACCATCCGGGCGTGTAACCTTCCCGGCTGGAGCTGAGTAGCTGCAAATCATCCGGCGACCTCGCCCTCGGGTGACGGTGCGGACGGCCGCAGCCGCGGTCACCGTTCGGTAGTGCATATCGGGTCGGCCTCATCGGCATTCCCGAGCTGCACCACAGCGACCAGCGCGACGACTCCGAGGATCACAGCCAGGCCGACGAGTCCCAGCGACAGGCCGGCGGCGCCAGCGATCGCACCGACGAGCAGCGGTCCCCCGGCGTCGCCGAGCTCGCGTCCGATCTCGGCCGAACCCATGGTCTGGCCGAGGCGTTCCTTCGGCGAATGCTGGGCGAGGTGCGCGAAGCCCAACGGGGTGACCAACCCGACGCCGATACCGATCAGCGCGGCGGCAATCACGATGCCGGCCGGTCCTGGGATGGCGACGGTCACCAATCCGATTGCCGAAATACCCAATCCGAGGGCGATGCCGGTGGCATCGGAGATCTTCCCGACATCCCTGGCACGCCCGGCCCGCGGCTGCACCAACGATGCGGTCAACGCCAGGAGCGACACGATGGCACCGGTGACCAGCGGTCCCAGCCCGTGGTCGGAGCCCGCCACCGGGATGAACCCGACCCCGACGGCGAGCACACCGGTCGACCCGGCGAGTGCGGCGGTCGGGACCAAGAATGACCGCGATCCGAGGCGACGCATCAGGTCGACGACGGTCTGCCGCGTGCGTGGCAGCGGCGCCAGCGTGGGCACGACGACTGCGGCCCAGGCGGCGACCGCCGCGGCCAGCCCGCCGAGCACCGCGAACAACAGGTTGTACCCCGACACCCAGATCAGCGCCCCGCCCAGGAGCGGTCCCAGCGTGTATCCCAAGCCCTTCCACGCACCGTAGCTGCCGAACGCCCGGCCCTGCGCATCGTCGGGGGTCAGGCGCGACACCATCGCACTCGCGGCCGGCGAGAACGCGGCGGCCGCGGCACCCTGGGCGAATCGCGCCAGCCCGAGCCATCCCGGATTGTCGGCGAGCACAAACGCGCCCGACGCGATCGCGAAGCCGATCAGACCGCCGAGCAGTACCGGCCGTGGACCGATCCGGTCGGCGAGGGTGCCGAACACCGGCTTCAGTAACACCTCGGCGCCGTCGTACAGCGCCAGCAACAGACCCAGCGCGAGGAGCTGGGAGCCGACCGAGCCGGTGAGTCCGCCCAGGCTGGCGGCGATGCTGTGCGCACCGAACGCGGTGACAAAACCGGCGGCGTACAACGGGAAGAGGGTGTGGCGCGAGGCACGTGGGCGAACTGTCACCCGGCCATCTTGCTATGCCGGGCGCCGCGGTAGACATTCCTGGTGCCGACCGTGGCTACCCTGGACTTGTGGCCGCCCCCGACTCCCCCATCCGCACCAGCACCGCGATCAGTGGGCTGGAGAACACCTTTGCCGACCGGCTCGGACCACTCACCGTGCCGTGGCAGGGCGCGGAGGTGTCATCGCCGACGATGGTTGTCCTGAACGTCGACCTGGCCGTCGCGCTCGGACTGGATCCGTCGGCGTTGCGCACCGACGACGGTCTGGCGGTGCTGTCCGGTGCGGCGTCGCCCGCGGATGCGCAGCCGGTCGCGACCGCATACTCCGGCCACCAGTTCGGCGGATATGCGCCGATGCTCGGCGATGGCCGCGCGTTGCTGCTCGGCGAACTGCTCGATCCACGCGGACATCGGGTGGACATCCAACTCAAAGGCTCGGGTCCGACGCCCTTCTCCCGCGGTGGTGACGGCTTCGCGGTCCTCGGACCGATGCTGCGCGAGTACGTGGTCAGTGAAGCCATGAATGCGCTCGGTATCCCCACCACGCGGTCGCTGTCGGTGGTGGCGACCGGGCGTGACGTTCGGCGGGAGGGCGCCCAACCGGGCGCGGTGCTCGCGCGGGTCGCCGCCAGTCATCTGCGCGTCGGCACCTTCGAGCTGGCCGCGCGACACGCGAATCTGCTTGCGCCACTTGCCGACTACGCCATCGAACGACACTATCCGGAGCTGGCCGGGCTGCCCGCCGACGGCGACGGCAATCGGTACCAACGATTCCTTGCGGCGGTCGTCGAACGGCAGGCGGAGCTGGTGGCGCGCTGGATGCTCGTCGGCTTTGTCCACGGTGTGATGAACACCGACAACACCACGATCTCCGGCGAGACCATCGACTATGGTCCGTGCGCTTTCATCGACGCGTTCGATCCGAACGCCGTCTTCAGTTCGATCGATCATGGCGGCCGATACGCCTTCGGCAATCAGCCGACCGTCCTCAAATGGAATCTGGCCCGGTTCGCCGAAACCCTGCTGACGCTCATCGACCCGACCCCCGACGCCGCCATCGCATCCGCCACGGCCGCCCTGAACAGCTTCGACGACCACTACAGTCGGCACTTCCGCGCCGGGATGGCGGCGAAGCTGGGACTGGACGACGCGTCCGTCGACGCCGTACTGATCGACGACCTCTTCACGCTCCTGGACGACCACCACGTCGATTGGACCGGCGCCTTCCGCGCCCTGGCCGATGACCTGCGCGGCAACCCCGAGCCACTCGACGGACTGATCCCCCGCGAGCAGGCTGCGTCCTGGATCACCCGGTGGCGCACGGCGCTGGCCGACCATGGACGGGACGGTGCGACGACGGCGAAGGCGATGGATCGGGTCAATCCGCGCTACATCCCGCGCAACCATCATCTCGACGCCGCCCTGCGCGCTGCGACCGACGGTGATCTCCTCCCCGTCGAAGAACTCGTCGACGTGGTGACCCACCCCTTCGCGCATCGCCCCGAATGGGCGGCCTACGAAGGCCCGGCACCCGAGTCCTTCACCTCCGGATTCCAGACCTTCTGCGGCACCTGACCCTGGTTCGGTGGGGGTGTCGGTTGGCGGGCGTACAACGGAGCAATGGACCCGGACCCCGATGACCTGGACGTCTCCCCCAATCCGTCCGGCGAAGCCCTGACCGCCGAACGCGAGCGGACCGTCGGCCTGATCGATGCCCTGACGGCACGACTTGCAGCGGTCATCGACGCCACCGCCGACGCGGCGGCCGACGACGAACACGATCCCGAGGGGTCGACGCTGGCGGTCGAACGTGGGCAGTTGGTCGCGCAGGTCGAACGCTCACGCGTGCGGCTCGACGAGATCGACGCAGCGCTGCTTCGGATGGGTGAGGGTTCCTACGGCCGGTGCGAAACCTGCGGTGTGGCGATCGATCCGGAGCGGCTCGAGGTGCTCCCCGCCACCCGACAGTGTGTCGGCTGCGCGGCCCGGCACCCCGCCCGACGCTGGTGAGTCGCTACCCGGACGGTCGGTGGCCGCATCCGGATGTCCGATTCTAGGATGTTCAGATGGAACCAGGACCCGAGCGAATCCGTCAGGCGCTGGTGTTGTCCTTGGTCGCTGGTGTCGTCGCGACGGCAGGTGTTGCGATCTTCGTCGCCACGATGTCTCATCCGGACACGCTGGCCGTCGCGGTAGTCGGCCTGCTCACGTCGATCGCGGCCTGCTGTGTGGTCCCGATTCAATGGTGGCAGCTGGTGACCGGCTGCATGGCGCTGGGCTTGGGGATCGGGTCGTCGGTATCGATACACCCGCTGGCGGTCGTACCGTGCCTGATCATCACGGCGGTGCTGTTCGCGGTGTGGGGCCGACGGTTGCGGACCAGACTGCTTCTGTTCCGATCCGGGGAACGGGCGCCGGGTCGGGTCGTGGCGGCCGAGGGTACCTACGCAAACGAGGACACCCATGTCCGAATCAGCTACTCGGTGCGTTTCGTCGACGCCGCCGGCGCTGAGCACACCATCGAGGGCCGCTCCTCGTTTGCGGTCGGAACCCAGCCGAGGGCGCGCGATGCGGTCGAGGTCTACTACCTGCCGACGTCGCCGACGACTGCGACGCCGGTGTTCACCGGTGGGTCGGCCGCCTCGCGGTGACGCCGTCACCACATGTCTCGCTCGGCGTCAGCGCATCGAACCGGTGGCGAGGTAGCGGCGGTGGAAGTCGAACGACTCGCCGAGCAGATGTGGGGTTTGACCGGCGTCTGCCGCAGCCTCCGCACGTGCGACGTAGTCGTCGAGCATCGCTCGATATTCCGGATGCGCACAGTTGTCGATGATCGCGCGGGCGCGCCGCCGCGGCGACAGCCCGCGCAGATCGGCGAGGCCGTGCTCGGTGACGATCACCTGGGTGTCGTGCTCGGTGTGGTCCACATGCGGGACCATCGGGACGATCGCCGAGATTGCGCCGCCGCGGGCGGTTGACGGACTCAGGAACATCGACACGTAGCCGTTGCGGGCGAAATCGCCGGACCCGCCGATGCCGTTCATGATCTTGGTGCCCATGACGTGCGTCGAGTTGACGTTGCCGTAGATGTCGGCTTCGAGCATGCCGTTCATCGCGATCACCCCGAGCCGGCGCACGACCTCCGGGTGGTTGCTGATCTCCTGCGGACGCAACGTGATGTGATCGCGGTAGAAGGCGATATTCGCGTTCAGATCCGCGAGGCCTACCTCGCTCAACGCCAGCGCGGTCGCCGAGGCGTGGGCGATGGTGCCGTCCTTGATGAGGCCGAGCATGCCGTCCTGGATCACCTCGGAATAGCAGTTCAGGCCCTGGTAGCCGCCGCGGTCGAGGCCACTGAGAACCGCGTTGGCCACATTGCCGATGCCGACCTGTAGGGGCAGGAGCGTGTCGGCGGGCAGGCGTCCAGCGCGGATCTCGGAGCTGAAGAAGTCCAGGACGTGACCGGCGATCGCGGTGCTGATCGCATCAGGTGCGGTGACCGAGGTGGCGGTATCACTGGCGTTGGTCTCGACGACGGCGACGACCTTGGCCGGATCCACCCGATAGGTGGTCTGGCCGATGCGATCGTCGGCGCGGGTGATCTCGATCGGTCTGCGGTTGGGCGGCAGCGCCGTCCCGTAATAGACGTCGTGCATGCCCTCCATTTCCGCGGGCACCCACGAATTGACCTCGAGGATGATCTTGTCCGCGACGTCGAGCCAGGTCTTGTTGTTGCCGATCGACGCCGACGGGATCAACTCCCCGGCCTCGGTGATGCCGGCGACCTCGACGACCGCGACGTCGACGGTGCCGTAGTAGCCCTGCCACACCTGTTGTGCCACATGGGAAAGATGAAGATCGACGTAGTCCATCCGGCCGTTGTTGATGCGCTGGCGCGTTGTTGTCTCCGACTGGTACGGCATGCGCAGTGCGATGCCGTCGACCTCGGCCAGCAGCCGTTCGGTGTCGGTGGACACCGACGCACCCGTCAGTAGGTTGATGGTGAAATTTGATCCGGCGGCGCGGGTGTGCCGGATTCGGTCGGCCAATGCCGGAATGGTGTCCTTCGGGGTGCCCGCGCTCGCGAAGCCGCTGATCGCGACGGTGTGCCCCGGATGAATGAACCGCACGGCCTCGGCAGCGGACATGACTCGCGGAGCGAACACGTCGCTTCGAATGCGGCTGGTGGTTCCGGATTCGTCTGCTGACGTGGTCATGCAATGAGGATAGACGCACGACACATCACTGCAGTTCGGTGATTGCCGATACTTCGTGAACCGGGTGTGATAGAGGAAGACGGGAAAGCGCCGCAGGTCGACAGTAGTGTGACTGCGGACCTGCGGCGCTGCGGGACGGATCAGCCGGCAGTAACGCTGCTGGTGGACCCGGCCTTGTTCGGCACCAGCCGACGCACTTTGTCGCCCAGGAGCGCATCGACGCTTAACTGGCCGGCGCCGACGACGGCCAGCAACAGTGATGCGGCACCAAGCGCCAGGACGAACTCGTATCCCCCGTCGGACACCCAGAGTCCGCTGTCGATGTGGGCGGTGAAGAGTGCGCCGAGCATGTCGAGGGTGAAAAGTGCCGCGACGACCGGGGTCAGTACACCGGCGATCAGTGCGATGCCGCCGATGATTTCCAGCCACGTGACGACGAAGGCGGACAGCGACGCCGCGGGAACATCCATCATCTCGAATCCGGCGGACGGTCCTGACCAGCCGTTCTGCTGGAACTTCTGCAGTCCGTGGGCCAGGAAGATGATGCCGATGGCGACGCGGGCCAGCAGGATTCCGCCACTGCGAACGAGGGGGTTGTTCATGATCGGGTCAGCCTTAATCTTGGAGTTTGAGTTGATGCCTCAACTGAGATTAGAACGCCCTGACTTGATGCGTCAACTGATGCATGGTGTCTTTCGGCTCGGCTACACTGCCCCAATGCCCGACGCTGCGCCCGAGCCGAAATGGCTCGACGACGAGGAGATGGCCGCCTGGATTCAGGTTGCGACCGTCCTGGCTCGGTTGCCGCATGCGATCGATGCCCAGTTGCTCCGCGATGCCGGCCTGACACATTTCGAGTACGAGGTGATGGCGGCCCTGTCCGAGGCGCCGAACCGCACCCTGCGCATGAGTGATCTGGCCGAATTGTCCTACGGCTCGCTGTCGCGTCTGTCGCATGTCGTCGGCCGGCTGGAAAAGCGTGATTGGGTGCGCCGCCACCCGTGTCCTGAGAACGGACGGTTCACGAATGCCGTTCTGACGGAATCGGGTTGGGAGAAGGTGGTGGCCACCGCGCCTGGGTACGTCGAGAATGTGCGTGACCTGGTGATCGATCGGCTGACCCGCGCCCAGATCCGGCAGTTGACCGCGATCGGCAAACGCATCACCGACGCTCGCTGACGTCCTTGTCCGGAAGGTTGGGCCTCGTCCCTTGATCGGCGTGGATGAACCTTGATCGAACCGATGGTGCGGCTTGATGGATGCGAGTAGACCGGAAGGGTGGGCCGCCAGAGACCGATCGCCGATTCGTCGAGAGGGGTAAGAATTTGAAGGCCATTCAGATCGTCAAGCCGGAGCATCCACCCGAACTGCGTGAGATCGACAAGCCGGCACCGGGTCCCGGGCAGGTCTTGCTCAAGGTGACGGCCGCGGGTGCATGTCATTCCGATGACTTCGTCCTGAACCTGCCACCGGACAACTTCGCCTATCCCCTGCCGATGACGCTGGGCCACGAAGGCGCGGGTGTCGTCGCCGAAACCGGCAGCGGTGTTAGCGGGGTGTCTGACGGTGATGCGGTCGCGGTCTATGGACCGTGGGGTTGTGGCGTCTGCCACTTTTGTTCGCGAGGTCTCGAGAACTATTGCAGTCGGGCCGCCGAATTGGGTATCGCACCCCCGGGTCTTGGCAGCGCTGGTGCGATGGCGGAGTACATGATTGTCGACGATGCGCGCCATCTGGTTCCGCTCGGCGATCTGGATCCTGTTCACGCGGTACCGCTGACGGACGCAGGTCTCACCCCGTATCACGCGATCAAACCTTCGTTGCCCAAGCTGGTCGGCGGCTCGACCGCCGTGGTGATCGGAGCCGGCGGTCTCGGACATGTGGGCATTCAGTTGCTTCGGCACCTCACGCCGTCGCGGATCATCGCGTTGGATGTGAGTGCGGAGAAGCTCGCGTTCGCGCGCGAGGTCGGCGCGCATGAAACTGTGCTCAGCGATGCCGACGCCGTCGCCAATGTCCGTAGGATCGTGGGAAATGACGGCGCGACAGCAGTTTTCGACTTCGTCGGCTATCAGCCGACCATCGACACCGCGCTGGGCGTCGTCGGCACGATGGGTGATGTGGTCATCGTCGGCATCGGCGACGGAGTCGCGGCGGCGAAGGTTGGGTTCTTCGCTCAGCCCTACGAGGTGTCGGTGCGGTCACCGTACTGGGGTGCGCGCGACGAACTGATCGAAGTTCTCGATCTGGCCCGGGACGGCGTCCTGGAGGTTGCCGTCGAGCGGTTCTCCCTCGACGACGGGTTGGAGGCCTATCGGCGGCTCGCTGCCAATGACCTCCGCGGGCGGGCGGTCGTCGTCCCGGACTGACGTCGAGCGGGTGAACAATTCACCATCGTGCACCGCATCATGCCAACCTACGGTACCGTAGGTTGGCATGGACGTGGACTTATCTCAATCGCAGGCGGTTTATCAGCACTACTTGGCTCACCAGCAGAATCGGGTCCGCGCGAAGCTGATGTACGCCACGCTCGCCGCCCGGATTCGTCCGGCGGTGCGCTTCCGTTCACGTGCCGGGATCCGAGCGGTGGTGGCCAGTGGCGCGCCAATCCTGGTCGCCGCCAACCACGTCTCCGAGCGCGACCCGCTGGTCTTGGCCGCGGCCGGGTTCCGGTCCCCCATCCAGCGTCGGATCGGACGGCTGCGCGTCCTCGCCAAAGACGAGTTGTTCGAGGATCCCGAGCAGCGTAAGAAGATCGACGCCCTTGGCGGGATCCCGGTCTTCCGGACCAAGGACCACGGGGTGCGGGCCGCTGCCGACGCGGGCAGGCAGATGATCGGCGTGTGCGTCGAGCGGATGGGCCGCGGCGACAGCATCGCGGTATTCCCGGAGGGCACATGCAATCTCGGGGACACCACGAAACTGCAGAAGCTCGGCACCGGTATCGGCCACATCGCGCACCGGGCGGTGCGCGGCGGGGTTGACGTCTGGCTGGTGTCGGCGGGGATCGCCTATCCGACTGCGGGCGCCGGCGGGCATCCGGTGGTGACTTTCGGCGATCCGGTTCACCTCACTGCCCATCGGGACGAGACCCCGGCCGCACTCACCCGGACGATCCAGCAGGACCTGCAGGATGTGGTCGATGAGGCGTGTGCCTTCGCCGCCTGAGTTGATCTGTCCCCCGATACTCCGCGCGGGGTAGATGACCGGGTGCATGATGCGACGATTGCACGCTGAGGGCTGGATCGCGGTGACAGCGGATCAAGGATGGCGCGGATGGGGTGTGACCGACAGGCAATGCTGTCGGTACTCGCTGCTGCGGTGCTGTGGGGTACTACCGGAACTGCTGCGGCCTATGCCGATTCGCTGAGCGCGTTGACGATCGGGGCCGTCGCGATGGGTGTCGGCGGGGTGATGCAAACCCTGGTGAATGGAGGCGCGCTGCGTCGGCAGACACAACGGTTGCGGCCGCACCTCGGTTTGGTCATCTTCGGTGCGGCGTGTGTCGCCCTGTACCCGTTGGCTTTCTATTCCTCGATGCGGGTCGGCGGGGTGGCCGTGGGGACCATCGTGTCGCTCGCGTCGGCACCGGTCGCGTCGGCAGTGATCGAGCGCATCGTCGACAAACGCGCGCTCGAAGCCAGATGGATGCGCGCATGCTTGATCGGCCTGATCGGCGCCTCGCTGCTGTGCGTCACTCCAAGCCCCGGTGGTAGCAGCGCGGCGATGTCCGCCGGGGTTGCGCTCGGACTCGCCGCCGGGGTCACCTATGCGGGCTATTCCTGGGTGCTCAAGACCCTGATGCGGAAAGATCTCTCACGCGGTGCGGCCACCGGGGCGGTGCTCGGACTCGGCGGGGCATTGCTGCTCCCGGTCGTCGTCGGCTCCATAGCCGACATTACGGCCGCTCCGTCATCGTGGTGGGTGCTGGCCTATCTTGCGATCGTCCCGATGTTCGGCGGGTATGTGCTGTTCAGTCACGGACTCGGCGGTGTCGATGCATCCACCGCAACGACATTGACGCTCGCCGAACCCGCGGTGGCGACGGTGCTGTCGGTTGCTGTTCTCGGCGAGCACGTTTCGCCATGGGGGTGGACCGGGATCGGCATGCTCGCCGTGTCGATGGCAGTGCTCCTCACCGGCCGGCCGGCAGCGACTGCCGGACGACGGCCTACCCGGCGAATGAGTACTCGGGCGCGATAGCGGACGTCCGGTCACCGGATTGGCGTATGCGGCTACGCTACGGACCGCGCCGCCGAGTCCCGACCATGGTTGATGCCCAATCCCTTCGGACAAAGGACCGACATGAGCATCAAGACCAGGAACAGAACGAAGATCGTCGCACGGACCGCCGTCGCGGCAGCGGCTGTCGGGATCGCGGCCACCGGCCTCGCCTCCCCGGCACAGGCGCAGGTCTCGAATTACCGGATCGATGTGAACGACTGTGGTGCGCCCTATACCCAGGTGTGCAAGAAGGTGCCCACGGTCGGTACCTACACCAAATCGGGTCGCATCCTCGTCGAGTTCACCGCTGATCAGGGCCATTGCTCGGACATCTTCGCGCAGATCGTCTTCGACGGTCGAGTCTGGGGCCAGGCCCGGCTCAGCGCAGGTGAACGCGACGGCAGCTACCTGATCCGGACCTACCCGGGCAGTCATCGCGTGGGGGTACGTGCCATCGGAATCAGGGGTGGCTGCAACGTCGGGTACCTGCGCTCATGGGGTGGCAACCTGCGCATCGAGACCGATCGCGACACCTTCAACGGCATCGGGTGACCGGCCCGGCCTCAGCCGGAACGGTTGTCTTTGATTCTCGGGTCCCGCCTCGCTCAGGGGCGGGACCCGGCCGACACCAGGCCGCGATGTCCGGCAGCCATCGTGACGGGCCGTTGGCACCGAACGACCGTTCGCGGTGATCGCGTCGCGCTACGGTGGCACCGATGACTGCGACTCACGACTCACCTCAGGGGGGCTCATCCCCGATACGTCGACCGCTGGCGGGCTACACGGTGGTGGCGATGGAGCAAGCGGTCGCCGCTCCCCTCGCCACCCGAAATCTCGCCGATCTCGGCGCGCGTGTCATCAAGATCGAGCGTGTCGACGGCGGCGATCTCGCACGTCACTACGACCACATGGTGGAGGGCACCGGCGCGCATTTCGTCTGGCTCAACCGAGGTAAGGAATCCCTGGCGGTAGATCTCAAAGAGCCGGCCGGGCGTGCGGTGGTCCGCGCGCTCGTGGACCAGGCTGACGTATTCGTGCAAAACCTCGCCCCGGGTGCGGCGGAACGTCTGGGGTTTGACGCCACGACGCTCCGAGCCGACCATCCTGCTCTCGTCGTCGTGGACATGTCCGGATACGGGACGGGTGGACCGCTCGAGCAGCGCAAGGCCTACGACATGCTGATCCAGGCTGAGGCGGGACTGATCTCGATCACCGGTACACCGGAGCATGCGGTCAAGACCGGGATCCCGACCGCCGACATCGCCTCCGGAATGTACTGCGCCCAAGCGGTGCTCGCCGCGCTGCTGCGTCGTGCCACCACCGGTGAAGGTGCCTCGATCGAGGTCTCCATGCTGGAGTCCACCATCGAGTGGATGGGGCATTCGATGTATTCGCAGTTGTATACCGGTGCGCAGCCGCCGCGGATGGGGGTCAGTCACATCACCATCGCGCCATATGATTCCTATCCCACCAGCGACGGCGAGGTGTTGATCGGTGTCCAGAGTGATCGTGGATGGCGAACGCTGGTCACCGAGGTCTTCGACGCCGCGCACCTCGTCGATGATCCTCGCTTCCGCACAAATGTCGACCGCGTGCGTAACCGCGCGGCCTGCGACGCGGAGATCGCCGCACTGACGAATCGGTGGACCACCGCCGCCCTCGATGCCCGGCTCGCCGATGCGGGTGTACCGGCAGCCCAGGTCAAAGAACTCGGCGATGTCGTCGAGCATGTGCAACTGCGGGCACGCGATCGGTGGCGGACGGTGCGCACCGAGCACGCCACTGTTCCCGCGTTGCTGCCACCGGTCACTTTCAGCGACTTCGAAGTGGAGATGGGTGCGGTGCCTGCACTGGGCGAGCACTCCGAGTCGATCCTTGGCGGTCTAGGTTTGAACCCCGCGGAGATCGATTCCCTTGTTGCGCGAAACATCGTGTTGCGCAAAGCCATATGAGATTCGGTGGGTCCTCGACGCTACTGCCGATCTGCCGCCGGCTGATACCGCTCCAAGTGCAGGACCGACGCCAACGGCGTGCGGTGGCGCCAGCCTGCGCGTTCGAGGTCGGGTGCATCGGGTAGACCGTCGATCTGTCCGACGCAGAGCCACGCGATCGGTCTGACATGTTCGGGCATGTCGACCAGCGAGCGTAGGAACGGTTCGCGGTAGAAGGAGACCCACCCCACGCCCAACCCCTCGGCCGCTGCGGCCAACCACAGGTTCTGAATCGCGCACACCGCCGAGAAGAGGCCGGCCTCATCGAAAGCGTGCCTGCCGAGGATCGTCGATCCACCACGGGTCGGGTCGTAGCCGACGACGATGCCCAGACCGGACTCGCAGATGCCCTCGACTTTGATGCGGGCGAAGGTCTGTGCGCGTTCGCCGGTCAACTGACGGGCGAACACCTCTCGTTCCCCGGTCACGTGGTCGCGAAATCGCTGGAGAGTCTGTGATGAGCGAATGATGACGAAATCCCAGGGTTGCGTCAGTCCGACGGATGGAGCGGCATGCGCAGCCGACAGGATCCGTTCAAGTACGTCGTCGGCGAGCGGCGCCCCGGTGAACTCGCGACGTGTGTCACGCCTGCTGTTGATGATCTCGTACAGCGCGCCCGCGCGATCTGACACGGTGGCTCTGCGGGGCGATGCTTCGATGGTCATTCCTTCCTTTGCGCGTCGAGATCGCGGGAGCGTCACGACGCTGATGCTTGCGTGCGTCACGGTAGGTGAACGACCCGATGCTGATCTGCTCGGGTCTCCCAGCTGCCGGTGGAGCGGTCACTCCCGGTCGGCTCGCGCCATCGCCCCAAGGTCGTTCGTTACGCGAAAGGCTAACTGGTTCTTTACTATTCGTTGAATCTTGATGACTCGACCGGTGGGGAGTGTGCTGGGGGGTGGCTTTTGTCGGATTGCGAACCTCCGTTCATCTTTCGTACTCGTGGTGGACGCCTGTCGTACGACTGAAGCTCGTGTCCTCTCCCTACTTTCAGGCCGCAAGCATTTTTCAGCCCCACTTTCTGGGAATCCGAGGGGACATCCAACACATGAAGTTCACGAAGTTGATTGCTGCTGCCACGACGGTGGTTGCATCGATGGGTATCGCGGCCGGGGTCGCCCATGCCGATCCCGCTCCGCAGTCTGCTGCGACGCACTGGAATGTTGCGCGTCATGGTGGATCGGTGGTGGTCACCACCGACAATGGTTCGTTCACTCAGGAGCGTGGCCGTCTGGTTCTGCATGACGCCAAGGGTGCGGTGGTGGACGCGGTGCCGCTGACGGTTGCCGTCGATGATTTCACCCACCCGGTCAACGCCCAGGTCTCGGGTACGTCGGCGCGTTTGAAGCTCGACACGAATCCGGTGCTCGCCCGCTTCCAGCCGGTGGCGCACAAGGCCGATCTGTCGGCCGCGGTCTCCGGTGTCAAGGACAACATCACCCTGACCGCAGCGATCGGCGGATTTGTCGGCGCCGCAGCTGGTTTGGTCGGCGGCTGCCTGCTTGGCGCGGTAGCTGCCGGGGTGGTCTCGGCTCCGGCGGTCATGCTCTTCGGCGCCGGTCCGCTGGCCGGGTGCGTCGGTGGGGCGCTGCTGCTCGGGTCGGGTGCCTCGTTGGCCGGAACGGCCATCGGTGGACTCGGTGCGGTCGCCGCGAACATCGGACCGTTCATTCAGCTGCTGAACCAGCCGCCCAAGAAGAAGTAGACACTGCAGAAACTGGCGCTGCAGCAGTAGGCACACGAAGAACCGCAGTACCCTCTCACTGATCGGTCCCGCCCCTTTCGGGGCGGGGCCGATTGCACTTCGGGGAGCACGGGATTGTGCGACTCCGCTGTATGTCGATTGTTTGCCTAGCGAAAGACACACTCGCGCAGTGTGATTCAGATACAAGTGTGGGCTACGTCTCAGAGTCCGAATATTGCAATCGTCATCGTGGCGGTCCAGAGTCTCGTGGTGCACAGTGTCGAAACCTCGGATTTATCGGAAGGTTTTGTGTTCAGCCAGCTTTCGGTACTCGGTCGGGTTTCGATACTCCGTCCAGTCTCGTCCTAACGATTGACAATTGAGGGGAATATCTGCTGATGAGGTTCACGAAGTTGATTGCTGCTGCCACGACGGTGGTTGCATCGATGGGTATCGCGGCCGGGGTCGCCCATGCCGATCCCGCTCCGCAGTCTGCTGCGACGCACTGGAATGTTGCGCGTCATGGTGGATCGGTGGTGGTCACCACCGACAATGGTTCGTTCACTCAGGAGCGTGGCCGTCTGGTTCTGCATGACGCCAAGGGTGCGGTGGTGGATGCGGTGCCGCTGACGGTTGCCGTCGATGATTTCACCCACCCGGTCAACGCCCAGGTCTCGGGTACGTCGGCGCGTTTGAAGCTCGACACGAATCCGGTGCTCGCCCGCTTCCAGCCGGTGGCGCACAAGGCCGATTTGTCGGCCGCGGTCTCCGGCGTTCGCGACAACATCACCCTGACCGCAGCGATCGGCGGGTTCATTGGCGCCGCAACCGGTTTGGTTGCTGGCTGCCTGCTTGGCGCGGTTGCCGCCGGGGTGGTCTCGGCTCCGGCGGTGCTGCTCTTCGGCGCAGGTCCGCTGGCCGGGTGCGTCGGTGGGGCGCTGCTGCTCGGGTCGGGTGCGTCGCTGGCCGGCTCCGCGATCGGTGGACTCAGTGCGGTCGCCGCGAACATTGGTCCGTTCATTCAGCTGCTGAACCAGCCGCCCAAGAAGAAGTAGGCACAGAAGAAGTAGGCACAGCACCACCGGTCGTCCCGTCTGCCACGGACGGGGCGACCGGTGCGGTGTTGTCGGAGACCAGTGGTAGCTGCCGGGAGACCATGGGTGGTAAGGCCCGGATTCTCCCGTGAGAGGCCGGACGCAGGACGTGTCACCTGCGGCGACTACGCTAATCGATGTTCCACCATCTATAGCGGGAGAGATCTCATGACACAGCTCGGAGTTGTTGGCGGCGGCACCATGGGTGCCGGAATCGCGGAGGTCGCCATTCGTGCCGGCGACGACGTACTCGTTCTGGAGCGCGATCAGGCCGCCGCGGATGGTGCCCGCGGCCGCATCGAGAAGTCGATCGCGCGTGGAGTCGCGAAGTCGAAACTCACCGAAGATGAAGCACAGCAGGCGCTTTCACGACTCACGCTGACCACCTCGATCGCCGATTTCGGTGACCGTGAACTGGTCATCGAAGCGCTGCCGGAAGTCGAGTCGCTGAAGATCGGGTTCTTCGCCGAACTCGACAAAGCGGCACCGAATGCGATTCTGGCGACCAATACGTCGTCGATCCCGATCATCCGGGTGGCCAAAGATGTCGCGGATCCGTCCCGCGTCGTCGGCGTGCACTTCTTCAATCCGGTGCCGGTGATGCCGTTGGTGGAGATCATCTCCAGCCTCGCCAGTTCCCCGGCCGCCGTCGAGACGGTGACGACCTATGCGCGCGATCACCTGGGCAAGCACACCATCCAGGTGGGCGACCGCGGCGGATTCGTGGTCAACGCTCTGCTCATTCCCTACCTGGTCAGTGCCATCCGGATGTTCGAGAGTGGTTACGCCACCAAGGAAGACATCGACGCAGGCATGATCAAGGGCTGCGCGCATCCGATGGGCCCGCTCACCCTGTGTGACACCGTCGGCCTCGATATTGTGCTCGACGTCTCCGAGTCCCTCTATCAGGAGTTCCGGGAGCCGCACCTGGCGCCGCCGCCGCTGCTGCAGCGGATGGTCGAAGCGGGCTACCTCGGCAAGAAGAGCGGCAAGGGTTTCTACGACTACAGCAGCTGACGACCTGGGCTGTCTGCCCGGTCGATGGTGACGACACGGCCCGGTCGGATCGGACGGATAGCGTTCGCTCCCGACTGGGCCGTTTGTCGTCCCTGCACCTACCGGCGCGTCGGCGGTCTGTTCCACACGGCATCGAATGGGGCGTGTGAACCGACGCGCCCGAGGATGCCGTCGTGCGTGAACTGCTTCGCCGTGCGGACGGCGTCGACGACCTCCGCGCCTTTGGCCAGTTCGGCAGTGATCACCGCGGCGAAGGTGCAACCCGCACCGGATACCCGTTCTTCGCCGACCTTCGGTTCGCGCAACACAGTGATTGTGGTGCCGTCGAACAGGAGGTCCACCGCGTCATCGCCGGGGAGCCCGACCCCGCCCTTGACCACCACGTATTTGGGGCCCAGATCGGCGATTCGGCGAGCGGCGCGCTCGAGGTCCTCGACGGAATCGATCGACTCCATCCCCGCGAGAGTCGACGCTTCGAAGAGGTTGGGGGTGACCACGGTCGCCAGTGGCAGGATCTCGGAGCACAAGGCGTTGTCGGTATCGAGTGCGGCACCGGGTTCTTGCCCCTTGCAGATCAGTACCGGGTCGACGACGACGTGTTGCCACGGCCGTGCGGTGAGTGCAGTGGCAACGGTCGAGATCGTCGCGGGTGTACCCAACATGCCGATCTTGACCACCGCGGGTTCGTGGGCGGCTGTGGCGGCCTCGATCTGATCGGCGATCACCGTCGATTCGACGGGGACGAACCGATGTGCCCACCCATTCGTGGGGTCGAAGGAGACGATGCAGGTGATGGTCCCGACGCCGTAGGTCTCGCACTGTTCGAAGGTGCGAAGATCTGCCTGGATGCCGGCGCCGCCGGTGGCCTCCGACCCGGCGATCACATACGAGACAACTGCCATTCGATACACCTTCCAACTGGCCGACCTTCTGTCCACGATTCCATGTCGCCCGATCGTGGCTCCGTGGGGTCGCCGGTGAGGTTCGCCGCAGTTCCCGAAATCCGGAATTGCCTCTACCGAATTCGTTAGGGTCTCTAATCGGGTCAGACGCATAGTCTCGGCCCGTGGGGGGGTATGAGGATCGGGGGGCCATGAGGGGAACCGAAAGGAAATCATGAAGCAGAGCATTCAGCGGGTCGTCGGTATCGCGGCCGCCGCTTCCATCGCCGCCCTGGTTGTTGCGGGATGTAGCGACGACGACGATTCGAGCGATTCGGCGGCGTCGTCGACCGCGGTCATGTCCACCGATACCGGTGCTGCGGGCGCCTCGGAGTCGGCAGGCGCATCCGGCGAGCAGGCGGCACCGGTTGAGCTCACCGCGGCGGATGGCACCAAGGTCACCCTGACCGGGCCGATCGCAGCGAAGTACGCCACCGCAACCGAGAAGCAGAAGACGGATCTGGGCAAGCCGCTCACCGGGCCGGACGCATCCGGCACCGGCACCAACGGTGTGGTGTTCCAGCAGTTCGACGGTGGTGTGATCACAGCCAAGAATGCCGACGCGGGCACCCCGGCTTACGTGACGTGGGGCAAGATCCGTGACGCGTGGAATGTGCCGCGCGATGCGTCGGGTAAGCCGGCCACCGACGGTAAGGGCGGCTCGCAGGGTCCGCTGGGTGTCGCAACCAGCGACGAGACCGAAGAGGGCACCGTGAAGACGTCGACCTTCGAACACGGCAAGATCACCTGGGATTCGGCCACCGACAAGGTCGAGGTGACCGTCAACGGTGAGGTCGTTCCGGCGTCCTGACCGATGACGTACCGACAGGCAGAGCGCCCCGTCCACGCCGCACGCGTGGGCGGGGCGCTCTCCTGTATGACCGATGATCGGACGTCGACCCATCCATTTGTGCCGCCGCTTCGAATGGCTGGTGTCCGGTAGGCACAAGTAGAGAGGTCGTTCATGCGTTTCCTTCCCCGTTTCGTCGCCGTCACCTGCCTCGCGATGGCCGCGGCCGCGGTCCCCGCACTCGGTGTACCGCAGGCGAATGCCGCCCCGCCGCGCGCGATTGCGAAGCTCGACGTGGATCGATACGTCGGCCAGTGGCATCAGCTCGCCGCATACCCCCAGCCGTTCAATCTCGCATGCGCGCGCGACACGACGGCCAACTACCGCAAGGCGGCCGATGGTTCGGTGGTCGTGCGCAACAGTTGCACGACGTGGACTGGTGGTCGCAATGTGATCGTCGGACGTGCCGTGGTCAATGATCCGGTCAGCAATGCGCAGTTGCGAGTCAGCTTCCCGGGCGTTCCGTTCGGTGACCAGCAGCGCGGACCGACGAACTACATCGTGACCGCGCTCGGTGACGACTACTCCTGGTCTCTGGTCACCGACCCGAACCGAACGTCGGGGTTCGTGTTGTCGCGCACCGCGGTGCTGTCGACGGCGCAATGGTCGGCGGTGCGCGCGGCGATCACCCGGGCCGGTCTGGCCGAGTGCCTGTTCCTCACCTCGCCGACTCGTGGTGGATTGCAGGTCACTGCTCCCCTGTGCGCGCGTTGACCGAACCCCAACCCGACCGCGGACGTGTTTCGTTGATCGACGAAGACCGCGAGGAGGAGTGAACAACCATGCGTGTCACGGTGTTCGGCGCCACCGGGTATATCGGCGGGCGTCTCGTACCCGAATTGTTGGCCGGTGGCCATCAGGTGCGAGTGATGGCTCGGACGCCGGCCAAACTCGATGACGTGCCCTGGCATGACGACGTCGAGATCTTCGCAGGCGACATCGGTCGGGAGGACGATGTCGCCGCTGCGCTGGCCGGGCAGGATGTTCTGTACTACCTGGTCCATTCGCTGGTGCGGCGGGATTTCGTCGCCGTCGACCGCCTCGCGGCGCAGCGTGTGGCGCGCGTTGCGTCGCGGGCAGGCCTACAGCGCATCGTCTACCTGGGCGGCATCATTCCCGACGTCGACGAGCTGTCACCTCACCTGCGATCACGTGCCGAGGTCGGCGAGATCCTGCGCGGCAGTGGGGTGCCCACCGCCGAACTGCGTGCCGCGGTCATTCTCGGCTCCGGCTCCGCGAGCTTCGAGATGTTGCGCTATCTCGCCGAACGCCTACCGGCGATGATCACCCCGAAATGGGTGCACAACCGCATCCAGCCGATCGCGGTCCGCGATGTCCTGCACTATCTTGTGTGCGCCGCTGACCTGCCATCAGATGTCAACCGTGCCTTCGATATCGGTGGCCCTGACGTCCTGACCTACCTGCAGATGATGCGAAAGTACGCAGTGATCGCCGGACTGCCCCGGCGCTTGGTGCTCCCGGTCCCGGTGCTCACGCCCTGGCTGTCGGCACAGTGGGTGAATCTCGTCACGCCGGTACCGCGCGCCATCGCGGTTCCGTTGATGGAGTCACTCATCCACGAGGTGGTGTGCGCCGACCACGACATCGCGACGTATATCGCGGATCCAGGCGGTGGCCTCATCGATGTCGAACGGGCCATCGAACTGGCACTCCGACGGATCCGGAACCTCGACGTGCCCACCCGCTGGTCCGACGCGACTCCGGCGCTGATTCCCTCCGACCCGCTCCCGTCTGATCCGGAGTGGTCGGGCGGTTCGCTGTACACCGACGAGCGTGAGCTCGATACGTCGGCGGCGCCGCAGGCGGTGTGGGAGGTGATCGAAGCCATCGGGGGCGAACACGGTTGGTACTCGTTCCCCCTCGCCTGGTCGGTCCGTGGGTGGATCGATCGGCTGAGCGGGGGTGTCGGCCTGAGACGTGGCCGCCGAGACCCCCGTCGGCTCCGTGTGGGTGAAGCTCTCGACTGGTGGCGGGTCGAGACGATCGACCGTCCGCGGCTACTGCGCTTGCGCGCCGAGATGAGGGTGCCCGGACGTGCGTGGCTGGAACTCGCGGTGGCGCCTGGTCCCGATGGCGGGGCCACCTATCGGCAACGTGCGGTCTTCGCTCCGAACGGTCTGGCCGGGCATGCCTACTGGGCGATGATCTCGCCGTTCCATGACGTGATCTTCGCCGGTATGGCGCGCAACATCACCGGAGAGGCCGTCCGCCGCGATCGGTAACGCGCTGCGCGTCGCGGTCGTGGGTCCTCAGCGCTCGAGGCCGACATCCTTGCTGCCGTAGGCTTCTCGGAGCCGAGGTTTGACCACTTTACCGCCGGCATTTCTCGGCAACTCATCGATGATGATGAGCTCCTTGGGGTGTTTGAAGCGTGCGAGATTCTCGTTCAGGTACGGCGCCATGTCGTCAAGCGTGAGATCGTCGACACCTTCGGCGAGTACGACGACCGCCACCGGAACCTCACCCCACTTCTCGTGTGCGCGACCGATTATCGCCGCCTCGAGAATGCTCGGGTGGGAGAACAGGACATTCTCGACCTCGGCACAGTAGATGTTCTCACCGCCGGAGATGATCATGTCTTTCGCCCGGTCGACGACGTAGAGGAAACCTTCGTCGTCCTGGCGCACCAGGTCGCCGGAATGAAACCAGCCGCCGCGGAAAGCGTCGGCGGTGGCTTGCGGATTCTGCCAGTAGCCCTTCATCAAACCGGGCCCACGGTAGACGATCTCACCGACCTCGCCCGGTTTCACGTCGTTCATCAGCGGGTCGACGATTCGTGCGGTAACCGATGGCACCACCTTGCCGACCGAACCGATCTTGCGTAGCGCGTCTTTACCCTCGAGAAGGCAGGTGACCGGCGACATCTCGGTCTGGCCGAAGGCCGTCATGTTGGCGGCGGTCGGGAAGGTCTCGTTCATTGCGTTCAGCACCGAATCCGAGGCCGGTGCCGCGCCCCAGGTGATGGTGCGCAGTTTGAGATCTCGCGGATTCGCCTGCTGCGCCGCGCAGATCGCCTGCCACTGTGCTGGACCATGAAGACCGACGTGGTTCCCTCACGTTCCATCGCATCGAGCATTTTCTCGGCGTCGAACGCACCGAGCGGATGGATGATCGAGCGGATTCCCCGGTAGAAGACCGGGGTGAAGGCGCCGATGCCGGCGATGTGGAAGATCGGCGGGACGACCGAGGCGATATCGTCGGTATCGCCCGCAGTGGAGGCGATCGTGGTCACCGCCTGGGCGTGGAGGTTCTGGTGGGTAAGCATGGCGCCCTTGGGCT
Source organism: Gordonia heveisoli (assembly GCF_030315745.1). Taxonomy (GTDB): domain Bacteria; phylum Actinomycetota; class Actinomycetes; order Mycobacteriales; family Mycobacteriaceae; genus Gordonia. The sequence goes on along the minus strand of NZ_JASXSH010000003.1, from coordinate 230,708 downwards.
TTCCGGTGGTACCCGAGGTGTACATGATGAGTGAGACGGTGTCCTCGGGCACATCGATGTCCGGAATCGGCGGACCGTCCTCGGCCAGCAGCGTCTCGTAGTCCAGGTGCCCGGCATCGTCGTCGGCGTCGACGACGATGGTGGTCTCGATCAGGCCGGTCGCAGCAGTCGCCGCGTCGGCGAGGGGCGCGAGCAGTTGCTCGGTGACGACGACTCGGGCGCCACTGTCGCGGACCAGATAGGCGACCTCGCCTGGACTCATCCGAAAGTTGACCGGCACCGGTATCGCGCCGATCAGATTGGCGCCGAGGATGGCTTCGAGGTATTCGGTGCGATTGAGCAGGATCATCAGGACCCGATCGCCGAAACCGACTCCCCGACGGTGTAATGCGGCTGCGAAAGCATGTGAGCGCTCGTCGAGTTCACGCCACGTCGTCGCGCGGTCGAGGTACTTGATCGCCACGGTGTCTGGCGTCATGAAGGCATGTCGGCGTATCTGATTGTTCCAATGGTTACGGCGCGAACGCAGCGGTTCGGTCGTGAGATCACTCGTCGGTTCGGCGGTCGCGGTCATCGTTCTCCCTGGTCCGTGAGCAGTCGGCACGACCCACTGGTCTCCCCATGTCTGTGCCCTGTGTCACACCATAGATCGAACCGTGGCATCGGCGGCCGAAAGCTATAACAGAGCAGTCGCTCTGTTATTGTTCGGTCATGCCGCGCCCCCGGACCCACGATCTTGAGCACCTCATGGACGTGACCGAGTCATTGGCTGTCGACCACGGACCGGCCGCGATCACCGTGCGCGCACTCTCCGAGTCGACGGGCATGTCCAACGGTGCCATCTATCACGCATTCGGTTCCCGGTCCGGGCTGGTCGGCCACGTCTGGGTGCGCGCCGCCCACCGCTTCCTGCAGACGCAGCGGGCGGCCGTCGACGCCGCCTTCGCAGATGCCGAAGGCGGATCGGAGGGAGCGCTCGGCGCGATCGTCGCGGCGGCCGATGCGCCTGCCCAATTCCTGCTCGACGCTCCCACCTCTGGACGATTCCTGCTGTCGGTGCGGCGGGCCGACCTGCTCGGTGCGGCGGACATCCCGGCGGAGACCGCCGCGGCGCTCGGCGACCTCGACCGGGTCCTTGTCGAATTGTTCGTCCGCCTGGCGCGTTCGCTATGGGATCGTGCCGATGCGAGCGCGGTCGACGCTGTGCGCGACTGTGTCGTCGAACTGCCTGCTGCCCTACTGCTGCGCGGCCGTCGCGAGCCGGATGCCGCGGTGCGCGCACGACTGGCCGCCGCGGTCCGCGCCGTGGCCGTAATCGAACCGCCCGCCCCGACCGTTGGGGCGGGCTCATCACAGACACAGACGAAGGGACGTCGCTGATGACTGCAAGCATCGAGTACCGGGAGACGATTGCCGTGCTCACGCTCGGAGCCGACGAAAACCGATTCTCGCCCGACTGGCTTGCCCAGGTCAACCAGCTTTTGGACGAGATCGAAAGTAACGCACAGGCATTGATCACCATAGGAGACGGCAAGTTCTACAGCAACGGACTCGACCTCGACTGGCTGCTGGCCAACGGCGATCGCGCCGATTGGTACGTCGACCAAGTGCATGCGCTGTTCGCCCGCATTCTCACCTTCGGGATCCCGACCGTCGCCGCGATCAACGGACATGCGTTCGGGGCGGGGGCCATGGTCGCCATCGCCCATGATTTCCGGGTGATGCGCGCGGACCGCGGCTTCTACTGCTTCCCGGAGGCCGACATCAACATCCCGTTCACACCGGGTATGGCCGCGCTGATCCAGAACAAGTTGACTCCGCAGCATGCGGTCGAGGCGATGACTACCGGTCGTCGCTATGGCGGGCCCGACGCGGTGGCGGCCGGCATCGCCGAGCGGGCGGTCGACGAGGCGTCGTTGGTGGATGCCGCCATCGAACGCGTCACCCCGATCCTCGGTAAGGACAAGGGAACTGTTGGCGCTATCAAGTCGGTGATGTTCACATCGGTCACCGACGCCCTGCGCGCGGGGCGCCGCTGAGCGCAGGCCGCTGGAAATGCAGGGTTCGGGGTCTGGTTGTCGCAGGTCAGTCGGCGTACCGTTGTTCCGGTGAGCTTCGAGGTAGCCGCCGGGGCATACGAACGGTTCATGGGTCGCTTCTCGCGACCCCTGGCCGCCGAGTTCAGCGACTGGCTGCAGATCGAATCCGGACAGCGGGTGCTCGATGTCGGGTGCGGCCCCGGACAGTGGACCGTGGACCTCGTTGGCCGCGTCGGCGCGGAAGCGGTCACGGCGGTCGACCCGTCGGAGCCGTTCGTCGCTGCGTGCAAGGCGGCGGCGCCGGGTGTCGATGTGCGCCGGTCGGGCGCGGTGCCACTCCCCTTCGACGATGACACCTTCGACGTCGTCGGATCCAATCTGGTCGTCACCTTCATGCCCGATCCGTGGGCGGGTATGACCGAGGCGGCACGCGTCACCGTCCCCGGCGGGGTGGTCGCGGCAACGGTCTGGGACCTCGCAGGCGGACGGCCGCCGATGGCTCCGATCTGGCACGCCTTCGCCGATGTCGGTTTGTCCCATATCGACGAGACGATGCTTCCGGGGAGCTCTGGAGAGGAGCTGCGCCGTATTCTCGCCGACAGCGGACTCCGCGACGTCCAGGGCACCGAATTGACGGTGTCCGTGGTGTTCGAGACCTTCGACGACTGGTGGGAGCCCTACCAGCACGGGGTTGGGCCCATCGGCGAGTCCGTGGCCTCGATCACCGACGAGGAACGCCGGGAGCTTCGCCGCGCATGCTTGAATCGTTTGGGGCACGGTCCTTTTGAGGTGCCGGCCGTCGCCAATGCCGCACGTGGTCGGGTCTGAGACCGGCCGACCCGGTGGCGTCGGACGTCAGGGTGTGACGATCGGAAACGCGGTGTCGGGGGTCTCCAGTAGACCGACGAGCCTGGTCAGGACGGTCGCATCACCGGATGTCGTGATGCCCTCCGCGGAGCCGGTCGTCAGCAGGCCGATGAAGGAGGGTTTGGTCAGCTCCACCGCCAGATCGGCGACGATCGGCGTTCGGGGGTTGTAGGTCTGGAACAGGACCCCGTTGGACAACGCGCTGCGCACGATCGTGCCGGAATCGGTGAAGGTCCACCGGATCACGAAGGCGTCGGTCGCGGCGCGGGGGCCGTCGATCCGTATGGCGATGGCATCGAAGAGTTGTTCCAGGCTCAGGGCTGTGGCGATGCCTCCGCTGGTGTTGATCGGCGGGGGTGTGATGCCGTGGCGCAGTTCATGCGCGCCGGAGAGATAGAACCCACGCCACGTGGCGTTCTCGCAGCCGAAACCGAGCTGCTCGAAGACCTCGGCGAGCGCGAGCTTTGCCTCGTCGTGTCCGGCGTCGGCGAAGACTGCGTGGCGGAGCAGTTCGGCGGCGAACCGGAGATCGCCCCGGGCGGCGAAGTCGCGGGCCGAGGTCACGAGATTGTCGACTCCGCCGACGAGCTCGGCATAGCGCGCCGCGGCCGCGGCCGGCGGGTGCTGCCACAAGGAAGCCGGATGTCCGTCGAACCAACCCAGATACCGTTGATAGATCGCCTTGACGTTGTGGCTGACCGAGCCATAGTAGCCGCGCACATGCCACGCGTCGTCGAGTTCGGTTGGCAGCACGAAGTTCTCGGCGATCTCGATTCCGGTCGCACCCGAGTTGAGCATGCGTAGCGTCTGATCGTGGAGGTAGGCGTACATGTCACGCTGCTGTGTCAGGTAGCGCACGATCCGGTCGTGACCCCATGTCGGCCAGTGGTGTGAGGCGAAGACGACATCGGTGTCGGCACTGAACATCTCGATGGCGTCGTCGAGGTAGCGCGCCCACAGCCGGGGGTCGCGAACCTGCGCGCCGCGCAGTGTCAGCAAGTTGTGCAGGTTGTGGGTGGCGTTCTCGGCGAGGCATAGTGCGCGGCGATCGGGAAACAGGAAGTTCATCTCGGCCGGCGCCTCGGTGCCCGGCGTGACCTGAAAGGCGATGCGCACCCCGTCCAGCACTTCCTCCTGCCCGGTCCTGGTGATGTCGAGGGTCGGCGGCACCAGGCCAACCGAACCCTCCGAGACCGCGATTCCCAACCCGGTACTCACCTGTCCACGAGGCCCGGCGCCGACCACGTTCCCGTACATGTAGGAAGCGCGGCGGTTCATCGCCGGCCCGGCATAGACGTTCTCCGACACCGCGTGGTCGAGGAAACCTTCCGGGGCGAGAATCGGGATGCCCGTGGGATCGTCGGGCAGGATGCCGTGGACACCACCGAAATGGTCGACATGACAGTGGGTGTAGATGACGCCGGTGACTGCGCGGGCCCCGCGGTGGGTGCGATAGAGGTCCATGGCGGCTGCGGCACACTCGGCCGACACCAACGGATCGATGACGATGATGCCGGTGTCCCCCTCGACGATCGTCATGTTGGCGATGTCGAAGCCGCGGACCTGATAGATCCCATTCGCCACCTCGAACAGCCCATTGGTCAGACAGAGTTGGGCTTGGCGCCACAGGCTCGGGTCGACGGTGTCCGGGGCCTCCCCGGTGAGGAAGCTGTAACGGGTGAGGTCGAAGACGACGCGCCCGGACGGGTCGGTGATGCGCACCGGGTCGAGGGTGGCGATGAAACCTCGTGTGGCATCGTCGAAGTCGGTTCGATCGCCGGGATCTGGTGACATCACGGGACTCCGTTCGCAGTGTTCGGCATCTGTAGGCGGGTGCGTGACCAGCCTAGAGGCGTCGGCGGACGGCATGTGCGGCTTGGTGAAACCCGCCGTGATCGTCGGCTATTTCCGGCGTCGGGTCAGCGGGTCACCGATTCGGCGGCGAACCGTCCGGCCTCGGCGAAACTCTGGGCGAGGTCGAAACGCGGATCCTGGGCCCAGTACCTGATGCTCGACAGGTAGATTGCCGCGACCATGCGGCAGAGGAAGTCGATGTCGTAGTCGGCGCGCAGTTCGTTCTGCTCGGCACCCGCCACGAGGACGCGCTCGATCTGGTGCATGAACTCGTTGCCGCGCTGCGCGAGAACCTCGGGAGCCGACGACGAGATCCGCTCGATCTCCCCGGTGAAAGCGCGCATATATCGGGGAAGTACGGTCGATTCCCTGATGAAATCGGTGAAGATCGCGAGGATCCGATCACGGGTGGTCATGTCGATGGCGAGCACCTCGTCGACCTTCGCGGTGAAGGCTTCGATATGTTCGCCGTACAGCGCCGTCATCAGGTCGTCTTTACTCGGGAAATAGTTGAAGAATGTGGCGCGTGAGACCTCGGCGCGGTCGGCGATCTGCTCGACGGTCGCAGCACTGTCGTCGGCGTTGAGCAGGTGTCGCGCCGCCTCGAGTAGTCGTGCCCGCGTCTGGAGCTTGTTGCGCTCCCGGCGCCCCGTCGCGTGGGTACCCATCGTCCTCGTCATCCCTCGTTCTCGACCGTTCGACCTCCGTGGGAGGTGGATCCCTAGAAGCTAGATCCTAGAGAGCGGTCCGGTGCGGGTCGGGTCGGCATACGGCGACCGGCGTGTCCCCGGTTGTCCGTCATTGTCTGAAGCTCGACCGGCGACGTCGGGCCGCACGCGGTGTTCGACCACCGGCTTCGGTGAGACTCGCGATTTCGCCGCATAAATATAGATTAACGTCTAAGTTTGCTCTCACGTCCAGAGTGGCGGCGCGTTCGGGAGTCCCCTAGAGACGTGCGTCCTGGCCCGGTTCACCAGAGGGGGTGCGCAGTGTCCGATCAAACGTCGGTGCCAGACGGTGCGGAGGCCCAGATTCGCACCACCGAAACCGATCTCGACGCGACCGGCGAGCGTCTGGCGTCCGCGCTCGGCGATCTCCTCGGCACCGACGATCGCCCAGTGATCAACAACCTGCGTCGCCCGGGACATTCGGGGATGTCGAGCATTTCGATCCTGTTCGACGCGACGTGGGTGGTCGGCAGTGAGGCGACCACAAGTGCATTGGTGGCGCGCCTCGCCCCGGAAGAATCGGCCTTTCCCGTATTCCCCGACTACGACATCGACCTGCAGTTCCAGGTCATGCGCGCAGTCGCCGAGCACACCACGCTTCCGGTACCGGCCGTGCTGTGGGTGGAGACCTCACCGGAGGTGCTGGGCGTCCCGTTCCTGGTGATGGAACAGGTGCAGGGTGTTGTGCCGGTCGACAATCCGCCGTATGTGTTCGGCGGGTGGCTGTTCGAGATGGATGCCGACAGCCGACGCGCGGTTCAGGAGTCCGCGGTCCACGTGCTCACCCAGTTGCACTCGATGCGGACCCCTTCCGAGCGCGTCGAACGACTGGCCGGGCCGCGCGACGTATCGAGTCTGCGTCGGCACTTCGAAGACCAGCGTGTCTACTACGAGTGGACCCGTCGCGCGGACGGGCTGCGAATACCGCTGTTGGAAAAAACTTTCGACTGGCTGGAAGCGCACTGGCCTGCCGAGCTGAGCGACGACGTGCTCTGCTGGGGCGATGCCCGCATCGGCAACATCATGTTCGACGGCACCGAAGCGGACGCGGTCCTCGACTGGGAGATGGCGACGATCGGTCCCCCCGAACTCGATCTTGGGTGGTTCCTGTTCTTTCACCGGATGTTTCAGGATCTCGCGGAGGCCTTCGATTTTCCCGGACTACCGGACATGTTCCGCGTATCCGACGTTGTCGCCCAGTATGAAGGCGAGACCGGCCGCACCGTCCGGGATCTCGACTTCTACCTGGTGTACGCCGCGCTGCGGCACGGCATCGTCATGAGTCAGGTCGACCGGCGCCGTATTCATTTCGGCGAGGTCGAACCGCATGACGATCCCGACCACTATGTCCTGCACCATCCGATGTTGGCCGCGATCCTCGACGGCACCTACGAGTGGGAGAAGAAGTGAAGCCGCACCGGCTCGACGAGTATCCGGTCCACCAGGCGCCGCTGTCGATGGCTCGCACTGCGACGACCGACCGAAACTTCTACGACCGCAACTACTTCAACGCCCACAACCGCGACGGTGGCACCCTTGTCATCACCGGCTTCGGGGTGTATCCCAACCTCGGTGTGGTCGACGCGTTCGCCACCGTCCGTCGGGGAGAGCAGCAACACGTGGTCCGGTTCTCCGACGCCTACGATCAGCGCGACACCGAGTCGCGTGTCGGTGGCTATCGGATCGAGGTGATCGAGCCGCTGCAGCGGGTGCGGGTCATCTGCGAGCATGAGGCGCTAGGTTTCGACCTGACCTGGGACGGCAGCTTCGACGCCGTCCTCGAGGAAATGCACACCACGATGGACGGCCCGCGGCCGATCCTGGAGGCGACGCGCTTCGCGCAGGTGGGTACCTGGTCGGGCACGCTGCTCGCCTTCGGTGAGGAGACGGTCGTCGATCCCAGTGTGTGGCTGGGCAGTCGAGACAGATCCTGGGGGATCAGGCCCAGCGGCGATCCGGACCCGGCCGGACGGCGGGCCGACGAGGTGCGTGAGGGACATTGGTGGACCTACGTCCCCCTGCGATTCGACGACTACATGCTGGTGGTCATCGCGCAGGAGAATCCCGACGGGTATCGCACGCTCAATCACGCGACGCGGGTGTTCCAGGACGGGCGCGTCGAGCAATTGGGCTGGCCCAGAATCGAATGCACGTATCGGTCGGGGACGCGGATGCCGGTGCACGCACGAATTCACCTGACCACCCCGGCCGGCGAACCGGTCGTCGTCGATGTCGAGCCCGGCACGCACGTCAACATCTGTCGCGGTTGCGGTTACATCGGCGACCCGACGTGGGTGCATGGGCAGTGGAAGGGGCGCGACTGGTCGTTCGCGAATTCCATCGATCTGGGCGACGAGCACTATCGTCAGATGTTGCCGTACGGAACCATCGACCACGTCGCCAAGGCGACATGCGACGGTGACGTGGGATGGGGCCTGTTCGAGCACGCGAATCTCGGCCGCCATGATCCGTCTGGTTTTGTCGGATGGGTGGATATGGCTCCCTGATCCCCGCTGCGCCAATGACATCCACCCGGCCTGTCCCCTTCTCGGCCGGACGATGTCGTTGTCTGGTCTCCGCCGGTGCCCGGAACTGTCGCCCGGGTACCGGCGGGGACACCTTCGAACCCGAGTCTCCAGGGCTGTTGCCGGATCTGCCCCCCATCGGATCCGGCAGCGGCCCTGGGGAACTCGGTCTCTGGGTCGGGGCCGCGCCCACCTTGGTGAGTGTTGAGCCCGGCTCAGTACTGGGTGTTGCCCGCGTCGACAGGCAGCGTCGTCGACGTGACGTACTTGGATTCGTCGCTGGCGAGGAACAGCACCGCGTGCGACTGATCGCGCGGGTCGGTGACGGCGACCGGCAGGAGGTTGGCCGCGATGCCGGCCAGTTGCGGATGTCTGCCGAGGTATTCGGGCATCAGGGTCTCGATCCCGTTCACCATCGGTGTCGCGACCCCGGTCGGATGCACGGTGTTGACGCGCACATTGTGCTCGGCCAGTTCGGCGGCGAAGGCGCGCATGATCCCGACGACGCCGTGTTTGGCTGCGACATACGGGGTGAGGAATGGCTGTCCCTTGAGTCCGGCGGCCGAACTGACCAAGATGAGTGACCCGCCGCCCGCCTCGACAACGTGGTGGGCGGAGGCCATGACCGTGTTCCAGACGCCGGTGAGATTGGTGCCGATCGTGAGATCCCAGATGTCGGGAGTGACGTCCTGCCATTCGCGCATGACCATCACCGCCGCGTTGGCAACGACGACGTCCAGCTTGCCGAACTCGGCGACCCCCTCATCGACGATCGCCTTCATCCCGGGGAGATCGCGCACGTCACCCTTGCGCGCGATGATGCGTTGCCCGGTCTTCTCGACGAGCCGGACGGTCTCGTCCAGGTCCTCCTGCGTCGCCCCCTGGTAGGCGACGTGCGGGATCGGTTCGAGGAGGTCCATCGCAATGATGTCGGCGCCCTCTTCGGCCAGACGTACGGCGTGTGAGCGCCCCTGTCCCCGAGCCGCACCGGTAATGAATGCGACCTTCCCCTCCACGCGTCCTGCCATCGAGCTCTCCTCATCGAATTGCGTGCCACGGCCCTCGCCGCGGCGGTCACCGCGAGCCTAACCGCTTACTGAATACATTCAGTATGTTTCGCTCAAACCCGTCGTCGCCGTACACTCACGCCATGTCCGAGACCCAGGTCCGAGCATCCCGCCGTCGTCGTCGGGGTTCGCTGACGCGGGAGCGGATCGTGACCGCCGCTTTCGCGCTCGCTTCCGACCGTGGCCTCGGTGACTTCACGATGGCCGACCTCGCCGCCTATCTGGACGTCGGCGTGACGGGGTTGTACTGGCACTTCAGGACGAAGGACGAGCTGATCCGCGCGATGAGCATCCCGGCGATGACCCAACTCGACGAGATGATGATCCGGCCCGACGACGACGCCGCCTCCGCCGACTGGGCGGATTATCTGCGCCGGTATTTTCGTCGGCTGCGGGCCGCCTATGCCGAGCATCCCGTGCTCGCCGACATCATGCTGATGCGCCCGGCGCCGCACGATCCGGAGGCGATCGCCATCGCCTACCGATCCATCGACGAGGTGACCGCGCACCTGGTCGCGGCCGGGTTCGCCCCGACGTCGGCGTGGTACCTCTACAGCACCGCGTTGCGATTCACACAGTCGACGGTGTCCTCGGAACGGGTCAACGACCAGTACCGCGACCCGATGCCGTGGCCCGAGACCTCCGACGGCTTGCGCGCCCAGGGGTGGTCCACCCTGGCCGGGCTTTCCGACGGCCGGTCCATCGCGATGGACATGACCGGCGATGCCGCCTTCGATGCCGGACTGAACATCATCCTGGCCGGTGCCTCACCCGGCTGACCGGTGGCGGGCGTGTGCTTCGGCGATCACCAGGCGATATCGGCGACGTCGGCGAGGCGACGCGGACCGCCGGCGGCCTCCTCGCCCGGCTCGGCGGGGCCGAGCGCCGCCCGCAGCTGCGGGAACGTCAGCCCCGAGCGAGCCTCCACATCGGCGATCGTGACCTCGAAGGTGGCAAACGGCGCGAAGACGTCGGGGGCGGCACCCGCAGCCGTGACCACTTCGGCGCCGACGTCGATGTCCTGTGTCAGTACGAACGCCCGCGCCTTGAGAACATCGGCCTCGACGAAGGTGATGATCTTCCAGAAGTCGATCGGGATGCGGACAAGGTCGCGGTATGGGATGTCTCTCGGGCCGAAGATCGGTCCGCCGAACACCGACAGCCGACGTCGTTGCGCGGACGCGAAGGTCATCGCGGCATTTTCCAGATTGCCCCAGACCCCGCCGTCGGAGGATTGGTTGAAGTCGTCCATCTGCGGGGTGATGTTGGTGAAGTAGAACGAATCGTCATTCGCCTGGGTGGCCTCGGCGATCGAGCCCCAGATGAGATCTGCGCGTCTGGCGATGTGTCCACGGTCGAGGCGGTTGTTCGCATACACCTTGTCCGTCGTCTGGTTCGCCTTGTCCAGGCGCGGGTCGGGGCGGAAGCGGCCCGTCTCACGCCCGATCCCGGGCAGGAATCGCAGGCCGTCGATATTCCACGCCGACCACCAGGCGAGTTTGCGTTCAATGTTCATCTGGACGCTGTAATGCATGTAGTCCAGGAGCGGGCCCCGCGGGCCGCTGGGGATGTGCACTTGCGTGCCGAGGAAGTCGGGATCGAAACCGATGCTCATGGGGATCACCGTCCAGCTGGGGACCTACTGTCGTCATTCGAGCATCGCATGGAATCCTTTCTGCGAAAAGGGGTGTCGGGCATTCGATCGGCTTGCTGACCAGGTCGCCCGATCGGCTGAGTAGTCCGACGCGACGACGGTCCGTGGTCGGTGAAAACAAGTAATCCACTACGCGGTTCATTCCTGGTCGGCGACTGCACAATGGTTGACCAAGCACTCCCGGATTTCCGGTCAGGAACGTATGTCATGACGATCATCCCGCTCGCCGCCAGGCCCGGCGTACTCGAAGAACATTCTGAACCAACCATATTGGGCACCGATGAGCTCGTCGAACAACAAGCCGGCGCGCAGGAACGAGTCGCTGCTCGTGCCACTTCGCGGGCGACGAATGAGCAGGCGCTCGGGGCCGACGGTGGGATGGCCGCAGTGAACACGCCCGACCAGATCGCCCGTCGGCTCGATCGGGTCGCTCGCTACTACCTCGATGCGGCGCCTGCCGGTGCCGGCGGCCCTGCCGGCATCGATCTTGCCACCGCCCTGACACATGCACGAAGTCTCACCCATACCGACGAGTCCATCGGTCGCACAGTCGAAGCCATCATCAACAACAGCGAGATCATCGGTGTTCGATATCTGAGCGCGGGAGTGCGGGCCGCTCGCACCGTCGGTCGCGTCAATGTCGCACGCGGACGCGCCGCTGGTACCGGATTCTTGGTGGCGCCCAACCTGCTGCTGACCAATCATCATGTGCTGCCCGATGATTCGACAGCCCGGAGAAGTGCGGTCGAGTTCGACTACCAGGATGATGCCGACGGACGACCGTTGCCGGTGCAGTCCTTCGACCTCGACCCCGACACGCTGTACCTGGCAGACAAGGACCTGGACTTCGCGCTCGTCGTGGTCACGGGATCTCCGGAACAGTTGGCGCCGTTCGGATTCAATCGGCTGACCGACGCGCAGGGTACGGTCGTGATCGGTGAGTTCACCACAATCGTGCAACATCCGGGTGGCGGCAAGAAGATGGTGTCGCTGCGTGAGAACAAGCTTGTCGACATCCTCGAGCGATATCTGCACTACTCCACCGACACCGAGCCGGGGTCATCGGGCTCTCCGGTGTTCAACGACCAGTGGGAAGTGGTCGCCCTCCACCACGCGAGCGCACGGGCCGTCGACCATCCCGAGTTCGGGGGGATCGTGAACGAAGGCATCCGCATCAGTCGGATCATCGCGTGGCTGCGCGAGCAGCACCTGACCCCGGCGCAGAGTGCGCTTCTGGTGCCCGTCATCGGGGCAGGTTCGACCGCCCCGACCGTCGGGGCATCCTCTCCCCCGCGGTCCGTATCGCCCGAGTCGCAGTCGATCGACATCCAGCATCCGGTGGACGGCCGCGTCGACATACCGGTGGCCACCGGGCGGCCCGGACAAGTCACCGTGACGGTCACTGTCTGCGCTGGACCGCCCGCACCCGCTCCGCCTCCCACCGACGCGCCCCCACCCGAACCCGACCCGAGCCCAACACAGAAAGAAGCGGAACAATGATCGACGACGACAACAACAGTCCGCCCACTCCGGCGGAACAGACCGGGCGCCACCTCATCACCTTTTCGGCGGACAGCACCCGTGCGGAGCGCATCGCCGCGCTGCAGGCGGTCGAGGGCATCGAATCGGTCGCGTCCAGCGCCGACGCTGGATCCGACGCGGTCGGCCCCGAACTCGTCGAGTCTGTCGATGCGACCATCTTCGAGCGACTCGGAGTCGCGGTCGCCGACCTCGGCGACACCAGGACCGAGTCGCTGGAGACACAGGCCGAACAGAACCCGGTGATCCTGGCGGTTGAGCCCGAACACGTCGTACACGCACTGAGTGTCGCCGAGGCGTCGGAAACCCGCATGCATGATGGGCCGACGAGCACATGGGGTTTACAGGCGACCAAGGCGAATGCAGCAACCTTCGACGGCACCGGCATCCGGGTCGCCGTGCTCGACACCGGATTCGACCTGAACCATCCCGACTTCGCGGGGCGCACGATCACCTCGAGTTCCTTCGTGCCCGGCCAACTCGTGCAGGACGGACACGGACACGGCACCCACTGTGTCGGCACGTCGTGTGGGCCGTCGGCCCCGACGACGAACCGCCGGTACGGTATCGCTTCCAACGCGTCGATCTTCGTCGGCAAGGTGCTCAGCAACCGGGGATCGGGATCGGACGCCGCGATTCTCGCGGGAATCGAGTGGGCGCTGGCAAATCAGTGTGTGGTGGTATCGATGTCATTGGGTGCAGATGTTCGTGAGCCGGTGCTCGCCTACGAGGAGATCGGGAAACGCGCGCTCGCCGCGGGAACCCTGATCATCGCGGCCGCGGGCAACAACGCGCGGCGTCCCGGCGACCCGGGCTTCGTCGGCAGTCCCGCGAACTCGCCGTCGATCATGGCCGTTGGTGCGCTTGGGCCGGATATGCGCATGGGGTCGTTCTCGGCGCGCGCGACCACGGTCGCCGGGGGTTCGGTGGACATCGCGGCACCGGGTGTGGATGTGTATTCCAGCTGGCCCATGCCCGAGCGGTACAACGTGATCAGCGGGACGTCCATGGCGACGCCGCACGTCGCCGGGCTGGCCGCTCTCTATGCGCAAGCCACCGGCAAGCGCGGGCGCGCGCTGTGGGACGCCGTCGCGGCCGGTGCGCAGAATGTCGGACTTCCGGTGGCCGACGTCGGTACCGGCCTGGCGACGGCCCCCTGACGCCGCCAGGCTCTCCCCGGTCCGTCCGGCGCTCATCCCGAGTGCCGGACGGATCCGTCATTGACCGGATCTCCGCCGAACAACAGTTACTCGTCAGTAGCCCTATCGTCCGGCAGGTCGGTGGGTGCAACGTGATACTGATTAGGTACACGCACTCGGACACATGCGACCCATGTGGTGAGTGACAGATAATTGGAGACGAAGGCGGGTTATGACCGACAACCAACCGACCATCATCTACACCTTGACGGACGAGGCGCCCATGCTGGCGACCTACGCCTTCTTGCCGGTGATTCGCGCATTCGCCGGTGCGGCCGACATCACCATCGACACCAGCGATATCTCGGTCGCCGCGCGTATCCTCGCCGAGTTCGGTGACTATCTCACCGAAGACCAGCGAGTCCCGGATAATCTCGCCGAACTGGGGCGCCTGACCCAGGACCCCGACACCAACATCATCAAACTTCCGAACATCAGCGCCTCCGTGCCGCAGTTGCAGGCCGCCATCGCCGAACTCCAGGGCAAGGGCTTCGCGATCCCCGACTACCCCGGAAATCCGAAGACGCCGGAGGAAGACGAGATCCGCACCCGGTACACCAAATGTCTCGGTAGTGCCGTCAACCCGGTTCTGCGCGAAGGAAACTCCGACCGTCGCGCACCGAAGGCGGTCAAGGAGTACGCCCGCAAACACCCGCACAGCATGGGCGATTGGTCGATGGCGTCGCGGACGCATGTCGCGCACATGCGCGAGGGCGACTTCTATCACGGTGAGAAGTCGATGACCGTCTCCGGTGACCGCAAGATCAAGATGGAACTCATCACCGACAGCGGCGAAACCGTCGTCCTCAAGCCGGAGGTCGCACTCACCGACGGTGACGTCATCGACAGCATGTTCATGTCGAAGAAGGCGCTGATCAAGTTCTACGAGGAACAGATCGAGGACGCCTACAAGACCGGCGTCATGTTCTCGCTGCACGTCAAGGCCACCATGATGCGGGTGTCGCACCCCATCGTCTTCGGGCATGCGGTCAAGGTGTTCTACCGCGAGGCCTTCGAGAAGCACGGCGCGCTGTTCGACGAACTCGGTGTCAACGTCAACAACGGTCTCTCGGACCTGTACGCCAAGATCGAGACGCTGCCGGCTTCGAAGCGCGAAGAGATCATCGACGATCTGCACAAGTGCCACGAACATCGTCCGGAACTCGCGATGGTCGACTCGGCTCGCGGCATCTCCAACTTCCACTCGCCGAGCGACGTCATCGTCGACGCCTCGATGCCCGCCATGATCCGCGCCGGCGGCAAGATGTACGGCGCCGACGGACGGCTGAAGGACACCAAGGCCGTCAATCCCGAATCGACCTTTGCCCGGATCTACCAGGAGATGATCAACTTCTGTAAGACCAACGGTCAGTTCGACCCCACCACGATGGGCACCGTTCCCAACGTGGGCCTCATGGCGCAGAAGGCCGAAGAGTACGGCTCACATGACAAGACCTTCGAGATCCAGGCCAGCGGCGTCGCCAACATCACCGACCTCGCGACCGGCGAAGTTCTGCTCACCCAGAACGTCGAAGAGGGTGACATCTGGCGCCTGTGCATCGTCAAGGACGCCCCGATCCGCGACTGGGTCAAGCTCGCTGTCACCCGTGCCCGCAATTCGGGTATGCCCGTCCTGTTCTGGCTCGACCCGTACCGTCCGCACGAGAATGAGCTGATCGCCAAGGTCAAGACCTATCTGAAGGATCACGACACCGACGGACTGGACATCCAGATCATGTCGCAGGTCCGCGCGATGCGGTACACCCTGGAGCGTGTGGTGCGTGGCATGGACACGATCGCCGCGACCGGCAACATTCTGCGCGATTACCTCACCGACCTCTTCCCCATCCTCGAACTCGGTACCAGCGCCAAGATGCTGTCGATCGTGCCGTTGATGGCCGGTGGTGGCCTGTACGAGACGGGCGCCGGCGGCTCGGCGCCCAAGCACGTCAAGCAGCTGACCGAGGAGAACCATCTGCGATGGGACTCGCTCGGCGAGTTCCTCGCACTGGCGGTGAGCCTGGAAGATCTGGGCATCAAGACCGGTGACAAGCGGGCGGCGATCCTCGCCAAGGCACTCGACGCCGCGACCGGCAAGCTGCTGGAAACCGACAAGAGCCCGTCACGCACCACCGGCGAACTGGACAACCGCGGCAGTCAGTTCTACCTGGCGCTGTACTGGGCGCAGGAACTGGCCAACCAGACCGACGACGCGGAACTCGCGAAGCGGTTTGCCCCGCTCGCGGAGTCGCTTGCCGCCAACGAGTCGACCATCGTTGCCGAACTCAACGACGCACAGGGACATGCGGTCGATCTCGGCGGCTATTACTCCCCCGATCCGGACAAGCTGTCCGCGGTCATGCGGCCGAGTAAGAGCTTCAACGAGGCCATCGCGAGCGTCTGAGCCGCAGCAGCACGAACGCCTCACCGGTGAATGATCGCCGGTGAGGCGTTTGTGCATATCCGCACCACACAATCGGACGTCAGCGGAGTCCCAAACCGGGGATCGCGTCGGCCCGGGTTGCGGCGTCGGGCCACATGGCCGGGCATGGCAACCCAGGGAGTGTGACAACCTCGAAGTGCCACCACTCGTTCGCGAAGGTGCGGCATAATCCCCACCGAAAACCGTTGCGCTGCAACCAACTAGCCCCGGCGCGGGGGCCGACGTCGATGGCGTGTCCGCTGACGTGGGTCGACTCGGCCGGTGGCAGCACCCAGCGTCGGGCCGCGGCGGGACTGCCATAGGTGGCCAGTGCGTCGCGCCACAGTCGCTGTTGTTCGGCCCGGCTGCGTTTGCCGGAGGTGATGTGCAGCCCGACGCCCTGGTCGTGCGCCGCGGCCGCCGCCCGCGTGTAGGCGTGGGCGAGGACGGGGTCGAGACCGGCGGTCGGAGCCGCGCCCGACGCGGTGCCGGTTCCGATGAACACCCCACCGAGCAGAGCAAGTCCGCTCAGCAGGATTGCGGTACGTCGGCAGTACGACGAGCGACTACGCGACATGATGCGCGGGACGGGCACGGGACGGTGCTGCGGTGCGGTGCGGGACATCGGCATGTCACGTAGTAAACCCCTGGTTGGTCCTGCGCCGCAGCCCGGTCGGTGGCCGGCCGTCCCCGCGCGGCTATGTCGGGATAGCCCGGTAGTCGTTCAACTCGACCAGGGTGACGCCCTGGGGATGATCGTCGATGGCGGCGTACACCCGGGCGAGGTCGGCATCGTCGGGGTCGGGTTCGCCGACGTAGGACCCGACGAACGTGCGGAGCAGATCGTTGCCGCGCTGATTGAGCTGGTTGCCCGCGCCGCGCACGTCGTCGGCAATGTACAGAGCGACCAGGAGCATGCCGTGTTCGCGCGGCATATCGTCGCCGACGCTCGGCTGGAAGAACGGCATATCGAGCGCGAGCCCGCCGTGCCGGTCGTAGAACCGTACCCGGCGAGCCGGATCTCCGTGGGCCGGCGATGACGAATGCTGGTCGGGCCGTTCGACTTCGGCGAGAACCAGCAGTGTCGACGGGTCGGCCGCCCAGTCGGCTACCGCACCGTCGAGCAACCGGCCGCCGATCCCGCCGGAGCGGTGGTTGCTCCCGATCGCCAGATACGACAGCAACAGGACGCCACCATGGTCGTCGACCACCGCGACACCCGCATCGACGGGGCTTTGGGTATCGACGGGGCTTTGGGTATTGACTCCGTCCACCGTGGCCGCGATGAGTGAGGAGGCGCCGCTGGTGATCTGGGCGAGCAGATCACCAGCCGAGATCAATTCACTCGGCGGAAACGATGGGGTCAGCAGATCGCGGTGGATCGCCCGGACCCGTGCGGGGTCCTCGACACGCTCGAACTGTAGTGCACCCATGTTGACTCCTTCGACGTCGCACGGACCGGCCTGGAGGTATCCACTGATGTCCTATCACCCCGCAGGCTCCGTCACCGGTCAACTGGCCGGTGAGTCGACTTCCATGCGGACACCGTGGTCGGCCAGCGACGCCATCAATGTTGGTGGATCGCAGACCTGCGCCGAGCTGAGTCCACCCGCCTGGTCGAAGCCGTCCGCCGTGGTCGCCAGGGCGATGTGGGCGGCGATGGGCGCAGTGATGTCGAAGATGCCGTGTCCCCGCACCACCGCCCGCTCGGTCACTCCGTTCGCTTCTACGGTCACCACGATGGTGAAGAGCGTCGGGTCGGCGTCGATGCGGGTCACCGACCCGCCGAGTGCGCGGCCGAAGCCGCGGCGCACGATCGGGGCCATCGGGGTGCGCATCAGGGCGGTCATACCGCGGGTCGCCATCGCTGAAAGGCGTTCGGGCACCGGGTTGTCGAAGGTTGCGGCAGTCATCGAGGTGCTGACCTGGTCGACGGTGAGATGGCGCGGGATGGTGAACACTTCGGGCGCTGGATAGGTGACAGCCGTGCGGGTGCCAACCTCCGGTCCGAAGTCCACTGGACGCGTATGCGGCCGACGCGCCGTGGTCTGTCCGTCGCGCCACTGGATGATCGGATTCTCGATGCCGCGTAGGAAGTTCGCGTACGCCGCGCCGCTGGGGGTCCAGTTCTCGA
The DNA here is from genome assembly GCF_030315745.1 of Gordonia heveisoli. Lineage (GTDB taxonomy): Bacteria > Actinomycetota > Actinomycetes > Mycobacteriales > Mycobacteriaceae > Gordonia. Next base: position 212,680 of record NZ_JASXSH010000003.1, on the reverse strand, counting down.
TGTGGTAGGCGATATCGATGGAATCGACGTCGAAGGCGGGGTTCACGCCGTCTTCGGGGCCGTTGTGATCGGCGAGCACGGTGGCGGTCCAGTCGGCGAGAGTCGAATAGAACGCCGCCGACGGGACGAGGGCGACCCCGGCGGCGACCGCCGCGTCATGCAGCGACCCGTACAGTCGATCGATCGACTGCTGCTCACCGCTGATGTCGACATAGTGGGTACCGGCCGCGATGGCGGCCCGGGCAACCGGGATGCCGGTCTCGATGAATGACCCGGCCGCATTCACCACGGTCACCGCCTCCGCGCAGATGTCACGCACGGCATCGGTGTTGTCGAGATCCACTGTCGCCGACGCGACCGAACCGAGTTCGGCAACGGTTCGGTCCAGGTTCTGCCGGTTACGGCCGACGCAGAGCACGCGGCTGCCGGCCGCGACGAGTTCGCGAGCAATCTGCCGGCCGGTATATCCAGTCGCGCCGACCACGGCGACGTCGAATGTTCGGTTGGCTGTCATCAGGTTCCTTCGCATCGAATTGAACGGGGCACATGAAGTTGGCGTGCGGTGAGTGGTCCGGTGATCAGGTCGCCGACCAGGTCGTGACGATCTGGCGGACCAGGCGGACGGCGTCGGTGACGGTTGTCCAGGAGACGTTCGCCGGCGTGTCGTCAGCGGTGTGCAGATTACTGATCCAGCCGTCGTCGGCGGACAGGATGGAGATGGTTTCCAGGCCGGTGAGCGAGAGCAGCGCGGCGTCGGTGGCGTTCGGCACCGTCATGTCCCGGGCATCGATACCCAGTTCCCGTGCGGCGGCGTGGGCACGGCGTACACCGGCCGACGGGGGACGATTGGTCAGTGCCTCGCGTCGCGCGATTCCCACCGCACCGTGGCTTCCGACCGCATCGAGATTGATGACCAGTGTCGATGCCGGATCGAGTGATTGCCCGTCGGTCTGGATCCAGCGCCGGATGCCTGCGTTCCCCGCCTCTTCTCCCCCGGGAAAGACGATCCGGATCTCGGTGTCGGGCAGCGGTTCCTGCGCGAAATGGCGTGCGATCTCGAGTATTGCGGCGACGCCCGTGGCATTGTCGTTCGCTCCGGGCGCCGTCGGGCTGTGCATCGACTGGATCATCATCGCCCCAGATGCGATCAGTACGCCGGACGCGATGGCCCGGATCCGGCGGGAGCCGATCGCTGCGATGGTCATCGCCGACAACGGGATCAGATGGCTCGGCACCGTCACCGAGGTGTGCCGGGCCAACCACCGGTTGAAGGCGACGGCTCGTCGATCCCAGACCAGACCCGTGTGGGCCGCGTCGAGATGGGCGACGAGGACCACCACGCGCGTCGGAGTCCCGGAGGCTGGGACCCGCGCACTCACCGAGGTCCCCGTCGCACCCGGCAGGACGTCACCGACCCAGCGCCGTCGGCCGGACACCTCCAGCTCGTAGGAGGCGCCGACCGCGATCCCGGCTGCCCGCGCAAGGCGGTGCGGTAGGGCCGCGGCCAGCACCGCGGCGGCAATATGGGCGAGATGGGCGGGCGCCCAACTCGATTGCGAACGAAAGTGGAGGCCTTCCACCTGCTGCGCACCCAGCTGCGTCAAACTCGCCCGCAGGTGGTCCGCGGCTCTGCGTTCCCCTTCGCCGAGAGTGCGCCGATCAAGGCCCACCAGGGTCGCGACGTCATGGCGCAATCGACTCTGGACGGCGTCCCGCGACGAGCTCGTCGCCTTGGGTGACGTGGTGCTGACAGTCATCGGTTCTCCCCTACACGACACATTTGGCCGACTGCGAGTCGGTAAACGAACTGAGGTCTGCGAGTATGCTCCAGTCCATGAATCGCGTCAAGCCCGGCCGACGGGAGATGTACGCCGCCCTCACGCGGTCGGCTGTGCTCGCCAGTGCGCAGGAACTCTTCGTCACCAACGGTTACGACGGAACGTCGATCGACCAGATCGCGGGCGATGCGCAAACCAGCAAAGGTGCTGTGTACCACCACTTCCGGGACAAGCAGGAGATCTTTGCCGAGGTATTCCGCGACAGCCAGGCGCGCGTGATCGACCACGCGGTGGCGGTGTTGGCCCACTCCTCGGCCCCCACGGCCTGGGAGCGGGTCGAGGCGGCCACCCGCGCCTTCGTTCGCGGCTATGCCGAGGACCGCGAGGCAGGACAACTGCTCCGCCAGGCGATGAACGTCCTCGGCTGGGATCGCGTGCATGCGATCGACGAACAGATGTCGTTGCCGTTGATCCGTGCGACGCTGACCGACGCGATCGAATCCGGTGAGGCGGTGGCGCTGCCGGTCGAGGAGACCGCCGATATTCTACTGGGGCTCTTCTGCACGGCGATCCTGGTGATCGCAGCGACACCGGAGCCGGCTGCCGCAGCAGCCGACGCCGAACGCATCGTGGTCACCCTGTTGGGCGGCCTGCGAATCCAGAACGGCTGAGGCCCGCCCGGCCCGGCTACACGGGGAGGCTGTTCCCGCCGGAACGCCGCAGATCGGAGAACGCGCTGATCGAGGTCGACATGGCGTTCGCGATCGGTTTGGAGTCGGTACCGGCCTCGGTCTTCGACACCATGATCACATTGTCGATGTAGGGCTGGATCGTGGAGGTGTTCTGCACCGTCGCCACGATGATCAGCTGGAAACCGAACTTGCGGAACGCCGACAGGGCCTGCTGGGCAAACTGGGGATCCGACTTCGAGAACGCCTCGTCGAGCATCAGCTGGGCGAAGATCGGTCGGTTGTCGTCGCCGTCCGGACTCGCGAGGTTGAAGCTCAGTGCCCCGGCGAGGCAGAAAGCCATCAGCTTCTCCTGCTCGCCGCCCGAGTTGTCGCCGGCGTTGCTGTAGGTACGGATCGTCTCGCCGGTGACCGCATCGTGCTCCTCGCAATAGAAGTCGAAGCGATTGCGCACGTCGAGTGCGTCACGGGTCCACTGGCGGTCCTCGGGAGTGTTGCCCGCCAACCGTTCTCGCAGGATCAGGATGTCGGTGTACTGCTCCAGGATCGCCTGCTCGTCACCGAAGCTGACCGCGGTCGCCCGCTGCGAGATCTGGCGCGCCTTGTCGGTCAGATCGGCAACTGCGGCAAGATGTTTGCGTCCCGGGACCAGGCGCAAGCGGGTCCCCCGGTTGAACGCGACCGAACCCAGGCCGGTATTGACCCGCTCGATCTGTTCGACGATCCGTCGTTCCTCGGTGTCGGCAGCCATGTGCAGACTCAGGATCGCGCCCGGCGCCTGCTCGGTGATCAGGCGCCGCATCCGCTCGTACGCCGACGGTAGTTCGCGCTCATCGATCCGTCGGCACAGCGAGACGTAGTCGTGGGTGCGCTCGTCGAAATCGTCGCTGTCGTTGGGGATCGCGTCCGGGAACTCCTCGTCGTAGCTGTCCAGAATGCGGGCCAGCTCGTCGCGCGAACGCCGTGCGTCCGAACGCATCCGATCACGATCCTTGGCGACCGCCTTCATCAGCTCCTGACGGTACGGCTCGGGTGCGAGCACGTTGAGTGTCGCCGCCGATTCCTCCCGGAACCCGTCGAGAGTCTTGCCGGCCTGCACCGGGACATCTTCCAGCTTGATGCGATCGGTCAGGTCGAGCAGTTGGGTTCGTCGTTGGTCGTGGGTCGCGATCTTGTCCCGGACGAGGGCTGCCTGCGAGATCGAGGCGCGCACCTGCTCCCAGATGTCCTCGGCCTTGCGATTGAGCGCCTCGATGTCGGGATGTTCGTCCATCAGCAGCTCGTACTGCTCGGTGAGCTGCCCGACCCGATCGTCGGCGTTGTCGACGTCGATCTCGCTCCACTGGCTGAACTGTTCGCAGACACGACGATAGGCGTCGCGGCGTCTGCCCTTCTCGCTGCGTTCGCGGTCGAGTTCGGCGCTCGCCTCGCGGGCGACGTCGTAGGCCCGCTGGTCGAGGTCGAGTTCATCCTGGAGAGCGGCGATCTTCGCGTCGCCATTGCCGACGAAGACGTATTGCGATGGACGCAGTGCCTGACGATCGTCCTTGACCGCGAGCTTGGCCGAATCCTTGCGCAGTCCCTGCGGGGTCACCGCCCGGGTGTGCTCACCGAACTCGGCGGTGTCCTCGACGCACACGTAGTTGCCCAGCCGCGCCAGCACCGCCAATGCCTCTGCCGAACACGGGTGATCGGCGTCGACCGGCCGCAGCAGCGCACCGAGCGTACCCGCCTCGGCCACCGGACCCGGACGATTCTCGGCGTGGTGCAATTGGATTCGGCCGCGCATGTCATGGGTGTTCACGAACCGCAAAGCGGCCGCGAAATGCTGATCCGGCACCAGCAGACGCAGACCTGCACCGCGCAGCACCTTCTCCACTGCCAGTCGCCAGCGCTCCTGGCCGGGGTCGAGTTCGACGAGTTCGGCGACGTAGCGCAGTTCATCGTCGTCGATCTGAAGTGCATTCGCGATGACCCGGCGCATCTCGTGTTCGGCCCGGGGCAGCGCGGAGCCTGCCTGTTCGACACGGCCCAGCTCGTCACGCGCGGCGTCGCGCTGGGTGCGTGCGGCCACCTCTCGAGCCAGGCTCTCGGCGAAGTTCGCCTTGCCCGCCTCCAGTTGGCCGTCGATACGGGTCGCCTCTTCCATCAGCTCTTCACGCAGCGCCCAGAACTGTTCGGCATCGTCGGGCAGCCCGTAGCCGAGCGCCGACACCTTGTCCTCGTAGGTGGCGCGGCGCGCGGACACCTCGGTGCTGAATCGCTGTGCCGCGGTGAGCTGTTCCTGAAGCGGCGCCAGATCGCCGGTCGAGGTCGCGATCCGGGAGAGCAGATGGCTGTGGTCGGTACGAAGCTGATCGTGCTGGGCGGTCAGTGCCGCGAGATCGCCGTCGAGCCGCGCGATCTGGTCGTCGAGATCGGCGATCTCCGGTTCGGCGTTGTGCCTGCGCAGGTTGTTGACATACGAGCGCACGGTCGCCGCGTCGATGGTATCGAGGACGGTGAAGGTCGCCGACTCGGTGACATAGCGTTCCTGCACGGTCTCGATGTTTCCGAGGATCGTTCGCTTGCGGCGCGCGACGTCGAGCAACTCTCGAGCTTCGACCAGAGGATCGATCTGCTCGAGGGCGTCGGAGATACCGACGATGCTCGTCGGCTCGTCCAGCATGAACTCCCGGACGAACTGCCCAAGGCCGCCGACGCTCTTGAGTGACTTAGCCTTTCCGAGAAGCTGCTGGGCCGCCTCGGAACCGCGAATGCCGATCAGCGAGTACAGCGTGCTGAGATATTTACCCTCGCCGGGGCCACCCCGCCAGCCCTGCTCGCGAAACCGTGCCGAGTTGTAGTTCGTCCGTGCCCATTCGTTGCAGACATCGACGATGTCGGCGTCGCCGTCCTTGATGAAATACGAACTGTGTGCGTCGGTCATCTTGCCCGCGGCCAGCCACTTCAAGACCAGACCGGTGATCGCGACACCCGATGCGGACGTGTAGGTCACCGCAATCGCCGCCCACGCCGGGCCGGTCCCGCGCAGGTACATGATCTCGCGCTGCGCACTGGTGGCCCCGCGACGTTCACCCCATGCGCCGCGCACGTACTTGCCGACGGTGCGTTTTCCACTCGAGGAACCCGCCGCGGTTGCGTCGCCGGAGGCGTTGAAATTGCGTCGGTGATCGGGCAGGAAGGCCAGTGAGATCGCGTCCAAGAGTGAGGATTTGCCACTTCCCGAGGATCCGGTGATCAACGCGCCGTTGGGGCTGAACGGGATCGAGTGATACCCGTCGAAGACACCCCAGTTGATCAGTTGCAACCGGGACAGGTGGTACTGGTCGACCTGGCCGCTCACCAATCGTCTCCCTCGTCGTCGATGTCCTCGGTGCGGTCGGTGGCCGCACCGTCGTCCTCCCCGGGCTCCTCGTCACCGGTCTCCCCCGCCCCGATGAACTGGTCGAACTGCTTTTGCAGATCGGTGATCACCGATGCGGTCATCACCGCCGATATCGCCGGGCTGACGACGAAGGTGTCGGGATCGTCGCGCTGCTTGCGGAGGAACTCGATCTCGTCGAGTTTCTCGATCGCCCGCTCGATCCGTTTGTCGAACAGGGCCAGGTCACGGTCGATGGTGTTGGTGACACCGGCGAAGAGTTCGTGGATCTCCTCGCGGGTGATCAGCATGTGTTCGTCCCGCGCGGTGCGTGCATATTTGGCCAGATGCAGCGCCAGGATCGCGTCGTAGGTGTTGATCGTCTCACGTTTGAGAATCCTTCTGCCCCAGCGAGAGTCGTAGCCAACCTGTTCGACGAAGGCGACCTGGAGCTCGTCGACGATCCGTAGCCGCAGATCCAGCTCGGACAGACGCACCCGCAGGTCGTCCTGGTACTCCGACACCCATGCCCACAGCTGCGGCTGACGGTCGCCGCTCACATACCGACGGGTCAGCAGATTCTGCAACGCCCAGCAGGCACGGTCTGGAAGTGCGCTGACATCGCCGTCGAAGCGTGGGGCGCGGGGCCCGGTATCGGCGACCGCGGTCTTGGGGACGGCAGGCAGATCGTCGAAGCCCGCGTATTCGTCGGGCACGCCCACGGCCGGTGGTGGGGTGGCCGGTTCATCGGTACCGGTCGTCACCGCATCGGTTTCAGTAGTCACAGCGCATCGACCTCCGCGGTCGGAATCGGTTCGGAGAACATCAGAGCCGGCACCTCGATCACGTGGTCCTCCCCTTGTAATGAACGGAACCGGACCGGCACCGACGCCTGACCGGATTCACCGCCGGGCTGCCGCAGTGCCCACGACCACAGCACGATCACATGACCGAGGTAGGGCTCGGCGATCTGTTCGACGGCCTGCGACAGCGACACCGGGCCGTCGGCGATCGCGGCATTCACCACCTCGGTGAGTTCGACGGTGTCGACCTGCCCGGCCATCGACGCGAAAGAGTTGAGGTCGGCGGTCGTCGTCGACGGGAGCGCCGGTGTCGGTGGAGCCGGGTCGCGGATCTCGAACGACAGGCGGCCGATGGAGGTGACCGCCGGTGCGGCGAGTGGTAGCTCGTATCCGATGCGCCGGTCGGCCAGTGAACTCTTGAGCAATTCGTTGGCGGTGGCCAGGGCGTCGTTGAGCTGGCGTGCGATGCCGCGGCTCTGCTCGAGCGTGCCTGCGGCGAAGAATCGACGAATACGCCGCGCACACCGCTGGCGCGTGCGGCCGACCTCGCCCATCTGGGCGGACACCAGCTCGAAGAAGTTCTCCATCACCGCCCGCAGTCCGGGTTCGATTCCCGGTAGGCGTTCGGTCAGGGTGTCGATGTCGGTGACCAGACGTGCGCGTTCGGTCGGATCCTGGATCATCCGCGTGAACGCCTGATACGACGCACTCTGCGACGACTCTAACAGCGCCTCGTAGTCGTCGAACATCTGGCGCTGGCGGTCGCGGTAGGCCAGGTCGGAGTCGTGCGGATCGTCGAGGAGCGCGGTGGTGATGCGGTCGAGCATGCTGCCGTACTGCCCGATGTCGGAGATGATCTGTTCCATCTGATAGGCGATCGCACGCGCCTCGTCCTCGGCGGCCTGAAGGTCGGGGTTCCGGGGGACACCGGCGTCCAGGTCGGCCAACTCGGCGTCGAGTTCGGAGATCTGCGCCTCGATGTCGCCACGAATCTGGTCGGGATCGTCGGTGACGCGGCCGGCGACACGGCGGAGTCCGGCGGCGACGGCACTGATCGAACCACCGGTGGCGACACTGTCCGCCCGACGCTGCCGTCGCACGAAGTCGAGGACCGTCCGCGCCTCGGGGGTCAGCGAGCAGAGATTCTGCGACGACGCGGTGGCCGTGTCGGTCACCCGATGCAGCCACCCCTGCCGGGCCCACGATTTCACCAACTCCAGACCATTGGGATGGTCGCCGACGCCGAGTTCGGCCATATCGCGTTCGAGGCGCAGCGCCAGTTCGTTCTCGGTGCGCCGGGCACCGAAGTCCAGATGGCGTTCCATCAGCGTGACGTAGAGGGCGGCGTTCGTCGCCGCGAACAATCGCACCGCTGCGGACTCCTGGATCCCGCGGTTGGCCTCCCAGATCTCCGTCAGCGTCGGCTGTTCAGCACTCAAATTCTCTGCCTCACGATTCCTGACTGGACGGGTGACATGCATCGGCTCAATGCACGAAACGAGCACCGGACGATCTCCCCGGGCCGCAAGGTAGTTTGCCATGCTGGAGCTCGCACGCGCCGATCGCCACCGCCGATCTGGGGTGTCTGTGCACATCCGCTGATGGACGTGCCCCGCCTCACATTGCTTCGAATGCCCGTCCGAGCTCGGCGGCGACATCGATGATGCGGGCTTTGCGGACCTCTGGCTTGTCGATCTCCTCGGCGACGTGCCGGGCGACGAAGCGTTTGATCTCGTCGTCGACCTGCCCGACCATCCGGACGATCTCGCCGCGCAGGTTTCGTGAGGCCACCCCGACGACGACGTCCTGAGGTCGCGGGGGTTCCACCTCGATGCGCAATTCGAGGGGTTCGACCGCCCGGGCCGTCAACGGCAGGGTGACGAGGCCGTCGACGTCGTATTTGACCCGGTCGAGCCGCAGATCGACGAGCAGCCCGATCCGCAGTGGTATCGCGACCTCGAAGGTGATGAGTTCGCCGACGTTGCGCGTGATCTGCGGTTCGGCGATCCGGACGCGGGCCCGTACCTTCGCCAGGCCGCCCGGTCCGGACGGTATCGGTCCCACCTCGAAGGCGCCGCCGGTGATCGCGGCGAATGCGGCGCCGATCCGATCCTCGGTGACGGCGACCTCGAAGAATCGGCGGCCGAATTCCTCATATGTCAGATTCTGGGACATTGCTCCGTGCCGTCGGGTGTCGTGATCGTGGTATCGGTCGTACCGTCCCGACGCTAGCCTGCCGCCATCGGGAACGGTATCGATTCGTGTGGGCGGGCGGTCCGCGTGTCGCGGCTCGGGTGACAGTCCGGGTGCTCGATGTAACGCATGATCGGGTCTGCCATACTCATGAGGCTTCGGCTGATCTGCCAGACCCCCGACCCGGCAGGTCGGCCGGAGCTTTTTTGTGGGCGTGCTCGATCGGCGTGATCGGTGGCCGCTGGATACACTCGCGGCATGGTCATGGCTGATCGTCCCGAGGTGGAGACCGCCTCGGCTCCCGTCACCGCGCTCGCTGTGTGGGGCCTCGCGAACCGCATGCTCAACGGATTGGCCCACGTGCCGTTCGACCGTCCGTGGCAGGGGCCGGGTGGCTTACTCGACAATGTCGGACAGTCGGTCACCCGACAGACGATTCGCGCCTTCATGGGCTATTCGATGGGTCTGCCCATCCCGGAGTTCCGGTCCATGGAGAAGGTCCTCGACAACATCTGCCGCGTCGTCATGCCGCCGTTCGTCGGGGTGACCGACGGTGTCGAGATCACCCGCGACGTCGTCGGCGGCATTCCAGGTATCTGGTGCCGGGCGAAGGCGAGTACCGACGCGTTCGTCGAGGACGGCGCGGACAAGGAGACCATCAACGGAACCGTGCTGTACCTCCACGGCGGTGGCTACATCGGCACCACTCCGATGATGTACGCGTCGTTCGCGTCGTCGCTGGTGAAGATCGCCGGCAACGAGATCTTCATCGCCGATTACCGGATGGCACCTGAATTCCCGTTCCCGGCGGGTGTCGTGGACGCTGCGGCTGCCTATCAGGGCCTGCTCGACCGAGGTGTGGACCCCGAACATCTGGTCATCGCCGGCGACTCCGGCGGTGGTGGGCTCGCGGCATCGCTGATCGCATACCTGCATACGGAGGAGATGCCGGCGCCGGCGGCGCTGGCACTGTTCTCCCCTGAGATCGATCTCGATCTCGACCAGCCGTCGGTGACCGCGAATGCGGCTCTCGACATCCTGCCGTGGAATGTTCCGGTTGCCCCCTATCTGCAGGGAGTGCAGCCGAATGACGCGAGAGTGTCGGTCGGTCACGGTGAACTGGACCCGTCGTGGTTCCCGCCCACCTTCATCTGCTGGGGCGGGGACGAGATCTTCCGTGACGGTCTGCGCGAGTTCACCGAGATCCTGAAGAAGGCCGATGTCGAGGTGTTCGACATGGAGGAACCCGGGATGTTCCATGTGTTCCCGATCCTGATGCCATGGTCCGAGGCGTCCAAACGCGTGTTCCGTGCGCTGGGTGAACTGTCCGCCATGCATGTGACACCCGATCCCGAGGCCGAACCGACGCATTGATCGTCGTTGCCGTCAGGCCTTGCCCGTTCGGATGACGCCCCCTACCCTGATAGTCAATTATTGGACTATCACCATGGAGGTCGCTCATGCATCCGTTCCGTGTCGCGGTGGAGAATCAGGACACCGACGCGATGGCCGACCTGCTGGCCGACGATGTGGTCTTCACCAGTCCGGTCGCCTTCACGCCATACCCCGGTAAGCCGATCACGATGGCCATTCTGCGCGGCGTCCTCCGGGTCTTCACCGACTTTCGGTACATCCGTGAGATCGGTGGCGAGACCGATCGTGACCACGCACTGGTCTTCGAGACGGTCGTGAACGGCAAGAAGATCACTGGGTGTGACTTCATCCGTACCGACGACGACGGCAAGATCGTCGACTTCATGGTGATGGTTCGGCCGCTGTCGGGGGCGCAGGCGCTCGCCGAGGCGATGGGCGCACAGTTCGACCGCATCAAGTCCGAGGCTGCCGCGGAGATCGCTGCTGCCCAACAGAACTGACCGGTATCGGTCAATCGACGGTCTCGGCCGCGAGATTCGCACGCAGCCGGAGCACGCTGGCGACACGGTGGCACCAGGCGGCGTTCTCGCGTTCGAAGGTGCTCCCCCGCAATCCGGTCAGATACGGGCCGACCCGGACGGCCTCGGCGAGATAGCGGTCCTCCGATCGCTCGCCACGCAACTTCGCCAGCAGCTTCTCGATGAGTTCGGCCTTGGCGATCGCCTGGGCGGCCCGCTCTTGCAGATGCCCGGCGAGTTTCGCGGCGTCACCGGCATCGCAGGCGTAGACCTGCACGAGCAGTTCGTCGCGGATGAACGTCGGGCGCGACGCTGATGCGACGAAGTCGTGCAGGGCCGACATGCCCGCTTCGGTGATGGTGAACATTCGCTTGTTGGGTCGCCGTTGCTGAACGACCTCGCGGCCGGTGATGAGTCCCGCCGTCTCGAGTCGGGTGAGTTCGGCGTAGAGCTGCTGAGGGGTCGCGAACCAGTAGCTCGCGACCGAGACGTCGAAGTTCTTGGCGAGGTGATAGCCCGAGGCCTCACCATCGAGCAGGGCAGCCAGTATGGCGTGGCGCAGCGACATCACGGACCTCCACTCTCAGCCGGCCGGGCCTTCTGGCGACCGCTCTGGTGTTACTCAACAATTTTACTATCTGAGTGCTTGATCGGCGTGACGGTCCTGTCGTAGGTTGGGGTGATTCGTCAGGCGTGGACATGACGCCGCGGGCAAACCTACGGCATGGGAGGGCGACAGAAGATGAAATTCGGTCTGCAACTGGGATATTGGGGCGCGCAGCCGCCGTCCAACCATGCCGAACTGGTGGCCGCCGCCGAGGCGTCGGGCTTCGACAGCGTATTCACCGCCGAGGCCTGGGGCTCGGACGCGTATACCCCGCTGGCCTGGTGGGGGTCGTCGACCGAGCGCGTCCGGCTGGGCACCTCGGTATTGCAGATGTCGGCGCGTACGCCCACCGCCTGCGCGATGGCCGCGCTTACCCTCGATCATCTTTCCGGCGGGCGGCACGTGGTCGGACTCGGGGTGTCGGGACCTCAGGTCGTCGAGGGCTGGTACGGCCAGCAGTTCGCGAAACCCCTTGCGCGCACCCGCGAATACATCGACATCATGCGCCAGGTCTGGGCGCGTGCGGCGCCCGTCGTGAGCGACGGCCCGCATTATCCGCTGCCCCTGCGGGGTGAAGGTACGACGGGACTCGGGAAGCCACTCAAGCCGATCGTGCATCCTCGTCGCGCCGACATCCCCGTCATGCTCGGCGCCGAAGGGCCCAAGAATATCGCGCTCACGGCCGAGATCGCCGATGGCTGGCTGCCGCTGTTCTACACGGCCCGGATGGCCGACACCTACAACGAATGGCTCGATGAGGGATTCGCCCGACCGGGAGCACGCCGCAGCCGCGAAACCTTCGAGATCTGCGCCACCGCGCAGATCGCCATCACCGATGATCGGGCCGCCACCTTCGCCGCGATCAAACCGTTCCTTGCGCTGTACATGGGTGGAATGGGTAGCGAGGACACCAATTTCCATGCCGAGGTCTATCGCCGGATGGGATACGGCGACGTCGTCGACGAGGTGACCGCGCTCTTCCGCAGCAATCGGAAGGACGAGGCCGCGAACATCATTCCCGACGAGGTCGTCGAGGATTCGGCGACCTCGACCATGTGCGCGAACAGATCGCAGTCTGGGAACGTGCCGGCGTCACGACGATGCTCGTCTCACCCGGCAGTGCCGCCGAGATCGAACAGTTGGCCGGGCTACTGGACTGAGGCCCAGTGCCCCGGCCCCGGCGACCGCGGGCGGCCCGTCACACCCGGCGGTGCCGCAGGTTGATCGGGAGGCCGTCCGCCGGCGTCGGTCCGGTGCCGTAGGTCAGCACGGGGCGGTAGTCCGCGGGGACGGTCCATTCGAAGCGCTGCAGCATCTGGTGCATGATCGACTTCACCTCCATGCCACCGAAATACAGTCCGATGCACTTATGTGCGCCGCCCCCGAACGGGGCCCAGGCGAACCGGTGCACCTTGTCCTCGCGACGTTCCGCGGAGAATCGTTCGGGATCCCAGTGGGTCGGATTGGGCCACCATTCCTTGCGCAGCATCGTCGCCCACGGGTGGATGGCGAGCAGGGTGCCGGCCGGCACGTAGTGGCCGAGGATGTCGGTGTCGACGATCGTCTTGCGGAACAGCATGCCCACCGGAGCGTTGATGCGGAGTGTTTCCTTGAACGCGAGATCGAGGCTGGGGAGCTTGTCGACGTCCTCGTAGTCGAGGTTCTCCTTGCCCAGGGCCAGTGACTCGGCCCGCAGGCGTTCCTGCCACTCCGGGTGCTTGCCGAGGAAGTAGGCCAGCATGGACAGTGCGATCGTGCTGGTGTCATGGGCGGCCATCATCACGAAGATCATGTGGTTGACGATGTCCTCGTCGGAGAACATGTGGCCCTCGTCGCTCTGACTGTGGCAGAGCACGCTGAACAGGTCGTCGGCCTCGGTGGTGCGGCGCTTGGGGATCTCCGACCGGAAATACTCCTGCAGGGCCTCCCGGCCGCGCAGGCCACGCGCCCAGGTGCCGACCTTGACATCCTTGCGGATGATGGCCTGACCGCCGCGCACGGCGGCCTCGAAAGCGCTCTCCAGCCGATGGGTGTCGGCCTCGTTCAGTTCGGCGCCGACGAATACCTCGGTGGCCAGCGACAGGGTCAGATCCTTGGTCCGCGAATACATCCGGAAGTCGGGTCCGACCTCCCAATTGGACAGCGTCTTCTCGATGTGCGGGGTCATCCGGCCCAGGTAGCCCTTCAGGCGGGCGGGGGTGAATGCCTGCTGCAGGATTCGCCGATGGTGCATGTGCTCGTCGAAGTCCATCAGCATGATGCCGCGGCGGAAGAACGGGCCGATCATCGGTTCCCAGCCCTGTTCGCTGGAGAATGCCTTCTCGCGATTCATCCAGGCACATTCGATGGCCTCCGGGCCGACGAGCGTCACCAGGTTCATGCCGAGTGAACCGGACCAGGACACCGGGCCGTATTCCTCGAACCGTCGCATCGACACCGCCAGCGGGTCGGCGAGCATCTGCAACGTGTTGCCCAGATACGGCAGGCCGCCGTCGCCCATCACCGGCTTGAGGCCGGATCCGGCGGGCGGCTCGGCGAGCGCGCGCGGTGGACTCGGGTAGGCCGCGCTGGCCTTACCGATCGCAGCCTGCAGGGTTCGCTTCAGGTCCGGTGACTTCTTGGATGACGATGCGGACGACATGGCGGCTCCCCCTGGTGCTCGTGGACGGTAGATCCATTGAAACGGAATGCACGGATTGTTTCAAGCGTGTTCGGAACGAGTCTACGAGCAGGTGGTCACCGCGTCAGGCGATTGACGGAGAAGGGGCGGTCGGTCGTCGGCGAGTGATGTCGACGGGTACGTCACGCGCGCACCGGCCCATCGCGACGAGCACCGCGAGCCCCCAGATCAGGTATGACGCGCCGGCCAGGTGCTGCCACCACGTCCAGTCCAGTTCCACCTGGTGGCCGTTGGCGATCCGGTGGTGCGCGGCCACGTAGAGGACCACCAGGCCGACGGCGGTCAGTGGCCACCAGACTCGCCTCGACGAGGTCTCGGCGCCCCAGACCGCCATGGTCACCAGTAGCGGCGACACCCAGACCCAGTGTTCCTCCCACGCAACCGGCGAGCACAGCAGTGCCGCCATCGACACCGCGAGCATCGCACCCACCTGGCTGTCGGCACGCAGCAGCCGCCAGGTCGCCCACACCACGAGTAGGCCTGCGAGCCCGGCCAGCACGAACCACACCGCGCCCGAGTCGATCCCCAGTCGGCGCAACACACCGTTGATGGACAGGTTGTCGGCGTACTCCAGGTTGCCGATCCGGCTGGTGTCGCGCAGGGTCTGCTGCCAGTACTCAGCCGATGCAGCAGGCATGAGTAGATAGCCGAGGAGCGTCCACACCAACGCCGACACCACCGCGACCACCGCCGACCGAAGGTCACGGCGCAAGACCAGCAACAGCACGAAGACCAGAGGCGTCAGCTTGACGGCGATCGCCAGCCCGATCAGCGTGCCGCTCCACCAGCGGCCCCGCCCGCGCAGCAGGTCGACGACCACGAGCGCCATCAGCACGATGTTGACCTGGCCGAAGGTCAAGGTGTCGCGGACTGGTCCCAGGCCGAGTGACAGCGCCGCCACCGGCACCACCAGCCACCACACCTGGGCGCTGGGACGATCGATCAGTGAGACCATCACCAGCCGCAGCACCAGGATCAGGCACAGGATGGAGAAGACGGTGAACAGTTGGGCGCCGATGCCGAGCGGGATCGGCGTGAACACGGTGAACAGGGCGGCCGCGATCGGCGGGTAGGTGAAGGGCAGATAGGTGCCATCGGCCAACTGCGGCAGCGTGCCGTAGAGGTCGCCACCGTCGCGGTAGACCTGCGCACCGGTCCGGTACACGTCGTAGTCGACGTGATAGGGCGTGAACGCGCCGCCCGGGAAGACGAAGACGAAGGCGAAGGTCGCGACCACCAGTGCGACCGCCGCGGCCGCGCGCGCCCACGAACTGCGCAGGTAGCCGTCTACCACAACCGTCACGACCACCCTCTCATCTCCGACGAGAGGATATCGCGGACGCCCCGTTCGGGCGTTGGCAGGCGGGTTACCCGGCGGCACCCACGTACTCGGCGAGATGTTTACCCGTGAGGGTGGACGGGTCGGCGACCAGTTCGGCGGGTGTGCCCTCGAAAACCACCTGCCCGCCGTCGTGGCCGGCACCGGGGCCGATGTCGATGATCCAGTCCGCGCGTGCCATCACCGCCTGGTGGTGTTCGATCACGATGATCGACTTACCGCTGTCGACCAGCCGGTCGAGTAGGTCGAGTAGCTGTTCGACGTCGGCGAGATGCAACCCGGTGGTCGGCTCGTCGAGGATGTAGATCTCGGCCTTCTCCCCCATCAGTGAGGCAAGTTTCAGTCGCTGCCGCTCGCCCCCGGACAGGGTGGTCAGCGGTTGCCCGATCTTGAGGTACCCCAGCCCGACGTCGGCCAGCCGAGTCAGAATCTTGTGGGCTGCGGGGATCTTCGCCTCGCCATCGGCGAAGAAGGCCTGCGCCTGCGCCACCGACATCGACAGGACCTGGTCGATGTCGCGCCCGCCCAGGGTGTATTCGAGCACTTCCGCCTGGAACCGCTTGCCATCGCAGACCTCACACACGGTGGCGACCCCGGCCATCACAGCTAGATCCGAATAGATCATCCCGGCGCCGTTGCAGTTGGGGCAGGCGCCCTCGGAGTTGGCGCTGAACAGTGCCGGCTTCACGCCGTTGGCCTTGGCGAAGGCTTTGCGGATCGGATCGAGGACACCGGTGTAGGTCGCCGGGTTGCTGCGCCGTGAACCCTTGATCGCACTCTGGTCGATGGCGACGACACCCTCACGTCCGGCCACCGATCCGTGGATGAGTGAGCTCTTGCCCGAGCCCGCCACCCCGGTGACCGCGACGAATTGGCCGAGCGGGATGTCGACGTCGACGTCCCGCAGATTGTGCGTAGTGGCGCCACGGATCTCGACTTTGCCCGACGACGGCCGCGTTGACTCCTTGAGTCGTATCCGGTCGTCGAGGTGGTGACCGGTCACGGTGCCGCTCGCGCGCAACCCGTCGACCGTGCCCTCGAACATGACCTGCCCACCGTCGACACCCGCACCTGGCCCCAGATCGACGATGTGGTCGGCGATGGTGATGACCTCGGGCTTGTGTTCGACGACGAGTACCGTGTTGCCCTTGTCGCGCAGCTGACGCAGCAGCTGGTTCATTCGTTCGATGTCATGCGGGTGTAGGCCGATGGACGGTTCGTCGAAGACGTAGGTGACGTCGGTCAGAGATGAACCCAGGTGGCGAATCAGTTTGGTGCGCTGGGACTCTCCTCCGGACAGGGTTCCGGCCGGACGGTCCAGCGACAGGTAACCCAGACCGATGTCGACGAAGGACTGGAGGTTGGCGCGCAGACCGGCGAGCAGCGGCGCGGCCGATGGCTCATCGATGCCGTCGACCCAGTCGGCCAGGTCGCTGATCTGCATCGCGCATGCGTCGGCGATGCTGAGACCGTTGATCGTCGACGACCGCGCCGCCGCCGACAGTCGGGTGCCGCCACAGTCGGGGCACTCGGCGAAGGCGATCGCCCGGTCGACGAAGGCCCGGATGTGCGGCTGCATCGCCTCGCGATCCTTCGACAGCATCGACTTCTTAATCTTCGGGATCAGTCCCTCGTAGGTCAGGTTGATCCCGTCGACCTGGATCTTGGTCGGCTCCCGGTAGAGCAGGTCGTCGAGTTGCTTCTTGGTGAACGTGGCGATCGGCTTGTCCGGATCGAAGTACCCGCATCCGCGGAAGATCCGGCCATACCATCCGTCCATGCTGTAACCCGGAATGGTCAGCGCGCCGTCGTTGAGCGACTTCGTCTCGTCGTAGAGTGCGGTCAGGTCGAAGTCGGAGACCGATCCGCGGCCCTCACATCGCGGACACATGCCGCCGGTGATGGAGAAGGTGCGGCGCTCCTTGACCTGTCGTCCGCCCTTGTCGACGGTGACCGCGCCGGCTCCGCTGATCGAGGCGACGTTGAACGAGAAGGCCTGCGGCGACCCGATGTGGGGTTCACCGAGGCGGCTGAACAAGATTCGGAGGAGGGCGTTGGCGTCGGTGGCGGTGCCCACGGTAGACCGCACATTGGCGCCCATCCGTTCCTGGTCGACGATGATCGCGGTGGTCAGTCCTTCGAGAATGTCGACGTCGGGCCGCGATTGGGTGGGCATGAAGCCCTGGACGAAAGCGCTGTAGGTCTCGTTGATCATGCGCTGCGATTCGGCGGCGATCGTGCCGAAAACCAATGAACTCTTCCCCGATCCGGACACCCCGGTGAATACGGTCAACCTGCGTTTCGGCAAGTCGACGTCCACGTTCTTGAGGTTGTTCTCGCGGGCGCCGTGCACTCGGATCCAGTCGTGGCCGTCGGCGGGATGGGGTGTGCGCGTCTGTTTCGCGGACATACCTGCTTCTCTCTGGGTCTGATTCGCTGCGTCTGGGTAGGGCGGACCGGGCCTCGGGGTCAGGCCTTCTGCTGGATGCGGATCATGTTTCCGGCCGGATCACGAACCGCGCAGTCACGTACGCCATATGGCTGATCGGTGGGTTCCTGGATGATCTCGGCGTCGGTCGACTGCACGGCAGCGAAGGTGGCGTCGAGATCGTCGGCGGCCAACAGCAGGCTGGCGAAGGTGCCCTTGGCCATCATCTCGGCGATCACCTGCTGCTCATCGTCGGTGATGCCCGGTGTCGCGGTCGGCGGATAGAGCACGATGGAGGTGTCGGGCTGGCCGGCCGGACCGACGGTGATCCACCGTAAACCGTTGTAGCCGACATCGTTTCGGACCTCGAAACCGAGGACGTCGCGGTAGAAGGTCAGTGCGGCGTCGGGATCGTTCTGCGGCAGGAAGCTGGAGTGGATGGAGATGCTCATGATGCCAACCCTACTGAGATGCCGGCGGCGGGACTTCTCGATTCCTGATCGGTCTGGTGACCTGTTTGGCCACGCACGACGGGATGCCCGCGGTGGCCTCGGTCTGCGTCTGGCGGTAGACGCTCGGCGACATCCCGACCAACTCGGTGAACCGTGTGCTGAACGTGCCCAGCGACGTGCAGCCGACGGTGAAACACACCTCGGTGACGCTGAGGTCGCCCCGGCGCAACAGATTCATCGCGCGCTCGATCCGCCTGGTCATCAGATACGAATACGGTGACTCGCCATAGGCTTTCCGGAACAGCCTGCTGAGGTGACCGGCAGACATGTTGACCCCGCGGGCCAGCGCCTCGACGTCGAGCGGTTCGGCGTAGTCGCGGTCGATGCGATCACGCACCCGGCGCAGCGACGCCAGGTCGCGTAGTCGTTGTTGATCTGCGGAGAGGGCACTCACCTTCGCCAATGCTAGTCGGTACCCGCGCAGCGGTGGAGACCGTTTCAGGTCAATCCGAGCACGGCGGTCATGTCGTCGGCCAGCATCCGTAGCCGGTGCGCGGCCGCCTCGCGTGGCACGCGGCCATCGTCGGCACAGGACAGGACGACTTCGAGGTAGCACTTGAGTTTGGGTTCGGTGCCCGACGGTCGGACGATGACCCGGGCGTCGTCGGCGGTGCGGATCAGCAGGCCGTCGGTCGGCGGCAGGTCCGCCGAACCAGTCGCGAGGTCACGGAATTCGACGACCGGTGAACCGGCCAGCGCGGACACGCCGCGCGCACGCAGGCGAGTCATCGCGGTGCCGATCGTCGCCGGATCCGACACCCGGAAACTCAACGGCGCGGTGGCGTGCAGACCATGTCGGCGGGCCAGGTCGTCGAGCAGGTCGTCGAGGCACCGGCCGGCGGTCCGAGCTGCTTCGACCAGTGTGACGACGCGAACCATCGTTGAGATGCCGTCCTTGTCGGCGACCGCCGCGGGGTCGGTGCAGTAGCCGATCGCTTCCTCGTACCCGAACCGCAAATCCGGTGTCCGTGCGATCCATTTGAATCCGGTGAGGGTGAACCGATGTCGGAGTCCGTGTGCCGCTGCGACATGAGCAAGCAGACGACTCGACACGATGGAGCAGGCGAGAGTATCGCCGGGCCGATCGTGGTCGGCGGCGGCCTGTTCGCCCAGCAACGCGCCGAGCTCGTCGCCGGTGAGCCTGCGCCACCCGCCGTCGCGTCCCGGGATGGCGACCGCGCAGCGGTCGGCATCCGGATCGAGTGCGATCACCACGTCCGCGGAAACCTTGCGCGCCAGCGAGATCGACGCGTCGAGGACCCCGGGTTCCTCCGGATTGGGAAAGGCGACCGTCGGGAACCCCGGGTCGGGATCGATCTGTTCGGCTACGACGTGGACGTCGTCGATCCCGGCCCGCACCAGTACCTGCCGGGCGACCTGACCACCGACTCCGTGCAGCGCGGTCAGTACGACCCGCACCGCGGCCGGGCCACTGCGCGTCCGCAATGCCGCGGTGCGGTCCACGTAGTCGTCGACGATCCTGCTCGCCTCCGGTGTTGTGTCCGGTGCGACTTCCCGGCGGATCTCGATGGCGGGCGGCGCGGCTGCGATCCGGTCCGCTATCGCGGTGTCCGCGGGCGGCACGATCTGGACGCCGCGAGCGTGGGGGTCGAGGGTGGGACCACCGAGGTAGACCTTGTATCCGTTGTCCGCCGGCGGATTGTGTGAGGCGGTGACCATAATCCCGGCCGCGCAGTCGAGTGCGCGGACCGCATAGGCGACCAGCGGTGTCGGCAACTGGGCGGGCAGCGCGAACACCTCGAGGCCGGCCGCGGCCAGGACCCCCGTCGTGGCCGCGAAGAACTCCGCGGAACCCCGGCGTGCGTCACAACCGACCACCACCCGGGCACCGGGTCCGACCGTGTCGAGCACATAACGTGCGACCCCGGCGGTTGCACGCGTCACCACCGCGACGTTCATCCGTGACTCCCCCGCACCGACCTCGCCACGTAATCCGGCCGTGCCGAAGGTCAGCGGTCCGGTGAAGCGACCGGCCAGGTCGGCGAGCGCGGCGTCGTCGCCCGCCTGGGTGGCCGTGATGATCGCGTCGAGTTCGGCACGCGTGGCGGGATCCGGGTCGCCCGAACACCAGCGGATGGCACGACGGATGAGATCCCCGGTGGACTCCACATCCTGGTGAGCCGAGTCGTCGTGATCCACGTGCGATCCTCATTCCACTCTGTCCCGATGTCGAAGGACATCCCTACGTGCGCCGCGGACGCACCGAATCCGCGCGCCGGATGAGCAGACCGTACCAACCTACGTCGTCCGGAGTATCTCGGCGGCAGCCCACCGACATGGCACACCGGTGAGACCATCGAGCGATGACAGAGTCACCGGCGAGCCCCGCCGATCCCGACCGGGCCGTCGCCACGCCCGAGGTATCGCGGTCCGCACCCGACGTCGACGTCGACACGCTGGTTGTCGGGGCCGGCGTCATCGGACTGGCCGTCGCGCGCAGGCTGTCGCGGGTGAACCGCCGGGTCGCGGTGATCGAGGCCATGGATGAGATTGGGACACAGGTCAGTTCGCGCAGTTCCGAGGTCATCCATGCGGGCATCTACTACGCGGCCGACAGTCTGAAGGCGCGGCTCTGTGTGCGCGGTCGCGACGAGTTGTACCGCTACTGCGCCGATCACGGTGTGCCGCACCGGCGAATCGGCAAGCTCATCGTCGCCGCCGACGAGTCGCAGATGCCCGGCCTGGAGAGGATCCGCGCGCACGCCGACGCCAACGGAGTGCATGATCTGCGGCTGCTCCGCGGCGACGAACTGCACCGGCGCGAACCGGCACTGCGAGGAGTGGGCGCGCTGCTCTCGCCGTCGACCGGCATTGTCGACTCCGCCGCACTGATGCGTGCCTTCGTCCGGGACATCGGGGCGGCCGAGGGGATTGTCGCGCTGCGTACCGGGCTGCGCGCCGCCCATGCCGATAGGTCCGGATTTGTCGTCGAACTCGGCGACGGGACCGGACTGCGCTGCCACGAACTGATCAACTGCGCTGGTCTCGTTTCCTGGTCGGTCGCCGAATCCGTCACCGTGGCAAAGTCATTGGCAGTTACTGAAGCCGTGTCCACGATCCCCCCGCGCTACCTGGCGAAGGGAAACTACTTCGGGCTGGCGTCCGGGTCGGCACCCTTCGATCATCTGGTCTATCCGCTGCCTGTCGATGGTGGTCTGGGAGTACACCTGACGCTGGACCTGGCCGGCGCGGCCCGATTCGGGCCGGATGTGCAGTGGCTGCCCTCCGACGCCGACGACAACACCGTGGACCTGCGGGTCGACGAAACACGAGTTGCACAATTCGCCACGGCGATCGGCAACTACTGGCCGGACCTGACCGCGGACATGTTGGTGCCTGCCTATGCGGGGATCCGACCGAAGGTCTCCGGGCCGGGTATGCCCGCCGCCGACTTCGTGATCAGCGGGCCTCGGGTCCACCGGATCCCCGGGCTGGTGCACCTGTTCGGCATCGAATCCCCCGGCCTCACATCGTGCCTGGCGATCGCCGAGGAGGTCGAGCGCGAACTCGCCACCGCCTGACGATGCGGCGGTGGCGATCCGACTACTCGACACCCCGGCGGGCGTGCGCATACGCCGCGCCCTGCTTCTCCCGCTTCTTCATCGCGACGATGGCGTCGTGGTGCCGTCGGGCGTGGTAGGCCAACGGGAAATAGGTCACCCGCTCGGGCAGGACCCGATACGCGCCGCGCACCACCGCGTGCATCCGCTCGAGCTGCCGCTGTTCGTCATCGCTCCACGTCACGCCCAGGATCTCGCGTACGCGAGGATCCATCACCCCGACGGTGGTGAGGTAGTTGAACCGTTGCAACGGGATCGATGCCTTGGCCGCGATCGCCGTCACGAGGCGGCGGGCCGGGATGTTGCGGGGAATCGCCGGGGCGGCCTGCATCTGCTCGATGAGTTCGACGGCCACCGGATGGCGCACGAGCTTGTTCTCGACGAAGTCGTCGAAGTACTCGCCGAACTCCTCCACCGTTGTCGGGTAACCCTTCATCGGCACCTGGACGATCTTGGCGATGCGCCGGTTGTCCTCGAGGAGCTCGCGCTGTTCGACGACGCTGAACTGGCGGCCGACGAGCAGCGGTGCGCTCGACAGCAGTGTCGGAAACGCCGTGGCGATGACCCAGGCGTAGGCCTCCGGGTTCAGCGCACTGATGTGTTTGCCGTCGGCGTTGCGCATCTGCAGCGGCTGATGCATCTTGCGCAGTCGTTTGCCCTCCTCGAGGGCCTCGGTTCCGCCGTAGATCCAGCGCATGACCGAATCCGTCGAGCGGATGGCCCGACCGAGCGGGTCGGTGCGGAAGACCGAGTACTTGTCCACCACATCACCGATGATCGGATGCATCACCTGCATGACGAAGGCGGCGCCGTTGACCGGCAGAAAGGTGAAGTGGCCGGTCAGTTCGGCGGTCAGCGAATCCGGCGAGATGAGCTCGATCTCGTCGTCGGCGTTGTTGATCAGGTGATCGCCACCGGGGAGTACCTCGTCGGCGGGATCGACCGGTGCTGCGTCGGCCTTGTCGTGTACCGCGGTCATGAAACCCCCTGGCGTAGCGCGTCTGACAGTGTCATATGGATGGGTCGTCGTCATATGGATGGGTCGTCGTCATATGGATGGGCCGTCATGAGTACTACAGCGCCCTCAATTCGATAACGTCCGTAGTCAGATTAACTCATGAAGTGTGCCCTGCGCCACACCTGGCCGGAACTCGCCTCGGGATGGCCGCTCTCAGCTGCCCTGCTCGATTACGACGGTGCGAGTGCTCAGCGCCCGGTCGCGAACGGTGAAGATGCGGGTTCCCGGTTTGGCGCCCCGACGGATGTCTGAGACGGGCATGCCGGCCTGATGCAGGCGCGCATGGCTGAGTTCGATATCGGCGGACCGCCACGCCAGTCCCCATAGCTCGACTGGCCCGGCGCCGTCGGCCTCGTCGCCGTCGGCCTCGTTGACGATGACCTCGAAGATGAGGTCGTCGGCGCGGAAGAACAGTTGGTGGACGCCATCGGCCAGGGTGCGGTCGAGGCGGAAGTCGAAACCCAGTGTCGCCCCGAACAATGCGAGGGCCTGGTCCCGCCCGCGACACATGTAGACCAGGTGGTCCATACCGGTGATGTCGCTGGCTGTGATGTCGCCGGCGGTCGTAGTCGGATCGGGGTCGACGTTCGTGTGTGTGACGCCGATGATGCCGAAGGGCGCCTCCGCGGCGATCAGCTCGTCGGCATGGGCGGGGCTAGTCGGCGCGGTGAAGGGCAGGCCACGGCGCGCGAGCAGCCGCGCCCGCGTGTCCGGATCAACGGTGAACAGGTAGGTGCGATTGACCGCATCGGCGTCGACGAGGCGGATCGTCGCATTCCCACGACCGATCACCGTGCTCTCGGTGCGATCGAGCAGCGTGTCGTACGCGGCCCGGCTTCGGGTGGGGTCGGCTGATGCGAGCGAGATCTCGACGGCCGGGGTGGGTGCGTACGCGGTCACCGCTTCTTCTTACCCTTGCCCCGCTGCGGGATGTGCCGTGGGCGCCGACCGCGTGCCGATTCGTCCTCCGAAAGGCGCGGTGAACTGGTGATATGCCAGCAACCGCACCGACACAGGTAGGAACGCAACTCGACACCACTTCGCCGGTATCGCCGTCCGTAGTCGATCGCCTCCCGCACCTGCGCGGGATCGGTGTAGGCCACCTTGTCCGGTGTGGGGCAGGGCTGCCTCCGGCGATCGCTGCGGTCGCCCCGACCACGCCCGGAGCCCTCGTCGCTGTCGCGACCGCGGACGCTGCGATGGATCGGCGTCGGCCCCCGGCGACGTACCGGCTCGTTCGCCGCGGTCCGCCACTCGATCTCGCGGTAGTAGGCCGCGAGATCGTCGTCGGAGAACGGGGACACGCGCGTGAGGTTACTCCCCCGCCTCGGCGTCGGGCATGTCCGAGCGTCGTCGGCGGCCGACCGAACAGCGACGATCAGCGGGCCATCCAAAGGCGGCGTCGAATGACCTCGCGCATACGACGCAACTCCGCCTG
Organism: Gordonia heveisoli; assembly: GCF_030315745.1. Classification (GTDB taxonomy): domain Bacteria; phylum Actinomycetota; class Actinomycetes; order Mycobacteriales; family Mycobacteriaceae; genus Gordonia. Next base: position 188,358 of record NZ_JASXSH010000003.1, on the reverse strand, counting down.
GGTCAGTGCCTCCGGCGGATCGTTGTCCACCAGGCGTCCGACCTCGGCGAAGAAATCGCGGTCGTCCACACCGAACTGTTCGACGATCTGACGCGAGGATCCGCCACCGAGCGGATACCACTCGGTCTCGAACTGGAGCATCTCGCGCTGACGACTGTCGAGCGTCGAGCTGTTGTCCAGCACCAGCTTCTCCATCGTCGCCGCCCTGTCTCGTCCTGACTTGTCCATTGCTGCCTTGTCCACCGCAACCACCACGTTGTGAGTCGTGAGTCCAAAAGTCGTGAGTCCAAAAGTCGCCGTATCCGGTGCCGCCGGACTCGCCGTCGCCGTCATTTGTACACCGTCGCCGCTCCGGACAACACCGTCTTTCTCGCGATGATTCCCAGTCTGGTGCACCGTGGTGGAACGACGCTGCGCGAACACCGGCAAATGGTGGTTCGTACATTCCGAATCCGCTGCGGCGCAACGACAGCGCGCCATGTCCGATTCGAGCGGAACGACCGGCTATCGGTGCCGCACGCGTCCGTGCCGCGTCACCGTGGCACGCCTGCGTCCGCGCCCGTCGGGTCGGCCTGTCGGCGGGCTGCGGTACGGGCATCGCGACGATTGGCACGAATGCTGCTGAGCAATGACGCTCCGATGAAGAGCACCCCGATCAGCCCGGTGATGACCTCGGGGATGTGGTGGGCGATGCTGACGAGCAAGATCACCGCGAGCGCACCGATCGCCCAGTGCGCCCCGTGCTCGAGATAGCGGTACTGCGACAAGGTTCCCTTGCGCACGAGATAGATCGTGATCGACCGGACGAACATCGCGCCGATGAACCCCAGCCCCAGCGCGATGAGAATCGGGTCCGCGGTGATCGCGAAGGCGCCGATGACGCCGTCGAAGGAGAAGGTGGCGTCGAGGACTTCCAGATACAAGAACAGGAAGAAGCCCGCCTTGCCCACCGCACGGGTGACCGTGGTCGGCCCGCTCAGATGGACATGGCCGGTGTCGTCGACGGTGTCGGTCACCTCGTATCCCGGACCGGACACCTCGAACAGCGAACTGAGCCCGTCCACGAGGAGATAGACGATGATGCCCAGCAGGCCGGCGACCAGCACCGTGGTGCGATCGTCGTCGGCGGCCACATACTGGGCGAAGACCAGCAGACTGCTCGCGGCGATCACGATCGACAGGGTCTCGAGTTTGCCGATCGCGCCGAGTGGCCGTTCCAGCCACGTCAGCCAGGTGCGTTCACGGTCGGTGAGCACGAAGTTCAGGAACAGCAGCAGCAGGAACATCCCGCCGAACGAGGCGATCTGCGGATTGGCCTCTTCGAGGAGCAGTTCGTAGCTTGGGCTGCCATCGGCGAAGTGGTCGGCTCCGTCAGGCGGTGGGTTCAGCGCCAGTCGCATAGCCTCGGCCGGATCGAGTCCCGCAGTTATCCACACGATCGCCAGCGGAAAGATCAGCCGCATACCGAATACGGCGATGATGACGCCGACCGTCAGGAACATCCGCTGCCAGAAGTCGCTCATCCGCGCCAGGACGGTGGCGTTGATGACCGCGTTGTCGAAGGACAGCGAGACCTCGAGGATGCCGAGAATCGCGCACAGCACCAGTCCCGTCCACCCGGCGTAGCCGAAGGCGACCGCGAGCGCGGCCAACGACACCAGGGCGGACAGTCCGAAGACACGAACAATCACCGGAGTTTCTCTGCTTCCTTCGCGCACTGCAGGACCTGTGCCGCGAGCTCGGCGAGGGTCGAGTGGTCGGCATGTTCGGCGACCGCGATGTCGAGGTCCTCGGCCGCGCAACGCAACGCGAACATTCGATCACCGATGTCGGCGACCTCCGCGGCGGACAAGATGACCGCGTCGTCGGGGATCGAGGTCCCGGCGACGAGGGAACGCTGCTCGTATGCGCGCTGTCGGCAGGACCTCTTGCAGTATTTGCGGCGACGTCCGAGTTCGGAGTCGACCATGCTGCTGCCGCACCACGCACACGCGTACGGGCGTCGGCGTCTGCCTAGGGTCTCCACGTCGCCAACCTACCGTGCGCACCGGTAACGACTCACATGCGACATCCACTCCCGGCGGGCGGGTAGAATAGTCCTGTTGACGACCCTGCGCGCGACGCGGTACCGAGATTCGGGCTCAGTTCGCATGCGGAGTTCGGTCCGAGCCGCGCCTCATGCAGCCCGGGAACGACACGACCGGAACGGGCCGAGATGTCGTCAGCCGCACACGACTCAGGTTGAGAGGAACATTCCATGGCAGATCGAGTACTTCGGGGTAGCCGCCTCGGTGCGGTGAGCTACGAAACCGATCGTGACCACGATCTCGCGCCCCGCCGCATCGTCCAGTACCGCACCGACAACGGTGAGATCTTTGACGTCCCGTTCGCCGACGACGCCGAGGTGCCGTCGAAGTGGCCGTGCAAGAACGGTATGGAGGGCACGATTCTCGAGGGTGCAGAACCCGAGGAGAAGAAGGGCAAGCCGCCACGCACCCACTGGGACATGCTGCTCGAACGTCGCAGCGAAGAAGAGCTCGAGGTGCTGCTGAACGAGCGCCTCGACCTGCTCAAGCAGCGTCGCAAGGGCATTTCGAACTGAATCGGCACGGACCGCCAACCCGGTCCGGACCGCAAGCGAGGAGGGTGGGACGCCGACCGGCGTCCCACCCTCCTCGCTTGTTGCGGCTATTTGTTGCGGCCTGCATATCCGGCTGCGGCTATGTCGAGCGACCGATCCCCAGCCGTTCGAGGCGGCTCTGGATACCCCAGCGGGCGACCATGGTAAACGCCTCGGTCATCACCCCGCCGCTCATCTTCGACTCCCCGACCTCCCGTTCGGTGAAGGTGATCGGCACCTCGCGGACGTCGAAACCGGCTCGCACCGAGCGCCAGGCCAGGTCGATCTGGAAGCAGTAGCCCGCCGATTCGACAGTGTCGAGTTCGATCTTCTCCAACACGATGCGGCGGTAGGCGCGGAAGCCTGCGGTGATGTCGTGCACCTTCGCGCCGAGGGCCAGCCGGGCATAAGTATTGGCGCCGCGCGAGAGGAACTCCCGGCGCTTGGGCCAGTTCACCAGTTTGCCGCCCGGGACATATCGCGATCCGATGGCCAGGTCTGCGCCGTCGTTCACCGCGTCCAGCAGGCGGTGCAACTGTTCGGGAGCGTGGCTGCCGTCGGCATCCATCTCGATGATGACCCGATAGTCGCGGTCGAGACCCCACGCGAAGCCGGCCAGGTAGGCGCGGCCGAGGCCATCCTTCTCGACCCGGTGCATGACGTGGATCGTCGACGGTGAGGCAGCAGCGAGTTCGTCGGCGACGTCGCCGGTGCCGTCCGGGCTGGAGTCATCGACGACCAGCACGTGAATGCCGGGCAGCGCGGTGTGCAGCCGATCGATGATCAGCGGCAGATTGTCGCGCTCATTGAACGTCGGGACGACGACCAGGGCGCCCGCGCCGTCGGCCTCGACGACCTGCCGCGGTGCACCGCCAGATGTTGAGTCATTCTCCGAGGTCATCGAGCTCCTTCGCATTGCCGGGGACGCTGGTACGTCCCGCAGTGAACCTAGTACGCGACGTGACCGCAAACAAAAGACCGACCAACAAACAGATGATCATGATGGTTTGCGGCCACTCGCCCAGCCTCGTCGCCAGCGTCGTATCCCGATGTAGTGGTAGGCGACTCTGCAGTACAGCCGGGGTGAAAATCTCCGAATGTGACTCGATCGTGCCATCGGGTTCGACGAGGGCACTGACTCCGCTGGTTGCCGCGACCACCACGGCCCGGCCGTGTTCGACGGCCCGTACCTGAGACATGGCCAGCTGCTGATAGGTCATCGTGGTACGACCGAAGGTCGCATTGTTGGTCGGCACGAACAGCAACTGGGCGCCGTCGTCCACCGCAGCGCGGGCGGCACGGTCGAAGGCGACCTCCCAGCAGGTGGCGATCCCGACGGTGAGCGTGCCCGTGTCGGTCGGGACCGGGATCGCCGACGGGCCGTGGCCGGGCTGCATGTTGCCGGCCATGTCGGCGTAGGACGAGAACAACCGGAAGAACGACCGCCACGGCAGGTACTCGCCGAACGGCTGGACGATGTGTTTGTCGTAACGGGCAACCGGCCCGCGCCGTCCATCCCACACCAGCACCGTATTCGTCGGCCTGCCCTGGGTGTCGCGCGCGAGGGTGCCCAGCACGATCGGCGCGCCGACCGCGACCGACGCTGCGGTGATCTCCTCGGCGGCGTCGGGATTGGTCAACGGCGAGATATCGGAGGCGTTCTCCGGCCAGAAGACGACGTCGGGCTGCTCGGCCGCCCCGGTGCGGATCGCGTCGGCCAGCCCGAGGGTGGTGCGTACATGGTTGTCGAGGACCGCGCGGCGCTGCGCGTTGAACTCCAGACCGAGACGCGGAACGTTCCCCTGGATGGCCGCCACCCGAATCGACGATCCGGAGACGTTGCGGTCGAGGGTGGACGGCGTCAGCGCGATCGCCGACACCGGTGCGAGCAGCGCGAGCACCACCGCGGCGGCAGCGGCACGTACCTGTGGGCCGGCTTCGGTACCCGAATGCCGGTAGGCCCGGATCAGAATGTGGATCAACCAGACGACCCCGGCACCGAAGAGGGCGACCGCCGCCGACAGGCCGGGTGCCCCCACCGCCGCCGCCAGCGGCAGCAACGGCCCCTCGACTTGGCTGAATGCCGCACGGCCCCAGGGGAATCCGCCGAACGGAAATCCGGACCGCAGGGCTTCGACGAACACCCACGACAAGGTGAACCACACCGGCGGACAAGGCAACCTGGTGGTCAGCACCGCGATCACACCGAACAGTGCCTGATAGCCGGCGAGCGCCACCGCCAGCGCGAGCCATGGCAGCGGACCGACATAGACACCCACCCACGGAAGCAGGGGGACGAAGAAGCCCAGACCGTAGACGAAACCGAGCCAGGCGCCGGTCCGCACCCGTGGCCGGGACACCGTCAGTGCGGCGAACAGCAATCCAGTCGAGACGACGGCGAGGAACCAAGCGGTATGCGGCGGAAACGCAGCCCACATCGCGATCCCGGCCACCAGTGCGACCGCCGTGCGCAGCGCCCAGATGAGCCGGGCACGTCGCTGAGGCATGCCGGTCGGCGATGCGACGCGATCCGGGTCGTCGGCGGGTACCGGAGTCGGTTGCTCCGGGGTCTGTTGGGGTGACGTCACGCGTCGTCCCGTGCGTACACCACGGTGCCGGCGTGCACGGTCCGCACGCACTCGGGCAGCCGGGCGCCCGGTGCGACATCGGGTAGCGCGGGCACCCGGGACCGAGGATCGGTCGACCATCGCTGGACGTTCTCATGGGAACCGGCCACCACGAGATCGTCGACCTCCCAGATCGCATAACTCGCGGGGGCACCCGCCTCCAGCGTGCCGGTCAGGCCGTCGTTGACTCCCCCGGCTCGCCAACCGCCTCGTGTGCAGGCGGCGAAGGCACCTCGTGCCGAGATCGCGTTCCGCGGTTGATGGTGGTGCACAGCGGCCCGGATCGTCGACCACGGATCGACGGGCGTCACCGGCGCGTCGGACGAGAAGGACAACGGCACGCCGGTTCTGGCGAGCATGGCGAAGTCGTTGAGACCGGCCGCGCGGTCGCGCCCCAGCCGCTGGACATAGAGATCATCTGGCCCGCCCCACGCGGCGTCGAACAGCGGCTGCATACTCGCGAGCACACCACACCGGGCCAGGGTCTGCGCCTGCGTGGCGGTGACCATCTCGGCGTGTTCGAGGCGATGCGCACACCGCGCCAGCGCCGGCGTACCCAGTTCCGCCGCAAGTTCGTCGAAAGCCGCGACGACGAGTTCGGTGGCGGCGTCGCCGATGACATGGAACCCGGCCTGCACACCGGCCTGGGTGCACGCGCGGACATGGTCACGCACCTGGTGGTAGTCGAGATAAGAGATGCCGGACGTGCCGGGGGCGTCGGTGTAAGGCGCGGACAACCAGGCGGTGTGTGAGCCGATCGCACCGTCGATGAACAGATCCCCGGCCAGACCGTCGGCCCGGGTGATGGTCAGCAGCTCGCGCGCCTGCTCCGCGTCGGCAACGGCCTGCCCCCAGTAACGGCGGACCTGGACCGGATGTTCGAGATCGGCGAGGGCGAGCATGTCGTCGAGACCGCTGATATCCGGACCGGCGTTCTCGTGCACCGCGACCACGCCGTGCGCCGCAGCCTCGTCCAGAGCGCGCACCTGCGCACGGCGACGTTGCGCCGGGGTGAGCAGCGATCGGGCCGCCGCCCGCACCAGGTGATGGGCATCGGCGACCAGCGGATCGTCGGGGTGATAGCCGGGGGCATCGGCGAGATCGGGCACCAGCCGCCGCAACGCACTAGAGGCGATGGCCGAATGCTCATCGATCCGGGCCAGATACACCGGCAGGTGCCCGACCACCTCGTCGAGTTCGGCGGTCGTCGGGTGCCTGCGGTCGATGCCGTCGGCATGCTGCCAGGCCGAGTCGTCCCAACCGAGACCCCAGACGAGGTCGCCGGCCGCGACGGTGCGCGCGAACTCCGCGATGCGGCGCAGACAATCGCGCCGATCGGTCGCGGCATCGAGGGTCAACCCGTCGAGGGCCAGCCCCGTCGAGGTCAGATGAACATGGGAGTCGACGAATCCCGGGGCGACGAAACGTCCACCGAGATCGACTTCGGTCGCGCCGGGATGCAGTGCCCGACCGACCTTGTCGCTACCGACCCAGACAACGGTCCCGTCGGTGATGGCCATCGCGGTCGCATCGGGGACCGTCGAGGAGTACACGACACCGCCGAGCAGAAGTTCAGTAGCCACGATGATCCAGTGTGCCCTGCCCCGAAGGCGGACCCGCTACCGACCCTGCGGGAGGTGGGGCGGCATATTCGCGACGGTCGCGGTCGGACCGCGAGGTGTCACGTCCACCACCGACGACTCGACCACATCGGCATCGATCACCGTGCCGTCGACAACCCGACCGCGGGTGCCGGTGGCGAACATGCCGGCATTACCGACAACCGCCGCCACCTTGCGCGCACCGACGGCCATCACCAGCGGCCGCAGGGCGGCACGGGTCGGCGGCAGCAACGACAACACGCCCAGCGCGGTCGTGACGACACCCGGCACCACCAGCAGGGCCGTCGATGCGCCGAGAACCGCGGTGTCGGCCAGCGGAGCAGCCGGATCGGCACCCGCGCCGGAAGCGGTACGCAGCCGGGTGACGACCTTGCGGCCCTGCCACTGCAACAGGATGAATCCCAGTGCTGCGGCCAGCAGGGTGATGAGGATCGCCCACGCGAAACCCCAGGCCATGGTCATCGCCACGAATGCGGCGATCTCGATCGCCACGTAGGCGAGGAACAGGAAGCGCAGGCGCATGGTGAGCCTTTCTCGTGCGCGGTCATCGGCGTCTACCCCACCCAACGAACCAGGTCCCCATTTTGCTCCCATCCCGGCCGTCCGATGCGGCGGGAGTGAGCGTCAGTCGTTCCCGCGGCCCTCGATCTCACCCTCCATCCGCAGGTAGACCGCCCGCAGATCGTCGAGCATCGCAGCAGGCGGCTCGCGCCACAAGTTGCGTTCAGTCGCCTCCAGCAGCCGTTCGGCGATCCCGTGCAGCGCCCACGGATTGGATTCGGTCATGAACTTCTGGTTGACCTCGTCGAGCACATACGACTCGGTGAGCTTCTCGTACATCCAGTCCGCGACGACGTCGGTGGTCGCGTCATAGCCGAAGAGATAGTCGACGGTCGCAGCCATCTCGAAGGCGCCCTTGTACCCGTGTCGGCGCATCGCACTGATCCACCGCGGATTGACCACCCGCGCGCGGAACACACGGCTCGTCTCCTCTGACAGCGTGCGGGTCCGCACCGAATCCGGGCGGGTGCTGTCGCCGATATAGGCCTCCGGTGACGACCCGGTCAGCGCACGCACCGTAGCCACCATGCCGCCGTGGTACTGGAAGTAGTCGTCGGAGTCGGCGATGTCATGCTCGCGGGTGTCGGTGTTCTTCGCCGCCACGGCGATCCGTCGGTAGGCGCTGCGCATGTCGTCGACGGCCGGTACACCGGCCAGATCGCGACCGTAGGCGTAGCCGCCCCACTCGGTGTAGACGCGGGCGAGGTCGTCGTCGCCGCGCCAGTCCCGGGAATCGATGAGCTGCAACAATCCCGCCCCGTAGGTTCCCGGCTTGGAGCCGAAGACACGGGTGGTGGCCCGACGACGGTCCCCGTGTTCGGACAGCGATGCCCGGACGTGCGCGGCGACGAAATTCTGGTCGTCGGGTTCATCCGCGCCCGCGGCCAGCGCCACCGCGTCGTCGAGCATGGTGACCACATGCGGGAACGCGTCGCGGAAGAATCCCGAGATTCGCACGGTCACGTCGATACGCGGCCGACCGAGTTCGGCGAGGTCGATCAGCTCCAGGCTGACCACCCGGCGGGACGCGTCATCCCACACCGGCATCACGCCGAGCAGCGCGAGAACCTCGGCGACATCGTCACCGGAGGTACGCATCGCACTGGTCCCCCACACCGACAATCCGACCGAGGCCGGGTGGGTGCCGTGGTCGGCCACATACCGCTCGACGAGCGAGTCGGCCATCGCGCGGCCCGTCTCCCACGCCAATCGCGACGGCACGGCCTTCGGATCCACCGAATAGAAGTTCCGGCCGGTCGGCAGCACGTTGATCAAACCCCGCAGTGGTGAGCCGCTGGGACCCGCCGGGATGAACCCGCCGTCCAGGGCATGCAGCACCCGCGGGATCTCGTCGGTGGTCTGACGCAACCGCGGGACCACCTCGGTCGCGGCGAAGCGCAGGACGTCGGCGACGGCATCGGGATGGCCGGCCGTGACCGCCGACACCGTTTCCGCCGACCAATCCCCTGCGGCACACGCCGCGACCAGTTCACGGGCCACCGTCTCCACCGCATCGACCCGGGTCCGATCCTCCCCGCCGGGACGCGCGGCCTGTTCCTCGTCGAGTCCCAACGCCTCCCGCAGACCGGGAAGGGCGGTCGTCCCGCCCCACAACTGTCGCGCACGCAGCATCGCGAGCACCAGGTCGACTTCGGCGTCGTCGACGGGACGCTCCCCGAGCACATGCAGGCCGTCGCGGATCTGCACATCCTTGATCTCGCAGAGCCAGCCGTCGACATGCAGCAGCATGTCGTCGAAGACTTCCTCGTCGGGCCGTTCGGCCAGCCCGAGGTCGTGGTCCATCTTCGCCGCGGTGAGCAGGGTCCAGATCTGCTGACGGATCGCAGGCAGTTTCGCCGGGTCGAGAGTCGAGATGTTCGCATGCTCGTCGAGCAACTGCTCGAGCCGAGCGATGTCACCGTAGGACTCGGCACGCGCCATCGGCGGGATCAGATGGTCGACCAGTACGGCATGCGCCCGGCGCTTGGCCTGGGTGCCCTCACCCGGATCGTTCACCAGGAACGGGTAGATGAGCGGCACGTCGCCGAGGGCGGCGTCGGTGCCGCATTCCGCGGACATACCGAGAGTCTTCCCGGGCAGCCATTCCAGGTTTCCGTGTTTGCCGACGTGCACGATCGCATCCGCACCGAACCCGGTCTCGTCACGAGCCGACAGCCAGCGGTAGGACGCCAAGTAGTGATGCGACGGCGGTAGATCGGGATCGTGATAGATCGCGACGGGGTTCTCGCCGAAACCACGCGGCGGCTGCACCATGATCACCACATTGCCGAAACGCAGTGCGGCGATGACGATATCGCCGTCTGGATGCCGCGACCGGTCGACGAACATCTCACCCGGCGCCGGACCCCAGTGCTCCTCGATGTCGTCGCGCAGGGCCTCGGGCAGCGTCGCATACCAGCGGCGGTAATCTGCGGCCGGTAGCCGAATCGGGTTGGCGGCCAAGGCTTCCTCGGTCAGCCAGTCCGGATCCTGCCCACCGGTCGCGATGATCGTATGGATCAGCGCATCCGAATCATCCTCGGCCAGACCGGGAATCGGCGCCGAACCGAGGTCGTAACCGGCCTCCTTCAACGCGGTCAGTACGCGCAACAGGCTGCGCGGGGTGTCCAGACCCACCGCATTGCCGATCCGTGCGTGCTTCGTCGGATACGCCGACAACATGATGGCGACATGGCGCTGCGCGGGGGCGGTATGCCGCAACCGGGCATGGGCCGCCGCGATCCCGGCCACCCGCGCACATCGCTCATGATCGGGTCGATACCAGGGCAAACCGTCGTCGTCGAACTCCTTGAACGAGAACGGCACGGTGATGATACGACCGTCGAACTCGGGCACCGCGACCTGCGTCGCCACATCCAGCGGCGACAGACCGTCATCATTGTCCGACCAGTCCGCGCGCGACGACGTCAGACACAAACCCTGCAGGATCGGGATGTCCAGTGCCGCGAGCCGCTCGATGTTCCAGGCCTCGTCATCACCACCGGCGGAGACCGCGGCCGGGGTCGCACCACCTGCCGCAAGCACCGTCACGACCAGAGCATCGGTGCCCGCCAGGACGTCGATGAGCTCATCCGGTGCGGTCCGCAACGACGCACAGAACACCGGCAGCGCCCGCACCCCACGGTCCTCGATGGCCGCGCACAGAGCCTCGACATAACGAGTGTTGCCTGCCAGATGCTGAGCCCGGTAGTACAGCACGCCGATCGTCGGTGCCGACGCATCGACCGCGACGGTCGGCGTGCGCTCGAGCACACCCCACGCCGGGGTCTGCTGTGGCGGCTCGAATCCCAGACCGGTCAGCAAGATCGTGTCCGACAGAAAGTTGTGCAGATTCACCAGATTCGACACGCCGCCCGCGGCGAGATAATCGTGTGCCTGTGCCGCAACACCCATCGGCACCGACGAATGGGCCATCAGATCCGGATCGGGCTGCTGCTCACCCGAACACACGACCACCGGCTTACCCAATGCGGCCACCGCTGCCAGCCCGTCCTCCCAGGCGCGCGCGCCACCCAGGATTCGGACCACCACGATGTCGGCGTCACTCGCCAGTTCCGCGATGTCCTCGACAAGGATCCGGGATGGATTGGCACCCGTGTAGGACACCGTCTGACCTTCGTCTGCCGCCGGTGTTTGATCTGCGGCTGCCGCCGGTGTTCGATCTGCGGCTGCCGCTGGTGTTCGATCTGCGGCTGCCGCTGGTGTTCGATCTGCGGCTGCCGCCGCGGTCAACAGGTCGGTGTCCGAGGTCGACAGCAACAGGATCATCGGATCTCCTCGCCGGGAATCGCGCCCGGTGGTCGTCGTGTGCGGTTTCGTCGTATGCGGTTTCGTCACGTTCGCTTCGTCACGTTCGCTTTGTCACCGACAGCGGAGCTCTGACTTCGCCCGGTCCCAACCGGTACGGGGTACCCAGGCGTCACAGTGGCGCGACCGCGCCGGAATCACACCGGCTTCATCTCGCTGTCGGTGCGTTCAGCCTAGTCAGGCACCGTCGTCGGCTCGACCGCCGGGGTCCGGCGACCACCGGCCGCGAGTCGTAGGCTGGAGCGGTGAGTGAACCCACCGCCCGCACCGCGGCCGACCGCTGCCCCGGAGTGTTCAGCACGCATCCCGCCGCAGACGGCCCGCTCGCCCGCATCCGGCTGCCCGGCGGCCGGCTGCGCGCCGAACAATTGCAGGTCCTGGCCACCGTCGCCGCCGACCACGGTGACGGATATCTCGAACTCACCGTCCGCGGCAACCTGCAACTGCGCGGAATCACCGACGTGTCCGCCGTCGCCGAGGCCGTCGTCTCCGCCGGTCTGGCCCCCAGCTCCGCACACGACAAGGTGCGCAACATCGCCATCAGTCCGTTGACCGGCCGCATCGGCGGACTCGCCGACGTCCGGCCACTCTCCGGGCACCTCGAGTCGGCGCTACGCGAACACCCCGGGAGTGCCGCTCTGTCCGGCCGGTTCCTCTTCGGCCTCGACGACGGTCGCGGCGACGTCATCGGCCACACCCCGGACGCGGCCGCACTGATCCGGTCCGCTGCCGATGCGGGCGACGAACTCCGGGCCGACATCCTCGTCGGCACCCGGATCGTCGGTTCGGCAGTGGGCGACACCGCGATCGTCGACGCCCTACTGCGCGTCGCCGACGGCCTGAAACAGATCGCGCCCACCGCCTGGCGTGTCCGCGACCTCGACGACGACGCCCTGGCCAGGCTGACCGTGCACGCCGCCGAACCGCTGGCCCCGGCGATCGCCGAGCAGATCCCCGTCCCCGACGCGAACCCGATCGTCGGCTGGTTCGATCAGGACGACGGGCGGGTCCTGCTCGGCGGAGTCATCGAACTGGCCCGTCTACCCGCGCGACTCGCCGAGTTCCTGGCCGCTGTCGACGCCCCCATCGTGATCACACCCGACCGCGAGATCCTCATCTGCGACCTCACCGAAGGCGTCGCCGAAACCGTGGTCCGGGTGCTGGCACCGCTGGGACTCATCTTCGACGCGAACTCCCCGTGGGTGCGGGTCACCGCCTGCGCCGGCGCGCCCGGCTGCGCCAACTCGCTGACCCCGGTGCGCGAGGATGCCCGCGCCCGCGTCGCCGACGCCGAGCCGATCACCGAACGCGAACACTGGATCGGTTGCGATCGCGGCTGCGGTACACCCGCAGGCCACCACGTGCGCGTCGAAGCCGGCCCGGAGGGCTACCAGCGCAAGTCGTCCTGATCGGCCACACTAGGGTGGTCGTCACCATGACCGAATACCTACGGGATGGCGCGGCCATCTACCGACAGTCCTTTGCCACGATTCGGGCCGAATCGGATCTGTCGGCCTTCGCGCCCGATGTCGCCACCGTGGTGGTGCGGATGATTCACGCCTGCGGGCAGACCGACCTGACCCGTGACGTCGTCGCCACGCCGGATGTGGTGACCGCCGCCCGTGGCGCTCTGCGGGCCGGTGCCCCGATCCTCTGCGATGCGTCGATGGTGGCCTCCGGTGTCACCCGGAAGCGGCTACCCGCGGACAACGACGTGCTGTGCTACCTGTCTGAACCCACCCTGCCGGCCCTCGCCGAGGACATGGGAACGACGAGAACCGCCGCCGCACTGCAGTTCTGGCTGCCCCGACTGGATGGTGCGGTGGTCGCCATCGGCAACGCCCCCACCGCTCTGTTCGCCCTGCTCGACCTGATCGACGCCGGCGCACCGCGGCCGGCTGCGATCGTCGGCGCGCCCGTAGGGTTCGTCGGCGCGGCCGAATCCTGTGCGGCACTTGCCGAACGGACCGACCTCGAGTTCATCACGGTGACCGGCCGTCGCGGCGGGTCCGCGATCACCGCGGCCGCGCTCAACGCACTCGCGACCCCACAGGAGTGAGAGTGACCGACACACCCGACCACGCGCCCGGCAAGCTGTGGGGCATCGGCCTCGGTCCCGGCGACAGCGAACTGGTGACGGTGAAAGCGGCCCGTGCCATCGGCGACGCGGACGTCGTCGCCTATCACTGTGCCCGGCACGGCCGTAGCATCGCCCGCTCCGTCGCCGAGCCATACCTGCGCGGTGATCAGGTCGAAGAACGCCTGATGTACCCGGTGACCACCGAGACCACCGACCATCCCGGCGGCTATCAGGGGGCGCTCGACGACTTCTATGCCGCCAGCGCCGACCGGCTGGCCGCGCATCTGCGTGCCGGACGTTCGGTGGCGCTGCTCGCCGAGGGCGATCCGCTCTTCTACAGCTCGTATATGCATATGCACAAGCGACTGTCGGAAACCTTTCCGGCCGAGATCATCCCGGGTGTCACCTCGGTCAGCGCGGCGGCTGCAGCCACCGGCGTGCCCCTCGTCGAGGCCGAGGAGACGCTGACCGTGGTGCCCGGCACCGCGCCCCGATCCGAACTGTTGTTCCGGTTCTCCACCGCTGACGCCATCGTGGTGATGAAGCTCGGACGTACCTTCGAACGGGTGCGGGAGGCCCTGCGCGAAGCCGGCAGGCTCGACGAGGCGTGGTATGTCGAACGGGCCTCGACGACTGTACAGAAGGTCGCGCCCGTCGCCGAGGTCGATGCCGACGCGGTGCCGTACTTCTCGATCGTGGTGGTACCCGGTCGCCGCAACAATCCCCGCTATGCCCAGACACCGCCTCCGGCCGGGGAAGTCGTCGTGATCGGGCTGGGTCCCGGACATGACGGGTGGACCACCCCGCAGGTGCGGGCCGAACTCGCCGCGGCCACCGATCTCGTCGGCTACACCACCTATCTCAACCGCGTCACCCCCCGGCCCGGACAGCGGGTTCATGCCAGCGACAATCGGGTCGAAGCCGAACGTGCCGAATTCGCACTCGATCTCGCGAGTCGAGGTGCGCGCGTAGTCGTCGTGTCCTCCGGTGACCCCGGTGTCTTCGCCATGGCCGCCGCGGTTGCCGAGGTGGCGGCCGAGCCACGCTGGCACGGCGTCGGCGTGCGGGTCCTGCCCGGAATGACCGCCGCAACCGCGGTCGCGGCCACCGTCGGCGCACCACTCGGACATGATTTCGCCGTCATCTCCCTATCCGATCGTCTCAAACCGTGGGAGGTCATCACCGAGCGGATCCGGGCGGCGGTCGCCGCGGATCTGGTGATCGCGATCTACAACCCCGGCTCGGCCAGCCGTGCCTGGCAGGTGTCGGCGCTGAAAGATCTTCTGCTGGAATCGGTGTCCCCAGATCGGGTGGTGATCCTCGGCCGCGATGTCGGTGGTCCCACCCAGTCGGTGACCACCACGACGGTCGGTGCCCTCGACCCGGCGGTCGTCGACATGCGGACCCTGTTGATCATCGGATCGTCGGCGACCACCGTGGCCGACCGATCGGCCGGGCAGCTCGTCTACACGCCGCGCAGCCACCGCGCCTGAGGTCTCGACGTCGGACCCGGGCATGGTGAGTCAGCCTGGGCTCGAACGAGTTTCACCGCAGACCGGCCACCCAGTCGGCAGCGGCCGAGGCGGTGGCCGCCGTCGGCACCGGCGGCTCGGTGGGCCGGTCCACCATGACGACCGGCACGTCGAGCAACGCGGCAGCCCGAAGTTTTGCGCGGGTGAGTTCTCCGCCGCTGTTCTTGGTGACCAGCAGATCGATGGCGCGGGAACGCATCAGCTCGAGTTCGTCCTCGAGCCGGTAGGGGCCACGCGACCGTAGGATCTCGTGGTGCGCCGGAAGCTTCCCCGTGGGCGGGTCGACCACCCGGATCAGGAACCACGCCGAATCGATGCCGGCGAAGGCGTCGGCATCCTGGCGGCCGGTGGTCAGCAGTACCCGTCGGCCACGACCGTCGACCTCGGTTGCGGCGGTGTCGATATCGGGTACCCGGACCCAACGATCGGCGGCACCGGGAACCCAGGGATCCCGACGCAGGCGCAACAGTTGGACACCGGCGAGCGCACACGCCTCGACCGCATTGGCGGTGATGACCGCGGCGAACGGATGGGTGGCGTCGACAACCGCTCGCACCTGATGCGTGGCGAGCCATTGCGCCAGTCCGGCGATCCCGCCGAATCCGCCGATCCGCACCTCACCCTGCGGCAGGCGCGGATCGCGGACCCGGCCCGCGAGCGAGCTGATCACCGGCACCCCGACCTCGACCAGGGTCGCGGCCAGGTCCCGGGCCTCGCCAGTGCCGCCGAGGATCAGGACGGGTGCATCGCCTTCAGGCATGCCGGTCCGAACGCAGCTTGTTCATTCGGGCCTGCGAATACAGGTAGCTGTCGGTGACGCCGGGCTGGGTGCCCGCGTCGAGGATGCGGCCCACGAAGATGACCGCTGTCTTGGTGATCTCGGCCTGGGCCAGCGCGGCGGGTAGCTGATCCAGTGCGCACCGCACGATCTGTTGTTCCGGGCGACTGGCGAAGGCGACGGTGGCGGTGGGGCACGCGGCGCCGTAGTGCGGCGTCAGCGCCGCCACGATCTCCTCGGCGCGGTGTGCGGCGAGATGTAGGGCGAGGGTGACACCCGACCGTGCGAGAGTGGCGAGGTCCTCCCCGGTCGGCATGTCGGTGGACAAGGTGGACACCCGGGTGACGAGGACACTCTGTCCCACTCCGGGAACAGTCAGTTCGGTGTCGAGCGCGGCGGCTGCCGCGGCGAAGGCCGGTACACCCGGCACGATTTCGGAATCGATTCCGCGGCTGTGCAACTCGCGCTGCTGTTCACTCAAGGCCGAATACAGCGACAGATCCCCGGAATGTAGGCGAGCCACGTGGTGTCCGGCCGCATGTGCGGCCTCGATATGCCCGACGATCTCCGTCAACGGCATCCGTGCGGTGTCGATCAACGTGGCGTCGGGTGGGCACATCGCCAGAATCTCGTGCGGCACCAGCGAACCGGCATACAGGCAGGTCTGACATTCACCGATAATCCGGCTGCCCCGCAACGTGATCAGGTCCGGTGCACCCGGCCCGGCGCCGATGAAATAGACGGTCAACGCAGTCCTCCCATAACTAGGAAACCTCCAGCTCTCGACGCCATACCCACTGCACGATGGGCAGAGCGGGTCGCCAAGTGGTCAACGTGCCGAGTGGCTCGACGGTTTCGATCATGATGCGGCGCAACACTCCGCCGTGGTCGCGATGCCATTGACCCAGCAACTGCTGACTCTCGGTGGCCACCGCGTTCGCGACCAGCCGGCCGCCCGGCCGCAAGGCGGCCACACAGTGGGTCAGCACCGCCGGGGACAGGCCGCCGCCGATGAAGATCGCGTCGGGTGCGGGCGCGTCGGGCAGCGCGCCCGGTGCCCCGCCGCGCTGGATCAGACGATCGGCGACTCCGTACCGGCCGGCGTTGCCGAGGGCGCGTTCGGCGCGGGCCGCATCTCTTTCGAACGTGATCGCGGTGCCCCGCTCATCCGCCCGTAGCCATTCGATCGCGATACTGCCCGAACCGGCGCCGATATCCCAGAGAAGTTGTGGCCCAGCTGGTTCCAACGCACACACGGTAATCGATCGATAGGCCGACTTGGTGATCTGGCCGTCATGGGCGTAGTCGGCATCGGGTCGCCCGGGTAATGCGCTGCGGGACGGGCCGACACAGTCGATCGCGACGATATTGAGTCGGTCACCGGCCGGGGCATCCCAGGTCTCCGCACGACCCGACGTCACCGCTTCGGCGGGACCACCGAGCTGGGCGAGAACGGTCATGGTCGATGCCCCGAAGCCCTCGGCGGTCAGCAGGCCGGCGACGACCCGGGCGCTGTTCTCGTCACGGCTCAGGACGAGAAGCTGTGCACCGCCGGTGATCTCGGCACGGATCGCCGATTCGTCCCGGGTGACGAGACTGACGATCCGCGTCGACGTCAGGTCCCAACCAAGCCGTGCGCACGCCAGGCTGGCACTGGAGACGGCCGGGATCACCGTGGTCCGCTGGGCGCCGACGGACCGCGCGATGGTGGTACCCACACCGTGGAACATCGGATCGCCACTGGCCAGGATGTGCACGACCGGTGCGGGTGCGGCTGCCTGTTCGAGGACCTGCGCCAGGTGGACCGACATCGGTGACTGCCAGGGCCGGAGCTCGGCGTCGACATCCTCGAGGAGATCCAGTTGTCGGCGGGCTCCGTATATCACGCGCGCGGAACGCAATTCGTCGCGCGCCCGCTGCGACAGCCCCGGCCAGCCATCGGCGCCGATGCCGACGACCACGAATCGTGAATTGGTCATCGGGGCAGTCGCCGCCAGATGGCACGCGGCAACAACCGCATTCCGAAGAACATCGGCCGCAGGATTCCCGGAATCCACACCTCGCCCCGGTCGCGGCGATATGCGCGGACGACCGCATCGGCGACCTGTTCGGCATCCCGGGAGAAGGGAGCCGGTTTGGTACCCGCCGCCATCAGTTCGCGGGTCATGTTGCCGACCACGAAACCGGGTCTGGCAAGCAGCAACCGGACGCCGCTGCCGTGCAGGGCATCGGCCAGACCGGAGGCGAATCCGTCCAGGCCGGCCTTGGTCGATCCATAGACGTAGTTGGCACGGCGCACCCGGACCCCGGCCACCGAGGAGAAGACGATGATCGTTCCCGACCCCTGCGCCCGCATCGCCGTCGCCAGTGGGGTCAGAACACTGATCTGTGCCACATAGTCGACATGCGCGATCTGCAGGGCATGTGCGGTGTCGGTCTCGGCGCGCGTGCCGTCACCGAGGATGCCGAAGGCGACCACGGCGACCGCGATCGGGCCATAGGTGGAGGTGATCGCGTCGATAAGAGCGGGATGAGCGGCGGTGTCCTCGGCGTCGAAGGCGATCGCGTGCACGTTGTCGGCCCCGGCCGCCAGCAGTGCATCGGTCTGCGCCTGCAGATCTTCAGGTCGTCGGGCAGCCAGGACCACGTCACGTCCCACGGCGATACGACGGACGACCTCGACGCCGATTTCGCTACGTCCACCGAACAGGACGATCGTGCCGGGGGGCGGGTGATGGGGCATCTGGCCAGTATCGCATCGAGACCCGAGACCGATGCGACCCCATGCGGCCGGGCCGACCGCGCTGCGGCGACCGTATTACGGTGAGTGACATGTCCCGCACCGCCGCCGACCTGTCCGCCACCGCCGCCGAGTTCCTCACCGAACGACATCTGGCGACGCTGACCACGCTGCGCGCCGACGGCACCCCGCACGTCGTCGCGGTCGGGTTCACCTGGGATCCCGACGCCGCGCTGGCGAGGGTGATCACCTTCGACGGCAGCCAGAAGGTGCGCAATGCCGAACGTGGCGGCTATGCGGTGGTGACCAACGTCGACGGGCCACGGTGGCTGACCCTCGAGGGCCCGGCTACGGTTCGTCGGGAGCCGGACCGGGTCGCCGAGGCCGAACGACGGTATGCGGCGCGCTACCGCGAACCCAAACCCAACCCGCGACGGGTGGTCATCGAGATCAGCGTCGCCCGGGTGATGGGCTCGGCATCTCTGCTCGGCGATCGGGCGTCCTGACCTCCGGATCGATCGGGGGCCGACCGGTCAGAGTGCGACCAGATCGTGCGGGCGGTTGTTGAGTGATTCGCCGCCGTCGTCGGTGACCACCACGATGTCCTCGATCCGTGCTCCCCACTGCCCGCGGAAGTAGACACCAGGCTCGACGCTGAACGCCATTCTGGAGCGGAGCACGATCTCGTTGCCTGCGACGATATAGGGCTCCTCATGTACGGACAGCCCGATGCCGTGGCCGGTGCGATGGATGAACTGCTCCCCCAGACCTGCGGCGACCAGCACCTCGCGGGCGGCGGCGTCGATGGACTCCGCAGTCACCCCGGGGCGAACCGCGTCGACCGCCGTACGCTGGGCCGCCTGCAGCGCCGCGTAGGCATCGACGACGTCGGTGGCCGGGGTGCCGAAACAGTAGGTGCGGGTGGAGTCGGAGTTGTAGCCGGGTTCGACCGGGCCACCGATGTCGATCACCACGATGTCGGAGTCGGTGATGACACGGTCGGAGTGCTCGTGATGTGGGTCGGCACCGTTGGGTCCCGATCCGACGATGACGAAGGCCGCCGCCGAATGCCCCTCGGCGACAATGGCGGCGGCGATGTCATCGGCGACCGCGGCCTCGGTGCGACCGGGCCGGAGCCAGTCCCCCATTCGCGCGTGCACCCGGTCGATCGCTGCGCCCGCGGCCCGCAGGACCTCGATCTCCGCATCGTCCTTGACCATTCGCAGCTCCCGCAGCACCGGCGTCGCCAAATCCGGCGTCGTACCGACCCGCTCGGCGATCGGTACCAGATGCAGTGCGGGCATCGCATCGGAGACCGCCACGCGCGGACGGGAACCCAGCCCGGCCAGCGCCAGCGCGTGGGCGTCTTCACCGTCGACCCAGTCACGCACCTCGATGTCCAGATCGCCGACCGCCGACGTCGTGAGCGAGGCGAGTTCCAGGCGTGCGACGGTGAGACTCGGCGTCCCGGCCGCCGGAATCACCAGAGCCGTCAGACGTTCGAAGGTATCGGCGCGGGACCCGACGAGATACCGCAGATCCGGACCCGGACTCACGATGAGTGCGTCGAGACCCGCCTCGCCGGCGAGCTCGGCCGCACGGCCGATCCGGTGGCGGTAGACCTCGGTGGGAAAGCGTTCCTGCCCGGTTGCGCTCATGGTCGACAACCCTACGCGAGCAACCGCACCCAGACGCGGATCCGCCTACCGGCGTGACGCGGCGGCGGCCCGGATGCCACAGTGTGGGGATGGCCGATTCACTGATGCTGCTCGACGGCGCGAGCCTGTGGTTCCGATCCTTCTATGCGTTGCCGGAGAAGATGACCGCCCCGGATGGCCGCCCCGTCAACGCACTGCGCGGATTCATCGATACCATCGCCAATCTCGTCACCCGGGAGAACCCGAGCCGGCTGGTTGTCTGTCTCGATCTCGACTGGCGTCCAGCCTTCCGCACCGATCTGATCCCGTCCTACAAGGCTCACCGCGTGGCTGAGGCGGCCGAACTCGGGGCGGATACCACCGGGATCGGCGGTCCGGCCGTCGATGTCGAGGAGGTGCCCGACACGTTGACACCGCAGGTCGACATGATCCTGGCGGTGCTGGCAGCAGCGGGCATCGCGACCTCAGGTGCCCTCGGCTGCGAGGCCGATGACGTCATCGGCACGCTGGCCTTCGCCGAGGCCGACGACCCGGTCGTGGTGGTCTCCGGCGACCGGGACCTACTTCAGGTGGTCGCCGACGACCCGGTTGCGGTGCGTGTCCTCTACGTCGGACGCGGGCTGGCCAAGGCCGAGATGATGGGTCCGGCCGAGGTCGCCGCCAAGTACGCGGTACCCGTCGAACGGGCCGGCCTGGCCTACGCCGAGATGTCGATGCTGCGCGGTGATCCCTCCGACGGACTACCGGGTGTGCCCGGTATCGGCGAGAAGACGGCAGCCACGCTGATCTCCGAATACGGCAGCCTTGATGCGTTGCAGTCCGCCGCGGCCGATCCCGCATCCGGTGTTCCCACCCGTGCCCGCAAATCGTTGGCCGCGTCCGTCGACTACCTCTCGGCAGCCCGGACGGTGGTGTTCGTCCGCACCGATGCCGAAACCATCGACAGCGGCCAGGACGTGCTGCCGACACAGCCCGCGGACCCGGTCGCATTGGCCGCTCTCATTGAGGAACTCGGCATCGGTGCGTCGGTCGGTCGTCTCGCCAAGGCACTTTCCTGGGAGATCGCCGGGTAGATTCACCGACCGGAGGTCGGCATCGGCAGACCGCGCCGAGCCGTCGGCAACGCAGATCGGCCGGCGTACCCGTAGTGGGTACGCCGACCGATCTGCGTTGTGCGCGAGTCGGACTCAGCCGGCCGTCGTCGGGCGGGCGACCTCGTACTTGCCGTCGTCGTCGAGGAAGGTGAGCTTGACCTGCTGCTTCTGTCCGCCGACGGTGACCGTGCAGGTGAAGCTGTCACCTGACTTGATCTTCTGGCCCGACGGGCAGCTGACGTCAGACACCTGATCCTTGGCGATGCCGTAGTTCTCGGTCAGCACCGTCTGTACGCCGCTCTCGGCGGCCGACTGGTCGAGCTTCTTCGGTGCCCAACCGGGCAGCCAGAAGGCGGTGACGACGACGACCACCGCGGCGATCAGCAACGCCGCACCGACCCCGTAGAGCACCTTGGACAGTCCGTTGCCCGAGCCGGAACCGGCTGCCATCGCGGAAAACTGGTCACCGCCGTACTGCTGTCCGTACTGGTCGGGCTGACCGAATGCGCCCTGCGGTCCGTAGCCAGGCTGCCCGAACTGCTCCGGGCCGGGGTGTTGGCCATAACCGGCGGGCTGACCGTAAGGATCGGGCTGACCATAGGGGTTCTGGGCACCGAAGCCACCGGACAACTGCTGGGTGGGACCGGCGTCGCCCGGCTGGGCGCCGGGCGTACTTCCGGTCGGCGAGAGCTGGGTTGCGTTGAACTGGCCAGGACCGCTGCCCGGTGCGGGCTGCCCGTACTGTGGATCGCCGTAGGCGGGTTGCTGACCATAACCGGCGGGCTGCCCGTAACCGGGGCCGACCGGCGGCTGGCCGTACTGGCCGGGGTTTACCGGCGGCTGACCGTACTGCGTTGCGTCGGCCGGGGGTGCACCGGGATAGGCGACGCCTTCCGGGTTCACCGGCTGGCCGCTCACCGGTCCGATCTCGGTTTGGGGGGCGGCCGTTGGTTGACCGCTGACGTTCACGATCTCGGTCTTGCCGTCCGCACCGGCTGGAGCCGATGCGTCGGAACCATGCTCCGCCCCACCCGGCGACGATGGTTGTTGCGGCTCGCTCATGAGCGTCTCCCCTGCCCTCTGCATCCGCTGTGAAGCCGTTCGCGGATGGTCGTTGACCTGTGCTGCGTCTGTCGTCTGAAAGTACCGCTGCTCGGCACGGCGAGGCTCACCGGCTCGGCGCACCGTTCTTCTGCTGAAGGTTACCTCAGTGACCCGACGAGGACCCGTAGCCGATCGCCGGTTTCGGGCACTCGGATGACTGAGCGGATCAGCCGAGTTCGACCGCCACCACGCCACGCCGGATCGAGTTCACCGCTGCACGGGCGGTAGCACCCAGCCCGGTATCGGCACCGACCACCTGCCGGATCTGTTCGAGCAGGTCGATCACTTGACGGTTCCAGCGGACGAAGTCGCCCGGCGACAGCAGCTGACCTCGCTCACCGGCCGCGGCCAGCGCCTCGGTCAGCGATCGGCCCGCGGCCCACAGGGAGACGGCCACGCTGAACCCCGTGTCCGGATCCCGGGTCGGATCCACCTGGTGCCGGCGTTCGAGCGCGGCGACGGCCGCCGCCACCGAGATCGTCTTCGTCATCGCGGTACGCAGCGCTGCGCTGCCCGGCAGGGTGTCGGCCCCGGCATAGCTGTCGCGTCGGCTCTCGAAGACGAGGGCGGCGACCACCGCGGCCAATTCGTGTGGTGCGAGGCCTTCCCAGACACCCGCCCGCATACATTCGGTGACGACCAGGTCGCTCTCGCTGTAGATGCGGCCCAACAGCGCTCCCGCCTCGGTCACCCGCATATCGCCGGACCGAGCCGGATCCGGCTCGAGGTAGTTCAGTTCGGCCAACACACCGACGACCCGGTCAAAGGTGTTGCCGAGGGTCGAGGTGCGGTCACCGATGACCCGCTCGGCGTTGACGATGTCGCGCACCAGCCGGTTACGACGTTCAGACAGCCGGAACAGCTCGTCGGCCGGGGGCAACTGATGGGCCGGGTGGGCGCGCAACTGCGCACGCATGCCGTTGAGCTCGGCATCATCGGCGGCATCGGCGCGCTTCTTGGTGCGTCCGCGCGATATCTCCAGGCCCGTCGACCTCAGCGCCGACGCCAGGTCACGCCGACCCCGGCCGGTGCGGCGGTCGGCATGTTTCGGCACCCGCATGTTGCCGAGCATCTCTGGCGGATTCACGAAGTCGCGCACCCCGATCCGGCCGCACCACGCATCCTCGGCGAGTACCAGCGGTTTGGGATCGAGCGCCTGCGAGGCGGGTTCGAGCACCACCGCGATGCCCCGATGCCTGCCGCTCGGTATGCCGATGACATGTCCGCGTTTGAGTGCGGCCAGGTCCGCGACGATCGCGTCATGCGTGTTGATCCGGCGGGCGAATTTCAAGTCGCGTTCCCGCCGGCGGATCGCCTCCCGCAGGGAGACGTAGCCGAGGAAGCCGGCGAAGTCATCCGCCTCCCGCGCCTGGTCGACCGGGATGGGTTCGCCGGGTTCCAGACCGCGCCGCTGTGCCGCCCCGGCCAGTTCGACGTCGAGTTTGCGCAGCGCCCGGTACGCGTCATCGACCTTGCGGGCCTGGCCGACGACCGATCGGTCCGCCTGGAACTGTGCGAACGAGCGATGCAGCAACTCCCGGGAACCGGTCATCCCGAGACGACCGATGAGGTTGACGGCCATGTTGTATTCCGGTGCGAAGGAACTGCGCAGCGGGAAAGTTCGAGCGCCGGCCAGCCCGGCCACGACATCGGGGTTGACCTCGGGGGTCCATACGACCACCGCATGACCTTCGACGTCGATACCGCGTCGGCCGGCACGTCCGGTCAGCTGCGTGTACTCGCCAGGCGTGAGTTCGACATGGGATTCACCGTTGTACTTCACGAGGCGTTCGAGAACGACCGACCTGGCCGGCATGTTGATGCCCAGGGCGAGCGTCTCGGTGGCGAAGACCATGCGGACGAGTCCGGCTACGAAGAGTTCCTCGACGGTGTGGCGGAAAGTGGGCAGCAGCCCGGCATGGTGGGCGGCGAACCCACGTCGCAGACCCTCACGCCATTCGTCGACACCCAGCACCTCGGCATCGCCCGGCGCGAGTTCGGCGAAATGACGATCGACTATCTCGTCGACGGCCACCACCTCGGGTGGAGTCAGGAGGCTCAGGCCCGAACGCAGGCACTGGGCCAACGCCCCGTCGCATCCGGCGCGGGAGAAGATGAACCCGATCGCGGGTAGCAGTCCCTCGCTGTCGAGCCGGGCAACCAGATTCGGGCGGGACAACGCGGGACCCCGGCGGCGCGGGGCGGCGCGGCCGCGACCGGATCGACGTCCCCCGCCGCTGTCCTCGGTGAGTAGGATCCGATGCCGGATGAAACGCTTCAGCTCGTCGTTCACCTGGGGTCGCGTGCGCCCGGGTTCGGGAGTCGGACCACTCTCGAACAGGTCGAACATTCGCGAGCCCACGAGCATGTGCTGACTGAGCGGCACCGGCCGGTGTTCGTCGACGATCACCGCGGTATCCCCGCGAACGGTCTGAATCCAGTCGCCGAACTCCTCGGCGTTGCTCACCGTCGCCGACAGACTCACCACCCGCACCGTCGGCTCGAGATGGAGGATCACCTCCTCCCACACCGCACCGCGGAACCGGTCGGCCAGGAAATGCACCTCGTCCATCACCACATAGGACAACCCGGCGAGCGTGGGTGACTCGGCGTAGATCATGTTGCGCACGACCTCCGTGGTCATCACCACGATCGGTGCGTCGGCGTTGATGGAGCTGTCGCCGGTGAGTAGCCCGACCGATTCGCGGCCGTGCACCGCGACGAGATCGGCGTACTTCTGATTGCTGAGCGCCTTGATCGGCGTCGTATAGAAACACTTGCCGCCCGAGGCGAGCGCGAGGTGGACGGCGAACTCGCCGACGATCGTCTTCCCTGCGCCAGTCGGTGCGCAGACCAGCACGCCGTGGCCCGCCTGCAACGCGAGACAGGCGCGGGACTGGAAGTCGTCGAGCCGAAAATCCAGCCGCTCGGCGAATCGATCGAGTTCGCTCACAGGACGTCGTCGAAGGTCTCGGGTGCACGGGTCGATGACCGCGCAGTGCTCGCGCCGACGCCGTCGATGGGTGACGCGGTCGGTCGTGGGGAGACCGGGGGCAGCGGACTCGCCTGATCGTCGGGGACCGAAGCCCACTCGCTCTGCCTGCGTGCCCGGCGCTTGTCGGTGAACCGGGCGAACTGCATCGCTACCTCCATGAGCACCGTGAGTGCTCCGGCAAGGGCGATCATCGTGAACGGATCCTGACCCGGCGTGGCGATGGCGGCGAAGACGAACACCGCCACGATCAGGCCACGCCGCCACGCCTTGAGCTTCGCATAACTGAGGACACCGATGAGGTTGAGCGCCACGATGATCAGCGGCAACTCGAAGCTGACCCCGAAGATGATCAGGAGGTGCAGCATGAAGTTGAAGTACTGGTCACCGGCCAGCGCGGTCACCTGGACGTCGTTGCCGACGGTCAGCAGGAAGTGGAAGGCCTTGGAGACAATCAGATATGCGAGGACCGCGCCGCCGACGAAGAGCACGGCGGCGCTGGTGACGAAACTGCTCGCATAGCGTCGCTCGTTCTTGTGTAGACCTGGAGTGATGAACTGCCAGAGCTGATACAGCCAGACCGGACAGGCCAACACCACACCGGCGGTCAGCGCCACCTTCAGGCGCAGCATGAACTGGTCGAACGGCCCGGTGGCCAGCAGGCGACACGAATCGTCGGCGGTGAGCGTCGCCCGCGACGAAGCTGGTAGATCGCAATACGGTTCGCGCAACAGATCGCCGAGCGACGGGATGCCGAGGAACCCGTGGGAATACCAGACGAATCCGATGATCGTGGTGACCACGATCGCGGCCGTGGAGATGAGGATGCGCGTCCGCAATTCCTGCAGATGCTCCACGAGCGGCATAGTGCCGTCGGGGTTCAGCTTGCGTTTGCGGTATCGGGGATCAAACGGGATGCGCACTCAGCTGCCCTGCGCTGACGGTTGTCGGTGAGGGATCGGAACGTCGAAACTGCTAGGCAGATTTCTTGACGTTCTCTTCGGTGGTGCCGGTCGTGCCGTTCGGCGCCGACGGCGGAAGTTCGCGGGAGGTCGGTTGAGGAGACTCCGGCTGGGGGGAGTCGTCCTTCTGCATCTCCTTGACCTCGCTCTTGAGGATGCGCAGTGACTGACCCAGCCCGCGAGCGGCGTCCGGCAACCGCTTGGAACCGAAGATCACCACCACGACCAGCGCCACGATCAGCCAGTGCCACCAGGACAACGCGCCCATGTCTACCTCCCGATAGGTCTTGTAGTCGATCGTACCCCGCTCGCGGTCGCGCGCGGGGACCGGATGCGGGCCATCGGACCCGGATCAGCTGTCACCGATATCGGGTCCGGGCGGCCATCGCCGCATCACGAACCGTAGCGGTCGTCGTCGGCTGCCCGACGACCCGCACACCGCCACCGAACCCGAGGAGGAAGCGGTGCAGCCACTCCGGGGACCCGTACGCAAGCCGTGCACGCACCGGGTCGCCGGTCGCTCGAAGTGTCGGGTCGGCGATCGGATCGGCCGGGTAGTAATCGAGCACCCACAGGTGATCGGCGTCGACCTCGATCTCCACGGTCGGCAGATCCGGATTGTCGGCAGGCAGTGTCGGCGCCACCCGGTCGACGGCGTCGGCGGGCGGCGCGCTGGGCTCGTCGAGTTCGACGGCCTCGTCCACGCGGTCGAATCGGAACAGCCGGACCCCGTCGGACAACCGGCACCACGCCTCGAGGTAGGTGTGCTGGTCCATCACCTGCAGCCGGATCGGATCGACCACACGTTCGGCCACGCTGTCCCGCCCGGCCGAGTAGTACCGCAGCCGGATCGCCCGCCGACGCCGCACCGCGTCGCGGATCGTCGTATAGGTGGGCACCTCGGCGGCCGCCGACGGACCGTCGGCGGAGGCCAGCGCGGGTAGCGCCGACCCGACGGCGGCCTCGATCTTCGCAATCGCTCGTTGCGCCGGATCGCGATCGATCAGACCGGCGGTGTCCACCAGTGCGCGCAAAGCGACCAGTAGTGTGCTGGCCTCGGTGGTCGTCAGACGCAGCGGCCGGTCCATCCCCGCGGTGAACCCGACGTCGACATGCCCCTCGCTGAACTCCAACTCGATCAGGTCGTCCGGGTAATAACCGGGCAATCCGCAGACGAACAGCTGCTCGAGGTCCTTGGTGAGCTGTTTGGGGGTGACCCCCAGGTCTTGCGCGGCCTGGGATATCGAGATCCCCCGATGTGCCTGGAAATACGGCACCATCGCGAGGAGGCGGCTGAGTCTGGTGGGCTGCGCGCCGGCCATCAGATATCCACCCCGACGAGAGTGTCGAGCGCGTCGATCACCGTTGACCTCAGTTCCGGCGGATCCAGGACGACCGCATCGCGCCCGGCACCGAGCACCATCCGGGCCAGCGTCGACAGCGACCGGATCTCGATGGTGAGTACGTCGCCGGGATCGCCGTCGGCGTCACCGGGTTCGCTGTCGGTGGCCAGCCTGCGCAGACCGGCGGCCCGCCCCGCCGCGACCCAGACCCGGGCGATCCGCCCGTCGGCACCCGCCGCGGTGTCGACGGCGGCGGAGACGACCGACTGCAGGTCCGTGCCGGCCGGCACGACGACCGAACCGGGCTCCCCGATCGGCCGGATATCGGAGATGCGGGACAGCCGGAAGGTCCGCGTGGCTGCCCGGTCGCGATCATGTCCGACGACATACCAGCGTCCGCGGTGGGTGACCACGCCCCAGGGTTCGAGGGTGCGCGTCGACGAGGCCACCGCCGATCCCGGGCGATGCGTGAATTCGACCGCCTGCCCGGCGTCGATCGCGTTGAGCAGGCCACCGATGACCACTTCGGAACCCATCGATCGCGCCGCCGACGCCGCGGTGATCTCGAGTTCGTCGTCGGCGCGCACGTCCACCCCTGCCGCGCGCAGCTTCAGTACGGCGGTCTTGGAGATCGTCGACACCTCCGGCGTGTCCCACAGCGCTGCCGCCATCGCGATCGCGGCGGCCTCCTCGCGGTCGAGGCTGATGTCGGGCAACTCGTAGGTGTCGCGGTTGATCCGGTAACCGTCGGCACCGGCCGCCATCGATGATCGCCCGGTCACCAGCGGGATGCCCAGCTCGCGCAGCTCGGTTTTGTCGCGCTCGAACATCCGGTTGAACGCCTCGTCCGACTGCCCGTCGTCGGCGTATCCGGCGACATTGCGCCGGATGTAGTCGGCGGTCACGAACTGGCGGGTGGACAGCAGGCAGATCACCAGGTTGAGGAGTCGCTCGACTTTCGCGGTAGCCACCCGGCCAGCCTAGTTGTCACATGGATGCGATCAGGCGATCGACGCGCTCATCGACGCTGCGGAACGGGTCCTTGCACAGCACGGTCCGCTGGGCCTGATCGTTGAGTTTGAGATGCACCCAGTCGACGGTGAAGTCCCGTCCGGCCTTCTGCGCCGCCGAGATGAAGTCACCGCGCAGTTTGGCGCGCGTCGTCTGGGGCGGCTCGTCCACCGCGGTGGCGATCGCCTCGTCGGTGGTCGCTCGGGTGACCAGACCTTTGCGGGTCAGCAGATCGAAGACGCCGCGGCCACGCTTGATGTCGTGGTAGGCGAGGTCGAGCTGGGCGATCTTCGGGTCCGACAGCTCCATCGAGTACCGGTCCTGATAGCGCTGGAACAGCTTGCGCTTGATCACCCAGTCGATCTCGGTGTCGACCTTGCTGAAGTCGTCGCGTTCGACGGCGTCGAGCATCCGGCCCCACAGGTCGACGACCATATCCATCTCCGGGTCTGGTCGGCGGTTGACCAGATGTTCGACGGCCCGGGCGTGATATTCGCGCTGAATGTCGAGGGCGCTGGCCTGGCGTCCCCCGGCCAACCGG
Source organism: Gordonia heveisoli (assembly GCF_030315745.1). GTDB lineage: Bacteria > Actinomycetota > Actinomycetes > Mycobacteriales > Mycobacteriaceae > Gordonia. The sequence continues at coordinate 159,265 of NZ_JASXSH010000003.1, read as the reverse complement.
ACCGGACGGCTGCCGGTCGGGTCGTGGCTCACCTCACGGATCGCCCGAATCGGGTTGTCCAGAGCGAAATCCCGGAAGGCCACCCCGGACTCGATCATCTCCAGGACGAGCGTCGCCGAGCCGACCTTGAGCAGTGTGGTCATCTCGGACATGTTCGAGTCGCCGACGATGACGTGCAGGCGCCGGTACTTCTCGGCGTCGGCGTGCGGTTCGTCGCGGGTGTTGATGATCGGCCGAGACCGTGTGGTCGCCGAGGACACCCCCTCCCAGATGTGTTCGGCGCGCTGGGACAGACAGAACGTCGCCGCCTTCGGGGTGGCGAGGACCTTGCCCGCGCCGCAGATCAGCTGGCGGGTGACCAGGAAGGGCAGCAGAACATCGGAGATCCGGGAGAACTCACCCGCACGCACCACCAGATAGTTCTCATGGCAGCCGTAGGAGTTGCCCGCCGAGTCGGTGTTGTTCTTGAACAGATAGATGTCGCCGCCGATCCCCTCGTCGGCGAGCCGCTGTTCGGCGTCGACGAGCAGATCCTCCAGAACGAGTTCACCGGCCCGATCGTGGTTGATCAGCTGGATGAGACTGTCGCATTCGGCGGTGGCGTACTCCGGATGCGAACCCACGTCGAGATAGAGGCGAGCGCCGTTCTGCAGGAACACGTTCGACGACCGGCCCCACGAGACCACCCGCCGGAACAGGTAGCGTGCGACCTCGTCCGGACTCAGCCGACGATGACCGTGGAAGGTGCACGTGACACCGAACTCGGTCTCGATGCCCATGATTCGACGCTGCATCCGTCCAACCCTACCCGCGAGTGTGTCCGTGGGGACGGTGCCGAGACATTACGAGTCGCTCGCGTCGGGACCGCCACCCGCCGAGGCGTTCTCGTCCGAATCCGCGTCTGCGGCGGCATCTTCGGGGGCATCTTCGGCGGGCGGAGCGGGTAGCAGCGCCTCCACGGCCGCGGTGGCGAGCCGTTTGAACGCCCGCCGCGGCCGGGTGCGGTCGAGGGTCGCCACCTCGAGATCACTCGCGGCCAGCGCCCGACGTTCGGCGGTGGCCCCGTTGGCGCCCTCGGCCGGTGTCGTCAGCGCGTCGACCGCGATGCCGACCGCCCGGGCCAGATCCAGATCCGGCTCATAGCTCTCACGCAGGGCCGCGACGATCGGCTCGGTGGTGCCACCCATAACCAGAAAACGGGTCTCGTCGGTGATCGACCCGTCATAGCTGATCCGGTACAGCTGTGACGGCCGCGGCTTTCCCGGCCGGGCGACCTCGGCCACGCACAGTTCGACCTCGAAGGGCTTTGCCTGTTCGGTGAACACGCTGCCGAGCGCATTGGCGTAGGTGTTGGCCAGCGACAGCCCGGACACATCCGCGCGGTCGTAGCTGTACCCACGCATGTCGGCCAGCTGGATCCCGGCCTTGCGCAGACTCTCGAACTCGTTGTATTTGCCGACCGCGGCGAAACCGATGCGGTCATAGATCTCACTGGTCTTACGCAGCGTGTTCGACGGGTTCTCGGCCACGAACAGCACACCATCGGCGTAAGTCAGGATGACCACGCTGCGTCCGCGCGCGATGCCCTTGCGGGCCAGTTCCGAACGATCGCGCATGATCTGTTCGGCGCTGGCGTAATACGGGAACGTCATCTATTCATCTCCCCCGTGCTCGGCTCCGCGACGTTCGATGACGGCAACTGCCGCACGTTCGATGGCGTCGCGTTCCACCTCCTGGGCACCTGTGGCGTCGACGGTCACCGCGAGCGGGAAGATCTTGCGCACGATGTCGGGACCGCCGGTCGCCGAATCGTCGTCGGCCGCGTCGTAGAGCGCCTCCACCGCGATCGCGAGTGCCTGCTCGGCATCGAGGTCATCGCGGTAGAGCTTCTTCAGCGAGGATTTCGCGAACACCGACCCGGATCCGATCGCCTGGTAGCCGCCGAACTCCTCATGCCGGTCCCCGGCGATGTCGAAGGAGAAGATCCGACCGCGTTCGGTGGGGTCGTCGTGGTCGATGTCGTAGCCGACGAGCAGCGGGACGGCCGCCAGACCCTGCATCGCGGCACCCAGGTTGCCGCGGACCATCGACGCCAGGCGCGACACCTTGCCGTCCAGGGTCAGCGGGACACCCTCGATCTTCTCGTAATGCTCGAGTTCGACCGCGAACAGGCGCACCATCTCGATCGCGATACCCGCGGTTCCGGCGATACCCGCCGCGGAGTAGTCGTCGGTGACGTAGACCTTCTTGACGTCGCGGGTCGCGATCAGATTGCCCATGGTCGCCCGCCGGTCACCGGCCAACACCACGCCGCCCGGATAGGACACCGCGACGATGGTGGTGCCGTGCGGGATGTCCGGCGTCGTGCCGGCGAAGCCGCCGAGCGCTTCGGCACGCGCCTGCGGCAACTGCTCCGGCGCATGCTGCCGTAGGTAATCGGTGAACGACGAGATGTCAGCTCCGAGTGACAATCCGGATCGTCGGGACGAGTTCGAGGACGAGGCGAAACCGTCGCTCACTGGCCACCCTTCTGCACGTAGGCGCGGACGAAGTCCTCGGCATTCTCCTCGAGCACGTCATCGATCTCGTCGAGCAGGTCGTCGGTGTCGTCGGCAAGCTTCTCGCGGCGTTCCTGTCCGGCCGAACCGTCGGGGCCGAGGCCCTCGTCGTCGCCGCTGCCGCCGCCGCGCTTGGTCTGTTCCTGCGCCATCTGCTGCCTCCTTTGACCGATCGGCCCCTCGCGGGCCACCCGCGGGTTCTTCGCCTGTCGCCGACGACAACTCGGGCCGGTGACGCTTCGGACGAATCCCCAGGGAATCGTGTAATCCCACACTACCGGTGGAGGCGCCCGCCGGTGGGGAACGAAACGAAGCGGACGAAACGGCGTCCGCCGACCGCCACGCTAGTTGGTGAGCTGTGCGACGAGTTCGGCTGCCGAATCGACCGAGTCGAGCAGTCTGCCGACGTGGGCCTGAGTGCCGCGCAGCGGCTCCAGGGTGGGGATGCGTACCAGGGAGTCCCCACCGAGATCGAAGATCACCGAATCCCAGCTCGCGGCGGCGACGTCGGCCCCGAATCGGCGCAGACATTCCCCGCGGAAGTACGCACGTGTGTTCAACGGGGGCTCCGAGATCGCGGCGAGCACCTGATTCTCATCGACCAGGCGTTTCATCGACCCGCGGGCGACGAGCCGGTTGTACAGACCCTTGTCCAGGCGGACGTCGGAGTACTGCAGGTCGATCAGCTGCAGACGCGGCGCCGACCACCCCAGACCCTCGCGTTGGCGGAAACCCTCCAGAATGCGCAGCTTGGCCGGCCAGTCGAGGATGTCGGCGCATTCCATCGGATCGCGTTCCAGGCGGTCGAGGACGTCGGCCCAGGTGTCCAGGACATGCGCGGCGCGCAGGTCGTCGGAATGTTCTCGATCGTGGAACCGCCTGCACCGGTCGAGGTATTCGCGCTGCAAGGCCAGACCGGTCAGCTCGCGGCCGTCGGTGAGTGCGACCGTCGCGGTGAGTGTCGGGTCGTGGGAGATGGCGTGTACGGCCTGCACCGGCCGGGCCAGTTCGATGTCGGAGAAGTCCTCACCCGCCTCGATCAGGTCCAGGACCAGGGCGGTCGTGCCGACCTTCAGATAGGTGGCGGTCTCGGCGAGGTTGGCGTCGCCGATGATGACGTGCAGGCGGCGATACCGCTCCGGATCGGCGTGCGGTTCGTCGCGGGTGTTGATGATTCCGCGCTTGAGCGTGGTCTCCAAGCCGACCTCGACCTCGATGTAGTCGGCGCGCTGCGACAGCTGATAGCCCGCCTCGTCGCCGGACTGGCCGATACCGACACGTCCGGACCCGCAGATAACCTGGCGGGAGGCGAAGAAGGTGGTGAGTCCGCTGATCACCGCGGTGAACGGCGTGTCCCGGTTCATCAGGTAGTTCTCGTGGGTGCCGTAGGAGGCGCCCTTACCGTCGATGTTGTTCTTGTAGAGCTGCAGGCGGGGTGCGCCGGGCACGCTGGCGACGTGCCGGGCCGCGGCCTCCATGACCCGTTCGCCTGCCTTGTCCCAGATGACCGCATCCAGCGGATCGGTCACCTCCGGCGCGGAATACTCCGGGTGCGCATGGTCGACGTAGAGGCGCGCACCGTTGGTCAGGATCATGTTGGCGGCGCCGATCTCGTCGGCATCGATGATCGGGGCCGGCCCCGATCCGCGGCCGAGATCGAACCCGCGGGCGTCACGCAGCGGTGATTCGACCTCATAGTCCCAGCGTGTGCGCTTGGCGCGGGGAACACCAGCAGCCGCCGCATACGCCAGCACGGCCTGGGTGGAGGTCATGATCGGATTCGCGGTCGGGTCGCCCGGTGCGGAGATGCCGTACTCGACTTCGGTCCCGATGATTCGCTGCATGCCACGAGCCTAGAGGGCGGACCGTCCGACGGCGCGCAGCGGTCGCCGAGCGGCGTCCGACTGGGTACCGTCTGGACCTGTGAAAGCATTCCGGCGGTTCAACGTTCGCGTCCCTCTGCCACCGCAACTGACCGACCTCTCCATCCTCGCGAACAACCTCCGCTGGGTGTGGCATACGCCCACGCAGGACCTGTTCGCGCAGATCGATCCCGAACGCTGGGCCGTCGGCGGTGATCCGCTGCGGTTGCTCGCCGAAGTCGACCCGGCGCGGATGACACAGCTGGCCACCGACGCCGGGTTCTGCGCGCGACTGGGTGCGCTGCGGACCGAACTCGACGAATACCTCGATGCGCCGCAGTGGTTCGGCACCTTCCGCGACGACGGTCACGCGTTACCTGCGGGTATCGCCTACTTCTCGATGGAGTTCGGCATCACCGAGGTGCTGCCGATCTATTCCGGCGGCCTCGGCATCCTGGCCGGCGATCATCTGAAAGCGGCGTCGGACCTGGGACTTCCGCTGACCGGTGTCGGTCTGTTCTACCGCTCCGGATACTTCCGGCAGAGCCTGTCGCGGGACGGTTGGCAGATCGAGCGCTATCCGGTCAACGACCCCGGCGCGCTGCCGCTGACGCTGCTGACCGACGCCGACGACTCCCCGGTCATCATCTCGGTCGCCATGCCGGGGCAGCGCATGCTGCACGCCCAGGTGTGGGTGGCCACGGTCGGGCGGATACCGCTGTTGCTCCTCGACTCCGACATCGCACTCAATCACGAGGAACTGCGCACGGTCACCGATCGCCTGTACGGCGGCGACCAGGACCATCGGATCAAACAGGAGATCCTGCTCGGCATCGGCGGTGTCCGCGCGCTACGTGAATTCGTGCGCATCACCGCACGCCCGGAGCCGACCGTGTTCCACATGAACGAGGGGCACGCGGGATTCCTGGGTGTCGAACGGATCCGCGAACTGGTCAGCGGTTCGGCCCGCCTGGACTTCGACAGCGCCGAGAACGTCGTGCGCGCCTCGAATGTGTTCACCACCCACACCCCGGTACCCGCGGGTATCGACCGCTTCCCCACCGATCTCGTCCGCTACTACCTCGACCCCGACGACCAGGGTCGCTCCCGGCTGCTGGGCGGACTCGACGCCACCACCGTGCTCGAGTTGGGCGATGAGGCCGACCCCGACGTGTTCAACATGGCGCATATGGGATTCCGCCTCGGTCAGCGCAGCAACGGGGTATCGATGCTGCACGGGGCGGTCAGCCGCCAGATGTTCGCCGACATGTGGCCGGGTTTCGACGCCGCGGAGGTGCCGATCGGTTCGGTGACCAACGGTGTACACGGCTTCACGTGGGTCGCGCGGCCGTGGCGCGAACTGGCGCCCGACGAGGACTCGGCGGGCGATGTGTACGCGAAGCTGGCGGCGCCGCAGCTGTGGGGCATCCGCAACGATCTGCGCGCCCAGCTGGTCGACGAGGTGCGCAGGCGAGCTCACGCCAGTGCCCTGGAACGCGGGTACATTGACGCCGAGTTGGGCTGGACCGCAGACATCTTCGACCCGGGGACACTGACGATCGGGTTCGCCCGCCGGGCCGCGACCTACAAGCGGCTGACGCTGATGCTGCGTGATCCGGAGCGGCTGCGTCGACTGCTGACCGATCCGGATCGGCCGGTGCAGCTGGTGATCGCCGGTAAGGCCCACCCCGCGGACAACGGCGGCAAGGCACTGATCCAGGAGATGGTCCGGTTCACCGAGGACCACGAGCTGCGCAATTCGATCGTGTTCCTGCCCGACTACGACATCTCGATGGCGCGCGACATCTACGCCGGATGCGATGTGTGGCTGAACAATCCGGTGCGTCCGATGGAGGCGTGCGGCACGTCGGGGATGAAGTCCGCCCTCAACGGTGGCCTGAATCTGTCGATCCTCGACGGCTGGTGGGACGAGATGGCCGACGGTGAGAACGGCTGGGCCATCCCGTCGGCCGAAGGCGTCCCCGACGAGAACCGCCGCGACGACCTGGAGGCGCAGGCGCTGTATTCGCTCCTCGAGGAGTCGGTGATCCCGCTGTTCTACGACCGTGGCGCCGACGGCATCCCGGCCCGATGGGTGGAGATGGTGCGGCACACGCTGGCCGAACTCGGCCCTAAGGTGCTGGCGTCACGAATGGTCCGCGACTACACGACCTCGCTGTACGCTCCGGCCGCACAGTCCTATGCCGCGGCGTGCGCGGACGACTACGCCCTGGCCGCCGATTTGGCCGACTACCGGAACAAGCTCGATACGGGCTGGTCGGCGGTGCTGATCGCCGGGGTCGAGGACGAGAAGACCGCCGACGGACTGCGCGTCACCGCCCACGTCGCGCTCGGTGAGCTGACACCGGCGGATGTGCTGGTGCAGACCGTGCTCGGTCGAGTCGGCGACGAAGGCGACCTCATCGACCCCACGTTCGCGTCAATGACCGCGGCCACCGAGCCGGACGCCGCGGGGCGCACGGTGTTCAGCGCGGTGCTCGGCCCGCGCTCGTCGGGGCTGCTGGGCTACACGGTGCGGGTACTGCCCACCCACCCCGGTCTCAGCGACGTCGCCGAGGCCGGCCTGGTGCGCTACCCCGAACAGTCCGCCTGACCGCCGTTAGCCCAAATTCCGGTTAGCCCCAACTCCGCTCGCCCCCGCCCGGGCCGACCACCCGACGCCGATGCTCGCCGATCGCAGGCGAGCATCGGCGATGGTTCAAGCCCGGATCAGGCCGTCTTCTTGAGGCGTAGGCGCGAATAGGTGAGCAGGGCCAGCAGACCACCGATCACAGCCAGCACCGTCAGCGCGAGCAGTGAATGAGCCACCGTCGGTTCCCACAGGGTGTTGTCCTTTGCCTGCGGTGCGAAGGCGTTGATCTTCGGCAGGTCGACCGCACCGGCGGCCGCCGCATAACCCCAGAACGACGGGAAGATCCAGCTGAACTGTTCCAACCCGGGGGCATCGAGTTTGAACAGGCCACCACAGAACACCAGTTGCACCATGATGACGATCACCAAGGGCGGCATGACCTGCTCGTTGGACTTCACCATCGACGAGATGGCCAGGCCGACCAGCGTCGACACACATGCCAACGCGGCAACCGCGACCATCAGATCGATCGGTGGGCTCGTCAGCGGTCCGCCGAAGTCGGGGACACCGTTCTTCCGGAGGGCAAAGGTGATGGAGACCATCACGACGCTCTGTAGCACGGCAGCGATGAAGAAGACGACGATCTTGGCCCAGAGGTAGGCACCCGGGCGGAGTCCCACCGCGCGTTCCCGCTCGAAGATGTCGCGTTCGCCGACGAGATCCCGGACGGTGAGCGCGGCGCCCATGAATGCGGCGCCGACGACCAGGACGACCAGGATCTGGACCGCCTCCCCGGCATCCTTCGGTGGTTGATTCGGATTGGCCGGATCCGGACCGGCGATGCCGAAACCGTTCTTGCCCGGGATGACCAAGGTCAGCAGACCGAGTACCACGGGCAGCAACACCAGGAATGCCAGGTAGCCGACATCTGCGAAGATCAGCCGGATCTGACGTCGGCCGATGGTGCTGGACTGTCGCGCGAAGCTGGTGTGCGGCACCGGGATCGGCGGTCCGGGTGCAGGCCTGGGCGGTGGCGGCTGTGGCCGGCGCCGATTGCGGTCGAGGAAGCGCATATGTGCCGTGTCGGGCTGATCGGCGACATAGGCGAAGATCTCGGCCCAGTCGTCGGTACCCATCGCGGCCTTGACCTGATCGGGCGGCCCGCAGAAGGCGGTCTTGCCGCCCGGGGCGAGCAGCAGCACCTGATCGCACATCGACAGGTAGGTCAGCGAGTGGGTGACCACCAGCACCACGCGGCCGGCATCGGCCAGGCGGCGCAGCGTCGCCATGACCTGACGGTCCAGGGCGGGGTCGAGGCCGGAGGTCGGTTCGTCGAGGATCAGCAGCGACGGACCGGTGAGCAGTTCCATGGCCACCGACGCGCGCTTCTGCTGACCACCGGAGAGTTTGTCGACGCGGGTGTCGACATGTTCGGTCAGCTGGAGTTCGCTCAGCACGCCGTTGATCACGTTGTCCCGGTCGGCTTTCGACAGATCCGGGGGCAGACGAAGTTCGGCGGCGTAGCGCAGCGCCTGCCGCAGTGTCAGTTTGTGGTGCAGCACATCCTTCTGCGGGACCATGCCGATGCGGGTGCGCAGCGCATCGTATTCGGCGTGCACACTGCGGTTCTCGAAGGTGACGACACCACTGGTCGGCGCGTTCAGTCCGGCGGCGATCTTCGACACCGTCGACTTACCGGCACCCGAGGGACCGATCACCGCGGTCAAGGTGCCCGGGCTGGCGGAGAACTCGATGTCGGCGAGCAGTCGCTTACCGCCATCGACGACCAAGCTGATCCCATGCACGTGCAGACCGCCGGCCACGGCTTCGCGGCCCTGCCCGCGGATGAGCTTGCCCGCCGACACCACGAAGTCGCTGTTACCGATGGTGACGACGTCACCGTCGGTCAGCGTGGTCCGGCCGACGCGACGACCGTTGACGAAGGTGCCGTTGACGCTGTTCAGATCCTCGATGGTCAAGGCGCCGGACACGGTGCTGACCCGTGCATGATGGCGCGATGCCAGCACGTCGTTGACGACGATGTCGTTGTCCGGGGTCCGGCCGATCGACTGCACCCCGGTCAGCGAGATGGTCTCGCGGCCTGGGCTTACTCCAGCGGCACGGCCGGTACCGCCCGGAATCTGATAGACGGCAGAAACGTTCTGCTGCAACGCCTGTAGATGCGGGGCGTTGCGCAGTTCACGCGGCATCGGTTCCAGCCCGTGCTCGCGGGAATAGCTGCCCGGCGCGGGTACGCGCAGCGGCATCCGGGCCGAACCGGGCGTGGCCTGCGGTGGTGTCGGTCCGGAAGACGGTGGCGTCGCCGGAGTGGCGCCGAAACCGCGCGACGACGGGGCGGGCCGGCCGCCACCGTTCGAATCGGTTCCGGGGGCCAGGGCGAAGTTCAGCCACGGTCCGGTCGCGACGTCGCCGACCCGGATCTGTACGGATCCCGGCAGCGCGAACTCGGGAACGCGGCGGCCGTTGACGAAGAAGCCGTTGGTGCTGCCGGTGTCGACCACCCACCAGCGGTTGGCACGCCACTCGATGGCGAGATGGTGACGCGACACGGTGGGGTGGTTCACCACGATGTCGTTGTCGGGCGTCCGGCCCAGCGTGATACGTGGACGCTCACCCAGTGGGTGCGTCGTTCCGTCGACCGTGACGCTCCCCCGCGTCATCGAGATACTGTTCATCACCGCTGACTTTAATCGGTGACGACCGCTCGCACATCCGACACGTCGACCGGTCGGTGGACGCGGTCGACGTGTCGGAGGTGGGACGGACTTTCGGTCAGAGGTACTGGCCGGTGTTCGTCTCGGTGTCGATAGCTCGGCTGGCGCCCGCACTCTTGCCGGTGACGAGGGTGCGGATGTAGACGATCCGCTCGCCCTTCTTACCCGAGATCCGGGCCCAGTCATCGGGATTGGTGGTGTTGGGCAGATCCTCGTTCTCGGCGAATTCGTCGAGGATCGAGTCGAACAGATGCTGGACCCGCAGACCTGGTGCGCCGGTGTCCAACTGCGACTTGATCGCGTACTTCTTGGCCCGGTCGACGACGTTCTGAATCATCGCACCGGAGTTGAAGTCCTTGAAGTACATGACTTCTTTGTCGCCGTTGGCGTAGGTGACCTCCAGGAAGCGGTTGTCGTCGCTCTCGGCGTACATCCGTTCCACGACCCGCTCGATCATCGCATTGAGGCATGCGGTGCGGTCGCCGCCGAACTCGTTGAGATCATCGACGTGGACCGGCAGGCCCTCGACGAGGTACTTGGAGAAGATGTCCATCGCCGACTCGGCATCGGGCCGTTCGATCTTGATCTTCACGTCGAGTCGGCCTGGACGCAGGATGGCCGGGTCGATCATGTCCTCGCGGTTGGAGGCACCGATGACGATGACGTTCTCCAGCCCTTCGACACCGTCGATCTCGCTGAGCAACTGCGGGACGACGGTCGTCTCGACGTCGGAGGACACGCCTGAACCGCGGGTGCGGAAGATCGAGTCCATCTCATCGAAGAACACGATCACCGGGGTGCCTTCGGACGCCTTCTCCCGGGCCCGCTGGAAGATCAGCCGGATGTGCCGCTCGGTCTCGCCGACGAACTTGTTGAGGAGTTCGGGGCCCTTGATGTTGAGGAAGTAGGACTTGGCCTCGTTGGCATCGTCGCCGCGGACCTGGGCGATCTTCTTGGCCAGGGAGTTGGCGACGGCCTTGGCGATGAGCGTCTTGCCGCATCCGGGCGGACCGTAGAGCAGGACGCCCTTCGGCGGGCGCAACGCGTAGTCGCGGAACAGGTCCTTGTGCAGGAACGGCAGCTCGACGGCGTCGCGGATCTGCTCGATCTGGCGCCCCAGACCGCCGATGTCCTCGTATCCGACGTCGGGCACCTCCTCCAGCACGAGGTCCTCGACCTCGGCCTTGGGCACACGCTCGAAGGCGAACCCGGCTTTGGTGTCGATGAGCAGGGAGTCGCCGGGACGCAGCTTTCGGCGTTTACCGTCCTCGGCTTCGAGTTCGCCGAGCAGTGGTTCGGCCAGCCAGACGACGCGCTCTTCGTCGGCATGCCCGACGACCAGGGCGCGCTGCCCGTCCCCGAGGATCTCACGCAGTGTGGAGATCTCGCCGACGGTGTCGAAATCGCAGGCCTCGACAATGGTCAGGGCCTCGTTCAGGCGAAGCGTCTGCCCCTTGTGCAGGGTATCGGTGTCAATATTGGGTGAGCAGGTCAACCGCATCTTGCGACCGGAGGTGAACACGTCGACGGTCGCATCCGGATAGATCTCCAGCAGGACGCCGTAGCCACTGGGCGGCTGGCCGAGCCGGTCGACCTCTTCACGCAGGGCGACGAGCTGCTGACGCGCGTCCTTGAGGGTGTCGAGAAGCTTGGCGTTGCGCGTGGTCAGGCTGTCCACGCGATCCTGGAGATCCTTGACGTCGGTCGGGCGGGAGATTCCCGAACGCTCCGTGGCACCGGCGGCCGGGGGAAATCCCGGGATCGAGCCCTGATCAGGGGGGCTCGCCGTGCGTCCGGACGTGGTATCCCCGGCATCGCCGGTAATTGCGTCGTGACGGTCAGATTCGGTCATTGCTGACTCCTCTCCCCAGGCAAACACCCGGTTCTTCGACCGGCATGGTTGCGCCGTAACACCACGCTACCGGGAGAGTCGCCCGATCGCGCTCCACCTCGCTGATGCCGGTGTTGACGGTGTGTTAAATATGCGACTTCTCAACGTATTCGCGATGTTTCACGCGGTAAACGGATTTTGTCAGCCGCGGGTGGGGCGACGCTGCGGCCGAAGCGTCGTGGTGCCGTCGGCCAGCCGCCGAGCGGTGATCAGAAACGCGGTGTGGCCTTGCATTTTGTGTTCGGGCCGGACGGCAAGACCCACGGCGCTCCAATCGCGCACCAGGGACTCCCAGGCGCGGGGCTCGTTCCAGCAGGTCTGCTCGCGCAGGGCCTCGATGACGCGGGAGAGCTGGGTGACGGTCGCCACGTACACCGTTAGCACTCCACCTGGTTTCAACACGGTACGGACTGTGTCCAGGCATTCCCACGGCGCCAGCATGTCCAGCACGATGCGGTCGAAGCGTTCGTCCTGGTCGATGTTGACGAGGTCGTCGACGGTCAGGGACCAGTTGTCGGGGCGTCCGCCGAAGAAGGTCTCCACGTTGCGGACGGCGTATTCGGCGTGGTCGTCGCGGACCTCGTAGGACACCACCTGTCCGGCGGTGCCGACCGCACGCAGCAACGAGCAGGTCAGCGCACCCGACCCGGCCCCGGCCTCCAGCACGCGGGCACCGGGGAAGATGTCGCCCTCCATGACGATCTGCGCGGAGTCCTTGGGATAGATCACCTGCGCGCCGCGGGGCATCGACAGCACGTAGTCGACGAGCAGCGGCCGCAACGCGAGGTATTCGGTCCCGCTGGTGGCCGAGACGACGCTACCCTCCGGCGCCCCGATCAGGTCGTCGTGGGCGATCGCGCCGCGGTGGGTGTGGAAGTTCTTTCCCTCTTCCAGGACGACCGTGAACTTCCGGCCTTTCGCATCGGTCAACTGAACGCGGTCGCCGATGACGAACGGGCCGGTGGTGGGCAACTGAGGTCCTTTCGGGCGGGATCATGGGGGTACGGATATGTCCCGGATACCGGGCGGCGGGTGTCACTCCGCCGAAACTGTCTGTACCGCGCCCTACCCTGCCAAATGTGAGTACCTCCGCGAACGCCGGGTCACCGATGACGACGGTCGATGTGTCGGGTGCCACGCCGGCATCGGACGGGCGTGGACTGGCCGGGCGGCCGTTGGCGCTCTCGCCATCGCGGGCCGCCGACTTCAAACAGTGTCCGCTGCTCTACCGCTACCGGGCGATCGACCGCTTCGCCGAGACCCCGACCACCGCGCAGACCCGGGGTACGGTCGTGCACGCGGCACTCGAGCATCTGTTCGGTATGCCTGCGAGTCTGCGTACGCGCGAATCGGCGGAACTGCTCGTCGAGGGTGCCTGGGCGGCGATGTGCGAGGAGCGTCCCGAACTCGCCGAGATCATCGGCGCCGCCGATGACACGAAATTCATCGCCGACGCGCACAAGCTGATCGCCACCTACTACACGATGGAGAATCCGACGGCCTTCGAGGCCGACGCCGTCGAGGAACACATCGAGATCACCTCGGGCGGCATCCGGATGCGCGGCTTCATCGATCGGGTGGACGTCGCACCGACCGGCGAGGTGCGGGTCGTCGACTACAAGACCGGTCGCGCCCCCGGTGCGGCCTTCGAGGCCAAGGCCCTGTTCCAGATGAAGTTCTATGCGCTGGCGATCCTGCGCACCCGGGGTGTGGTCCCCCACCGGCTGCAATTGATGTACCTGTCGGACGGCCAGCAACTGGTGTACACCCCCGACCGTGACGAACTCGAACGATTCGAGCGGACGCTGACCGCTATCTGGTCGGCGATTCAGGCCGCGGTCGCCACCGGCGATTTCCGGCCACAGCGCTCGCGGCTGTGCTCGATGTGTGAACACAAGGCACGGTGCCCCGAGTTCGGCGGTGTCATCCCGCCCTATCCCGGTCCGCCTGCCGGCTCGCCGCCCGCCCCGTCTCCGGCGACCGACCCGGGCGCTGCCTGATACCCCGACCCGGCCGGACTATGTCGACCCCCATAGACTCGGCGACGTGCAGCATTCCGCGTATTACCTGCCTCTGACTCCGACGGCCGCCGACGACACCGCCGGACTCGAGTATTTCCAGCCGACCGAGGCCACGGTCAGCGTGTGGTCCCACGACATCCAGCACGGCGGTCCGCCGGCTGGTCTTCTGATGCGTGCGCTGTTGCGCTGTGCCCCCAATCCGGCTCAGCACTTCACCCGGGTCACGACGGAGATCTGGGGGCCGATCGGTCTGGGCCGCAATCGGGTGCGTACTCAGGTGTTGCGGCCCGGACGTCAGATCGCCCTGATCGGTGCCGACCTCGAAGTCGAACAGCCGGACGGCACCTTCCGGATCGCCGCCCAGTCGGTCGGCTGGCGAATGCGTACCGCCGATTCCGCCGACATCGTGCGCAATCCGGTGCCCGCGCTGCCCACCGGCCCGCACGACGCCAAGGTCCAGGCCGGTCTGGTCGCCGAGGAATCCGAATTCTCCTGGGGCGACCACGGTTTCATCGGTACCGTGACTTCTGCACGTGCCGAGGGCCGCACCGGTGACACCCCGGCCGCGTGGTTGCGTCCGAACATCCCGCTGGTCGAGGGTGAGCAGATCAGTGATCTCGAGTCGATCTTCACCGTTCTCGACGTCGCCAATGGTCTCGGCACGCGCATGCGTCCGGACGAGTGGAGCTGGATGAACACCGACACGACCGTGCACCTCACCGCGGTGCCGCGTGGACCTTGGCTCGGCGTCGACGCCGACATGGCCACCGGTGCACACGGTTTCGGGGCTACTTTCGCCGATCTCTACGATGCCGACGGATTCATCGGGCGTTCGGCACAGACCGTACTGCTCGACCGGCGCGGCTGAGTTCGGGTCGCGACCGTCCAGTCCCGAACTCCTGTCCCCGCCGAGTCACGTCGCACGACGACAGAGCCGGGTGCGGCATCGACCTCGATGCGGCACCCGGCTCTCGTCGTAGATAGCCCGATCAGAAACGGCAGGACCGGATATCGGTCGCGAGGATGGCCTTGGCCCCGAGTTCGGACAGCTCGTCCATCAGGTTCTGGTGGTTCTTGCGCGGCACCATCGCGCGGACCGCGACCCAGTCGGGGTCGGCCATCGGTGCGACCGTCGGCGACTCGAGGCCGGGGGTGATGGCGCTGGCCTGATCCAGCAGACTGCGCGGGCAGTCGTAGTCGATCATCACGTACTGCTGGCCGAACACGACGCCCTGTACACGTGCGATGAACTGGCGGGCCCGCTTGTCGTTCTCGACGCCGGTGCGGGAGATGAGCACGCCCTCGGAGTCGCAGAGCGACTCGCCGAAGGCGACCAGGCCGTGCTGACGCAAGGTACGGCCAGAGCCGACGACGTCAGCGATGGCGTCGGCCACACCGAGCTGGATGGAGATCTCCACGGCGCCGTCGAGGCGGATGATCTCGGCTTCGACGCCGCGGCCGGCCAGGTCTGTGCGGACGAGATTCGGGTACGAGGTGGCGATGCGTTTACCGGCCAGGTCGGCGACCGTCCAGTCCTGCCCGGCCGGGGCCGCGTAGCGGAAGGTCGATGAGCCGAACCCCATCGAGAGTTCCTCGTCGACGGCCGCGCCCGAGTCGCGGGCCAGGTCGCGGCCGGTGATGCCGAGATCCAGCGTGCCTGCACCGACGTAGATCGCGATGTCCTTGGGCCGCAAGAAGAAGAACTCGACGTCGTTGTTGTTGTCCAGGACCGTGAGGTCCTTGCTGTCGGAGCGTTTGCGATATCCGGCCTCGGCGAGCACGGTGGCCGCCGATTCGGAGAGCGCACCCTTGTTGGGAACGGCTACACGCAACATGATCTGTGATGTCCTAACTGGTTGCCTGAAGAGAATCGTTGCGAGAACGGGACCGGGGCCGCGGACCTCCGGCCCTACAGATGGCGGTAGACGTCCGCCAACGACAGACCACGCTTGACCATCATCACCTGCAGCCAGTACAGGAGTTGGGAGATCTCCTCACCCAGCGACTCGTCGGATTCATGTTCGGCGGCCAGCCAGACCTCGCCGGCTTCCTCGATGATCTTCTTGCCGAGGGTGTGCACACCGGAATCCAGGGCGGCCACCGTACCGCTACCGGCCGGCCGGGTCTGCGCCTTCTCGCTGAGCTCCGCGAACAGTTCCTCGAATGTCTTCACGGTCTCTCATCTTTGCACGTCGGGGTGGCCGGTCGTCTGCCCGGTCCACGCATCGGCGAAGTCGGCGAGCCCGAGTCCGGCCAGGGTCGGCCGGAACCGCCGCAACGCACCGGGCGCGACCGGCGCCGCGGAGGGCACGACCAGCGTCGGACAGCCCGCCGCGGTGGCCGCCGCCGCACCCGTCGGCGAATCCTCGACGGCCAGACAGGCCGCCGGGTGCTGCCCGACGATGGCCGCCGCTCGCAGATACGGATCGGGCGCCGGTTTACCCGCGCTGACCTCGTCACCGCACACCGTGGCGACGAAGCGGTCGGCGCCGATCGTCTGCAGGGCGACCTCGGTGAGTTCGCGCACCGTGTTGGTGACGAGCACCAATGGGATCGACGCCGTCGCGAGGAGATCCAGCGCCTCGGGCGCACCCGGGCGCCAGGGCAGGCCAACGTCGAACAGCTCGCCGACATGGTCGAGGAGCCAACGTGCATCGCCGGACACATCTCGATCGGGTAGGGCGATCTCGGCGGCGTGATAGACGACGTCCATCGCGTCGAGCAGTGCACTGCCCAGGGTCTGTTCGCGTAGCGCTGGACTCATCACGATGCCGTGGCGCACCGCGAAATCGGACATCGCGATATCCCAGATGGGTTCGGAGTCCAGCAGGGTGCCGTCCATATCCCAGAAGACGGCGGCGGGACCGGCTTGGTTCACCCCTGCTTGGTTCACCCCTGCTTGGTTCACCCCAGCATCATCGCAAGCCGAGCCTCACTCGCATCGTCCGCGGGGTAGAACAGCTCGATGGTCAGCTCTTCGAGGGTGATGTCGCGTGGGGTGCCGAAGGTGGTGTGAGTGGTGAAGAAACGCAGCACGTCCTCACCGAGACGCAATCCGAAGGGCACCAGTAGCGTCGGCTCCCCCGGCCTGCCCGCACCCGTCCCGAAGTCCGTCTTGCGGGAATCCAACTCGGCGACATTGGGGTACGCGCTGACCTCGCGGTCGAGGTCGGCGAGTCGACGGTCGCCGGTGATCCGTGCGAGCCGACGCAGGGTGTCCAGCAGATAGCCTGCCCATACCTCGAAGTCGACTGTGTAGGAGGCGAAACCATCGGGGTGTAGGGACGCCCGGAACATGTTGATACCGCCGTCGGTCAGCGATGGCGGCAGCAGGGCGGTGAGAGCGGCGGCGGTATCGTTGGCCAGCACCACATTCCAGACGCGATCGAGTGCGACTCCGGGGTTGGGATTGTGCGCGTCCAGGATTCGTTGCACGGACTTTCGCACCCGAGTCATCGCCGCGTCATCGAGCGACTGTTCGCTGTAGCGAGGCGCGTGACCGGCGGCGAGCAGCAGGACATTGCGTTCACGCAGCGGGATGTCCAGCCGACGCGACAACGCGTCGATGAGGGTCGCGCTCGGGCGCGACTTGCCGGTCTCGACGAAACTCAGGTGCCGCGGCGACACACCTACTGCGTACGCGAGGTCGAGCTGGCTGATCGACCGGGTGGCCCGCCACTGACGCAACAACGAACCCACCTGTGCTGCCATCGGATCATCGTAGGACGCCGAGGTAGTGGAATCGACTACCTGACAGGTAGTGGATGTGCGTCCAGCGGTGGGTCACGATGATCGGTATGCAGCCCAGTTCACCCTCGCCGCAGATCCTCATCTCCCCCGCCATGGGCGTTCGGGCGAGTTTCTACCGCCCGCTGTGCACCTCGTTCGAACGTCACGGGTGGTCGGCGACGGTGGTGGCGCGACGCGGTCTGGAAAGTGGCGACCGCGGTCCGTCGTGGCGATCGAACTGGTCTTATGCCGACGAGGCCGCCGCACTCGCGGTGGCGGTGTCCGAGGCGCGTATCGCCTGCCCTGGGCGGCCGGTACTCATCCTCGGACACAGTTTGGGAGCGCAGCTCTGCGCACTGCTCGACCCGGCTGGTACACCTCCGGGAACAACGTCGGCCGGAATCCCCGACGGTATTGTGCTGGTCGCAGGTTCGGTGCCCTGGGCACGGTATTACGCACAGCAGAGACGGATGGGGATCGCGGCGCGGGTCGGCGTCCCGCTGATCACCTCGGTGCTGGGCTATTGGCCGCGTCGGGGATTCGGCGGCCCGACGCCACGGACCCTGATGCGTGAGTGGGCGCGGATGGTGGCCACCGGTCGCCTGCCCGGATCGGACGCACCGGGGCCGATATCCCTGCCCACCTTCGCTGTCCGCCTCCACCACGACCGTCTGGTACCGCCGGCCGCAGCCGCCCACCTCGAACGCCACTTCCGCGCCGATGACCGCACCGTGATCACCCATGGGCCCGACGCCGCGGCGCCCGAGGACTCTCTCGACCACCTCGGCTGGGTCAGGACCCCCGACTCGATCGTCGATCGCATAGCAGGCTGGTGGTCCGAGCACGCCCTGCGATCAGCGGATATTCACACGGTGGGACCGTGTGGAGAACGGGATGGCGATATGCCGGAACCCGCTTACACTCGGCCCTGACACCAGCGCCGATCGGGGGACGATGAGTAGGCAGGATGAGCCAGACTGGACCGCACGGGGTGGTCCTCCCGACCCGTCCGTGAAATCCCCACCACTGCCGCCTGTGACGTCGCCGTACATCTCGTACCCGGCGTTCGCAGTTCCGCCGGGCCCGTCTCCGTACTCGAATCCGCCGGTCCCCGCCCCACTTTCATCGAAGACGCCGCTATGGGTCATCCTGGTCCGAGTCTTCACACCGCTGCTGACGCTGTTGTTCTGCGCCGTGAGCGTCTGGGCAACCCTCGTCATGACCGGCTTGAGCGCGATGTGTACCGACGACTTCGACGACTCGGACTGTCCGAACTACGAGATGGTCTGGCTCCTCGGCCTCGTCGTGTGGGGCGCACTGCTGGTGACCTCTTTCGGGACCGCCGGTACACGGCGGGTGCCGACGATGCTGACCCTCGCCACGATCGCGATCCTGGGGTCGCTGGCCTCGATCGTGTTGGTGCCGGCACTGTTCGCCGCCACCTGAGTTCGGTGCCGGCACTCAGGTGTTGAAGTACTCAGGTGTTGAAGTACTCAGGTGTTGAAGTACTCAGGTGTTGAAGTACTTGGCCTCCGGATGATGGAGCACGAAGGCGTCGGTGGACTGCTCGGGATGAAGCTGCAGTTCCTCCGACAGCACAACGCCGATGCGCTCGGGTTCCAGCAATTCGATCATCTTCGCACGATCCTCGAGGTCCGGGCAGGCACCATAGCCGAAGGAGTAACGCGCACCGCGGTATTCGAGGTCGAAGAAGCCCTGCGCATTCGCGGGGTCCTCGCTGGCCATGGTGCGGTCGCCGAACTTGAGTTCGCCACGCACCCGCTGATGCCAGTACTCCGCGAGGGCCTCGGTCAGCTGCACGCCGATGCCGTGCACCTCGAGGTAGTCGCGGTAGGCGTCGGCGGCGAACAGAGTGTTCGCGAAGTCGGCGATCGGCTGCCCCATCGTCACCAGCTGGAACGGCAGCACATCGACCTTACCGGCAGCCGTCGCGGCTTCGCGGGAGGCGATGAAGTCGGCGATACACAGGAATCGTGACCGCTGCTGGCGCGGGAACTCGAAGCTGAACCGGATGTCGGCGTCCGGGCGCGGTTCGGTAAGCACATGCACCGTGTCGCCGTGGCTGACGGCCGGGAAATAGCCGTAGACGACGGCGGCGTGCTGCAGGATGCCCTCGACCGAAAGCCGGTCGATCCACTCGCGCAGACGTGGGCGTCCCTCGGTCTCGACGAGGTCCTCATACGACGGACCCTCGCCACCGCGGGCGCCCCGCAGACCCCACTGGCCGAGGAACAGCGCACGTTCGTCGAGCATCTGCATGTAGTCGGCGATCGGCACCCCCTTGACGATCCGGGTACCCCAGAACGGTGGATCGGGGATCTCGTTGTCGGCGGCCACATCCGACCGGGCGGGCACCTCGACCGGCACCTCGGCGGCCTTGCGCTTCTCGGCGATCCGCTTGGAGCGTTCGTGACGCGCCTTGCGTTCGGCCGCCTTCTCCGCGGCGGCCTTGGCCTCCGGGCTGTCGGGATCGGGCGCCTCGCCGCGTTTGACGGCCATGATGTCGTCCATCAGGCGAAGACCCTCGAACGCGTCGCGCGCATAGTGCACGTCGCCCTCATACGTCTCGGAGAGGTCGTTCTCGACGTAGGCGCGGGTCAGCGCCGCCCCACCCAGCAACACCGGATAGGCGTCGGCCAGCCCGCGGGAGTTGATCTCCTCCAGGTTCTCCTTCATCACCACGGTCGACTTCACCAGTAGCCCCGACATGCCGATCACGTCGGCACGCTTGTCGGCGGCGACCTCGAGGATGGTGTTGATCGGCTGCTTGATACCGATGTTGACGACCTCGTAGCCGTTGTTGCTGAGGATGATGTCGACGAGGTTCTTGCCGATGTCGTGGACGTCGCCCTTGACGGTAGCCAGCACGATGCGGCCCTTGCCGTCCTCGCCGGTCGACTCCATATGCGGTTCGAGATGGGCGACAGCCGTTTTCATCACCTCGGCGGACTGCAGCACGAACGGCAGCTGCATCTGGCCGGAGCCGAACAGCTCACCGACCGTCTTCATCCCCGACAGCAGGGTGTCGTTGATGATCGACAGCGGCGGCACCTGGGTCATCGCCTCGTCGAGGTCGGACTCCAGTCCGTCCCGCTCGCCGTCGACGATCCGCCGTTCCAGGCGTTCGAACAACGGCAGCTTCGCCAGCTCCTGGGCGCGCGACTCACGTGCGGATGCCGCGGAAACACCTTCGAACAGCTCCATCAGCCGCTGCAGCGGGTCGTAACCCGCACGCCTGCGGTCGTAGACGAGATCGAGCGCGACCTCGCGATGCTCGTCGGGGATCCGCGCCATCGGCAGGATCTTCGAGGCGTGCACGATCGCGGTGTCGAGCCCGGCCTGCACACATTCGTGCAGGAACACCGAGTTGAGGACCTGACGTGCCGCAGGATTCAGGCCGAACGAGATGTTGGATATGCCCAACGTGAAATGCACGTCGGGATGGGCCTGCGCGATCCGGCGGATCGCCTCGATGGTTTCGATGCCATCGCGCCGCACCTCCTCCTGACCGGTTGAGATGGGGAAGGTCAGGGCATCGATAATGATGTCCTCTTCGGCCAGACCCCAATTCCCGGTGATGTCGGCGATCAGGCGTTCGGCGATGGCCACCTTGTGGTCGGCGGTCCGGGCCTGCCCTTCCTCGTCGATGGTCAGCGCCACGACGGCGGCGCCGTGCTCGACGACGAGCTGCATGATCCGGGTGTAGCGCGAGTTCGGGCCGTCGCCGTCCTCGTAGTTCACCGAGTTGACCGCGCACCGGCCGCCGAGCGCCTCCAGCCCGGCGCGGATGACGTCCGGTTCGGTCGAGTCGAGCATGATGGGCAGCGTCGACGCGGTGGCGAAGCGGGTGGCGAGCGCGGTCATGTCCACGGCGCCGTCGCGGCCGACGTAGTCGACGTTCAGGTCGAGCATGTGCGCGCCGTCACGGGTTTGATCCTTGGCGGTGTCCAGGCACTTCTGGAAGTCACCGGCGATCATCGCCTCGCGGAATGCCTTGGAGCCGTTGGTGTTCGTCCGCTCACCGATGACCAGGAAGCTGGCGTCCTGGTCGAATGGGACCGCCGAGTACAGCGAGGAGGTCTCCGGCTCATGTTGCGGGTCGCGGGCCGCTTTGGTCGTGGCCGCGACCGCAGCCGCGACCTGGCGGATGTGTTCGGGCGTGGTACCGCAGCAGCCGCCGACGAAGTCGAGTCCGAACTCGGACACGAACCCGGCCAGGGCGGCGGCGAGTTCGTCGGGGGCCAGCGGGTACTCGGCCCCGTTGGGGCCCAGGACGGGCAGACCGGCATTCGGCATCACCGACACCGGGATCCGCGAATGCTTCGACAGATATCGCAGATGCTCACTCATCTCGGCGGGACCGGTCGCACAGTTGAGGCCGATCATGTCGACGCCGAGCGGTTCGATCGCGGCCAGCGCTGCCCCGATCTCCGATCCGAGCAGCATCGTGCCGGTGGTCTCGACGGTGACGTGGGAGATGATCGGGATACGGCGCCCGAGATCGGCCATCGCACGACGCGCGGCGATCACCGCAGCCTTCACCTGGAGCAGATCCTGCGAGGTCTCGATGAGTATCGCGTCGGCGCCGCCATCGAGCATGCCGGCCACACACTCGTAGTAGGCGTCGCGAATGGTGGCGAAGGTGGTGTGGCCCAGGCTGGGCAGTTTGGTGCCGGGACCGATCGACCCGAGGACGAACCGGTCGGTGCCGTCGGCCGACGGGCCGACCTCGTCGGCGACACCGCGTGCAATCGAGGTGCCCTTGTAGGCCAGCTCGCGGATTCGGTCGGCGATGTCGTAGTCGCCGAGGTTGGACAGGTTGCAACCGAAAGTATTCGTCTCGACGGCGTCGGCGCCTGCCTCGAAGTAGGCGCGGTGAATCTGCGCGAGAACGTCGGGACGTGTGTCGTTGAGGATCTCGTTGCAGCCCTCGAGGCCGTTGAAGTCGTCAAGGGTCAGGTCCGCGGCCTGCAACATCGTGCCCATCGCGCCATCGCCGATCAGGACCCGACGCGCCATCGCCGACATGAAGGTCGTGTCGAAGGCGGGCTGGTGCGGCTGGAGATCACTGGCGCGGTTGGTGGACATGCTAGTCAGCGTAGTTCGCCCTCTCTCGGGGTTCGGCCGTAGGCTGGTATGAGTGAACGCAGAGCAGTTGTCGAATCTTCCCCACCTGCGCAGGCCCATCATGTTGGCTGCCTTCGAGGGATGGAACGACGCGGCTGATGCCGCCAGTGGAGCCATCGAACATCTGGCCTTGGTGTGGGATGCCCAGCCCTTGGCCGACATCGACTCAGATGAATACTACGACTTCCAGGTCAACCGACCCACTATCAAGCAGATCGACGGTGTCACGAGGCGCATCGACTGGCCCACCACGTCGATCTCCTATTGCCGGCTCGACGCGGCCGACCGCGACATCGTCTTGGTCCACGGGATTGAGCCGAATATGCGGTGGCGGTCGTTCTGCGACGAGATCGTCGCGATCGCCGAAGCCCTGGATGTGGAGACCACGGTGATGCTCGGCGCATTGCTCGCCGACACCCCGCACACCCGACCGGTGCCGGTGACCGGCAGTGCGTTCAGCAGCGAGACCGCGGCGAGCTACAACCTCACCGAGAGCCGCTACGAGGGTCCCACCGGGATCACCGGTGTCTTGCAGGATCGGCTGGTGCAGGTCGGCATGCCGTCGGTGTCGTTCTGGGCCGCCGTCCCCCACTACGTGTCCGCGCCGCCGAACCCGAAGGCCACGGTCGCG
The DNA here is from genome assembly GCF_030315745.1 of Gordonia heveisoli. Taxonomy (GTDB): domain Bacteria; phylum Actinomycetota; class Actinomycetes; order Mycobacteriales; family Mycobacteriaceae; genus Gordonia. The sequence continues at coordinate 136,097 of NZ_JASXSH010000003.1, read as the reverse complement.
CTCCTGACCCGCGTCGAAGAGGTGCTCGACATCGAGGTCCCGCTGGGCAACCTGCCCGAACAGGCCGAGGACTGGGAGGCCGCGGTCACCGAGATGACCGAGGACGACGAGGAGATCGCCGAGTACGTCCGCACTCTCGAAGAACGCGGAGACGCCGAGGTGGACGCCGACGAGATGCTGTCCAAGATCGACGGCGACGCCCTCGCGGCGGAGTTCGAGCGCTATCTGAAGCGACGGGGACCCGGCACGGGTCAGTTCGGTGGCTGATCTTCCGGTGGCCTCCGGTACCCCGATCGGTTTGTGGTGACGACCTCGCCACCAGTTCGACGGAGGATGCGCGGCGAGCCGCTCAGCCGATCCGTTCGATCGACACCACCGGTGTGGTGATTCGCCAGGTGCGCACGTCCGGATCATCGGCGGCCCGTACCCAGAACTGGGCCGACTCACCGACGCGGCACGACTTCACACCGAGCAGCGGGATGTCCTCGGAGTCCCGACGCAGCGCGCTGACCGTCCAGGATTCGTCGTCGGTTCCGCCCACCCCGGGCGCCCGCAGCAGCGTCATCTCCTCGAGATCGAGCAGATAGGTCGACGTGCGGGTGACGACCGTCCATACACCCGACTCGGTATTCGGTGAGATCTCCTGCGCGCGTGCCACCCGAGCACTGTACCCAGTCGCGGCGCGGTGAGCCCGACGGAGGTCGAGCCGCGTCGGCGTGCCGGGTCAGTGCAGTTCGATCCCCAGCAGCGCGTCGACGGCGGCGGACAGTTGGGCCGGGGCGTCGGGGTCGGTGCCGATCCCCTGCCGGACGTCGTCGGCCCAGGCATCGACCGCGGCAAGGGCTTTCGGGGTATCGAGGTCGTCGGCCAGATGCTGGCGGATACGTGCGATCACCGGCGCGGCGTCGGGTCCGTTCGACGATGCAGCCGCCGAACGCCAGCGGCCGAGTCGGGTCAACGCGGTCTGCAGGGTCTCGTCCGTCCACATCCGATCGGCACGGTAGTGCTCGGCGAGCAATGCCAGGCGAATCGCAGCCGGGTCCACCTTGTCGCGGCGCAGCACCGAGACGAACACCAGATTGCCGCGGCTCTTGGACATCTTCTCGCCGTCGAGCCCGACCATGCCGGTGTGCACATAGTGGCGTGCGAACCGACGGGTGTTGGTCAGCGCCTCACCATGGGCGGCGGAGAACTCGTGATGCGGGAAGATCAGATCGTTGCCGCCGCCCTGGATGTCGAATTCGACTCCCAGCCGGTTGAGTGCGATCGCCGAACATTCGATGTGCCATCCCGGACGCCCCGGCCCGAAGGGCGACTCCCAGGACGGTTCGCCGGGGCGCACCGCGCGCCACAGCAGGGCGTCGAGGGGATCGCGTTTACCCGGCCGATCGGGGTCGCCGCCGCGCTCGGCGAAAAATGTGGCCATCGTCTGCGCGTCGTAGCCCGACTCGTAGCCGAACTGTTCGGTCGCATCGGCGCGGAAGTACACGTCGGGGTATTCGGCATCGTCGACGACATAGGCGGCACCCGAGGCCAGTAGCTTCTCCACTACCTCGATGACCTCGCCGATCGACTCGATCGCCCCGATGTAGTCACGCGGCGGCAGCACCCGCAGTGCGGTCATATCGTCGCGGAACAGCTGTGTCTCGCGCCGGCCGAGGTCACGCCAGTCCACGCCGTCGCGGTCGGCCCGCTCGAACAACGGGTCGTCGACGTCGGTCACGTTCTGGACGTAGTTGACCTCGTGTCCGAGATCGCGGAGCACGCGATTGACCTGGTCGAAGGTGACGTAGGTGGCGGCATGCCCGAGGTGCGTGGCGTCATAGGGCGTGATGCCGCAGACGTACATGGTCGCCGTCGGGCCCGGGGTGACCGGCCGGACCGCGCGATCGGCGGTGTCGAAGAGACGGAGGGCCGGCCCGCTCCCGGGGACGACCGGCACTGCTGGATCAGGCCACGACTGCATGATCCCCACTGTATTGGCTCGTGTTCACCGACGCGTGCCCGGGATGCGAGCACGCCCGGCCGATCCGCACCAGGCGCCCAGCGGGACGGCGCCGATCAGAACGGCGGCCAGGGAATCGGTCGGTGCGGCGGGGGTTCGGGCATGGCCGCGGACGCGGCGAGGATGGTTATACGCAGGCTGAGCGCATCCAGCTCGTCGGCGGTGATGTGTTCGGCGAGTGCGGTCCGCAGGTCGGTGGACCCATCCGCCAACTGCTGTTCGAGTGCTCGGAGATCGGAGACCAGATGCGCAGGCACCGGTTCACCGGCCCAACCCCACAGCACGGTTCGCAGCTTGTCGTCGGTGTGCAGACAGATGCCGTGGTCGATGCCGTAGACGCCGCCGTCCAACGCCTCCAGGACGTGTCCGCCCTTGCGGTCCGCGTTGTTGAGGATGACGTCGAGTACGGCGATCCGCTGTAGCCGCGGATCGTCGGCATGGACCAGCAGGACCGGTTCACCGAGTCCGTCGAGTGCCTCGAGTACCGCCCGGAAGCCGGTCGGCATGGCATCCGGCGGGCACAGATCGACCAGGTCCACCCGGGTTGCGGGTAGTTCGCTCGCACCGATGAACGGATCGGTCGCGGAGACCGTCGTCGACGAATGAGACCGCTCGGTGTTGTCGGGGGTCGAGATCCAGCGCTGTAGCATCCCCGGGCCGACCGGGCCGTCACGCAACACCGTCTCCGGGATGACGTCCCAACCGAGTGCCTGCGAGATCAGATACGAGGCGACCTCACGCCCGGCGAGGGTGCCGTCGGGGAAGTCCCACAGCGGCACCTCTCCGCGCACCGGCTTATAGACGCAGCGCAATTCGCGGTCACCGAGAACGGCGTCACAGACCAGGGTCACGTTGCTGGCCGACGGTATCCGCCCGACGACCACTAGTTCACCGGTGCGCAGGATCTCCGACGGCGACGGGCCGTCGTCCGGGACCTCGAGGGGATCGGCTGAGGGCATCTCAGAACGAGGTGTCGGGCCGGGTGCCGCCGGACGCGGAGCCCGGGTCGTCGCTGTCGGGGTTGTCGCTGTCGGGGTCGTCCACATCCGGATCGGCCGGATCGGTCCCTTGCTCACCGAATTCGTCGTCAGCTTCCAGGAATCGTGGATCACCCTGCGCGGCAAGGCTGTTGAGGACCTCTGGATCGATGAAGTCGAGCGACTTGCTCAGCTGTGCGTCACGTTTGTAGCCGTTGGTCCGCACACACAGATGCCCGGTCGGATCCAGCGGTTCCGCACACAGCGGGCAGGGCCTGCGGCCTGCCGACAGCACCTTCGAGGATCGGGCCGCGAACTCCCGGGCAGCCTGGGTACTGAGGAACACCCGGACCGCGTCCGGACCCTCATCGGTGTCATCGAGGACGACACTCTCGTCGAATTCGCCGTCGGTCAGCGCCAGTAGTTCGACGACCACGGCCTCGGCTTCGGCGTCCCAGCCCAGCCCCATCGTGCCGACCCGGAACTCGGCGTCGACCGGCATCACCAGCGGGCTGATGTCCCCGACCCGATCGGTCTGCGGCGGGATCGGCGTCCCGAAACGTCGATGAATCTCCTCCAACAACGCGCCGATGCGATCGGCCAGGATCTCCACCTGCTGTTTCTCCAGCATCACGCTGATGATGCGGGTCTCGTGCACCGCCTGGAGGTAGAACGTCCGATCACCGGGCTGCCCGACCGTTCCGGCGACGAAGCGGTCCGGACTCCGGAACACATGTATCGCGCGAGCCATCACACCTCCTCAGTTCGTCTCTGCCATTATCGCCGCGCGTGCGGCGTCGGATACCGGGCCATCGGATACCGGGCCATCGGGTCGCCGACCGTCGGTACCGGCACCACCCCCGACCACCGCATCGTCGTGCGCGGGCCGCGACACCGGTACCGAGAGCACCTCGGTGCTGTTGACGGTGTGGACGTAGGGCCGGGTCTGTCCGTAGCGGATCACGCTGATCGACGCCGGATCGACCACGATCCGCTGGAATCCGTCCAGGTGTACGCCCATCGCGTCCGCGATCACCGACTTGATGACATCACCGTGCGAACAGGCGACCCACACACCCGACCCGTCCGGCCCGCCGTGGATGCGATCGAGTTCGCGGATCGCGCGCACCGCCCGGGCCTGCACATCGGCCAGTCCCTCACCCTCCGGAAACACCGCCGCGGACGGTTGCTGTTGGACCACCTTCCACAGCGGCTCGTTGAGGAGCTCGCGGATGGGCCGGCTGGTCCAGGTGCCGTAGTCGACCTCCGCGAGATCGTCGACGACCACTTCGCCGGTGAACTTCGACTCCCCCGCGCGGACCCGCGCGTCGAGCGTTCCCACCAGGGGCGCCATCGTCTCGGCACAGCGCTGCAGCGGCGAGCGGGCGATCGCGGTGATGTCGTCGAGACACACGCCGAGGCGACCGACCAGGTCTCGTGCCTGCGTCTGCCCATGGTCGTCGAGGGCGACCCCGGGTGAGCGGCCGGCCAACACCCCCGACGTGTTCGCCACCGAACGCCCGTGTCGAACCAGAATCACGGTCATGGGTCAACCTTAGGCATTGCGCACCGATGCGGCATCCGACCCGCGCCTACGTCGCACTGATGGTCCCGGTCGCCAGCAAGGCGATCAGCGCCAACCCGAGCACCACGCGGTAGGCGCCGAACCAGTTCATCGAGTGACCGCTGACGAATTTGAGCAGCCAGGCGATCGCCGCATAGCCGACGAAGAACGCGATGACGGTCGCCACCAGCAGCTGCGGTCCGGTCGCCTCCATCCCGTCCCCGCTGGGCGAGAACGCATCGGGCAGGCTGAACAGGCCGGAGGCCGTCACCGCCGGGATGGCGAGGAGGAACGAGAATCGGAAGGCGGCCTCACGTTCGAGGCCAAGGAACAGACCGGCGCTGGCCGTCGCACCCGACCGGGACACGCCGGGCACCAGGGCCAGGCACTGCGAGAGGCCCATCACGAGGCCGTCGCGCAAGGTGAGCTGCTCCATCGACCGCTGTTTGGTGCCATATCGCTCGGCGAGCCAGAACACACCGGAGAACACGATGAGCACCGTGGCGACCAGCCAGAGATTTCGTCCACTGGTCCGGATCTCGTCCTTGAAGATGAACCCGATCAGTCCGATCGGGATGGTCGCGAAGATCACATACCAGCCCACCCGGTAGTCGATCCCGCGCTCGTCGGCGTGGAACAACCCGCGGAACCACGCCACGACGATCCGCGCGATGTCGCGGGCGAAGAAGACCAGCACCGCGGCCTCGGTCCCCAGCTGGGTAACCGCGGTGAAGGATGCGCCGGCATCGTCGCCGAACATGAGCTCCGAGGCGATACGCAGGTGGCCCGAGGACGAGATGGGGAGGAATTCGGTGATGCCCTGCAGGGCTCCGAGAACGATCGACTGAGTCCAGGTCATGGTGTCGGTCACGGCGCGATGCTACGCGGTGCGGCGCCGTGCTCTCGATTCGCCTCGGGGCGTCGGCGGACAGACTTCTCATATCGGGTGGCCCCGGGTCCGGAGGCCCGGTCACGTTCACGCAAGATGGAGTACATGCGTGCGCTCAGTCCCCTGCGACCCGTCCATCGATTCCACAAGCGTGGCCTGCGGACGGTCGGGGTGGCGGCGCTGACGACGGCCCTGGCCGTCGCGGTGGTGGGCTGTTCCTCCTCCGACGACTCCCGCCCCGATGTCCCGACGGTCACCCCGGCGACCGCGAGTCCGGCACCCGCCGGTCCGGCGGCGGCCCCGGCCGGCCAGGTCGTCGCGGTCCCCCGTGGGGCGCGCGCACTGGCCCAGTCGGGACCGACGGTCGCCGTCCTCGGGACGGCGGGCACCGAGGTGCTGCGGTTGCCGACCGCGAGTCTCGCCCGCGGCGATGGTGCCCACAGCACGGTGAGAACACCCGCACTCCTCGATCTGATCCCGGCCGGAGACGGCTCGTTCGTCGGGGTCGGTCCGTCGATTCTGGTCGCCATCGACGCGAACGGTCAGGTGCGTAGCGCGCCGACCACGATCACCGAGCCGACTGCACTCGCCCGCACCGCCGACGGTCGGGTCGTCGTGGGTACCGCAGGCGGTCGGGTCGTCGTCTACGACAAGGACTTCCGACAACTCCACGATTTCGGTGGCTTCGTCGGCGTCGATGAACTGACCGTCGGGCTGCCCGGTACCGACGGTGAGCAGGTCGTCGTCCTGGACCGCGCGCAGTCCTCGGTGACCCCGATCGACCTCGACAACGGCGATCTGGGCCCCGCGCTCCGCGCCGGAAACGGTGCGACCAACGCCACCGCCGACCACTTCGGTCGTGTCCTCGTGGCGAACACCCGTGACGGTGAGATCCTCGGCTTCTTCGGTTCCCCGATGATCATGCGCTTCCGCTATCCGGTGGCCGGCGGTCCGTTCGCCGTAGACTACGACGACACCCACGAGCTGCTCTGGGTGTCGACGACGGGCAACAACAAGGTGGTGGCCTATGCACTCGCCAGCGGTGAACCACGACGTGTGCGGGAGTTCGCCACGGTCGCGCAGCCCGATCATCTCGTCGTCGACGACACGTCGGGCGCGCTGTATGTGCTGTCCTCCCGCGACGGTCAGCTGCAGACCATCCCGACCGGCGCCCCGCTGGGTACCGGCGCAGGCGGCCCCGGGGCGTGAGCATTGAGCGCCGGTCATCGACACCTGCCCCGGGCGGGCCGGGCGGCCGCACGCCACGGCAACCGGCACCCGGTCGGCTGGGAAGTCACCGACGCCGACTACGAACGCCTGCTGCTGCGCCTGCCACCAGATGTCACCCGGGTGACCGCATCCATGCGCCTGGCCCTCGAAGCCGAGTTCGGCGGGTGGGAACTGTCCCGGGTCCGGTTGTACTCGGACGGCACCCGCAAGGTGCTGCTCAAACGCAAACGGCCGCCGCGGGCTGCCAGCCGCCCGGCCCCCGGCCATCCGGAGAATCCGGCCGCGGGCTGAACCCCGGATACATGGGTGCATGGATGCGGCCCGCCGAAACCATCGCACCTCACGCCCCAAGGAAGGCACTGTGCTGAGAACTGTCGTGGGTGCGCTCAATCGCGCCCTCTACCCGCTGCTGCTCAAAGTGATGTTCCTGCTGTCGCCGGAACGCATCCACGGCATCGCCTCGACCGCGATCCGGGCGATCGGTCGGGTCGCGCCACTGCGGTTCGCCGCGGCGAAGGTGTTCGCGACCCACGACCCGGTACTGCGCCAGCGGGTGTTCGGTGTCGACTTCCCCGCGCCACTGGGCTTGGCGGCGGGCTTCGACAAGTCGGCGTCCGCGGTCAACGCCTGGGGCCAACTCGGTTTCGGTTACGCCGAGATCGGGACGATCACCGGGCAGGCCCAACCCGGCAACCCGACGCCCCGGCTGTTCCGGCTACCGGCCGACCGGGCCCTCATCAACCGGATGGGCTTCAACAATCCCGGCGCCCACGTCGCTGCGACCCATCTGGCGCAGGTCCGTCCCGGCCCGGTGTCGGTGCCCATCGGTGCCAACATCGGCAAGACCAAGGTGGTCCCGGTTGCCGACGCCGTCGACGACTATCGGATCTCCGCCCGGCTCCTCGGTCCGTTGGCCGATTTCGTCGTTGTGAACGTCAGTTCTCCCAACACCCCCGGACTGCGGGACCTGCAGGCGGTCGATTCGCTCCGACCGATCCTGGCCGCGGTGCAGGAGGAGGTGACGGTGCCGGTGCTGGTGAAGATCGCCCCCGATCTCGCCGACGACGACATCGACGCGGTCGCCGACCTGGCCGTCGAACTGGGGTTGGCCGGAATCGTCGCGACCAATACGACCATCAGCCGTGCGGGGCTGGCGACGCCGGCCGACGAGGTCGAGGAGATCGGCGCGGGCGGATTGTCGGGCGCCCCGCTGGCCGACCGGTCGTTGGCGGTTCTGCGCCGCCTGTACAACCGGGTCGGCGGCCGGATCGCGCTCGTCAGCGTGGGCGGGATCGAGACCGTCGATCAGGCGTGGGAACGCATCTGCGCGGGCGCCGACCTGCTGCAGGGCTACACGAACTTCATCTACGGCGGCCCGCTGTGGGTCACCGAGATCCACGAGGGCCTGGCGCAGCGGGTCCGCGAGGCCGGGTTCGCGTCGATCTCCGACGCGGTGGGCAGCGCCGCTCGCTGATCGCACGTCGGCGGCCACCCATCTCTAGATGGGTGGCCGCCGACGCTCCGCGGTCAGACGTTCTCGGCGGGCTGCTCGTGGGTCCCGACGATCGTCGCGCGCGCGATCGAGTGGAAGAACAGGTTGAATCCGAGGTAGGCCGGCGTCGCGTTGTCCGGCAGTTCCAGCGACTCCACGTCGACTGCGTGCACCACGATGAAGTAGCGGTGCGGACCGTGTCCGGGGGGTGGTGCCGCGCCGACGAACCGTTTCGACGACGCGTCGTTGAGCAACTGCACCGCGCCGGCCGGAAGTCCGCCGCCGCTCGCGTCGCCCGCGCCCTCGGGCAGACTCGTGACCGATACCGGGATATCGGCGACCGCCCAGTGCCAGAATCCGGCGGCCGTCGGTGCGTCCGGGTCGTAGACGGTGACGGCGAAACTCTTGGTGTCCGACGGGAAACCCGACCAGCTCAGTTGCGGCGACAGGTCGTCACCCCCGGCACCCATGATCCCGCTCACCTGCTGGCTGCGCAGCGGCGCCCCGTCTGTGACGGACTCCGAGGTCAGCGTGAATCCAGGCAGGGCGGGCAACGGTTCGTACGGATCGAACTTCGCCATCGGGTCACCTTTCGGTAGTGGCTTGTCGTCGGTCACCTGTCACCTTAGGCGTGGCCAGGCCGACACGGGGCGAACCTACACTCCGGATGTCTCAGCTGTGTAGAAGGAAGTGCTCAAACACCTTGGTGCCGAACAGGACTGCATCGACCGGGACACGTTCGTCCACGCCGTGGAAGAGTGCGGCGAAGTCCAGGTCGGGGGGTAGTTGCAGCGGCGCGAACCCGAAGCAGCGGATACCCAGTTTGGCGAAGGCCTTGGCGTCGGTCCCAGCTGACAGCATGTACGGCACCGTCTTGCCGTCGGGATCATGGGCGAGGATCGCCTCGTTCATCGCGTCGACGAGGTCGCCGTCGAAGCTGGTCTCGTAGGAATCGAGATGAGTGATCCATTCCCGGGTGACGTTGGGTCCGATGAGTTCGTCGATCTCGGCTTCGAAGGCCTGCTGCCGTCCGGGCAGGACCCGGCAGTCGATGACCGCGTGCGCCTTCTGCGGGATGACATTGGCCTTGTAGCCGGCCTGCAGCATCGTCGGGTTCGCGGTGTCACGCAAGGTGGCGCCGATGATCCGGGCGAGGTTGCCCAGCTTGAACAAAGCGGTTTCCAGATCCGGGGTCTCCGGATTGAAATCCAGACCGGTCTCCGCCGAGACCACCTGCAGGAACTCGGCGACCGAGTCGGAGATCACCAGCGGGAACGTGTGCCTGCCGATGCGGGCGACCGCCTCGGCGATCTCGGTGACCGCATTGTCGCTGTGCAGGAAGGACCCGTGGCCCGCGGTGGCGTCCGCGGTCAGTCGCATCCACGAGAGTCCCTTCTCGGCCGTCTCCACGAGGTACAGGCGCCGTTGCGTGCCATCCGGACGATCGACGGTCAGCGAGAAGCCGCCGACCTCGCCGACCGCCTCGGTGATGCCCTCGAACAGGTCGGGGCGATTCTCCACCAGCCAGTGCGATCCCCAGGTCCCGCCGGCTTCCTCGTCGGCGAGGAAGGCGAAGACGATCTCGCGGGGCGGTACCGTGCCGTCGCGTTTGAACTGTCTGGCGAGGGCGAGTGCCATCCCGGCCATATCCTTCATGTCGACAGCGCCGCGACCCCAGATGTATCCGTCGGCGACCGACCCGGAGAACGGGTGGACGCTCCAGTCGTCGGGTTCGGCGGGCACCACGTCCAGATGGGCGTGGATGAGGAGAGCACCTCGATCGGAGTCGGGCGGGCCGGGCAGCCGGGCGAACAGGTTGCCGCGCCCTGGCCGGCCGGATTCGACGTACTGCGTCGTGTAGCCGACCTCCTCGAGCATCTGCGCCACCCATTTGGCGCAGTCCTCCTCGCCTTTCGTGGTCTCGGGTTCTCCGGTGTTTGACGTGTCGAACTGGATCAGACGGCTGACCAGATCGACGACCTCGTCGACGGCTTGCGGGGCGTTTGCTGAGGAAGTCACACCTGTTTCCTACGTGATTTGGGGTAGACGGGCAACCTCGGTTATGGTTGTGCGCGCCGCAGGTGAGCGAGATGATCGAGACAGAGAAGATCGACGCTGAGGCAGTAAGTCCGAGTGGCGGAATGGCAGACGCGCTAGCTTGAGGTGCTAGTGCCCTATTAACGGGCGTGGGGGTTCAAGTCCCCCCTCGGACACAACGATGCAGGGCCGGTTCACACGAACCGGCCCTGCATCGTTTGGCGTACCCGCGGCGACCGTCAGGTGGGGTTGGTCTCGTATCAGCCCTGATTCGGACCGGCCGCGAAGGCATACGCCCCGACATAGGGCAGGGAGATCTGTTCGGCGACGAAGGCGCGCAGGATCCGGGCACGCAGACGACGCGCCACCGCCCATTGTGCGTTGGGTTTGGTCGTCACCGTCAGGCGCAACATGACCTGGTCGGCGGCCACCGCTTGTACGCCAAGCATCGTGACCTCCCCGATGATGTCGGACGGATCGTCGTGAACGGCCGCACGCGCGGCCCCGGCCGCCACGTGCTGGGCCTTCTCCACATCGGTGGACGGCGACACCGGGACGTCGATGCGCGCCACCGCGAACTCCTGGCTCATGTTGCCCACCCTGGCGATCTCGCCGTTGCGGACGTACCAGAGCGTGCCGTCCACGTCACGCAGTGTGGTGACGCGCAGACCGACCGATTCCACCTCACCGACCGCCTCCCCCAGGTCGACGACGTCGCCGACCCCGTATTGGTCTTCCAGCAGCATGAAGATGCCGGTGACGAAGTCGCGTACCAGATTCTGTGCGCCGAAACCGATTGCCAGACCGACGATCCCGGCCGACGCGAGGAAGGGTGCGATATTCACCCCGACGACGGACAGCATCGACAGCACCACCCAGATGAGCAGCACGATCGACGTCGTCGACTTCAGCACCGAGCCGATGGTGGCGGCCCGCTGTGCGCGGCGTTCGGCCTGCGCCGCGCCACGTCCGCCCGCCGAGGAGGGAACACGTTCCCGTAAGTGCCTGATCAGCAACGGCTTTCGGTCCGTGCTCGGTGAGTCGGTGGTTGCCTTCGACGATCCGGCAGGTCGGCGGGTAGCCCGATCGATGGCGCGATGCGCCACGAACCGGATGGCCAGACCGACCAGGATGTAGGCCACGATCCGGATCGGATTCTCGATCAGCCACTCGCGGTTTGACGACGTCCACTCGAATGCGATCTGTTGGGAGGTCATGGTGCCGACGGTAGCGATCTCTGCTGATCTGTCGAGTCCGCGCCGCTCCTTCGCGCATCGGAGGGGACGGCTGCGAATTGCGTACCGGGAACGATTCCGGTCACGATGGTCGCCGTGACCCAGCGCCTGTTCTTCGACTGCGACACCGGTATCGACGACTCGGTCGCGCTGATCTACCTCCTGGCCCGGGCCGACGTCGAGATCGTCGGGATCGCGTCGACCGCGGGCAATGTGCCCGTCGACGTCGTCACGGCCAACAACCTGGCGTGGCTCGGTCTCTGCGGCCGCGGCGACATCCCGGTGCATCAGGGTTCACCGACTCCCTTGGTCGCTGACCTGATGACCACCGAGGACACCCACGGTCCGCTCGGCATCGGCTACGCGGAACTACCGGCCGTCACACTTGCCGCAGCCCCCGGCGACGCTGCCGATGCGTGGATCGAGGCATCACGGCGTTACGAGGGTGAACTCGTGGGATTGGTCACCGGACCGCTGACCTCGCTGGCCGAGGCAATCCGACGCGACGCCACGCTACCGACGCGGCTGCGCCGCCTCGTCGTGATGGGTGGCGCGTTCCACGCTCACGGGAACACGACACCGGTCGCGGAGTGGAATGTCGCCGTCGACCCGGAGGCCGCCGCCGAGGTTTTCGAGGCCTTCGGCACCGGCGTCGCGCCCGATCCCATCGTCTGCCCGCTCGACCTCACGGAGGCCATCGCACTGACCCCCGACCACGTTGTGCGCCTGGCCGGTGTCGCGGGGAGCCACCCGGTGGAATGTCCGGATCCCGCCGACGAGCGGGGCCTGCGGTCGGTGTCGGACAACGATCTGATCCGGGATCTCGTCGACGCACTGCGGTTCTATTTCGAATTCCACGCCGACCACGACGAGGGATATATCGCTCATCTCCACGACCCGTTCGCGGCGATGGTCGCGCTATCCCCCGACATCGTCGCCACGGTGCCCGCCCGCATCGGTGTCGAACTCACCGGAACGCTGACGCGCGGCATGACCGTCGCCGACGAACGCGGTATGACCGGTCCAGCCAATGCCCGGATCGCCGTCGCGACCGACGTCGACGCGGTGTTCGATGACCTACTCGACCGGATCGGCACCTTCGCGAGAACCTGGGCGGCCCGCTAGCCTGCGGAGGCGGTCGCCAGCGAGTCGGGCCGCGGGTCCCCGGTCATGCGCGTGGCGGCGAGAGTCGCGGTGATCTCACCGGACCGGATCGCGATGTTGGACAACAGGGTCGAAGACAGTCCGTGGGTGTGCTCGGAGTTGCCCTGCACGAAGATCTGGCCCCGGATGTGCTCGTCGGTGGACAGGCGGTACTGCCGGTCCAGGACGGGGCGGCCATGGTCGTCGAGGTGAGCGGACCCGGCGAGGTCGTCGCCGAGCAGTTCGTCGATTCGAGCGGGCTCGAAGCCGGTGGCCATCACCACCGCGTCGGCCTGCAGCGTGCGTGACGTGCCGGAAAGGCCATGTGCGACGCCGACTTCCACCTCGTCGCCACGGTCGTCGAGCGAGACGATCTCGGAGGCTCCGTGTACGTACAATCGCCGACGCCCATCCACCCGTTCCCGGTACTCCCGCCGATACAACTGTGCGATGAGGTCGGCGTCGACGGCCGAGTAGTTGGTGCTGCGGTGATAGCTCATCAGCCGGTCGCGCCAGACCGGCTCGGCTCCGAAGTGTTCGTCGACCGCGTCGGCGTCGAAGATGCGGTTGGCGTAGGGGCTATCGTCGGCCGGCGTATAGCCGTATTTTGCGAAGACCGCGTGGATTTCGGCGTCCGTGTTGTCAAGCAGATGGAGCGCTACCTCGGCCGCGCTCTGCCCCGCGCCGACGACCACATAGCGACCGTGCCGGGCGGTCGGAAGTTCGGCGAAGCGTTGCAAGAACTGGTGGTTGTGGAATACCCGGGCACTGGGCTGCACGCCGGCGGGTAGTTTCGCGCGCAGGCCACCGCCCAGCACCACGTTGCGTGCGGCAATCACACCGCCGTATCCGGCGTCGACCTCGAAATGTCCGTTCCGCCAGGCGACCGAGGTCACCTCGGTGCCGTAACTGATCGGTACCGACACCCGATCGGCGGCCCAGCACAGGTAGTCGTTGAACTCCGCACGCAGCGGGAAGAAGTCCTGCCGGTTGATGAAGTGAGACAGGCGTCCGCGCACCGACAGGTAGTTCAGGAATGAGTATTCCGAACGAGAGTTGCGTTGTGTCACCAAGTCTTTGAGGAACGAGACCTGCAGGGTTGCTCCGGGTAGCAACATCCCGGGATGCCAGGAGAACCGGGTTTTGCGTTCGACGAAGCGCGCGCTCAGTGCCGCCTGCACCCCCGGCGTCCGGTTGTGTTCCTCGATCGCGATGGCCAGACCGAGGTTCGCGGGTCCGAACCCGATCCCGACCACATCGACGGGTGCCGACTGCGACACGTTTCGCTCCTCTACGCGTTGATGTTCGACGGTGCTGCGGGGCAGAGCCGAGGGCCGTGGGTACCTATCCGCAGCCGACGCAGAAGGCTTGGCTAGCCTAACTAACGGCAGGTGCGGTGTCGGTGCAGATCGGGACATATCCGACATCCCCACATTCGGACCCCAGTATAAACATTGGGTAGGCTTACCTTTCTATCCGCCCGCCATGAGGCTCGCCACCACTCCCGTTAGCAGTGGTACCCAGCACGAAGGACCCTCGATGACCATCCGCGCCTCCCGCGCTCAGCACGGCCTTTGGGTCGCCCAGGCACTCCTTGGGCCGCTGCCGGTGTTCACCGTCGGAGAGTTGTTCGACTTCGGGTCCGACGACACTCCGGATCCGGTCCGGCTGCACGCCGCCACCGCGGCGACGATCACCGAGGCGGACGGCTTCTGGTCACGATTCCGGCAGGCCCCAGACGGCGGTCTCGAGCACGGAAGTCTCGAGGTCGTACTCGACGCACCGCCACCGGTCGAGCTGACCGACCTCGGCGCCGACCCCGGCGCGATCGACACGTATGCAGCAGCCGCGACCACGGTGACCATCGACCCTGCCACCGGACCATGTGCGCGGATCGGCATCCTCACCGCCGGTCACCGGGTGGCCTTGCTGATCGTCGCGCACCACCTGGTCACCGACGCGTACGGGCTACGCCTGCTCGTCAGACGAATCGCCCAGCGGTACGCAGATCCCACCGATCCCCGAGAGTTGGCCTCGGTGCGGTCGCTGCGGGTCGACGACGACCTCCCGGCTCCTCGATCGCGTGATTTCTGGCTCACGGAACTCGCCGGCCTCGATGGCTCCGTCACGCTGGCGCAGCAGCCCCGCGACCACCGGATCGCCACCTCGATCCGCACTATCCGCATCGTGCTGCCCGGGCTGGGCGATGCCCCACGGGACGTGGCCCGGCTGGCGGCGGCGGTGGCCGCCTTCTGCTGTCGGTGGGCCGATACCGACGAAGTGGCGCTGGGCTTCCCGATGATGAATCGCCTCGGCTCGCCGACCGCCAAGGTGCCGTGCACGGCGGTCAACGTCATCCCGCTGCGGATCGGGGTGGCCACCCATCACACCCTCGACGACATTGCCGAGCAGACCCGGACCCGACTGCGGGAGCTGACCCCGCACGCCCGATACCGCGGCGAGGACCTGCTCGCCGACCTGCGCAGGCGGGGCATCGACGGGGTGATCGGCCCAACCCTCAACATCAAACCGCTGGGCGACGCCATCGCCTTTGCCGACACCGAGGTCCAGGCCCGGTCGCTGGCCCGCGGTCCGGTGGTCGACCTGTCCATCACCGCTTCGCCGATCACCGCTTCCACACCTGGGGACACCACAGATTCGAGCGCCGGTCGTGGCGATCTCGAACTGATCATCGACGCCGATGCCTCCCTGTATTCGACAGGACGGCTGACGTATCTGGTGGACGCGTTGGCCGACTTCCTCCGCGAGGCGCTGCACACCGCCCGACCCATCGGTGCCATCGGCTTGCGGCGGCAGCACGACTTCGACGAACGCGCACGGCTGTCTGCCGCCGACACCGACGTCGCATGTCCGGTCGACAGTGTCGCTCTCATCGATCGCATCGCCGCGCAGGATCCGGATGCGTGCGCGGTCGTGTTCGGAGACGAACGGGTCGACTATCGGACACTGCTGGGGCAGGTCACCGACCTGGCCGACCGGCTCGGTCCCCTCGGCGCCGACGATCTGGTGGCGGTAGCTCTGCCCCGGGGCGTCGACCTGATCGTGGCGTTGCTTGCGGTGTGGCGGTCGGGTGCCGCCTTCGTTCCCGTCGACCCGCAGTTTCCCGCCGCCCGGATCGCGCACATCCTCGACGATGCCCGTCCGGTGGTCGTGATCGAGCCCGACCGTCACGCACCGGGGTCGACCGTCGTCCGCCGACTCCGACCGTCCACGCCGACGCCGAACCGCCCTGACAGCGTCGCCCGCACCCCGGCCTACGTGATCTACACCTCCGGATCGACAGGTCGCCCCAAAGGGGTGGTCATCGAACATCATGCGGTGCAGAACTTCGCCGGCGCGATGATCGACATCCTCGAGTACGGTCCCGGCCGTCCGGTACTCGCGGTGACGACGATCTCCTTCGACATCGCGGTGCTGGAAACCCTCGTCCCCCTTGCCGCGGGCGCGACCGTGGTCCTCGCCGCCGACGACGACGTCCACGACCCCACTCGCCTCCTCGAACTGATCGACCGTCACCGGGTGGCCATCGTGCAGGCCACCCCGTCGCTGTGGACGATGTTCCTCTCCGCGACCGCGGATACCGCGTCGGCCGACGGTGCCCGCCGCGCACGCATTCTCGCCGGCGTCGATGCCCTGGCCGGCGGGGAAGCCTGGCCGCCGGGACTGGCCGCCGAACTCACGTCGACGACCCGGTCGGTCCGCAACATGTACGGTCCGACCGAGACGACCATCTGGTCAACCACCGCAGCAATGCGGTCCGACGACCCGGTCACCATCGGCGCGCCGATCGCCAATACCGGTGTGCGCGTGCTCGATCAGACGCTCGCGCCGGTGGAACCAGGCCAGGTGGGTGAGCTGTATCTGAGCGGCGCCGGACTCGCACGCGGCTACTGGGACAGGTCTGGACTCACCTCGTCGCGCTTCCTACCCGACCCCTTCGGCGCGCCCGGCACCCGCATGTATCGGACCGGGGACCTGGTGCGCGTCGGCGACGACGGAGCGCTGCGATGCCTCGGACGATCCGATCATCAGGTCAAGATCCGCGGCTTCCGCATCGAACTCGACGAGATCGAGCGGGCGCTCGCCGCGGATCCCGCAGTGGCGAGTGCCGCCGCAGCTGCCGTCGACGGACGGATCGTCGCTTACGTCACGGCGGCGACCGATCTCCGCGAGCGCCCGCCGACACCGATCGATCTGCACGCTCGGCTGGCAACACAGTTGCCCGACTACATGCTCCCGGCCGCCATCATGGTGCTGCCCGCCCTGCCGCTGACCCCCAACGGCAAGCTCGATCGGGCCGCCTTACCCACACCGGATTTCGCCGCTCGCGCCGGACGCTCACGACCGCCCGCAGGCGCCGCCGAACACGCCGTCGCCGACGCCATCGCCGACGTGCTCGCGCTGCCGATGGTCGGCGCCGACGACGACTTCTTCGCTTGTGGCGGTGACTCCATCAGCGCGGTCCGCGTGGTCACCCGACTGGCTCGTGTCGGCTGGCAGGTGACCGCACTCCAGTTGTTCGACCACCGCACGCCGGCAGCACTGGCAATGGTCGCGACGCCGATCGACCGCCCGGCCATCAACAGCTCCGGCAATCCGGGCCCGACGGCCGCCACGGGCACGACCACCATGTTCACCGCCGACCTCGCGGCCGACGAAGTCGACGAACTACTCAAGGAGAACCTGCTGTGAGCGCCGCGTCCGCCGACCCCACCGCACCTGGACCGGCCGCAATCTCCGACATCCTGCCGCTGACGCCGATGCAGGAAGCGATCATCTATCACTCCACCGTGCCGCGTGCGGGCACCGACACCGTGGGCGACGTCCGCGATCCGTATCTCCTCTTCGCCGAACTCGACCTGGACCCGCTGATCGGTACACCCGACGACGCCCGGTTGCGCGCCGCCATCGCCACCGTCGTCGATCGGCACGTCATCCTTCGTACCTCCTTCACCCGGCGCCGGACCGGTGCCCCGGTTGCCCTCGTGCACCGCGCGGTCGACGTCACGCTGCACCGCGTGGACCTGGGTGAAGCGGAGCATGGCCAGACCGCACGACAGCAGGCGACGACACTGGCCGACGTCCGGGAACAGGAACGCAGCCAGGGCATTTCGCTGACAACGGCGGGCCCGGTCCGATTCGTACTCGTATCCGGGGCGGGGTGGCACACCCTGCTACTGACCGCCCACCATGTCGCCCTCGACGGCTGGTCGATCCACCGGGTGCTGCGCGAGATACTCCGCGCGTATCGCGGAGAAGCGCTGGCCGCGGTAGCACCGCTCACCGACTTCCTACACTGGTGCACCGCACGCGATTCGGGCGTCGACCGCTGGCTGGCGGCGTTCACCGACCTGTCCTCGCCCACACATGTGCCGATCGCGCACGGCGGTGCCGCAGCCGACCTGGGAGTCGCGACGTACCGTTTCGACGCCGGACGTTCGGCCCGGCTGCGGTCGGTGGCCAGGGCTGCGGGCGCGACCCTCAACGCCCTGATACAGGCGGCCTGGGCAATGGTGCTCGGCGATGTGGTCGACGACCGCGACGTCGTCTTCGGGGTAGTCGTCTCCGGGCGGCATCCCGAGGTTGCCTGCGTCGACGAGATGGTCGGCATGCTCGTCAACACGATCCCGGTGCGCGTACAACTCGACCCGCGAGAAGCGGTACACGACTTGATCACCCGCGTGCAGCGCGAACAGCTCAGTCTGCTCGATCATCATCACACCGCGCTCGGCGACATCCAGCGGGCGGTCGGCCGCGGCGAACTGTTCAACACCCTCCTGGTCTTCGAAAGCTTTCCGCGCGCACATATCCGGCCGCGGATCACCGATTCCACCAGCTATCCGATCACTCTGATCGTCGAGGACGATCCGGAGATCTCGCTACTCCTCGAACACCGGGGCGTCGACGCAACGTTGCTGGACGACCTGATCCTGCGACTCGAGTGGATGGTGGCGACACCGCACGCACCACTGGTCACGCTCGGCGCCACGGCCGCACAACCGGCTGCATCCGGCGGTGTCGGTGTCCCCTACCGGCCGGTGGCCGAACAGATCGCGGCCGTCGCACAGCAGAACCGCAGTCGGGTCGCCCTGGTCTGCGGTACGCGGCGACTCACCTTCGGCGAACTCGACGACCGGGTCGCGACCTTCGCGGCGACCCTTCGTTGCCGCGGGATCGGACCGGAATCGGTTGTCGCGCTGTGCATACCCCGGGTGACCGACTCGGTGGTCGCCATGCTCGCGGTGCTGCGCGTCGGCGCCGCCTATCTGCCGATCGATCCCGCGTACCCCGACGACCATGTCCGTCACATGCTCACCGACGCTCGCCCCGACCTGCTGATCGATACGGACGAACTGAATCGGCTGGGCATCGAGGCCGACGCCCACGCCGACGTCGCATTCGAACCGGTCTGGGTTCCGCCCACCGGCGCCGCCTACGTGATCTACACGTCGGGGTCGACCGGCGTTCCGAAGGCGGTCCTGGGCACGGCAGGTGCTCTGGCGAATCGGATCTCGTGGGCGGCCCGGCACTGGAGCAGCACCACGGTCTTGGCCAAGAGTTCCTTCGCCTTCATCGACGGAACCACCGAAATTCTCGGTGCTCTCGCGGCCGGGGCGGGGGTCGTCCTCGCTGACGACGAGACCGCACGCGACGCGGCGGCGCTGGCCGACCTCGCGAACACACATCGGGTGGACCAGATCACCGCCATCCCCGGATTCGCCGAGGCGATCGCCGCCGCGGGTTCCGGAGAAGGCGATCGCCTGCACCGGTGGATCGTGTCGGGGGAACCGCTCTCCGCACCCACGGCAGCACGGCTCACCGCCGGGTGCACCGAACTGGTCAACTCCTACGGGTCCTCCGAGGTAGCGGGCGACGTCTGCGCCGCCGTCGTCGACGCCCGCCCGGCCGAGATCACCGTCGGGCGAGCTGTACCGGGTACCGACCTGTATGTCCTGGACCGCTATCTGCGCCCGGTGCCGTCTGGCGGTGCCGGTGAACTCTACGTCGCCGGGGTTCAGCTCGCCCGCGGCTACCGAAACCGAGCAGGTTGGACATCAACACGCTTCATCGCCAATCCGTTCGGCCAAGCCGGTCGCCTGTACCGCACCGGCGACCGCGCCCAGCTCGCCGCCGACGGTGAGATCATCCTGTTGGGCCGCGTCGACGGTCAGGTCAAGATCCGCGGGCACCGCGTCGAAATCGGCGACGTCGAGGCCGCGCTGTGCACGATCGCCGGGGTGGACGCCGCAGTCGTCGTCGACGATCGGGCCGACGCCACGCCCGATGATGTCCGGCTGCATGCCTTCGTGGTCACCGCCCTCGATCCGGACGCGATCCGCGCCGCACTGACAACGGCGGTGCCGCGGTTCATGGTCCCGGCGACGATCAGCGTCGTCGACACGATCCCGCGCACACCCGGCGGCAAGATCGACCGTGGGGCACTGGTCATCCCACCCCACCGGCGGGTCGCGAGCGATCCGGACCGGTTGCCGGAGACGGACGTCGAACACTTGGTGATCGCCGTCGTCGGCGACGTGCTCGGCCTCTCGTCACCGCACCTCGACGACCGGTTCCTCGATCTCGGGGGTCACTCGTTGTCGGCGACCAGAATCGGTGTGCAACTGCGTCTTCGCACCGGGTGCGCCCTTCCGGTCACCTTCTTCTTCGACAACCCGAGCATCGGCGATATCGCCGCCGCACTCGATGCGCCGTCGTCACCGTCCGCGCCGGCCGACGAACCGGTCGCACTCGCCGACCGCCCGAACCCGTTGCCGCTGTCCGCCTCACAGCGAGGTGTCTACTTCGAGAGCGGAATCGACGGCAGCGCATACACCGTGGCGTTCACGATGCGACTGGAATCCTCGCCCGGCCCGATCGACGTCGTCCGCCTGGGCGACGCACTGAATCGGATTGTCGACCGGCACGAGGTTCTGCGGACCCGGATCGTCGACGATGCGGAGGCCGACGCACCCGCCCAGGTGATCGACGCACCTGGCTCCCGAACGGTTCCCGTCACCGAACACCGGGATCAGATCGATCACGGCCAACGCATCGCCGACCTGCGGCTGCGCCCCTTCGATCTGGGCGCGGAGTGGCCGATCCGCGCCGACCTGCTGAGGGTCGGCACGAGAGAGGCGATACTGCTGCTCACGGTGCATCACATTGCTGCCGACGAATGGTCGGCAGGCCGCCTGTTCGCCGAACTCGCCGCGGGCTACAACGGCTCCCCGGTGTCGACACCGACGATCCAGTTCGCCGACCACGCCGTGTGGCAACGCGACCGGCTGGGTGATCCCGCAGATCCGGAATCGTTGTCAGCGACACAGATACATCATTGGCGTCAACGTCTCGCCGGCGTAGCCGAAGTACTCGCCTTGCCCACCGATCGTCCGCGCGGTGCCGATCACGACCACCGTGGCGCCCAGATCGACCGCGTGTGCACGCCGGAACTTCACACCTCGCTGCGAGCGTTGGGTCGCGACGAGAAGGCGACGATGTTCATGCTCTGCCACAGTGCGGTGGCTATCGCCCTGTCGGCTTCCGGTGCCGGCGACGACATCGTCGTCGGCACGCCGGTCGCCGGGCGCGGCGCCGCGGCGGCCGACGACCTGATCGGCATGTTCGTCAACACCGTGGTGCTACGCACCGAGTTGACCGGCAATCCCGATCTGCGGGAGGTGATCCGCCGGGTCCGCGCCACCGACCTGGACGCCTACGCCAACGCCGACGTGCCCTTCGACACTGTCGTCGCCGCGCTGCGGCCCGAACGCAGCCTGACGCGTAACCCACTGTTCCAGACCATGGTTCAGTATCGTGACCCGATCCTGGTCCCCGACTTCGACGGTCTGCGCGCCACTCCCCTGTTCCCGCCGACGCGGACCGCGACCTTCGATCTGACCTTCGAATTCGTCGAACTCGCCGACAACGGCGGGATCCGGCTACGACTGGAGTATGCGCGCGCACTCTTCGATGAGGAGACGGTGCAGGCGCTGGCCGACCGGACGCTGACCGTCCTGGCCCTGCTCGCGGACGCACCGGACACCCGGCTCGCGGCACTCCCGACGATCCCGGCACGTCTTCCCGTGGCACCACCACCACCACCGGCCGGATCGTCGCGATCGCAGACTCTGGTCGGCATCTTCGCCGCGACGGTGGGCGCCCATCCGGAACGGACGGCCGTCGTCGCCGCCGACGAGCGGATCACCTACCGGGAACTCGACAGCCGCAGCGCACAGTTGGCTCAGCGCCTACGCGCCGACGGGGTGGGCGCGGGCGACCACGTCGTACTTCGGCTCGAACGTGGCATCGATCTGATCGTCGCCGTGCTGGGCACCCTGCGTGCCGGTGGCGCATATGTGCCGGTCGATCCGGACTACCCGGCAGCACGAATCGACGCGATCATCGCCGACACCGCGCCGGTGGTCGTCGTGGACCGCACCTACCTCGATGGGCCCGGTGCCGCTCGGGCGGGTTCCCCGGCCGAGGCTCCCGGATGGGCCGACATCGCTGCGGCCACTCCGGCACCCGGTCAGCCCGCCTACGTGATCTACACCTCCGGCTCCACCGGAAACCCCAAGGGAGTTGTGGTCAGTCACGCCAATGTGGCTGCGCTGCTGTCCAACACGTTGAACCTCGGCAGAGATCAGGACAACCCCCGTCTCTTCGATGTCGATCACAACGACGTGTGGACCATGTTCCACTCCTACGCCTTCGACTTCTCGGTCTGGGAGATCTGGGGACCACTGGCGACCGGCGGCACCCTCGTCATCCCGGATCGACCCACCACACGCTCGCCGCAGGACTTCGCGACATTGGTGGCGGCCGAGGGGGTGACCGTACTCAATCAGACACCGTCGGCGTTCTTCGCTCTCGAATCGGTACTCGAATCGATGACCGATACGGCTGGCGCGCTGGCCGCGGTGCGCTATCTGATCTTCGGCGGCGAACCCCTCGACATCGGCCGGTTGAGCGGTTTCCTGGACCGGCACAGCCACATTCGTGCGGTCAACATGTACGGGATCACCGAGACGACGGTGCACGCCACCCATCTCACCCTCGACCAGCGCGATGCGATGGGTACCGTGCACGGTTCCGACGTCGGTGCGCTGTTGCCCGGGATCTCGCCGCTGGTCCTCGATCAGTATCTCCGTCCGGTCCCGGCGGGCGTCGTCGGCGAGCTGTACCTGTCGGGTCCGCAGGTCGCGGCCGGGTATCTTCACCGGCCGGCACTGACCGCGGTGCGTTTCGTCGCAGGCCCCTCCGGTGCGCGGCTCTACCGCACCGGAGATCTGTTCCGCTGTGACCGCGACGGCCGTCTGCGCTATGCCGGGCGAGCCGACAGCCAGGTCAAGATCCGCGGCTTCCGGATCGAACTCGGTGAGATCCGTGCCGCACTTGCCACCGCGGCTGCGACACACGATGTTGCCGTCATCACCCGCCGTCGACCGCAGGGTGCCGACCGAATTCTGGCATATATCGCTGCGCCCGATAGTGATCCGGACACGATCCGGGCCGCGCTGGCCGAGACGCTGCCCGACCATATGGTGCCCGCAACGGTGATGGCCGTCGAGCGCATACCGCTGACCGTCAACGGCAAGGTCGACGTCGACGCGCTACCCGATCCCGGACCCACCCACCCGGTGGGACGCGCACCTGTCGGCGAGATGGAGGTGGCCCTCGCCGAGATCTTCGCCGAAAGTCTCGGCATCGAGCCCGATCCCGGCGGCGGTCCGACGATCAGTGCCGACGACGACTTCTTCGCGCTCGGCGGCGACAGCATCGTGTCGACCACGTTGGCCAACCGCGCGCGCCGACGCGGCCTACGTCTGAGTCCTCGGGACGTGTTCGAGCGACCGACCGTGGCCGGACTCGCCACGGTTGCCGAATGGATCGACACCTCGCAGCCGGGCGCTCAGCCGGCGATCGCCACCACGGTGTCCGGGGAGGCGGCCGCCATCGCCACCACGCCGATCATCCATCGACTCGCCGAACTCGGCGGACGGATCGACCGGTTCAACCAGTCCCTCGTCGTCGATACCCCGCCGGGAGCCGGGCCGGAGCGGATAGCGGCCGCATTACAGGTCGTCATCGACGCGCATGAAGCGCTGCGCATGCGCCTGTCCATCGTGGGCGGTGCGGTGTGGACGGTGACCGCGGCCGCACCCGGTGCGGTCCGCGCCGCCGATCTGCTCCACATCGCGCCCACCGGCACCCATCCCGACCTGGCCACCGCGGTCCGCGTCGAATCCGACCAGGCCGCAGGACGATTGGCCCCCGAAGACGGACGGATGGTCGCGGCCACCGTCCTACCCGGAGTGGCCGGATCTCCTGGCCGCCTGATCCTGGTAATCCATCATCTGGCCGTCGACGGGGTCTCCCGCCGCATCATCCTCGACGATCTCGCCGCTGCCGACGCGGCGCTGACCGTCGGTGCACAGCCCGTGGCATTCACCGACGGAACGTCACTGCGCGGATATGCCACCCGAATGGTGGCCCGCGCCGCCGATCCGTCCCTGGTCGCCGAATCCCAACACTGGGTCGCGACCCTGGGCACCGGCGGTGGCCTCACCACGCACACACCCGACGTGCTCGCCTCGACCGTCGGCACCTGCGGCGACCAGCGTCGGACGATCGTCACCGTCGACGCCGCGACGACGAGCCGTCTGCTCACCGAAACGCCGACACGGCTCGGCGTCGGAGTCACGACGCTGTTCCTGGCCGCGCTACACCTCGCCGCGCGACAGGTGTTCGGAACCGGCGACCTCGTCGTCGACACCGAACGCCATGGGCGCGATGTGGAGTCACTCGGCACTGCCGACGATCCGGTCGACCTGTCCCACACGGTCGGCTGGTTCACCACCATCGCGCCGATCCGGTTGCCGGCCGGCGCAGTCAGCGTCATCGATGCCATCACCGCCACCCAGCGGGCCTGGGATGAGACGCCCGACGGCGGCGTCGGCTATGGAGTGTTGCGCTACCTGCATCCACAGTTGGCGACCGTCTTCGCCGGGCTTCCCCGACCGACGGTGCTGTTCAACTATCTGGGCCGCTTCTCCGTCGGCGGTGGCCGTCCCTGGCAGCCCTCCGTCGAATCGTCCTCGCTGGCCGCGACTGCCGATCCCGACCTCGGGGTCGGACATGCACTGGAGGTCGACGTCGTCTGCCGTGACGAGACCTCCGGCCCACAGTTGTCGGCAACCTTCGCGTATCTGCCTGATCTGCTCGGCCCGAGTGACATCGATGCCCTTGCCACCGCCTGGCGCGCTGCCCTGTGCGCCTTTCCAGAGCTCGACCCGACCACCGAAGGCGATCAGTGACCACCACCCCCGCGACATCAGAGGACGCCACCGTGGTGGCCGACGAGCCGGTGATCCTGCCCGCACTGGCCGGCCAACGCGACATCTTTCTCGGCATGCAGGTCACCGACGAGCCGACGCTCTACAACACCGGAATGTATCTGGAGTACAGCTCGAGCGTCGGGATCGATCGAGCCCGCGCCGTCACCCAGCGGCTGATCACGGAGGCGGAATCTCTTCGCACCGTTTTCACCGTGACCGATGGTGAACTGCGGCAACGAATTCTGCCGCCCGACCAGACGCCGGTCACCGAAGTGGATCTTCGCGAGGGCGACGCGCAGGCCTGGATGGACGAAGACATGTCCGTCCCGATGGACATCGAGACGGGGCCACTCGCACGTTTCGTGGTTCTGCGGGTATCCGAGTCGACGAATTACTTCTACGTGAAGGT
This sequence comes from Gordonia heveisoli, assembly GCF_030315745.1. Lineage (GTDB taxonomy): Bacteria > Actinomycetota > Actinomycetes > Mycobacteriales > Mycobacteriaceae > Gordonia. Next base: position 110,757 of record NZ_JASXSH010000003.1, on the reverse strand, counting down.
CCACCACCTCGTCTGCGATGGGATGGGCCTGGTGCATGTCGTGTCGGCGATGCGTGCGTGGCTGACCGGCGCGACCGGTACACGCGACTGGACGATGGCCGGGGTGGTCGCGGCCGAGGAAACCTATCGCGCCGGACCCGAGTTCGTCACCGACCGGGACTACTGGGTCGAACGCATGGCGGACAAGCCCCCGCCGGCGCGGCTGCTCGATGATGACCTGCCGCCGGGCCGGGGTTGCGTTCACGCCCGCTTCGAGATCCCCGATGATGAGCTCGCGCCGTTGCGCGAACTCGCCTCCGCCGCCGGGGTACGACCCACCGTACTGCTGATCGCCGCCACCCTCGGCTTCACCCGAAACCGCACCGGACATGAGGATCTCGTCGTCGCACTGCCGGTGACCGGCCGACTGGACCGCGCGACCCGGACGACCCCGTCGATGGTCACCAGTGTGCTGCCGCTCCGGGTGGGAGTACACGGCCGGGACACCATCGCCGACGTCGCCGTCCGTACCGACCGCGCCCTCTACGGACTGCTGGCGCACAGCCGGTTTCGCGGTGAGGACCTGGGGCGTGCACTCGCCGACCGGTCGGGGGCCGAACCGACCGGCAGCTATCGGATGTTCGGCCTCGGCGTCAACGTCATCGCCAGCACCCTCGAACCCACCCTTGACGGCCGTCCGGCACGTGCCCACGCGCTGGCGTCGGGGCCGGTTTCCGATGTCGAGATCCAGATACAGCTCCGCCGTAAGGGCCAGCCCGCCGAGGTCGTCGTCCGCGGTGTCGCCGAGGCGGGTGCTGCGGCCCGTGAGATCGCCGATGCCTTCGCCACATTCCTGGGCGAACTGGCCGGCACGCCCGACGCGCGCCTCGACGACCTCGAGGACCGCGCGGTGTCCGCGCCTCACGACGACACCCACGGCCCGCTGGCGCCGCCGCCCGCATTGCAACGGTTACGGGCCGCAGGCGTCGAGCCCGGCCAGCTGGAACCCGCAACGGTCGCCGTGACCGCACCGCCGGGAACCACGGCGGCGACGATCACCGAGATCCTGGACTCCCTCGTCGAGCGGCACGGGGCGCTGCGCACTGTGCTGGACCGGTCGCTGCCGTTCCTGTGGACACTGCACACGGACCCACCGGGCGGTCGCGGCCACGACATACCGGTCGTCGAGGCGACGACCGGCGGCACCCACGGCATTCCCGGATATCCGCGCGCCGACTTCGACACCGGGACCGGTGAGCTGACGCTCCGCCTCGATCCGGTGCTCATCGACCCCCGCTCCACGACGATCCTCGGCGGCGATCTGTCCCGGGCATTGGCCGATCACGCCGCCGGGCGGGCGGTGACAATCGATCCGGTACCGGTCTCGCTGCACGCCGTGATGGCCCGATTGGGTGCCCAGGCCGCGCAGGTCGCCGCACTCGACCGGTGGCTGGCTCTACTGGCCCCGGCAACCGTGCTTCCGACCGGCGCCGAGCAGGCCGACGGCGTCGTGCGTCGGCGACGTCCGGTCAGTCGGGACGTGGTCGACCACGCCGCCCTCGCGCCGATCGTCGCGGCCACCGTCGCCACCGCACTGAATCTGACCGGTGAACTGCTCATCGATGTCGCCATCGAACTACGCGATGACGACGGCATCCGCACGGTCGGACCGCTGCAAGGTCTGCGGCCGGTGCGTGTCGATCTCGTCGAATCCCAGCTGTCCGCCCCGGTGCCCGGTCCTGCCCTGGATACGTTGCGAGAGCTCGCGCCGACGGTCGCGACAGCGCTCGCCGCGGCGCGGGCACGTGGCGACATCGCCGATCCCGACATCCTGGTCGGCGACTACGGTCTGCCCACCGCCCATGCGCTGCGGGTCAAGGTGATTCCCGGTGCGTACGGGTCGGTCGTCGCGATCGAGATCGACCCGTGTCGCGTCGCCGACGCCAACCGGGTCGCCGACGAGTTGCTCGACGCGCTCGTCGCCCACCTCGAGGACCGTCTGGTGTCGGTGGACGACGACACCCTGGCCGAACTCGCCCGCACGGCTGGAGTGCGCCCCGACTCGGTTGCCGACATCTGGCCGCTCACCGCGCTCCAGGAAGGTCTCTACTATCAGGCGCAGGTCGACGCCGACGCCGACATCTACACCGCTCAGTTCTGGCTCGACTTCGGGCACCGGGTCGACGCCGACCGGTTGCAGGTCGCGGCACGGACTCTGCTCGCCGACAACCCGGAGTTGCGGGCCGCCTTCGGCGAACACGACGGCCGCCCGTGCCAGCTCATCATCGAGGATGTGGAACCCGACCTGACGGTACTCGACCTCAGTGGCGGTGACACGGCAGCGCTCGAGGCTGCGCTGACCGCCGACCGCAGCCGGCCGATTCCACTCGACCGGGCACCGCTGTGGCGGCTCACCCTGATCCGGCTCGCCGACGGCATCGACCGACTGGTCGTCAACCGCCGATTCATCCTGTGGGATGGCTGGTCGGGCGGTCTGTTCGTCACTCGGCTACTCGCCCATCTGCACGGCACCGAGGTGCCCGCGCGGGAGGCCTCGCTACGCGACTACCTCACCTGGTTCGCACGCACCGATCACGCAGCGGCACTGGATCGCTGGCGCACTCATCTCGCCGGGTACACCGAACCGTCGCTGGTCGCACCACGTGCGGCCGGCAGCTTCCCTCGTGTCCCGCGCCGGATCGATGTCGATCTCGGACCGGACCGATCGGGCCGACTCCGCACCGACGCCCGCTCCGCCGGTGTCACTCTCAACACGCTTCTCTCAGCGGCGCTGACCCTGACCCTCGCCCGGGTCCTCGGCCGCACCGACGTCGCCTACGGCTCGACCGTGGCCGGCCGTCCGACCGAGATCGCGGGTCTCGACACCGTGATCGGTATGTTCCTCAACACGATCCCGGTGCGCACCGTGTTGCGGCCGTCGGAGACCGTGCGCGAACTGCTCATCCGCATGCAGGGTGACCGGGTCGGGCTGATGTCGGCTGACCATGTCGGACTGGCGCAGTTGCAGGCGGCCACCGGACAGTCCGCGTTGTTCGACGTGCTGTATGTGCTGCAGAACTTCCGCACCGAAGAGGAGGAACAGGCACAGTCCGCGCTTCACGATATCGTCGGCGAGGGCAGTCTCGACCACACGCACTATCCGCTCGCACTGGTGGTGACCCCGGCGAACTCGATCCGTTTTCGCCTGGAGTTCCGTGACGACCTCGTCGCCGCCGAGACGGCCGACGACATCGCCACCCGGTTCCGCGACATGCTCGACGCAGTCGGCAGCCATCTCGACTCGCCGGTCGCCACCGTCGATCTCACCACCGGGCGCGACCGGCCGCTGACCGGGCCCACGTACCCACTGCCCTCGACAACGGTGGCGACCCTACTCGCGAATCGGGCTGTGCTCAGCGGTGATGACGTCGCCCTCGTCTTCGACGACCGGCGGATGAGCTATGCCGAACTCCAGGCACAGATCGACCGGGTCGCCGCCGCGCTCGCCGCCCACGGGGTCGGCGCCGAATCGCTGGTGGCGCTGGCGATCGGGCGCAACATCGACATGATCGTGGCGATCTTCGCCGTACTGCGGGCCGGGGGCGCCTACCTTCCGCTGGAACTCGATCACCCCGACGATCGGTTGCGTGCGATCATCGAAGCAGGCACACCGATGCTGCTGCTCACCGAAACCACAGTCGCGCAGCGCTTCGCGACCGACGTCGAGTCCTCCGCGCCACCGCTCGCCACTGGGTTGGCAGTGTTGTGCATCGACGATCTCCCACCGGTCGCCCCCGGCTGGATCGCACCGCCGGTACGCCCCGACTCTGCGGCATACGTCATCTTCACCTCCGGGTCGACCGGGGCACCCAAAGGTGTCGTCACCCCGTATCGCGGTCTGACCAATATGCAACTCAACCACCGCGAGAAGGTGTTCGAGCCGGCGATCGCGGTAGCCCGCGCGGCGGGGCATCAGGGCCGGATGCGCATCGCACACACGGTGTCCTTCGCCTTCGATATGTCGTGGGAGGAGCTTCTGTGGCTCGTCGAAGGTCACGAGGTACACATCTGCGACGAAGATCTGCGGCGTGATTCGGTCGCGCTGGTCGACTATTGCGCGCGGGCTCGGATCGACGTCATCAATGTGACCCCGACATACGCGGCGCAGCTGATCGCCGACGGTCTGCTCGACGGCCCCCGGGTGCCGCCGCTGGTCCTACTCGGGGGCGAAGCGGTCGGCGAACCGGTGTGGAATCGCCTGCGCACCCAACCGGACACCTTCGGGTACAACCTGTACGGACCGACCGAATACACCATCAATACGCTCGGCATCGGCACCGATGAGTCACCGACGTCGTCTGTCGGTACACCGATCTGGAATACCGTTGCGCACCTGCTCGATCCGTGGCTGCGCCCGGTTCCCGCCGGGGTGGCCGGTGAGCTGTACGTCAGCGGCGCGGGACTGGCGCGTGGCTATCTCGGCCGCTGCGACCTGACCGCCGAACGGTTCGTCGCCGACCCGTTCTCCACCGGCGGGCGGCTCTATCGCACCGGTGATCTGATGCGGATGGGGGCCGACGGAAACCTGGACTTCCTCGGCCGCGCCGACGATCAGGTCAAGATTCGCGGCCATCGCGTCGAACTCGGCGAGATCGAAGCCGCACTGACGGCACTTCCCGCTGTCGCTGCCGCCGCGGTCATCGCCACCGCCGACGCCGTCATACCCGACGTCAAACGTCTCGTCGCGTATGTGATTGCCGCCGATTCGGATCCGACCACCCCCAGCGCCATCGACGTCACCGCGATCCGGACCGAGCTGGCGCGCACCCTGCCGGACTATCTGGTGCCTGCACAGTTCGCGGCCGTTCGCGAATTCCCGATGACGGTGAACGGCAAGCTCGATGTGCAGGCTCTGCCCGCGCCCGAACGCACGGGGACGCACCGCAGTCCGGTCACCGACCTCGAGCGCGCGGTGTGTCGTGAGGTGGCGCGGGTCCTCGGCGACGACGCGGATACCGAACCTGTCGGTCTGGACGACGACTTCTTCGAGCTGGGTGGCCATTCCATGGCCGCCATGCGCCTCGTGTCGGCGCTGCGTTCCGAACTCGGCGCCGAGATCGCCATCCGCGACCTCTTCGAGGCCCGTACCCCGGCCCAGATCGTGGCGCGGCTGACTCTGAGCGGAACCACCTCGGACATCGTCGTCGGAATCCGACCCGAACTAGTCCCGCTGTCGTCGGCCCAGGAACGACTCTGGTTGTTACACAACCTCGATCCCACCGACCCGTCGTATCACTACGGCCACGTGGTTCGGCTACAGGGCACGGTGGACGCATCCGCGTTGCGTGCCGCGGTGCGGGACCTGATGCAGCGTCACGAGGTCTTGCGCACCGTCATTGCGGCGGATGCGGATGGCACCGGCTATCAAGAGGTACGCGATCTCGACGACCTCGAGCCGGTCGTCGAGATCGGGCGGATCGAGGCTCTTGCGGCCACCGGTACGGCGGTCGACGTCGACACCGTCCTCGCCGAACGTTCCCGCGAGTTCCTCACCCGCCCATTCGATCTTCGGCGTCAGCCCCCGATCCGCGTCCGGCTGAACCAGATCCGTGCCGACCGCGCGGACCATGGTGGCGGCGGCGAGATCGGCGAGTCCGTGCTGACCATCGCCATTCATCACATCGCCACCGATGAGTGGTCGGACCGTCCGCTGCTGACCGACCTGACCCTGGCCTACACCGCGCGCACGGCGGGAACCGAACCCGAGTTCACCCCGCTGCCCGCCCAGTACGCCGATTACGCACTGTGGCAGCGGGATATGCTCGCTCACCGCGGTGAGGAGCAACTACAGTTCTGGACCGGACAGCTGGACGGTCTGCCCGCCGAGATCGAGCTCCCCCACGATCGTCGACGGCGACCCGGGCCGCCGGGGCCCGCCGCGACCGTCACCCACACGGTGGCCGCATCCGATCGAGATCGGCTGGCCGCGGTCGCCGCCGACCGTGGTGCCAGCATGTTCATGCTCGTGCAGGCCGCGGTCACGGTGATGCTCCACCGCATCGGCGCCGGTGACGACATCCCGCTCGGCACTCCGGTATCGGGTCGCACCGATCCCGCCCTCGACGATCTGGTCGGCTTCTTCGTCGCCACCCAGGTCCTGCGCACCGATGTGTCGGGTCGGCCACGATTCGACGAATTGCTGGAGCGTGTTCGGCTCGCCGATCTCGCGGCTTTCGACCATGCCGATGTCCCCTTCCAGCAGATCGTCGAAGCGGTGGCCCCCGAACGGATTTCCGGGCGCAACCCCCTGTTCCAGGTGAGTGTCGGCTATCTGCACGTCGGCATGGTGCCCGACCGGTTCCTCGGGCTGCCGGCCGCATTCATCCCGCTGGCGGCGGCCAGCGCGAAATACGACCTCGCGTTCACCGCGGTCGACGCCGCCGCCACCGGCGAGGTCGTGCTGACACTGGAATATGCGACCGACCTCTTCGACTCCGCGACCGCGCAGATGCTGCTGGTCCTTCTCGGTCGGGTGCTCACTCAGGTGTCCCGCCACCCCGACATCCGGATCGATCGGATCACCCTGCTGGCACCGGACGAGCTGCGGGCTGTCACCGACGTCGAATCCGGGCCACCGGCCGCCGTCGAGACCACCACCACCGTCGTCGATCTGGTCCGCGCGTCGGTAGCTGCCCACCCTGGCCGGGATGCCCTGCGCGACACCGGTGGACGAGTGATGTCCTACGCCGACTTCGACGCGCGGACGGCCCGGCTCGCCCGACGCCTGCGGCATCACGGTGCCGGTCCGGAGACCGTCGTCGCCGTCGTCGCCGAACGAAGTATCGAGCAGGTGATCGCCGTCCACGCCGTCCTGCGGGCCGGCGCCGCCTACCTGCCGGTGGACGTCGACCTCCCGGTCGCGAGGATCGCCGCGATGATCACCGACTCCGGTGCCATCGCCGTGGTGACCGACGGGACGCCGATCACCGGTCCCGCCACCGTCGAACCAGCGTGGCCCATCACCCTGCCCGTCATCGGATTCGACGCCGACAGTGAAGCGGTGACCACCGTCATGGCGGATGACTGGCCACAACCGTTGCCGGACAACGCCGCATACGTCATCTACACATCGGGTTCGACCGGTGAACCCAAAGGTGTCGTGGTCACCCACCGTGAGTTGTCGAATGTCTTGAGCTGGCGTCGCGACACGATGCCCGGAGGCTTCGGCCCCGGCTCGGCGATGCTCGTCAAGACGCCGGTCGGGTTCGATGGTGCGGTCTGGGAGTTGTTGCTGCCCTTCGTGTCCGGGGCCGCCGCCGTGGTCGCCGAGCCGGGCGCGCACCGTGATCCACACCGGCAGGCGCAGATCATCGACGAGTTCGGCGTCACCGCAGCGGTCTTCGTGCCGTCATTGCTGGAACTGTTCGTCGGCCAGACGCGTGCGCTGACATCATTGCGCCAACTCATCGCCGGCGGTGAGGCCCTGGGCGGTGACCTGGCTCGCCGGGTGGCAGAGGCCGCGCCGGCGCTGGCACTGATCAACGCCTATGGTCCCACCGAGACGACCGTCGTGGTGACCGACGCGGTCGCCACCGCATCCCCCGAAGGACAGAGCGTCCCGATCGGCCACCCGATCGCCGGAGCCGCTGTACTGGTGCTCGACGACTCGCTCCAGCGCGTGGCCGACGGACGCATCGGTGAGCTCTATGTTCGCGGAACCCCGGTCGCACGCGGTTACCTTCATCGCCCGGGTTTGACTTCTGCCGCCTTCATCGCCGACCCGACCGGCGAGATCCCCGGCGCCCGCTGCTATCGCACCGGTGACCTGGTCCGCCGACGGGATGGAGTCCTGGAGTACCTGGGCCGGCGCGACTTCCAGGTCAAGGTGCGGGGCAATCGGGTGGAGATCGGTGAGGTCGAGAACGCACTGAGCGCCCTGCCCGGTGTCGCCGGTGCGGCGGTCGGTGCCGACGCGGACCGGCTGGTCGCCTGGGTGATCGCCGACGGCACGACTGGCGTCGATGTGACGGCGCTGACCACCGCGCTCGCCCGCCGACTGCCGGGCTACATGGTGCCGAGCGCGATCACGGTGCTCGAACACCTCCCTCTCACCCCGGCGGGCAAACTCGACCGTCGGGCGTTGCCGATGCCGGCAGCCCGGACAGTGGAGGGTGTCCGGCCCCGGACCGCGCTGGAATCCGATCTGGCCGAGATCTTCAGCGATGTCCTGGGATTCGAGGTCATCGACGTCGACGCCGACTTCTTCGCCCTGGGTGGACATTCGCTCCTGGCCATCAAGGTGACGAATCTTGTGCGCAGCACGCTCGGCCACGAACTCGCCCTGCGCACCCTCTTCGATCACCCGTCGGTGGCCACCCTGGCGACTGCACTCGCCGACGGCGGGGGCAATGGGGCTGCGGCGCTACCGGTGCTCGACGTCGTGACCGACGGACCGCCGCAACTGTCCTTCGGCCAGGAACGGATGCTGGCGCTGCACACGATGTCGGGACCGGCTGCGACCTACAACGTGCCCCTGCTGTGGCGACCGGGCGGACCCGGCGGGTCATCGGCACCCATCGACCACTCGGCGCTGAAGGCCGCGGTACACGATGTCGTGATGCGCCACGAGATCCTTCGGACGCGATATCGGGATCAGCTGCCGGAAGTGCTCGATGCCCCGACCGTCGAGGTCGTGGTCACCGATGACCCGGCCATGTTGTCGGCCGCGGGCAGCCACGCCTTCGACCTGGCCGCCGAGATCCCGATCCGAGTGGTCGCCGCAGATGGGCTTGCCGTGGTGGTCATCCACCACATCGCCACCGATGAGTGGTCGGCCGCACCCCTCCGTGCCGACCTGGACACCGCCTACGCCGCGCGGCTGACCGGAGCGCCACCCGGCTGGGCGGCGCTGCCCGTGCAGTACTCGGACTTCGCTGTCTGGCAGCGGGCAACGGTCACCGGCGTGCGTCGCGAGACCGCGTTGCAGTTCTGGCGGGATGCGTTGGCGGGCTGTCCCGCCGAGCTCCCGCTGCCCTACGACCGGCCGCGACCGCCACGTCCGTCCGGCCGCGGCGACGGTGTGTTCGTCGGCCTGGACGACGAACTCGCGCAACGGTTGCGGGCGATGTCGGCGCGCACGGGTACCTCGATGTTCATGCTAATGCGAACGGCGGTGGCACTGCTGCTGTCGCGTCTCGGCGGCGGCGACGACATCCCCCTGGGCACTCCGGTGACCGTCCGAAACGATCCCCGTCTCGACGGCTTGATCGGGTTCTTCCTCAACACGATCGTGCTTCGGACCGATCTTTCCGGCGACCCGACGCCCACCGAGTTGCTCACCCGAGTCCGCGACTGGGATATCGCCGCCCTCGATCACCGCGACATCCCGTTCGAACAGGTCACCGAGGCGTGCCGGAGCACCGGAACGACCGCGATGAACCCGCTGTTCCAGACGATGGTGGTCTATGTGGACGGCCGGCTGCCCGGGCCAGGTGCCGACGCACCGCCGGCCCCGACCACCGCGAAATTCGATCTGTCCTTCGACTTCGTCGAAGACTCCTCCCATGGTGTCCCGCGACTCGGCGGTGTCATCGAGTACAGCACCGATCTATTCGACCGCGACACCGTCGAGCTGATCGCCCGCCGACTGGTCCTCGTGCTGGAATTCATTACTGCACATCCGGATTCACCGATTCGCCACCTGGACGTGCGGGTCGACGCCGAATTGGAGACAGACCATCGGCCGGCAGCCGTACCGACCACCTTCCCGGTTCTACTCGATGCCGCAATCGCCCGCGACCACGACGCTCCGGCGCTGCGCGGTACCGACGGCCGGCGCACCTTCGGCGAACTCGGGCGCCGGGTCGCGACGATCGCCTCGCGACTGGCCGGTGCGGGAATCGGCCCCGAGGACGTCGTTGCGGTCTGTCTGCCGCGCGGCGTCCTGGCGCTGGAGACGATCTTCGGGGTGCTCTACAGCGGCGCCGCGTACCTTCCGATCGAACCGGGCACTCCCCCGGACCGGGTCGCCGCGATGTACGAGATCGCCCGGCCCCGCCGGATCATCGATGCGCTCGATGACCCGTTGCTCGCGCCCATACCCGTCGGCGCCGAGGTACCGACGGTGACTCGCACCCGGGCACTGTTGCCGGAACACCCGGCGTACGTGATCTTCACGTCGGGTTCGACCGGCACCCCGAAGGGGGTCGTCGTCGAACACCGAGCGCTGACCAATCTGTTCGCCGGCCACCGGCGCCGACTACATGCACCGGCCCGGGAACGCACCGGACGGGATCGACTACGTGTCGGACATGCCTGGTCCTTCGCCTTCGACGCATCGTGGCAGCCGCAGTTGTGGTTGCTCGACGGACACGAACTGTCCATCGTCGACCCGGACACGATGCGCGACGGCCAGGCGCTCGCAGCTCGACTACGCGCCGAGGGCTGGGATTTCCTCGAAGTGACACCGTCGCATCTGCGTCAGCTCGACGGAGCCGAAACAACGATGGCGGCAATCGGATTCGGTGGTGAAGCGGTCGCCGAGGCGCAGTGGCGGGACTTGGGCGCACTGACCGGCTCGGATGCCTACAACCTGTACGGTCCGACCGAGGCGTGTGTCGATGCGCTCGTCGCCCGGGCGGCCGACAGCGATCGGCCGGTGATCGGCCGACCCGTGGACGGTGCACGTGCCTACGTGCTCGATTCCGCACTTCGCTCGGTGCCCGCCGGTGTCGACGGCGAGTTGTACCTCGCCGGTGCCGGACTCGCGCGCGGCTATGCCGGGCGCAGCGACCTCACCGCGGAGCGTTTTGTGCCGGACCCTTTCGTGCCCGACCCCGCTGTCACACAATCGGTTCCGAATGGAGCGGTCGTCGGTGCACGGATGTATCGCACCGGCGACACCGTGCGTTGGACCCGGGACGGTCTACTCGAGTACCGCGGTCGCGGCGACGATCAGGTGAAGATCCGTGGCTTCCGCGTCGAGATCGGCGAGGTCGAGGCCGCGCTCGCCGATCTCGACGGCGTCGGCGAGGCGATCGTCCTCGCGCGCAATGGCAGGCTGTTCGGCTACGTCACCGGGTCCGCCGCTCCGGATGCTCCCGGGCTCGACGGCGCCGCCCTGCGTACCGCGGTGCGGGCGGCCCTGCCCGACTATATGGTGCCGGCGGCAGTCGCCATCCTCGACGAGCTGCCACGGCTCGCCAACGGCAAGATCGACCGGCACGCCCTGCCGACCCCGACCGTCGACCGGCAGGTGCGCCCCCCGGTGACCGATACCGAACGGGCAGTTGCCAATGCCATCGCCGATGTGGTCGGGGTGCCGCGCGAACATGTGGGTCTCGACGAGGATTTCCTCGAGCTCGGCGGCGACAGCATCGTCGCCATGTCCCTGGTGGCACGGCTCCGTGGAGAGGGATTCGCCGTCGCACCACGGGACGTGATGCTCCACGCCCGGACCGCCGACCTGGCCGCAGTGATCGACGAATCCGACACGGCGGCAGTGACGTTCGAGCACGTGTCGTCGGGACCTGTCGCAGCGCTCCCTATCGTGCGATGGCTGGCCGATGTCACCGATGGCGATCCCGGATCGATCCGTGGATTCCATCAGTCGGCGCTGCTGCGGGTACCCGCCGACTTCGATCCGGCCGTCGCCACCCGGGCGCTGGCGATACTGACGGCGCGGCACCACATGCTGCGGGCACGCCTGGTCGTCGACGATGGACCGTGGCGCTTCGATGTTCCCGAGACCGCCCCCACCCCGCCGATCGTCGTCGAGGGAGCGGTCCAGGACGACGCCGACCTTGCCGCGACCGTCCTCGCGGTAGCCGAACGGGCCCGTGGACGCCTCGATCCGCTGGCGGGGGCCATGATGTCGGCCACCTGGATTCCGTTGGGCGACAAACCGGGCCGATTCCTGCTGCAGGTACACCACCTCGTCGTCGACGGTGTCTCGTGGCGCACGCTGATACCCGAACTGCTGTCCTGTTACGCCCAGTTGAATGCGGCTCCACGCGATGCGAGGGGTGTCCCGGACGCCTCGGTGGTCGACCTGCCTGCGATCTCGTCACCCTATGCCGTCTGGGTGGATGCGGTCCTGGCCGACGATCGCCGCGGCGAGGAGTCGCAGTGGCGCAGTCTCCTGGCGACGGCAGGTGCGCCGAATGCGCTGTTCGACCGTCCGCTCGGCGACCACACGCAGGGCCAGGCCCGGCGCCACGTCGTCGACATCGACGCCGACATCGTCGACGACCTACTCGGCGCCGTGCCCGCGGCCCTCGGGGCCTCGGTGGACGACGTGTTGCTCGGCGCCTTCGGCGCCGCCGCCCAGACGGCGACACTGGTGGATCTGGAGGGGCACGGCCGGGCCGAGCACTTGCGGCCGGGCATCGACCTCACCGGGACCGTCGGCTGGTTCACCGCGGTCCACCCAGTGCCGGTGGGCGGTACCGCGTCCGCGCGCGAACAAGTGCGGATGTTGTCCGCGGTACGGGCCGATCTCCCCGACGACGGCTTCGGTTACGGTCTGCTCCGCTATGGCACCGACCGGCACGAGCCAGTCGCGTTACCCTCGGCCGCAATCGAATTCAACTATCTGGGTCGCTACCGAGCCATCGAGATGGGCGACTGGGCGATGGCCTCGGAGTCGGTCGAGATCGGCCCGGACGCGCAGATGCCTGCCGCATATGGGCTGGTCGTCGACGTCACCACACTCGATGCGGGTGACTCCGCCTCGACCGGGCCGGCCAGCCGCATGCGCGCGGTGTGGACCTATCAACCCGGCGTACTCGACACGGCACGGGTCGAGGAACTCGCCACACGGTGGCTCGCGGCGCTGCGCGAGCTGGTCACCGACTGCGCCAAGGAGGCACGATGAGTGGCGCCACCGGTTTGCTGCTGGACACGACACCACTGCGCGAGAGCCCGGCCTTCCGGCGGATATTCGTCGCCCGCCTGATCTCGTTACTCGGCATCGGCATGTTGCTGGTGTCGGTGCCGGTACAGATGTGGGACCTCACCGGATCCAGCGCCCACGTGGGGGCGGCCACCGCCGTCACCGGGATCACCACCTTTGTCGGCATGGTTCTCGGTGGGCTGCTGGCCGACCGCTTCGATCGCCGCCGGCTGATCCTGGTCGGTCGGACGGGTGCCGCACTGGCGTTCGCGGCGCTGGCCGCCAATGCTTTCGGGGCTTTCGGCGGTGTGCCCCGCGTCAGCATCCTCTACACGGTCGCGGGACTCGACGGCATCGTCGGGGCATTGTCGACGTCGGCGTTGATGGCGGCGGTACCCACACTGATCGCCCGCGAACATCTGGCCGCGGTCGGTGCCATGAACGCGCTGACGGTGCGGATCGGAGCCGCGCTGTCCCCGGCCGTCGCCGGGTTCCTCATCGCCGCGGCGGGTGTCGAATGGGCGTATACCGTCGCCACCGTCCTCGCCACCACCACGGTCCTGATCCTGACCGGTCTGCCGTCGCTGCCACCCGGTGCGGCCCACCACGCACCGCCCGTCAATGCCGCCGACCGGTCCTCCACGCCGCCGTCGCTGTTCGGATTCCTCGTCGCCGACCGGGTCGTCGCGAGCGTGATGGCGGTCGGCGTCGTGAGTATGTTCGGCGCCGGGGTGGTCGCGTTACTGCCTGCCCTGGTTGCACAGCGATTCGGCGACGATCCGGCGGTGACCGGTCTTCTCTACGCCGCCGTCGCCGGTGGTGCCATGATCTCGGCTCTGGTCAGCGGCTGGATCCCGACGGTTCGCCGGCCTGGCCTCCTGCTGCTCTGGGTGTTGCCGCCGGCGTTCGGCTGCCAGATCCTGTTCGGCCTCACGCCCTACGGCTGGGCGGCGATCGGACTGCTCATGCTCGTCGGATTCCTCGACACGGTCGGGGAGATCCTGCGATATTCGCTGATCCAGCAACGCACCCCGGGACCACTACTGGGCCGGGTCAACGGGATCTGGATGGCGCAGGAGGTCGCCGGGGTCACCGTCGGCGCACTGGTCGCGGGGCTGTTCGGCACCTGGTGGACGGCCTCACAGGCCGTCATCTACTACGGCCTGATCCTCGCGGTCGGCGCCGTCGGGGCGGCTGTCGCCTTCCGGACCTTGGCAGGCGTCGATATGGAGGCGGACCCGCAGACCGACGATTAGAAAAGTGAGGCTATCCTAAAGTGGTGGCGATACCGGCAATTCCCTCGTACGAGATCCCCTCCGGCGACTACCCCCCGAAGGTCGACTGGACGCTCGACCCCGGCCGCGCCGCCCTGCTGATCCACGACATGCAGCGCTACTTCATCGACGCCTACCGGCGCGATCAGGAACCGATGGCGACCGCGCTGCCGAATATGGTCGCCATCCGCGACCATTGCGCTCAGCTCGGCGTCCCCGTGGTGTACACCGCGCAACCGGGCGACCAGCATCCCTCGCGCCGCGGCATCCTGGCCGACTTCTGGGGTTCGGGTATGTCGCGCGGACGCGACGAGGAGATCATCCCTGAGCTGGCACCGCGGGCCGACGACATCCGTGTCACCAAATGGCGTTACTCCGGATTCCAGCGCACCGACCTGCGTCAGCTGCTCGCCCATCACGGCCGGGACCAGCTGATCGTGGTCGGCGTCTACGCCCACATGGGGTGCATGATCAGCGCGACCGACGCGTTCATGAGCGACGTCGCGCCATTCTTCGTCGTCGACGCGATGGGTGACTTCAGCCGTGACGAGCATCAGATGGCCGCCTCCTACATCGCCAAGCGGGCCGGACGAGTCGTCACCACCACCGAGGTGATCGCCGAGATGAACCGCGCCGAAACGGATACCGACCTGGTCGCCGACCGGCAGGGTGTGCGGGTATGACCGACACACACGCCGCCAACAAACACGACACCCACAGCACCGCGAACCACAACAGCGCCGGCCACGTCCCGGGCATCGCCGGCCGGCGCGTCGTGGTCACCGGCGCCGCAGGCGGGATCGGCACCGCGATCAGTGCCGCGCTGACCGCCGCCGGGGCGCACGTCCGTCGGTGGGATCGGCAGGCCACCGCCGACATCCTCGGCGTGGATGTCACCGACCGCACCCAGGTCACCGACGCCTGGCACACCGAAGAACGACGGTCGGGTCCCATCGACCTCGTGGTGAACGCCGCGGGCATCCTCAGCGACGACTGGGACGCATGTATGGCCGTCAACGCCGGTGGAGTACGCAACGTCCTCGACGTGGCAACCGCGGCGATGGTCCCGCGGCGGCGCGGATCGATCGTGGTGATCTCGAGTAACGCAGGCGCCACCCCGCGCACCGGCATGGCCGCCTACGCCGCATCGAAGGCAGCCGCCACCTCCTACGCCCGCAGTGTCGGGCTGCGCGTCGCCCCGTCCGGGGTTCGGGTCAACATCGTCTCCCCGGGATCCACCGACACCGCCATGCTGCGCGGCATGTGGACCTCCGCCGACGACCGCGAGGCGACGCTGGTCGGCTCCCCCGACCAATACCGGCTCGGCATCCCGTTGCAACGTCTCGCCGACCCCGCCGACATCGCCGACAGCGTGCTGTTCCTCGCCTCCGATGCCGCCCGCCACATCACCCTGCACGACCTGCGCGTGGACGGCGGCGCGACGCTCGACATGTGACGGGAGCTACGCCCGGCACACCTCGTCGGCTGTCGGCGACTCCAGCGCGGCCCCCGCCGGATCGGCGTACCGTTCCTCCGGTGACCAGACTCGGCTACCAGATCCCCAACTTCACCTATCCCGATGTCGCACCCGACCAGCTGTTCCCCACCATCGTCGCCCAGGCTGTCGAGGCCGAGAACTCCGGTTTCGACACCGTGCTGGTGATGGACCACTTCTATCAACTCCCCATCCTCGGTGATCCCGGCGAACCGATGATCGAGTGCTACACCCTGCTCTCGGCATTGGCCCAGCACACGCGGCGGGTCCGATTGTCGGCGCTGGTGACCGGCAACACGTACCGTAATCCGGCACTACTGGCCAAGATCGTCACCGCCCTCGACGTGGTGTCCGGCGGTCGCGCCCAACTCGGTATCGGGGCAGGCTGGTTCGAACTCGAACACGATTCGTTCGGCTTCGAATTCGGCTCCTTCACCGACCGTTTCGAAAAGCTGGAAGAGTCACTGCACATCGTGCTCGGTATGCTGCGCGGCGAGCGACCCAGCCTCGACGGGAAGTGGTACCGCGCGCAGGAGGCGCTGAATTCGCCTGCGCCGCTGTCGCGCATCCCGATCATGATCGGTGGTGGCGGCGAGAAGAAGACGCTGCGGATGGTCGCCCAGTATGCCGATGAATCCAATCTCATCTGCGCGCCCGAGGACATCGGCCGCAAACTCGACGCGCTGACCGCGCACTGTGCCGCGCTCGGGCGGGACCGGTCGGAGGTCACCGTGACCGTGCAGACCTCGGCCTGCATCGCCGACACACAGGCACAGGCACAATCCGAGTTCGAGGCGTATCTCCAACGGAATCCGGCCGCCGAGGTTCGGCGGGCGTCGACCATCGTCGGCGACCCCGATCAGGTGGCGCAGCGCTACCGCGACCTGCTCTCCACCGGTATCGACGGATTCACCGTGAACGCCCCGGCCAACGGTCACCTACCGGGTCGGGTGACGCTGCTAGGCGAGACCCTGGCCGACCTAGTCGAGTGAGCTGACCGCCCCGTCGGCGTCGAAGGCGTCGACGATGTGCTGCGCGGCCAGTGCCGGTGTCAGATCACCTGTGCGCAGCTGGTTTTCGACGTCGGCGCGGATTCCACGGACGGCCGGCGACTGCGCCAACCGAGCCAGGACGATGTCGTTGACCATCGCCCAGGTCCAGTCGATCTGCTGCTGATTGCGGCGGGCGGTGAACTCGCCTGCCTCGGTCAGCACCCGATTGTGGGTGCGCACCGCCTCCCAATACTCAGCGACACCGGTCTTCTCCAGCGCGCTCATCGTCAGGACCGGCGGTGTCCACAGCGCGTCATGCGGGTAGAGCAGCTTGAGCGCGTTCTTCAGTTCGCGCGCAGCGCCTTTCGCTTCGATCTGATGTTTGCCGTCGGCCTTGTTCACCACGATGACATCGGCGAGCTCGAGGACACCCTTCTTGATGCCCTGCAACGAGTCCCCGGTTCGAGCGAGGGTCAGGAAGGTGAACGTGTCGACCATGTTGGCGACGGTCACCTCGGACTGGCCGACACCGACAGTCTCGACCAGCACCACGTCGAAACCGGCCGCCTCGACCAGCACGATGGTCTCGCGGGTCGCCTTCGCGACGCCACCGAGTGTGCCGGAGGTCGGCGACGGACGGATGTACGCGTTCGGTTCCACCGACAGCCGGCCCATCCGGGTCTTGTCGCCCAGAATCGATCCGCCGGTACGCGTCGACGACGGGTCGACGGCGAGTACCGCAACCTTGTGTCCCTGCTCGATGAGGTGCATACCGAGCGCCTCGATCGTCGTCGACTTGCCCACGCCCGGCACGCCGGTGATGCCGACGCGGAACGACTTACCCGCTTGCGGCGTCAGTCGAAGCAACAACTCCTGCGCGGCGACGCGATGGTCGGGCCGGGTCGACTCGACCAGGGTGATCGCCCGAGCGAGGTCGGCTCGCCGATCGGCGAGCACCCCCGACTCCAGCGCGTCCACATCGACCCGCCTGCGCGCCGCCCGGGCGGCGGCATGCTCGGCCATCACGAACCGGCGACCCCACTCAGTTCCAGACCAAGGTTGTCGGCAAGCCTGGCGATCAGCTCCTTGGCCGAATCGGCAATCACGGTGCCCGGCGGGAAGATCGCCGCAGCCCCGGCGGCATACAACTCGTCGAAGTCACCCGGCGGAATGACGCCACCGACCACGATCATGATGTCCGGGCGACCCACGGCCGCCAGGGCCTCACGCAATGCGGGCACCAGGGTGAGGTGACCCGCGGCGAGGGAGGAGACACCGACCACGTGCACGTCGTTGTCAGCGGCCTGGGCCGCAACCTCCTCCGGCGTCGCGAACAGCGGGCCCACGTCGACGTCGAAGCCGAGGTCGGCAAAGGCGGTCGCGATCACCTTCTGGCCGCGGTCATGACCGTCCTGACCCATCTTGGCGACGAGCACGCGGGGGCGGCGACCCTCCGCCTCGGCGAATTCCTTGACGACCGCGATCGCCTCGTCGACGTTGCTCACCTCGCCCGCCTCATGTCGATACACCCCGCTGATGGTCTTGATATCGGCCTGGTGGCGACCATAGACCTTTTCCATCGCGTCGGAGATCTCACCGACGGTCGCCTGATGGCGGGCCGCCTCGATGGCCAACGCCATCAGGTTGTTCTCCATGCCACCCTCGGTCGATGCCGCCGCGCGGGTGAGGTCCGCCAGCGCCTTGTCGACCGCGGTCTGGTCGCGGTCGGCGCGCAGCCGGGCCAGCTTCTCCAACTGCTCGGCACGCACCTTCGAGTTCTCGACCTTGAGGACCTCGATCTCCTCGTCGTCGGTGACCTGGTACTTGTTGACGCCGACCAGCGGCTGCTGCCCCGAGTCGATACGCGCCTGGGTGCGAGCGGCCGCCTCCTCGATACGCAGCTTGGGCAGGCCCTCGTTGATCGCCTGGGTCATGCCGCCGGCCTCTTCGACCTCACGGATGTGGGCGCGCGCCTTCTGCGCCAGCTCGTGGGTCAGCCACTCGACGTAATTCGAACCGGCCCACGGGTCGATCGGCCGGGTCGTGCCGGACTCCTGCTGCAACAGCAGCTGGGTGTTACGGGCGATACGCGCGGAGAAGTCGGTCGGCAGCGCGATCGCCTCGTCCAGTGCGTTGGTGTGCAGCGACTGGGTGTGCCCCTGAGTCGCAGCCATCGCCTCGACGCAGGTCCGGGCGACGTTGTTGAACACGTCCTGAGCGGTCAGCGACCAGCCCGAGGTCTGCGAATGTGTACGCAGCGACCGCGATTTCGCGCTCTTCGGGTCGAAGTCGGCAACCAGCTCACTCCACAGCAGACGCGCCGCGCGCAGCTTCGCGACCTCCATGAAGAAGTTCATGCCGATACCCCAGAAGAAGGACAGGCGCGGCGCGAACTTGTCGATGTCGAGTCCGGCTTCGAGTCCGGCGCGGATGTACTCGACGCCGTCGGCGAGGGTGTAGGCCAGCTCCAGGTCGGCGGTCGCACCGGCCTCCTGGATGTGGTAGCCGGAGATCGAGATCGAGTTGAACTTCGGCATCTTCTGGCTGGTGTACTCGAAGATGTTCGAGATGATCCGCATCGACGGCTTCGGCGGATAGATGTAGGTGTTGCGGACCATGAACTCTTTGAGGATGTCGTTCTGGATGGTCCCGGCCAGTTTCTCCGGCGGCACACCCTGCTCCTCGGCCGCCACCACGTAGAGCGCCAGGATCGGCAGCACCGCGCCGTTCATGGTCATCGACACCGAGACGTTGCCCAGGTCGATGCCGTCGAACAACTGGCGCATGTCCAGGATCGAGTCGATCGCGACACCGGCCATACCAACGTCACCCGCGACGCGGGGATGGTCGGAGTCGTAGCCGCGGTGGGTGGCGAGGTCGAAGGCCACCGACAGACCCTTCTGCCCGGCCGCGAGGTTGCGGCGGTAGAAGGCGTTCGACTCGGCAGCCGTCGAGAAACCTGCGTACTGACGGATCGTCCACGGCTGGTTGACATACATCGTCGGATACGGACCGCGGATGAACGGCGCCTCACCGGGGATCGAGTCCAGCGGATAGGCATGTTCACCGGTGGTGATCGCATCGCGGTCCGCACGGGTGTGGATTGGGGTGACGTCGATCTGCTCCGGCGTGTTCCAGGTGATCTGATCCACGGAATAGCCATGCGCCTGAGCGAGTTCCGCGACCGCCGGTGCCCCGGCCAGGCCGGTGGCGTCGGTCTGCTCGTCGGCGCTCAGCGGCACATCCGCGAAGGACGGGATCGATGTCGTCGGATCGGTCTGGGTCATGATGATGCTCCCGCCGACGCGCCCGCGCCCGCCGTGTCGTCCAGTTTGTCGAACAATTCGGTCAGGACCGCCACCGCGTCGATGCCGACACGCAGCGAACCGTCGGGGCGGTCGTCACCCGCCGGCCACTCCTTGTCCGGCCCGGCGAGCAGCACCTGCCCCACACCGGCGGCACGCACCGCGGCCAGCGCGGCCGGGCCATCCTCGCCGTAGCGCGCCTTGGTGCCGCAGAGCACCGCGATCGTCGCGGAGGCGTCCGCCACCGCACTCGCGATGTTGTCGGCGGTCAGCGGCCCCGGGTTGACGGCGGTGATGCCACCGGCGGCCAGCAGATTCGCGACGAAGGTGGTGCGGCCGTTGTGCTCGGCGACGCTGCCCAGCGGAACCAACAGCACCGACGGGCGTACCCCACGAGCGGCCAGCACGGCGTCGGAGCGGTCACGCAGCTCTTCGAACGGACGGCCGACGCGGGCCAGGCGCGGAGTGCCCCCGACCAGGTCGGTGGCATCGGCGGCACCGGCGCCGAGGGGCTTCTCGTCGAGGTTGGGGAACTCGTTGACACCGGTGACCGAGGTGCGGCGATGGGCCACCTCGACCTCACGCCGGGACAACGCGGCTCCGACGCGGTCGGTGATCCAACCGCTGTCCAGCGCACTGCGGTAGCCGCCGGCAGCCTCGACCTCGGTGAACACCGACCACGCCGCGGCGGCGAGATCGTCGGTGAGCGACTCGATGAACCAGGACCCGCCGCCCGGATCGAGTACTCGGCCGAGGTTGGACTCCTCGAGCAGCAGCAGCTGGGTGTTGCGGGCGATACGCCGGGAGAAGCCGGCGCTCGAGGTGCGCAGGTCGGCCGGGATGGCGGCGTCGTAGCCGAGCACGGTGACCTGGTCGGCGCCACCGACACCGGCGCCGAAGGCGGCGATGGTGCTACGGAGCATGTTCACCCACGGATCGCGCTGGCTGAACATCGACAGGTCGGTCACCGCGTGGGTGAGGGCGCCACCGGCTTCGCGGGCGCCGACGACGTCGGCGACACGCGCCCAAACCTTGCGCAGCGCACGCAGTTTCGCGATCGCGGCGAACTGGTCGTCGTCGACCGAGACACCGAAGGTGACCTGCTCGAGCGCCGCGGCAGCGTCGAGTCCGGCGGCAGTGAGCTCACGCAGGTGCGCCAGCGCGGCTGCCACCGACAGACCCAGTTCGAGCGCATTGTCGGCGCCGGCGGTGGCGAAGTCGGTGCCGTCGACCCGGAAGGTGCGCACTCCGGCGGGCAGGCCCTGGGTGGCCAGTGCGACGGCTGCGGCACCGTCGACACTGTCCCGACCCGCGAAGGCCGCGGTGAGCGGGGACAGACCGAAGGAGTGGGTGGTGGCCGCCGTGACCGGAGCCGCCTGGGGTGCCTTCGCCGCCTCGGCGCGCAATGCCAGCAGCGTGCGAGCCGCGTCGATTCCGTGGGCACCGGCATCCAGGGTGACCGGAACGAGATCGAGGTAGACACCGGCCAGGACCGCGGCGAGGTCGTCGGCACCGATGCCGTCACCGACGCGCAACCACAGGCCGCTGGTGCCGACACCCATGGCGTCGAGGATGGCCTCGTTGGTTGCGGCGGGTGCCTGCGCACTGTCGCCGAAGCGTTCGGTGACCCGCCAGCCGACGGTCACGTCACGCTGCGGGTCGCTGCCGCGGACGAACGGAAAGTGGCCGGGCAGACCGGGTTCGGCCGACTCGTCGCGGCGCGTGTACAACGGCCGGACCGTCAGTCCGTCGGCTGTCGCAGTCGACAGCATCGACTCGGCGTCGGCCGGCAACTCCTCCACCGTGACTCGTCGCGATTTGGCGAGCACGGCGGCCGCGGCCTGCGACCATGCCCGGTGGGCATCGTCGAGCTCAGCTGCGGATTTCTGCTGGTCAGTATGTTGTGGCATGTGGGGTAGAACACCTCCGGTGATGCACTGTGCGAGCGCGTACATGACCTTAGCCGATCGCTCGCTCGGCAACGCATCGAGGGCCGAACGGTGATCAAGGCCACGCTCGCGAGCCGACTAGACTCGGCGCAATGCCCGATCGCTCCACCACCCCGGCACCACGCCGACAAACGCGTGTCGATCCCCGCGCACTGCGCATGGGGATTGTCGGCGCACTCGTGGTGGCTGCGATCCTGGCGGCCACCTATCTCATCCCGACGCCGTCGGTCAGCCTGGTCCGATCCTGGGGTGACAGCCTCGGCCCGTCGTTCGTGTGGCTGTTCTTCATCGCCTACGCGGTGGTGACGATCGCGCCGATCCCACGGTCGACGTTTACGATCCTGGCGGGCGTCTTCTTCGGCCCGGTGGTCGGTTTCGTCGGTTCGATGATCGCCTCGGCGGTAGCCGCGATCGCCGCCTTCCTCCTTGCCCGCCACCTCGGACGGGCGCGGGTGCAGCCCTATCTCGGTAAACCCGTGGTAGCCGCGATCGAATACCGGCTCACCCATCGTGGCTGGCTGGCGGTCGGGTCGCTGCGCCTGATCGCGGCGTGCCCGTTCTCGGTCACCAACTACTGTGCGGCCCTGTCCTCGGTGCGGCTACTCCCCTATACCGTGGCCAGCGTCATCGGTATGGCGCCCGGTACGGCGGCGGTCGTTTTCCTCGGCGATGCGCTGACCGGCACACGCAGCCCACTCTCACTGATGCTGACCGGGCTCCTGTTCGCGGTGGGCCTGACCGGGCTACTTCTCGACGCCCGGCTGCCACTCCCGCCGACCCCGGAGACCGCCGACGAAGGCGAGACCAGCAAGGATGAAAACTTGATAGTTGCCGATCAAGCCGAAGAGCTTGATGTCAACCCGCCGCGATCCGGCACCACATCAAGGGAAAATGCTTGATTTTCTTATCTCAAGCTAATAGCCTTGAGTGATGTTCGTCATGACCGTCGACCAGCGCGGCAGCCGAACCGACATCGACCGGGTCGGTGATCTGCTCACGCGTTTCGCCGATGTCGACATGGTCCGGCGATTCGAACGCACCGCAGGCGACGAGGCACAGGCCGTCCTCGACGATGCCACCGTCGTCGCGCGCCTGGCCGTCGAACTGGCCACCGACGGGCACTGGAGTGTCGGCATCGGTATCGGACCGGTGGACGAACCACTGCCCGCCTCCACTCGCGCCGGCCGCGGGCGTGCCTTCGAATTCGCACGCGACGCGGTCGAATCGGCCAAACGCCGACGGATCCCGGTAGCCGTCGTGGGCACCGACCACCGCTGGTGCATCCACGCCCAGACCGCGATCCGGATGCTGGCCGACGTCATCGCGGGCCGTAGTGCGGCGGGCGCTGAGGCCACCGCGCTGATGCGTACCGGACTCAGCCAGGCTCAGGCGGCCACGCAACTGGGCATCTCACCGCAGGCCATGTCGCAGCGGCTCCGCAGTGCGAGCTGGGATGCCGAAATCGACGCCTACGCACTGGCGGCCGACCTCCTGGCCACCGCGAATTCGGGGGGAACACCATGATCGTGACCGGCATCGTGCTGTTGGCGCTGACCGCAATCCTGCCGCCGGTGGTCGAGGTCGCCCGCCGACGTCAGCCGTTGCGCCGACATCCGGTCCTGGTCGATGCCGCGACCACCACCGCCATGGTCGCGCTCGTCCTGCTCGCCGCACTGCTGGCGATCCCCGACGCCTCCGTCACCGATGGCACCCGGGTCATCTGCTACATCGTCACCGTGCCCGCCGCGGTCGTCGCGGGCGGGCCCATCGTGCGCACCGTCCTGGCCGCCGGTGGCGCCGTCACCCGCCACGATGACGCGAGCGGCATCGACCAGTCCCCGGCCCCGCCTTTCGGCCCGCTGCGGGGTGGTCGCGTCATCGGCTATCTGGAACGGCTCGCCGTCGCCGCCGCGCTGCTCGCCGGATGGCCCGAGGGACTCGCCGTGGTGTTGGCGGTCAAGAGCCTCGCACGGTTCCCCGAGCTACGGGCGCCGCACGCCTCCGAGCAGTTCATCATGGGTACCTTCGCCTCGGTGCTATGGGCGGTCGGCGTCGTCGGCGTCGGCGTCCTCCTGATCACCTGACCCTGATCCACTGCCCCACAACCACCTTCATCCGCGGGGGTCGAGTCCGGCGACGATGCGTGCCAACAGGTAGCCGGACACCCGAAGCTGATGGTTGCTGCCGTTGCGCGGATAGTCCGCGTGGGTGTGCGCGCCCTCCCGATACACCCCATCCGGGGTGAACCGCGCAGTGCTGCAGTCGAGCTGGACGAGCTGGGTCGAGCGTGGCGCAGGCCCGTTGAGCCCGATCCGACCGCGCGAGCGGACATGGTTGATCCAGTCCCGGTCCCCCTGCATCACAAAGCCGTGGCCCTGCGCGAGCCCCAGATCCGGCTCATCCGACGCCATGAACCCCGGCGACCCGTAGAAGACCGCATCGTCGATCGGATGCCCGCCCGGCTGCTTGAGTGCCAGGCCCTGGGTCAGCGAACCGTAGGAATGCCCCAACGCCACGAGATGCGGATCGGTGCGCGTGCTCGCCACCGCCAGCCCCCGGTAGAAGCGTGCGAGTGCGGGCGCCCCACTCGTCGCTCGATCATGTTGCAGCACTTCCAGATACGACCACCCAGGTGGCCGGGTGCCCGCGTTGTCGGGTGGCTCGTAACCAAGCCACCCGACGATCGCGATCTGCTCGTCGAACCGTCCGGCCTCGCGTAACTGTCGATAACCCTCGTCCCGCAACGACGCGGCCTCCGCGATCATGCCGCGGAAACTGTCGCGAATGTTGGTGTCCATGCCGGGCGTCGAGATCCCGACATGATCGGCGTCGTCGGGATTGCCGACCGCGACGACCGCCTTGCCTTGTTCGCCTGAATCGGTGTCGAGCAGCAACAGCAGCGTCCCGGCACGGTCCGCTGGACTCCACGGCTTCTCCGCGACCAGCTCGCCGAGCCTGCGTACGTCCGCGATCTTGCGCTCCACCTGCGCCAGGCCGGCGTCCTGATTGGTGAACCAGCCCCGGGTACGACGCCGCGACAATTCACCGCTCAGCCGGTCGCGGGTCAGTTCCAGGCCGGCGAGCACCCCGGGGATCCGGGACCGATTGGCCCGGTCGCGCACCGGTGACGGAATGCCGTCGAGGCCACCGATCCATTCGGGATGCTCGGTGAGCACCCAGTCCCGCTGGGCGTCGGTGAGCGCATACCAGTACGCGGCGTTCTGTTCCGCGCTGATCCCCGACGGCGGTCCGGATGGCGGCACCATGGCCGTGGCTGCCGCGTCGACATCAGCCGAGACTTGTGGTGCCGCATCATGTCCGGCATCGACGAGGCTTACGCGGAGTGTGTCGAGCAGTGTGTCGGCCTGTGTCCCGACCGCCATCGCGGCATATTCGAGGCGACTGCGTTCATGTTCGCGTGCCGCGTCGTCGGCAACCGAACGCGGCAGCGCGGTCACGGCCGCATCCGGATGCACAGTCATTCCGGCCGCTTCGGCCGCGATCCGGATCTCAGCCAGTTCTGCACGTAGATGCTGCGCGACGCTCAACGATTCGGCGGCCACCCGATGCAGTGGTCGGCGGCCGAGGTCGCCTGCCTCTCCAGATGCAGCTGCTCCAGATTTCGCCGAGACCGCCAGACCGAAACAGTGGGCCAGCCGTTCGGCCACGCCGGCGGAGTCCTCCTCCGCGGATGCCATCACCAGCTCTTCGAGTCCGTCGATATCCCAACCGTCGACAGTGCTCAGATCCATCCGTCGTTCCCTATTCCCTCACCATCGACAGCACGCGATTCCCGATCCTCGCAATCAGATTCAGCGGTCGGTCCACCATGGACCGTCGGCCTGCTGACCATGGTCACCCGGCTGTCCCGGCCCGGGGTCGGGATATTGGCGCGCGTGTTGCGCAGGCGGAGCTTGCGGGGCGGGTGCGGCCGGACCGGGATCCGGGGTCTGCGACCACCCGGAGGTGCCCAGTTCGGCGCGATACTCGGGCGCGGCCACCGGCGGGGCGGCCGAGCGTCGAACCGGAACTTCCGGTGCCACCGGCGTCCGCGCCACGGCCTCCGCCTCGGCGACCGCCTGGGCCACCTTCGGATCCGATGCCAGCGAGAACCAGTCCTCGGTCTCCGACTCGTCGACCTCGTCGACGTCGACGTCGGTGGCCTCGTACCGGAATACCCCGTCGGCCCCCTGCTCGCCGAACGACTTGGCAAATCCCTGTAGCGCCGAACCGAAATCGGAGGGCACCACCCACACCTTGCTGGCCTCGCCCTTCGCCATCTCCGGTAGCTGCCGGAGATATTCGTAGGCAAGCAGTTCCGGCGTCGGACGGCTCGACTTGATGGCCGCGAAAGTCTTCTCGATGGCCTTCGCCTCGCCCTGTGCCTTCAGGTAGGCGGCCGCCCGGTCGCCCTGAGCCCGCAGGATGCGGGACTGCCGTTCGGCCTCGGCGGCCAGGATCGCGGCTTGCTTGGCGCCCTCGGCTGCCAGGATCTGCGACTGCTTGTTGCCCTCGGCAGTCTTGATCGCCGACTCACGCTGTCCTTCGGCGGCCAGGATGGTCGCCCGCTTCTCGCGGTCGGCCTTCATCTGCTTCTCCATCGACTCCTGGATCGACGGCGGCGGCATGATCGACTTCAGTTCGACACGCGCCACCCGAAGGCCCCAGCGACCGGTGGCCTCGTCGAGTACGCCGCGAAGCTGACCGTTGATCGAGTCACGGGAGGTCAGCGTCTCCTCGAGCGTCATACCGCCGACCACATTGCGCAGCGTGGTGATCGTCAGCTGCTCCACACCGGCGATGTAGTTGTCGATCTCGTAGACCGCCGACCGCGGATTGGTCACCTGGAAGTAGACGACGGTATCGATGGACAGCGTCAGGTTGTCCTCCGTGATGACCGGCTGCGGCGGGAACGACACCACCCGCTCCCGGATGTCGACGCGGGCGCGGATCCGATCGATGAACGGCCACAGCAACGTCAACTGTCCGGACACCGTCCGGGTATACCGACCCAGACGCTCGATCACCGCCGCTTCTGCCTGCGGGATCAGCGCCACCGATTTCACCAGCGTGACGACCACCAGTACCGCCACCAGGACCGCGATGATCAGTCCGACCGTTTCCATTCCGAGCTACCTCTCTCCCCCGTCCGCCGGACGGATCAGATGGCCGGGTCAGACCCGCCATACCACCGCGGTCGCGCCGTCGATCTCGACCACTGTCACGTGTTCACCCGGCGCGAGGGTCTCGCCCGGATTCAATGCTCGTGCCGACCACACCTCACCACCGATCTTCACCCGACCGTCGTGTTCGTCGACGGGTTCGGTGACCAAGGCCTGCCGACCGGTCAACGCCTCGGTATTCGTGAGCACCCGAGGCCGGCTCATCAGGTGCCGCTTGGCAACCGGCCGCACCCCGACCAGCAGCAGCACCGAGATCACCGCGAAGACCACGACCTCGACCCAGAGCGGCGGGTCGAGCAGTGCCACCCCGGCAGCCGCGAGTGCACCGCCGCCGAGCATGAGCAGCACCAGTTCGCCCGCCATCATCTCGGCGATCACGAACAGAATCGCCACCCCCAGCCAGACCAGTGCGCTCATATCCCCAGTCTGCCACCACCGGTGACCGCCGCGGGCGGATCAATCCGTCCGGGTTCGTTCACTCATCACCTTCGGCCGCGGTCACGAAGTCGATGAGTTCTTCCACCGACCGCAAGAGATCGACTTCGAGATCCCGAAAGCTGGAGACCCCGGCGAGTACGCGGCGCCATCCATCCTGCGGTGTCCCCCAACCGAGTTCACTGCAGATTCCGGTCTTCCAGTCGGTGCCTCGCGGAATGGTGGGCCATGCGGAGATGCCGACCGATGCCGGTTTCACCGCCTGCCAGACGTCGATGTAGGGATGTCCGCACACCAGGACGTCCTCGCTCACCGACTCGGTCAGCCGCGACTCCTTGGACCCCGCGACCAGATGGTCGACGAGCACGCCCACCCGGCGGTGCGGTGCGGGCCCGAACTCGGTGAGCGCGGCATCGAGATTGTCCAGGCCGTCGAGACTTTCCACGACCACCCCTTCGACGCGCAGGTCGTCACCCCACACCCGTTCGACCAGGGTGGCGTCGTGCACGCCTTCGACGAAGATGCGGCTGGCCCGGGCGGTCCGCGCCCGCGCCTTGGGCACCGCGCGGGATCCGGACGCGGTGCGCGGCGGACCCGAGATGGGCACCCCGCGTGTCCCCGGCGTCTGCGGACCGGGACCGGCCGGTCCACGCGTGCGCGGACGGACCAGCGTCACCGGCTTGCCGTCGATCAGAAACGCGGCCGGATGCATCAGGAAGACCCGCGTCTGTCCACGCCGGTCCTCGAGGCGGACCATGTCGCCGGCGTAGCTCTTCTCCAGACCGACCACCGCGCCGCAGAAACCGGTGGCGACATCCTCGACGACGAGGTCTCGGTCGGCGGCTACCTCGGGCGCGCGTGGCTTCGCCCGACGCGGCTGTGCGAGCACGTCACGACCGTAGCGGTCGGCCATCTGATCCTCCTCGAACCGGCGAATTCCCGCCCGCAACGGTATGCCGCCGACGCCACGAATGAGGGTTGCCACGCCCGGATGCGGGGTTCGCGGAGCCGACACTCGCCGATCCGGTTCCGGTACGCGTCGACCGGTATCCTCAGACGTCTATGACCCGCGCCGACATCCGTGACCCTGCGATCGCCTGGCCGAGCTGCACGCTCGGCGGGTGGGCCGCGGCGTGGGTGGCCGGCACCTGCTCCCCCGACGACGTGATCTCGGCACTGACCGACACCGCGGGCCTGCATCTCATCGTCGATGCCGGCGCGGTCACCGCCGATACCGGCGACGGCGCGCTCGGACTGCTGACATTGCTGCGCGGCGCGCGCAGCCTGGCGGTGCGCCTCCCGCACGCCGGTGACGTCAACGGCCTGCCGCCCGATCCGGCGACCACCGCGGCATTCGCCAGCGGCGAGGTCCTGCTCGTCGACGACGGCCGATCCGGCGGACCGCTGGCACTCGTCCCGGAGGTCAGCGGCAGCACGCACACCGGGCACACCGACGACCTGATCTGCCGATGGACGGTACTGCGCTACGGCCGCGACCTCGATCTGGGTGCACTCGTCAGCGGCGGACCGTCCGTCGGGGAGCTGGAATATCAACTGCGCCAGGCAGTTCGCGACGCCGCCGAGGTGATCGCCCGGCTGGGTGGTACCCGCGCCGCAGTCACCGCCGACCTGCGTGACCAGTTGGCCGTGCGCACGGTCGCACATCGGGTGTTGTTGCCACCGCATCCGCGTGACGACCGCCCGAATCGCATCATCGATACCGCTGCTCGCATCGACGCCATCGTCGACCTGGCCACCGCCTATGCGGTCACCCCCGGTGACAGTGCGCGGCAGGTGGACTCCGGGGACACCGAGCTCCGCAGACTGCGTGCGCTGACACGAAACGCACGCGCCGCGGCCGTCAACTCGGTCATCGGCGAACTACTGCCGACCGGTTGAGGCCGCGGCGCGGGGTCTCACTCAGCGAGTTTGGCGACCGCCTGGGCCCACAGGAAGTACTTGTTGGTGCCCAGATCCTTGACGGTCTTGATGTTGAACGCGGCGGCCAGATGTTCGGCGTCACCCTCGCTCACACCCTGCAGCGCGGCGACCGGGGCATTCGCGAGCTCGTCGATCGACTTGTCCTCGTACGCCTTGTCGAACTTGTCGGCCAGTGCCATGAAAATCTCCTCAGAACCTTGTTGTTGCAACTTTCGCGGCCGGTGACCGCCGGAGCATCGAGGCTCCACCGGCATCTGTCCCGACCGCATCCGCCAGCATGTCACCGCCGCCGTGGGCACGCCAGGATTGACACGACGCTGAGCTGAACACCCGGTGTCGATCGAACGTCGGTGAGGCGTTGCAAGGCCTCGAATCCTACTTCCGGGTGGCGGGCACGCAGCACTCCGGACGGCACAACGCACCGTTGTCCGCACAACCCATCGCCGCCCGGTCGCCGCCACCGTCGGCGTAGGCGCCGACGAGGTCGGCGATCATCGACACGAACCGCGGATCGGTGCCGACCGTGTCGGCCCGGACGTAATCCATACCCAGCTCGGCGGCCTTGTCGGCCGCCTCGTTGTCGAGGTCCCAAACAACTTCGAGATGGTCGGAGATGAAGCCGACCGGATACACGACGACCTGCCGAACTCCCTGTGCCGCCAGCGCTTCGAGATGGTCGCAGATGTCGGGTTCGAGCCACGGAACCTGCGGCGGACCCGAACGCGACTGCCAGACCTGGTCGAAATCCGAATACCCGAGCCGCCCGGCCACGGCCGTCGCGGCCGCGAGAACCTGCCGCGAATACAACCCGCCACCGTCGGCTGCCGGCCCCGACGAACGATCCGCCGACGACGGCACCGAGTGAGCGGTGAACACCAGCCGAGGAGGTTCGCCTACCGCGGGCAGCGATGCGATCGCCCGCCGAACGGCATCGACCCCGGCCGCGACGAACTTCTCCTCATCCCAGTACTGCGGCAGCTTGCGCAGCACCATGTCGCCGTCGGCGATCTCGTTGGCCGCCAACGCCTTGGCGATGTCCTCGTGGTACTGCCGACATCCCGAGTAGCCACCCCACGCCGACGTCGGGAACACCAACACCCGGCGATGGCCGGCGCGGTACATCTCACCGACGGTGTCGGCGGCCAACGGATGCCAGTTGCGGTTACCGAAGTACACCGGCAGCTCGATCCCACGCCCACGCAGCTCCGCGATCAGCGCCGAGATCATGTCGAGGTTGAGCCGGTTGATCGGCGACACGCCGCCGAAATGCAGATAGTGCTCGGCGACGGCCGCCAGCCGCTCGGGCGGTACCCCACGTCCTCGGGTGACGTTCTCCAGGAACGGCATCACGTCGTCGGGTTTGTCCGGCCCGCCGAAGGAGAGGAATAGAACTGAGTCGAAGCCCGTCATCATCGGTCGAATTCGGTCATCGTGGCCCGAGACTCAGGCCTGACCCAACATGTTGTCCGGGAACCAGGTGTTGTGGCTGGCCCCGCCGTCGACGTAGACGATCGAGCCGGTGGTGCCCGGCAGCCAATCCGACAACAGCGTGACGACACTCTTGCCGACCACGGTCGGATCGTCGACGTTCCAGCCGATCGGCGATGCACCGTTCCAGTACTCGTTGAGCATGTTCAGTTTGCGCGCGTCGTCGGTCGCGGTACCCGAGATCGCCTTCGCGGCGAGCGTCTTGATCGGGCCGGCCGCCACCAGGTTGGAGCGAATCTTCTTGGCGTAACCCACTTCCCGGGCCACATAGCGGTTCACCGATTCCAGCGCGGCCTTCTGCACGCCCATCCAGTTGTAGTCCGGAAGCGCGGTGCGCGGATCGAAGTCCATGCCCACGATCGAGCCGCCTTCGTTCATGACCGGCAGCACGGCGCGAGCGAGCGAGGCGTAGCTCCAGGCCGAGATCTCGAAGGACTTCGCGACGTCGGCTGCCGGCCCCTCGAGGAACGGCAGTGCCTCCGGTCCCATCAGGGTGCGCGGCGCGAATGCGATGGAGTGCACCACACCGTCGATACCCTCGGGGGCGAGTTCGCGCAGTTTGTCGGCGAGCGCGCCGAGGTACTCCTCGTCGGTGACGTCGAGCGGGATCGCCGGCGGCACCTCCTGGGGAAGACGCTTCGCAATGCGGTCGATGAGCCGAAGACGCTCGGGGATGCCGGTGATGAGCACCTTGGCACCCTGTTCCTGTGCCACCTTCGCGGCGTGGAACGCGATCGACGCGTCGGTGATGATGCCGGTGACGAGGACGGTCTTGCCGTCGAGGATGCCGGTCATGTGCTGACTACTCCTGGGGGTCGGGGGTTGGGGTGTCGGTGTCGGATCGCGCGGGCTGGATCAGTGGCCCATGCCCATACCGCCATCGACAGGCAGCACGGCGCCGGAGATATAGCCGGCGGCATCGGAGGCGAGGAAGCTGATCACCGCGGCGACGTCTTCGGGTTTGCCGGTGCGTCCGAGCGGGATGGCCTGCTTGGCCATCTCGATGTACTTGTCCTCCATCTCGGCCGTCATGTCGGTGTCGATGAACCCGGGGGCAACCACATTCGCGGTGATGTTGCGGGAGCCGACCTCGCGCGCGATCGACCGGGCCATCCCGATCAGCCCGGCCTTCGACGCGGCGTAGTTCACCTGGCCGGGTACGCCGGACATCGCGACGACGGAACCCAGGAAGATCATGCGGCCCCACTTGGCCCGCTGCATCCCCTTGGTCGCCTGCTTGGCACAGCGGAAGGCGCCGGTCAGGTTGGCGTCGACGACACTCGCGAACTGGTCCTCGGTCAGGCGCATCAGCAGCATGTTGTCGGTGATCCCGGCGTTGGCGACGAGCACCTCGACCGGACCCTGATGGTCGGCCACCTCTTTGAAGGCCCGCTCGACCGACGCGTTGTCGGTGACGTCGCACTGGACACCGAACAGGCCTTCGGGGGCACCGGAACCGCGATGGGTCACCGCGACCTTGTGGCCGTCGGCCGCGAGTTTGCGGGCCACCGCGAGACCGATTCCGCGGTTACCGCCGGTGACGAGCACCGAGCGGGACGGCTGGGCTTCATTGGTTTCAGTCATGGGAGTCAATTTATCCGTAGTCGTCGATCCGGCTTCACCGAGGGCATCGGCATTCCGGTCACCGCGGGTGCGGCCTGGGACACGAGGGGTCAGGGCAGCCGCCGGTTGATCAGCAACCCGGCTGCGGCGGCGGCGACGGTGAACAGCAGGCCCATACCGAGCCACCACCGGTAGTTGTCGCGCTTCTCCTTCTCGTACCCGATCTCGCTCTGCAACTTCTCGTACACCTTGTTCAGTTCATCGAGGCTGCCCGCGGTGAAGAAGTTGCCGCCGCTGAGATTCGCGATCTGTTTGAGCGACTTGTCGTCCACCGGCACCGGCACCCGGTCGCCCTCGAGTTCGACGGTTCCCGTCCGGGTGCCGAAGGAGATCGTCGAGACCGGAACTCCCTCCTCCTTGGCCTTGCGGGCCGCGGTGAACGCACCACGAGGATCGTTGAGGCCGTCGGGCACGGTCTGCTTGCCGTCGGAGAGCAACACGATATGTGCGGGCGGCGCATTGTCCTTACCGCCGAGCACGGTATTGAGGGTCCGGATCTGCTGCAGCGCGGCGAAGATACCCTCACCGGTCGCGGTCTTGTCGTCGAGCTGGAGCTTGTCGATGGCAGCCTTGGTCGCCGAGTGATCCGGTGTCGGCGGAACCAGCGTCGACGGGGTGCCGGCAAACGAGATCAGGCCGAGGTTGATCCCGTCGGTGAGATCGTCGGCGAACTTCTTGGCCGCCGACTGCGCCGCCTTGATCCGCGAGGGCGCGACGTCGGTGGCGTTCATCGACCGCGACACATCCATCACCAGGACGACGGTCGCCTTGTTACGGGGAACCTCGGTCTCCCCCTGCGGGCCGGCCATCGCTATCGCGAAGAGCACCACCGCGACGACCATCAGGATGATCGGGATATGGGTGAACGGATTGCGCCGCGTGGGTGCCACCCGATCGAGCACATCCATATTCGCGAAGGCGAAGGCGCGTTTGCGGCGCAACCGCATGACGAAGACGTAGAGGGCGACAAGCGCGACCGCGAGCAGGACGAGCAGCAGCCACCAGGCATGCGAGAACATCGTGCGATCACCCCACCCCGGACGCGAGGCCGCGTCGTCGCTGGGCGACGAATTTGATCGTGTCGGCCATCCAGTCCGAATCGGTGCGCAGGGTCAGCACTGGGCCGCCGCAACTGCGGATGGTTCGGTGTACCCGATCCTGATGTGCCTTCGCCGCCGCCGCGAAGTCGGCTCGCAGTTTGTCGGTGATCGTCACCTCGCGGACCTCACCGGTCTCGGCGTCCGCGAGAGTCACCTCGCCGACGTCGGGCAGTTCGAGGTCGCGACGGTCGAGGACCTCGACCGCGAGCAGTTCATGGTGGGCGCCGATGGCGCGCAACGACCGCTCCCAATCGATCGGACCGAGGAAGTCGGAGATCACCACGGCCAGACCGCGACGGCGCTGCGGACGGCGCAATGCCTCCAGGCCGGCTTTGAGGTCTCCGCGAACCCCGGGCGAACTGCGCCGCGTGGTCGCGATCGCCTTCAGCAGCGTCTGCGCGTGCACCCGCCCGGCGCGAGCCGGGAGCCGTACGACGTCGTCGCCGGTGACGATCAGCGCGCCATGCCGGTTGCCGCCCTCGGTGGTCAGATGCACCAGCGCCGCTGCGGCGGCCACCGCCAGCTCGCGCTTACTGCAGTTCACCGTGCCGAAGTCGAGACTCGCCGAGGCGTCGACGACCAGCCAGGTCTCCAGCTCGCGGTCGGCGATCATCTGCCGCACATGCGGAGTGGTGGTCCGCGCGGTGACCGACCATTCCATCCGCCGGATGTCGTCGCCGGGCTGATAGGCACGCGCCTCCCCCGGCTCCGACCCCGGACCCGGGATCAGACCGAGGTGTTCCCCCTGCAGCACACCGTCGAGCTTGCGACGAACGGTCAGCTCCAGGGTGCGCAGCGCGGCTGTCAGCTGTGGTTCTTCGAGTAGCCCCGCGCCGAGGCTCGGCAGGTCCTTATTGGCCGCCATACTGCACTGACGTCTGGGTCGCCGGAGCCTGCTGCTGGTAGCCGTTGGCCGGCGCGTGGGCGGGAGCCGGTGCGGATGCGGGCTGCGGAGGGTGCGGCGCGGCCACCGGCTGGGCGCCGACCTGCGGCAGCCCGATCGTCTGCAGCACCCTGGTGATGACCCGGTCGGCGTCGATCTCGTCGGCGAGCGCGTCGTAGCTGAGAACGAGCCGGTGCCGCAGCACATCCGGGATGATCTCGACGATGTCCTGCGGGATCACATAGTCGCGGCCACGGACCAGCGCCAGTGCCCGTGCGGCGGCGACGATGCCGAGGGTGGCACGTGGCGAAGCACCATAGGACAGCCACGACGCGACGTCGTGCAGCCCCAGCTCGGTGGGTCGACGGGTTGCGTTGATGACCCGGACGACATAGTCGACGAGGGCGTGGTGGACGAAGACGTTCGCCGCGGTCTTCTGCAGGCGCAGCATCGCGGCCGGGTCGAGAACCTGGTTGGCGGACGGGGGCACGTTGCCCATCCGATAGACGATCTCCCGCTCTTCCTCGACGGACGGATAGTCGACGAGCACCTTGAACAGGAAGCGGTCGCGCTGGGCCTCCGGGAGCGGATAGACACCCTCGTTCTCGATCGGGTTCTGGGTGGCCATCACCAGGAACGGGTCGGGCATCTGGTAGGTGGTCCCGCCGATCGACACGTGCCGTTCGGCCATGACCTCCAGCAGTGCCGACTGAACTTTCGCCGGGGCGCGGTTGATCTCGTCGGCGAGCAGGAAGTTGGCGACGACCGGACCGAGTTCGGTGTCGAATTCCTCGCGGCCCTGACGGTAGATGCGGGTACCGATGAGGTCGGTGGGCACCAGGTCGGGGGTGAACTGCACGCGCGAGAAGCTGCCGCCGACCACCTTGGCGAAGGTTTCCACGGCCAGCGTCTTGGCGACGCCGGGCACACCTTCGAGCAGGATGTGGCCGCGGGCCAGCAACCCGACCAGGATCCGTTCGACGAGCTGATCCTGGCCGACGATGACCCGCTTCACCTCATAGATGGTGCGTTCGAGCAGCTTGATGTCGGATTCGCTGAGCGCCGCCGTCTGATCGGGGGCGCCGCCACCGAATCCCGAAGAAGGCTCGCTGGGGGCTTGCGAAGAGGTCAACCCGTGCTCCTGTTCATCCAGGTCTGGTCCGTGCGGTGGGACGACACATCACGCCGGTTCCCCACCCGCGGGTGTCTCACCCGCCATGCCTCGGCGGCCGGGCCGGGCGGCCCGCCACCGCTGTCGGTCACATGCCATGCCAGCCTAGCCGCGTGAACTGAAAACCGGCCAAGAAGGGCAGGGCGCGTCGCTCACGATCGTCGGTCGAGTATCCGACCCGACGCACGCATCCTGGCCGTGATCGGCTGAGCGCGGACGGTGGAACTGTCGTCGCGGTCAGAGCAGCCGGACGGCATTCGGCATCGCGCCGTCGGTCCGCAGCGGCGAGACCTTTACCACATCGCCGGACTGGGGTGCCTCGACCATCTTGTTGTCACCGAGGTACAGGGCGACGTGCTGACTGGCGTTGGGGCCGTAGAAGATCATGTCGCCGCGGCGCATCTGCGACAACGGCACCTGCGGGCCCGAGGTGTACTGGTAGCCGGTGTAGTGCGGCAGTTCGATACCCACCCCCGCGAAGGCGTAGATCATCAGACCCGAGCAGTCGAAGCCGGTCTTGTTGTAGTCGCCGAAGCTGTCGGCGACACCGCCGTCGCGGATGCCCTGGGTCGGGCCGTTGGCATCGCCGCCACCCCACGCGTACGGCACGTTCAGCTGCGACAGCGCACGGTTGACGATGATCTCCACCGCCTGCGGCCCTCGCAGACCCGGCCGCACCATCCCGCCGCCCGAACTGCCGAGCAGGCTGCCGAGACTGCCGGTACCCAGTCGCGCACTCAGGGTGTCGCCGCTGCTGCCGCCCATCCGCGACCCGCCGATGCCGAGTTCGTCGAGCAGCTGGCTGTGCGGGACCTGCTGTTCACCGATGAGGCCCGCGATGAGCTTCTGGCCAAGATCCATGGCCAGCCGTGCTGCCGCCTCGGCAGCCACCTGCAGTGCCTGGTTGTCGTCGACGGGGGTCCCCGGCGGCAGCGCGCCGCCACCCGGGCGGCCTGGCAACGTGGGGAACAGGTTGGCCAGTAGATCGGCGGGGGCCTGCGCGTCGACGCGGTGGGGCTTGACGCCGCGGATCCGATCCAGCCGGACTTGCGCGGCGTCGCGCTGGCGGACTAGCGAACCACGGCGGGTCTGTTCGGAGTTCATCACGTCGCGGGCCTGGGACAGCGACGCGACCGCGTCGTTGCGGCGCTGAGCGGCACTCGACGCGGCGTAGCCTGCCTGCCGTTTGGTCGCCTCGGCCGCTGCCACCCGATTGGCCTGCTGGTTGCGTGCCACGTTGAGCCGCTTGATGGTGGCCTGGTGATCACGGCTGATCTGATCGAGCAGGTGCATCCGGTCGAGGACGCCCTGCGGATCGGGTGAGGCCACATAGTTGGCCATCGATCCCTGCTCGGAGCCTTGGCGATAGGCCTGCCGGACGAAATTGTCGAACTCGCGCTGTGCGGTGGCCAGCGCCTGAGTGGTGGTCTTCAGCGACCGCTGCGCACCCAGTGCGGCCGCATTCGCCAACCGCTTGGCTACCAGCGAGTTCTGATAGTCGACGAGGGAACGGTTGACGTTCTCCTGACGGACCGCGATGGCGTTATCGAGGTCGGCGATGTTCTGGTTGGCTTTGGCGATCTCACTGATCAGACCGGCCACCGGTCCACGTTGGGCTGCTCCGGGCGCGGCGGCGGCCTGGCCGGCACCGGCGAGGCCGAGAGCCGCCACGGCCAGCAGCGCACCGATGCGCGCCGACCACGAAGCGCCACGGGCACCTTCGGTTGTAGCTCGCGTCACCAGAGAACTCCTCGCCGTTCGCCTTCGGGGACCGGGCTGCGCCCCCTTGCGTCGCACCGCCGACAATCACCCCTCCTGTCACAGTGACAAGGGACGCATCGTGCGGAACATGAGACGCTCAACATGACATGAGCACCACATGTGACATCAGAACCGTACGTCACATCAGACACATCGGAAAACCGCGCACGAAAATTACATTTAGGTGATTACCTGCGGCGATGGGCATGAGCAGGTGAAAGAGAGAACCTGAGAATCAGGTATCAAATCCGCAACGCAGACGACCGTACCGAGGGTTCAGGAACGACCGGGGGTTTCTTCTGCGGTGTCACCGTCCGCCGCACCCGACGACGCGAGCGCTCCCACCGGCTCGTCGCCGGCCGGTGCGGCCGCGGATGCGTCGATCGCCGGCCCCGCGACGACGTCGGGGAGTTGCCTGCGTCGACGGCGCAACATCTGTACCCGACCGATGACCGCACCGATGGCGACGACGAAGATCAAAAGGAGGGTGACCAGGGTCCAGTCGATGGTCGGTTCGGCCATCGAGTCGTACATCTGCCGGGCCGCGACGGCCGGCCGGTTGAGATCGAGGTCGTTGGTCGCCTTTTCTTGCTGGAAGCGACTGAAGTCCGGTGATGTGCTGCCCACCGAGTTCGGTCCCAGCACGATCACCGTGCCGCCGACCTCGGGCTGCAGGGTCGTCGCGATGTCGCGATAGATCGTGTAGGTGGGCTGCTGCTGGGTGATCACCACGATGCTGAGGTCGTGCCCCTCGTCGCGCGCATGGGCGACGACCTTGCGCAGTTCCACGATCTGCGGGGTCTCGACCCCGGCCGGGACGCCCTGTACGGCGACGCGATCGTCGGTCAGGCTCGTCGACAACTCGCCGAGGTCGACGTTGTCGGTCATCCGCGGGATCTGCGGGAAGCCGGGATCAGCCTCGGGGGTCGCCGGCGGTGCAGCGATCACCAACGGTTCGGGACTCATGGCTTGCTCCTCTGCCGCACATCGGGGTTCCAAGGTTTCGTCGTCGTGAAATCCCTGTGGACAGGTTCCACTCACCAAACCTCGCGAGAGCACCGTACGACAGAATGGGCGAGAACTGTGCGACCAGGGTCGTAGGCTGTTGGCGCCGGTTCAGATCTGCCGGGCGTGTCGCGTCCCGAGAGAGTTGTTAGCAGTACGTCCGTACTGTTATCATGGGTGCGTGGTCGCGGCCCGGTCCGCGGCAGCTGGATGGCCCGGGATGTCAACGCACCCCGCAACACCCAAACGCATCGACGCAGCCCGCCGATGTCCATGCCCATGCCCTGCCCCGGGGCGCAAGTGTGAAAGCGGTCGACGCAGCCCGTCGGCCTTCAGAGGAGAGTGGATTAGACGTGAGTATCAATTCCTTCGGCGCGCGCGGCACGCTCGAAGTCGGTGACAACAGCTACGAGATCTTCCGTCTGAGCTCGGTGCCGGGTACCGAGAAACTCCCGTACTCGCTCAAGGTGCTCGCCGAGAACCTGCTCCGCACCGAAGACGGCGCGAACATCACCAAGGACCACATCGAGGCCATCGCCAACTGGGATCCCTCGGCCGATCCGAGCATCGAGATCCAGTTCACCCCGGCCCGCGTGCTGATGCAGGACTTCACCGGCGTGCCCTGCGTCGTCGATCTCGCCACCATGCGTGAGGCCGTCGCCGCGCTCGGCGGCGACCCGAACAAGGTCAACCCGCTCTCCCCCGCCGAGATGGTCATCGACCACTCGGTCATCCTCGACGTGTTCGGCACCGCAGACGCCTTCGAACGCAACGTCGAGCTGGAGTACCAGCGCAACGGCGAGCGTTACCAGTTCCTGCGCTGGGGCCAGGGCGCGTTCGACGACTTCAAGGTCGTCCCCCCGGGCACCGGCATCGTGCACCAGGTCAACATCGAGT
The DNA here is from genome assembly GCF_030315745.1 of Gordonia heveisoli. Taxonomy (GTDB): domain Bacteria; phylum Actinomycetota; class Actinomycetes; order Mycobacteriales; family Mycobacteriaceae; genus Gordonia. The sequence continues at coordinate 71,384 of NZ_JASXSH010000003.1, read as the reverse complement.
ACCTGGCCCGGTCGATCATGGTCCGCAACGGCCAGGCCTACCCCGACACCTGCGTCGGCACCGACTCGCACACCACCATGGAGAATGGCCTGGGCGTGCTGGGCTGGGGCGTCGGCGGTATCGAGGCGGAGGCCGCGATGCTCGGCCAGCCGGTCTCCATGCTCATCCCGCGTGTCGTCGGCTTCAAGCTGACCGGTGAGATCAACCCGGGTGTCACCGCCACCGACGTGGTGCTCACCGTGACCGACATGCTGCGCCAGCACGGTGTGGTCGGCAAGTTCGTCGAGTTCTACGGCAAGGGCGTCGCCGAGGTGCCGCTGGCCAACCGCGCCACCCTGGGCAACATGAGCCCCGAATTCGGTTCGACCTGCGCGATCTTCCCGATCGACGGCGAGACCATCAACTACCTGCGCCTCACCGGGCGCGACGACGAGCAGCTCGCTCTGGTCGAGGCCTACGCCAAGGAACAGGGCATGTGGCACGACCCCGAGCGCGAGCCCTCCTTCTCGGAGTACCTCGAACTCGACCTGTCGACGGTGGTCCCCTCGATCGCCGGCCCGAAGCGTCCCCAGGACCGCATCCTGCTGTCGGAGTCGAAGGTCGCCTTCCGCAAGGACATCCACAACTACGTCGAGGAGGGCCTCACCCCGGCCCACACCCAGCTCGACGAGGCCGTCGAGGAGTCCTTCCCGGCGTCGGATCCGGCAGCACTGTCCTTCGCCGACGACGGTGCGGTGAACGTGCAGTCCGCCGCCAACGGCGCCGAGGGCCGTCCGACCAAGCCGATCAAGGTCGTCTCCGCCGACCGCGGCGAGTTCATCCTCGACCACGGTGCGGTCGCGGTCGCGGGTATCACCTCGTGCACGAACACCTCCAACCCGTCGGTCATGATCGGTGCGGGTCTGCTCGCCCGTAACGCCGTGGAAAAGGGTCTGACCAGCAAGCCGTGGGTGAAGACCAACATGGCGCCGGGTTCGCAGGTCGTCACCGACTACTACGAGAAGGCCGGCCTGTGGCCGTACCTGGAGAAGCTGGGCTTCTACCTCGGTGGCTACGGCTGCACCACCTGCATCGGCAACACCGGCCCGCTGCCGGAGGAGATCAGCAAGGCGGTCAACGAGAACGACCTGACCGTCACCGCGGTCCTGTCCGGTAACCGCAACTTCGAGGGCCGTATCTCCCCCGACGTCAAGATGAACTACCTGGCCAGCCCGCCGCTGGTCATCGCCTACGCCCTGGCAGGCACCATGGACTTCGACTTCGAGTCGCAGGCCCTCGGCCAGGACACCGACGGCAACGACGTCTTCCTGAAGGACATCTGGCCGTCCGCGCAGGAGATCGACGACACCATCAAGACCGCGATCAGCCAGGACATGTTCCGCAAGTCCTACGCCGACGTGTTCAAGGGTGACGAGCGCTGGCAGAACCTCGAGACCCCCGCGGGTGACACCTTCGCGTGGGACGTCAACTCGACCTACGTCCGCAAGGCTCCGTACTTCGACGGCATGTCGCTGGAGACCAGCCCGGTCTCCGACATCAAGGGCGCACGCGTCCTCGCGCTGCTGGGCGACTCGGTCACCACCGACCACATCAGCCCGGCCGGCCCGATCAAGCCCGGCACCCCGGCGGCGCAGTACCTGGATTCGCACGGCGTCGAGCGCAAGGACTACAACTCACTGGGATCGCGTCGCGGTAACCACGAGGTGATGATCCGCGGCACCTTCGCCAACATCCGCCTGCAGAATCAGCTGCTCGACGGCGTGTCCGGCGGCTACACCCGCGACTTCACCCAGGATGGCGGCCCCCAGTCGTTCATCTACGACGCCTCGGTCAACTACAAGGAAGCCGGCATCCCGCTGGTCGTCCTGGGCGGCAAGGAGTACGGCTCGGGCAGCTCGCGTGACTGGGCCGCCAAGGGCACCGTCCTGTTGGGCGTCAAGGCCGTCATCACCGAATCCTTCGAGCGCATCCACCGCTCGAACCTGATCGGTATGGGCGTTGTGCCGCTGCAGTTCCCGGCCGGCGAGTCGGCCAAGTCGCTGGGTCTCGACGGCACCGAGGTGTTCGACATCGTCGGCATCGAGGAGCTCAACGAGGGCAAGACCCCGAAGACCGTCAAGGTGACCGCCACCAAGGAAGACGGCTCCAAGGTCGAGTTCGACGCGGTCGTCCGCATCGACACCCCCGGAGAGGCTGACTACTACCGCAACGGCGGCATCCTGCAGTATGTGCTGCGCAACATGATCAACAGCTGATCCGAGGGTTCTTTCATGCCCAAGGTCAGCGATGACCGCCTTGCCGCGCGCCGTCGCGAGATTCTCGACGGCGCGCGGCATTGTTTCGCGGAGTTCGGCTACGACGGTGCGACGGTCAAACGCATCGAGGAGACGACCGGGATGTCGCGCGGCGCGATCTTCCATCATTTCCGCGACAAGGACGCACTGTTCCTGGCGCTCGCCCAGGAGGATGCCGAACGGATGGCCGACGTCGCCGCCGAGCAGGGTCTGGTGCAGGTGATGCGGGACATGCTGGCACGACCGCAGGACTTCGACTGGCTCGGTACCCGGCTGGAGATCGCGCGCAAGTTGCGGACGGATCCAGCGTTCCGGGAATCCTGGTCGGCTCATTCGGCCGACGTGGAGAAGGCGACGCTGTCCCGTCTGGAGCGGGGCCGGGCGTCGGGTCGTCTGCGTGAGGATGTCCCCACCGAGGTCCTGGTGAAATATCTCGATCTCGTGCTGGACGGTCTGATCACACGTTTGGCCACCGGCCAGCCCACCGACGATCTGCACGCGGTGCTCGACCTCGTCGAGGAATCGGTGCGCGTGTCACGGTGATGTGCCGAACGGCCGCAGAGCGTCTCACCGGGTATCCGCGCAGTCGATCCACACACAACTGGAATCCCGAATCGACCACCTAAGGTTTGCCTTGCCTTAAGTGAGTCGTGGTGTGTGGGTCATGAAATCCGACAAATCCCCCATTGTCGCGCCGTCGGCGCCGATCGCACGCCGCCGCGTCCTCGCCGGTACCGCCGGAGTCGGCGCACTCGGTTTGATCGGCGCCGGCCGATCCGTTCCGACGGCAACACCTTCGCCACCTTCTCGGCACCCGACGGCCGGGCCGCCTGGTTCAGTGACACCGTCGGTGTGACCAGTGCTGTCGGCATCCCGGTGCAGCGCTGCCCCGGGATCCTCGATCGCGTCAAAGGCCGTGGTCTCGATGCCGTCTACGGTGCGGGTGTCGGCGGCGGATCGCTGGCTTTCGGCGCCTTCACCGCGGTTCCCCGACGCGCCGACTTCGAGCACGTGTTCCCCGCCGCGGTCGATTACGACGAACTGGTCCGGACCTACTATCCGAGGGCGAAACGGATGCTTGGTGCCTCGCCACTGCCGGCCGACATCATGGCCCATCCCCGATACGTCGGCACCCGGTCGTGGCGGGCTGCGGTACGTCGCTACGGCAAGGAGCCGATCGCTTTCGACTACGCGATCGACTGGGACATCGTCCGTGCCGAACTCGACGGTCGGGCCACCGCATCCATCATCACCGGCGAACTCGGCTTCGGCGTCAACAGCGGCGCGAAGAACTCGGTGGACCGCAACTACCTGCCCGCCGCCGAGCGCACCGGCCACGTCACCATCAAACCGATGCACGAGGTCTTCGAGATCCGACCACGGTCGCGGCGACCAGGATTCGTCGTCACTGCCCGGGTTATCGACGACCAGCACCGCACCGTCCGAATCGTGCGCTCCGAAGCCGACTTCCTCTTCATGGCCGCCGGGTCGTTCCATACGACCCGAATGCTCGTCGAGGCACGCGCGACCGGCACGCTACCCCGGCTGTCCACGAAGATCGGTGCGGGTTTCGGCGCGAACGGCGACTTCCTCACCGCACGCACCGCCCTCTCCGATGACTCGGGACGCAGCAGGGTGGACCCGGATTCGGACGCGTCTACGAGGACGACATGCCAGGCGGACCCGTGTCGATGGTCTACCACTCCACGCCGCTACCGGCACCGCTCGGCCGGGCTGCCACCACCAACCTGATCCAGGTCCACACCGAGGAGCGCGGCAGCGTCGACTTCGATCGGACCACCCGGTCCGCCGTGCTGAACTACCCGTTCCCCGAGGGCAACGACCTCGACCGTCGTGGAGCCGCCTTCGCCGAGCGTTTCCGGCAGCGTGCCGAACTCCGCCACGGTCGCCCAGGTGGCATTCCCATCTATTCTCGGGCCGTCGGATTCGGCTCTGCCAGTACGTATCACGGTCTCGGCGGGGTCGTCATCAACCGCACCGCCGACGTGGACGGAGCTGTCGCGGGCTACGACAATCTGTACGTTGTCGACGGCGCGTTCGCGCCTGGTGCGGTGGGCCTGGTCAATCCGTCACTGACCATCTCGGCCCTCGCCGAGCGAACCATGGATCGCTTTCTGGCTTCGCACTGACCCGCTCGTCGCCGCTCGTGAGGGGGAAACGCGATCTCCCTCTCACGAGCGTTCGATCGGTATAGGCTCGGCGCTGAGTGTTCCCCGTCACTATCAAGGAGTTCAGTTGTTCCCAGGAGTCTTTGCCGCCACCACTCCCGACAAGCCCGCGGTCATCGCCGCGGCGACCGGCGAACAGCTGACCTACCGCCAGCTCGACGAGAATTCGACGCGACTGGCCAACCACCTGGAGGCGCTCGGCCTGCGCCCCGGCGACTGCATCGCGATGATCTCGACCAACAGCCTGCACATGTTCGAGGTGTACTGGGCGGCCCTGCGCAGTGGCCTGTACGTCACGGCGATCAACCACCATCTCACCGCCGCAGAGACCAACTACATCCTCACCGACTGCGCGGCACAGGTGCTGTTCGCCGACGCGACGATCGCCGACACCGTCGCCCAGGCCGGTCAGATCGACGCGCTGGCCACCGAAGGACATCGCATCGCCTGGAACGGGAAGATCGACGGTTTCGCCGACTACGACGTCGTCCTCGCCGAGGCATCGGACGCCAAACGCGCCGATCAGCCGCGCGGAACCGACATGCTCTACTCGTCGGGAACCACCGGACGACCGAAGGGCATCAAGACACCACGCCCGGACGGGCAGGTCGACGAGATCCCCGACACCTACACCGCCATCTTCGGACCTATGTACGGCTTCGACACCGATACCGTCTACCTCTCCCCCGCGCCGCTATATCACGCTGCGCCGCTGCGCTATTGCGGCGTCACCAACTCGACGGGCGGCACCGTCGTCTTCCTCGACCGCTTCGAACCGGAGACCGCACTCGCGGCGATCGAGAAGTACGGCGCCACCCACAGCCAGTGGGTGCCGACGATGTTCATCCGCCTGCTCAAGCTGCCCGAGGAGGTCCGCAACCGCTACGACCTGAGCAGCCTGCGGCTCGCGGTGCACGCGGCCGCACCGTGTCCGGTCGAGGTGAAACGCGCCATGATCGAATGGTGGGGTCCGGTCATTCACGAGTATTACGCCTCCACCGAGGCGGCCGGCGCCACCTTCATCGGCCCACAGGAAGCACTCGATCATCCCGGGTCGGTCGGTAAACCGTTGCTGGGTGTCGTGCATATCTGCGACGAGGACGGCGCCGAACTACCGACCGGCGAGGTCGGGCTGGTCTACTTCGAGCGCGAGTTCGTGGCTTTCGAATATCACAACGACCCGGAGAAGACCCGCAAGGCGCAGCATCCGGCCCACGAGAACTGGTCCACGTCAGGCGATGTCGGGTATGTCGACGCCGACGGGTACCTGTATCTCACCGACCGCAAGGCATTCATGATCATCTCCGGCGGAGTGAACATCTATCCGCAGGAAGCCGAGAACGTCCTGATCAACCACCCGGCCGTCTTCGACGTCGCCGTGATCGGCGTCCCCGATGCCGATCTCGGCGAGGTCGCCAAGGCGTGCGTCCAACTCGCCGACGGTGCGCTGCCGTCGGATGAACTCGCCGACGAACTATTGGCGTACACGCGCGAGCAGATCGCCGCGTACAAGACCCCGCGGTCGGTCGACTTCGTCGACGACCTGCCCCGCACGCCCACCGGCAAACTCGTCAAGGGTGAACTGCGAAAGAAGTACTGGCCGCAGACGGTCTCCTGAACCGGCCAGTTGCCCGCGCCAACCGGACTCAGGCGAGTTCGATGAGTTCCTGGTACTCGTCTGACCAATGGTCCTCGGTGCCGTCGGGCAGCAGGATGACCCGTTGCGGGTCGAGTGCGGCGGCGGCACCGGGGTCGTGGGTCACCAGCACCACGGCGCCGGTGTAGGAGCGCAGTGCGTCGAGCACCTGCTCGCGCGACACCGGATCGAGGTTGTTGGTCGGTTCGTCCAGCAGCAACACGTTGGCCGCCGACGACACCAGCCCGGCCAGGGTCAGACGGGTCTTCTCACCACCGGACAGGGTGCCCGCAGGCTGGTCGAGCTGCGGACCGGTGAACATGAAGGCGCCGAGGAGTCCGCGCAGATCCTGCTCCCCCGCGTCCGGCGCGGCGTGTCGGATGTTCTCCCACACCGACGCGTCGTCGTCGAGGGTGTCGTGTTCCTGCGCGAAATAGCCGATCTTGAGTCCGTAACCGGGTTCGAGGGTTCCGGTCTCCGGCTTCTCCACGCCCGCAAGTACTTTCAGTAGCGTCGTCTTGCCGGCGCCGTTGAGGCCGAGGACCACGACCCGGCTGCCCTTGTCGATGGCCAGGTCGACGCCGGTGAAGATCTCCAGCGAGCCGTAGCTCTTGCCCAGCCCGCTCGCCATCATCGGTGTCTTGCCGCAGGCGGCGGGTTCGGGGAAGCGGATCTTCGCGGTGCGGTCGGCCACCCGCTCGTCGTCGAGTTCGGAGAGCATGCGGTCGGCGCGTTTGAGCATGTTCTGCGCGGCCGTCGCCTTGGTCGCCTTTGCGCCCAGCTTGGCGGCCTGGCTGCGTAACGCCGACGCCTTCTTCTCGGCGTTGGCCCGCTCGCGGCGACGACGCTGTTCGTCGGTGGCACGCGCATCCAGATAGCGCTTCCAGCCCATGTTGTAGATGTCGGCCTCGCCACGCACGGCGTCGAGGAACCACACCCGGTTGACCACGTCGGCGAGCAGGTCGACGTCGTGGCTGATCACCACCAGGCCGCCCTCGTGGTTCTGCAGGAAGCCGCGCAGCCAGGTGATGGAGTCGGCGTCGAGGTGGTTGGTCGGCTCGTCGAGGAGCAGCGTCGTCGACGACTTTCCCGCGTCGTCGGAGGCCGCGAACAGGATTCGTGCCAGCTCGATACGTCGACGCTGACCGCCGGACAGGGTGCGCAGGGGCTGCGCGAGGACACGGTCGGGCAGGCCCAGGCTGTGGCAGATGCGGGCGGCCTCGGATTCGGCGACGTAGCCGCCGAGCGCGGCGAAGCGTTCCTCGAGGCGGCCGTACTTCGCGATCGCCTTGTCGCGGGTGCGGTCATCGGCAGCCTCGGCCATCACCCCTTGCTGCTTCTCCATGTCGCGCAGGATCTCGTCGAGTCCACGCGCGGAGAGGACCCGGTCCTTGGCCAGGACGTCGAGGTCGCCCTCCTTGGGATCCTGCGGCAGGTATCCGAGGTCACCGGAGCGACGGACCGTGCCCGCATAGGGTTCGGTCTCGCCGGCCAGGATGCGCAGGGTGGTCGTCTTCCCCGCGCCGTTGCGGCCGACGAGGCCGATCCGGTCGCCGGGCTGAATACGCAGGGCATCGCCGGGGGCCGACAGCAGAGTCCGCGCACCCGCCCGAACCTCAAGGTCTGTCGCGGTGATCACGGCGTTTGAGTCTACCTGCGGATTCGGGGCCGATTTCGCACCGGACCCGCCGCGACGCCCGGGCCTCGGCCGATATCGTGGCAGCGTGACGCAATCCACAGGTTTTCCGAGTACATCCGATCTGACCGGCAAGTCCGCCCTGGTGACCGGCGCGAGTCGCGGCATCGGGCTGGGTATCGCCACCGAACTGGCGCGCCGCGGTGCGGCGGTGGTGATCACCGGACGCAAGCCCGAGCCGCTGACCGCCGCCGCCGAGGAGATCCGCACGGCGGTGCCCGGCGCCACGGTCACCGCGTGCCCCGGCAACACCGGCGACGAGGCCCACCGTGCCGAGGCCGTCGCGGCGACCGTCACCAACGGTGGTGGCATCGACATCCTGATCAACAACACCGGCATCAACCCGGTCTTCGGACCGTTGATGGACGCCGATCTGGGTGCCGTGCGCAAGATCTTCGATACCAACGTGGTGGCCGCACTCGGTTTCATCCAGGAGGCCTTCCGCGCCGGCATGAAGGACAACGGCGGCTCGGTGGTGAACATCGCCTCGGTGGCGGGTATCCGCTCGACCGGTGTCATCGCCGCCTATGGCGCGTCTAAGGCGGCCATGATCCGGCTGACCGCAGAACTCGCCTGGGAGCTGGGCCCAAACAAGATCCGGGTCAATGCCATCGCCCCGGCCATCGTGCGCACCAAGTTCGCCAAGGACCTCATCGCCGGTGACAACGAGCAACGGGCGATCGCGGGCTATCCGCTCGGCCGTCTGGGCGAGACCGAGGACATCGCTCGCGCGGCAGCATTCTTGGCCGGCGACGAATCCGCCTGGATCACCGGTGAATGTCTGGCTGTCGACGGCGGCCTGCTGTCCACCGGCAGCATGTAGCCCACTTCCACGGTGATGTCCGACGTGATCGTCGTCGGCGCCGGACCCGCCGGTCGTGCCCTCGCGGCGCGGCTGGCGGTCCGCGACGTCGACGTCACCCTCGTCGATCCGCATGCCGCTCGCCCATGGTCGGCGACCTACGGCTGCTGGACCGACGAACTGCCCGAGTGGCTGGACGCGGGCACGATCGCCGCCCAGACCGCCGGGGTTCGCGTGTACACCAGCACGCAGGGAACCGATGTCCCTCGCGGCTACTCCATCTTCGACTCGGCCGCGCTGGCCACCAGCCTGCATTCCCCGCGGATCCGGCACGTCACCGCGCGAGCCGTGCGGGTGGATGACCGTCGGGTGACCCTCGACGATGGTCGGGTGCTGACCGGGGTCGTCATCGATGCGCGCGGGACGTCCGGGGCCGGGCCCCGACAGACCGCCTTCGGAGTGATGGTTGCCGAGTCGTCGGCGGCCCCCGTACTCGACGGCGCCCCCGCGATACTGATGGACTGGCGCCCCGCATCCACCGCCGATCGCCCCGACACCTTCCTGTACGCGGTGCCACTCGGCGATGGCCGGGTGCTGCTGGAGGAGACATGCCTCATCGGCGATCCGGCACCGTCCCCGAATATGCTGCGCGAGCGACTGTTCCGCCGCCTCGACGGATTCGGGATACTCCCCGCCGACACCGATGCCATCGAGCGGGTGTCCTTCCGGGTGACCGGTACGACGCCGCATCCATGGCGCGCGAGTCCACTACTGTTCGGTGCGCGTGCCGGTCTGATGCACCCGGCCACCGGCTACAGCGTGGCGGCGTCCCTGTCGGTGGCCGACGAGGTCGCCACGGCCCTGTCCGCCGGTGCCGACCCGCGCGGCGTGCTCTGGCCGGCCGCGGCCCGCACGGTACATCGTCTGCGCCACATCGGTTCCCGAGCGCTGCTACGGATGGGGCCGGACGCCACCGCGGGCTTCTTCGGCACCTTCTTCGGATTGCCCGTCGACGTTCAGCGCACCTACCTGTCCAGCCGCACCGATGTTGCCGGTGTCGGCGCCGCGATGGCGCGCACCATGATGCACACCGACATGGCAACGAGATGGACGCTGGCCCGCGCCGCAATACCCGGCGGCTAACGAAGCTCTCGCCACCGGGCGATCATCTCCTCGACGTCGACGGTCCGCGCGATCAGATGCGACGCGGGACCGAGCGTCGGACGCAGCCGGTCCTGCTTCACACGGGTATTGAAGTCAGCCAGGATGGCGCGGACGGCATCCTCATCGTGGAACTCCCGCAACGATTCCGGGAACGACTCCCGCTCCTTGCGCAGTTGCAGGGTGGGCGGCAGCAGGGCCGACGAATCCAGATTCTCGTCACGAATCTTCTGCTTCGCCCACCAGTCGGGATCGTCGAGTCCCGACAAATCCAGCGGCCGACCCATCCCCGGCAGATTGTCGAAGTCCCCGCGCTCGGTGGCCTCGCGGATCATCTTCTCCACCCGCGACTCCCCGACCGGCGGCCGCCATCGGCGGACCCGTCGGAACCGGCGATCGGGATCGGTCATGACTCCAGCGTGCCACGAATCCACTGTGACAGCAGGCCTCGTGCGAATCGAGATCGGTTGCGGGATCGGACTTCACGGCCCACAATCAGATTCATCTGACTAGCCGACTTTCGCTCGAACTCGTCGGTGTGTGGAAGATGTGACATCCATTTGCAAATGCGGAGAAGACCAATGACGCCGCCGATGGCGGGGTCGATGTCGTGGCAACCGGCGCTGTCGCCCAGGTCAAATGGCAGAACAAGCAGGTCGGTCGGCCCGATACGCAACGACTGGTTGGAGCCTGGTACCAACGGCAGAGCAAATGGAAGAGGAATGAGAAGATGCTCTTCTTCGCCAAGAGCCCGTATAGCAAGCAGGTATTGGTCGTGCTTCTGGCAATGCTCGCGGCCGGCGCCTTCCTGAGTTATCTCGGAATCCACGCTGTTGCGTCAGGCCTCGCATTCAGCGGTGTGGCGTACTTGGCCAGCGCAATGGTGTTGATCGGAGCAGTCGTTGCGATCATATGGTGGATATGTCAGCTCGACGAGTGATATCGGACGGCACCCGCGCGGCGCATCAACCCCGCCACGGACGACTGATTCTTGTCGGTACCCCGCGATAGAGTGTGGTCACAGTCACAGCGCGAGGGGGTGAAGCGGGACGTGATCCAGACCTTGACTTATATCCATCCGGTCACCGATGACCGTCTTCTCTCGACCATGCGATCATCGGAGGTCGCCGACACCGCCCGCGCCGCCCAACGCGTCGCGCGTCAGGCTGAAGCTCGAATGGTCCTGTGCGCCTATCAGATCGGCCGCGACATCCATGAGCAGTTCCTCACCGGCGACCGGCGAAGCACGGTGGTCGACCGGCACATCGCCGACTCCGCACTCAAAGTCGCCGTCGCCGAAGTCTCGCTGCAACTGAAGATCTCCCGCACCCAGGCCTCGAAATGGATCGATCTGGCCGATCGGCTGACCGACCTCCCCGAGATTCGCCTGTCGTTCCTGGCCGGCGACCATGCGCTGTCCCGAATCGTGTTGATCGCCAATGCCCTCATGCTGCTCGACGCCGATGTGCGCGAGGGTGCGCAGACCGTCGCTCTGGATCTGGCCGAGCGTTACACCGCCGACCGGGTGTTGCGCGACCAGCTCAGCGAACTCGTCATCACCCTCGACCCCGACAAGGCCACCGACGCGCGCGAGGACTTCGCCGAACGTCACCAGAACGTCATCATCCGCGATGAAGCCCACGGCCACACCGACATCGACGCCACCGTCCCCGCCGAACACGGCCTTTGGCTGTGCAAGAAGATTGCCGCACTGGTCGCCGACCGAGTGTGTCCGGCCGATCCACGCCCACTCGGACGCCGCCGTGTCGTCGCACTGGCCGAACTTCACGGGCTACCCGGCGCACGGCTGAGCTGCGAATGCGGACGAGCAGACTGCCCGAAACATATTGCCGCACCGCACGATACGGACCACACCAACAGTGATACCGACGCCAACAGTGATACCGACACCGCCAGCGATGCTCCGGCGCAGACCGAGTCTGCAATCGACTCTGACGCGGTCACGTCGCCGTTGACCGTCGTCACCGATCCCACCGGCATCGAGGTACCGCACCTGCTCGGCTACGGTGCGCTCGATCCGGCACACGCCGACGAGATCGCCGATCTCGGGATCGTCAGCCCGATCGCGATGTCGCAGAGCACAATTTCCGAAGTGTCGGGATTATTCATCCCGGATTCCCAGTTGGCCCCGGTGCTCGACCCGACCGGCCACGGCGGATATCGGACCGCACCACCAGGCGCACTGTCCTATCGACCGTCACCGCGTATGCGCGCACAGATCATCGCCACCGACCGGATCTGCCGCTACCCCATGTGTGGACGCGCCGCCGACGACTGCCAACTCGATCACCTTGTCCCCTTCGACCACGACAACCCCGAACTCGGTGGTTGGACGGTCGCCGGCAACCTGATCCCGCTGTGCACTCCGGACCATCACCGCAAACATCTCGGATTGTGGATACCGACGATGCACCGTGACCGCACCGTGAGCTGGCACAACCCGGCGACCGGTCAGACCGTACTCACCCGACCACGCTGAACCGACACCACGCTGCCTTCAGACGGGTCCGTCAGACCGTGAATCCCAACGCGCGCAGCTGTTCACGGCCGTCGTCGGTGATCTTGTCCGGACCCCACGGCGGCAGCCACACCCAGTTGATCTCCATGTCGGTGCACAGTCCGGTGGTGACCAGCGCGCTACGCGTCTGATCCTCGATGACGTCGGTCAACGGACAGGCCGCCGACGTGAGCGTCATGTCGATCTTGGCGACGGCGTCGTCAGTGATCTCGATGCCGTAGACCAGGCCGAGGTCGACGACGTTGATGCCGAGTTCCGGGTCGACGACGTCCCGCATGGCCTCTTCGACATCGTCGAGGGCGGGCAGCGAGGTCGACGGACCGGCCTGGGCGTCGACGATCGCCTCGTCGGGGGTCTGGGTTGTCTCACTCATGCTGACTCCGCTTCTGTTCGAGCGTCTTGTGTTCGGACACCGTGGGTGACACCGGCAGCGGTATCACCCACCGTCTGGGCCAAGGCGTCCTTGAATGCCATCCAGCCGAGCAGCGCACATTTGACCCGGGCCGGATACTTACTGACACCGCTGAACGCGATGCCGTCACCGATCAGATCCTCGTCTCCGGTGTCCTTGCCGCGCGAGGTCATCATCGCCGAGAACGAGTCGAGCATCGCCATCGCATCATCAACATCTGCACCAACAAGCTGATCGAAGAGCACCGATGTGGACGCCTGCGAGATCGAGCAACCCTGCCCGTCATAGGAGATGTCGGCGACGGTGTGCCCGTCGTCGGATAGCGCGACGCGCAGCGTCACCTCGTCGCCACATGTCGGATTGACGTGGTGAACCTCCGCGCCGAAGGGCTCACGAAGACCTCGACCGTGCGGATGTTTGTAGTGGTCCAGGATCACGTCCTGGTACATCTGCTCCATACGCATGGGTCAGACCGTCCCGAAGAAGCGTTGCGCGGCAACGATTCCCTCCGCCAGCGCATCGACCTCGGCCAGGGTGTTGTAGGCCGCGAAAGAGGCCCGCGCGGTGGCCGCGACGCCGAACCGGCGATGCAGCGGCCACGCACAATGGTGCCCGACCCGGATCGCGACACCCGCGTCGTCGAGGATCTGCCCCAGATCGTGGGCGTGAATGCCGTCCACGAGGAAAGACACCGCACCACCACGGTTCTCGGTGGTGGTCGGCCCGACGATCCGCAGACCATCGATCGCAGTCAGCCGCTCCAACGCATAATCGACCAACGAATGTTCGTGTGCGGCAACCGCATCCATGCCGAGCGCCGACAGATACCGCACCGCGGCGCCGAGCCCGACCGCCTGCGAGGTCATCGGCACGCCTGCTTCGAAACGCTGCGGCGGAGGTGCGTAGGTCGAACCCTCCATGGTGACGGTCTCGATCATCGACCCGCCGGTGATGAACGGCGGCAGCGCGGCGAGCAGTTCGGCACGACCGTAGAGTGCGCCGACACCCGACGGACCGAACATCTTGTGCCCGGAGAAGGCCGCGAAATCGACACCCAGGGCAGCGAAGTCGACCGCCATATGCGGCACCGACTGGCAGGCGTCGAGCACCACCAGTGCACCGACCGCCCGCGCCCGTCGAACCACCTCGGGGACGTCGAGGACCGCGCCGGTCACATTGGACTGGTGGGTCAGCGACACGATCTTGACGGTGTCGTCGAGTTCCAGCGAGTCGAGATCGACGCGACCGTCCTCAGTCACCGCATACCAACGCAGCGTGGCCCCCGTGCGGCGCGAGAGCTCCTGCCACGGGACGAGATTCGCGTGATGCTCGAGTTCGCTGATGACGATCGTGTCGCCGGCGCCCAACGGCTTGCCGCCGAGAAGGTCCGCGCTGCGGTCGTCGCCGAGCGTGTAGGCGACCAGATTCAGCGACTCGGTGGCGTTCTTGGTGAAGACCAACTCATCGGCACCGACACCGACGAAGCGCGCGATGGTCTCGCGGGCGTCCTCGAAGGCATCGGTGGCCTCCTCGGCCAGCTGATGCGCACCACGATGGACCGCCGCATTGTGGGTGGTCAGGAACTCCCGCTCCGCGTCCAGCACCTGGACCGGCCGTTGCGAGGTGGCCCCCGAATCGAGATACACCAACGGCTTCGAGTCACGCACGGTGCGCGACAGGATCGGGAAGTCGGCACGGATGGCCTCGACGTCGAAACCGCCCGCCGACCCCACTGCGCTCAATGAGGTTGCGGTGCTCGATGACGCTGCGATACTCGATGACGCTGCGATACTCGATGACGCTGAGGTCGTCTGCGATGAGAGTGTCACCGACGACACCTCCTTCGATGGTCGTCCCGGAAGTGGACTCAGCCCGCCTTGGCGGCCGAGGTGAACCGCACGTAGCCGTTCTCCTCGAGTTCGTCGGCGAGTTCGGGTCCCGCCGACTCGACGACTCGCCCGTTGACGAAGACGTGCACGAAATCGGGCTTGATGTAGCGCAGGATCCGCGTGTAGTGCGTGATCAGCAGGATGCCGCCGTTCTCGCGCTCCTTGTAGCGGTTCACACCCTCGGAGACGACGCGCAGCGCGTCGACGTCGAGACCAGAGTCGGTCTCGTCGAGGATCGCGATCCGCGGCTTGAGCAGGTCGAGCTGAAGGATCTCGTGCCGCTTCTTCTCACCGCCGGAGAATCCCTCGTTGACGCTGCGCTCACCGAAGGCCGGATCGATCTCCAGCGCGCTCATCGCCTCCTTGGTCTCCTTGACCCAGTGACGCAGCTTCGGCGCCTCGCCACGCACGGCGGTGGCCGCGGTGCGCAGGAAGTTCGACATCGAGACACCGGGCACCTCGACCGGATACTGCATCGCCAGGAACAGTCCGGCGCGCGCCCGCTCGTCGACACTCATCTCCAGTACGTCTTCACCATCGAGGGTGATCGTCCCCTGGGTGACCTCATACTTCGGATGGCCGGCGATGGCGTAGGACAGCGTCGACTTGCCCGACCCGTTCGGCCCCATGATGGCGTGCGTCTCCCCCGACTTCACGGTCAGATCGACACCCTTGAGGATGTTGATGGGTTCCGCTTCGGAGTCGGACTGGGCGACATTCACGTGCAGGTCGCGGATTTCGAGTGTGGTCACGTTTGGTTCCTCGTACTAGCTGGTGGGCTGTGGTGGTGTGGGCGTCAGGCGCCGGCGTTCTCGAGTTCGGCCTCGATGGCCGCCTCGAGGCGCTCGCGAAGTTCGGGTACCGAGATCTTGGCGATGACCTCGCCGAAGAAGCCACGGATGACCAGGCGGCGGGCCTGATCCTCGGGGATACCGCGCGCCTGTAGGTAGAAGAGCTGCTCGTCGTCGAAACGTCCGGTGGCACTGGCGTGCCCGGCGCCGACGATCTCGCCCGTCTCGATCTCCAGGTTCGGCACCGAATCGGCGCGCGCACCATCGGTCAGGACGAGGTTGCGATTGAGCTCGAAGGTGTCGGTGCCCTCGGCGGCCGGACGGATCAGCACGTCGCCGATCCACACGGTGTGCGCCTCGCGGCTGCGGTCACCGGAATTGTCGCCCTGCAGTGCGCCCTTGTAGACGACGTTGGAACGGCAGTTCGGTTGGCTGTGATCGACGAGGAGACGCTGCTCGAGGTGCTGGCCGGCGTCGGCGAAGTACAGACCCCACAGTTCGACGTCGCCACCCGGCGCGTCGTAATGCACCACCGGCGACAGACGGACCAGGTCGCCGCCCAGGCTGATCGCGAAGTGGCGGACCACCGCGTCACGTCCGACCCGGATGTGATGGGCGGCCACGTGCACGGTGTCGTCGGCCCAGTCGTGGACGTTGACGACGGTCAGCGACGCCTGGTCCCCGACGACGAACTCGATGTTCTCGGCGAAGGTGCCGCTGCCCTTCTGGTCGATGACGACGACCGCGCGGGCAAAGGCTTCGAGCCGGATCTGCAGATGACCGAAAGCCACCTCGCCGACGCCCGGTCCGTCGATCCGAACGATCACCGGCTCGGCGAGCTCGGTCTCCTTGGCGACGGTCACGACGGTGGCCTGGGTGAACGACGAGTATGCCTGTGCCGCGACCCGATCGAACGGAACACCGCCCTGGCCGAGTCGTTCGTCGTCGCGTCCGACGGTGTCGACGGTGACCCCGTCGGTGACACCCTCGACGACGACCCGCGCGTCACCGCTGCGCACCGCGGAACCGTCGTGCAGACCACGCAGGCGGCGGAACGGCGTGAACCGCCAAGCCTCCTCGCGCGGAGCCGGGACCTCGAAGGCCTCGACATCGAAGGAGGTGAACATCTCGCCCTTGTTGACAGCGAGAGCGGCGGCGCCGGGCGCCGGGAGTGTGGGGTCAGCCATCAGCCGACAGCTCCTTCCATCTGGAGTTCGATCAGCCGGTTGAGCTCGAGCGCGTATTCCATCGGCAGTTCCTTGGCGATCGGCTCGACGAAGCCACGCACCACCATCGCCATCGCCTCATCCTCGGTCAGACCGCGGCTCATCAGGTAGAACAGCTGATCGTCGGAGACCTTGGAGACGGTGGCCTCGTGGCCCATCGTCACGTCGTCCTCGCGGATGTCGACGTACGGGTAGGTGTCACTGCGCGAGATCGTGTCGACCAGCAGCGCATCACACTTCACCGTCGAACGGCTTCCGTGTGCACCCGGGTTGATCTTGATCAGGCCACGGTAGGAGGCGCGACCGCCACCACGGGCGACCGACTTCGACACGATGTTGCTCGAGGTGTTGGGTGCCAGGTGGACCATCTTCGAGCCGGTGTCCTGATGCTGTCCCTCCCCGGCGAACGCCACCGAGAGCACCTCGCCCTTGGCGTGCTCACCGGTCAGCCAGACGGCCGGGTACTTCATGGTCACCTTGGAACCGATGTTGCCGTCGATCCACTCCATGGTGGCGCCCGCCTCGGCCTTGGCACGCTTGGTGACCAGGTTGTAGACGTTGTTCGACCAGTTCTGGATGGTGGTGTAGCGGCAGCGGCCGCCCTTCTTCACGATGATCTCGACGACCGCGGAATGGAGCGAGTCGGTCTTGTAGATCGGTGCGGTACAGCCCTCGACGTAATGCACGTACGCACCCTCGTCGACGATGATCAGCGTCCGCTCGAACTGACCCATGTTCTCGGTGTTGATCCGGAAGTAGGCCTGCAGCGGGATATCGACGTGCACACCCGGCGGGACATAGATGAACGAGCCGCCGGACCACACGGCGGTGTTCAGCGCGGAGAACTTGTTGTCGCCAGCCGGAATCACCGAACCGAAGTACTCCTGGAAGATCTCCGGATGCTCCTTGAGACCGGTGTCGGTGTCGAGGAAGATGACGCCCTGCTGCTCCAGGTCCTCACGGATCTGGTGGTAGACGACCTCGGACTCGTACTGCGCCGCGACACCGGCGACCAGCCGCTGCTTCTCGGCCTCCGGGATGCCCAGCCGGTCGTAGGTGTTCTTGATGTCCTCGGGCAACTCGTCCCAGGTCGCGGCCTGCTTCTCGGTGGACCGCACGAAGTACTTGATGTTGTCGAAGTCGATGCCGTCGAGTTCGCCACCCCAGTGCGGCATCGGCTTGCGATCGAAGATCTTGAGCGCCTTCAGGCGCTGCTCCAGCATCCATTCCGGCTCATTCTTCTTGCCGGAGATGTCGGTGACGACCGCCTCGGACAGGCCACGCTGCGCACTGGCGCCGGCGACGTCGGAATCCGACCAGCCGTAGCCGTAGTTGCCGAGCGAGGCGATCGTTTCCTCCTGCGACAGCGCGGCCGGCTTCGGCGCGCCGTCGCGCGGGTTCGTCACGGTGGGATCGGTGACTGTCATCGCGAGACCTTTCGGGTCGTCCCCTGCTGGGGTTTCGGGAGTCGAGCGGACGCGGGCTGCGTGTCGCGCTCGGGCCGGTCGTGCTGGTCCGTCCCCGTGTCGGGGCCGGGAGTCGGCGCACCACCGACCGGTGGCATCGCCGGGTGTAGCGGTACGTGGGTGGTGCAGGCGCAGTCGCCGTTGGCGATGGTCGCCAGCCGCTGGACGTGGGTGCCGAGAAGTTCGGTGAAGACCTCGGTCTCGGCTTCGCACAGCTCCGGAAACTCCGTCGCCACGTGGGCGACCGGGCAGTGGTGCTGGCAGATCTGGACGCCGGTACCCACCTCGCGGGTGTTCGCCGAGTACCCGGCGACGGTCAGTGCGTCGGCGATCTGACCCACCGTCGCGGCCACGTCCCCGGTGCCGTCGGAGGGCTCGACGCCGGCGACGATGCGTTCCACCCGTTCCCGGGCGAACTCGTAGACGGCGTCCTCACCGGCAACGTCGCGAAGCTTCCGCATCGCCGCGCCGGCCAGGTCGTCGTACGCGTGACGCAATTTGCCCCGGCCTCGCGCGGTCAACTGGAACCACTTCGCCGGCCGGCCACGGCCACGCTGGCCGAACCCCGACGACGACGTCTCCACGTCACCCGCATCGACCAGCGCCTCCAGGTGGCGACGCACCCCGGCAGCGGAGATCCCGAGCCGCTCGGCGATCTCACCGGCGGTCAGCGGGCCGTCCTCGACGAGCAGAGTCACCACGGCAGCACGGGTCTGACCGTCGTGATTGATCGCCGCGCCGGGATCGGCGGCCGCATTCTCGGCGGAATTCGACATGCGGGTACCCACGCCAGTGGGTAGCGCATCGTCGGTCCGCATGGTTTTCACAACACAAGTGTGTCGTAATTGATTCCGCCGATCCAGCAAGGGTGCCCTTATCCACACTCCACCCATCGAATCCGACGACGCGTCGCAGGGCGATGTCGGCTTTCTGTTCTGCGCCGATTAGAGTCTCCCTGTGCCCGAAACCACAGTCCTGCGGCGGACGCTGGACTACTTCGGACTGAGCAAGTCCACACCGGCCGCCACCGACGACGACGCGACCGACCGGCCCGGCGATTACGGCAAGACCGTTGCACGTCTCCACGACGACGAGCGTGAGGTAGGCCCGCTCAACGCCGAAGAGTCCCGCCGCCTCCGTCGTATCAAACTGTTCGGCGCCACCGGATCGGTCTTGATCCTGATCGGCTCGCTCGGCACCGGCGCCATCCCGGTGTTGCAGAACCCGGTCGCCGGTATGCGTGTCCTCTCCCTGCCGTCCCGGATGTTCGGGACCGCACTGGCCCTGTCCATCGGCGGCACCATCACCCTCGTGGTGGCCTGGCTCCTGCTGGGCAGATTCGCGATCGGGCGGCTGTCGGTAGAGGTACGTCAAGGCCGTAGTCCCGAACGGCGGATGAGTCGCGGCCAGGCCGACCGCACCCTGCTCCTGTGGATCACGCCCATCGTGCTGGCGCCACCACTGCTCAGCAAGGACGTGTACTCGTACCTCGCACAGAGCGCGATCGCCTATCAGGGCCAGGACCCCTACTCGGTGAGCCCGGTCCGCGGACTCGGGGTCGAACACATCCTGACCCGATCGGTACCCAATCTGTGGCGCGACACCCCGGCCCCCTACGGCCCGCTGTTCCTGTGGATCGGCGAGGGTGTCACGGCCGTCACCGGCAGTAACATCACGGCCGCGATCTTCCTACACCGCCTCATCGCGCTCGTGGGGGTGGCCCTGATCGTGTGGGCACTGCCCCGGCTGGCCCGGCGCTGCGGTGTCTCGTCGGTGGCCGCGATCTGGCTCGGTGCCATGAATCCGATCCTGATCCTGCATCTGGTCGGCGGCATCCACAACGAGGCGCTCATGCTCGGCATGATGCTGGTCGGCCTGGAGTTCAGCTTCCGCGCGATCTACGGAAGCGACCGACTCCGGAAGCCGGGCACCTTCATGCCCAGCCGCAGCGGCTGGATCCTGATCGGCGGCGCGGCAATCTTGTCCGCCTCGGCGATGGTCAAGTTCACCGCGGTTCTCGCCCTGGGCTTCGTCGGGATCGCCCTGGCCATGCGCTGGGGCGCCACCCTGCCCGCACTTCGGCACGCGCCCATCCGGCAATGGTGGCAACGGTCGAGTAGGACCGTCGGGGCGCTGTGCGCATCGGCGGCGTTCTACGCCATCGTGCTGGGCGTCGTCACCGTCGTGATCTGCCTCGGTACCGGACTCGGCTTCGGCTGGACCGGCACGCTGACGACCGGTGAGATCGTCCGGTCGTGGATGTCCATGCCGACCCTGCTGTCGGTGAGTACCGGCCACGTCGGCGTCTTCCTCGGTCTCGGTGACCACACCGACGCGATCCTCGAGGTGGCACGCCCGTTCGCCCAGCTGGTAGCGGCGATCATCGTGCTGCGCTGGATGCTGGCGACCCTGGGCGGACGGCTACACCCGCTCGGCGGCCTCGGTGTGTCAATGGCCACAATCGTGTTGCTCTTCCCCTTCGTGCAGGCCTGGTATCTGCTGTGGGCGGTCATCCCGCTGGCCGCCTGGGCGACCCGCCCCTGGTTCCGGCTGCTGACGATCGCGGCGTCGGCGATCATCGCGATCGTCGTGATGCCCACCAGTTCCAACACCAGCGGAGTCGTACTCGCACAAGGCGTTCTGGCGGGCGTCATCATGGTGGCGGTCCTGACCGCCATCTTCTTCGAAGAAGATCCGTTCACGCGTCGACGTCGACGTCGGCAAGCGGAGATCGCCGCCGCCGACACCCCCGCGGACGAGGAGAACCCGGCGAGCACGCGTTTTTCGTCCGAGGCCCCCGACCGCCTAGTCTGACCAGTGTGCGAGGCACGACTTCCGAGCGACTGAACAACGACGATCCGGTGACCGATCGTCGCGTCGCGGTCCCGTCGGCACGACCCGACGACGTCGCTCTCAGCGTCCGGGGCCTGATCAAGCGATACGGCGATCGCACCGCCGTCGACGGCCTCGACCTCGACCTGCGTCGCGGCGAGATCCTCGCCCTGCTCGGCCCGAACGGTGCGGGCAAGACCACCACCGTCGAGATCTGCGAGGGATTCGTCACCCGCGACGCCGGGACCGTCGAGGTCCTCGGCCTCGACCCGCGCACCGACAACGACCAGCTACGCCGACGTATCGGTGTGATGCTGCAGGGTGGCGGCGCCTACCCCGGCGCCCGCGCCGAGGAGATGCTGCGCCTGGTGGCCGCCTACTCCGACGACCCGATCGACCCGGACTGGCTCCTCGAGGCGCTGGGATTGTCCGGCGTCCGGCGCACCTCCTTCCGGCGGCTCTCCGGCGGCCAGCAGCAGCGCCTGTCACTGGCCTGCGCCATCGTCGGCCGACCCGAACTGGTCTTCCTCGACGAACCGACCGCCGGACTGGACGCCCACGCACGCCTCGTCGTGTGGGAACTGGTAGACCGGTTGCGCGCCGACGGCGTCTCCGTCCTGCTGACCACCCATCTCATGGACGAGGCCGAAGAACTCGCGGACCAGGTCGTCATCATCGACAGCGGACGGTGTGTCGGGGCAGGCACACCCGCCGACTTGACCCGCCGCGGCGCCGAGAACGAACTCCGTTTCACCGCGCCGCGGGCACTCGACCTGACGTCGCTGCAAACCACGCTGCCGTCGGGCTACCGCTGCAGTGAGTCCACTCCCGGCAACTATCTGATCGCCGGCCAGGTGACACCGGCGGTGATCGCCACCCTGACCGCATGGTGCGCCGAGATCGATGTGCTGGTCACCGACCTGCGCGTGGAGACCCGCAGCCTGGAAGACGTGTTCCTCGACCTGACCGGACGGGCCCTGCGCGCATGACCGACACCACCAGCACCCGACGCCAGGCAGGCGAACTCTTCCCGCCCGGCACCTTCGCACCCCGTCCGCAGCCGGCCCGCCTGGTGACCATGATCGCCGCCCAGTCGGCGCTGGAACTCAAACTTCTCCTGCGCAACGGCGAACAGTTGTTGCTCACGATGTTCATCCCGATCACGCTGCTGATCGGTCTGTGTCTGCTGCCCGTCGACACCGGGCTGGGATCGGGCACCGCCGAACGTGCCGCCAACTTCGTGCCGGCCATTCTCACCGTCGCGATCATGTCCACGGCGTTCACCGGGCAGGCCATCGCCGTCGGTTTCGACCGCCGATACGGGGCGCTCAAACGACTCGGGGCCACCCCGATCCCCCGTTGGGGCATCATCGCGGGCAAATCCATCGCGGTGCTGGCCGTGGTGATTCTGCAGTCGCTCATCCTGGGTGCGATCGGGGCCGCCTTCGGCTGGCGTCCCAGCCTCCTCGGGCTTGCCATCGGCGCGGTGATCATCGCGCTGGGCACCGCCTGCTTCGCGACGCTCGGCCTGCTACTCGGCGGCACCCTGAAAGCCGAGATCGTCCTGGCGCTGGCGAACCTGCTGTGGTTCGCGCTCGTCGGCATCGGCAGTCTCACGCTTGTGCGCTCGAGCATCCCCGACGCCGTGTGGTGGTTTGCGCGCTGCACCCCGTCGGGCGCCCTCACCGAGGCGCTCGATCGAGCGTCGCACGGGGGCATCGACTTCTTCGGGGTAGGTATTTTGCTGGTGTGGGCCGTTGTCGGCGCCACACTCGCGGTGAGGTGGTTCAGGTTCGAATGACGACATCACAGACACCGACGCGTCGCGACGACGCCGCGACCGGTCCGACCACCCCTGCCAGCGGTATCCGAGGACTGTTCAACCGGTTGCCCGGCTTCGGTTCCCCGACACGCCGCTTCACGCATATATGGGCCATCGCCCTGCTCGCCGCCAACACCGCCTTGGTGGTCACCGGCGGTGCGGTGCGTCTGACCGACTCCGGTCTCGGCTGCCCCACCTGGCCCCGCTGCACCGACGACTCGTTCACCCCGGTCCAGGCGATGGGCATCCACGGGGTCATCGAATTCGGCAACCGCATGTTGACCTGGGTGCTCACCGTCATCGCGATCGCGACCTGGCTGGCGGTGTGGCGCCGTGTGCAATCGACCCGCGGCGATCGCCGGCTGGCCACCGTTCTCGCCCTCGGAGTGCCGTTCCAAGGCGTCATCGGCGGCATCACGGTGCTGACCGACCTCAACCCGTGGGTCGTCGCCCTGCACTTCCTGCTGTCGATGGCGCTGGTCTCGGGCGGCACCCTGCTGGTCTACCGGACGCGAGCGGTCAGCGCCGCGCAACCGGTCCGGGTCGAGTGGGCCGATCGAGTCGGCCGCCTGCTCGCCTGGGCGTTGTATCTGGTCTGTTGGGCGACGATCTATCTCGGAACCGTGGTGACCGGATCGGGTCCGCATTCGGGCGACCACGGCGCCAAACGCAACGGCCTGGACCCGCGTATGGTCACCCAGCTGCACGCCGACGCCGTCTTCATCCTCGTCGGCCTGGCGCTGGCACTCCTGGTCTTCGTCCTCGCGCTGCGCCTGCCGCAGCGACGGACGACCATCGTGTTCGCCGGATTGCTGACCCTGCAGGGCATCGTCGGCGGTGTGCAGTACGCGACCGAGCTGCCCGTGGCCCTGGTCATCACCCACATGCTCGCCAGCGCCCTACTGATGATCGGTGCGACGTGGCTGGTCATCGACTTCGCACCGGCCAGTCGCAACGACACTTCTGAAGACGGCGACACTTCTGAAGACGGCGACAGTGCTGACGACGACGACACTACTGACGACGACACTGCGGAAGCCGGCGAACCGGTATCGGTTACCCAGCCCGCCCAGTAGTAGCCCACGAACAGTTCGAGTAGCCCGCGTACGGCCTGCGGGCTACTCGATGGGCCGGACACTCTCCGCCGGAGGCTGGTTCGCCGCTCAGCGGATGGGCTCAGAGGATGGCGGAGTTGCGTGCCTTCGGGAATCGCTTCTGGTTGGCGACCCACCCGGCCATCTTGCGGTAGTGCGACGGCGCGACATTCGCCGACGAGGTCAGTTCGCGGTCCCACTCGCCGATCTCGAGACCGGGGACCGCCGCTACGACGGCCTCTGCGGTCGACACATCGGCCACGACCCGGTCACCGAGGATGCCGCCCTGAGCACCCACCAGGGTGATCCGCACGCCTGCCGCACCGACGGCCTGCAGAACCGCAGTCGCCGAACCACCCTCGCGGGCGACGAACTTCTTCACCGAGGCAACGACATCGGCGGGCGCCGACGCCGGCCCGGACGATCCCTGCTCCTGGTCATTGCTGTCGACTGCGGTGCGCTCACTCATGGAGGTCAGCATACCGGCCGGTAGTCGTGGCGCCGCATCAGTGGCCACCCGATGTCGGGAGACGGTTCAGGCGTGTACAACGGGAACATGCGTGCCATTCAGGTGACCCGCCACGGCGGTCCCGATGTTCTGCTCGAGACCACCGCCGACGACCCGGTGCCAGGTGCCGACGAGGTACTCGTCCGCACCACGGCGGTCGGCGTGAACTTCATCGACACCTATTTCCGGCGCGGCCTGTACCCGTCGTCCACCCCGTATATCCCCGGTTCGGAGGGGGCCGGCGTGGTGGTGGCCACCGGCGACGCCGTCGAGGGCGTCGCGGTCGGCGAT
The DNA here is from genome assembly GCF_030315745.1 of Gordonia heveisoli. Classification (GTDB taxonomy): domain Bacteria; phylum Actinomycetota; class Actinomycetes; order Mycobacteriales; family Mycobacteriaceae; genus Gordonia. Next base: position 46,736 of record NZ_JASXSH010000003.1, on the reverse strand, counting down.
CGGGTCTGCTGGTGCGACGGCTCGGCCGGATACGCCGAACTGGTCGCCGTGCGCGCCGCTCGCGTCGTCCCGATCCCCGACGGGGTCGACGACGCCGCGGCCGGCTCGACGTTGCTGCGCGGCCTGACCGCCCACTATCTACTCGACGGCAGCGCCCACCCCCGGTCCGGTGAGACCGTGTTGATCCATGCCGGGGCAGGCGGGGTCGGGCTGGTGCTGACCCAGTTGGCGAAACAGCGCGGCCTGACTGTCATCACCACCGTCTCCTCCGACGCCAAGGAAGCGCTGTCGCGGGCGGCGGGCGCCGACCATGTGCTTCGCTACGGCGACCGTCTGGTCGAAGAGGTTCGCGGTATCACCGGCGGCGCGGGTGTGCGGGTGACCTATGACGGTGTGGGTGCGGACACCTTCGAACAATCGCTGGCGGCGACCGGCATCCGCGGCACAATCGTGGTCTTCGGGGCGGCCAGCGGGCCGGTTCCCCCCTTCGACCTGCAACGTCTCAACGGCGCCGGATCGCTGTCGGTCACGCGGCCGACGCTCGCCCATTTCATCGCCGACACCGACGAACTGCGGTGGCGTGCGGGTGAGTTCTTCGACGCCGTCGTCGCCGGGGTGGTCGATGTCCGGGTCGGGCAGCGGTATCGGCTGGCCGATGCTGCCGACGCGCATCGCGATCTGGAGTCCCGCGCGACCACCGGTTCGACCGTCCTCATCCCGGACTGAGCACCGGTTCTCCGGTCGTGACGTTCAGAACTTGTCGATGAGCGGCTGCAGGCCGAGCACGGCGTCGACCGCCAGACCACAGAACAGGATCGCGAGGTACTCGTTGGATTGCAGGAAGATCTTCAGCGGGGTGATCTCTTCGCCGCGCCGTGTATCGCGGTACAGCTTGTGCACGCGGCTGATGAACCAGCCACCGGCCAGAACGGCCACCGCGGTGTAGACGTAACCGGTCGCCGGGATCAGCGCCAGCGAGGCCAGCACCGTGAGCCAGGTGTACACCACCATCTGGCGGGTGACCTGCTCCTCGGTCGCGATGACCGGCAGCATCGGGACTCCGGCGGCCTTGTAGTCCTCGCGGTAGCGCATCGCGAGTGCCCAGGTGTGCGGCGGCGTCCAGAAGAAGATGACCAGGAACAGCACGATCGGTTCCCAGCTCAGCGAGTTGGTCACCGCAGCCCAGCCGACCAGCGTCGGCATGCAGCCTGCCGCGCCACCCCAGACGACGTTCTGCCAGGTCCGCCGCTTCAGGATCATCGTGTAGACGCCGACGTAGAAGACGATCGTCGCCGAGACCAGCAGTGCGCTGAGCAGGTTGGCGGCGACGGTCAGCACCGCGAACGAGGCGATCCAGAGCAAAATGCCGAAGATCAGCGCATGCCGGGTGGGGACGGCCTGACGCGCCAGGGGACGTCGCGCGGTGCGCTTCATCTTCTGGTCGATGTCGGCATCGACGACCATGTTGAGGGTGTTCGCGCTCGCCGCGCCCAGCCAGCCGCCGACCAGGGTGGCCAAGATGAGCGGCAGATCGACGTGATGCCGATCGGCCTGCAGCATGACCGGGATGGTGGCGACGAGCAGCAGCTCGATGACCCGCGGCTTGGTCAGCGCGATGTAGGCGAGGATGGTGGCGCGCATCCGATGCGGCCACGATGCACTCGGGTCGACGACCGGCGCAGACGGCCCGGAATGGAAACCACCCGAACGGGAACCGGTGGCGTGGTCTCCACTCACACGCTCCCCAATCCGCACACTTGCTCCTCGTCACTGCCCGATTGCTCGACTTCGCACGCCGAATCGCCTCCATGCGAGGGACTTGGTCGAAATCTGACCGAGCGGGCTACTACAGAGCATGGTAGACGTTGGCCATATCGATCTGTGAATCGAGGGCGTCGCGGACGGCCGTGAGCTTCGCCGCACTCCCCCCACGCACCGGTCTTCCGCTGCTTGGGTGCCTCCGAGTTCACCGTTGCGGCAGCGCCGATTACTCTGGAACGCAGTGCAGGCCGACCCCCGATGTCGGGAACCCACTATGTCGGCATGTCCACCGCACACCAAGCAGGTACAGGAGACACCATCACCGTGGTCGACACAGACGAGATCCGCGCACTCACCACCGCCCGCCATCCCGAGGACTGGTCCGACGTCGACACCCGCGCGGTGGATACGGCGCGCATCCTCGCCGCCGATGCCGTGCAGAAGTGCGGCAGCGGCCATCCCGGCACCGCGATGAGCCTGGCGCCGCTGGCGTACACGCTCTTCCAGCGCGTCATGCGCCACGATCCCGCCGACACCAAGTGGGTCGGCCGCGACCGTTTCGTGCTGTCCTGCGGACACTCCAGCCTGACCCTCTACATCCAGCTGTACCTGGGTGGTTTCGGCTTGGAGCTGGCCGATATCGAGGCGTTGCGCACGTGGGGTTCACTGACCCCCGGCCACCCCGAGTTCCGCCACACCAAGGGTGTCGAGATCACCACCGGTCCACTGGGTCAGGGTCTGGCCTCCGCAGTGGGCATGAGTATGGCCAGCCGCTATGAGCGCGGCCTGTTCGACCCGGACGCCGAGGCGGGCACCAGCCCGTTCGACCATCACATCTACGTCATCGCCTCCGACGGGGACATCGAGGAGGGCGTCACCTCCGAGGCGTCGTCGCTGGCCGGTACCCAGCAGCTGGGCAACCTGGTCGTCTTCTACGACCAGAACCAGATCTCCATCGAGGACGACACCGACATCGCACTGTCGGAGGATGTCGCCAAACGCTATGAGGCCTACGGCTGGCATGTGCAGACCGTCGAGGGCGGCGAGGACATCGTCGCCATCGAAGCCGCGATCGAGGCGGCCAAGGCGGTCACCGATCGGCCGTCGCTGATCTGTGTGCGCACCATCATCGGCTTCCCGGCACCCACCAAGATGAACACCGGCGGTATCCACGGTTCGGCGCTCGGCGCCGACGAGGTCGCGGCCACCAAGAAGGTACTCGGCTTCGACCCCGAGAAGGACTTCGAGGTCACCGATGAGGTCATCGGACACACCCGCGACCTGATCGCGCGCGGCGAGAAGACCAAGGCCGAGTGGACCACTGCCTTCGAGTCGTGGGCGGACGCCAACCCGGAGCGCAAGGCCCTCTTCGACCGTCTGCACGCCCACGCGCTGCCGGCCGGCTGGACCGATGTACTGCCCACTTGGGAAGCAGGTTCGAAGGAGGTCGCGACCCGTGCGGCCTCGGGTAAGGTCCTCTCCGCACTCGCCCCGGTGCTGCCCGAGCTGTGGGGCGGTTCCGCCGACCTCGCCGGTTCGAACAACACCACGATGGACGGTGCCAAGTCCTTCGGCCCGGAGTCGATCAGCACCAACAAATGGACCGCGAGTCCCTATGGCCGCACCCTGCACTTCGGCATCCGCGAGCATGCGATGGGTTCGATCCTCTCGGGTATCGCACTGCACGGTCCGACCCGCGCCTACGGCGGCACCTTCTTGCAGTTCGCCGACTACATGCGGCCCGCTGTGCGTCTGGCCGCACTGATGGAGATCGACCCGATCTACGTCTGGACCCACGACTCCATCGGCCTCGGCGAAGACGGCCCGACCCACCAGCCGGTCGAACATCTCGCCGCTCTGCGCGCCATCCCCAACCTCGACGTCGTCCGTCCCGCCGACGCCAACGAGACCGCCTACGCCTGGCAGCATCTGCTCAGCCGCCGCAACCGTCCGGTCGGTCTGGCCCTGACCCGCCAGAATGTCCCGGTGCTGGCCGGTACGTCGGCCGAGGGTGTCGCGGCAGGCGGGTATGTGCTCAGCGACTCCGACGGTGACCCGCAGGTCGTCCTGATCGGTACCGGTTCGGAGGTCTCGCTGGCCGTCGAAGCCCAGCAGGCACTCGCCGCCAAGGGCATCGCGGCCCGCGTCGTGTCGATGCCGTCGATCGAGTGGTTCGACGAGCAGCCGCAGGGCTACCGCGACTCGGTGCTGCCCCCGTCGGTGCCGCGTGTCGTCGTCGAGGCCGGTATCGCGATGCCCTGGTATCGCATCGTCGGCGCCGGTGGCGAGATCGTGTCGCTCGAACACTTCGGCGCTTCCGCCGACTACAAGGTGCTCTACCAGCAGTTCGGCATCACCGCGGAGGCCGTGACCGCGGCCGCCGAACGTGCCGTCCAGAACAAGTGATCGATCGGGCCGGTGATCCATCCGGATCACCGGCCCGTTTTCACCCATAGGGCCGGCAATCCCGGCCACCACAGCACGCCGGTGCGTGCGCGACCCGAGAGGGGAAGCTCGTGACCCAAAACGAGAAGCTCGCCGAACTGTCCGCCGCCGGTGTGTCGGTGTGGCTCGATGACCTGTCCCGCGACCTGATCTCGTCCGGAGACCTCGCCGGACTCATCGCCACCAAGTCCGTCGTCGGTGTCACCACCAACCCGTCGATCTTCCAGGCCGCGCTGTCCAAGGGCACCAGCTACGACGCACAGGTCAACGAACTGGCCGCCCGTGGCGCCGACGTCGACGCCACCATCCGCACCGTCACCACCGACGATGTGCGCAACGCCTGCGATGTGCTGGCCGGGGTCTACGAGGAGTCCGACGGTGTCGACGGCCGCGTGTCGATCGAGGTCGACCCTCGCCTGGCCCACGACACCGACGGAACCGTCGCCCAGGCCATCGAGCTGTGGAAGATCGTCGACCGGCCGAATCTGCTGATCAAGATCCCGGCGACCAAGGCCGGTCTGCCCGCCATCACCAAGGTGCTGGCCGAGGGCATCAGCGTCAACGTCACCCTGATCTTCTCGGTGGAGCGTTACAAGGAGGTCATCGACGCCTATCTGGACGGTCTCGACGCCGCCGCCGAGGCTGGTCATGATCTGTCCACCATCCACTCGGTGGCCTCGTTCTTCGTCTCGCGGGTGGACACCGAGGTCGATGCCCGCCTCGAGGCCATCGGGACGCCCGCGGCCCTGGAACTGCGCGGCAAGGCAGCCCTGGCCAACGCCCGCCTCGCCTACCAGGCCTATCAGGAGATCTTCGAGGTCGAGTCACGCTTCCCCGACCTGCTCGCCAAGGGAGCCCGCCCGCAGCGCGCACTCTGGGCGTCGACCGGCGTGAAGAACCCCGCCTACCCCGACACCCTGTACGTCAGTGAGCTCGTCGCACCGAACACGGTCAACACCATGCCCGGCAAGACGATGGACGCCTTCGCCGACCACGGCTGGACCAACACCGAGTCGATCGTCGGACTCGGCGCCGAGTCCCAGGGCGTCTTCTACGCCATCGCCGCGCTTGGTGTCGACTTCACCGACGTCTTCGCCGTCCTGGAGAGCGAAGGTGTCAGCAAGTTCGAGGACGCCTGGAACGAGCTGCTGACCGCGACCGCCGAACAGCTCGCCGCAGCGAAGGGCTGACGTCCATGCCGCGTGAGGACGGCCGCTGGCGCAATCCGCTGCGCGACCGCCGCGACAAGCGGCTACCGCGGATCGCCGGTCCGTCGAGCCTGATCATCTTCGGTGTGACCGGCGACCTGGCCCGCAAGAAGCTGATGCCCGCGGTGTACGACCTCGCCAATCGCGGCTTGCTGCCGCCGTCCTTCGCGCTGGTCGGGTTCGGTCGACGCGACTGGACCGACGAGGATTTCGCCAACGTCGTCCACGACGCGGTCCGGGACCATTCCCGCACCGGGTTCCGCGAGGATGTGTGGGAGCGACTGGCCGAGGGTTTCCGTTTCGTCCAGGGTTCCTTCGACGACGACGCCTCCTTCGACCGGCTCCGCGACAGTCTGGCCGCCCTCGACGCCGAGCGCGGCACCGACGGCAATCACGCCTTCTATCTGTCGATCCCGCCGAACGCCTTCCCCACCGTGTGCGAGCAGTTACGGCGGTCGGGGCTGGCCACCGCCGACGGGGACAGCTGGCGGCGGGTGGTGATCGAGAAACCCTTCGGTCACGATCTGGCCTCGGCCCGCAAGCTCAACGCCGTCGTCAACAGCGTCTTCCCGGAGTCGTCGGTGTTCCGCATCGACCATTACCTCGGCAAGGAGACGGTGCAGAACATCCTGGCGCTGCGTTTCGCGAACCAGTTGTTCGACCCACTGTGGAGCAGCCACTACGTCGACCACGTGCAGATCACCATGGCCGAGGACATCGGTCTGGGCGGCCGTGCCGGCTACTACGACGGCATCGGCGCGGCTCGCGACGTCATCCAGAACCATCTGCTGCAGCTGATGGCCCTGGTCGCGATGGAGGAGCCCATCTCGTTCGAGCCCAAGCAGTTGCAGGCCGAGAAGATCAAGGTACTGGCCGCGACCCGCAACATCCTGCCGATCGAGGCGAATGCGGCACGCGGTCAGTACGGTCCCGGCTGGCAGGGCAGCGAGCGGGTCGCCGGGCTCAAGGAGGAGGCCGGGTTCTCCGCCGATTCGACGACGGAAACCTTCGCCGCCATCGCCCTGGAGGTCGACTCCCGGCGCTGGGCCGGGGTCCCGTTCTATCTGCGTACCGGAAAACGGCTGGGACGCCGGGTCACCGAGATCGCGCTGGTCTTCAAACGAGCACCGCATCTGCCGTTCGACAAGACGATGACCGAGGAACTGAGTCAGAACGCGCTGGTGATCCGGGTACAGCCGGATGAGGGCATCACGCTGCGGTTCGGGTCCAAGGTGCCCGCCTCCAGCATGGAGGTGCGTGACGTCAACATGGACTTCAGCTACGGCAGCGCCTTCACGGAGGCGTCGCCGGAGGCCTACGAACGTCTCATCCTCGACGTTCTGCTCGGTGAGCCGTCGCTGTTCCCGGTGAACGAGGAAGTCGAATTGTCCTGGGAGATCCTCGATCCGGTGCTGAACTCGTGGGCGGCGAACGGCACGCCGGACACCTACGAGTCGGGTACGTGGGGCCCGAAGTCGGCCGACGAGATGATGGCCCGCACCGGACGCAGCTGGCGGCGGCCGTGATGGCGGTCGGCCCCCGCACACCTCGACAGGAGATCCGCTGATGATCGTCGAACTGCCCGAGACCTCGACCAAACAGATCGCGAAGAAGCTGGTCAAGATGCGCGGCACCGGCGGCGCGGTCAGTCTGGGCCGGGTGCTCACCCTCATTGTCTGCGCCGATCACGGCGAACCGACCGAAGGGGCCATCGAGGCCGCGATCCACGCCAGCCGCGAGCATCCCAGTCGCGTCATCGTGGTGGCGCGCGGTGACCGGACCGACCGGGATCGGCTCGACGCCGAGATCCGGGTGGGCGGCGACGCCGGCGCGTCCGAGGTCGTGATCTTGTCGCTGTACGGCAAGCTCGCCGACCACCCCCACAGCGTCGTCACCCCGTTCCTGCTGCCAGACACACCGGTGGTGACCTGGTGGCCGGGCACCGCACCCGACCATCCGGCGGCCGACCAGCTCGGACGCCTCGGTCGCCGACGCATTCTCGACGCGACCCGCGCTTCATCTCCCGAATCCGTGCTGGCACAACGGCTGGCCACCTACGCGCCGGGCGACACGGACATCGCCTGGACGCAGATCACGCACTGGCGGGCGATCCTGGCGTCGGCTGTGGACCGCCCACCACACACCCCGATCACCGCCGTCGAGGTGTCCGGCCCCAACCACTCCCCCTCCGTCGACCTGCTCGCAGGCTGGCTGCGCAGTGCACTGCGGGTGCCGACCACACGACGGACCGGCAGTTTCGAGGTGCGGCTGTACCGCGATGAGGGGCCGACGGTGCTCGCCGTCGACGAGAACAACAACGCCGTCCTGAGCGCGCCTGGCAAACCCGACGGCCGGGTCGGGATGAGCCGCCGCGACCTCGCCCTGTGCCTGGTCGAGGAACTCCGTCGCCTCGACGTCGACGAGATCTATGCCGACGCGCTGCGCGGTGTCACCGAAGTCATCATCGAAGGAGCCGCCTGATGCCCAGCGAAACCCTGGTCTTCGACGACAAATCGGAGCTGGTGTCGACGGCGGCGACGCGGTTCGTCGATCTGGTGACCCGCGCTCAGGCAGAGCGAGGCGTCGCACACGTGGTGCTGACGGGCGGCAGCAACGGGATCGCGATCCTGGCGGCGCTGGCCGCCGACAGCGGCGGGATCGACTGGTCGGCGGTCGAACTGTATTGGGGCGATGATCGTTTCGTGCCCGCCGACGACCCGGAACGCAACTACGGGCAGGCCCGCACCGCGCTACTCGACCAGGTACCGCTCGACCCGGACCGAGTGCACCCGATGTCCCCTTCCGACGGCCCCTTCGGCGACGACATCGACGCTGCGGCCGCCGATTACGCGGCGGTGCTGGCGGCGCGGTCCGCCGACGGTGTCGCACCCCGATTCGATCTGCATCTGCTCGGGATGGGCGGTGAAGGCCACATCAATTCGCTGTTCCCGCATACCGATGCGACCGCCGAGGCAACCCGGTCGGTGGTGGCGGTCCAGGATTCGCCCAAGCCTCCGCCCCGACGGATCACGCTCACCCTGCCGGTGGTCAACCGCTCACGTGCCGTGTGGTTCCTGGTGGCCGGTGCCGACAAGGCCGAGGCGGTCGCCGCCGCCCACCAGGGCGCCTCCCCGGCCGATTGGCCGTGCGCCGGGGCGCAAGGCACCGAGGAAACACTGTGGTTCCTCGACGAGGCCGCCGCCGCCCAGCTGGCCTGAAGCCTGCTCGCACTGCGCCGATCCGGCCATCAGCTCAGTTTCAGCGAACCCCAATCGATTGATCCGTTGCCCTTGGATGTGCAGCCGGGCACCTCTAGCCGCTGCGGCGTCGGCAACCGATCCGCGGTCACCGGACCCGACCGGAGCCGGAAGTAGATCGTGTACGACCCGCTCTTCGGAACGGCGGGCGCGTTGGCCTGTTCCTTGAGTTTGATGGTCGCCGACGTCACGTGTCCGTCGGGTTGAGCCGCCGAGTTGTAGGGGTTACCCGGCCAGACCGGCACGCCGTCGGCCACCTCGGAGTGCAACGGCGGGCTGCCGACCCACCGGGCCATCGGCCACGGGATACCGGACACCTCACGCCATGGCGGGGTCATCGTCGGCGGAATCGTCACCGCATTCACCATGGCCGCGTCATTCTCCTGCTCAAACCACCAATCCGGCTGGTAAGCACGGGAATTCGTGTAGTTCGTCAGCGTGATCGTGGCCGAACAGTTGCCGCTCGAAACCCCGGTGAGGGCCAGTCCCCGACCGGCCGCCTCCGCCACGCCGGTCGGCAGCACCGAGGTCGAGACGATCGTCAATGCCGCAGCCGCACCTATCGTCGCCGCGTGGATTGCCCTACTCCGCCGGATGGTCATGGAGAATCCTGTCTGTCACGACCGCGACCACCCACGACCCTCGCGACCGCCTCCCACGTCGCAGTCGCGAGAAACACTACCTCGGTTGCGCGGTATCGACCGGCGATTCGGTCCACCCGACGGCGATCGACGGCCAGACGCGGTCGCGGAACCCTACCCGCTGTTGCGCAGCGCGGTGGCCAGACCGTTCATGGTGAGCTGGATCCCGCGACGCAGACGCGGAGCGTCGTCACCGGCGCGGAACCGGCGTAGCAGTTCCACCTGCAGTAGATTCAGCGGCTCCAGGTACGGGAAACGGTTGTACACCGACCGTTTCAGTGCCGCGTTGTCGGCGAGCAGATCATCGGTGCCGGTGATCTTCGAATACATCGCGATGGTGCGATCATGTTCGTCGACGATCATCCCGAACACCTTGTCGCGCAACGCTTCATCCGGGACCAGCTGGGCGTATCGGTGGGCCAGGCCCATATCCGACTTGGCCAGGACCTGTGCCATGTTGGACATCACGGTGCGGAAGAACGGCCAGTCCGCGTAGTAGCGGTGCAGCAGTTGCAACCGCTCGTCGGAATCCCCCACCCACTCGGCGAAGGCCGATCCGGTGCCGTACCACCCGGGCAGCATCACCCGCGATTGCGTCCACGACAGTACCCACGGGATGGCGCGTAGGTCGGAGATCTTCTCGGTCTGTTTCCGCGACGCCGGCCGGCTCCCGATGTTGAGTGCGCCGATCTCCGACAGCGGCGTCGAGGTGGTGAAGTATTCGACGAAGCCGGGCGTCTCGTGTACGAGGCGGCTATATGCCGCTCGGGCGAGTGCGGCGATCTCGTCCATCACCGTATAGGCGTCTTCGGAGTCGGTGCCGAGTCCCTCGACGTCGAGCAGCGAGGATTCGATCGTCGCGGCGAGCAACGTCTCCAGATTCCGTTCCGCACTGACAGGTTCGGCATACTTCGCGGCGATGATCTCGCCCTGCTCGGTGATCCGCAGCGAGCCGCGCACCGCACCCGGTGGTTGCGCCAGGATCGCGTCGTAGCTCGGTCCGCCACCACGACCGACGGTGCCACCGCGCCCATGGAACAGCCGTAGCCGGATCCCAGCCTTGCGGGCCGCCTCGACCAGGTCGAGTTCACCTCGGTAGAGCGCCCAGTTGGCCGCCATATAGCCGCCGTCCTTGTTGGAGTCGGAGTAGCCGAGCATCACCTCCTGCATCCCCGCCTGCGCATCCACCAGCCCTCGGTAGAACGGCAGATCCAGCACTGCGAGCAGGGTGGCGGCCCCCTGTTGGAGGTCCTCGATGGTCTCGAACAGCGGCACGATCCGCACCGTCGACGTCAGAGTGCCGGTGGCGGTGTCGATTTCGAGGAGTCCCGCCTCCTTCAGCAGGATCATCGGCTCGAGCATGTCGCTGACCGAGGTGCACATGCTGATGATGTAGTTCGGTACCGCCTGCCGACCGAAGGCCGCCACCGCCCGCGCCGCGGCTCGCACGATGTTCAGTTCCTTGACCGCGAGTTCGCTCAGATTCGCGTCGAGCGGGGTCAACGGCCTGCGGGCCTGCAATTCGGCGGACAGGATGGCAACGCGTTCGGCCTCGTCGAGCGAGCGGTAATCCGGATGGACCCCGGCCCAGGCCAGCAGTTCGGCGACCACGTCCTCATGCATGTCGGAGTTCTGGCGCAGATCCAGCCCGGACAGGTTGAAGCCGAAAGTACGTACCGACTCACGCAACAGCAGCAGCCGGTCGTCGGCGATGATGTCGTCGCCACCGGCACGCAATGCGGCGTCGACGACGTCGAGGGCGGCGAGCAGTTCGCCTGCGTCGGCGTAGGGCTGTGCACCGTCGACGGTGAACAGATCCGACGACTTCATCACCTCCTCGCCGAACATCTGCGTCGCGGTGGCCACCAGCCGAGACCTGATCTGGCGCAGCGCAACCCGGAACGGCTCGTCGGCCTTGGGGTCATCCGGCTCGAGTCCGGTCAGCTCGGCGAGCTCGCTGCCCGGCACCATCAGCCTGCTCGACATACTCAGTTCCTCGGCCAGCTTCTTCAGCTCGTCCAGGTGATGGCCGATCGCGGTCCGCGCGGCCAAAGTGGTGGCCAGCGTGACGATCTCGTCGGTGACGAACGGGTTGCCATCCCGGTCACCACCGATCCACGACCCCATCCGGATCATCGGATCGTCGGCGAGTCCGGCATCGGGGTAGGCGGTCCGCAACGCCGACCGCACCCCGGTGTTGATCTTCGGGATGACGTCGAAGAAGGCGGCGTCGTAATAGCGCAGTCCGGACCGGATCTCGTCGGAGATGGTCATCCGTTCGAGGCGGATCAACGCGGTCTGCCACAGCGTCAGTATCTGCCGCCGAATCGCTTCCAGAGTGGCGGACTCCTCGTCCGGGGTCAGTTCGGTGCGTGCCCGCAGGCGCATCAGCTCGGTGATCCGGTTCTGCGCCTCGAACACACTGCGGCGCCGGGTCTCGGTCGGATGCGCGGTGATCACCGGTACGACCGTCGCGTCGGCCAGGGCTGCGCCGACCTCGTCGTCACGCAGACCCGCGGCGGCGAGCTTCGCGTATGTCGCGGCCAGACTGCTGTCCTGCGGCGGGTCGCCGGCGCGCACATGGATCGCGCGGCGGCGTTCCCGGTGGATGTCCTCGGCCAAATTGGCCAGCAGCGCGAAGGTCGAGAAGGCCCGGATGACCGGCATCGCCACCTCGATGGGCACGCCGGTGAAGATGTCGGCGAGTTCACCGCGGTCGAGTTCGTTCCGGCGAATGCGGAACGCCGCCACCCGGGCCTGCTCGACGAGGTCGAACACCTCCTCACCGGAGTGTTCGCGAATCACATCGCCGAGGATGCCGCCGAGTACGCGGATGTCCTGGCGCAACGGTTCGGTCAACACCCGCCCCTCGTCGTCGACGACGAGGTGGTCGACGATCGAGATCGATGGACGCCAGCCGGGAGCACCTCGTGAAGCATCGCTGTTACCCATTGGTCCAGTATCCCGGTTTCACCATGCCCCGGCATCTCGGAGCGGACGCCTACCTGCTCACACACGACGAGACCCGGCGGCCATCGGCCACCGGGTCTCGTGCGGAACGTCTCGCCGGCGCACACGCCGGCAGGTATCAGGAAAGCTTGATGTTGACGCCGACGCCGATGATCAGGATGAACCAGATCAAACCGACGAAGACGGTCAGGCGGTCCAGGTTGCGTTCGACGACACTCGACCCGGACAGGCTCGACTGCACGCCGCCGCCGAACAGCGACGACAGGCCGCCGCCCTTGCCGCGGTGCAGCAAGACCAACACGATCGTCAGCACACTGGTCACGATCAATCCGATATCAAGGCCGGTTTCCACTGACACTGGTCGAAGGTCCTGTTCTGGTTGGAAGTCTGTTGCCGTTCACACTGATGGCAGGCCGATCGCCGGTCACCCGGAGATCAACCTGCCACAGTGTACGCGTGGTATCGCGCGATCAGGGCAGCGGCCCGCCCGCAGCGATCGCGGACAGGGTGGCGAATTCGTCGGACTTGAGGGATGCACCGCCGACGAGTGCACCGTCGACGTCGGTCTGGCCGACGATGTCGCCGACGTTCTTGGCGTTCACCGAGCCGCCGTAGAGCACCCGCACCGACGCGGCGGTGGCCTCGTCGGCGAGTTCGGCGAGTGCGCCGCGCACGGCCGCGCACACCTCCTGCGCATCCTGAGCACTGGCCACCCGGCCGGTGCCGATCGCCCACACCGGCTCGTACGCGACGACCAGCTTGGCGATCTCCTCGGTGGTCAGACCGGCGAGCGAACCCTTGAGCTGGGCCACGTTGTAGGCGACGTGCTCACCGGACTCACGGATGTCGAGTCCTTCGCCGATGCACACGATCGGCGTGAGGCCGTGTTTGAGTGCCGCCTTGGTCTTGGCCAGCACGACCTCGTCGGTCTCCCCGTGCAGCGTGCGCCGCTCGGAGTGGCCGACGACGACGAAGGTGCAGCCCAGCTTGGCCAGGAAAGCACCGCTGATCTCGCCGGTGTACGCACCCGAATCGTGCGCGGACAGATCCTGCGCACCGTAGGTGAGCAGCAGTTTGTCCCCGTCGACGACGGTCTGCACGCTGCGGATGTCGGTGAACGGCGGGATCACCGTCACGTCGACCTTGTCGAAGTACTTCGCGGGCAGCGCGAAAGCGATCTTCTGCACCAGGGCGATGGCCTCGAGGTGATTCAGATTCATCTTCCAGTTGCCCGCGATCAGGGGCTTACGTGCACTCGCCATCAACTCTCCAGCACTTTCAGCCCGGGCAGTTCCTTGCCCTCGAGGTATTCCAGCGACGCGCCGCCGCCGGTCGAGATGTGTGAGAAGTCCGAATCCGGCAGCCCCAGGGTGCGCACGGCGGCTGCCGAGTCACCACCACCGACGACGGTGAACGCCCCGTTGCCGGTGGTCGCGGCGATCGCTTCGGCCACACCGCGGGTACCGGCGGCGAACTTCTCGAACTCGAACACACCCGACGGGCCGTTCCAGAAGATGGTCTGCGCGCCGGACAGCACTGCCGCGAACCGCTTGACCGACTCGGGACCGATGTCCAGACCCATCCAGCCGTCGGGGATCGCGTCGACGGTCACGGTCTCCGCCTGTGCGTCGGCGGCGAACTTGTCCGCGACGATGACGTCCTGCGGCAGGTGGATGACGTCGCCGAACCGATCGAGCAGGTCTTTACAGACGTCGATCTGGTCTTCCTGCAGCAGCGAGGTTCCCACCGAATGGCCCTGTGCGGCCAAGAAGGTGAAGGCCATGCCGCCGCCGATGACCAGCGTGTCGACCTTGGGAGCCAGTGCCTCGATCACGCCGAGTTTGTCGGACACCTTCGACCCACCGAGGACGACGGCATAGGGCCGTGCGACCTCGGTGGTGAGCTTGGAGAGCACGTCGACCTCGGCCTCGACCAGCTTGCCCGCGTAATGCGGCAGCAGCTTCGCGACGTCGTAGACCGAGGCCTGCTTGCGGTGCACCACACCGAAGCCGTCGGACACGAAGGCGCCGTCGTCGCCGACCAGTTCCACCAGAGCCTTGGCCAGCGACTCACGCTCGGCCTCGTCCTTGGAGGTCTCGCGCGGATCGAAGCGGATGTTCTCCAGCAGGAGGACATCGCCGTCGGTCAGGCCCTCGGCCCGGGCCAGTGCATCGGTACCGACGACATCGCCGGCCAGCTGCACGTTGCGGCCCAGTTCGGCACCCAGTCGCGCGGCGACCGGGGCCAGCGAGAACTTCGGATCCGGTTCGCCCTTGGGTCGGCCCAGATGCGCGGTGATGATCACCTTCGCACCCGCGTCGATCAGCGCGGACAGGGTCGGCACGGAGGCCAGAATGCGGCCCGGATCGGTGATCTCGGTGCCGTCGAGCGGCACGTTGAAATCCGATCGGACCAGCACACCGCGCCCCGAAACGCCTTCGGCCAGAAGGTCATTCAGTGTGGGTACACCCATTGTTGCGTTCTCTCCTCGCGTAGCAGGCGCGTCAGAGCGACTTGGAGACCAGGCCGATGAGGTCGACCAGACGGTTGGAGTAGCCCCACTCGTTGTCGTACCAGGAGACGACCTTGGCCTGATCGTCGATGACCTTGGTCAGGCCGGCATCGAAGAGCGAGCTGTGCGGGTCGGTGACGATGTCAGACGAGACGATCGGAGCGTCGTAGTACTTGAGGATGCCCTTGAGCGGCCCCTCGGCAGCAGCCTTGAGCGCCGCGTTGATCTCCTCGGCGGTGGCCTTCTTGGCCAGGTTCGCGGTGAGGTCGGTGACCGAACCGGTGGGGATCGGCACCCGCAGGGCGTAACCGTCGAGCTTGCCCTTCAGCTCCGGCAGCACCAGGCCGATGGCCTTGGCGGCACCGGTCGAGGTGGGCACGATGTTGATGGCGGCGGCGCGGGCACGACGCAGGTCCTTGTGCGGGCCGTCCTGCAGGTTCTGATCCTGGGTGTAGGCGTGGATCGTGGTCATCAGGCCCTTGACGATGCCGAACTCGTCGTTGAGGACCTTGGCCAGCGGGCCGAGGCAGTTCGTGGTGCACGAGGCATTCGAGATGATGTTCTGGCTGCCGTCGTACTTGTCGTCGTTGACGCCCATCACGATGGTGATGTCCTCATCGGAGGCCGGAGCCGAGATGATGACCTTCTTGGCGCCGGCATCCAGGTGACCCTGGGCCTTGGCGCGTGCGGTGAAGATGCCGGTCGATTCGACGACGACGTCGACGCCCAGGTCGCCCCACGGAATCGAGGCGGGACCTTCCTTGACCTCGAGTGCCTTGATCTTCTGGTCGCCGACGACGATGGTGTCCTCGCCCTCCAGCGAGACGTCCTGCGGCAGGCGACCGAGGATCGAGTCGAACTTCAGCAGGTGTGCCAGCGAGGCGTTGTCGGTCAGGTCGTTGACCGCGACGATCTCGATATCGGTGGTGCCCAAGGCCTTCTGCGCCTCGACGGCACGGAAGAAGTTACGGCCGATCCGGCCGAATCCGTTAACGCCTACCCGAACAGTCACTGTTTGTGCTCCTTAAACGGTTTCATCGTCAAGCCGTGTGGCCGAGTCGTTGTGCCCGCTTACCACGTTGTGGACCGGGTGTCGCGCGCACGCCAACGCCCAGCCTAGTAGGCCGATCCCGGACCGGCATATCGAGGTCCGGATAGGCGCAGGCCCGGGGACCTCAGGCCTCGTCGAGCAGTTCCGAGGTGACCGCCGACTCGGTGTCCGGAATCCCCTCGGTCCGCGCCTTCTTATCTGCCATCGACAGCAGCCGCCGAATGCGTCCGGCCACCGCATCCTTGGTCATCGGCGGGTCGGCGAGCTGGCCGAGTTCCTCCAACGATGCCTGTCGATGGGTGATGCGCAGCTGTCCGGCGGCGATCAGATGGTCGGGTACCTCGTCACCCAGGATCTCCAGCGCGCGTTCGACCCGGGCCGCCGCCGCGACCGCGGCGCGCGCCGAGCGGCGCAGGTTGGCGTCGTCGAAGTTGGCGAGCCGGTTGGCCGTCGCCCGCACCTCGCGGCGCATGCGCCGTTCCTCCCAGACCAGGCGGGTGTCGTGGGCACCCATACGTGTGAGCAATGCACCGATGGCCTCACCGTCGCGGATCACGACACGGTCGGCACCGCGGACCTCGCGAGCTTTGGCGGTCACCCCGAGCCGACGTGCCGCACCGACGAGTGCCAACGCGGCCTCCGGTCCCGGGCAGCTGACCTCCAGCGCCGACGACCGGCCCGGCTCGGTCAGCGACCCGTGCGCCAGGAACGCACCACGCCAGGCGGCCTCGGCGTCGGCGACACTGCCACCGACCACCTGGGCGGGCAGTCCGCGAACCGGGCGACCCCGCAGATCCAGCAGACCGGTCTGCCGGGCGAGCCCCTCACCATCTTTGGTGACGCGCACGATGTAGCGGGCGGACTTGCGGAGTCCGCCGCCACGCAACACGTGGACGTCGGAGCCGTAGCCGTACAGGTCGTGGATCTCGCGTCGTAGCCGCCGCGCGACATTGCCCATATCGACCTCGGCCTCGACGACGACGCGTCCGGCCACGATATGCAGACCACCGGCAAAGCGCAGTAGCGCCGACACCTCGGCCCTCCGACAACTCACCTGCGTCACCACCAGGCGACTGAGTTCATCTTTCACCGCCGCGGTCATCGCCACCGGTCCCGGTCCTCCTTTCACCTGGGGTCCTCCTCACTCTCGCGAGATCCTGGGCGATTCCACACGAAACGTCCAAGGCGACCCCGATCCACCAAGCCTGCCAAACATGGGCAGCACCCGTGGCGACTTGTCATTTGCGGGGGCCGATGATCGGCCCCCGTCGCCCGGCAAGCCTATCGGGTCGATTCACGTTCGCACAGTTCCTTCACCAGGGCGGCAACTTTCGCCGGGTCGTGGGTCTGTCTGCCCGGCACCGCGACGTCCCCGACGATCAGCTCCGCACCGAAGAGGTCGGCAGCCCGGACGAGGTGATCGCGCTCACGTCCGGCGGGCACCGAGGCGGCGTCGACGAGGACGTGATCGACACTCACCCGATCGGCATGGGCGTGTAGTACATGCAGGTGCCGCTCGACCGAGAACCCCGGTGTCTCCCCCGGCTCGGGCGCGAGATTGACGATCAGCACCTTACGAGCATTGGTACGCTGCAGCGCTTTTCGCTGCTCCGGCACCAAGACGTGCGGGATGACACTGGAGAACCACGACCCTGGCCCCAGCGTGACCAGGTCGGCCGCTTCGATCGCGGCGATCGCATCGGCGCAGGCGGGCGGGTCCGCGGGCAGCACCCGCACCCGCCGGACCTTGCCCGGAGTAGTGGCCACCGCGACCTGTCCGCGGATGTTGCGGCTGATCCGGGGATCGGACTCCAGACCGGAGACGTCGGCCTCGATCTCCAGCGGCACCGTCGACATCGGGAGCACCCGTCCGACGATCCCGAAGGCCACCCGCAGTTCGTCGAGCGCCGCGACCGTGTCGCCGAGCATCTCGGCCAGCCCGGCGAGCAGCAGATTGCCGATCGGATGACCGGCGAGGGCGCCACGCCCGCCCAGACGATGCTGCATTGCCTGCGCCCACAGACTGTGCCGGCGAGCCGCCTCCGACCCGGAATCTCCTTGTTCGGCAAACTCTTCCAACACAGCGGGAGCGGCCATCAATGCCACCATCGCCATCCGCAGGTCACCCGGCGGGATCATGTCGAGTTCGGCACGCAGCCGGCCCGAGGAACCGCCGTCATCGGCGACGGTCACCACCGCGGTGACATCCTCGCTCAGGTAGCGCATCGCGGTCAGCGTCGCGAACAGCCCGTGCCCACCACCCAGCGAGACGATCCGTGGCCCGCTCACTCGCGCCCCAGATCGCGATGCAGGACCCGGACGTCGTAGTGGGCCGAGCCGTCGGCCGCGGTCCGTTCGCGCAGTCGGCGTGCGAGTTCCTCGGAGATCGCCACACTGCGGTGTTTGCCGCCGGTACAGCCGACGCTGATCGTCATGTAGCGCTTACCCTCTCGCAGGTAGCCACGACCGACGATGCCGATGAGGGCGGTGTAGTGATCGAGGAACGAGGGGGCATCGTCCTGCCCGAGAACATAGTCGCGCACCGGTGCCTCGAGGCCGTTGTGCTCGCGTAACTCGTCGACCCAGTACGGATTCGGCAGGAAGCGGACATCGGCGACCAGGTCGGAATCGATGGGCAGTCCGTACTTGAATCCGAAGGACTGCACCGCGATCGACAGGCGGTTGCCCGTGTTCGGATAGGCGCCCTCCACCACGTCACGCAGTTTCGCCACGGTCAGCGCAGACGTCTCCACGACGAGGTCCGCGACATTCTTGATCGGGGCCAGGATCGCGCGTTCCCGCGCAATCCCTTCCACCAGGGTTTCCCGTCCCTGCAACGGATGTCGGCGACGCACCTGCTCGAAACGACGGACCAGTGCCTGGTCGGTGGCATCGAGGTAGAGCAGTTTGGTGACGATTCCGCCCCGCTCCAGACCGTCACGCAATCCCTCGAGTTCGTTGGCCAGCCCGGGGGCCGACGCCCGCACCACCAGCGCCAGCTTGCTCACCGACGGATCGGCGTTACCCACCATCTCGACCATCGACGAGATGAGCGAGGGCGGCACATTGTCGGCGACATACCATCCGTCGTCCTCGAGAATGTTGGCCGCGGTCGAACGCCCGGCGCCGGACATGCCGGTGACGAACAACACAACCAACTCGTCGCCACCCGAATCCTCATGCGCCGCGCGCGCATCCGCGCCGGCCGGACCGGTTCCGCCTGTCCCTGGATCGGCTACCACCCGTGTCTCCCCTACTCTCCCGTCGGCCG
The DNA here is from genome assembly GCF_030315745.1 of Gordonia heveisoli. Taxonomy (GTDB): domain Bacteria; phylum Actinomycetota; class Actinomycetes; order Mycobacteriales; family Mycobacteriaceae; genus Gordonia. The sequence goes on along the minus strand of NZ_JASXSH010000003.1, from coordinate 27,620 downwards.
CGATGCGGATGCTGCGGTGTCCGCACCGCCGGTTTCGGTGTCGTCTGTGCTCCCTGTGTCTGGGCTCCCGGTGTCTGGGCTCCCGGTGTCGGCATCCTCACCGTCATCACCCCGGACCGCCTGCGCCACCGCGCGGGCGGTGGCGATGCCGATGCCGGGCACCGCGGAGATGTCCTCCAAGGATGCCTCACGGAGTCGCGCCACCGAGCCGAAGTGGGTGACGAGTGCGGTGCGGCGCGCCCGCCCGAGTCCCGGCACCCCGTCGAGCACCGACTCCGTCATGCGTTTGCTGCGTTTGCTGCGGTGGAAGGTGATCGCGAACCGGTGTGCCTCATCGCGCACACGCTGCAGCAGGAACAACGCTTCGCTCGACCGCGGCAGAATCACCGGATCGTCGTCGTCGGGTATCCACACCTCTTCCAGACGTTTCGCGAGTCCGACCACCGACACATCGGTCACCCCGAGTTCGTCGAGCACCGCCGCCGCAGCCTGCACCTGCGGTGCGCCACCGTCGACGACGAACAGGTTGGGCGGGTAGGCGAACTTCTTGGGGATCGCCGGTGCGATGTTGTCGGTCACCGTGGTTCCGCGATCCTGTTCTGCGGAGACCGGATTCGCGTGTACCGGATCCGGGGACATCCCGGCCGGTTCCTGATCGGCCCGATGCCGCAGGAACCGACGTCGGGTGACCTCGGCGATCGAGGCGACGTCGTCGGAACGGCCGTCACCGGCCGCGTGCCGGATGGCGTAATGCCGATAGTCGGATTTGCGTGGCAGCCCGTCCTCGAAGACGACCAGCGAGGCGACGACATCGGTGCCCTGCACATGCGAGACGTCGATGCACTCGATCCGCAGCGGCGCCTGGTCCAGACTCAACGATTCCTGGAGTTCGGTCAGCGCCGCCGAGCGGGTGGTGAGGTCGCCGGCGCGACGCAGTTTGTGCTGTGTCAGCGCCTCGCCCGCGTTGCGTTCAACCGTTTCGAACAGCGCCTTCTTGTCCCCGCGCTGGGGCACCCGTACCCGCACCCGGCTCCCCCGCAGCCTCGACAGCCACTCCTCCAATTCGGCGGCGTCGGAGGGCAGTTCGGGGACCAGGACCTCGCGCGGCACCGACTCGCCGTGCACTCGGTCGGCGGCGATGGCCACCGTGGAATCCAGATCCGCCTGCTCACCGTAGAACTGGGTGAGGAACTCCGAGACCATGTCGCCGACCGACCCGTGGTCGGAACGTTCGACCACCCAGCCACGCTGTCCACGGACACGCCCGTCCCGGACGTGGAAGATCTGCACCGACATCTCCAGGTCGTCCCCGGCGAACGCGACGACGTCGGCGTCGGTGCCATCCCCGAGGACCACCGACTGCTTCTCCACCGCGCGCCGCAACGCGTTGATGTCGTCTCGGAGTCGTGCGGCCCGCTCGAAGTCGAGTTCCTCGGCGGCCGCGGTCATGTCGCGTTCGAGCCGCCGGATCATCTGGTCGGTACGACCGGCCAGGAAGTCGCAGAAGTCGTCGACGATGTCCCGGTGCGCCGCCGCATCCACCCGTTCGACACAGGGCGCGGCACATTTGTCGATGTAGCCGAGCAGACACGGCCGGTCGATCTGGCGGTGCCGTTTGAAGACCCCGGCCGAGCAGGTGCGGGCCGGGAAGACACGGGTCAGCAGATCGACGGTCTCGCGGATCGCCCACGCATGTGAGTACGGCCCGAAATAGCGCACACCACGGCGTCGGGGTCCGCGATAGACGAAGATCCGCGGATACTCCTCGTTGAGGGTCACCGCCAGCATCGGATACGTCTTGTCGTCGCGATAGCGGACGTTGAACCGGGGATCGAATTCCTTGATCCAGTTGTACTCCAACTGGAGTGCCTCGACCTCGGTGCCGACGACGGTCCATTCCACCGACGCCGCGGTGGTCACCATCTGACGGGTCCGCGGGTGCAACGAGGCGATGTCGGCGAAATAGGACGTCAACCGCGACCGCAGGCTCTTCGCCTTGCCGACGTAGATGACCCGACCGTGCTGATCACGGAACCGGTACACACCCGGATCGGTGGGGATCGTCCCGGGCGCGGGACGGTAGGTTGTCGGGTCGGCCACGCCCACCACGTTAGTCGCCGCCGCCGACAACCCCGAGCACTACCGCGTCGAGCCCGCTGGAGATCAGCCGCGGTAGCGCTCTTCGATCTCCCGATACCGGTTCATCGCCTCGACAGCGCGATCGCCGTCCCCGGCCTGCACGGCCAGCACCGGCACATGCTCGTCGTGCGGAAGTTCGAGCTGGCCGCCGAAACCACGGTCGGGATAGGTCAACCCGCGCACCTCGTCCCAGCCGAAGATCCGTTCGCTGACCAGGTTTCGCACCTCGACACCGGCGGCACCGACCCTCAGTCGCGGCCGCAGGAACAGCAGGATGGCACCGCAGATCACCACGCCGACCAGCACGAGGGCGATCTGATCGGGTGTGCCGACGCGGGCGACGCCGGTGTCGCGGATGGTCAGCAGCGCACCGAAGGTGATGTGGATAGCCAGCGTGACGATCGCCGCGGCGACCGCATACCAGCGCATCCGGGTCGGCCGGTAGACGAGTTCCCAAGTGCCGTCGTCACCGGCGGCCCGCGAGCCTCTCGCCCCACGCACGACGACGCGGTTCCTGCTCACGCCTGCCCAGCCACGGCGACGTCACCGGCGAGCGAACGCAGCGTCAGCGCGGACGCCAGGGCCGCGGTGGTCGCCTGCGCGCCTTTGTCCTCGGACGATCCGGGCAGCCCGGCGCGCGCGATGGCCTGTTCCTCGGTGAGTACGGTGAGGACGCCGTTGCCGACCGGGGTGGACTCATCCAGTGAAACCCGGGTCAGACCGGCGGTCACCGCGTCGCAGACATAGTCGAAATGCGGGGTCTCACCCTTGATGACAACGCCGAGCGCGACCACCGCGTCATGGGTGCGGGCCAGCGCCTGCACGATGACGGGCAGTTCGATGGCACCGGCGACCTGAACCACCGTCGGGTCGGTGACACCGTTCTCCCGTGCGGCCCGCAACGCGCCGTCGAGCAGTGCGGTGCACACCGTCTCATGCCACTGCGACGCGACGATCGCCAGCTTCAGCGCACCCGCGTCGGCCAGTTCGAGCGTCGGTTCTCCGTGGCCGCTCATGCGGGGTTCCCCTCTCCGGTGGCCGGTGCGATGGTGGCGGAGGCCGCCGGACCGGTCTGCGCCCCGAAGTCACCTTCGCGGAAGTCGCCGTCCGGGAACTCCCCGTCGAGCCCGACCAGGTCATGACCCATCCGGTCCCGCTTGGTCCGCAGATAGCGCAGGTTCTCGGCATTGGCGCGCACCGGCATCGGTACACGCTCCACGATCTGCAGCCCGTAGCCGTCCAGGCCGACACGCTTGGCCGGGTTGTTCGTCAGCAGCCGCATCGACGAGACACCGAGGTCGACGAGGATCTGGGCACCCAGACCGTAGTCGCGCGAATCCGCGGGCAGGCCTAGTTCCAGGTTGGCGTCGACGGTGTCGGAACCGGCGTCCTGCAACTGGTAGGCCTGCAGCTTGTGCAGCAGACCGATACCGCGCCCCTCGTGGCCGCGCATGTAGAGCACGATGCCGCGCCCCTCGGCAGCGACCATCTCCATCGCGGCGTCGAGTTGCGGACCGCAGTCGCAACGCAACGAACCGAAGACGTCGCCGGTCAGGCATTCCGAATGCACACGCACGAGGACGTCGTGTCCGCCACCGTCTGGTCCGGTGATGTCACCGAGGACCAGCGCCACATGTTCGACATCGTCGTAGACGGTCGAGTAGCCCACCGCGCGGAAGGCACCGTGCCGAGTCGGGATGCGCGCGTCGGCCACCCGGATCACATGCTTCTCGTTGCGACGGCGCCACGCGATCAGATCGGCGATCGAGATGAGCGCCAGATCGTGTTCGTCGGCGAAGACCCGCAGTTCGTCGGTCTGAGCCATCGACCCGACGTCCTTCTGGCTGACGATCTCGCAGATCACGCCTGCCGGGTTCAGTCCGGCCAGCCGGGACAGGTCGACGGCCGCCTCGGTGTGGCCGGGGCGGCGCAGCACGCCACCCTCCTTCGCGCGCAGCGGCACCACATGGCCCGGCCGGGTGAAGTCGTCGGCGCCGGCCTGGGGATCGGCGAGCAGGCGCATGGTGGTCGCGCGGTCGGCGGCCGAGATACCGGTCCCGACCCCCTCCCGGGCATCCACGGTCACGGTGTAGGCCGTGCCGTGCTTGTCCTGGTTCATCGAGTACATCGGGGGCAGACCGAGACGGTCACACGTGTCGCCGTCGAGCGGCACACAGAGGTAGCCCGAGGTGTAGCGCACCATGAACGCGACGAGTTCGGGGGTCGCCATCTCCGCGGCGAAGATCAGGTCGCCTTCGTTCTCGCGGTCCTCGTCGTCGACGACGACCACGGCCTTGCCTGCGGCGATGTCGGCGATCGCACGCTCGATGCTGTCGAACACCACCCCGGTGCCCGACTCGGTAGCGGCAGTCTCAGAAGCCGCCGCATCGGAGGCTGTCGCATCCGCCAGACTCTTACTCATCACCACTCACTTCGCTTCCAGGACGCCGCGCGTGGAGGGATGCATCCGCTCCACATACTTCGCGATGACGTCGACTTCCAGGTTGACGACGGTACCCGGCGTCGCCGCACCGAGATTCGTCTCCGACAGCGTCGTCGGGATCAGTGAGATCTCGAACCACGACGGATCGCCGTCACCCACCGCGGCGACGGTCAGGGACACGCCGTCGACGGTGATCGATCCTTTTTCCACCAGATAGCGGGTCAACGCCGCGGGCACCGCAATCCTTACCACTGTCCAGTGCTCCGACGGCGACACCGAGATGACCTCACCCGTTCCGTCGACGTGGCCCTGCACGATATGGCCCCCGAATCGGCCGGTCGCGGGCATCGCGCGTTCCAGGTTGACCCGGCTTCCGACGCCGAGTTCGGCCAGCGAACTGCGACGCAGGGTTTCGGCCATGACGTCGACGGTGAAGGTGTCGGGACCCTGTTCGACGACGGTCAGGCAGACGCCGTTGACCGCGATCGAGTCGCCGTAGGACGCATCGCTGGTGACGAGGGGGCCGCGGACGGTGATCCGAGCGGCATCCGGGAGTTCTTCGCGGGCGGCGATCTCGCCGAGCTCTTCCACGATTCCGGTGAACACGCAATCCTCCTGCTCGCTCGGAGCAGACAGGACGGCGTTGTGTCGCCTGTTCTCTCGCATCCGGACTATGACCGTCGGCTCCGGAATCACACCGGAATCTGCTGACCCTGACTTGGCAGGCGCTCGCGGGCTCAACGACGCGGATGTCTCCCGCGCCCTCATTACCGCCGGTGGGGACTTACACCCCGCCCCGAGAACTGGTACTTCGACGCTAGCACGCGCGTTCGGCAGGGTCGTCTTGAACTCCCGCTGAGTGCAACCGCGCTGAGCTTGATCCACCCGGACAGACCCGATAAGGCCATGAGTCGGCATCGGTCAGCGCGTCAGTCCGAGGAAGACGTCGCCGCCGTCGAGTACGCGCACCTCGCCGATGGTGAACCGGTCGGCGTCGGCCAGCGTGGTGACCTGGGTACGCTCCACGGCCGATCGTCCCGCCCCGAGCACCATCGGCGCGAGGTAAGTGTCGACCGCGTCGACGAGCCCGGCGTCGAAGAAGGCTCCGATCAGTTGCGGACCGCCCTCCACCACGACCCACAGTGCGTCCGGGAGGGCGGCCAACACATCCGCCGGGTCGTGCGAACGTACCTGTACGAACGGTGCCGCATCGTCGCGGACGGCCGCCCCGTCGGGGATGTCGGTATGGCCGACGACCACACGTACCGGCTGATGGTCGAGGTGGGTGCCGTCGGGGCGACGGGCGGTCAGCGACGGATCGTCGGCGAGGGCGGTGCCCGTCCCGACGACGATCGCGTCGATCCGGGACCGGCGTTCGTGGGCGTGGGCGCGGGCGGCGGGCCCGGTGATCCACTGACTGGTGCCGTCGGGGGCCGCGACCCGGCCGTCGACGCCGGCCGCGAGTTTGACGGTGACGTAGGGACGTCCGGTCCGTTGCCGATGCAGCCACGGCCGCAGGGGCCCGGCCTCGACCGCGGCCAGTGCGACGTCGCCGTGCACCTCGACGCCCGCGGCCCGCAGGGTGACCGCGCCCCCCGCCGCACTCGGATTCGGGTCTGGCGCACCGTAAAAGACCTGCGCGACACCGGCCTCGATGAGCGCCTGCGCACACGGCCCGGTCCTCCCGGTGTGATTGCACGGTTCGAGGGTGACGATCGCGGTACCGCCGTGGGCCGCTGCCCCGGCTGCCCGCAGCGCCATCACCTCGGCGTGCGGGCCGCCCGGCGGCTGGGTGTGCCCGATGCCGACGACCGCACCACCGGCATCGGCGATGACCGCCCCGACCGGTGGATTCGGCGAGCTGATGCCCTGCGCGGCACACGAGGCGTCGATGGCCCGACGCATCAGGTCATCGATGTCCATGCGCTCGTCCACCGGGTCCGATCCGGTCAGCCCGCGACGCGTTCCTGGGCGGCAGTGGCCTGCGCCCGCAGCGCGGCAATCGCATCGCCGGGATCGCCCTTGCCGTAGACCGCCGAACCGGCGACGAAGCAGTCGATCCCGGCCTCGGCGGCCTCCTCGATGGTGTCGGCGTTGATTCCGCCGTCGATCTCCACGAGCAGCTGCAACTCCTCGGCGTCGATGTACTTGCGGATGGCGCGCGCCTTCGCCAGCACCTCGGGCATGAACTTCTGCCCGCCGAAACCCGGTTCGACGCTCATGATCAGCAGCGTGTCGAAGCTCTTGAGGATCTCCAGGTACGGCTCGAGTGCGGTGCCCGGCTTGAGCGACAGACCGGCCTTCGCGCCGGCCGCCTTGATGTCGCGGGCGACGCCGATCGGGTCGTCGGTCGCCTCGGCGTGGAAGGTGACGTTGTAGGCGCCGGCCTCGGCGTAGGGCGGCGCCCAACGGGCCGGATCCTCGATCATCAGATGGCAGTCGATCGGGATGTCGGTCGACCGCAGGATGCTCTCCACCACCGGCAGTCCCAGCGTCAGATTCGGCACGAAATGGGCGTCCATCACATCGACGTGCAACCAATCCGCACGGGTCGGACCGGCGTTCGCGACCGCGGCCGCCTCGGCGGCGAGATTCGCGAAGTCCGCAGACAGGATGGACGGGGCGATCATGGGCGCGGTACCGGCTTTACACATGGCTCACAAGTGTAGGGCGCCACCTATTGTGCGGACCAGTCGCGGGATCAGTCCCGGGTAACCGCCGCGAGGAACATGGCGTCGGTGCCGTGCAGATGCGGCCAGAGCTGCACATGCGGGCCGTCGCCGAGATTGCTCTCGCCCAGCGCACCGACGGTGACCAGTGGCCGGGCATCGATCTGTCGGGCGCCGTCGACGTCGGCGACCACCGATGCGATGACCTCGAGCGTCTCGGCCGGATGCGGCGAGCAGGTCGAGTACACGACGATGCCACCGGGACGGACCAGCCGCAGCGCCTCGGTCAGCAATTCTCGTTGCAGCACAACGAGTTCGACAACATCGGCGGGACTGCGACGCCAGCGGGCCTCGGGACGGCGCCGCAACGAGCCCAATCCCGAGCAGGGGGCGTCGAGGAGGATCCGGTCGAAGCCGGGTTCCAGACCGGCGTCCCGGGCATCGGCGACCCGGACCTCGACGGGCATCTCCGCGACGACCTTCCGGATCAGGTCGGCGCGATGCTCGGAGACCTCGATGGCGTCGAGGTGGGCGCCATCGATGTCGGCCAGGGCACCGATGAGCGCCGCCTTGCCGCCGGGGCCGGCGCACATGTCCAGCCAGCGTCCGGTGTCGTCGCCGTCGAGTTCGGCGACGGTGACCGCACGGGCGACGAGCTGACTGCCCTCGTCCTGTACACCGGCGTATCCCTCACGCACCGCCGGGACGTCGCCGGGATCGCCGCCGGGCAGGTAGACGCAATACGGCGAATAGGCGCCCTCGTCTCCCCCACTGGTCAGCGCCAGTTCCTCGGCGGTGATCAGCCCGGGCCGGGCCACCAGGTGCACCGGCGGACGGTCGTCATCGGCGGCCAGCGCGGCCTGCAACTGTCCCACGGACCCACCGAGTGCGGCCAGGAACACCTCGGCGATCCACCTCGGGTGCGCGTACTGGAAGGCCAGGTGGCCGACCATGTCATCGGCCATCGACGGCGCGAGCTGATCGACCCACAGATCCTCGGACTTCTGAGATACCTTGCGCAGCACCGCATTGACGAAACCGGCCGGACCCTGACCGTTCTCGGCGCGCACCAGGTCCACCGAAGTGGACACCGCCGCATGCGATCCGGTGCGAGTCCGCAGCAACTGGTAGGCGCCTAGCCGCAGCACGTCGAGCAGGCTGCCGTCGATCTCGCCGACCGGACGTCCGGCGGCGGCCGCGATGATCGCGTCCAGAGTGCCCTGGGCGCGGGCCGTGCCATAGGTCAGTTCGGTCGCGAAGGCGGCGTCGCGGCCGGTGATCTGCCGCTCCCGCAACATCTTCGGCAGCACCAGATTCGCGTAGGCGTCACGTTCGCGGACCGCACGCAGGGTGTCGCGGGCCGCGGTGCGCGGTGCGTCCTGCTCCTTCTGCCGGAACTTCGCCTGCGCACCACGCCCATCGGCCGGACCGCCGCGGCGCGGCGGACGCCGATCGTTGTCCCGGCGGTTGCTGTCCCGACCACCGCGGTGCTGGTTTCCGTAACTCATTGCAGGACCGTCCCATCGGAGATGCGGGCGCCGCGCGCCCAGTCGGCGGCGGGCATCGGCTTCTTACCCGGCGGCTGGGTGGTACCCAACCGGACAGGCGTGGTGCCGGTCCCGACGAAGACCGCCTTCTTGGTGACCGCGAGCGCCCCGGGTGCCAGACCTGCGACGGGCAGGGCCGGGTCGTCGGCCGACACCGGAACCACCGGACCGAGTTTGATGCGCGCGTCGTCGAGTGCCGTCCACGCGCCGGGCGCCGGGGTGTGCGCCCGGATCAGCCGGTCGACGATATGCGCGGGCAACTCCCAGCGCACCCGCGCGTCCTCGACGGTGATCTTGGCGGCGTGGCTGACGCCGTCGGCCGGCTGCGGCACCGGCGACAATTCGGCTGCCGCGATGCCGTCCAGAGTGCGCACCAGCAGTCCGGCACCGGCCTCGGCCAGGCGTGCCAAGACGTCGCCACTGGTGTCGGTGGGTGCGATGGTCTCGGTCAGTACGCCGTAGACGGGGCCGGTGTCCAATCCTTCTTCGAGGCGGAACGTACTCGCGCCGGTGACCTCGTCACCCGCCGCGATCGCGGCCTGCACCGGCGCCGCACCACGCCAGGCGGGCAGCACCGAGAAGTGCAGATTGATCCAGCCATGAGTCGGCAGCTCGAGCAGTTCCGGTGGAACCAGCCCACCGTAGGCGACGACCGCCGCGCAGTCCGGATTCCACCGGCGCAGCACATCGGTCACCTCGGGATCCCGCAGCCGCCGTGGGGTGATCACTTCTATGCCGTGCTCGTCGGCGAGCAGTCCCACCGGCGACCGCATCACCTTGCGGCCCCGCCCGGACACCGCGTCGGGTCGGGTGATCACGCCGACCACCTCGTGATCGGGCGAGTCGATCAGCGCCCGCAGCGACGGGACGGCGACCTCCGGTGTGCCCGCGAAGACGATGTGCACGGGTGGATCCTCCTGATGGCTGCTGTCGAGCAGGGTTGTCGGTCGAGCAGGGCTTTCGGGGTCGACACAGACGACACCGATCAACCGATCGTAGGCGGGTCCATCTGCACGCGGATCGGTCCGGTCTCCCGATGTGTGTTGCGCCGCACCTGCCCGGCGATCAACGCGTCGGCCAACAGCCGCCCATGGCCGCGGTCCACCCGCAGCAGCACACGATCGACATCGTCGTCGGCGACCTCCCATTCGGCACTGCCAGCAGGCGGTCGTACCCCCGGCGGCAACGGCACCGGTCCTAGTACGTCGGCCCCGTCCGGCAGTTCGAGATGGTCGACGAAATCGGTGATGACGCTGCGCGGACCGTCGACCGAGGCCATGGTGACCGCGGGCGGAAATCCCAATTCGGCGCGCTGTGCCAGCTGGATTCCGGCGAATCCGATCGGATCCCAACGCACGATCGCCTGCACCGGCGGCAGCCCCGCATCGGCGACGATGACCATCCGTCCGCCGTCGGCATGCGGACGCACCAGGGCGCCGACGGCCATCCAGCGCCGCACGGCGTTCTCCTCGACACGCAGATCGGCGCGGTCCAGCTGTGCCCAGGTGTCCAACAGGATCGCGGCGCCGTAGCCGCCGTCGGCCACCGGTTCGGCACCCGGGGTAGCCACCACGACGCGGGCACCACCGGGAATCTCGTCGACGACGCTCGTGCCTCCGCTGGTCACCACCGGAACCCCGGCGAAGGCCCGACCGAGTTCCTCGGCGGTTCGGCGGGCGCCGGTGACCAGTGCCCGAACCTGGGTGCCACCGCAGTTGGGGCAGCGGAAGGTGCGTTCCCCGCGTCCACACCACCGACACGACAGTGCGCCGGCGGCATCGAGTTCGAGCGGACCGTGACAGGCCCGGCACCGCGCGTGTTCCCGACAGCGCGTACACGCCAACGACGGGATGTACCCGCGCCGCGGCACACTGAACAACACCGGATGATCGGCGGCCAGCGCCTTGCGGGCGGCGTCGAAACCGAGCGCCGGAATCCGCGCCGAGCGGGCCAGCGGATCACGGGCCACCACGACGTCATCGTCGGAGATGGCCTGCACACGCGGGCCGGCCGCACGTACCGCCGCGCGGTCGGCGACCAGATCGTGCGCCCACCCCGCACCGACGAGCGCCTGTGCCTCGGCGGTCCGGGCGAACCCACCCACCACCAGCGCAGCCTGCTCCAGATGTGACCGCAGCACGCCGACCTCCCGCGGATGCGGGTAGGGCGCACGGGGTTCGGCGAGGCTGTCGTCGCCGTCGTCCCACACCACGACAAGGCCGAGGTCGGCGACCGGGGCGAAGATCGCACTGCGCGTACCCAGGACGACCTGAGCCGCGCCGCGCCGCACGGCCAGCCATCGCCGATAGCGCGCGGTCGGCCCCAGACCTGCGGCCAGCGTAACGCAGCGGTCGCCGAGCAGCGGCGCACACGCCGCCTCCAGCCGATCGAGATCGCGTTGGTCCGGGACGACGATAATCGCGCCCCTACCCGCGGCCGCGGTCAGCGCCGCGAGTTCGGCCAACCGCTTCGGCCAGTCCTCACCCGGCAGCGCCTGCCAGATCGCCCGCGGCTGACCGGTCGCCAGCGAATCCAGGAAGGAATCGGCGGAACCGTAGGCACGCCACGCCGATCGGTCGCACTCCCCGACCACCGACTCGGGTTCGGGGGTGATCTCCTTCTCGGTGCGGGCATGGCGCGGCGGGATGGCCAGCCGCACCACATCCGAAGTGGTACCCGCGTACCGGTTGGCCACCGACCGGCACAATCGCGCCAATTCCGGGGTCAGCACCGGCTCGGCCGAGACCACCTTGTCCAGCCAGCCGAGTTTGCCTTTGTGGTCACTGCGCTCGATGCGGTCGAGCAAGAACCCGTCGACCAGCCTGCCCGCGAACCGAACGCGTACGCGCACACCCGGTATCGCGACCGCATCCTGGTCGGCGTCGACGAGATAGTCGAAGGGCCGATCGAGATGGGTGAGCCCCAGCAGTGGCAGCACCTGGGCCACCGGCCGGGTCGATGCCGGAGTGCGCGTCCCCTTGGGTGACGCGGAACCCTCGGATGTCGCGGTCAGAGGCCCGCGGCGGCCCGGAGCTTGTCCGCCCGGTCGGTGCGCTCCCACGGCAGGTCCACATCGGTGCGGCCGAAGTGTCCGTAGGCCGCGGTGGGCGCATAGATCGGGCGCAGCAGATCCAGGTCGCGGATGATCGCGAGCGGACGCAGATCGAAGTGCTCGGAGATGACCCGCTGGATGATCTGCGGGTCGACCTTCTCGGTGCCGAAGGTCTCCACGAACAGGCCGACCGGGGCGGCCTTGCCGATGGCGTAGGCGACCTGCACCTCGATGCGGTCGGCCAGGCCGGCGGCGACCGCGTTCTTGGCGACCCAGCGCATCGCGTAGGCGGCGCTGCGGTCCACCTTTGACGGATCCTTGCCGGAGAACGCACCGCCGCCGTGGCGCGCCATGCCGCCGTAGGTGTCGACGATGATCTTGCGGCCGGTCAGTCCGGCGTCGCCCATCGGGCCGCCGAGCACGAACTTGCCGGTCGGGTTGACCAGCAGCCGGTAGTCGGAGATGTCCAGGAGCCCCTCGCCCAGTTCGGCCAGCACCGTCTCGACGACATGGGTGCGGATGTCGGGGGCGAGCATGTTCTCGAGATCGATGTCCGCGGCATGCTGGGTGGACAGCACCACGGTGTCCAGGCGGACCGGCTTGTCGCCGTCGTATTCGATGGTGACCTGGGTCTTGCCGTCCGGGCGCAGGTACGGCAGCGTGCCGTTCTTGCGCACCTCGGTGAGGCGACGCGACAGGCGATGCGCCAGCGCGATCGGCAGCGGCATCAGTTCGGGCGTCTCGTTGGTGGCGTAGCCGAACATGAGGCCCTGGTCGCCCGCGCCCTGGCTGTCGATCTCGTCCTCGGAGATGCCGCTGCGGCTCTCATGGGAGTTGAAGACACCGCCGGCGATATCGGGCGACTGGGCGCCGATGGCCACATTGACACCGCAGGACGCACCGTCGAAGCCCTTGGTCGACGAGTCGTAGCCGATCTCCAGGATCTTCTCGCGGACGATGCCCGGGATGTCGACATAGGCGGTGGTGGTGACCTCACCCGCGACATGGACCTGACCGGTGGTGACCAGGGTCTCCACGGCCACACGTGCCTTCGGGTCGGCGCTCAGGATGGCGTCGAGAACCGAGTCGCTGATCGCGTCACAGATCTTGTCGGGGTGCCCCTCGGTGACGGATTCGCTGGTGAACAGGCGGGACGCGGAGGTGGACATCGGATCCTCTCAAGAGACAGGTGCCAGCCCTGGTCTCGTGATTCCCCAGGACCCAAAAGTGAACGTGTTCCAGACCAAACTACACAGGCAAACCTACGAACAGCAGATCAGCCCTTGTGACGTGACTCGCAGAGTCACGGCTGCCTGTTATCAGGCACCAAAGTGCGGACTTCGTCAAGTATTCGACTCGACATGAGGGTTTTCGATCCGAGTGGCAGCGCCGTCTCCGACCCCTGGGCCGAGAGCAACCAGCCTGCGTTGTCCTCGGTGCCGAAGGCCTTGCCGTCGCCCACGGCGTTCACGACCAGCAGATCGCAGCCCTTGCGGGTCAGCTTGGTGCGACCGTGGTCGAGCACACCACCGGTCTCGTCACCGGTCTCCGCGGCGAACCCGACGATCACCGTCGACGCGGGGATATCCCCCGCATCGCGGGCCTGCACCAGTCCGCGCAGGATGTCGGGGTTGGTGGTGAGTTCGATCGGTGCCGGACCGTCGGCGCCTTTCTTGATCTTGGCATCGGCGACGGCGAGCGGCCGGAAGTCGGCGACTGCGGCGGCCATGATCACGACGTCGGATTCGGCGGCCCGTTTGGTCATCTCGTCGGCCAGTTCGCGGGCATCGCCCACCCGCACGATGTCCACGCCGGCCGGATCGCCGGGATCGGAGGTGGACCCGGCCACCAGCGTCACCCGGGCGCCACGCTGGGCGGCCACCCGGGCCAGCGCGAAACCCTGCTTCCCGGAACTGTGGTTGCCCAGGAACCGCACCGGATCGATGGACTCCCGGGTGCCACCGGCACTGATCACGAAACGCAGGCCGCTGAGGTCGTGCGGCAGGGCGTCGGCCTGTTCGAGCAGCAGCTCGCCGAGCAGTGCGATCTCCTGCGGATCGGGTAACCTGCCCGCGCCGGAATCGGTACCGGTCAACCGGCCAGAAGCCGGGGTCATCACAGTCGCACCGTGTCGGCGCAGCGTCTCGACATTGGCGGCGGTGGCCGGATGCTCCCACATCTCGGTGTGCATGGCAGGCACGAACAACACCGGACAGCGCGCGGTCAGCAGCGACGCGGTGAGCAGGTCATCGGCTCGTCCGGCCGCGGCGCGCGACATCAGGTCGGCGGTGGCCGGCGCGATGATCACCAGATCCGCTTCCTGGCCGAGACGCACATGCGCGACCTCGTCGACGTCGTCGAAGACCTCGGTGGACACCGGATGTCCACTCAGCGCCTCGAAGGTGGCCGCGCCGACGAATCTCAATGCCGAACGCGTCGGCACCACCCGGACCTCGTGGCCCGCCTCGGTGTAGTGCCGGATGACCGAACAGACCTTGTAGGCGGCGATCCCGCCACCCACACCGATCAGGATGCGCCGACGCGCACCTCGCGAGTTGCTCATTCGAGACCGACCGCCCGAGGTTCCTACTCGCCTTCGGTGTGCTCGAGCAGGTCGGAGTGGATCTCACGCATGGCGATGGACAGCGGCTTCTCCTGCAGTCCCGGCTCGACCAGCGGGCCGACATATTCGAGGATGCCGTCGCCGAGCTGGTTGTAGTAGTCGTTGATCTGGCGGGCACGCTTGGCCGCATAGATGACCAGCGCATACTTCGACGACGCGCGGTCGAGCAGGTCGTCGATCGGCGGGTTGGTGATGCCCAGCGGGGTGTCGTATGCCGGTGCGTCGGCGATCTCGGTGACGTCGAAATTGGTCTGGGTGCTCACTCAAACTCCTGCGTTGTGCGATTGATCGGTGGCGGGCTGGGAGGGTCCGACCAGCAAGGATAGCAACTGATCGGCCGCCTGGTCGACTTCGCTGTTCACGATGACGTGGTCGAACTCGTCACGTGCGGCCATTTCGGTGCGCGCGGTCTGCAGTCGGCGCTCGATCGCCTCCGGGGATTCGGTGCCTCGGCCGGTCAGCCGGGCCACCAGTTCCTCCCAGCTCGGCGGCGCCAGAAAGACGCTGATCGCCTCTGGAAGGCGGGTCACCACGTTGCGGGACCCGACCAGGTCGACCTCGACGAGGACCGGCAAACCCTGTTCCAGGGCCTGCTCGACCGGCGCGAGCGGCGTGCCCGAACGCTGCAGTCCGCCGTGGATCTCCGCCCATTCGAGCAGTTCGTCGTCGGCGATCATGCGATCGAACTCGGCAGCGTCGACGAAGTAGTAGTCGCGGCCCTCGACTTCACCCGGACGCGGATCACGGGTGGTCGCGGACACGCTGAAGTACAGCTGCGGCAGCGCCGCACGCAGGCGGGCCACCACGGTGGACTTACCGACGGCCGAGGGGCCGACCAGAACTACCAGTCGACCCCTCGCACGTTCGGTGCGCTGCTCGCTCAGGAGCTGAACTTCTCGAGCAAAGCCTTGCGCTGGCGGTCGCCGAGCCCACGCAGGCGACGGGTCGGAGCGATCTCCAGCTCGGTCATGATTTCCTGCGCCTTGACCTTGCCGACCTTCGGCAGCGCCTCGAGCAGAGCCGAGACCTTCATCTTGCCCAGGATCTCGTCGTTCTCGGCATCCTTGAGCACCTGCTTGAGGTCGGTGCCGCCACGCTTGAGGCGCTCCTTGAGCTCGGCGCGGGCACGGCGAGCGGCAGCTGCCTTCTCCAATGCAGCAGCGCGCTGCTCGTCCGTCAACTGGGGAAGTGCCACGGGGTTCCTCCGTATTTCGTTTGAATCTAGGTCTGTCGCACTCGCCGGGGCGAGCGGCTTGGCCGTGTGGATTACGGCGCGCGGTCGACCGTACCCAACCTGAGCAGGCAATTCGAGGGCCACCCCGCGAAAACGCTGCTAGCGCGGTGCTGTAGCGTCCTGCGGCTTCACCGCACCCGATGCCCGGGCCGGTGACGTCGACAACCACTGTTTTCCCAGGTAGATGCACTAAAACCGCGGCCGAGCCGACCGTTCGGGCTGGAACTGATGTGACCAGTGGTGTTCGTCGGCGACGAAAATGGTGGTCAGCGACAATTTTTCAGTCTCCGCGTGTCGCGGCCGTCGTTCGCACCTGCGCGGGCCCCGAACAGGTGACGACCTCGGGCGAATCCATCCGCGGTGCCACCGGTTCGGGTGAGGGGGTCACGGCGCCGCGGGCCGACCGCGAGTTCCCGATGAAACATGCCAGTGCTCCGACGGCCAGCCCGATCACGACCCCGACGTCGGGGCGCTCACCGAGGATGCCCCACGTCAACAGCGCAGCGATCGACGGGATCACCCCGAACAGCAGCGACACCGCCGACGCACCGGCCTGCTTGATGGCCGCGAGATACAGACTGGCCGCGATCACCGAGTTGGCGATCACCAAACCCGCGATGCTGATCACGGCCTGCCGCGGATCGGCGACGTGCTGCTCGGTCACCAGGGCGAAGATGCCGGCCGGGATGAGGGCGACCGTGACGCCGACGGCGTTGATCGCGATGGGATCGCCGGTGGTGAGGTGCCGCTGCTGGTAGACCCCGCCGAGAGCCAGGCCGAGCACGGCCACGACGACCCAGACCACCGCGAGATCGAGGTGGCCGACCTCGACCACCCGTCCCGCGAACGCGGTCGCCACCGCGACGACCGCCAGGAACACCGACACCGCCCGACGGACCGTCAGCCGCTCCCCCAGGACCAGACTCGCGGCCACCGCCGTCACCACCGGGTTCATCGCGATGACCAGGGCCACGAGCACTGGAGACACTCCTTGGGACATCGCCTCGTAGCAGCCGACGAACTGCAGCCCCTGCGAGAGGAAGCCCACGACCGCAGCGTGGCCGAGCTGCCGCCCGCGCGGCCAGCTCAGGCCCCGGACGATCGCGATCACGGCCAGGATCACCGCCGACAGCCCGAACCGGGCGACCAGCACCAGCCCTGGGGTAGCAGCATGGACGGCACTGGCCCCGATCGGATAGCCGAGGGCGAAGAAGAACGCGGTAGACGCTGCCAGCGTCGGCGAAAGCCTCATGTCCACCATCGTCGGGTGCACGTCGTTGCCGCGTCTAATGAATTTCCTACGTGTAACCGTTCAGTATTCATGATCATTCTGGCAGGCTGGCTGCCGGAGTCCTACGCTGAGAGGGTGCCGCGTACCTTCGACATCACTCCCCTGCGCTCGCTGGTGGCCGTCGCCACGACAGGCGGCGTGCATCGCGCCGCGCAGTCGCTTTCGCTCACCCAATCGGCGGTGAGCCAGCATCTTCGCAAACTCGAACGCGAGGCGGGTACCGCGCTGGTGACCCGGGACGGCCGGCGGATCGCCTTCACCCCGGGTGGCGAGGAACTCCTCGCCCACGCCCGGGCGATCCTCGCGGCCCACGATGCCGCGGTCCACCGATTCGATAAGGATTCCGCTTCGGTCGTGACCATCGGTGCCGCGCAGAACTGCGCGGGGGTGGTCCTCCCGACGCTGATGGCCGAACTCCGCGCCACCTTGTCGGATCGCGAGGTGCGCTTCCGGCTCGACCGCAACGCCACCGTCCGGCAGATGGTCGACGCCCGCGACGTCGACGTCGCGGTCACCACCCGGGTGGCGCCCGAGCTGATGGCGCGTACCGACGGCTTCCGTCTGGACTGGCTGTGGTCGGCGGCGATCGACCCGCCGGCACCCGACGACGACATCCCGCTCGTCGTGTTCACCCCGCCGTGCACCTTGCGCCAGCCGAGCTTCGACTCGCACAGCAGCGTGGGCCGCTCGTGGCATGTGGCCGCCGAGATCAACGATCTCGCCACCGGACTCGACGCGGTGCGCGGCGGGGTCGGCACCATGCTGGTGCCCGTTCTCGACCGGGTACCCGACGGCCTGATCCGGTTACCCGGGGCCCCACAACCGCCCGCGGTGCAGTTGGTCGTCGCCTACGCCGACCACACCGATCCGCTGGTTCGGGAGACGATCGTCGCATCATTGGGCGACCGTGTCGGCACCGATCGCGTCGAGTCCCTGCCCAACCACGCCTTCGCGATGCCCTGACGTCCCGCACGCACAGTAGGGTGTGCCCGACGGGGAGCACACGAATTCACGGGGAGGCAACTCGATGTTCGGCAACGCACGCAAGGCCATCTTCACCGACGCCGGACCCGAACTCGATCGTGCCGAGCGCAACCGAGCCATCCGCCTGGCGCGCCGCGCGGCCACCGAGGCGCAAGGGTCACTGACACTCACCGCAAAGCGCCAGTACCGCCGCTACCGCGCCGATGCCGGTGAGAAGTTCATGGCGTGGCCGCAATGGCACGAGCACTACCTCGCCTCTTACGGCACGTCGACGTCGGGGTCCTCCGGCGACTACTCCAGCGCACCGATGATCGACCCGTAGGCTCGCGCGCAATCCTCACCCGACAGGCCCCACCTGTCAGCCGAGGGCGGCCTCGATCTCGTCGCGGGTGGATTCGCAGGCCGCGGTCAGCGCCGCGACATCGGGACCGGCGCCGAGCACGCCGCGCGAACTCGCCGGCAGCAGCCACGAGGTGTCGGCGTCGGCGAAGACGTCCGCCAGATCGGCCGCGGTCGCACCCTGGGCACCGAGTCCGGGCGCCAGAATCGGTCCGGCCAGCGCGGACAGGTCCAGCCCGTGGGCCCGGGTGGCTCCGACGACGACCCCGACACTCCCCCGGCCGTCGGCATTGACCGCCGCCGCCTCGTCGACGATGTGCTGGCCGACGACCCGACCATCCTCACCCCGCGCCAACTGCACGGGTGCGCCTTCGGGGTTGCTGGTGCGGGCCAGCACGATGATCGCCCGGTCGGTGGCCTGGGCCGCGTCGAGCGCGGGCGCCAGCGCGCCGAAACCGAGATACGGCGACACCGTCACCGCATCCGAACAGAGCGGCGAGGTGTCGTCGAGCCAGGCGGTCGTGTAGGCGGCCATCGTCGAACCGATGTCGCCGCGTTTGGCGTCGGCGATGACGATCGCGCCGGCTGCCCGGCAACCGGCGATCACCGACTCGAGTGCCGCGATACCGGCCGAGCCGAACGCCTCGAAGAAGGCGACCTGCGGTTTGATCACGGCGGCGGTCGGTCCGAGCGCCTCCACACAGATCTCCCCGAACCGGGCGACGCCCTCCGCGGACACCGGCAGCCCCCACTGCTCCAGGAGCGGCGGATGGGGGTCGATGCCGGCACACAACCGGCCGCGCGCACCGACGACGGCGCGATAGCGGGCGGCGAAGCCGTGTGCCGGCGACGAGGTCATCGCTCGTTCACCAGGGCCGCGTGACGACGCTGCAACGACCGCACGGACACATCCCCGCGCAATGCGGCCTCGATGCCCTGCACCGCCGCACTCGCGCCCTGGACCGTGGTGATGCACGGGATGTTCTGGGACACCGCCGCGCTGCGGATCTCGTAGCCGTCCACGCGGGGGCCGCTGTTGCCGTACGGGGTATTGATCACCATCGCCACCTCACCAGCCCGGATCAGGTCGACGATAGTCGGCTCGTCGGGTGCGGCCTCGAAGTGCTTACGCACCGTCCGGCATTCGATACCGTTGCGACGCAAGACATCTGCGGTGCCCTCGGTGGCCAGAATCTCGAAACCGAGGTCGGCGAGATGCTTCACCGGGAACAGCAGCGCACGCTTGTCCTTGTTGGCGACCGAGACGAAGATCGCCCCGGAGGTGGGCAGCGAACCGTAGGCGGCGGTCTGCGACTTGGCGAAGGCCCGGCCGAAATCGGCGTCGATCCCCATCACCTCACCGGTCGACTTCATCTCCGGGGACAGCAGCGAATCCACCCCGGTGCCGTCCTCGCGTCGGAAGCGGTTGAACGGGAGCACCGCCTCCTTGACCGAGATCGGCGCATGCACCGGCGCGTCACCGCCGTCGCCCTCCGCCTGCAGCAGACCCTGGGTGCGCAGTTCGGCGATCGACTCGCCGAGCATCACCCGGGCGCATGCCTTGGCCAGCGAGACCGCGGTGGCCTTGGACACGAACGGCACCGTTCGACTGGCACGCGGGTTGGCCTCCAGGACGTACAGGATGTCGTCCTTGAGCGCGTACTGCACATTGAGCAGTCCGCGCACACCGATCCCCTTGGCCAGCTTCTCGGTGGAAGCACGGACCATCGCGAGGTCCGAACGGCCCAGCGTGACCGGCGGCAGCGCACACGCCGAGTCGCCGGAATGGATTCCGGCCTCCTCGATATGTTCCATCACGCCGCCGATATAGACCTCGTCGCCGTCGCACAGGGCGTCGACGTCGATCTCGACCGCATCCTCCAGGAAGCGGTCGACGAGCACCGGATGGTCGGGGGTCAGCTCGGTGGCCCGGGAGATGTAGTCGCGCAGGGAGTCCTCGTCGTAGACGATCTCCATGCCGCGCCCGCCGAGCACGTAGGACGGGCGCACCAGCACCGGGTAGCCGATGCGGGCCGCGGTGTCGCGCGCCTCGTCGAAGCTGGTCGCCGTGCCGAAGGCGGGCGCGGGCAGCCCCGCCTCGGTCAGCACCTTGCCGAACTCTCCGCGGTCCTCGGCCAGGTCGATGGCCTCGGGTGAGGTCCCGACGATCGGCACCCCGGCCGCCTGCAGCCGGTGGGCCAGTCCGAGCGGGGTCTGGCCACCGAGCTGGACGATCACCCCGGCGACGGTCCCCGATTCGGACTCCGCGTGGTAGACCTCCAGCACATCCTCGAAGGTCAGCGGCTCGAAGTAGAGGCGGTCGGCGGTGTCATAGTCGGTGGACACAGTCTCCGGGTTGCAGTTGACCATGACCGTCTCATAGCCGGCCTCCGACAGCGTCAGCGCCGCATGCACACACGAATAGTCGAACTCGATGCCCTGCCCGATGCGGTTGGGCCCCGATCCCAGGATCAGCACCTTGGGACGTTCGGTCTGCGGCGCGATCTCGCTGGTCGCCGCCGGGTCGAGCTCATAGCTCGAATAGTGGTACGGCGTGCGGGCCTCGAACTCGGCGGCACACGTGTCGACCGTCTTGTAGACCGGACGCACTCCGAGCGAGAGCCGGTGCGCCCGCACCGCGGCCTCGTCGTCGAAGTCTGCGCGCAGAGCGGCCAGCTGTTTATCCGAGAAGCCGGAGCTCTTGGCCTCGCGCAACAGCGCCTCGTCGAGTTCGTCGGCGTCGCGGATGGTGGCACCGAGTGCACCGATCCCAGCGATCTCGGCGAGGAACCACGGGTCGATGGCGGTCGCCTCGTAGAGCTGCTCGATGGTGGCGCCCGCATCGAAGGCGAGCATCAGGCCGTACAGCCTGCCGTCCTTCGGGGTGGCCAGCGTCTGCAGGAGTGCGTCGAGGTCGACGGTCGACGGATCGGGCCGGTCGGCTTCGGTCCAGAAGCCGGCCGCCTTGGTCTCCAGCGACCGCATCACCTTGCCGAGCGCCTCGGAGAAGCTGCGGCCCAGGCTCATCGCCTCGCCGACCGACTTCATCGTGGTGGTCAGCGTGTCGTCGGCGCCGGGGAACTTCTCGAAGGCGAACCGCGGCGCCTTGACGACGACGTAGTCCAGTGTCGGCTCGAAGCAGGCGGGGGTTTCCTTGGTGATGTCGTTGACGATCTCGTCGAGGCTGTACCCGATGGCCAGCTTCGCGGCGATCTTCGCGATCGGGAAGCCGGTGGCCTTCGACGCCAGCGCCGACGACCGCGACACGCGCGGATTCATCTCGATGACGACGAGTCGGCCGTCGCGTGGGTCCTGGGCGAACTGGATGTTGCAGCCGCCGGTGTCGACGCCGACCTCGCGCAGGATGTCGATAGAGAGATCACGCATGATCTGGTACTCGCGGTCGGTGAGAGTCATCGCGGGTGCGACGGTCACCGAGTCGCCGGTGTGCACACCGACCGGATCGAGGTTCTCGATCGAGCAGACGACCACCACGTTGTCGCGGTTGTCGCGCATCAGCTCGAGTTCGTATTCCTTCCAACCGAGGATGGACTCCTCGATGAGGACGTTCGCGGTCGGCGACGCGGCCAGGCCGCCACCGGCGATCCGTTCGAGGTCGGCCTCGTCGTAGGCCATGCCCGAGCCGAGACCACCCATGGTGAACGACGGACGCACGACCACCGGGTAGCCGAGTTCGGCGACGGTGTCACGCACCTCGTCCATGGTGTGGCACACGCGGGAGCGGGCACTCTCGCCGCCGACCTTGGCCACGATGTCCTTGAACATCTGCCGGTCCTCACCGCGCTGGATGGCGTCGAAGTCGGCGCCGATCAGTTCGATGTCGTACTTCTCCAGCGATCCGCGATCGTGCAGGGCGACGGCGGTGTTCAAGGCGGTCTGGCCGCCGAGAGTGGCCAGCACGGCGTCGATCGGATGTCCGGCGTCGCGCTCGGCCTCGATGACCTTCTCCACATACTCGGCCGTGATCGGCTCGATGTAGGTGGCGTCGGCGAACTCGGGGTCGGTCATGATGGTCGCCGGATTCGAGTTGACCAGGCTGACGCGCAGACCCTCGGCTTTGAGCACCCGGCAGGCCTGTGTGCCCGAATAGTCGAATTCACAGGCCTGGCCGATCACGATCGGCCCGGAGCCGATGACCAGGACGTGGGAGATGTCGGTACGGCGTGGCATCAGGCCCTCGTTCCTTGCGCGCGGTCACCCTCGAGGAGAGTGACGAATTTGTCGAACAGGTAGGCGGCGTCGTGCGGGCCGGCCGCCGCTTCCGGGTGGTACTGGACGGAGAAGGCCCGGCCGGAGAGCAGTTCCACTCCCTCGACGGTGCCGTCGTTGGCGCACACATGGCTGACGCGGGCCCGGCCGAAGTCGGTGTCGAATTCCTCGCCCGCCTCGCCTTCGAGGGCGAAGCCGTGGTTCTGCGCGGTAATCGACACCTTGCCGGTGGCGTGGTCGATGACCGGGATATTGATACCGCGATGCCCGAACTTCATCTTGTAGGTGTTGCGGCCCAGCGCCCGGCCCAGGATCTGGTTGCCGAAGCAGATGCCGAACAGCGGGATGTTCTCGCCGAGCACCTCGCGGGTCAGATTCACCATCGCGTCCGCGGTGGCCGGGTCACCGGGACCGTTGGACAGGAAGACACCGTCGGCGTCGAGGTCGCGGATCGTGGCCAGGTCCACCGAGGACGGAAGCACATGCACGCGCACACCGCGTTCGGCGAACATGCGCGGGGTGTTCGTCTTGATGCCGAGATCGAGGGCCGCGACGGTGAACCGGGTCTCGCCCGCCGGCTCGACCACATAGCCGCTGTCGGTGGTCACCTCGCCTGCGAGGTTCGCCCCCTTCATACTCGGCTGATTGCGCACCCGGGAGATGAGTTCGTCATGGTCGGCGAGGGCCGCACCCGAGAAGACGCCTGCCTTCATCGAACCGTGGTCGCGCAGGATGCGCACCACGGTGCGGGTGTCGATCCCGGCGATACCGACGATCCCCTGGCGCACCAGTTCGTCGTCGAGGCTGGTGGTCGCGCGCCAGTTGGAGACGCGTCGGGTGGGGTTGCGCACCGCATACCCGGCGACCCAGATCTTGCCGCTGTCGCCGGTCTCGTCGGCACTGCCCGCGCTGCCGGTGGACTCACCGTCTTCGGTGTTCCAACCGGTGTTGCCGATCTGAGGCGCCGTGGCGACCACGATCTGCCGGTGATAGCTGGGATCGGTCAGGGTCTCCTGATATCCGGTCATCGCGGTGCAGAACACCGCTTCGCCCAGGGTCTCGCCGACGGCACCCCACGCGCGGCCGGTGAACACCTGACCGTTCTCGAGTACCAGTACCGCTGTGTTCATCGATGCGTCCCCTGTCCACTTTCTTCGGGATTGTCGGCCGGTGGGGCGATCACTCGCACCCAGTCGGTGTAGATGGTCTTGTCGTCGGCGCGGATGCCGGTGTCGACCTCGGTGCCGTTGGGCAGCAGCCACCGGATCACCAGCACGCCGTCGGCGGTCATCACCTTGCCCGCATGTCCGCGTTCGGTGCGCGCCGCGGTGATCGAGGTCTGTGGGATCCAGATGTCGCTGGCACCCTGCCGGTCCAGCAGTACCCCGGCCGGGTACGCGGTCATCGTGGTGGTGGCCCGGTCGCCGATGTCGCCGACGGTGATCTTGTTCTGCCAGCTCGGCGCCAAGGTGGTGCCGAGGTAGAGGCCGGTGGCCGCCGGGAGTCGCGGTTCGCCGAGATCGTCGGGGGTGGCGGGGAATTCGCCGACCTGCTCGGTCTGCCCTGCCGCCCGCGTGGCCCGCCCGGTGAGCAGCAGGTAGACCATCGATCCCAGACCGGCGACGATCAGTGCGATCACCGCGATGAAGGCGACATTGCCGATCGCCTTGCCCGCGGTCCAGCCTGCACCGGCGACCAGCACCACGACGGCCACCGCGCAGACGACGAGCAGCGCGGCGATGCGGATCGCGATTCGGGTCACCGGGTGACCTTCCCCTGCCGGGCGGTGACGACACCGCGCAGCACCGTGGCGGCCACGGTCGCCGGCATCGTCATCGCGTCATACGGCGTGTTGTCCGAGAGTGAGGCCAGTTCCGCGCCGCGTACCACCCAGGAGGTCTCCGGGTCGACGACGGTGAGATTGCCCGGCTCGCCGACCTCGATCGGGCGACCCTGGTCGGTGAGGCCGACGATCTGTGCGGGCCGTTCGCTCATCACCCGAGCAACTCCGCGCCAGTCCAGCAGCCCCGGTGTGACCATCGTGTCGACGATGATCGGCAGCGCGGTCTCCAGGCCGAGCATGCCCGGTCGGGCCTGCGCGAATTCACAGCACTTCTCCTGCGAGGCGTGCGGCGCGTGATCGGTGCCCACGCAGTCGACGATCCCGTCGGCCAGCGCCTGCCGCAGCGCCAGCTTGTCCGATTCCTCGCGCAGCGGCGGATTGACCTTGTTGACCGCGTCGTAGGTGGCCAGCCGCGAATCGTCGAGCAGCAGGTGATGCGGGGTGACCTCCGCGGTGATCGCGATGCCCTGCTCCTTGGCCCAGCGCAGCAGCTCGACGGTGCCCGCGGTCGACGCGTGGCAGATGTGCACGCGGGTGCCGGCGTCGCGCGCCAGCAGTGCGTCGCGCACGACGATCGACTCCTCGGCTGCCCGTGGCCACCCGGCCAGGCCCAGCCGTGCGGCGTTCGGGCCCTCGTGGGCGACGGCGCCGACGGTCAGCCGGGGCTCCTCGGCATGTTGGGCGATCAGGACGCCGAGGCCCTTCGCGTACTCGAGTGCCCGGCGCATGAGTAGCGGGTCGTCGACGCATTTGCCGTCGTCGCTGAACATCCGCACCCCGGCGGCACCGGCGTTCATCATGCCCATCTCGGCGAGCTGTTTGCCCTGCAGGCCGACGGTGATCGCACCGACCGGGTGGACGTCGACCAGGCCGACCTCCTGCCCGGTGCGCCACACGTGGTCGGTGATGGTCGAGTTGTCGGCGACCGGGTTGGTGTTGGCCATCGCGAACACCGCGGTGTAGCCGCCGAGGGCCGCGGCGGCCGACCCGCTACGGATGGTCTCGGTGTCCTCGCGGCCCGGCTCGCGCAGATGGGTGTGCAGGTCGACGAAGCCGGGCAGCAGCACCCCGCCCCGGCCGTCGACGGTGTCGGCGCCGTCGGGTGCGGTCAGTCCAGGGCCGATCTCGGCGATCGACCCGTCGACGACCAGCACGTCGACGGCGTCACCTTCGCCGTAGGGACGGACATCGCTGATCAGCACGGACCCGGTCACAGTTGAGCTCCTGACGATTCGGTTCCGACCAGCAGGCGGAAGAGCACTGCCATCCGGACGTGGACACCGTTGCGCACCTGATCGAGTACGACGGCCTGGGGTGAGTCGGCGACGGAATATCCGATCTCCATGCCGCGCAGCATCGGTCCGGGGTGCAGCACGATCGCGTCGTCGTGCAACAGCTTCATGCGCCGGTCGCTGAGACCGAACCGGACCGAATACTCACGCGTGCTCGGGAAGAAGCCGCCGTTCATGCGCTCGGCCTGCACCCGCAGCATCATCACCGCGTCGACCGCGGCGAGTTCGGCGTCGAGGTTGCCGGACACGGTGACCGGCCACTGCTCGACACCCACCGGCAACAGGGTCGGCGGTGCGACGAGGACGACCTCGGCGCCGAGTGTCGACAGCAGGTGGGCGTTGGAGCGTGCCACCCGCGAGTGCACGACGTCGCCGACGATGGCGATGCGGCGGCCCTCCAGCGAGCCGAGGCGCTGCCGCAGGGTCAGCGCGTCGAGCAGCGCCTGGGTGGGATGTTCGTGGGTGCCGTCACCGGCGTTGATGATCGCCGGTCCGGTGCCGTCGGAGTCGGTGGTCCAGTCGGCGATCTGCGCGGGCGCACCCGATGCCGGATGCCGGATGATCAGCGCGTCGGCACCCGCCGCGCGCAGCGTCTTGGCGGTGTCACGCAGCGACTCCCCCTTATTGACCGAGGAACTCGACGCGCTGACGTTGATGACGTCGGCACTCATCCATTTGCCCGCCACCTCGAAGGAGACACGGGTGCGGGTGGAGTTCTCGTAGAAGACCGTCATCACGGTGCGGCCGCGCAGCGTCGGGAGCTTACGCACCTCGCGGCCGGTGAGCGCCTGCTCGAACCGTTCCGCCTCGTCGAGGATCTCGGTCGCCTCATCCTTGCTGAGATCCTGCGTGGAGAGCAGATGCCGCATCAACGTTCTCCCTCTGCCTCGCCGCGGCCGCTGAGCACGACCTCGTCGACACCGTCGTGTTCGTCCAGATGCACCGACACCGTCTCGTCACGGGCGGTCGGGATGTTCTTGCCGACGTAGTCGGCGCGCAGTGGCAGTTCGCGATGGCCGCGGTCGACGAGCACCGCCAGCTGCACGGCCGCCGGGCGACCCAGATCGCGCAGCGCGTCGAGGGCGGCGCGGACCGTCCGGCCGGAGTAGAGCACATCGTCGACCAGGATCACGATGGCGTTGTCGACGCCACCGGCCGGCACCAGCGTCCGTTCCAGCGGGCGGTGCGGTTTGGCGCGCAGGTCATCGCGGTACAGCGTGATGTCGAGATAGCCGACCGGGATGTCGGTGCCGGCGAATTCGTTGATCTTCGCGCCGAGTCGATTGGCGAGAGTCGTCCCGCGCGTGGGGATCCCGATGAGCACCACACGAGGGGCATCGGCGGAGTCGAGGGCTGTTTTCTCGATCACCTGATGAGCGACCCGAGCGATCGTCCGGGACACATCGGCGGCATCGAGCAATACCCTGGGGGCAGCGCTGGTCAAAGCCGACCTCCTTCTCCGCCTCACCGGACGGATCGTTAAAGGATGTCTTTCCTCGCGAGAAGACTACACCGGGGCGCCTCGTGACGGCGCACACATGCGAAGGTCGTCGGCGGCGGACGAGGATTCGCACGTCACCCGTGGGCGTGCGGTCGGTACACGAGTTCGTGGATCCGCCCGTCGAAGGTCGTGGCGGAGATCAGATCGAGGTCGAAATCGCCCAGTCCACGGAACAGCGGGTCAGCACCGGTGGCGCCGGTGCCGACTCTGCCTTGAGGCGTGCGACCACATCGACCGCGTCACCCCCGACGACCTCGACGGATTCGAACTCGGTCTGCCCAACCGTTGCGGTGTCCGACACGACCGTGGTCGGGCTCGAGAGCAACTTCGCGATCCATCGATCGCTGTTCTCCGGCAACGGCTGGTCGAGCAGCTCATTGAGGACCCGGAAAGTGTTGCCGCCCAGTACTATCCGCTGGTTCTCCGAGTACTG
>NZ_JASXSH010000029.1 GCF_030315745.1 Gordonia heveisoli | reverse complement strand
GATCACGCGCCTTCGAAGCGATGGCTTCCATCCCGATGACCATAGTCGCCCGACCGGCCCGACATCGCCCGTCGTCAAACCGGCGCGACTTCAGCAGCAGCCGGTGCTCGATCCCAGTACGTCGCACAGCGCCTGCAGCGATTCCGCGCGCGCCCGGTAGTAGACATTCATGCCCCGCCTCTCCGGCACCACCATTCCAGCCTTTCGGAGCTGCCCCAGGTGGTGACTTGTGGTCGCCTCGGACAATCCGACCGCCGTGGCCAGATCGCACGTACAGACCCCCTCGCCAGACTCGTCGGTGAGCAGGATCGACACCAGTTTGATCCGCGCGGGGTCCGCCAATGCTTTGAGCCGCAGCGCAATCTCCAACGCAGCAGCATCTCCGAGCGGCGCGGCCGACACCGGCTCACAACAGATGGGCGCACTGATATCCAGTACGGGTAGAGACTTCGGCATGCCTCATCATAACCCTGGCACTTGACATATGTCGAAAAGGTGGCATTCTGCAAGTGGCCCGGTAATTCGACATATATCTCACAGGTAAAGGTGGTTGGTCATGTCCCGAATCCAGCTGGCACTCAACGTCGACAACCTCGATACAGCAATCGAGTTCTATTCCACGCTCTTCCACACCGCGCCGGCCAAACTCAAGCCCGGATATGCGAACTTCGTGATCGTCGAGCCGCCTCTGAAGCTGGTGCTCATGGAGAACCCCGGCCAGGGCGGAACGATCAATCACTTGGGCGTCGAGGTCGAATCAAGTGCTCAAGTCCACGCCGAGATCGCCCGCTTGTCCGACGCCGGCCTGTTCACCCAGGAGGAGATCAACACGACGTGTTGCTTCGCCACCCAGGACAAGGTGTGGGTGACCGGTCCCGCGAAGGAGAAGTGGGAGGTCTACACCGTGCTCTCCGACTCCGAGTCCTTCGGTCAAAGTCCGAATCTCCTGAAGGACAGCAATACCGAGACCAGCGCGGTCTGTTGTGGCGGCAGCAACGCCGACGACCCCGCGGCGTCGGCCTGCTGCTGATCCATTGGGGAGGTCGTTCTTCCCCCACTTTGGCGTTCGTCGTCGGGATGCAACTGGGCGAAGAACACACAAGTGGGGGAAGAACATTCGTCCCCCACTTTCGGTCAGCGGGTGGTGGCTGGGCGTGTCACCACCCCTCCGGTCGGCGAACCGTCAACCCAGTCGCTGCACGAGCGAGCGGATGCGGTCGGCGATGTCGTCGCGGATCAGCCGCATCCGCTCGATCCCGTCGATTCCGCGGTCGGAGGGCTCGCCGGTGCTCCATACCTCGACGTCGGTGCCGAGCGGTGCGGTGACCTCCGCCGGGCCGACCACGACCATCAGGTCGGCGGCTTGCATCAGTTCGTCGGTCAGTTGACGCGGGCGGTGGTCGATGACCGGGGCACCCACCTCGGCGAGTACCTGCGCCGACAACTCGTTGACCTGTCCACCGATCTTGGCGCTGGCGCCGGCCGACGACGCGGTGATCCGGTCGGTGATCGCCGAGGTCAAATATTCGGCCATCACGGATTTGCCGCGATTGCTCACGCAGACGAAGAGGACCCTGGTTGACTCAGGCATCGCGTACCGGTTCCTTCGGAGTGGTTGTGGTGGTGGTGAATCGACGACGCAGAGCCAACGACACATACACCAGGCCGACGAGTACCGGAACCTCGATCAGCGGTCCGATGACGCCGGCCAGCGCCTGACCGGAGGCCGCGCCGAACGTGGCGATGGCGACGGCGATGGCGAGTTCGAAGTTGTTGCCTGCCGCGGTGAACGCCAAGGTCGTCGTCCGCTGGTAGCCCAGCCCGAGCGCGGCACCGAGCAGTACACCACCGCCCCACATGACCGCGAAGTAGACGAGTAGCGGGATCGCGATACGCACGACTTCCCATGGCCGCGAGGTGATCTGATCACCTTGCAGCGCAAACAGGATCACGATGGTGAACAACAGACCGTAGAGCGCCCATGGACCCAGCCGGGGCAGAAAGGTCGTTTCGTACCAGTCACGACCTTTGGCCCGCTCGCCCACCTGGCGGGTCAGGTAGCCCGCGACGAGCGGTACGCCGAGAAAGATGAGGACGGACTTGGCGATCTGCCACGCGGACGTATCGATAGTGGTCTGCGCCAGCCCCAGCCAGCCCGGCAAGACCGACAGATAGAACCAGCCCAGCACACCGAACATGACCACCTGGAACACCGAGTTCACGGCGACCAGCACCGCCGCCGCTTCACGATCGCCGCATGCCAAGTCGTTCCAGATGATGACCATTGCGATACAGCGAGCCAGACCGACGATGATGAGGCCCGTCCGGTACTCGGGCAGATCCGGCAGCAACAGCCATGCCAAGGTGAACATCAACGCCGGTCCGACAACCCAATTCAACACCAGCGAACTGATCAACAGCCGACGGTTTCCGGTCACCGCCTCCAGGCGGTCGTACCGCACCTTCGCCAGCACCGGATACATCATCACCAGAAGACCGATGGCGATCGGCAACGAAATCCCGTCGATCTCAACCTTCGCCAGGTCTTCCCCCAGACCGGGCACCCCGCGGCCCAGTAGCAGTCCGACCACCATGGCAACGCCGATCCAGACGGGCAGGAACCGATCGAGCACCGATAGTCTTCCCGCGACGGCTGCATTCCCGACGTTCATCGGCCGTCCGCGCAGTCGTTCGGCTCCCCCACCACTGCGGCCAGCTCGGCCAACAGCTCCGACAATTGGGCGAGCAGCTCATTGTCGGCGCGGTAGTACACCCAGGTACCCCGGCGCTCACTCGTCACCAGACCGGCCTCTCGCAGCACCTTGAGGTGATGCGAGATCGTCGGCTGAGACAACGTGAACGGCGCCGAGATGTCGCAGACGCACGCCTCTCCGCCCGGGCGCGCCGCGACTTCCGACAGCAATTGCAGCCGCACGGGATCCGCAAGCGCCTTGAGTGCGGGCGCGAATCGCGCCGCATTCGTCGGCGTCATCCCCTGTTGGGCGCGGGCAACAGATCCCGCCTGTTTCGACATACATCAATATTGACACATATCGAATCACCGATGCACCCCCGGCACGACCACGATGTCGGATCAACGTCGCCCGCTCAGCGGCCGTGGCCTGGCTGCGGCCTGCTGAGACCTGGATGATGGGAGGAGCCGGGATTCATCCGCCCGGCCCACATCGACAGGAGGTACGAACACATGGGCTTCGACACCACCAAGGGAACCCGCGGTGCGCGACAACCCGGCACGATGATGCGGCTGGTGAACGCCATCGCGACCCCCCTCGTTCGCCGCAAAGGCAGTTTCGCCGGCACCGACGCCCTGGTCCTGACGACGATCGGCCGCAAGACAGGACAGAAGCGGGTCAACCCGGTCAACTGGTTTCCCGGCACCGACGGCAGCTGGCTGATTATCGCCTCGGCGGCCGGCGCGGCGTCGAATCCGGCGTGGTACTTCAACATCAAGGCCAATCCGGACAAGGTCCAGATCGACGTCGGCGGCAAGTCGATCCCGGTGCACGCCGAACAGCTGAGTGGCGACGATCGTGCCGACGCGTGGCGCCAGATCAGCAGCAAGCCCAACTTCGCCAAGTACCAGGAGAAGACCGACCGCGAACTGCCGATCATCCGCCTCACCGCGCAGTTGTGACCGCCGGACACCGCTGGAGGACATCTGACAGCCGGGAGCTGCCAGAATCGGGGTCGCCGGAGTGGATCGACGGAAGAATGACCCGTTGACAGATTCCCTGGCCGAGTACCTCGGTGCGACGCTGCACACCCGCGACGAGGTGCTGTCGCGGCCATGCCCGATCCCGGCGGCACGCGGTGTCTACGGGTGGTGGTTCGACGCCTTGCCATCCGGCGCGATCGACACCTCCAACTGCGAGAAGCGCGACGGTCTGACGCTTCTGTATGCCGGCATCAGTCCGAGCAGGCCGCCCGCCAATGGGACCGCGCCGAGCAAGCAGACAATTCGCACCCGGATCAAGAATCACTATCGCGGGAACGCGGCGGGATCGACGCTACGCCTCACCCTCGGCTGCCTGCTCGCCACCGAGTTGGGGATCGAATTGCAGCGCACCGCTTCGGGTAAGAAGCGCCACTTCCATCAGGGCGAGTCGATTCTCAGCGACTGGATGTCGGAGCACGCGTTCGTATCCTGGGTCGAGAACGCCGAGCCGTGGATCCTCGAGGACAACCTCATCGAGAACCTGGATCTGCCCCTCAATCTGGCAGGCAACCGGGAGCACCCGTTCTTCGCGACGCTCAGTCGAGCACGGGCCGACCTGGCCCGGCGAGCCGAGCAGGCGCCCACCTCAGGCAAGCTCCGATGAATAGGCGCACTACCCCGATCGGTCACTCCCCCACGGTCGGGGTGCGTGCAGGTCGAAGCGGACCCCGACCATCCTGACGACGAAACACAGCGATGCCGCACTCAACGCCGCGACGGTGCCGTGATGACCGAAGCTGTAGGTCGCGGCGGCACAGCCCGCAGCGATCAGTGCCGGGATTGCGTACAACTCGCTGCGGAGCACGGTCGGTACTTGCTGGATCATCACGTCACGAATGGTGCCACCTCCGACCGCGCTGATCGTGCCGACCATGATTGCTTGCACCACACCAAAATTCAGATCCAAGGCCTTGAAAGTGCCGAGCACGGCGAAGACGCTCAGTCCGACGGCGTCGAGCACGATGATCGGCATGCTCAACTTTTCCAGGCCGCGGCTCAGGACAAAGGCCAGTAGGCCGCCGGCCAATGCCACCGCAAGATAGCGCCAATCCAGGAAGGTCGCCGGCGGCAGCGCGTCGAGCAGGATGTCGCGGATCATCCCGCCGCCGAGCGCGGTGAACATACCCAGGGTCACCACGCCCACGATGTCGAGACGCACGAACCGGACGGCCGTCATCGCGCCGTTGAGTGCGAAGGCGAACGTGCCGACGAGGTCGAGGACCAGCAGCAGCGTCGAATGCGTCGACATGACACGAGATATACCGGACTTCGGCGGCATAGGCTTCCGAACGAGCGCCGGGACCGGCATGGTGGAGAGCATGACCGCTGACCCAACTGCCCGGATCCTCAGCACGATGCCCAACGTCGCAGAATGGCAGGCCGATCTCTATCGCGCCCTCCACGCCCATCCCGAGTTGTCACATCAGGAGTCCGACACCGCCCGAGTAGTCGCCGATCGCCTTCGTGGATGGGGCTTCGACGTGCATGAGCAGGTCGGCGGCACAGGTGTCGTCGGACTCCTGCGCAACGGCCCCGGGCCTGGTGTGCTCTTGCGCGCCGACATGGACGCTCTGCCGGTCGCCGAGGCCACTGGACTCGACTACGCGAGCACTGTTCGGGCGGTCGACGCCGACGGTCACGACGTTCCGGTCATGCACGCCTGCGGGCACGACGTCCACGTTTCCTGCCTACTGGGCGCCGCGCAGATCTTCGCCGAGGGACGCCCGCACTGGCACGGGACCGTCATCGCACTGTTTCAGCCTGCCGAGGAAACCTCCGACGGTGCGCGCGCCATGGTCGACGACGGTCTCGCCGGGAAATTGCCCCAAGTCGACGTGGCGTTGGCCCAGCACGTGCTTCCCGCACCTGCCGGACTGATCGCGACCCGTGCGGGCGCCACGCTGGCGTCGGCCG
Source organism: Gordonia heveisoli (assembly GCF_030315745.1). GTDB lineage: Bacteria > Actinomycetota > Actinomycetes > Mycobacteriales > Mycobacteriaceae > Gordonia. The sequence goes on along the minus strand of NZ_JASXSH010000029.1, from coordinate 31,331 downwards.
ACAGCATACGAATCACCGTCTACGGTCGTGGTGCGCACGGATCCATGCCGCAGTCGGCGGTCGACCCGGTCGTCCTGGCCGCGATGATCGTCGTGCGATTACAGACCATCGTCGCGCGCGAGGTCGCCCCCGCCGAGTCCGCGGTGCTGACCATCGGGAGCATCACCGCGGGCACCAAGAGCAACGTGATTGCCGATCATGCGGTCCTACAGTTGAACATTCGCACGTACAGCGAGCAGACCCGACAGACCATCCTCGACGCCGTGCGCCGGATCGTCACCGCCGAATGCATGGCCTCGGATTCCCCGCGCCCACCCGAATTCGAACTCTTCGACCACTTTCCGCTGACCACCAACGATTCCGATGTGACCGCGCGGGTCGCCACCGCCCTCACCGCGCATTTCGGTGCGGCGGTGCGGGAGCTGCCCGCCCAGTCGGCGAGCGAGGACTTCAGCGAGATCCCGAACGCCCTCGGCGTGCCCTACACGTATTGGGGTATCGGCGGTATCGACCCGGCGGTCTATCAACGAGCGGTTGAGGAGAACCGCGTTGCCGTCGACATCCCGGTGAACCATTCGCCCGCATTTGCTCCGGTCATCACACCGACCCTCGCCGTCGGGACCGAAGCGCTCGTCGTGGCGGCCATGTCCTGGCTGGCTCCCGCCTGACCCGGCCGTCGCACCGCCGATCAGGATTGCGCGCGACGCACCATCTCCCCGACCCAGATCGGCACGTACGGCGAGGTGCAGCCGGGTGATGTCGGGTAGTCCCGGAAGACAGCGAGCCGCTCCCCGATCGCCAACACCCGCGCGCGGCGGGTCGGGTCGTGGATGCCGATCTGCCCCAGGCAGGTGTTCATCGCCCACTGCAGCCGCTCCGGTGCGTCCGCCATCTCCGCGGCGATGACATCGAGGAGCTGGTCGTGGTCGAGCTGGTCGCCGTCTTTGGTGACGAGATCGGCGGTCAGCGCCCACCCGGCGGCCGCAACGACCGGATCGGTGTCGGCGAGCCAGCGGAGGCGGAGTTCCTCGACCTGCGGATGCTTCTTGACCACGTAGGAGATGAGCCAGTCGTACACCTTCGGAACGCGACCGGCCCGCAGCATCGCGTCGAGCTGATCGGCCGTGAACGACTTCGGTTTACAGATCAGGATCGCCACCAGCCGCGCGGCGGTGTCGTCGGTGTCCCACAGCGCCGGCGCCAGCTCCGGCTGCTTCTTCAGCCCTTTGGCGACCGCCCGCAGCTTGCTGAGGTTCACCTCGTGATCGTCGCCGTGGCGTTGATTGATGGCACGCGCCTTGGGATCTCGAAGCGCGGCGAGTTCGGCGAGCACCTCCTGCACCGACGACGTCATATCCGCTCCGGCCCGGCGGTGCGCGCGAAGAGGCGCAACGCGGTGGTGACCACCAGTTCCCGAAGCTCTTCCGATCGTTGCTCGGACAGGTTGGGCCGCAGCCACAGCGACGACTGGTTGAGCACACCGTGCAGGCACTGCAGCGCGACATCGGCGTCCGGACAATCGAACTCCCCTGCGGCCAGCCCGGCGACGACCACCTCGCGGAAGATGGCGTCGTGCCGACGACGACTCCCCTTGATGATCTCGTCGAAACCCTCCGGCCACCGCCTCGGCCACGAAAAGACCATGGCGACCTCGGGTGACTCGACCGTGAGGATCCGCACCTGCTCGCCGATCAGGGCCGTCAGTTGCTCGGTGTAGGGCTGTTCGCGAACCTGGTCGAGACGTGCTTCCAGCCGGGTGTTGATCGCTACGGTCAACGCTTCCAGCACGGCTGCGACCAGTGCATCCTTCGAGACGAAGTAGTGATAGAGCGTCGCCTTCGCGATGTCGGTGCGTTCGGCGACATCCTCCAGACTCATGCCCTGGTAACCGTGCTCGGCGAGCAGGCCGGTGGCGGTGAGAACGATCTCGGCTTTTCGGCGGTCGCGGCGGCGTGACACCCGGCTCGACGTGACGAGACGCGCGCCCGAGATGCCGGCGGCGTTGTCCGTATCGGTCACTGATCACCACTTCCTACGCCGACCGCGATACGCCTCGTCGACGATCGACACCACCATACGACACGATCGACGCCGTCCCCATATCGACGCTACCAGCGCCGATTCGCAATCCTCGACCGATAGGTTGAATTTTCGCCCTGCCATTCGTATCGTCGTCTCACCTTTCCGATCAGGAGACCACCATGGCCTACTTCAAGCGCGTCGACGGCAGGTCGTTCCTGCCGACCGAGCATGTCAGCGGCGCATGGGACATCAACACCCAGCACATCGCCCCGGCACTCGGGTTGCTTGCTCACGTGGTGGAAAGCGACTTCCACGACCGTCGCCCGGACGACACGCTGCTGCTCGGCCGACTGTCCTTCGACATCCTTGGGACCCTCCCGATGGATGTCTTCGACATCGAGGTCGCTGTCGTCCGGCCCGGACGCACCATCGAACTCGTCGAAGCGACGTTGAGCCATGCCGGTCGTGCCGGAGTTCGGCTGCGCGCCTGGTTCATCCAAGCCACCGACACCCCGGTCGGAGCAGGAAGCGGATGGGCGCCGCTACCCGCTCCCGAAACCATGCCCGGCTGGGATGCGACGACGATGTGGCCCGGCGGATTCATCGCATCGGTACAAGTCCATCGCGACCACGAGCAGCCCGGCCGCGCGCGATTCTGGGTGCGTACCGACGAGGCCATCCTCGACGACGAGGAGATCAGCCCACTGGCCCGAGCCGCCGGCCTGTTCGACATCGCCAACGGAATGGCCGTCCGCGTGCACCCGCAGGACGCCAACTTCCCGAACATCGACCTGACCGCACACCTGTTCCGCCACCCCGACGGCGATGGGGTCGGCTTCGACACCACGGTGTCCTTCGGACCGCAGGGCATCGGGGTGACCGCCAGCGTCCTGCACGACGCCACCGGCCCGTTCGGGACACTCGCCCAATCGCTCACGATCCGCGCCTGAGGCGGACCGAAGAGAATCCTCGGTTGCGTGTGTAACGCCGCCGAACGCCGTGCCGATGTAGTGGTTGGCTCCGGACCGATCCGCCCGAACCCCCGACCCGGCTGATCGGCCGGAGCCAACCCATGACCACGACCAGAACGTCAGCGCCCACCCGCCGTGGGTTGCACGAGCCCGTGGTCGAATGCCCAGATGATCGCGGCCGCCCGATCGCGCAGATCCAGTTTCGTGAAGATGTGGTTGACGTGGCTCTTCACCGTGACCTCGGAAATATGCAACTCCGCGGCGATCTCGCCGTTCGTCCGGCCCCGCGCCATCGCGCGCAGGACATCGATCTCGCGCTCGGTCAGCTTGTGGTTCGCGGCCGGCATCGTCGCCGGTGCGGCACGCCGAAAACCCTGTAGGACACGCCCGGTCACCGCCGGATCCAGGTATGCGCCGTCACGGACCACCGCCCGAACCGCCCAGATCAGGGTCTCCGCCGGCGAATCCTTGAGAATGAACCCGGCCGCACCCGCACGCAATGCCGCCGACAGCAACTGATCGTCATCGAAGGTGGTCAGCACCAATACCGGTGGCGGCGCCGACATCTTGCGAACCGCGGCGGTCGCGACGATGCCGTCCACTCGGCGCATCCGCAGATCCATCAACACGACATCCGGACGCGTCACCGTCACGGCCTCGACGACCTCACCGCCGTCCCCGCATTCACCGACGATCTCGAAGCCGTCCTTCACCCGCAGGATGCGACGGAGGCCGGTGCGCACGAGTTCCTGGTCGTCGACGAGAAGAACCCGGGTCGGCGCGGCGTCCGTCACCACATGCAGTGACATCAGCCAACCGCCTTCGTGGTCGCATGTTCGGCCGGGAACACCGCGGTCACCACCCAGGTGTCGGAGGTGACAACGGTGTCCACGAAGCCACCGAGCAGTTGAGCACGCTGCTTCATTCCCCCGATCCCCGATCCCCCGTCCTTGATGCGCATTTTCCCGTCACATGGATTCTCCACGCGCAGAACGATATCCGACCCGGCGATGAGTTCGACGCTGGCCGACGGCCAGCCCGCGTGTTTGACCACATTCGCGAGCGATTCCTGCGTGATCCGGTAGAGCGCGGATCCGATGGCGCCGGGAATGGTGTCCGGATCGCCGGTGACGTCCAGTGAGACGTCGATGCCTGCCTTCCGATACTCGGCCACGAGTTTGTCGATGTCGGCGGCGTCCGGTGTCGGCGCGGCCGATTCGTCGTCGGATCCCAGCACCTTGACTATGTAGCGGATCTCAGTCATCGCCTGCCGCCCGAGCCTCTCGGCGTCCGCGAGCGCCTCCATCGCCTCGTCGGTCGCGCCCTCTTCCAGTGCGCGGCGCGCTCCGGTCACATTGAGTACGGTGATCGACAGCGAGTGGGCGATCACGTCGTGTACCTCGCGGGCGATGCGACGCCGCTCATCACCTGCAGCCCGGTCCGCGCGCGCCCGCTGCGCACCGACTTCGTTCTCCGCCAAGCGCTTCTGGCTCAGCACCATGTAACCGACCAGCCAGCCGATCGAGATCGCCAGCACATACGCGGGCCATGCGTCGAGATGGTCGAGCTGACCGGCGACGACCACCAACGCCACCGAGACCCCGGACAGGGCCAGTCCCAGTCGAAGCGACTCCATCGCCGAAGCGATCGCCGCGTTCAGCACGAGCAGCATCGGAGCGAAATCGATCGGGACCGGATCTCCGAGGAAGAGCGCGGTGGCCAGCATGGCGAACACCGCACACGGGATGGAGCTCAACGTGACGAGATCCACCACGAGCGAGACCGCCCCGACCGTCGCACCGAGCAGTGCCCAGAACGGCGGCTCCAGCGGCAATCGCTGAACCACTGCGATCACGGTGACCGCAACCAGCGAGATGAACATCACCACCGGATACAGCGGCGGATAGCCACCACCCACCATCTCGATGCGCCGCAACAGTTTCGCGTCCAACCCGCTCACCTATACCAGGATAGGTCGGATCCGACGGCAATCATCCACCCTTGCGCGGAACCACACCTCCACCCCCGGGTGGATCACGGATCAATCCCTCGTCCGAAGATCGCCCGCACGTCCGGCAATAGCGTCGAAGAGGTCAGATCAACGCACCCGCCACCCACCCAAACGACGAGGTGAGAGAGATGTTCCTCCGCAATCCGTTCGGAGACGAACCAGCGACCGCCGGCCCGATCACCGCCGACATCCCCACCGGGCGACTGATCGTCGGCTTCGACGACACAGACACGTCCCGACGCATCCTGAATGCCATTCCGCATCTGGCCGAAGCCGGCGGTGGAGTCATCCTGGCGACCGCGACCAGCACACCCCGTCCGCCGGGGACCAGGACCGGACCACCGAGGGCCGGCTCCCCATGGTCGAGCGTCACGGGCAGGGCTGCCCTTGCCACCGCGCTCCACGATGACGCCTACCTGCTGTCCGATCGAGCCATCACCGACGAACTACTTCGGCGGGGTCGTGAGGCGATGCCCGCGGGCTATCACGGCCAGGTCGATTCGATTGCCCGCGTGGGCAATCCACTACGAGTGCTGAGGCGCCTGGCCACCGACACCGAGGCCACCGCAGTGCTCGTCGGCATGACTGGAGATCGGCCGGGCCCCCTCGCACGCCGATTGGCCCGGACCCTGCCATCCTCGGTGTCGCTGATCGTGACCGATGGCCGCCGACTGATCCGGCCGGCCACACGCGCAGCGGCGTCCTCGTCATTTCCCGGGCTGCGGGTGGCCCACCCGCAGCCCGCGGGCTGACGCCCTGTCGGGCTCAGTCGAGGCAGAACTCGTTGCCCTCTGGATCGGCCAGGACGATGTGGCCCGCCTCCATCGGTGGTCGGGGTTCGAAACGCTCCACCCGTGCCGCACCGAGCCCGACCAACCGCGTCGCCTCGGCCTCGAGCGCCGCCATGCGGTCCGCGCCCTCGAGACCGGGTGCGGCCCGGACATCGAGGTGCACACGGTTCTTCGCCGTCTTACCCTCCGGGACACGTTGAAAGAACACCCGCGGCCCACGACCGTCCGGGTCGACGATCGCCGACGCGGAGTTCCATTGCTCCGGCGGTACACCGAAAGCCTTCAGGGCGTCCTCCCAGGTCGCGAAGTCGCCGGGCGGATCCTGCAACCGGTAGCCGAGCACTTCTGCCCAGAACGCCGACAAGGCGCCCGGGTCGGCGCAGTCGAAGGTGACCTGTAGTTCGCGAGTCATTTTCCTGATCCTCTCGGGTCATCGCTCGACCGACGGGAGTGTCGGCCCCACCACCGTCTCGCCAATTACGGACAGTTTCGGTCCGTGTTCAACAGTCCGACATTGATTCGGTAGCGTTTGGCGTCATGATGCTTCGTCGCGCAGCGCTGGTCCCGATCGCCGTAGTCATGATGGCAGGCCTCGCCGCCTGCGGATCCGATTCCGACGACAGCAGTGCGTCCCCAACCGACGAGACCACCGTCGCCACCGAGGCGACAGGCACCCAGACGACTGGCACCGAGACCCCGGATACCTCGTCGTGCCCCACCGAGGCATCGGACGGCAGCGGCCCGAAGTGGACCCTCGACGGCACCTCGGGCAAGGTCCAGGTCACCGGGTCCACCGCCAAGACCGCACCGAAGATCGAGGTCACCGCTCCGTTCGCCATCGGGCAGACCACGGTGCACACCCTGGCCGAAGGCTCCGGCCCGGTCGTTGCCGAGACCGCCACCGTCCTGGTCTGCTACGAAGGCGTCAATGGACGCACGGGCAAAGAATTCGACAGCAGCTATCAGACCGGGCAGCCCATCGACTTCCCGCTCAACGGCGTCATCCCCGGCTTCAGCAAGGCCATTGCCGGACAGAAGGTCGGCTCGACCGTCGCGGTCGCGATGACCAGTGCCGACGGGTACGCCGAGGGCAACCCGAGCGCCGGCATCGAGCGCGGGGACACGCTGATCTTCGAGATCCGCATCCTCGCAGCACAGGGCTGACACCCCCGGATCGTCTGCGGTGCTGATCTCGACCTGGGCAGCACTGCTCTCGACGTGCCTGGTGCTCAGCTTCACTCCGGGCGCAGGCGCCATCAACACCATGACGAATTCGATCAACGTCGGGTTCGTCCGGTCCATCTGGGGCATCCTCGGCCAGCAGGCCGCACTGCTCATCCAGCTGGCGATCGTCGCGGCCGGGCTGGGTGTGGTGATCTCCCAGTCGCCGGCGGCCTTCGCCGTCATCCGCTATGCGGGCGCCGCATACCTGCTCTATCTGGGTGTTCGGCTGTTTCGCCGTCCCGCCGACACCTCCGACGACACGACGCTGGCGCTCGCCGCCGAACCCTGGTGGTCGATGTTCGGGCGCGGCATCTGGGTCAATCTGCTCAACCCGAAGGCGATCGTCTTCCTCCTCGCCCTCATCCCCGGATTCGTCCGGGCCGACGCGACATTGAGCACGCAGTACCTGATCATCGGAGCGACCATCGTCGTCGTCGACATCGCGGTGATGTGGCTCTTCTTCGCCCTGGTGGCGCGCGGCTTGGACCGCACCACCCGCAACGAACGTCGGCAGCGCAACCTGAACCGCGTCTTCGGGAGCCTCTTCATCGGCGTAGGCGTCATGCTTGCCCTGCTCTGACCGGCAGCACTCGGACCAGCAACGCCCTCGCTGGTGGCGGACCGCTGGTCAGCGAAGCTTGGCGCCGTATACGTGCGTGACCCGCAAGGTCATCAGCACCCGACGGTCGGCGACCATCACCGAGCGATACTCCTCCCAGTCGGGATGCTCGCCCGCCGCCCTGCGGTAGTAGTCGACCAGCGCATCGACCTCCGGGCCATGGGGATCGGTGCCGGGGCCGGCCAGGCTCACCGTGCCCTCGGCCGTCGCCCACGAGTACCCGTCCGGACCGGTCACCTCCAGCGCCGCGCGCGGCTCGCGCCGCAGGTTCGCGGTCTTGGCACGTCCCTCGGTCATCGACACGAGAATCTCGTCGTGGGCCCGATCGTAGAACTGTGTGACCGGGGAGAGTTGCGGTAATCCGTTGCCACGAATGGTGGCCAGGACACCGATCCTGGTCGTGGCGAGGAGGTCTCGAGGATCGAAGCTGTTGTCTGCCATGTTCACCTGCAACCCACCGCGGGGCCTGGTGTATTCCACGTCACGTACGATCACGACCATGCAGCTCGCCGATCTCCTCCCCTCCGTGCCGACCACCACCGCGCAGGCGCTCGCCGTCTACGACGCCGGGGAGGCCGTCGCGCCGGAGTTCATGATCGGCACCTGGCACGGCGCGGAGGTGCCGACCGGTCATCCGATCGACGGCCTCCTCGCGGCGAGCGGCTGGTGGGGCAAGCAATTCGTCGACGCCGAAACCGTCCACCCCCTACTGTTCCCGTCACCGGACGGAACGTCGCTGTGGCCGATGAATCCGGCGCTGGCATTCCGCGGCGTCAGTGCGGCAAATCTGGTGCCGCAGTTGAAGAACCACTCCTATATCCGTGCCGTCGGCGCCACTCGTCTGATCACGCGGGCACGGTCGTCGAAGGCGCGGCTACGAACCACCCGCTATCGCGGCGTCGACTCGGCGACCATGTCCTACGACCAACTCCCGATCAACGACGTCTTCCGAAAGATCTCCGACGACACGGTCATGGGGGCGATGGATCTCAAGGGATCCGACGACCCCTACTTCTTCGTTCTCCATCGCGACGATTCACGGCCAGTGCGCTGATCGCGGCCGAACCCGGAAGTCTCATTGCCGCGCAGCGCGGGAAAGCCGTCGTCGCCGAACGATTTCCACGACGACAGTGACAGCAACCGCCAGACCGAATGCCACCCAGATCGCGGCCAGCTCAAGCCACCGATAGGTCAGTGCGCCCAGCACCGCACCGACGGCAAGGCTCAGCCACAGGCTCAGGTAGCGAAGCCACAGCCAGCGAGGTCCCCCACATAGCGCGTCGACCAGTCGCTGGCCCGCCTTGACCAGCGTCCCGGTCATATAGGTCAGGCCGACCGAGACCTCGCCGTTGCGCTGGAAGACCGAGTTCATCGCACCCATCGTGACGGCCAAGATCAGCATTGCCGCGGTCCCTGCGCCGACCGAACCCACCAGGGCTGCGCACAGCAGGGACGTACTGATCGCACTCAACAGCAGCGGACGTGCGTGCTCAGCCCGCGCCACCACCGCACCGATCATCACGCCGACGAAGAAGCAGCCGATGATCCCGCCCGCCTTGCCGACGGCAACCCAATCCGTGTGCGCGGCCTCGGCGGCGAAGCGGGTCGTATTGCCGCTCATGAACGACAGGAAGTAGCCACCCAGATGGACGAATCCGACAGCGTCGACGAACCCGGCCAGTCCGGCCAGCACCGTCGCCAGGAGTAACTCGGACCGCCGGATAGCTTGCACCGACGGGACACTACGCGGTCATCGTCGGCACTGCGCGATCGTGGGAGGCGACGAACGAGGGAACGCCCCTCAGCGATCGAACTCCGCCCGCACACGGTGCGCCTCGGCCGAGCGCAGCACGCAGTCCCGATGGTCGGCTTTCGCCTCCTGGTGTTCTTCCTGCGCGGCGTTCAGGGCGCGACGGGCAAAGCGCATCTCACCCTCCAGTCGGCTGAGTTCGGCACGCAACCCGGTCAACCGATCATCCAGCGCGGCGACCGTCGCGCTCGCATCCTCGAGTGCTGCGGCCGCATCATTCAGTCGCCGATGAGCGGCATCCTGTGCCGCGTCGGCCGCCGACACCTCGGCGTCTGCACCGGTACGCAGGTCGACGTCAGACTCGTCGGCCGTCTCCGCACCGACCTCTCCGACCTCCGTGTCCGCAGTCTCCGTCAGGTCGGGCACCACGAACACCCCGGCCGGTCCGAAGCCGCTGTATTCGGCGGCCGCGACCAACCGGCCGCGTCGGATCACCTCCGCCACGCCTTCGTCGGCGATGGCCGCGCGCAACGAGGACACCACCTCTCGGCCTGCCGACTCCGACAATCGGACGCCGCGACCGGCGGCGAGCGCGACGACGGCGGCAGCGGCCCGGGTCACCGCCTCCTGACGCCTGCCCGACAGCTCCCGCAGTGCGTCGACGGCACCACGACGCTGCGCGGCGACCAGCGCCGCACCGAGCCCCAGCAGTTCCTCGACGCCGTCACGATCAGACCGCACCCATTGGTTGATCGCCCATGCCGACTGTGTCGGTCGCCGCAACCGGCCGATCTCGGCGGCCATCTCCCGGTTACCGGCAGCACGCTCAGACTTCACCAATTCACCTCTGCGCGAAACGAATTGCGCAGCATCAAGGCCGTAGAGTTCATCGATGAACTCGCCTGGGTCCACAGCGCCCACCTCACCCGGCTCGATTGTCGACTCGTGGGCGATCGTAGTCGTTACGCCCGTGGCACTTCATCGAAAAGATTTCGCAAAAAACTGAATGACTCCAGAAAAGTGTGCATAATGGTCCCCATGCCGTCCGATACCGAGTGCGTGGAGCAGCTACGCGCGGCCAGCCTGCGAGTCACCCGACCCCGTGTCGCCGTGATGCAGGCCGTCCACGCCCATCCGCACGCCGACACGGAAACGATCTGCGCCGCGACGCGCGCAGAACTCCCCGATGTATCGCTCCAGGCCATCTACGACGTCCTCAACGCGCTGACGACCGCGCGGCTGATCCGCCGCATCCAGCCGGCCGGACACCTGGCCCGGTACGAGGCCAGGATCGACGACAACCACCATCACGTCGTCTGCCGCAAATGCGGCGCCATCGGCGATGTCGACTGCGCGGTCGGTGAGGCCCCCTGCCTGACCGCCTCCAATGACCACGGCTTCATCCTCGACGAGGCCGAAGTCGTCTACTGGGGCTACTGCCCCGACTGTGCACCCACTGACCACTTGCCGACACCGTCGGCGAGTACAGCCCGAAAAACCCTCTCCCGAAAGGAAAGTCATGGCTGACGCTAGCGCCACGCCCGAACATCCCCCGATTGGCGAAGCCCAAACGGAGGCCGGCGAGGGCGGTTGCCCGATGCGGATCAAGGCCCCCGCCCAGGGCGGCGGCAACCAGCAGTGGTGGCCCGATCGCCTGAACCTGCGGGTCCTGGCACACAATCCAGACGTCATCAGCCCGCGTGAGTCGGACTTCGACTATCAGGAAGCCCTCAAGTCGCTCGACGTCGAGGCCCTCGTCGCCGATCTCAAGACCGTCATGCGCGACTCGCAGTCGTGGTGGCCCGCCGACTTCGGTCACTACGGACCGTTCTTCATCCGTATGTCCTGGCACGCCGCGGGTACCTACCGCGTCGAGGACGGTCGCGGCGGCGCCGGCACCGGTATGCAGCGCTTCGCTCCGCTCAACAGCTGGCCGGACAACGCGAGCCTGGACAAGGCCCGCCGCCTGCTGTGGCCGGTCAAGAAGAAGTACGGCAAGGCTCTGTCGTGGGCAGACCTGCTGGTCCTCGCGGGCAACGTGGCCATCGAGGACATGGGACTCAAGACCAAGGGCTTCGCCTTCGGTCGCCCCGACGAGTGGGAGCCCGAAGAGGTCTACTGGGGCGCCGAGTCGGTGTGGCTGGGCGACAATCTGCGCTTCGCCAACGCTCGCGAACTGGCCGGTCCCCTGGCCGCGACCCACATGGGTCTGATCTACGTCAACCCGGAGGGCCCGGAGGCCAACGGCGATCCGCTGGCCGCCGCCGCCGACATCCGTGAGACCTTCGGCCGCATGGCGATGAACGACGTCGAGACCGCCGCGCTGATCATCGGTGGGCACACCTTCGGCAAGACGCACGGCAACGGCGACGCCGACCTGGTCGGGCCTGAGCCCGAAGCCGCCGCCATCGAGAACATGGGGCTGGGCTGGGTCAACCCGCAGGGCAGCGGTGTCGGTCCGGACGCCATCACCAGCGGTATCGAGGTCACCTGGACGCACACGCCGACCAAGTGGGACAACAGCTTCCTGGAGATCCTCTACGGCAACGAGTGGGAGCTGTTCACCAGCCCGGCCGGCGCCAAGCAGTGGCGTCCGAAGGATGGCGGCTGGGCCAACTCGGTGCCTGACGCCTTCGGCTCGGGCAAGACCCATCCGGGCATGCTGACCACCGACCTCACCATGCGTCTGGACCCGGGCTTCGAGAAGATCACCCGACGGTGGCTCGACCATCCCGAGGAACTGGCCGAGGAATTCGCCAAGGCATGGTTCAAGCTGCTGCACCGCGATCTCGGACCGGCCACCCGCTATCAGGGCCCGCTGGCACCCTCGGAAACCTATGTGTGGCAGGACAACGTCCCCGCCCAGCAGGGTCCGGTCATCTCCGACGCCGACATCGCAACACTCAAGACTCAGCTTCTCGACTCGGGCCTGACTGTGTCGCAGCTGGTTTCGACGGCCTGGAAGGCTGCGTCGACCTTCCGCGGCAGCGATTACCGCGGCGGTGCGAACGGCGGGCGTCTGCGGTTGCAGCCGCAGGTCGGCTGGGACGTCAACGAGCCCGAAGAGCTTGCCGGTGTCATCGCCAAGCTGGAGGAGATCGTCGACTCGTTCACCGGTGAGGCGGGCGCCAAGGTGTCCTTCGCCGACCTGGTGATCCTCGGCGGTGCCGCCGCCATCGAGAAGGCGGCCGCCGACGCGGGCACGACCGTGACCGTGCCGTTCACCCCGGGTCGTACCGACTCGGCCCAGGACGACATCGACGTCGAGTCCTTCGCTCACCTCGAGCCGGTCTACGACGGGTTCCGCAACTACGCGTCCAAGGCCGCCACCCTGCCCGCCGAGTTCAATCTCGTCGACAAGGCGAACCTGCTCACGCTGTCGGCACCGGAGATGACCGTCCTCGTCGGCGGACTCCGCGTCCTCGACACCAACGTCGGCGGATCGTCGCACGGTGTCCTGACCGCGAACCCCGGACAGCTGACGAACGACTTCTTCGTCAACCTGCTGGATATGGGCACCGCCTGGGCGCCGTCGCCGGCCGACGACGGCACGTATGTCGGTACCGACCGTGCCACCGGCGAGCAGAAGTGGACCGGTACTCGTGCCGACCTGGCGTTCGGTTCGAACTCTGAGCTGCGCGCGCTGGCCGAGGCCTACGCCGAAGACGATTCCAAGGAGTCCTTCGTCGAGGACTTCGTCGCCGCCTGGACCAAGGTGACGACCCTGGATCGCTTCGATCTGGCCTGATCGTCTCCAGCTCCACCACTCGGGGTGTCCCGCCACAACGGCGGGGCACCCCGAGTGCGTTGCACCCGCCTGACCTGAACGTATGCGCAAGACCGGCGAGATCGACGGGTAGTGGCTAGGCTGACGTTCTCCCCGGGAACCCGACGATCGCCGTACCGGCGCTCCGCGGTCACCCGATGACGGAAGGAGCGCTGCCATGGCCCGCGAATCCGACCCGCGCACACCGGGAGTGCCCAATCTCGGTCACATCCGTCTGACTTCACACAGCGGCGGCCTGCACGCCCCCACCATTACCTGGGGAGCACCGACCGCCGCCGCACGCGGACCGGTGATCGGGACCACCTCGACCCGGGCCCACCGCAACGTCATCGGCACCCACAGCGGTTCATACTCGGTCTACCGGGCCTTGGCCGTCGCCGCCGGGGCACTCTCCCGTGAGCATCGCGCCGATCTGACAAACACCTCCCCGACCGACGCCATCGGCCCCTACCCGCAGTGGGCGGACCCGATGGCCATCGTGAGCCTCGATCCGTGGGGTGCAGCGGTCGCCGACGCCTTCCCCGACGAGATCGCCGCGGGTATCGACATCCGCCCGACGATCGCCATCACCAAGGCCCATGTGATCCTGCCCGAGATCGCCGACGCCATCGCGAAGGGCAGGCTCGTCCCCGACGGCGAGATCTTGCTGGACAGCGGGGCGGCTCTGGTCACCAAGGCCGCCGTCGAACCGGTCTGGTACCTACCCGGTGTCGCAGACCGATTCGGTTGTAGCGAAGCCGAATTGCGCCGGGTGCTGTTCGAGGAGACCGGTGGCATGTATCCCGAACTCGTCACCCGCGCCGACCTCAGTGTCTTCCTACCGCCCATCGGCGGTCAGACCGTCTACATCTTCGGCGACGCCCGCGATCTCGCCGATCCAACCGTCGAACTGACCGCCCGCGTCCACGACGAATGCAATGGATCCGACGTGTTCGGCTCCGACATCTGCACCTGCCGTCCCTACCTCACCCACGCCATCGAAGAATGCATCCTGGGCACCCAGCGCGGCGGCGTCGGACTGGTCGCGTACTCCCGCAAGGAAGGTCGCGCGCTGGGCGAGGTTACGAAGTTCCTCGTCTACAACGCGCGTAAGCGCCAGGCCGGCGGCGATACCGCCGACCAGTACTTCGCCCGCACCGAATGTGTTGCCGGCGTGCAGGATATGCGTTTCCAGGAGCTGATGCCCGACATCTTGCACTGGTTCGGCATCCGAAAGATCCATCGCCTGGTGTCGATGAGCAACATGAAATACGACGCCATCACCGGGTCCGGCATCGAGGTCGGCGAGCGCGTGAACATTCCCGACGACCTGGTGCCCGCCGATGCGCGGGTGGAGATCGACGCCAAGATGGCTGCCGGGTACTTCACCCCGGGGCCGGTGCCCGACGCCGACCAACTCCGCAACGTCAAGGGTAGGGGGTTGTGACCGATGCGCATCGAGATGCCCACCCCGCCGCCCGGCGTCGCCGACGCGGTTGCCGAACTGCGGACGACCGCCGCGATCCGGACACGCGCGCGGTCGCTGCTGGCCCGCGCCCGCGCCGGGGAATCGTCCTGGTTCACCGTCGCCGATGATGCGATGGGTACTGCCGCGCAGCAGGTCGCGACGACCACCGTGCGCCGCTACCCGAGTCTGGAGATTCCGTTTCACAGCCGGTGGCGACACTTCGAGGCGGGCGGTGTCCACCGCCTCGACCAATTGACATCAGCGCCGGCCCAAGCAGATCCGGCGGAGCGGACCCGGTCCTTGATCGACGTCGCCGTCGTCAGCGTTCTCCTCGACGCCGGCGCAGGCCCCGAATGGCGCTATCGCGAACCGGACACCGGCTTGACTTTCGCCCGCTCCGAGGGCCTTGGTGTGGCCAGCTGGCACGCGTGTGGCGCCGGGTTGTTCTCCGGTGCCCCGCAACCCCGTTGGCGCGTCGACGCCGACGGATTGGCGGCGCTCACCCACGAGCGGCTCGCCCATGCCTTCGACGTCGGGCCCGGCAATCGACTCGTCGGCCTCGACGGCCGCCTCGGCCTGCTGCGGAACCTGGGAACCGCACTCCGTGCGCGCCCGGACCTGTTCGGCGAGGATGCCCGGCCCGGCCGCATCTACGATCACCTCGGCGCGGGTACCGACACCATCACCGCCCACGAGATTCTCGATGTGATCCTGGCCGGCTTCGCCTCGATCTGGCCGTCGCCGACCCGGCTCGACGGCGTCGGACTCGGCGACTGCTGGCCGCACCCCGCCGTCACCGGTGCCGGACTCACCAACGGCTGGATGCCCTTTCACAAACTGTCCCAGTGGCTCACGTACTCGCTGCTGGAACCATTCGAATGGTCGGGGATCACGGTCGACGGTCTCGACTCGCTGACCGCGCTGCCCGAGTATCGCAACGGCGGACTTCTACTCGACACCGGTGTGCTGCGGTTGCGTGACGACGCGTGGCACGCCCGTACCTGGCGGGCGGGTGACGAACTGGTCGTCGAATGGCGTGCCCTCACCGTCGCCCTGGTCGACGAACTCGCCGAGCTGGTCCGCGATCACCTTGGCGTCACCGCTACACAACTGCCGCTGGCCTGCGTCCTCGAAGGCGGCACCTGGGCGGCCGGCCGGGAACTGGCACAGCAACTCCGCAATGGGTTGCCACCATTGACGATCCTCGCCGACGGGACGGTGTTCTGATGCCCGGCCGCCAGTTCCGAGCAGAGGGTCCGTGCACGTCGAAGCAGGAGGTCCGCCCGTGAGCACCGTCGTCGTCATCGACCATCCGCTGGTCGCGCACAAACTCACCCTGATGAGACGCAAAGACACCTCCACCAGCGACTTCCGGCGGCTGCTCAGCGAGATCTCGACGCTGATGGCCTATGAGGTCCTGCGTGATATCCCGATGCACGAGGTCGTCATCGACACACCGCTGGAGACCATGACAGCCAGCGTCATCGACGGCAAGAAGCTGGTGTTCGCAGCGATCATGCGCGCGGGCAGCGGCATCGCGGACGGCATGCTGTCGGTCGTTCCCGGCGCCCGTGTCGGCCACATCGGCCTCTACCGGGATCCACGGACGATGGTGGTGATCGAGTACTACTTCAAGATGCCGGGGGAACTCGATGAACGCGACGTCGTCATCGTCGATCCGCTACTGGCGACCGGACATTCGGCGGTCGCCGCCGTCGACCGCATCAAGGAGTACGGTCCCAAGTCG
The DNA here is from genome assembly GCF_030315745.1 of Gordonia heveisoli. Classification (GTDB taxonomy): domain Bacteria; phylum Actinomycetota; class Actinomycetes; order Mycobacteriales; family Mycobacteriaceae; genus Gordonia. The sequence continues at coordinate 14,962 of NZ_JASXSH010000029.1, read as the reverse complement.
ATCAGATTCGTCAGCCTGCTCGCCGCGCCCGAGGGTATTGCGGTGCTCCACGCCGCACACCCCGACGTTCCCGTGTACACCGCCGCGATCGACCGAGAACTCGACGAGAATGGATTCATCCGGCCGGGACTCGGCGATGCCGGTGACCGGATCTTCGGGACCGCGTGATCCGACGGACGGTTTACGCGGCGCCGATCTGCCACGCCACCGCGGCTCCGACCGCGCCGATCGCATTCATCGACCAGTGCAACGCGATCGGAGCGAGCAGGCTGGTCGTCCGCCAGCGCAACCAGCCCAGGACGAGTCCGGCGAACCCGGTGGCGATCACCGCTCCGAGCACGCCGGCGACCTGCCCGAACACGCCGTCGCCCAGGATGTCCCGAAGTCCGGCATTGCCCGCGGTGAGCCCGAGGGAGGTGACGACATGCCAGCACCCGAAGAGCAGGGCGCCGCAGATCAGCGTCGGCCACGGTCGGAGAATCTCACCAAGCGTGCCCTGCAGGACACCACGGAAGATCAGTTCTTCGGGGAGGACCGTCTGCAGGGGGATCCAGATCAGGGCGGCCAGCACCGCCTCACCGGCATCGTCGTAGCGGCTGGACAGAAAGAAGTTGCGGGTCGGCGGCAATGCCACCGCCACGGTGACCACGACGGCGACGACCACGACCGCACCGACGGCATACGGCACTCCCGCGCGAACTTCCTCCCGACTCAAACCCATACTGCGCCAGGACAAACCGGCAACGCGCGCGATGACGACAAGAAGGACGGCGGTCACCGGCACGGCGAGAAGTTCGACCATCTGCGGGCCATGGTGGGCGAACTGGTTCGCGCACAATCCGATCACGAGGACGACGAACAGCAACCCGGCCATCCGGGTGCGGTCGGTCTTGCGCTCACTTGGCCCGCTGTACACGATCACAGTGTGCCCGCTCCGGCGCCGACCACGGGCCCGACGCGCTCACTCGGCGACGGTCAAGGTACCTATCGATGTCCGGGCCTGCCACCGCGGGAAGGTGAGCGGGAGTGGCGCCGGTGACCACCCCGCGTCCGGCCCCGGCGCGGTCGAGACACAATGACCTCCGTGAGCAGAACCCGAGAATTCGTGGCGTGGATGGAGCGGTGGCAGGTGCCGCTATACCTGGTCGCCATCGGCGTGGGCATGGTCATCGGCCTCATGGTCGGCGACCCGGCCACCGATGCCGAGGCGGCCATCAATCCCCTACTGGCCGCCCTCCTGTTCGTCACGTTCTTACAGGTTCCCATCGCCGAGCTGGCGGAATCGTTGCGCGACAGACGTTTCCTCGCGGCCATCACGACGCTGAACTTCGTCGTCGTACCACTGGTCCTGACGATTGCGACACGATTCCTCCCCGCCGACACGGCCATCCGGCTCGGGGTACTTCTGGTGCTGCTCTGCCCGTGCGTCGACTACGTCGTCGTCTTCACCGGCCTGGCCGGCGGTGCGGCGCAGCGACTGCTCGCGGCCACCCCGCTACTGCTGCTCGCCCAACTGGTCCTGACCCCGCTGTACCTGTATGCGTTTCTCGGCTCGGAGATGTCCGACGTCATCGATCCCCGGCCGTTCCTGACCGCCTTCGTCGTACTGATCGTGATCCCGCTCGGATTGGCGTGGGCGGCACAGACGGTCGCCGCGCGTCACCACTGGGGGCGAACCTTCGAAGCCGCGGCCGGGACCACGATGGTGCCGCTGATGGTCCTCGTGTTGGCCACCGTCGTCGGCACGCAGGTCCCGCGGATCGATGATCGGCTGGGTGACCTGGTCGGCGTCGCGCCGATCTTCGCAGCCTTCCTGATCGTGATGGCAGGCGCCGGTGTTCTGATCGGACGCATATTCGGACTGTCTACCGACCGTGCCCGGGCCGCGGTGTTCTCGGGCGCGACACGGAACTCGCTGGTCGTGCTGCCACTGGCGCTGGCCCTGCCCGCGGGCTACGAACTCGCCGGCGCGGTCGTCATCACGCAGACCCTGGTGGAACTCGTCGGGATGGTGGCATTCGTGTGGGCGATCCCGAGGCTGTTGCCCCAGCCATCCCCGACCGGTCGCGCGGAATCAGCCGAATAGTTGGACGGCGGGCCACGCCTGCCGATGCAGCCGTGACCCGCCGGGTCTTCGGGGGGATGCGATCCCTACTTGTGCGGCACGTCCGCGGTGAGTCCGCCGTCCATCACGAACTCGGCTCCGGTGGCGTACGACGATTCATCGCTGGCCAGGAACACGACAAAGGTTGCGACCTCACGGGACTCGGCAGGGCGGCCGAGCGGGATCTTGACCATATCCTCGGGCAGCCCCTCGGTCATCGGGGTGCGGATCATGCCCGGATGGATCGAGTTGACCCGGATGTTGTGCGGCGCGAGTTCCAGCGCGGCCGACTTCGCGAGGCCGCGCACACCCCACTTCGACGCGACGTATCCGTGCGCCCACGGGCTGCCCCGGAGCCCCTCGACCGAGGACACGTTGATGATCGACCCGCCACCCGCGGCGATCATCGGGTCGGCCACAGATTGAATACCGATGAAGGTTCCGGTCAGGTTGACGTCGAGGATCTGGCGCCACTTGTCCAGGCGGAACTTCTGGACCGTCGAACCGTTGACGATGCCTGCATTGTTCACCAGCACGTTGATCTTGCCGAAGTCGTCGATCGCGGTCTGCACGGCAGCCTGCCAGTCCTCCGGCGAGGTGACGTCGAGGTGGACGTAGCGGGCGGCGTCGCCGATTTCGGCGGCCAGCGCCTTGCCCTCGTCGTCGAGGATGTCGCCGATCACCACCTTCGCACCTTCGGCAACCAGCGCCCGTGCGTGCTCGGCTCCCATCCCCCGCGAACCACCCGTGATCAGTGCAACTTTGTCGTCTACGCGTCCCATGGCGAGCAAGAGTACAGCGGTCAGACGCAAATGAGAACACGTTCTAGGCAAGTCACCGCGATCGTGGTCTACTGATATGGACAGAAGTCCGGACAGGTGTACACCTCACCTGCGGCAATGACTCCAGGGAGGCAAAACGCATGACGATCCGCGTGGCACTGGTCGGCACCGGAAATGTCGGTCGACTCGCCCTTCGGCAGCTGATCGACGACCCCCGCTTCGAACTCGTGGCGGTGTCGGTGTCGACGGCGGAGAAGATCGGCGTCGACGCGGCAACCCTGGCCGGCACCGACACGCCGACGGGTGTCACGGCCGTCGCCGGGCTCGACGACATCCTCGCCGAAACCCCCGACGCGGTCGTCTACTGCGCGATGGGCGACACCCGTCCGATCGAGGCGTTCAACGATGTGTGCCGCTTCCTCGAAGCGGGTATCGACGTCGTGGGTACCGCGCCGGTACCGCTGCAATACCCGTGGGGGGTGATGCCGGACAAGGCCATCGCCAAACTGGAGGCGATCGCCGCGGCCAACGATGCCAGCGTCTTCATCAACGGCGTCGACCCCGGCTTCGCCAACGACCTCATCCCCTTCGCCTTCGCGGGAACCTGTCAGCGCGTCGAACAGATCCGCTGCATGGAGATCGCCGACTACGCCACCTACGACGGGGCAACGGTCATGTTCGATGTGATGGGATTCGGCAAACCGCTCGACGAAACCCCGCTGCTGTTCCTCCCCGGCGTGCTGACCGCAGCATGGGGTACCACCATCCACCAGGTGGCCGCGGGTCTCGGCGTGGAGATCGACGAGATCGTCGAAATCCACGACAGTGCGCCTGCGCCGGACGATTTCGAGATCTCGGCGGGCACCATCGCCGCCGGGACACGCGCCGCGGTGCGGTTCGAGATCATCGGGACGGCCAAGGGAAAACCGGTCATCGTCGTCGAGCATGTGACCCGCCTGCGCGAAGATCTGCGGCCGGACTGGGCGCAGCCCGCGCAACCCGGCGGCTGCTACCGCGTCGAGATCACCGGCGAACCGTCCTACCGGGTGGACATCTGCCCCACCAGCGAACGCGGCGACCACAACCACGCGGCGATCGTCGCCGGTGCCGGGCGCGTGGTCAACGCGATCCCGGCGGTCATCGCGGCACCACCGGGCATCCGCACCACGCTGGATCTGCCGCTCGTCACCGGCTCCTACACCGGCTGACCGCCCGCACGACGCCGGTCAGGCCAGACCGGCGTCGTGCATGCAGATCGCGACCTGAACCCGGTTGGTCGCATTGAGTTTGATGAAGATGTGCGAGATGTGCGCCTTCACGGTCGCCAGGCTCATGTAGAGCCGCTCGGCGATCTCCGCATTCGACGCCCCGCCCGCGAGTTCGACCGCGACATCGCGCTCGCGCTCGGTCAGCGACCCCACCAGATCGGTCGCCCGCGCCGACCGCGCGCCGCCACCGTCCACGACCTGCTTGATGAGCGCCGCTGTGATCGACGGACTCAACGCAGGCCGGCCAGCCAGCACGTTCTTGATGGCCGCGACGATCTCGTCAGGCGGGGTGTCCTTCAGCAGAAATCCGTCGGCTCCCACCGCGAGCGCGCGAACGACGTAATCGTCGGCGTCGAACGTGGTCAGCACGATGATCGCGGGCGGCTGTGGCCCCGACTTGAACGCGGCTGTCGCGGCGATGCCGTCGAGCCGGGGCATCCGCAAATCCATCAAGACCATGTCGACGGGTTCGGTGCGATGGGTGTCGAGCGCAGCCTGGCCATCGGGGGCCTCCGAGACGATCGCGAGCTCGGGGTCACCGCCGAGCAACAGCCGAAGGCCCGAGCGGACGAGCGGATCGTCGTCGACGAGCATGATGCGAGCGCTCATGATGACCAAGGTAACCACACGTGCAGGAGGAACCGACGATCGTCGGTGAGCGTCACCGACTGGCGGCCACCGCTGAGCGCCACCCGTTCGGCGAGTCCGACCAACCCGAATCCGGACGCGGGCGTCGCGGTCGTCGACTCCCCCAGCGGCAACGGATTCTCCACGAGCAGATCGATGCCGCGCTCGGCGCTCCCCTTGACCGCGACCGTCACCACGGCGTTGGGCGCGTGTTTGCGAGCGTTGGTCAGCGCCTCCTGCAGGCACCGGTACAGGGTGCGCGCGACCCCCGGTGCGACCGCGGAAAGATCGGCATCGCACCGGAACCGCACCCGCGCTCCGGCCGCCGTCGACTCGGCGACCAGTCCGGACAGATCGGCGGCATCGGCGGACTGCCGCTGCGGATCCTCGGGTGCGGCGTCGCCGGGCCCCTCCCGCAACACCCCGAGCACCTCCCGCAACTCGGTCAACGCGAGATGCGAGGTCTCCTGAATGGTCTTGGCGGTCGCCCGCACCTCGTCGCCGGAGAGGTCGGTTCGATAGGCGAGCGCACCCGCGGTCATGCTCACGACCGAGATCCGATGAGCCAGTACGTCATGCATCTCCCGCGCGATCCGTGCCCGCTCCACCGACCGAGCCTCGTTCACCTTGGCCTGTTGTTCGGCCTCGGACGAGAGTGCGCGTTCACGCCAGTTCGCGAGCAGTTCCCGCCGGGAACCGATGAACAGCCCCCAGGCGACCAATGCGGCGAGCACTGCGGCGATCACGAATGCGTTGATCAGTATCGACTGTTCTTCGTCAGGAGTGCTGAAGTACATCAGACCCGGTACGCCGCAGACCAAGCCGAGAACCACCTGCGGAATGATCTCGCGCCAGTGCCGCCGAGTGGACAACGACACCATGGCGAGCGCCCCTGGACCCGCCGAACTCGCCGAGATCACCGACATCAGGTTGGTGATCGTGGCCAGCGCCACCGGATGCGTACGGCGCCACCAGATCAGCACGTAGCTGAGCAGGCCCAGACCGAGATCGGCGAAGAACCACCATCGGGCGTGCTCCCACTGATAGGAGATCCGCGGTAGCCACACCATCGCCGAGATCAACAGCATCGCCACCAGCCGCCAGGCATGACTCACCCAGGTGAGTCGGGGCTGGTACTGCTCGGGTCGCACACCGTCACGGTAGTCGTCGCGCATGGGTGACGGCCTCCGACCTCCGGCTGCACCGTGTACGACTTTCGGCGGCTGATCGCGGCCGGTCGACCGATGTGGCAACCGTAGGTCAAACGTCAGTGTGGATCACATGATCACCGTCAAGAACCTGACCAAACGCTACGGCGACTACGTCGCGGTGGACGATGTCTCCTTCACCTGCCGACCGGGCCAGATCACCGGCTTCCTCGGGCCCAACGGCGCGGGTAAGTCGACGACCATGCGCATCATCGCCGGGCTGACCCCGGCCACCTCGGGCAGCGCTCTCGTCGGTGGCGCCAACTATCGGGATGTCCCGAATCCCGCCACCCAGATCGGCGTGTTGCTCGACGCGTCGGCCCAGCATGCGGGCCGAACCGGCGCCGAGATCCTCCGGCTGTCGGCGATGACCATGGGGGTGCGACGCGATCGGGTCGACGAGATCCTCGAAATGGTCAGTCTCACAACGGAGGAAGCCGAGCGGCGGGTCCGCAACTACTCGCTCGGCATGCGCCAGCGACTGGGAATCGCCAACGCCCTCCTGGGTGATCCCCACATCCTGATCCTCGACGAACCGGCCAACGGACTCGATCCCGCCGGCATCCGGTGGATGCGAACCCTGTTGCGCGACTACGCCGATCGTGGCGGAACAGTCCTACTGTCGTCGCATCTGCTGCACGAGATCGAGATCGTCGCCGATGACATCGTCGTCATCGGTCGCGGCCGGATCGTCGCGCAGGGCACCAAGGACGAATTGCTTGCCGGTGCGGGCACACGAGTCCGCTCGCTCGACGACGATGCCCTGGCCACCGCACTTCGCGCCGCCGCGATCGGTGTGCAGCCCTCGCCAGAGGGCGGCCTGATCGTTGACGCCGAGGCCGTCGAAGTCGGCCGCGCGGCCGCGGCCATCGGCACCGTGCTCACCGAATTGCGACCGGCCGACGGCGCCCAGCTCGAGGAGATGTTCCTCGAACTCACCTCCGACACCCAGCGCGAACAACCGAATCTGCAAGGAGTACTGCGATGACCGCCACCACCCTGGCCGGCCCTTCCGACGTCGACCTGCGCCGACCGGACATCCCGTTCCAGCGGCTGGTCGCCGTCGAGGCCCGTAAACTCGTCGACACCCGGGCCGGATTCTGGCTGACCGCCTCGATCGGCGCCCTCTCCGCGATCGTCCTGGTGGTGCTGCTGATCGCCAACCACTCCGAGCCGGAAAACCTGAACTTCGCCGACATCTTCGGCCTGATGAACGTGCCGACCGCCATCATCCTGCCGGTGATGGCAATCCTGCTCGTCACCGCCGAATGGAGCCAACGAACGGCGCTCACCACCTTTGGGATGGAACCTCGACGTGAACGGGTGATTCTGGCGAAGCTCACCGTCGCGATCGGCTCGGGAATCGCCGCGGTCGCATTGGCGATGGTCCTCGGCGCCTTCGGAACCGTCATAGCGGGACTGGCCTACGCCGACCCCGCCGGCAGCTGGAGCTTCACCCTCGCGGGCGTCGTCAACTCGCTCATCGTGCAGATCTTCGGCCTGCTCCTCGGCTTCGGCTTCGCGGCGCTGATCCTCAACACACCGGGATCGATCGTCGCGTACTTCGCCCTGCCCACCGCACTGTCGCTGGTCACCGAACTCGTGCCGTGGTTCAAAGACCATATCGGGCAATGGATCGACACCACATCGACCAACGCACCGTTCCAGTCCTCCGAGTGGGCCGCCGGAGGCGAATGGGCCCGATTGATCGTGTCCGCCCTGATCTGGATCGCCCTTCCCCTGACGCTGGGGATCTACCGGGTGATCCGCACCGAGGTGAAATAGATCCGGCCGACGCACCGGATCCGGGGCCCTCTCCCCCGGGGCCCATTCACCTCGGTGAGCGAGGAAGACCGCCGACGAACCCCCGCCCTCGGGTTCGTCGGCGGCTTCTTTGCGGGACGAACAACGTCACCGGTCGAGCAGCGTTGCTACTGTGACACGACCGTCGACCACCAGGAGCAGCGTGTCCACCGATTCTGCAGCCACAGACAACGATCCGGTGGCCATCAGCGCACCCGACACCGCGGCACCCGATCTGACCACCGAGACCGCGGCGCCCGATCAAACCACCGACACCGCGGCGCCCGATCTCACCACCGCTGATTCGGAGGTCGGCACCGCCCACGAGGCCCGGACGCCCCATCGGATCACCACCTGGTGGCAGAACCATCGTCGTCGCTACGGCTACGTCGGCATGGCCGTCGCCCTGGTGTTCCTCTGGCTCTCGATGACACCCTCCCTGCTGCCGCGCAGCGCGTTGTTCCAGGGAGTCGTTAGCGGCGCCTCCGCGGCGCTCGGCTATTGCCTGGGCGTCTTCGCCTCCTGGCTTGTGCGGTTCATGATGTCGCGCGACGAACCGTGGCGACCCGCCCGCGCCAGATGGTGGACGTACCTCGGCGCACTCGCCCTGCTGGGCACCGCGATCATGCTCATCTGGTGGTCGCGTTGGCAGGACCAGTTGCGCGACCTGATGGGCGTCGACCGCTTGTCGTGGGGCGCCTACCCGCTGGTCGCGATCATCGCCGTCCTGGTATTCATGCTGCTCATGACGATCGGCCAGGCGTGGGCCGGATTGGTGCGCTGGCTGGTCGGCAAGTTGGAAACGGTTGCCCCTCCCCGGGTCTCGGCGGTCGCCGCGGCACTGGTGGTGGTGCTGTTCACCGCGTTCGTACTCAACGGTGTGGTCGCGAAGTACTCGATGAAGGCGCTGAACTCGACCTTCGCCGCTATCGACGGCGAGACCACCGCCGATTCGTCGCCGCCCACCTCACCCCTTCGGTCAGGCGGTCCCGGCTCGCTGGTCAGCTGGGATTCACTCGGGCGGCAGGGCCGCATCTTCGTGTCCAACGGGCCTTCGCAGCAGCAGCTGAGTGACTTCAACGGTCGCCCAGCACAATTCCCGGTCCGCACCTTCGTCGGCCTCGGTTCCGGCGACGACCTCCGCGCCAATGCCCAACTCGCCGCAGAGGAACTCGAACGAGCCGGAGGACTCGACCGGGCACTGGTGGCGGTCGCCTCGACAACCGGTACCGGCTGGATCAATCGGGCCACCGTCGACTCCCTGGAGTACATGTACAACGGAAACACCGCGACGGTCAGTATGCAGTACTCCTACCTGCCGAGCTGGCTGTCCTTCCTCGTCGACGCCGAACGTGCCAGACAAGCGGGTCTCGCCCTGTTCGAAGCTGTCTCCGAGCGGGTCCGCGCGCGGCCGGAGGCACAGCGCCCCAAGCTGGTCGTCTTCGGCGAGAGTCTCGGCTCCTTCGCAGGCGAATCCGCGTTCGGCAGTGTCCAGTCACTGAGCGCCCGGACCGACGGCGCCCTTTTCGTCGGCCCGACCTTCAACAACACCATCTGGAAGGATGCGACGCGCCAACGCGATCCGGGCTCACCGGAGTGGCTGCCCGTCTACGACGGAGGCTCGCAGGTCCGGTTCATCGCTGACGGCGCGGATCTGGACCGACCCGACGGGCCCTGGCGCCCCGGACGCGTCGTCTACCTCCAGCACGCATCGGATCCGATCTCGTGGTGGTCGCCGAGTCTCGCTCTGTCCAAACCGGATTGGCTGCGCGAACAACGCGGGCGCGACGTCCTCGGCTCGATGCGGTGGATCCCGTTCGTCACCTTCTTGCAGGTGTCGGCGGATATGGCGGTGTCCAACGGTGTCCCAGACGGACACGGACACACATTTCTGGCTGCGATCCCGAAGGCGTGGGCGGCGATCCTGCAGCCACCGGGATGGACCCCGGAGAAGACCGCGGCTCTCATCCCGCTGCTTCGGCGGAGCTGAGCGCACGCGGCGGCCGCACCCTCAGTCCGACAGACGTCCGATGTCGGGGGCGTCCTTCCCGAAATGCCGGTACCGAGCGCGGTCCCGTGACCGCTTGGCGAGGAGATCGAGGTAGCGATCCCCGAACCGGGTGGGTGCGACGATCCGGTAGGCGATGGTGTTGCGCACCCATGCGAGACCGAAGGCCCACGGAAGGGTCTGCGGCAGACCGAGATCGCGCATGCTGCGGGGTCCGAGGAATCCCTCCAGCATGCTGAGCAGACGCAGCCGGGTGTACCGGGCCGCGATCGGCGTGGCGAATCGGTAGTGCAGTTGGGACTGAGCGTCGACGATGGCCCGGCTCAGCTGCGGCCCGGCATCGGACACCTCCGCCTGGGACAGCAGGATCGCGTAGCTGAGCTGGTGCTGCGCACGCTCGTCGTCGAACAGCCAGTCGTCGTCGACGCCGATGAGCCAGCCGACGTACTTCCACAGATGCATCAGCGCGCGGGATTCCTCCCGGCTCACCGGCACGCCGAGTGCTCGCACACCCATCAGCAGCGTTCCGCTGAAGAGACTCAGCGTCGCGGCCAGGTCGGCCTGATTGATGGGCAAACCCCACTCCGCGATGTCCCAGCGGCCATTGCGTTCGAAGGCATCGTTGACCAGCGCATGCATCAACCGCACGTGGACGGTCAAGCGCCACCCGGCGCCGTCGCGGAGCATGCCACCCGGATCACCGACCGCGATCCCCCAGGTCTGGGTCTCCCCGAGCCGTCGCATCGCGGTGTTGCCGGTCAGTCCGCCGGTCTCGACCAGCAGATCGGGCGGACCACCGAACCGGTAGCCGCCGATCAGCGACAGTTGCAGCAGCACGTCGTTGGCGTTCTGGCCGAAGCGTCGATATACCTGTGCACCACGCTCGCACAGCTGCGGGTCCACCCAGTCGGGTGTGCCCTCCACCAGCGCGAAGAACTCCCGCAAGGCAGGCGGCGCGTCGGCGGGGACAGTGCCCTCGAGGGCCGTCGCAAACTGACGTTTGGACACTCGGGCGGGATCGTCCTTGGGCAACCGCATGGCCCGCACGAGGGCGGCGGCCGGCTCGTCGCGACGCATCAGCCGCCGACCGATCGCGTCGAACTCGTCCTGGGTGGGCGTGCGCAGCCGCATGGCGATCTTGAGCGGACGGCCGAGCCGTTTGCCACGCCGCGGCGCAGTCATGTGCCGACGGGGAATATCCGGGACCTCGGTCTCGCCGACCGACGTACTGTGCGAGGCAGCCTCAACTGTCATGAGACAAATCTACCAATTCGTCTCCCTACAGGGAAGGCCGCAGCGGCAGGCCACTACTACCCGCGAGAGCGCAAGATCGGTCGGGCCGGAACGACGGCCCTCGTCGCATACTCGATTCATGACAGGCGCCGATCCCGACCGGTTACGCGAACTCCTCGACGCGGTCCTCGCCGACGACCACACCGACCTCGACGGTATGGCCCGGGGAGCGTTCGCCTCGCCGTTCCACTTCAGCCGCCAGGTGCGCACGAACGCGGGCGAATCGCCGGTGGCACTGCGTCGCCGCGTCCTCCTGGAGCGTGCGGCGTGGTCGTTGCAGCACGGCATGTCCGTCACCGATGCCGCCTTCGCCGCCGGGTACGAGTCGGTCGACGGCTTCGCCCGGGCCTTCACCCGCGCATTCGGACACAGCCCGAGCCGACTCGGCCCGTCCGGCGAGCACAGTCACTGGTTGCCCGCGCCCAACGGAATCCATTTCCATTCACCGACGACGCTGTACATCGATGCGGGAGCACCGGTGACCGAGGATGCGGGTGACGTGGTCATGATGATGGTCCGACACGACATCGACGACACCGCCGCAGTGCTCGATAACGCGAAAGCCGTTGATCCGCAGGAATATCGACGCACAGTACTGACCGATCAACGGGTATCGGAATTCACTGGCGCAGAGGAGAGCCTGAGTCGGGTCCTGGTCCAGCTCGTCAACGCCAAACAGCCATGGCTGTCGGCCATCACCGGCACCGACCCACCGCCGCCCGCCGGCGACGGGATAGCCGATCTCATCGAGGCCCATGCACGAGTCGCACCTCAATGGCTGGCACTCGTCCGAGACATCGATCGGCGCGGCGCGTGGGCCGACCGCATCGTCGATGCGCTGTGCCGACCACCGGAAACCTTTCTGCTGTCCGAGATCCTGACCCATGTACTGACCTTCGGTGCCTATCGCAGGCAACTGGCGCGGCACCTGCTTCGTCGTGCCGGGGCCGACCTCACCGGCCTCGATCCCGATCCGATCATCTGGCACCGCAAACAATCCGGAGGATTCTGATGTCGCACCGCCCCACCTTCCGCTACTACACGGCGACCACCCTCGACGGGTTCCTCGCCGACGACCAGGACAATCTCGATTGGTTGCTGAGCCAGCCCATCGACGAACAGGGCGCGATGAACTACACCGACTTCATCGGCGGCATCGGCGCGCTCGTGATGGGCGCCACCACCTACGAGTGGGTCGTCGAACACGAATTGGCGCAAGGCAATCCGTGGCCGTACGACATCCCCTGCCTGGTGTTCACCCACCGCGACCTCACCCCGGCCGCGCCGACGGTGTCCATCGTGGCCGGCGAGGTGACCGATCATCTCGACCGCATCACCGCGCTTGCAGGCGACAAGGCGGTGTGGGTGGTCGGCGGCGGCGGACTCGCCGCACAGTTCGCGCAGGCCGGGCTGCTCGACGAGGTCACCGTGTCGATCGCGCCGGTGACGCTGGGTTCGGGCCGACCGCTGTTCCCGCAACCCTTCGACCTCGAACTCGTCGAGGTGGCGCAGAATCGGGCGTTCGTGTGCGCGCGGTACCGGGTCGTCGGGCCACGCACCTGACGGCCCGCCGACCACCACTCAGCCGTCGCCGAGGGAGTTCCGCAGGCGTTCGGAGCTCTCGCCGCGCGCCCACCGCGGGAGGATGAAGATTCCTTCGGCCCGGGCACACACACCATCCGGGGTGGACACCGTGCCCACCGCGATGGACTTGACACCCTCGACTCGATCGAGTCTGCCCTCGACGCGGACCGGGCCGAGTTTGGTGCCCTGCTCGTAGCGGATCGTCAGCGTACCGGTCATCCCGGGGGCGCCTGCATGTTCGGCGGCCGAACCGAGTACCTGGTCCAAGATCATCGCGACGACGCCGCCGTGGACGAGCCCCGCCGGCCCCTCATAGGCCGGACCGAGGTCGAACTCGGCCCAGAGATGATCGCCCTCGTCGACCAACTGCACCGGGGGTGCGATCGGATTGCGGGCACCGACCACCGCATTGCCCCACACACGCTTGGTGCCGTCGGTGTTGAAGCGCACGCCGAACGAGCCGGGTAGTCGCTGCTGCGACAGCAGGGCCGTGGCGGCCTCGATATGACGCTGCGCCGCCGCGATGGCGTGGTCGTCGACGTCGGTCACCACAGTGGCGGCGACCAGCTCACGCACCCGTCCGGCGAGGCCAGTGGCCACCTCCGTGCGCCGTCGCAGTTCCTCGACGTCGATGTCCTCGGCGATGTATCCGCTCATTGCGCCCTCCTCGATCGCGAGTGCATCCGGTGATGCAGCCGTGGTGAGTCCCTAAGCTTTGGTTCTAACAGGTCCATCGCGGCGCCTGGCGGCCGAGGTGGTGGTAGCGACGTCCGCAATGGTGACCGGGGAGTAACCTCGGCCCAATGAGTGAACACGCATGGAAAGCGTTCGAGGTCTCCATCGCCGACCACGTCGCCGAGGTCCGGCTGATCGGACCGGGCAAGGGCAACGCGATGGGTCCGGATTTCTGGGCAGAGCTGCCCGTCCTGTTCGGTGAGCTCGACACCGATCCCCAGGTGCGGGCGGTGGTCCTGACCGGCGCCGGACCCCACTTCTCCTACGGACTCGACCTGGCCGCGATGGGACCGACCCTCGCGCCGATCCTCGCCGACAACGCCAAAGCACGTGCGCGCACTGACTTCCTGCACTCGCTGCGCGGCCTGCAGGCCGCCATCACCGCGGTCGCCGACTGCCGCAAGCCGGTCGTCGCCGCGATCTCCGGCTGGTGTATCGGCGGAGGCGTCGATCTCATCGCGGCCGCCGACATCCGTTATGCGAGCGCGGACGCCAAGTTCAGCGTCCGCGAGGTGAAGGTCGCGATGGTCGCCGACGTCGGCAGCTTCGCCCGGTTGCCGATGATCCTGTCCGATGGACATCTGCGTGAGCTCGCGCTCACCGGCAAGGACATCGACGCCGCACGGGCGGAGAAGATCGGTCTGGTCAACGACGTCGCCGAAGATCAGGACGCCGTGCTCGCCCTGGCCCGCGCCACCGCCGCCGAGATCGCCGCCAACCCGCCGCTGGTCGTCTCCGGTATCAAGGAGGTCCTCGACCACTCGCGCAGCGCCGCGGTCCACGACAGCCTGCGCTACGTCGGTGCGTGGAACTCTGCCTTCCTGCCGAGCAACGACCTGTCCGAAGCGGTGACCGCGGTATTCGAGAAGCGCCCGCCGCAGTTCACCGGCGACTGATCGGCCCGGTTCGGGTGACCGCGATGTCGGCGGCCACCCGAACCGCGATCAGAACTCCTGGAACGGACTGAGCCGGAAGACCGGGATCCGGCGGGAGGTTCGGTGCTCGTACAGGTCGAAGTTGGGCCAGACCTCGCGCAACCGCTGCCAGGCAGCATCCCGATCAGCTCCGGTCAGCTCTGTCGGCACCGCCGCCCACTCCTGCCCGCCCCGCATGATCCGAACCGTGTCCGCGGCCCGCATATTGAGGACCCACTGTGGCAGCTTGGGGCTACCGAAGTACGAGCCGGCGACCAGCCAGTCCTCCTCCTGCGGGACGGCGAGCAGCCGGGTGACGCGGAGGACGCCACTCTTGCGTCCCGCCACCTTCAGCGTGATATTCGGCAGGCCCGCAATATCAAGCAAGCTCAGCCGCTGCCCAGAAATGCTGTGGATCTTATTGTCGCAGAACACGATCTGCGGAAGAAACCGCGGCATCCAGGAAATCGAGCCAATGGTGATCGCCACTCGCCTACGCACGCCCATCCCCCGAGTCTGGCATGCGATGATCGGCACGGTAAATCCTGTGTCAACCCGATAGTCCACACAGCCACCGGGCTGTGGAATCGCTCACAGCGATCACCGCCAGACGGTCCAGGATGGCCGCATGACATG
>NZ_JASXSH010000028.1 GCF_030315745.1 Gordonia heveisoli | reverse complement strand
TAAGCGCAAAGGCCGGGTCACCCGTTGGGTGACCCGCCCTTTGTTGCGTGCGGACTGCGTTCGCGAGCTCAGAGTGCGGCGGCCACCGGAGTGAACGCCCCGCGGTAGCCCGCGCCGGGATGACGGTCGTCGAGCAGATCGTGCCCGAACAACTTCTGGCGCGTGGTACCCGGCGCATACTCACGTTGCGCGAGGCCGCGCTCCTGGAGCACCGGGATCACGTGATCGATGAACTCGACGTAGCTGCCCGGGATCGTCGCGTTGACGACGTTGATACCGTCGACGCCGGCATCGCGCCAGACGGCCAGCTGGTCGGCAATCTGGTCTGGTGTACCGACGACGCGCGAGTTGCGGCCGAGGACGCGTCCCAGATCGCCGACCGTCGGTTCGCGCCCCTCGACCGCCTCGGATACCCACTGGAGCAGACTGCGGGTGCCTTCGCTCTCGATCTCGCCCAACGGCGTGTCCAGGGGATGGCTGCCGAAGTCCACGCCGAGCCCGCCGGACAGATGGGCGATCATGGCGTCGAGGTCGATGTTCTCCTCGAGTTCGCGTTCTTTGCGGCGGGCCTCGGCCTCGGTGCTGCCGATGACGAAATGCAGGCCCTGGAAGAACTTGAGATCGTGCGGATCCCGTCCGTGCGCGGGTAGGAGCGCACGCGTCTCGTCGATCAGGGTGCGGGCCGCTGCCGGCCCGGGGGAGATGATGAACTGTGCCTCCGCATTGCGGGCGGCGAATTCACGCCCGGCGGGCGAGGATCCGGCCTGGAAGAGCAGGGGCGTGCGTTGAGGTGACGGGGCGACCAGATGTGGCCCCTCGACGCGGTAACGCGCACCCTCGTGGAAGATCTTGTGTACCTTGTCGGGATCGGCGTGGACGCCCCGCGTCTTGTCCTGCAACAGTGCGCCCTCGTCCCAGGAACCCTCCCACAGTTTGTAGACGACCTCGGCGTACTCCTGTGCCCAGACGTACCGTTCGTCATGTTCGACGAGCCCGTCGTAACCGAAGTTGCGGAAGGCATTCGCCAGGCCGCTGGTCACGATGTTCCAGGCGATGCGGCCATTCGACGCGTGATCGAGGGTCGAGATCTTGCGGGCGAAATTGAACGGGTGCTCCTGCGGGACCGAACTGGTGATCGCGATGCCGAGATCGGTGGTGTTGTAGGCGATCGCGGAGGCGATGACCGACGGATCATTGCTGGGGATCTGCAGGCCGGCCTCGAGGTATTTACGATATCCGCCGTCGTAGTCGCCGTAGAGGCCGACGACGTCCGCGAAGAAGATGAAGTCGAATTTGCCGCGCTCGAGTTCGCGGGCCAGTCCGACCCAGTGTTCGAGCGAGTTGAAGTCGGTCTGTCGTGCGTCGTCGGTCCGCCACAATCCTTGCAGGATATGGGAGGTGGTGTTCATGACGAAGGCTGCGTAGTGCAGCGGTTTGGGTTGCGACACGATGTCTCCTGATCGGGAAAGTGGCTGTCCGAGGCTCTATTTGACAATCAGCTTGCGCTGCGAGGCCATGGTGAACACGGCGGCGACGACGATGACGAGACCCTTGATGATGGTCTGGGTATAGTCGGCCGCCCCGATCTGGTTGAGGCCGTTGGACAACACGGTCAGAATCAAGACACCGAGCACGGTACGGGTGACACTGCCGACACCGCCGGACAGGGCGGTGCCGCCGATCACGATGGCGGCTACCGAATCCAGCAGGATCGTCGAGCCCAGGGTGGGTCCCGCCGCGCCGAGCTGTGCGGTCAACAGTAGGCCGGCGAGTCCGGCAGTGACACCCGACGCGACGAGGACGAAGACCTTCACCCGGCGGGTGGCAACGCCGGCGAGCTCGACGACGCGTTCGTTGCCGCCGACCGCATAGGTGTACAGCCCGATTCGGGTGCGTCGGGAGACGAACCACACGACTGCGAAGACGACCAGTGCGATCACCGCTGCGTTCTGGAGGTTGGGGATCCACTGTCCGACAGCCAGATTGCGAATACCCGGTGCGGTGAAGTTGATCGTGCTGCCCTGCAGGATGGTCAGTCCGACGCCGGCGAACAGTGACAGCGTGCCGAGAGTGGCGATGAACGAAGGGACTCGGCCGTAGGCGAAGACGACCCCGTTGAGCAGTCCGATGGCGGCGCCGACCGCAATCGAGACGACAATCGCGAGTACTGGATTGTTCAGCCCGTGGCTGATCAGGTACGCGACCACGGTGCCGGTCAGCAAGGCGATGGAACCGACCGACAGATCGACGCTCCCGGCGATGACGACCAGGGTCGCGCCGAGCGAGGCGAGCAAGAGGATGCCTGCCTGGCCGCTGATGAGGGCGAAGTTGGCGGGACTGAAGAATGCCTCGGCGCGCACCGCGAAGAAGGCCACCAGTGCGATCAGTGCGCTGAGGGGTAGCACCGTGGTCACCAGATATGGCCGGATCCGGTTTCCGAGGTTGGCGAGTGAGGCCGGTACGACCGGCCAGTGTGGTGCCGCGGTGGCCGAATCGTTGTTCGGTACCACTGGTTCGGCAGCCGGGACGGTCGGGGTCGAGTCGAGTTCGACGGTCATGCCATCATCCGTTCATGGTGTGGGATAAGGAGTTCACGCGGAGGGGGTGGGTGAAGCGAGGGCCGGCGAGCTGTCCGGGTGCGTCCCGGCGGGGACGCCGCCCGGGATCATCAGTGCCACCAGGTCATGTTCGGCCGGTTCGTCGTCGGCGGAGGCTTCGACGGTCGCGACGAGTCGACCGTTGGTGATGACCGCGATGCGATTGGACAGACCGATGAGTTCCGGCAGGTCGTCGCTGATCAGAATGATGGACGTGCCCTCGGCGGAGGCCGCGCGCAGCAGATCGTAGATTCCTTCGCGGGCCCCGGTGTCGACTCCCTGGGTGGGGGCGTCGAGGACCAGGATGTCGGGTTTGCGCAGCAACCACTTCGCGAGTAGGACCTTCTGCGCGTTACCGCCCGACAGCGACGACACCGGCGCATCGATGCCGTCGGCCACGATGCCGAGTTCGTCCACGTATCGCTGCGCGGCCTTGCGCGCCCGACCGACCGCCCACAGACCGGCGCGCTTGGTGGCGAACCGATCGTGCAGCGACGCCAGCTGGATGTTGTCCACGATCGACGCGGAGGTGATCAAGCCTTTCTCGGCGCGATCCGGTGGCACGTAGGCGATCCCGGCCGCGACATGTTCGGCGACACCGCCGGTCAAGGGTTGGCCGTTCACCGTGATGGTGCCGGAGTCGCGGCGCAGCGCGCCGGCGATGAGTTCACCGAGAACCCGCTTGCCCGAACCCTCGGTACCCGCGAGTCCGAGGATCTCGCCGGGCCGGACGGTCAGCGATGCCTCGCGGAGCACGCCGGCACCCGAAAGTCCGGTGGCGACAAGACGTTCGGGCACCACCTCGGCAATCGTGCGCTGTGCGCCCTCGCGGTAGGAGTTCGTGGCCCGGACCCTCCCCACCATCAGCCGGTGGAGTTCGGTCTCGTCGGCGCCCGCCGTCGCCCGCTCGGCGATCGACTCGCCGTCCTTGAAGACGGTGATCCGATCGGTGGTCTCGAGGATCTCGGGGAGCCGGTGGGAGACGAAGACCACGGCCGCGACGCCGCGCAGTCGCGCCAGCAGCCGCAGGAAGTTGTCTTCGTGGTCGTGGTCGAGTGCGGTGGTCGGCTCATCGAAGAGGACGACGGGACGGGTGATTTCGAGTTTGTCGGCGAGCGCGGTGACCCGGGCGATGTCGAGGCTCTGCTTCTGCCCGGGAGTGAGCAGTCCAGTCGGACCCGTCGGGTCCACGTCGTCGACGCCTGCCTGCTGCAGCGCCTCCGAGGTGGCGCGAATCAGCGCGCGCCGGTTGAGCACACCGCGATTGGCGAACAGCTTCTCCCAGCCGAAGAAGGTGTTCTCGTAGACCGCGAGCGCATCGATCAGGTTGGTTTCCTGAAACACCCGGAAGATGCCGAGCCGGTTGGCCTCCTGATAGGTCTTGGGCGCGATGTCGACGCCGTCGAGCCTTAGCGTTCCCTCGTCGTAGGGGAGGACACCGGACACGATGTTGAGGATGGTGCTCTTACCGGCTCCGTTCTCCCCGATCAGGCCGACGACCTCGCCGTCGCCGACGCTGAGGTCGACGCCGCGCAATGCGCGGTTGGCCCCAAAGGATTTCACGATTCCGCGCGCCTGAAGACGCGGTTGCTCGACGTTGCTCACTGCTTCCTCCCGAAGGGTGAGGGTCCGAGGACCGGGGTGCGATAGTGCTCGCGGTAGAGGGCGCGGATGCGATCGAACTCGCCGTCGCGACGTGCCTGCAGGTACGCAGCCGGATACTCGAAGCCGTCTGGTTTGGGGATGCCGGGCCACACCTTGTCGAGATCCTCGATCGGATAGGCGTCGAACTGCAGATCGAAGTCGTGGGGATGCTCGACGCGCGAGAGCAACTTGACGTCGAAGGATTCCCCGACCGGACCGTCGACGTAGCGCTGTTTGAAGACCTGCGCGTTGTCGGCGGTGATGATCTCGGCATGCCAACCGTAGGTGCGCTCGGCCGCGCTGGGCTGCCACCCGTTGAGCCGATCATGGAACTGCGCGATGGTGACGAAGGCCGGGTACGCCGGGACGTTGCCGGTGGTGACCAGTTGGGTACCGGCCAGGATGCGTTCGATTCCGGCAGTGGATCCGTTGGCGCCCACCACGAATACATCTTTGCCAGGAACCTTGCCCGCAGCCTCGATACCGGCGACGACGCCGGTGGCGGCGTCATCGTTGACGGCCACGATGCCGACGGTGTCCGGGTAGCGGGCCAGCAGCGACGTCGTCGCCCGTTGGGACAGGTCGGCGTCGTACTTCGCGTGCAGTTCACCGGCGAACCGGATCTTCGGGTACTTCTTCAACGTGTCGTGGACCGCGAGGCGCCGTTGTGTCTCACACCCGTCGATCGACGGATAGAAGCCGCCCACACGTACGACGGTGCCCTGTTCGCCGATCTTGTGCGCGAGGACGTCGACGGCCTTGCCGACCGATTCATACTCGTCCGGCATCAGGAAGGAATTGAAGTTCGGCCCGTATTCGTCACTGTGCCAGGGCGTGTACCAGGCGGGCGAGTTCCAGGCCGCCTGGAAGAGGACGCCATTGCGGTTGGAGTCCTGGGCCAGCGTGGGCAGCGCGCCGGGATCGTTGAGACCGACGAAGATGGCGGTGGTCTTCTGGGTCAGTAACTGGTTGAACTGATTCGACTGCACCGCGGCATCGGAACGCCCGTCGAGTACCACCGATGCGTAACCGAGTTGTTCGGCAGCCGATTTGTATGCGTTGGCCCACTGGATGGCGTAGTCGCCGGTCGAGGACCAGTTGAGGAGCGCGAATTTGCCGTCGGTGTGGGCGACCCCGCCTGCACGGTCACCGCCGTGGCGGCCGAGGGCGGTCAGCGTGCCCCCGGCCGCGATTGCGGCGGCGCTGCCTGCGAGCAGCTTCACGAACTGCCGCCGGCCGAGACCATAGGTGTCGAGCTTGTCGAGCACCGAATCGATGGCGCGCCGGTTGTCGGGGTCGCGCTCGTCGATCTCTTGCACCATTGTCGTTGCCTGTCTGCGGATGTGGTGTGTGCGGAGTCGGCTCAGAAGTAGCCGTTGGCGGGCAGATCCTGATCGAGTAGCACGTTGGCTCCAACGGCCTGCGCCTTGAGGCGAGCCGGGTTGTGCAGCGTGATCGTGCGGATGTTGCGCCAATGCCGGTCGAGATCCTTGTCGCGGCCTGCGGCGGAGGCGCCGCCCGCCTCGAAGAGCAGCGTCGCGGCCCGTGTACCGATCTCGTCGAGGACCACCTTTGCCTTGGAGGCGGCCAGCGACGCCTGCTGGGCCAGGGCGGGATTCTGGATGCCGTCGACGGCGGAAGCCGTTGCGGCGTCGAGGGCTTCGGCGGCGATCAGCACGGTGCTCTCGGTCACGAAGGCCAGGGAGGCCAGTTCGCCGACGACCTGCTGCAGCGACGGATCGCGGGTGGGTTCTGGCGATGACGCGTGGGAGAAGTTGCGGCTGCGTCCCGCGACGAGAGCCTTGGCGTCGGCGACGACCGCGCGCAGGATGCCTGCGATGATCGCGTGCAGGTAGAGCTGGACGAAGGCGCCCTGGGTGGACTGGGGCAGCGGTTCGTCGAAGGGCACCTCGCGCAGCAGATCCTCGCGATGGACCTCGACATCGCGCAGGCGGGTGGTGCCCGAACCGGTACGGCGCTGGCCGAATCCGTCCCAGTCGTCGACGATCTCGATACCCGCGCGGTCGGTGGGGACGACCAGCGACGTCAACGTGGTGCCTTGCACGGACCAGACGCTGACATAGTCGGCGAACAAGGTTCCCGTGCTGTAGAACTTCTCGCCGTTGAGCACGAAATGGTCGTCGACGGGGGTGAGGGTGGTGCTGAACTCGTAGTCGCCGGCCGCCTTGGTTCCGCGCTCGCTGGTCGCGTTGGCGAAGACCTTGCCCGCGGCGACGAGATCGAGGAATCGGTCGGCGTTGTCGGTGCGCAGGTTGAGGAATTCCTCGGTGAGCCAGAAGTGGGTGCGGTAGATGTGGGCGACGGTCGGATCCGCGGCGGCCAAACCGATTACCGCGGCGAACAACTCGCGAACCGAGGCACCCGAGCCGCCGCGTTCGACGGGCAGCCGCAACTTGCTCAACGGGCTCTCGGCGACCAACTTCACCTGATCGAAAGGATTCACGTTGTCGAGTTCGCGACGCACCACGCCGTCGGCGACGCGGGCGAAGAGCTCATCGAAGTCGGCGGTGAGGGAACTCGTGGACGTGGTGTCCGTGGATGTGCTGTCCGCGGACGCGGAAACGGTACTGGTCATGGCGACTCCTCCTCCAGTGCGCAGGCGTCATCGGACGTCCGGCTGGGACGTCGAAGACGCTGGCGCGGAAATTGTTTCGCCGGGTGGCGCACGAAACACCGATCCCGGCATCGGATCCCAGCGCGGATGCGTGGGTTCCGGTGACCCTTGTCGGCGACGACGCTACGGGCGGGGAGGTATCCCAGGAAGGGATCGATGCACGCGGCGCAAAAGGCGATCCGTGGTCCGGGCGGAGCTACTCGGAGCTGGGGATGACGATCATCGGCACCGCGACGGTGCGCAGGATCTTGGCCGCGGTGGTACCCAGGAACAGGGTGGCGGGTGCCGCCAGTCGGCTCGATCCGACGACCAGCACGTCACCGGGCATCCACTCGACCGCTTGCACCGCGTCCTCGATGGTCCGGCCCTCGGAGATCGTCGAGCTGAGATCGGCGAAGTCCTCGGGCACCCGGGCGCGAGCCTGATCGATATTGTCCTGCGCGTGTGCGCGGGCGGTGGCGATCAGCTCCGGTTCGGGATCGGGATTCCAGGGCGCTACCTCGTTGAGTGCCACCAACGCCAACAGACGGACCGGCCGATGCGTACCCACCCCTCGACTTCGTGCCAGCTCGGTCAGCAGCGGGGTCTGGGGCCGATGCCCGACGGCGACGGTGAACCGGGTGACCTCGGGCGCCCCGGTATGGCTGAAACCGGCCGGTGCGAGGGCCACAGGTATCGGCGCGGAATGGAGGATGTCGTTGACGACGGTGCCGAGGGTATGTCGTCCGGCGATGCCGCCACCGGAACCGCCGATCACCATCATCTCCGCGCCAGAGCGCCGGGCCCGCCGGATCAGGCCGTCGGCCGGATTGGCATGCACTGCGATCGAGGTTTTCACTCGGATATCGTCGGGGACCTTCGCCACCGCCTCGTCCAGCCACCCCTTGGCTGCGAGGTCGAGTGCGTCTGCGAAGCGTTCGACGTCGGCGGTCGGATGCGCGGGTTCGGGCGGGATGACGATGCAGATCTCCAGATCGGCGTCGAAGGTGCGCGCGAGACTCGATCCCAGTGCGACGGCGTCCTCCCCGCCCGCGGTGGCGATGTAGGCGACGAGGAGTTTCATCGGGCGGCTCCGCTCTGCGCTGTGGACCGAATGCGGTGGATCGGATCCAGCCTAGCGATCCCGGCAAGGACGCCGAAACGAAATCGGTGTGCCGATCGACAGATCGGCACACCGATTCGTGGCCTTGTCACGATGACTCCCCAGGGTGATGCTCAACTCAGGTGATGGACCTCCTGCAGGCGGTAGACCGGGGTGTCGATGCCCTCGAAGCGGGCCTTCAGCTGGAGCGCCAGATACAGCGAATAGTGGCGCGATTGATGCAGATTCCCGCCGTGGAACCACAATCCGGGCTGTTGGGTCGGCTTCCACATATTGCGCTGTTCTCCTCCCCACGGGCCGGGGTCCTTGGTCGTCTCCGAACCCAGACCCCACACCTTGCCCACCCGGTCGGCAACGTCGCGGCCCATCAGGTCCGCGGCCCAGCCGTTCATCGAGCCGTAGCCGGTCGCGTAGACGATCACGTCGGCCGCCAGTTCGGTGCCGTCGGCGAGGACGACGCTGTCTTCGGTCAGATGATCGACGCCGCCGTGAGCCAGTTTGATGGTGCCGTCGGCGACGAGATCACAAGCGCCGACATCGATGTAGTACCCGGAGCCGCGGCGTAGGTACTTCATGAACAGGCCGGAATCGTCGTCGCCGAAGTCGAGCAGGAAGCCGGCCCGCTCGAGTCGATCGTAGAAATCCTTGTCGCGCTCCCGGATCTGGTCGTAGAGCGGGATCTGGAACTGATGCATGATCCGGTAGGGCAGGGATGCGAAGGTGAGATCGGCCTTCTTGGTCGACATCCCGGACTCGACCGCCTGCTCGCTGTAGAGCGCGCCGAGGCCGATCTCCATCAACGAGTCGGATCGGACGATGTGGGTGGAGGAGCGCTGCACCATGGTGGTGTCGATCCCGTTCTCCACCAGCGCCTTACAGATGTCATGTGCGGAGTTGTTGGCACCGATGACGACGACCTTCTTGCCGATGAACCCGTCTGGTCCAGGGTGTCGGCTGGAGTGATGCTGATCGCCCGCGAAGAGGTCGTGGCCGGGGAACTGCGGCACGTTGGCCTTACCCGACATGCCGGTGGCCAGGACCACCTGCGTCGGGTGAAGAGTCATCGCCTCACCGTCGCGGATGAGCTCGACGGTCCAGCGCCCGGCGTCCTCGTCGTAGGTGGCCGAGGTGCATTCGGTCTTGCTCCAGTACGGGACTTCCATGACCTTCGTGTAGAACTCCAGCCAGTCGCCGATCTTGTCCTTGGGGGCGAAGACCGGCCAGTTCGCCGGGAAGGGCAGGTAGGGCAGGTGGTCGTACCACACCGGATCGTGAAGGCAGAGCGTCTTGTAGCGGTTGCGCCACTGATCTCCCGGCCGTTCGTGTTTGTCGACGACGATGGCCGGCACACCCAGCTGACGCAACCGGGCACCCAGGGCGATCCCACCCTGGCCGCCACCGATGACGAGAACATAGGGATCGACGGTGCGGCCGAGTTCGGCCTCTTCGGCCTCCCTGCGCTCGGCCCACGACCGTGGATCGGGGTCGGATCCGTGGACGGCGCCACGGACTCGGGTATGGCCAGCGGGCTCCTCGTGGCCCTTGAGCTCCTGCAATGTCGTCAGCAGCGTCCAGCCCTGGTCGACACCGGTGTCGGCGTCGCGACGGAGACGGAGATGGCCTTCACCGCGGCCGGTGGCGGTCTCGAACCGGATGAACGCCGACGCCACCCCGTCGTCGTCGGTGGCAGGCTCACTCGTCGTGAACCCGGCGGGGTCGGTGTCGTCGAGTCGTTCACCCAGCATGTCTGCGATCTGCTCCCGTCCTTCGACGGTGGTCAGGTTCCAGGTGAAGGCGACCAGATCGCGCCAGTAGGAGTCGATGGCGAACATCGCGACGACGGCGTCGACGTCGCGGGCGGCGAGGGCCGCGTTGAAATCGGCCAACCACCCCTCGACCCGCTGTTGTGCCGTGGCGGGCGGTCGGGTCTGGCTGTGCACCTGCTGGGGTTCGAGTGTCTGAGTCATGATGTTCGGCACCTCCTGGCCGGGATCGCGGGGATCTTCGAGGCACACGACGCGGGTGCGTCGTCGATGTGATCCACAGCACACCGCGCACCCCGGTCGGCGGACAAGGGTTGCAATGGGTTGCGGCGGCGCCCCCTTTGCGTGACCGGTGTGATCGGGCGCACAATCGAGACGATGACGACCTCCGATGCCCGCTCGATCCCGGAACCCGCGGTCTCCGCCGGTGACGATCCGCGACACTTCGCGCAGGTCCTGTCTGCCGTCTACGACGCCGCGATGTCCGGT
The DNA here is from genome assembly GCF_030315745.1 of Gordonia heveisoli. Taxonomy (GTDB): domain Bacteria; phylum Actinomycetota; class Actinomycetes; order Mycobacteriales; family Mycobacteriaceae; genus Gordonia. The sequence goes on along the minus strand of NZ_JASXSH010000028.1, from coordinate 28,115 downwards.
TCGCGACTGCCGGCCCGTCCACGTTCGCTGATCACCCAGTCGTGGGATCGGGTGCGAACGGCGGGCGTCAATCCGGATTCGGGCGGCGCGGCCGACACGCTCGGCGTCGCGGAACTCGAAGCGCAACGTCGGGAGTCCGGTCTGGCGGCCGTACTGGGCGAACTGACGCGGGGGCTCGACGCGGTCATCGCCGACGGCGACAACATTCTCGTCGTCGCCGATCCGCGGGGCCGGGTGCTCTGGCGCAGCGGATCGCCCCGGGTGCTGACCCGCGCGGACCGGCTGGGCTTCGTCGAAGGAGCCGACTGGGCGGAGAGCTCGGTGGGTACCAACGCGATCGGTACGGCGCTGATGTCCCGACGCCCGGTGCAGGTGTTCTCGGCCGAACATTTCGTGCGCACCCACCACTCCTGGACCTGCACCGGTGCGCCGATCACGGATCCGCGGACCGGTGTGCTGCTCGGCGTCGTCGACGTCAGTGGTCCGGCGGCCACCGTCCACCCGACGACCCTCGCGCTCGTCGCCTCGGTGGCCAGGCTGGCCGAGTGCACCCTGCGTGATCAGCACCGCCGCAGCCTTGACGCGCTGCGGTCGGTCGCCGCGCCGATCCTGGCCCGCTCGGCAGGGCGGGCGTTGGCCGTCGACGAACACGGCTGGGTGGTCGCGGTCGACGGACTCGCGCCGCGAGAACGGGTGACACTGCCGTCTGCTCTGCGGGCCGGCCGGACGTGGCTCCACGACCTCGGGGACTGCGACATCGAACCGCTGCCGGGTGGCTGGCTCGTCCAGGTGGCGCCGACGTCCGCGCCGGGTTCGCGAACCATCGTCGAACTCGATCTGGCCGCGACCCCGCCGACGGTCCGGGTCGGGGCGGGGGACGGATCGTGGTCGTGGAATCCGACGCCACGACATGCACAGATCCTCGCCCTGGTGGCGAGGTCGCAGAGTGGTTGTAGCGCGGCCGACCTGTCGAGACACCTGTTCGGCACCGACGATCGGACGGTCACGGTGCGCGCGGAGGTGTCACGGCTGCGGAAGCGTCTCGGCGGGATGCTGGTGGCCAATCCCTATCGTTTCGCCGATTCGATCGAGGTCGTGTTCGACGACTCGCACCGCACGGCCGGGTAGCTCAGTCCCGTCCGCCCCATCGACAGAACAGGAACCCCGTACATGGCCGAGTTCACTGGACGCGTCGCGTTCATCACCGGCGCCGCACGCGGCCAGGGCCGTTCGCATGCGCTCGAGTTCGCCCGGCAGGGTGCCGACATCGTGATCTGTGACCGTTGCGCGGACTCACCGGCGGTCGCCTATCCGCTCGCGACCGAGGCCGATCTGGCCGAGACCGTCCGACTGGTCGAGGCCACCGGTGTCCGCTGCCTGTCGGCGGTGGTGGACACCGCCGACCGGGCTGCGGTGGACGCGCTCGTCGATCGTGCGACCGGCGAGTTCGGCCGGATCGACATCGCGGTCGCCAACGCCGGGGTGTCGGTCGCCGCGCCGATCCAGGTGATGCCTCAGAACATGTGGGATGAGGCCATCGCCTCCAACCTCACCGGCGTCTTCAACACGGTCGCCGCGGTGGCGCCGGGGATGGCCGAACGCGGCTACGGCCGAATCATCACGGTGTCGTCGATGATGGGGCGGGCCGCCAACACCAGTATGGCCGCCTACAGTGCGTCGAAATGGGGTGTCATCGGGCTGACCAAGAGTGCCGCGCTCGACCTCGCCAAGACTGGCGTCACCGTGAATGCGGTTGCCCCCGGCAATATCTCGACCCCGATGATCCACAACGACTTCCTGTATCACCTGATGCGTCCCGACCTGGACCAGCCGACCAGCGCCGACGTCGCGCCGGTCTTCACGTCGCTGCATGCGCAGCCCGTGCCCTGGCTGGAACCCGAGGAGGTCACACGCGTGGTGGTCTTCCTCGCCGCCGAGGGCAGTGCACATATGAGCGGCATCGTGGTACCTATCGACGCAGGCAACGCGGCACGCGTCACCGGCTGATCGGGGTCCACCCGTACCGGCGGCGAACCTGCCAAGATCGTCCCCATGAGCTCGCACGTCGACGGCTACCTCCGTCACATCATGGACACCTGCGCCGTCGACCGCACCGGTGAGGTGGCCGACTACATCCCGGAACTCGCCGCAGTCGACCCGGACGGATTCGGGCTGTCGCTGTGCGTCCATGACGGGCACATCTACTCCGACGGCGACAGCGGCGTGGAGTTCACCATCCAGTCGGTGTCCAAGCCGCTGACCTACGCGATGGCACTCGGCAGGCTCGGCGTCGAAGCGGTGGATGCGAAGATCGGCGTGGAACCGTCGGGGGAGGCGTTCAACGAGATCAGCGTCGACGACCGGCGGCGGCCGAAGAATCCGATGATCAACGCGGGGGCGATCCTCGCGGCGTCGTTGCTGCTGCCCCCGGTACGTGAGGTCGCCGACGACATGGTCGCGAAGGTGTTCGACGAACTCGTCGACTTCTACTCGGCGTGCGCCGCGCGCAGGCTGAGGATCGACGAACAGGTCTACGCCTCCGAGGCCGCCACCGGTTCACGCAATCGGGCGATCGCCTACATGTTGGACAGCTTCGGCGCCCTGGACACCGCACCCGACGCCGCGCTCGACCTCTACTACCGGCAGTGTTCGATCCGGGTGACCACCGACGATCTCGCCGTCGTCGGGGCCACCATCGCCAACGGTGGGGTGAATCCGCGGACCGGTCGGCAGGCATTCTCCGGGCAGGTGGCCCAGCGGTTGCTGTCGGTGATGACCACCTGCGGCATGTACGACGGTGCGGGGGACTGGGTGACCGGCGTCGGGCTGCCGGCCAAGAGCGGTGTCGGCGGTGGCATCCTCGCCGTCCTGCCTGGTCAGCTCGGTATCGGCGTGTACTCGCCGAGACTGGACGAACACGGCAACAGCGTGCGCGGCGTAGAGGCCTGCCGTCACCTGTCCAGTGATCTCGGCCTGCACATGTTCAACGTGACCCGCGAGTCGAGGGTGACGATCCGCTCGGTCTTCGACATCTCCGACATCGAGGTCGGTCCGGACTGGTCGGAGGCCGAGCGCGGCTTCTTGCGCACCTGTCGGGACCGGGTTCGGGTTTACGAACTGCAGGGTGACCTGACCTTCACCGGGGCCGAGAGTGCTCTGCGGCGCCTGGAGGCCGACATCGACGACTATGCGGTGGCCATCGTGGAGATCTCGCGGATCGACGTCATCGACCCGGTGGCGCGGACTATGGTGCTCGCGATGAAGCGCACGCTCGACGACGTGGGCAAACGGGCGATGATCGTCGACCCCGACGGGGTGGTGCGGGCCAGTGTCGATCGGCACCGGCGTGACACGATCGCTCCGAATCTCAATGTGCCCGAGGATCTTCGAGGATTCGACCCGACTCTTCCGCATGTGCACGCCACCATGGATCAGGCGATCGTCGACGCCGAGGAGTTCTTGCTGAAGCAGTTCACCGATCGGTGAACGACTACCGGCGTGGGCCGACGAGTCGAGGATCGTCGGGACGTTAGGGTGGGCGGGTGCGTCTCGTCATCGCCGAATGCCAGGTCGACTACGTCGGCCGGCTCACCGCTCACCTGCCCATGGCCCGCCGGCTGCTGCTCATCAAGTCGGATGGGTCCGTCAGCATCCATGCCGACGACCGCGCCTACAAACCGCTCAACTGGATGAGTCCGCCGTGTTGGCTGGCCACCGCGCCGGTACCCGACGGCGTCGAGGCGACCGAGTATTGGGTGGTCACCAACAAAGCGGGTGAGGAGCTGAGGATCACCATCGCGGCGATCGAACACGACACCGAACACGAGCTCGGCGTCGATCCTGGGCTGGTCAAGGACGGGGTGGAAGCACACCTGCAAGAACTGCTCGCCGAACATGTCGACACCCTCGGGGCCGGGCACACCCTCGTCCGGCGCGAATACATGACCGCCATCGGCCCGGTCGACCTGCTCTGCCGCGATGCCGACGGTGGCACCGTCGCGGTGGAGATCAAGCGGCGCGGCGAGATCGACGGGGTCGAGCAACTGACCCGCTACCTTGAACTGCTCAACCGTGACCCGCTGCTCGCGCCGGTCGCGGGGGTGTTCGCCGCCCAGCAGATCAAACCGCAGGCCCGCACCCTGGCTGAAGACCGTGGAATCCGTTGTCTGGTACTCGATTACGATGCCCTGCGCGGTGCCGAGAGCACCGAGTTCCGCCTGTTCTAGGCGGAACTCGGCGTCGTAGTGGGTCTCAGTGCGTGCGCGCCGGCGTGGACAGGAACTGGTTGAGGAGTTCCAGGTCGTCGTCGTCCGAGCGGGCTTCGTAGTCGGTCTCATCCGAGCGGACCAGCAGGTCTGGGAGGTCGGCCAGCTTCGTGCGCAACTCGTCGAGATGACCGGCGACCTCACGGCGCGAGCGGTCGGCGGCACCGGCAAGCTCACGTGAACGGGCCAGACGCTCGGTGGCGATCTCCAATGCGATCCGCTTGGTGTCGGCGGCCTCGGTGGCCGCCTGCTCGCGTTCCGCGGTGATCTCGGCTTCGTGGCGTTCGCGCTCGGCCTGACGCTGCCGGGAACTGGTCGCGTCGAGCTCGGCGGCCTCGTTCTGGGCCTTCTGGGTGACGCGCTGGGCGTAGTCCTGCGCGGCGGCGATGGTGCGCGAATGTTCGGCTTCCATCGCGGCGGTACGTTCGGCGATCAGTCGGGCCGATTCGGCCTCGTTCGCGGCGGCGGTCTCCTTGACCTCGCGGGCGCGCCGGTCCGCGCCGTCGACGAGGGCCTTGGCCGTTGCGGTGCTCTCCGCCCGGGTCCGTTCGGCCTCAGCACGAGCCGAGTCGATGGTCTCGGTGTACTCGGCTTCCATGGCGGCGGTGCGTTCGGCGATCTGTCGGGCCGATTCGGCCTCGTTGGCTGCTGCGGTCTCCTTGACCTCGCGCGCACGACGCTCGGCGTCGTCGATCAGGGTCTTGGCGGCGGCCGCGGCCTCGGAACGGATCTTCTCGGCTTCCTCGCGGGCCTCAGCGCGCAGATCGCCGGACTCCTGCCGCGCCACCGACAGCGTCTCGGCCGCCTCCGCTGCGGCCTCGGCGCGGATCTCGCTCGCCTCGTCCGAGGCGAGCTGGAGCATCCGTGAGAGCCGGTCGCTCATACCTTGCGCGGTGGTCGGCGAGACGGACAGTTTGTCGACCTCGCGGCGGAGCGAGTCGATCTCGTCGCGCGCGTGTTGCAGGCGCGCGACGAGCTCGGCCGCGTTGGCGGTCGCCGCATCCCGATCGGCCGCCAACACCCGCATCTCGGCGTCGAGTCGTTGCAGGCGATCAGCGACTTGGTCTTTGTCGTAGCCGCGCATCACGATCGCGAATGGAAGGGGCCGTTGGGCGGGAGCTGGCATGTGCGACAGTCTATCCGAGGCTTGTCGTTCAGTGGGAGGACGATGCGGCGGGCTCGACGAGCTCGAGCAGCACGCCGCCGGCGTCCTTGGGATGCACGAAGTTGATACGCGAGTCCGCGGTGCCGCGCTTGGGCGCCGGGTACAGCACGCGGATACCCGCGTCGGTCAGTCGCCGGGTCACCTCCTCGACGTCGGTGACGCGGACGGCGAGCTGCTGCAGACCGGGTCCGCTGCGGTCGATGAACTTCGCGATCGTCGACGACTCGTCGAGGGGAGCCAGGAGCTGGATCACGGCGCCTCCGTCGGCGAGACCGACCATCGCTTCTTCGACGCCCTGCTCGGTGTTGGTCTCCTGATGCAAGGTCTGAAATCCGAGATGCGTGGCGTACCACTGCTTGGCCGCGTCGAGATCCGGAACGGCGATGCCGACGTGGTCGATGGCGACGACGAGATCGGCGATCACGGCGGTTGGGCTACTGGGGTCTGCTGCTGAGGTGGTCATCTCCTAACGGTAGCGTTGAGGGGCCAGACACACAGAGCGGGCGGTCGCGCCCGCGGCTTCGCATCAACGCCGGAGCTCTTCATCGTCGGAGGTAGGAAGCACATGTCCGCGAATTCGGATCAGACGACCACAGTCATCGTCGGGGGTGCGCGCACGCCGTTCGGCCGCCTGCAGGGGTCCCTCAAGGGACACAGCGGTGTCGATCTCGGTGCAGTGGCGATCAAGGGTGCTCTGGAGCGCTCGGGTGTCCCCGCCTCCGTCGTCGACTACGTGATCATGGGCCAGGTGCTCACCGCGGGCGCCGGTCAGATGCCTGCGCGTCAGGCTGCCGTCAAGGCGGGCATCGGCTGGGATGTGCCCACCCTGACCATCAACAAGATGTGCCTGTCGGGTATCGACGCCATCGCCCTCGCCGATCAGCTCATCCGTGCCGGTGAGTTCGACGTCGTTGTCGCCGGTGGCCAGGAATCGATGACCCAGGCCCCGCATCTGCTGCCGGGTAGCCGGGATGGCTTCAAGTACGGCAACACCACCCTCGTCGACCACCTCGCCTTCGACGGCCTGCACGACGCCTTCACCGACCAGCCGATGGGTGCGCTGACCGAACAGGGCAACGACACCGACGGCTTCACCCGTGCCGAGCAGGACGAGTTCGCCGCTCGCAGCCACCAGCTCGCGGCCGCGGCATGGAAGAACGGTGTGTTCGCTGACGAGGTCGTGCCGGTCAGCATCCCGCAGCGCAAGGGGGACCCGATCGAGTTCACCGCCGACGAAGGTGTCCGCGCCGACACCTCCGCCGATTCGCTCGGCGGTCTGCGGCCGGCCTTCCGTAAGGACGGGTCCATCACCGCAGGCAACTCGTCGCAGATCTCCGACGGCGCGGCCGCGGTCGTGGTCATGAGCAAGGCCAAAGCGGAGGAACTCGGTCTCGAGTGGCTGGCCGAGATCGGCCGCCACGGTGTCGTCGCCGGCCCGGATTCGTCGCTGCAGGCGCAGCCCGCGAACGCCATCGCCAAGGCCTGCGAGCGTGAGGGCATCAACCCGGCCGACCTGGATCTGGTCGAACTCAATGAGGCCTTCGCCGTTGTCGGACTGGCATCGACCAAGCTGCTGGGCATCGATCCGGAGAAGGTCAACGTCAACGGTGGTGCCATTGCGATCGGTCACCCGATCGGTACCTCCGGTGCGCGCATCACCCTGCACCTCGCCCTCGAACTCAAGCGTCGCGGCGGCGGCATCGGTGCGGCCGCGCTGTGCGGCGCGGGTGGCCAGGGCGACGCTCTGATCATCCGCGTGCCCAAGGCTTGAGTGGATCGCGCGAAGGAGACATTTACTACACCGGGTCGTAGTTGCGGTGTCCGTTTCGGCACAATGGTGGACATGACTTCGTTCTTCGACCTGTCCACACCTGCCAAACGCTTCCGCTTCGTGGCCGTCCTGGAGGCGATCACCTGGGCGATCCTGATCGTGGCGATGGTGATCAAGCGCGTCTTCGACAATGAGGATGCGATCTTCGTCCCGGGTATGGCACACGGTGTCGTCTTCGTCGCGTTCATCCTGGTCGCGCTGCTGACGGCGTTCGCGCTGCGCTGGAACGCGAAGGTGACGCTGCTGGCGCTGGTGTCCAGCATCCCGCCGTTCGGCACCATCGTGTTCGAGTGGTGGGCCGCACGTAACGGACACCTTGCCGAACTGTCGACCGAGCAGTCGGCGGCGGCACCGGCCTGAGCTTCACCCGAATGAGAGGGTGACGAGCACGGCTACCTCCGACATCACGGCCACCGAGACCCGAGATTCCCGCATTCGCCGGGCCCGGGTCTCGGTGGCTGTCGTCTTTGCGCTCAACGGGTTTCTTGCCGCGATGTGGGTGGCCCATATCCCGGCCATCAGCGAACGCACGGGGGTCGGCCACGAACAACTCGGCGGATTGCTGCTCCTGCTCGGCGGGTCGGCCTTCGTCGGCATGCAGCTGTGCGGCCCGCTCATCGATCGGTTCGGGTCGGCGCCGCTGACGATCGTCGCGGCTATGTCGCTGTCGGCGGCGGTGGTGACGCCGGTGCTGGCGAGCAACGGTCCACAGCTGGCCCTTGCGCTGGCTGCGTTCGGCTTCGCCAACGGCGGGCTGGACGTCTCGATGAACGCGCAGGCCGTCGCCGTCGAACGTCGCTACCGGCGGCCGATCATGGCCGCGTTCCACGGCTATTTCTCCGTCGGGTCGCTGATCGGATCGGCGATCGTGGCCGCTGCCCTCGCCCTCGACATCAGGGTCGTCGTGACCGTGGCGACGGCTGCGGTGGTCGGTGTCCTGGTGATCGTCACGGTCGGCGGGGGACTGTTGCGCGCCGCACGTCCCGCCGGGACCGCCGCAGCCGACGGCCCCGCAGCCGACGCCGCGGCGACAGCCGGCGATCGCTGGTGGTCCGGAGTGGACCTGCGCAGGCTGGCACTGCTGGCCGCGGTCGCCTTCGCGCTCATGCTCGCCGAGGGCACCGCCTACGACTGGAGTGCTCTGCACGTCGTCGAGACCTTCGATACACCCGAGGCGACCGGCGCGATCTCCTTCGGCGCGTTCAGCGCTGCGATGGCCCTCGCGCGTTTCGGCGTCGATCGGGTGGCCGCACGGATCGGTTCGGTCATGGTGCTGCGGGGCGGATCGCTGATCGGACTCGTCGGCATGCTCGGCGCGATCCTGGCCCCGAGTGCGGGCTGGGCGATCGCGGGCTGGGCCGTCTTCGGCATCGGACTGGCCGGACTGATCCCACAGATCTTCACCGCGGCCGGCAATCTGACCGTCGCATCGAGCGGCCGGACGATCTCGCTGGTGGTCGGATGCGGGTACCTCGGCATGCTGGCCGGCCCGGCCGTCGTCGGGTTCATCAGCAGTCGCAGCACGCTGGGCACGGGCCTGATCGCCGCGGTGGCCGCACTCGTGTTCGCGGCTGTGGCCGCGTCCGTGGTGCGGGAGAACTCCCGGCACGATCACCGGGGTCGGGAACCTGGGCAGGGCCGGGACGCCGGTCATGCCACACTAGAAGGGTGACGCGACCAACCAATCGTCAGCAGGCCGCCGCGGCGGCTCGTCAGCAGGCGGCCGCTTCGGTGGCCATGTCCGGAGCCGTCGATCTCGGCGGACTCAAGGATCGGGCGGAGGCCCAGCGAGCGCAGGCCCAGCGCGGTCCCGCTGGCCCGGGACCGGAAACAGGCGCTCCGGCTCCCGCCGGCGCGGTGCCTTCGGGGCAGACCGTCCTCGAGGTCACCGAGGCCACCTTCGAAGACGAGGTGCTCAATCGTTCGATGCAGCAGCTCGTCCTCGTCGACCTGTGGGCGGAATGGTGTGAACCGTGTAAGCAGCTCGGACCCGTGTTGGAGAAGCTGGCCGCCGCGGCCGACGGGCGCTGGGCGCTCGCCAAGGTCGACGTCGACGCGAATCAGCGCATCGCACAAGCATTTCGGGTGCAGTCCATTCCGATGGTGGTGGCCATCGTGCAGGGGCAGCCGGTGGCCGCGTTCAACGGCGTGCGTTCCGAAGCCGAGATCAGCGGATGGATCGACGACATCCTCGCCCAGGTCGGCGACGCGTTGCCCGGGGCGGGCGGTGCCGGGACGCCGGCCGAGGAACCCGACGATCCGCGCATGGTGGCAGCCGAGGATCTGATGAACAACGGCGACTTCGACGGTGCGCTGGCCGCCTACCGGGCGATCGCCGACGTCGAGCCGGAGAACATCGAAGCCGCCTCCGCGGCCCGCAACCTCGAATTCGTGTTGCGTGCACAAGCGCACGACCCGACCATCGTGCAGACCGCCGCCTCCGGTGACGTCGACGCTCAGCTCGCCGCCGCCGACGTGTTGCTGCTCGGACAAAACCCCGAGGCCGCCTTCGACCGGATCATCGACGTCGTCAAGGTCACCGGTGGGGACGACCGTACCCGCGCGCGGACCCGCCTGCTCGAACTGTTCGAGCTGTTCGATCCGGCCGAACCCTTCGTCGTCAGCGCGCGCCGACGCCTCGCCAGCGCCCTGTACTAACGCCGGTCACATGGTGCTGGGCCGGTCACTCACGCGGTCGGGGCGCCAGCCAGATCGCGGTGTTCGCGGGCAGGGTGACCCGTGCCGACACCGGCCGACCGTCGCGGGACGGGCCGTCGGCGGTGACCGCACCGAGGTTGCCCCGGCCCGCGCCGCTGTAGGCTGCCGCGTCGGTGTTGAGGATCTCCTCCCACACACCGCCCTCGGGTAGTCCGACCTCGTAGTCGGTGCGATCGGAACCCGAGAAGTTGTACAGGCAGGCGACGACCGAGCCGTCGGAGCCATAGCGCAGGAACGAGATCACGTTGTTGGCGGTGTCGTCGGCGTTGATCCAGGAGTACCCGTCCGGTGCGGTGTCGAGCGAGTACAGCGCCGGGCGTGCACGATAGGTCCGGTTGAGATCGGTGACCAACGCCGAGATGCCGGAGTGCAGTTCACCTTCCCAGCCCTGCAGCTGATGCCAGTCGAGGCTGCGGTTGTCGGCCCATTCGCCGGTCTGGCCGAACTCCTGCCCCATGAAGAGGAGCTGCTTGCCCGGGTGTGACCACATGTAGGCGAGATAGAGCCGGACACCGGCAGCCTTGACGAAGGATGTTCCGGGCATCCGGCTCCACAGCGTGCCCTTGCCATGCACGACCTCGTCGTGGGAGAGCGGCAGCACGAAGTTCTCGCTCCAGGCGTACATCAGCGAGAAGGTGATCTCGTGGTGGTGGAAGCTGCGATGCACCTGATCCCGTGAGAGATAGTCGAGGGAGTCGTGCATCCACCCCATATTCCACTTCAAGGTGAAACCGAGGCCGCCCAGATCGGTCATCTGGGTGACGCCGGGCCATGCCGTGGATTCCTCGGCGACGGTGACCACACCCGGGAAGTGTTTGTGCACGGTCGCGTTCATCTCCTGCAGGAACTGCACCGCCTCCAGGTTCTCTCGGCCACCGTGGACGTTGGGGCGCCACTGGCCGTCGGCCCGCGAATAGTCGAGATAGAGCATCGAGGCGACCGCGTCGACGCGGATACCGTCGATATGGAATTCGCGGAACCAGTAGAGCGCGTTGGCGACCAGGAAGTTGCGCACCTCGCGGCGACCGAAGTCGAAAACGTAAGTCCCCCAATCCAACTGTTCGCCGCGCATCGGGTCGGCGTGCTCGTAGAGCGGGGTGCCGTCGAATCGCGCGAGAGCCCAGTCGTCCTTGGGGAAGTGGGCCGGAACCCAGTCCACGAGCACCGCGATGCCCACCGAATGCAGGTGGTCGATCAGGAACCGGAAATCGTCGGGGGTGCCGAAGCGGGCCGTCGGCGCGTAGTACGAGGTGACCTGGTAGCCCCACGAACCGCCGAAGGGATGTTCGGTGACGGGGAGGAACTCGACGTGGGTGAAGCCCTTCTCCAGCATGTACTCACCGAGTTGCAGCGCGAGCTCGCGGTAGTCCAGTCCGGCTCGCCACGAACCCAGATGTACCTCGTAGACACTCATCGGTTCGGCGGTGGGCGTCGACTGTTCGCGTCGCCGGATCCAGTCCGCGTCGGACCATTCGAAGTCGGATGTGGTCACCACCGATGACGTGGACGGCGGCGGGTTGGTGCGGAAGGCCATCGGGTCGGCCTTGTCCCGGATCACGCCGTCGGCGCCGTGGATACGGAACCGGTACTGGGTGCCCTCGCCGAGGTCGGGAACGAATACTTCCCAGATCCCGCTGCTGCCGATGCGGCGCATCGGTGCGGTGCGGCCGCTCCACCGGTCGAAGTCGCCGATCACCGCGACGCCCAACGCGTTCGGGGCCCACACCGAGAACGCGGTGCCCGACACCGGTCCGTCGGGGGTGGTGTAGCTCGCGGCGCGGGCACCGAGAATCTCCCACAACGACTCGTGCCGTCCCTCGGAGAACAGATGCTCGTCGACCTCGCCGAGGGTGGGTAGGAAGCGATACCCGTCGGCGACCACGTAGTCGTCCGTGCCGCCCGCGCCGTCGGGATAGACGATCCGATACCGGTAGTCCATCAGATCGCGGATCGGCACCGTCACCACGAAAAGGTCGTCGGTCTGGTGCTGCATCGGATACTCGACACCGCCGATGACCACCGACACCGAGAGTGCGTCGGGACGTAACGTGCGCAGGATCGTGTGGCCGTCACCGGCGTCGTGCGCACCGAGGAAGGCGTGCGGGTCGGGGTGGGTCAGGGCGGCGAGCCTGCGCAGATCGTGGTCGGAGGCGAACGGCTGCGGCGCCGTCGGGGATTTCGTCACATCACACCCTTCACCGGATTCGGTAGGACAGTCGTCGGGCCGCATCGGGATCCAGACGCGGCAGGGCCAGGATGTGTGCGACGGCCCGCCACGGCTCCAGCCGGACGTAGTTGGCCTGTCCCCACCAGTACTCCTCGCCGGAGACCTCGTCGATGACGGGGAAGCGGTCGTGCCAGTCGAAGCCGAGTGCGGGCATGTCCAGCCACACCGTCGAGTCCTCGGCGGCGAACGGGTTGAGGTTGATGACGACCAGCACCCGATCACCGGAGACCGGATCGAGTTTGGAATAGGCGATCAGCGACGGGTTGTCGAGGTGGTGAAAAGTGATGTTGCGCAACTGCTGGAGTGCCGGGTGTCGGCGCCGGATCGCGTTGAGTGAGGTGATCCACGGCTCCAGTGACTCGCCGTGGCTCGTCGCGGCCTTGTAATCGCGTGGTCGCAGCTCGTACTTCTCCGAATGCAGGTACTCCTCGCTGCCCTCGGCGACGGCGACGTGTTCGTAGAGTTCGAACCCGCTGTACACACCCCAGGTGGGGGCGAGTGTCGCGGCCAGTGCCGCCCGCGCCGCGAACATTCCGGGCCCGCCGTGCTGCAGTGAGGCGTGCAGGATGTCGGGAGTGTTCACGAACAGGTTCGGTCGTGCCTCGTCGGCATGGGCGGCGACCTCCCGGCCGAACTCCTCGAGGTCCCACTTGGAGGTCTTCCAGGTGAAGTAGGTGTAGGACTGGCTGAAACCCAGCCGGGCCAGACCGTAGAGCCGCGCCGGGCGGGTGAACGCCTCGGCGAGGAACAGGACATCGGGATGGCGCTTCTTGACCTCGGCGATCAGCCACTCCCAGAAGTTCGGCGGTTTGGTGTGCGGATTGTCGACGCGGAAGATGTTGACGCCCAGGCCCACCCAGTGCAGGACCACCTTGAGGACGGCGCGGTAGATGCCGTTGCGGTCGTCGTCGAAGTTGAGCGGGTAGATGTCCTGGTACTTCTTCGGCGGATTCTCCGCGTAGGCGATCGTGCCGTCGGGCTGGGTGACGAACCATTCCGGGTGTTCGGTTGCCCACGGGTGGTCGGGGGCGCACTGCAGGGCCAGATCGAGGGCGATCTCCAGGCCGAGTTCGGCGGCGCGGCCGACGAAGTACTCGAAGTCCTCGACACTGCCCAACTCGGGGTGGATGGCGTCGTGGCCGCCGTCGGCGGACCCGATCGCCCACGGCGACCCGACATCGTCCGGACCAGCGACGAGAGTGTTGTTGGGGCCCTTGCGATTCACCGCACCGATGGGATGAATCGGAGGCAGGTAGACGACGTCGAAGCCCATGTCGGCGATCCGGGGCAGGTCGGTCGCGGCGGTGAGGAAGGTGCCATGTACTGGCCGCCCCTCGGCGTCGCGGCCGCCGGTGGACCGGGGGAACATCTCGTACCAGGAGCCGACCAGTGCACGGCGGCGGTCGGCCCACACGCGGTAGGTGCGGCTCTTGGTCACCAGTTCGCGGACCGGGTGCGCCCGGAGGAGGTCGGCCACCTCGTCGGAGACCGCCAGATTCGCCCGGTTGACGACGCGTCGGCGTCGCGCGCGCAGGGCTCGGATCGCGTCGTTGAGTAGCTCGTGGGCGTCCTCGGGGACCGTGCCGAGTGCGGTTTCGAGGATACGGGCCCCGGTCTCCAGGTCGTTGGCCAGGTCGGTGGCTCCCTGACCGGCGTCGAGCTTCTTGCGGACCGCCGAACGCCAGGTGGCGTACGGGTCGCTCCACGCCTCGACCCGGTACGTCCAGAAGCCGACCGCGTCCGGGACAAAGGCTGCGTTGAACGCGTCTTCGACGGGCGCCGCGACCATCGGGATGTCGAGCACCTCGCGCCCTGGCGTCTCGACGTGCAGCGTTACCCCGAGTGCGTCATGTCCTTCGCGCCAGGCCGTCGTGCTCACCGGAACGAGTTCTCCGACAACCGCTTTCGTAGGCTGTTGACCGGCCGACACCATGGGGGCGATGTCGTCGATGCCCATCCGCCCGATCACTCGGGTCTCCTTTCGTCGGCTCCCGCCGTGGTCGCCGGTATGCCCCGGTGTCACCGGCTACAAACCTATGCGCCAGGGCGAGGTTTGTCTCGTCGTCACCGCGCCGGGCGGCCGGGCGTCGCATACGGGCGGTCAGGAACGAGGGGAGTTCAGCCGGGACAGGGCCGAGCGGACGACGGCACGGTCGGTGGTGCGCCAGAACGGTGGCAGGGACGCCAGCAGGTAACCGCCGTAACCGGCGGTGGCCAACCGCGAATCGAGTACCGCGACCACCCCTCGATCATCGGTCGCGCGAAGCAGTCGGCCCGCACCCTGCGCCAGGAGCAGTGCCGCGTGATTGGCGGCCACCGACAGGAAGCCGTTGCCGCCCCGGGCGTCGACGGCGCGCTGTCGTGCGGTGAGCAGTGGGTCGTCGGGCCGCGGGAACGGAATCCGATCGATGATGACCAGGCTCAGCGACGGGCCCGGGACGTCGACGCCCTGCCAGAGGGAGAGTGTGCCGAACAGGCAGGTCTTGGGGTCCTCGGCGAATCTGCGTACCAGGGTGGAGGTGGTGTCGTCGCCCTGGCACAGGATCGGGAAGTCACAGCGTTCCCGGATCGCCTCGGCGGCCTCCCGGGCGGCCCGCATCGAGGAGAACAGGCCGAGTGTGCGGCCGTCGGCGGCCTCGATCAGACCTGCCAGCTCGTCCACGGTCTCCGGTGAGACCCCGGCGCGACCGGGCCGGGGCAGATGGCGGGCGACGTAGAGGATCGCCGACGACGGGTAGTCGAACGGGGAGCCGGCGTCCAGGCCGGTCCAGCGCACCACCGACGAATCGGCGGGGACCGACTTCCCGTTGGCGGTGATGTCGGAGACCGGACCGACCTGCGGATCGTCGTCGGTGCGCGGGGTGTCGGTGCCGCGGCCCGACGCGGGCAGACCCCAGGTGGCGGCCAGCGCGTCGAAGTTGCCGCCGACGGTCAGGGTCGCCGAGGTCAATACCACCGTGGAATTGGCGAACAGGGTGGCGCGCAATAAGCCGCCGACCGACAGCGGGGCGATGTGCAGGACGGCGCGGGTCTCCCCGGAGCCGACCCGCCCGGCCCGCTCCTCGGCGACCCAGACGACGTCGCGGCGTTTGGACTCGTCGGGTTCGTCGAAGGCGCCAAGGATGCGGACGACCGTGTCGTGCAGGTCGTCGAGGGAGGTCAGCGCGGCCGACCGGGCGGCGGCGGCCGACTCGTCTCCCGCACCATTGGCCCGGACCGGGCCGATCGCGGTCCGCGTCTGCCACAGCCGGTCACGCAGACCGATCAGTACCGTCGCAGTCGTCTCCGGCAGGCTCATCCACTGTTGGTGCGGGGCGTCGACGAGAAGTTCACCGAGCACCTCGCCGGCACCGAGCAGGGCGTCGGCGGTCTCCTCGTCGACGAGTTTGCCGCACCGGCGCGCCACGGTGGCGACCACCGACGCCGACACCTCGGCGGTGGACACCGAGGTGATCCGGTCCACGAGCTCATGTGCCTCGTCGATGATCACCACATCGTGTTCGGGCAGGATGTTCGCGGGACTGGTGGCGTCGATGGCGAGCATCGCATGATTGGTGACCACGACGTCGACCTTGCCCGCATGGCGCCGCGCGTTCTCCGCGAAGCAGTCTTCGCCGTAGGAGCAGTTGCCCGCGCCGAGGCATTCGCGCGCCGACACGCTGACCTGACGCCACGACCGATCCGAGACACCGGGGGTCAGGTCGTCGCGGTCGCCGGTCTCGGTGTCGCTGGTCCACTCGCGTAGCCGGGTGACCTCGCGGCCGGTACGGGAGAGTTCGAATGGATCGAACAGCTCGCCGTCCGGTTCGTCTGCGGTTCCGCTGTGAATCTTGTTGAGACAGAGGTAGTTCGATCGTCCCTTGAGGATCGCGAAGGTGGGTTCTCGTCCCAGCGAGCCGGCCAGTGCCTTCGCCAGGCGGGGGAGGTCACGTTCGATGAGCTGACGTTGCAGCGCGATGGTCGCCGTGGACACGACGACCGTCTTCCCGCTGTCCATGGCATGCCGGATGGCGGGCACCAGGTAGGCCAGCGATTTACCGGTGCCGGTACCGGCCTGCACGGCCAGGTGTTCGCCGGAGTCGATGGCATGGGCGACCGCCGTCGCCATCGACACCTGACCGTCGCGACGACGGCCGGACAGGGCGGTGACCGCGGTGTCGAGCAGCGCGGTCACCGGAGGGAGCTGTGACATCTTCGGGTGTGATCCGTCTGGTGAGTGGTGGGCTGGTGCATGGTCGGTCTGGGCTGCGGGCGGACCCGATGCGGGTCAGTCGGCGCGCGGGGTGCCGGCGTAGAGCAGATCTCCGACGAGTTCGACGCCGGCCTCGCGCATCCTGCCCAAGGCCATCTTGACGGTATCGGCGCCCACCGCCGCGGTGAAATTCAACAGGACCCGCGTGCGGAACCCGGCGCCCGCCGCGTCCACCGCAGTGGCACGGACACAGTGGTCGGTGGCGATGCCGACCACGTCGACACTTCTCGCGCCGTGGTCGTGCAGCCACTGCCCGAGGGGCGTGCCGTTGTCATCTGCCCCCTCGAATCCCGAATAGGCCGCGCTGTACTCGCCTTTGGAGAACACCGCGGCCACCCGCCCCACCTCGAAGGACGGGTGGAAGGCGACCCGTCGGTACCGGCCACGCAGTGCGGCGGCCACGAGTCCACGAAGTCGGGGTGGTCGGCGAAATGGTCGCCGGGATCGATGTGATGGTCACGGGTCGCGACGACCGTCTTGTACTCATCGAGCAGGGTGGTGACCGCCGAGGCCACCGCGGCACCGCCGTGGACCCCGAGCGCGCCACCTTCACAGAAGTCGTTTTGCACATCGACGATGATCAGGACATCGGCTGGGGTGTCCTCGGAGCGATGGTCGGGCATGAAGGTCCTTCAGATCGGGGTCGGCGTGAGCTGCGGCGGTGAAGATCAGTCCAGCTGGTAGCGGGTCGGGACGGCCGGGTCGCCATGCGACAGGCCCAGACCTTCCCAGGGAAGGCTGACCAGGCCGGCGGCGAGATGAGTGCGCGCGTCGGCGAGTGAGGGCAGGCCGGTCGCCGGTTCACCACCACGAACCAGCGGGATCTGCAGGTCTCGCAGTTCCAGCCCGTCGGCGTCCGGACGAGGTGTACCCGCACGCAGCAGGATCTCCTCGACGATGGTGCCGGTCGGGCGGGCCGCGCGCAGCGCCGTCTTCGCGCCGCCGCGGGACTCCTTGTGGCTGGCGCGTTTGGCGACCGGCAGACCGTCGACCTCGACGAGTTTGTAGACCATGCCTGCGGTCGGCGCACCGCTACCGGTGACCAGCGAGGTGCCCACCCCATAGATGTCGACCGGCTCGGCGCGCAGCGAGGCGATCGCATATTCGTCGAGGTCGCCGGAGACGACGATCTTGGTCCTGGTGGCGCCGAGACCGTCGAGCTGTTCGCGGACCTGCCGGGCCAGGACACCCAGATCGCCGGAGTCCACGCGCACCGCACCGAGTTCGGGGCCGGCGACCTCGATCGCGTTGCGGACACCCTGGGTGATGTCGTAGGTGTCGACCAGGAGGGTGGTGTCGACACCCAGCGCGTCGATCTGGGCGGCGAAGGCGGCCTTCTCGTCGGGGCCGTTCGGGCCGGTGAACCCGAGGGTGAACGCGTGGGCCGCGGTACCCGCGCTGGGCACACCGTAGCGGCGGTTGGCCTCCAGATTCGACGACGCGGAGATGCCGGCGAGGTAGGCGGCGCGCGCGCTGGCCACCGCAGCGCGTTCGTGGGTGCGGCGTGACCCCATCTCGATGATGGGTCGCGAGCCGGCGGCGCTGACCATCCGGGCGGCCGCCGAGGCGATCGCCGAATCATGGTTGAGGACCGACAACACCAGCGTCTCCAGCAACACCGCCTCGACGAAACTCGCCCGCACCGTCAGGATCGGGGAGCCGGGAAAATAGAGCTCGCCCTCGCGGTAGCCGTCGATGTCGCCGCGGAATCGGTAGTCACGCAGCCAGGCGATGGCGTCGGCGTCGAGGAACCGGGATACCACATCGATCTCGGCGTCGCCGAAGGTGAAGTTCGTCAGTTCGTCGAGGAGCCGGCCGGTGCCCGCCACGACCCCGTAGCGGCGACCGTCGGGCAGGCGTCGGGCGAAGACCTCGAAGACACATTGCCGATGCGCGATCGGCTGTCGCAGCGCGGCCGCGACCATGGTCAGCTCGTACTGATCGGTCAGCAGCGCGGTGTTGTCGATGGTCACGATCGCTTACCCTATTCGTATGTCGCCTGACGTAACTCGTGCGCACGAGGCTACCCGCGGCGGGCGCGGTGACGACGGATCCGGTACCGGTACCGCCGTCGCCGAACCGGAGGTCGCCGACAGCGCGGCGGGACTCGACCGGCCGTGGGTCACGATCGTGTGGGACGATCCGGTCAACCTGATGCGGTACGTGACCTTTGTCTTCCAGAAGATCTTCGGTTACTCCGAATCCAAGGCCAACCAGCTGATGATGCAGGTGCACACCGAGGGCAAGGCCGTGGTGTCCACCGGTGGCCGCGAGAAGGTGGAGGCCGACGTCCGCAAGCTGCATGCGGCCGGACTGTGGGCGACCATGCAGCGCGATTCGTGATGGGTGGAATCTGAGGGCGTGCGTAGCTGGAAACGCAAGGGACGCGGGTCGTCGGTACGTATCTGTTCCAACCTCGACGTGCACGAGACCGAACTGCTCGCGTCGTTGGTGAACTCGTTGTGTGAACTGCTCGACGAGCGGGCGCAGAGTGCGCCCGCCGACGAACTGTCGACGATCACCGGTATCCGGACCGGACACGCACAGGCGCCGGGCGATGCCACGCTGGGCCGGTTGCTGCCCGACTTCCACCGGCCCGATCAGGACCGCAGCATGGCCGCCGACGTGGTCAACGGCAATATGAACGCGGCGCTGCGCAGCGTGAACGAACCGAAGATCATCGACGCCAAACTCGACGCGGCGCACATCCTGCTGGACACCTTGCCCGCCGGTGGCGGCGACATCGCCCTCTCCGAAGACGAGGCAGGCGCGTGGCTGGCCGCCCTCAACGATGTGCGCCTCGCTCTGGGGGCGATGCTCGGTATCTCCGAGGACACACCCGACCGGCTGCCGGATGACCATCCGCATGCCGCGCATCTCGAGGTGTATCACTGGCTGACCGTCGTCCAGGATCTACTCGTCGAAGCGCTGATGGGGTGACGGGAAACCGGCCGTGACAGCGAGCGCAGCGGGAGATCGGATCACCGACGTCGTCGGGGTGACTGTCGGCCATCACCACCGGATCGACGCCGACGCCCGCGTCGCCGAGCCGGGGCCCGACGGTCGGCCCGGTCATGGCTGGGCCACCGGGATCACGGTCATCCGGGTGGACGCCCCGCCGACGACGCAGACCCGACCGGTGGTGGCCGTCGACGTTCGTGGAGGTGGTCCGGGGACTCGGGAGACCGACCTCCTCGATCCGTCCAACACCGTCCAGACCGCACATGCGATCGTGCTCGGCGGGGGCAGCGCCTACGGGCTTGCCGCAGCGGACGGCGTGATGTCCGCGCTGGAAGAAGCGGGTGTCGGGCTACCCATGGACGCCGCCGGACATGTGGTGCCGATCGTGCCGGCCGCGGTGATCTTCGATCTGCCGGTGGGGGATTGGCGGTCGCGCCCGGACGCCGACTTCGGGCGGTCTGCGGTGGCATCGGCCGCCGCGGACTTCGAGGTGGGCAGCGTCGGTGCGGGGGCCGGTGCCCGTGCGGGTGCGCTGAAAGGCGGGGTGGGCACGGCGTCGGTGACGATCGCCGACGGCCCGGCCGCCGGGATCACGGTCGGCGCACTGATGGTCGCGAACCCGGTCGGGGCGGTCCTCGATCCGGCCACCGGACTGCCCTGGGGTGCCGACGACGACCTGCTCGACCGTTACCGCTTGCGCCGTCCGGACGCCACCGATATCGCGCGCCTGCGTGACTTGGCCGCGAAGGCGACCGTGCTCAACACGACCATCGGGGTGGTTGCCACCGACGCCGGTTTCGACCAGGCGATGACGCGTCGCGTCGCGATGGCTGCCCACGATGGGCTCGGGCGGGCGGTGCGGCCTGCGCATTCACCGCTCGACGGCGACACCATCTTCGCGGTCGCGACCGGAGCGCGCGCGGGACAGGCGCAGGCGATGCCGGCCGGGATGTACTCCCAGGCCCCGATCCTCGCCCAGGTGTGCGCCTGTGCGGCCGATGTCACGGCGCGGGCGGTAATCGATGCGGTGGTCGCGGCGAGCCCGGTGGCCGGGATCCCCGCATACACCGACGTCGCACCGTCGGTGATGCGCACCGTCGGTCGTCGGGAATAGTCGCGCCGGTGGCGGCGTTTCCGAAGCCGGTGCGCCCAGGTGCATCGGTGCACAACTGTGGTCGACGGATGGGATGACGAACAAGATGTTGCGGATCGGCCAGGATCTCGTCGATGCGATGGTCGCGCACGCGCGCGCCGACCACCCCGACGAGGCGTGTGGGGTGATCGCCGGGCCGGAGGGCAGCGATCGGCCGCAACGGTTCATCCCGATGGTCAACGCCGAACGATCCCCGACCTTCTACCGATTCGATTCCGGTGAGCAGCTCAAGGTCTGGCGGGAGATGGGCCGCCTCGACGAGGACCCGGTGGTCGTCTACCACTCGCACACCGCCACCGAGGCGTATCCGAGTCGCACCGACATCTCCTATGCGGGCGAACCGCAGGCGCATTACGTGCTGATCTCCACCCGTGACGCCGACACCACCGAGATCCGCAGCTACCGCATCGTCGACGGTGCGGTCACCGAAGAGCCCATCGACATCCATCCCGCCGACCCCAGGAGCTGACATGCCGGTCACCGTTTCGATTCCGACGATTCTGCGTACCCATACCGACGGCGCGAAGCGCGTCGACGGCGACGGCGCCACCCTGGCCGAGCTGATCGACAACCTCGACAGCGTCAACCCCGGCCTGAAGGAGCGGCTGGTCGCCGACGGCAAACTGCACCGGTTCGTCAACGTCTACGTCAACGACGAGGACGTGCGTTTCTCCGGTGGGCTGAACACCGCCATCGACGACGGCGACGAGGTCACCATCCTGCCTGCGGTGGCGGGCGGCTGAGCGCAGGTGGCACGTTACGAATCCCTGATCGACTCGGTCGGGCACACCCCACTGATCGGTCTGCAGCGATTGTCCCCGCGCTGGTCCGACACCGACGGTCCGCATGTGCGGCTATGGGCGAAACTCGAAGACCGGAATCCGACCGGATCCATCAAGGACCGTCCGGCACTCCGGATGATCGAGCAGGCCGAGCGGGACGGCACGCTCGTTCCCGGTTCGACGATCCTGGAACCGACCAGCGGCAACACCGGCATCTCCCTGGCGATGGCGGCCAAACTCAAGGGCTACCGACTCATCTGTGTGATGCCCGAGAACACCTCCGAGGAACGTCGGTCCCTGCTGCATATGTTCGGTGCCCAGGTGATCTCGTCACCGGCCGCGGGCGGCTCCAACACGGCGGTCGCGATGGCCAAGGAACTCGCGGCCGAAAACGCCGATTGGGTGATGCTCTACCAGTACGGGAACGCGGCAAACGTCGCCGCCCACTATGAGGGCACCGGGCCCGAGTTGTACGCCGACCTGCCCGAGATCACCCATTTCGTCGCCGGACTCGGCACCACCGGCACATTGATGGGCGTCGGCCGCTACCTGCGGGAACGCAACCCCGACATCGAGATCGTCGCGGCCGAACCGCGTTACGGCGACGAGGTGTACGGACTGCGCAACATCGACGAGGGATTCGTGCCCGAACTGTACGACGCCACCGTGCTCACCCGTCGCTACTCGGTGCAAGGTGTGGACGCGGTGGCCCGCGTCCGCGAGCTGATCGAGACCGAGGGCATCTTCGCGGGTATCTCCACCGGGGCGATCCTGCAGGCCGCGCGGGGCATCGGCCGGCGCGCACTCAAGGAGGGCCGCCACGCCGACATCGGATTCGTGGTCCCCGACGCGGGGTGGAAGTATCTATCGACGGGAGCCTACGAAGGTAGCCTGGAGGATGCCGAACAGGCACTGGAAGGCCAGCTCTGGGCTTGAGTCCCGCTCCGCTGTCCGACTCGGTTGCCCGGTGTCGGGGCACGGTGTCAGGCTCCGGTGTCACGTGAGATGCAGAAAGCGGTAGATGACCTATCCCGTCCCGGTCGGGCAACCCGACGCGCCGGCCCCCACACCGAAGCCGCTGTGGCTGCGATCGCTGATCACCACGGCGATCCTGGTCGCGGCGTTGTTCGTGATCGAGTTCATCGACGCCGCCACCCGATTCGACCTGGACGACAACGGGATCGAACCGCGTGAGCTCGGCGGACTCGACGGCATCATCTGGGCGCCGCTGCTGCACGCCGACTGGGCGCATCTGTTCGCGAACCTCATCCCAGGTGTCGTGCTGTGCTTTCTGCTGCTGATGACGCAGCGTTTTCTGATCGTCACCGGCATCGTGTGGCTCGTGTCGGGGCTGGGCGTATGGCTGTTCGCGCCGCCGTACACGATCACCGTCGGCGCGTCCGGGGTGATCTTCGGCTGGCTCGCGTTCCTGCTGATCCGCGGTCTGTTCAACCGCGACCTGTGGCAGGTGCTCGGCGGTGTGGTGCTGTTCCTGATCTACGGGTCGCTGCTGTGGGGTGTGCTGCCCACCGACTCGTCGGTGTCGTGGCAGGCGCACCTCTTCGGCGCCATCGGCGGCGTGCTCGCCGCGTGGTATCTCGCCGAACGGGACCGCCGGAAGAAGGCGAAGTCCGACAACGGTGCCGGCGGTCGGGTGCCGGGGGTGGCGTCATAGTCACCGACGCGCAGCGGCAGGCGCCGATCGGTGTGTTCGATTCGGGGGTCGGGGGACTGACCGTCGCACGCGCGATCATCGACCTCCTGCCCGACGAGGACATCGTCTACATCGGCGACACCGGTAACGGACCGTACGGTCCGCTGACCATTCCCGAGATCCGCAAGCATGCGCTCGCCATCGGCGACGACCTCGCCGAGCGAGGTGTCAAGGCGATCGTCATCGCCTGCAACACCGCATCGGCCGCATGTCTGCGCGACGCGCGGGAACGGTATGCGCCGATCCCGGTGGTCGAGGTGGTGCTGCCTGCGGTGCGCCGTGCGGTGGTCGCCACCAAGACCGGCCGGATCGGGGTGATCGGCACCGAGGCCACCATCGCGTCCCGGGCCTACCAGGATTCGTTCGCGGCGGCCAGGGACGCGGTGATCACGGCGGTGCCGTGTCCGCGGTTCGTCGACTTCGTGGAGCGGGGCATCACCAGTGGCCGTCAGATTCTCGGCCTCGCCCAGGGCTATCTCGAACCGCTCCAGGAAGCGGGTGTGGACACCGTGGTGTTGGGGTGTACGCACTATCCGTTGCTGTCGGGCGTTATCCAACTGGCGATGGGCGACGAGGTGAGCCTGGTGTCCAGCGCGGAGGAGACCGCCAAGGAACTCTTCCGGGTGCTCACCGAAGCCGATCTGCTGCATCCGCACACCGGTCGCGACGCGACACGTGTCTTCCAGGCGACCGGCGATCCGGACTTCTTCGCCCGGTTGTCCAGCAGATTCCTCGGACCGGTCATCGGCGACGTCCAGCACCTGTGACACGCCGAATCATCCGCTGGGTGGGACGAGTTGGACTTGTGACCCGGTACCCGGACCCACCGCCCGGATGACGTGGCAAGGTAGGGCCTATGCGGCTGACGGTTCTCGGATGTTCGGGCAGTGTGGGCGGGCCTGGTGCGGCCTGTTCCGGCTATCTGCTGTCGCTGCCGGGAGAGCAGCCGGTGCTGATGGACTGCGGGCCGGGCGTGTTCGGTGAACTGCAGAGTGTCGTCGATCCGAACGAGGTCGCGGTGGTGCTGTCCCACCTGCACGCCGATCACTGCATGGATCTACCTGCGATGCTGGTCTGGCGCCGGTTCGCGCCGCAGCCCGCGGTCGGGCGGGCACCGATGTACGGGCCGGCGGGCACCGCGCTGCGGATCGGTGCGGGGTCGTCGGAGTTCCCCGGGCAGATCGACGACATCACCGACACCTTCGACGTACACGAATGGCACGACGGCATGGAGGTCGGGCTCGGCGGGATGTCCTTCACAGCCTTCGAGGTCGACCATCCGCCTGCCACCTTCGGCCTACGGGTGACTGGTCCCGACGGGGCGGTGCTCGCCTACAGCGGGGACACCGCGATGTGCGACGAACTGGTGGATCTGGCCGCCGACGCCGACATCTTCCTCTGCGAGGCGTCGTGGACCCATGCGCCGAGTGAGCGGCCACCGCATCTACACCTGTCCGGCATCGAGGCCGGTGAGGCCGCGACGAAGGCCAACGCCAAGGTGCTCGCGCTGACCCACATCGCCCCCTGGTCGGACACCGACGAGATCGTCGCCGAAGCCGCCCGCACCTTCTCCGGTCCCATCCACGTGGTCCGTCCCGGGCAGGTCATCGAGGTCGGCGCCTGAGCGTCGGATGACCTCGTTAAGGTTGTCGGGTGACCACAAGAGCTGACGGCCGTGCCGATGACGAACTGCGTCCCATCTCCTTCACCCGCGGATTCACCGCGCACCCGGCGGGATCGGTCCTCGTCGAATTCGGGCAGACACGGGTGATGTGCACCGCCAGCGTGAACGAGGGCGTGCCGCCGTGGCGGCGCGGCTCGGGTCTGGGCTGGCTGACCGCCGAATACGCGATGCTGCCAGCGGCGACCCATGAGCGGTCCTCGCGAGAATCGGTCCGCGGCAAGATCGGTGGCCGTACCCACGAGATCAGCAGGCTGATCGGTCGCTCGCTGCGCGCGTGCATCGACCTGGCCGCGCTGGGCGAGAACACCATCGCCCTCGACTGCGACGTGCTGCAGGCCGACGGCGGTACCCGGACCGCCGCGATCACCGGTGCCTATGTCGCGCTCGCCGACGCGGTCACCTGGCTGGGCGCGGCGGGGCGGCTCAAGGATCCGCAGCCGCTGTCGTGTGCGATCGCCGCGGTGAGTGTCGGCGTCGTCGACGGCCGGGTGCGGCTGGATCTGCCTTACGAGGAGGACTCGCGCGCCGAGGTCGACATGAATGTCGTCGCCACCGACGCGGGCACGCTCGTCGAGGTGCAGGGCACCGGCGAGGGCGCGACCTTCGCACGGTCGACGCTCGACTCGCTGCTCGACATTGCCGCGATCGGCACCGAGAAGCTCTTCGCCGCCCAGCGTGAGGTGTTGGCACAGCCGTACCCCGGAGAACTCCCGGGTAAGCCGTGACGGCCCGGATCCTGCTGGCCAGCCGAAACGCGAAGAAGCTCGCCGAGTTGCAACGGGTCGTCGACGCCGCCGGGATCACCGGTCTGGAAGTCGTCGGCCTCGACGCGGTACCCGAGTTCCCCGAAGAGCCCGAGACGGGCGCGACCTTCGAGGACAACGCGGTGATCAAGGCGCGGTCGGGGGCGGCCGCAACGGGGTTGCCGTGTCTGGCCGACGACTCCGGGTTGTCCGTCGACGCCCTCAACGGGATGCCTGGCGTGCTGTCGGCGCGATGGTCGGGACGACACGGCGACGACGCCGCCAACAACGAGTTGCTGCTCGGTCAGCTCGAAGATGTGCCCGACGCGCGTCGGGGTGCGGCCTTCGTCTCGGCGTGTGCGCTGATCACCCCGGACGGCGAACAGACGGTGGTGCGCGGCGAGTGGCGGGGCACCATCGTGCGTACTCCGCGCGGTCCCAACGGGTTCGGGTACGACCCGCTGTTCGTGCCCGACGATGCGTCCGCGGCGGGGCGGTCGTCGGCCGAACTGGAACCGGCTGAGAAGGACGCGCTCAGCCACCGGGGCAAGGCGCTGGCCCAACTCGTCCCGGCGCTGCGTGCGCTCGCCGAGGGCTGAGCCAGGTACTCCCGAGGGCGGCGCAGGTTCAGATGCCGAACTGGGCCTTCACTTCTTTCGCCCGGATGTGCTCGTAATAGAACGACAGGAACGGGATGGTGCCGGCGATCGCGGTGATCACGATCTTGCCGAGCGGCCATCGCACCTTGATCGCGAGATCGATCACCATGATCAGGTAGACGAAGTAGATCCAACCGTGTGCGATCGGCACGAAGTCGAGGGCATCGACGTCGAAGCCGTATTTGAGGATGAGTTCGACCACGAGCAGCAGCAGCCAGACACCGGTGACCCAGGCCAACACCCGGTAGCGCAGCAGGGCGCCACGGATCTTCTCGACAGGCGCGGTCACGTCGTCGGATGGTCGGGCTGTTTCGGTCACGGAGTTCCTTCCTCAGATGCGCCGGCCGCAGGCTGCGTGGACGCGTTGGTGGTGCGGGCGCCGATATTGGGAGCGACGCGGGGGGCCTGGTGATCCTGTGCGTCGAGGTCGGCCAGGAATCGGTTGTACTCGGCGAGATCATCGTCGGCATCGGCGTCGGGCCGGAAGGTCAGCGACGACGCGCTCGGCGTCGACGGCCGGTCGGGAAGTATGCCGTCGGGGATGGCGGTCGCGGCTTGACGGTCGGCGATCTTGCGGGCCTCATCCGGATTGCTCTCCAGCACCACGAAGCGTCGATAGGCGTAGATGACGGCGACGGCGAAGGCCGGCCACTGCAGGGCGTAGCCGAGGTTCTGGCCCGTTCCCGATGCCGACTCGTACCGATCCCACTGCCACCAGGCCAGCGCCAGGCACGCCAGCGCCGCGATCGCCACGAACGCGATCAGGGCAGGTCGGTGCGTGCGACGAGTCGAACTGGACATACCCTCGAAGGTACCTGGCCTGCGTTGATCGATGGTCGGGCGGTAGGGTTGTCGTGGTCACAATCGGTGACCGCACGCGCGAGTGGCGGAATTGGCAGACGCGCTGGATTTAGGTTCCAGTGTCTACGGACGTGGGGGTTCAAGTCCCCCCTCGCGCACGTTTTGTGATGAGTCGCGACATCGTTGACAGACGATGGCGCGGCTTATTGCGTTTGTGGGGCTCACCGTCCACAAGTACGAGAGCGTTGGTGCGCTGCGGTGAGGCGCTTCGCGGTCGGTGTGATTTCTGTTCACTGGGGTTCACTGGGGTTCACTGGTGGTGCGGGTGGTCTGACCTGCACAAATAGTTCTTGCATCGAACACGTGTTCGAGTATGGTGGGGGTATGGACCTCACCGAACTGCACCACACCCTCACCGAAAAGCCGCCCGACTACACACGGCTGGATGGCCCGACCGCCCTCGACGCCCTGCGCACGGTACTACGGCTGCGTACGGTGCTCGACCATCATGCGGTGACGTTGGTGTCGATGCTCGACCGACTGCATGTTGCCGACCGGCAGGGCCGGTCGTTGCGGGAGTTGTTGATCGTGGCGGGGTGCGCACCGGTGGTGGCGTCGCGGCTGATTCGAGTCGCGGCCTCGCTGGATCTGGCGCCACGGTTGGCCGCGCATCTCGCTGATGGGGTGGTCTCGATCGAGCATGCCGATGCGGTGATGCGTGGGATCGTGCATATCGGTGCTCGTCGTCGCGAGCCTCTCGACGATGAGTCGCGCCAACGGTATGTGACCGATCTTGTCGCGCAAGTGTTCTCGGGGGCCACCCCGGCCGAGGTGGCCGCCCGGGCCCGCACTCTGGGGAACCTTGAGGCTGACGACTCCGCAGCGGGGGTGCCGGCCGGGGAGGATCGCAGTGTCGATCGGTTGGATGTGACGGTGACCGCGGATGGTCGGGTGGCGATTGTCGGGGATGTGGATGCGGTGATCGGCGCGAAACTCGCGAGCGCGGTGGATGCGCTGTCGGCGCCACGCCCGCAGCCGGATGGGTCACCCGATGCCCGCCCGGCCACGCGTCGTCGGGCCGAGGCATTGGAACAAGTGTTGGATGCGGCAGCGATGGCTGCGGAATCGGGTGTGTTGCAGGGCATGCCGAAATATCAGAC
>NZ_JASXSH010000027.1 GCF_030315745.1 Gordonia heveisoli | reverse complement strand
CGTTCATCGGTGGCCCCTTCAGTGTCGAACATTGCTCATCCCCAGTGATCCGGTGAATGTCCAGCGGCGGCGGTCGGCCACACGGGGGTCTGGTGACGGGGCCGGTAGCGCGGTGGTCTGCCAGCCGCGTACCTGGACCTGGCCCACGACGCGGTACTGGCTGGACTTCACCAGCGCGAGGACCAGACCGGCCAGCATTTCGGCGCGTCCCTGATCGAGCGCGTAGACCGCGATGGTGAATGTCGGTGTGGCCAGGACGCCGGTCCGGTCTTCGGTTCCCCCGGTCAGTGACACCTGGATGAACTCCGCCGGCCTCCGCGCCGGTACGTCGTCGTGTACGGGCAGAACGGACTGTGAGCCAATGACTTTCATCATCGTCAGCAGCGCGGGCGGCGTGGGCTTCATCCGTCCACCCGCTGAAGTGGGACCACACCACCGGGGTGCCAGCCCAGCGGGTTGTACTTGCCGGAGCCAGGCACACCCTGGACTTCATACATGGTGTCTGGCTCGTCGGGCAGACGGAAGCGGTCCCGGCTACCGACCTGATCGACCCACGATCGGGGAGTCAACATGACGCGATCGACCACCAGCCGGTTGTGGCCTTCGGTGAGTGGTTCCTGACTGTCGGGGAAGTTGAAGCCATAGCACTTCCGGTCGATTGGGTCGCCCCACTCCTCGATGGTGTTCCCGTAGTCGTCTTCGCCGCCGTCGAGGAATGGCAAGTGCTGGACGGGGATTCGAGCCTTCACCAGTCCGACCCGCCGTGTAGCGGGTTGCCCATGTAGTCGGCGTCTTCGCCCAGAAGGAACGGGTGGACCTCCGGTACGCCTGGACCCCGGTTGTCACCCGTCAGAATGGTGGTCGCCCGGGGGCGTCGCTTGTGCTCGGCACAGATGTCGGTCAGGTCGCGGATTTCCTGGGGCTGGAACAGTCCTCCGCTACTGCCTTTCAGCGTTTCGGCGTAGTCACCGGCTGTCCGCTGTGACACAGCGCCAGAGCCACGTTCAGCCCAGCGGAGTACAGCACCGCGCAGTACGTCGCGGATGATTTCCTGTTGGACCGGCGTCAGGCTGGGGTATCCGGTGCCCAGGCAGGGGGCCACGCTGATGGCACGTGCCCAGGCGGATCGGATCATCGGGGTGGCCTGGTCTTCGGTCAGGTCGTCATCGAATGGACTCAGATCGCTGAACTGGATCGGTGGTGTGGGTAGTGCTGAAGTCATTGGTGCTCAATGCCTTTCAAAGAGGAAGGCCCCGGGCGCACACGGAGGGTTGTATGTGCCCGGGGCCAGGTCAATCACTCACCGATGGTGAACTTGCCGACCCGGTTGGCACGCGGGACTACGTGGCCCACACGCCAGGTCGCACGGATGGCGATCGAGTCGGAGTTGAAGTAGGCGTCGGTGCTGGTGGCCACCTGGATTTCGCCGTAAGCGGAGATGACTTCGGCGGAGTCGATGAACAGACCCGACGACGCGGGAACCGCTGCACTGACCAGGACCGGGATCGACAGCAGGAGCTTCTGGGCGTCAGTCACGCCTGCACCGATCAGGCTGGCGTTGCTGTTCGCAGCGGTTTTCAATTTCCTGAGGGCCGCGAACCCTACTGGATCGAGGATCAGGTGGGTGGGATTGGCACCGTTCGCACGAAGTTCGGTTTCCAAGTCGATCAGCGAATCGAGGTTGTCCACGACCGGATCACCAGCGACCACACCAGCGATGTTGACCAGACCGGCGACCGGGGCGACGGCGGGCGAGGTCGGGGCAACCTGGGACACAAAAAGCGCGTCGGCGCGCTTCGTAATCGCTCGCTTGACGCTCTTGGCCAACTGGTCGGCGGTGCCGTTCTGCTCCCACTGTTCGCGCGATACGCGGACAAGCTGGGTCACCTTGCTGGTGTAGGCCAGGGCTTCGGACAGGGCCGGATCGGATTCGGGGATTTCAGCCCCCTCAGCGGTCACCTGGGCGTCATCGTCGGCCACGTAGGCCACTCTCACGGCAATTTCATCACCCTCCACGGTCGCGGCCTTCGTGGACGCCTGCACGATCAGCGCGTCGGGAACGATGTCGGTCGGCGCGAAGGTCTCGACATCGGGGTGCCATGCCTTCGCGGTGTTGTTGGTTGTTGCGGTAGCCATTGTTTCCTCATTCAGTAGTCAGACCACACCGGACGGTGCGGTGGGTGTGGGGAAACGAAAAGAACGCGACCCCACCGAGCTGCAATCAATTCGCAAAGGACAACGAGGCAGGCAAGCCAATAGCCGCCACGTAAGCAAACGAATTAATGAGCATCAGGTGGAATCGCGTCCAGCTCTTCCACACCCGCCACTGACGGGATAAGACAACAATATCAGAACTATTCTCAACTCAGGAAATGCCCGCCATATAACCGCGGCGAGCAATTCCCTTTATTCAATTATGAGCCCGAGTAAGGCATTCCCTCGCGTATGCGCTGAAATCTCCCGCAGCCGTAAAAACAGGGAGCGGTAATGCCTACCGGGGGCGCGAAACACCTCGCAAGGGGGTATCCCCCACCCCTGGTCAGGCGTCGATTCGTGGAGCGAATGCACCCTTCCAGGCTTCGTCCGCGTCCACCGCAGCGTCCACCCCATCGACGTTCTGACCCTGGGTGTGATCCACCATCGGACGACGTGGACCATCCACGATCCCGAACCGTTCGCGTACGTCCTGCACCGCAGCACCGACCGCCGCGACATCCACCGTGCCGTCGTCGGTCAGCAGACCATCCAGGCCAGCGTCGCCGCGCCCTGCCCAGAACGCTTCAGCCCGCACGTCGTCGCCCAGTGCCGCTTCCACCGCCGCGCGCTGAAGTCCTTCGACCACACCAGCCAGTCGTTCGGCCTCTGCCCGTGCTTCATTGCGTTCGACGCGGTACCGCGCTTCGCGATCGTTGCCGCCGCTCTGTTCGCCTGTGCCTGCCTGACCCTGGTCAGTACCCGCATTCGCGCCCGACAGTTCGTCAGAGTTGTTGTCAGCCATTGCTCTTACCTTCTTCCTTGTCCATCAGTGCCACCGCTTCCAGGGTGTCCACCATCCTGTTGCTTGCTCGTAATACCGTGCGGCTCAACCACTTCACCTGTCGCTGTGCCCGCCGTAGTTCCTTCCGCGTGCTTGTCAGCTGGTGCCGTAGCTGTGCGTTCTTGGCCCGCTCTGCCTGTAGTGCCCGCATACCCGGCGCACCCAGCGCGCTGTCAGTCACGACCACACCAGGCTGAACGCCAGCCAGATCGGCAGGGCTAGGGCCAGCACTGCCAGAACCTCGGCCACTGCCCCGCGTACCGCGTCGTCCATTCGCCACGACATCACTCCTCGATTCGGGCGGTCACGAACGCGGTCAGTCCGTCGCGATCGTTGTCGATAACAACCGACCCCTGGCCCATTGGGAACTTGGCCACCGCACGATCGGAGCCGTCATCCGCATTACCGCCCTGACTCAGCGCGTCGGGTTCCACACCGATGAAGCGACTATCGACATCGCCCCAGTCATTCGCCTGGTTACTCATGGTCAACCTTCCTTCTTGCCCATCGCGGGCACTTTCAACCGGCCACCGTGACCGGAAGTCTCTTGTGTTGGTCCAAGGTGACAAGGTGACGGTCACCTTGACCCACTGTCGCAGAATCGCATATATTCAGGAAGAAGAAGAAAAACTGGCTACGTGCGTATATGTCCCGATTCGTCGCCATTTCTGACCGATTCCGCGTGACCATGCTGTCACCTTGTCACCTTGTCACCTTGGATTCGTAGTAGACCGCCACCTTGCCATTGCGTGCCTTGCGGGGGTCCGTCTTCTTGAGCCTTGCGGGACGATCCGCCGACCCCTTCACCAGAAGTTCCAAGGCGTCTTCGCGATATCCCCGAAGATCGGCGGTGAGCTTGTTCGTGAACCATCCAGCCGACACCGCTTTGCCGTCAGCCTCCTGGTTGTAGGCCGTCCACATCTTTTCGGCGGCGGCCTCTATGCGGTCAGCTTGGGCGCGGTCTTCGGCTCGGCGCTGGCCCCGTGCGCGAGTGTGCATCGCCTGGGTCTGTGCGCTGCCCCGGGACTGGTAGTAGTCCGACAAGGCGCGTCCGCGTGCCCGCTTGGATACCTCAATGACGATCTGGGCCTGGTTCCAGCGTTCGATGGACACCGCGTCGGTTTCGCCGTGCATCCACGCCAGAGCCGCCGCGACCTTCATCTGGATGAATCGGATGTGGGTGTCGTACTTGTTCACCGCTCCGACAGCCTGGGCATCGTCGAGGTCGTCGAAGTCGTCTCGGATCACTCGGGGGTAGTCCATGCCCCGTAGTTCGCTGTACGGACGCGGCTTGCCCATTGGGGTGAAGACCGGGTGGGACAGTTCGGGATCGTCGGGGATATCCACCAGCGGTTCGTAGTCGGTTCGGTCACGGTTGCGCTTCTGGCCGTGCTCGCGGACGTAGGCGAAGAGGAACCGTTGTGGGAAGCCAAGACCCGTGTTGTCAACGAACATGCCGAAGGCTTCCGGCTGGACACCGATTGCGATCCCGTAGCGGTAGCGATGAGAGGCAACCAGGTTGGTTTCCCCACTGGCGATTTCGCGCCCGATGGACTCACCCATGACGACCTTCAACATGGTGGGCATGTACCGGCTGTCATTGCTGGCAGCGCGGGCAGCGACCTCGGATATCTCCGACTGACCCATGTAGACCGCTTCGTAATCGGCCTGTAGGGGTAGCGGTAGGTCACCCTTCTTCGCGCTCGGGTCTCGCGGCCGATACTCCTTGAACGGGTTTGCGAAGGCTTCGCCGGACCCCGGGTTGTACTGGGCCAGAACCTCGTCCGGAAGTTCCACCAGCGATTCGGCGGCTTCCAGGATCGAGCCCTTTCCCGACCCCGGATCACCCAGGACCGCGACGGCCAGGTTCATTGACAGGCCGCGTCTACCGTCGATCCCTTTGGCTGCGACGCGAACGGGAGCGACCTTGGACACCACACGGGCAAGGACGACCATCAGCAACGCCCAGGGCGAACGTCCGATGTCCGTTGCCACCGTGTGGATGTGAGCAAGCATCTTGCTGGACTCCCAGAACTCTGGATGCTTGGTGATAGCCCCAGCCTTGGCGGCTTCCGTTGTGAGCCTGTGTAATTCGTCAGGTCGTCCCGCGTATTTGTTCCAGGGTGTCGGCTGTACTACCGCCACGATTTCAGGCACCGTGCAACCCGCGTCGGCCAGTTCGCGTTCGATCTGCCACAAGACCTCGGACCGATCCTGGCCCCCAGCGTCAGGTGCCCGGAGATATTCCCGCACAAGGGAGTTGAGCAATGGAAGCGAGCGGTCAAGGACGGCTGCCCGATCAACTGAACTGGGGTCCGCGATCCCGTCAGCATCCATGCCCTTGGGCACTGGGACCTCAGGTACTCCTGACATCAGTGTCGGCCAGTCGTAAGTGTCGGCCTTGCCCTTCGCGGAGCCGCCACGAACGCCTTTGCCGGGTTTGTTGTTCATCGACCCTGGGACGCGGAGAAGTTGAGTCACGTCCCAGCCCGACAGGTCAGCCCCGACGTGAGAAGACATCCGATGGTTCTCCCGGCCCGGTAGTGTCGCACCATCGCGGGGGCTATCCATCAACCACACACCGGCATAGCGGCCCGGGGATGTCTCCCACCAAATGGATGGGGCCTTGTCAGGGGCGATGTCGCGGGGGTCGGCTTCGTCCAGGTCGGCAAACAGCACAGTCGCGGCCAGGACGGCATGGGCCTTACGCCGAGTCTTCTGGTCGTCGCCGTCGAACACCATCGGGGTGAAGTACACGTCATCGTCGGCATGCTTGCGAAGGTGCCGCTTGATAGCTTCCAGATCGGTGGTGTGGAATGCTCGGCTTTCATTCCAGTGGAATGGCCGCTGTTCCTTATCGCGAGCCTTTTCGGCAGGTATCCACGGGAGGAATACCCACCCCGTGTGACCGCGCCAAATGCGGGCCAGAACCTTCACCTGTTGGTCGGGTTGCACTTTATCCTCATTTCTTATTGGGGGTCATATGCAGTTATGTGGGTGGTTCCAGGAACGCCCACTATACCCGATCTGTGTGGTATTCTGGCGCATGCGGGATTCCCTTGGTCGGGTTGCCCCGTATCCTCTGAAAGGCCCCCCCGATGGTTCCAGGAAAGCCCCGGGGGGCTTTTCTAATGCTCATTGTTCATTCGATTAACGAGCCATCCCAGGGCGGATTCCCAACTCGTGAACTCGACCATCCCCTCAATTCTGATGACCAAGGTCGGGCAACCGTCGCCGTCTTCCCGGACGTTGATCTGGAAGGGTTGGTCACCAACCGCTTTGAAGGTGAACTCATAAAGGTCGGAATTGCTCCCGTTGTTACGTGGGTCCGACCGATAACCAACCTCGACGCCCATCCCCGGTTCCTTGATGACCTGGGGTCGGCCCAGACGCTCGTTGTTGCGGCTGTCAAAGTAGCTGTCGCTCATGCCGACACCGCTTCCAGACGTTTCTTCACGGCACCTAGCGGCATGCCCAACTGGCGGGCGATCTGAAGGGCTGATTTGCCCTCTGCCGCCAGGGAATCCACCGTTCGTTCCCCGGGGGCGACCACACGGGCGTTGATGAAGTCATCAATCGCTGAGGCGGGTATACGGCGACGTGAACCCACCATGATGGAACGAAGTTCGCCGCTATTGATGTACGTGTAGATCGTTCGTCGGCTCGTTTTCAAGGCTTTGATTGCCTCATTAACGGATAGAAGTTGATCGGCCATCAGCCTGTCCTTTCGGGTCATTTGTTTTTGCTGATGGAATAACCGTATAACAACCGATCTCAGTTTCTGTTTGCGCTGATTATTCGAGGATAATGCTGAGGAAACGCTATAGTCGGTACCCCGAGCAACAGGAGCCCAAATGGCCAGGACACAGCTACCGCCACAGATCAGGAAGCGGTCCCTGAAGACCGGCATCCGGTACGAAGTCATCACCGATGCGGGTATCGACCCGGGCACCGGCCAGCGTCGGCAAGTACGTCGCAGGTTCGGAACCGAACGGGAAGCCCGGGACTACCTGACGACGGTCACCCACCAGGCCGCGACCGGACAGTTCGTCGCCCGTCACACGGTCACCGTCGCTGAAGTGGTCACCGACTTCATCGCGGCCCGCCACAACCTACGGGCGTCGTCACGGGCGAAGCTGGAATACGACCTGGGGGTGTTCACCGAGTTCTACGGCACGAAGTCTGTGCAGACGTTGACGAAGGCCGACATCGACCGGATGGTTCGGACCCTGATCGACGGGGGATCGACCACACCCAAAGGTCGCAAACGTCGTCCCTGGTCCCCTGGTGTGGTGAACAAGGTCATCGCCGCTGTGTCTCGCGTGCTCGAAGATGCCCGTCGCCAGGGCCTAGTCGCCCGCAACGTGGCCGAGTATGTAGACCCGGTGGCGCGCTCGCACAAAGATATGGCGTCATTCACGAAAGCTGAAGTGGCACAGCTCCGTAAGGTGATGGACCGCGATCCTCTACCGCCGATGGGACTCAACCACCGACCACACCAGAAGGGGGACGACAAGCCCGATCCCGCCGAGTACGGGGACCGCCTGGCCCATGCCTGGCACCTGGCCCTGTCCGGTCTACGTCGGGGTGAAATCGCGGGGTTGCGTTGGAGCGACGTTGATCTGGACTCTGACGACCCAGCGCTGTTCATCCGCAACAACCGGGTGATGGCAGGCGGCCAGACGGTAGAGGGCGACCCGAAGTCTCCTACGTCGCGGCGTCGGCTACCCCTGCCGTCCCGGTTGGTCACCGTGCTGAAAGCTGCCCGGGAACGCCAGGCTGATGAGAAGGCCGCGATCGACGGTCTAGCTGGCACCAAGGATGCCCGGGGCTACGACCGGACCACGGTGTACGCGGACAGCGGGTACGTCGTCGTGAATGAGGTGGGGGAACCGTACGACCCTGCCGTTCTATCCCGGTACTGGCGCGACATGCTGGCCCGCTACGGGGTCCGCCACATCAGGCTCCACGATGCCCGTCACACGTGCGCTACCCAGATGCACCTGGACGGGGTGCCTATCGCGGTCATCTCGGACTGGATCGGCCACACATCGGCAGCGTTCACGATGGCGACCTACGCGGGTCATGCGTCAGCCGACGACCTGAAGGGCGCGGCAAACGCCCTGGACAAGTTGTGACACACCCCGTGACATCCTCGGGCTTGGTGTGGTCTGATTTGGTACATAACCGCTGGTCAAACGTGGAGCCGATGACGGGAATCGAACCCGCGTATTCAGCTTGGGAAGCTGATGTTCTGCCATTGAACTACATCGGCGTGCGAGGTGGTCACCTCGCGATCGACAGCCTAGCAAACGCCCGCGACGAGTGTCGCGCCCGTCTCAGGCGAGTTGGAACTCGACGAGCGGAATCGTCTCCGGGTCTTGCGCCCCGTCCTTCTCGATGGCGTCGTGCAGCACGCGCCACCCGCGCGGGTTGGCCGCCTTGTAGCGGGCCAGGGCGGTCGCCGACTCCTGGGTGTCGAGCAGCCGGGCGTGGGCGGGTCGCCGACGCAGGCGGCCGGTGCTGATGTGACAGTGCGGCTGGGCCGCTAGATTCTGATACCACTGCGACGACGGCCCGAAGCCGCTGGCGACGATGAGCCGGTCGGGGGCCGGGCGTTCGGCGACCTCCAGGACCACGAAACGTGGCTGTCGGGAGCTGCGGCCGACGTGTTCGAGCATCAGCATTCGTGACCCGAAGATCCAGCCGAAACCCTTCTGGTACAGGGTGATCGGTGCGCGAACCAGTCGGCGGTTGCGCAACGCGACCGCCGCGACGCCACTCGGCGAGAGGTCCACCATTCGATTGTGGCACAGCATGTCGACGCAGAACCTCCACAAATGGACAGAACCACCGGTCTGGAACCGGTGGTTCTGTCCAAAAGTGGTGGTTGTGCGGGTCGGCTACCAGCGTCGGGTGACGGGGTGTGCGGGCGCGGGGCGACGGTCCTCGGTGAGGCAGGTCGAGCGCAGCACATTGTGATAGACGACCAGCCCGTAGAGGTTGGGTGCGCCGAGCAGGCCGGTGCTGCGCGGCAGCATGGCCGCGGTGATGCCGGCGCCGGGGAAGAGATTGTTGAGCATCGACGCGGTGGGGTCGGTGCCCGCCTCTTGCCACACCAGTTCGACGAGGTGCGCCGACAGCGCGTACGCATAGTAGGCGGCCGTCAGCGACTTGGTGACCGTCAGATCCGACAGGGCGACAGTGTCGCCGATGTGGCCCTCGCGCAGGTTCTGGCTCAGACCGATACCGATGTCGAGCGGGGCGCCGCCGACATAGGGGATCAGGGTGCCGATGCTCGACAGGGCGGCGGTGGCGCCCTGGAAGTCGGCCGGGTCGGCGGGAATCAGGTTGGGGTACACCCTGGTTGTGCGCATGAACCGCAGTATCTGATCGGTCAACCCGGCGATCCGGGCGTCCACGGCGCGGTCCTTGTTGATCGCCTGCAGATACGACGACGTGCGGGTGACGATCCGCGACAACGGCAGTCCGCCGATCGGGGGGCAGGTGTCGGCGTCGGCGACCGAGATCTGCCCGGCGATGTCCCGCACGATCGACGGCACCGAGTTGGTGAATCGCAGGTCCTTCACGGGCCGACCGGCCGTGCGCTTCTGCGACTCGGTCACCGAGACGATGCAGGCGTCGACGAGCTTCTTGCTGATCGTCTTGTAGAGGGCGGTCGCGGCCATCACGCCGAGGGTGATCGGCAGCGTGAGCAGCATACCGACGGTGATCGGCCCGGCGACCGTCGCGATCTTCGGGATGGTGCGACGTGCGATGGTCAGCGGAACCATCACCGTCACATACAGATACAGCCAAACCGTCTCCACCGCCTGCGCCACGGTCAGGTTGTCGACGGTGATGGCGTCGGCCTCATGGCCGTCCCGCACGTTGACCAATTGTGTGACGATCCACTGCGACACCGGATCTCGGTAGGTCATGATCGGGTCGCGGTCGTCGGCGCCGAGGTCGTACGGGTGGTTCGACACCGCGAGCGTCGAGATGCGCAGTGCCGACAGGTCGCGGTGGGCGCGGGCCTTGATCGAGACCGAGCGTTCCCGCACGTCCGGTGGCAACACCGGCAGGAAGGAATCGAAGACCGCGTCGTACACCGCCCCGAGCGTGGCGAAACGTGAACCGACGCATTCGGTGGGTGCGACCGCACCCACCGGCGGCGCACCCGCTGGGGCGGCCGAGGCCACCGCGCGGTCGGCGACCGTGACGGCCACCGTCACCGTCAGTGCCAACGCGACCAGCGTCGTCGACAGTCGTCCCCACGCACCGGACATGCGCGTTCCCCCACGGCTGCGCCGCATAGCTTTCCCCGTTCTGATCCCCCGACGTACTCGCACATCGTCGACGAGGCCGCGAAGCCTGTCGTTGCCTGTGCGAAAGAAACTGTAGGGCCGTCGCGACGATTTGTCGGTGCGAGTGGGGTGAACCACTCGTGATGATTCGATGTCGCGCGGGCGCGGTGTGCTGCGAGCGCCGATTCCGCGTCCGATAACCTCGGTACGTGCTGCTTTCCGACCGCGATATCCGTGCCCAGATCGCCGACGGCCGCCTCGGCATCGACCCGTTCGATCCGTCGCTGGTGCAACCGTCGAGTGTCGATGTGCGCCTCGACAGTCTGTTCCGGGTGTTCAACAACACCCGGTACACCCACATCGACCCCGCGAAACGGCAGGACGAGCTGACCACGCTCGTCGAACCCTCGGCCGGTGAGCCGTTCGTGCTGCACCCCGGCGAATTCGTGCTCGGCTCGACGTTGGAGGTGTGCTCGCTGCCCGACGACCTGGCCGGACGCCTCGAAGGCAAGTCGTCGCTGGGCCGTCTCGGGCTGCTCACCCATTCGACCGCCGGGTTCATCGATCCCGGCTTCTCCGGTCACATCACCCTGGAACTGTCGAATGTCGCGAACCTGCCGATCACCCTGTGGCCGGGGATGAAGATCGGTCAGCTGTGCCTGATCCGGCTGTCCAGTCCCGCCGAACATCCGTACGGCAGCGCCGCGGTGGGCTCGAAGTATCAGGGTCAACGCGGTCCGACCCCGTCCAAGGCCTACCTGAACTTCGAGCGGCCGGACGGGGAGTGAACCACAGCTGAACCGCGACGCCCGGGAGTTCACCGGCCCGATCACCGGAGGCTACGTCGGTGTCGGCCGGAGGCATCTCCGGGCGCGTAATCACTAGGGCATGAAGCTCACGGTGATCGGATGCGGATACCTCGGTGCAACCCACGCTGCATGTATGGCCGAACTCGGTCACGACGTGCTCGGCATCGATATCGACGCCGACAAGATCGCCCGCCTGCGGGCCGGTGACGTCCCCTTCTTCGAACCCGGTCTCGCCGACATCATCCGCCGGGGCCTGTCGTCCGGCCGACTGTCCTTCAGCACCGATCACCGCGAGGCCGCCCGCCATGCGTCGGTGCACTTCCTCGGCGTCGGCACCCCGCAGGAGACCCGCGGGCACGCCGCCGACCTCGGGCATGTGAACGCCGCCATCGACGCACTCGTGCCCACCCTGACCGGCCAGCACCTGATCATCGGCAAGTCGACGGTCCCGGTGGGGACCTGCGCCGGCCTGGCCCAGCGTGTCGCGGTGCTCGCCGGGCGGGACGCGTCCGTTGAGGTGGCGTGGAGCCCGGAGTTCCTGCGTGAGGGCTTCGCGGTCGAAGACAGTCTGGCGCCCGACCGGCTGGTGCTCGGTGTCAACCCGGCGTCGACCGCGTCGTCGGCGCCCGCGGTGATCCGTGAGGTGTACCGCGAAGTTCTGGAGACCGGGATCCCGCTGATCGAAACCGACTGGTCGACAGCTGAACTCGTCAAGGTTGCGGCGAATGCCTTTCTCGCGACCAAGATCTCGTTCATCAACGCGATCAGTGAGATCTGCGAGATCGTCGACGCCGACGTCACCACCCTGGCCGACGCCATCGGTCACGACCAGCGTATCGGCCGCAAATTCCTCAATGCCGGTTTGGGATTCGGCGGCGGCTGCCTGCCCAAGGACATCCGCGCCTTCGCCGCCCGGGCCGAGGAGATCGGTGCGTCGGGTGCGCTCGGCTTCCTGCGTGAGGTCGACGCCATCAACATGCGCCGCCGCTCGGCTGCGGTGGAGCTCACCGCCCAGGCCGTCGGTGGCGACCTGCTCGGTCGCAACATCGCCGTACTCGGTGCATCGTTCAAACCGGAGAGCGACGATGTGCGCGACTCTCCGGCGCTCAGCGTCGCCGCCCAATTGGCGCTGTACGGCGCGGCGGTGACCGTCTTCGACCCGAAGGCGTTGGACAACTCGCGCCGGGTCCAGCCGATGCTCGGCTACGCCGGATCGGCGCGGGAGGCCTGCGACCGGGCCGACGCCGTTGTGGTGGCGACCGAGTGGGCCGAATTCGTCCACATGAGCCCCGACGAGCTCGACCCGGTGGTGCGGGCCAAGGTCATCATCGACGGTCGGCGCTGCCTGGACCCGTGGATGTGGCGGGAAGCCGGCTGGAACTACGTTGCGATCGGTGGGCCGGTCACGGGGACGGCCGCCGGCGCTGACGCCCGCCGCGACACCGCAGGCCGGACGCTGCCGGCCACCGTGACCGCGCTCGCATCCCGACGGATCCTCGGCTGAGTCGTGCTAGTTTGAACCTCGCAATACGAGTCGGGTGACATGTGGGCGTCGGTGGGGAATAGTGACGCCGTTCGCAGACCCGGTGCCGCCAGAATCGGATTCCGAGGTTCCATGAGCGACGATGTGACGCCCAGTTCCGGTTCGCCGGGCGCTGGTGGTGTCATCCGTTTGGTGGACGCGGCGACCCTGGCGGCGATTGGAGCGGCCCTCAGCGCACGCGGTCTGCCCACGGGTGCGCTCGTCATCGTGGTGGACGTGACCGACGCCGGGACGACCGTGGCCACCGTCGACGGTGCGGGCCGGGTCCTGGAAGCCGATCCGCACGCCCTGACCGACGCGTCGACCGGATTCGGCAGACTCGACCGGGAGATCGCCGACCATCTCGTCCGGATCGGCCGCGTCGAGCAGCCGATGACGGCGGACTGGGATCGTGAACTGCTCCACCTCGTGGAGCAGGGCCGCGACCGGCTGCGCGACTCCGAGGGCACCTTCATCATGGGCCGTGAACACATCCGGCTGTTCCGGCTGACCCGACGCGACGTCACCGAGGCCTCCGGCCAGCTACTCGGGCGAGTTGAGACCCGGGCCGGTGCGGCCGCGGTCCGTGGCGGTACCGCGGTGTCTGCGGTCATCCTCGCCGAGGGGGCGCAGGCCTGGCCGGGTCTGCGGGACGCACTGACACGGATCGTCGATCTGCCGATCGTCGAACTGGAGACAGACTGTCTGATCGACGACGCCGGCCCCGACATTGCGCAACCGCCCCACGATCATGCCGACACTGCGGAAGCCGGTTTCGGCCAGCCCGTTTCCGGCACCGATGCCCCCACCGATCCGACGCCGGTCGTCGGCGGACAGGCCGGCGCCGAATCCGATCGCGACGAGGTGAGTACCTCCACCGCGGACCTGCCCGCGGTCGACTTCGACGAACCTGGCCGTGTCGACGTCGAGCAGCCCGTGCAGGCGGTCGAGTCGATGGCTCAGACCCGTGACCTCATCGACTCGGCTTTCGAGGGGTTTGTGAGCGCTCCGA
Source organism: Gordonia heveisoli (assembly GCF_030315745.1). Lineage (GTDB taxonomy): Bacteria > Actinomycetota > Actinomycetes > Mycobacteriales > Mycobacteriaceae > Gordonia. The sequence continues at coordinate 25,832 of NZ_JASXSH010000027.1, read as the reverse complement.
TCAGCGGTGACATCGACAAGCTCCCGGCCTTCGAGGCCACCGTCGACGCCTTCGACGAGGTGGCATCGGCACAGCAGGCACCCATGCCGACCGTCGACGTCCCGGCCGGCCCGCAGCCCGGCTCCCACCAGCACCTGCCGACCGGGTTCGATGATGCGCCGACCGCGCAGCTGCCGGTGATCGCGGCCCGGCCGTTGGCGGCCGCCTACTCGCAGGCTCCCAACGAGATCGACGCCGAGATGTTCGGTCAGATCGGTGGATACGGCGACGAATCCGATTCCGGCGCACCGCACTACGTCGCGGGTGCGGCCCCAGGTGGAACATCGCCGGTGCCCGCTTGGGCGGTGGCCGGGGATGTGCCCAACGATGGCGAAGACGTCCCGACCGCCAATATCGACCTCGGCGAAGGAGTCGACGCCGTGCCCGATGACGCCGACCTTCCCGACAATCACGGTGCGGAGCAGTCGGTTTCGGATGGAACCCGGCCCACCGGACGACTCGGGGCGGTGGTCTTCGCGATCGTCGGGCTGCTGGCCCTGGTGGTGGCGGGTGTCGTGGTCGCGATGAGCGCCGCGCAGGGTGTCGATGGCGCGGTGCCGGATTCGTCGGTACAGGCCGCACCGACGCCTGCCGGGCCCGGATACGCCGATCCGGCGGTACTTTCCGAGGCGCGCCAGCCTGCCGCGCGTTACACACCGCCTCCGCCTCCGCCGCCGCCGCGGCAGACGCCCGCGGGTGAAGACTCCGATCGGCCGAACGATCGCCCCCGACAGCGGGCGCCGCGTCCGCGGCTGACCATCCCGATCCCGGGACTACCGCCCATCGTCGTACCCTGACGGGACGTTTCGAGGCGCAGCTATCCGAGTGAGCGTCGGGCCTCGCCCATGTACTCACGCAGTTGTCGGGCCATGTCGCGGTCGAGTGCCCGGTCGAGCGCATTGTGCGCCGAAACCGTTCCAGCCTTGCGTAATTCGGTCAGCAACTCGCGAGCCCAATCGGTTTCGGCGGTGGTCTGCGGGATCCAGCCGTCGGTGTGTCCCTCGGCGACGGCTCGTCGTCCGGCCGAGATGACCGTCGCAGCGACCGCGGACATCTCGCGATCGAGCCGGCGATGCACGTCGAGGATGCCGGCCAGCGGCACGCCGAGTTTCACCAGCCTGCCGTAGGCGGACACCGTTTCCTGGTCGCGGATGGTGTACTGCTCCGGCGGGTCGGATTCGGCGTCGGGGCTGATCAGTCCGAACTGGATGAGCTGATCGAGGTGCGCCGGGTTGCCGGTGTTGAGCAACTCGCGCAACTGTGCCGCCGACATCGAGGTGGACGTCGCGGTCGACCACGGTTCGGACACGATCTCGCGGATGCCGAGGATGTCGGCAAGGTCTTCGCCGCGCGCCATTCCGCTCAGGAAGTCGTCGATGTGTCGGATGGTGAAGCCGCGGCGGAGTAGATCGTTGATGACCTTGAGACGGGCCAGATGGTCGTCGGTGTAGATGGCGATACGTCCGCGCCGCACCGGTCGGGGGAGCAGGCCGCGGTCCTGATATCCGCGCACGTTGCGGGTCGTGGTCCCGGCGGCACGTGCGAGGTCATCGATCCGGTACTCGGTCATCGCGTCATTGTCCCAGATGTCGGCTCGGCGCCGCCGCCGGTCGATGCGGTGGAGGTGTCAGCGCGGTTGCGGGGCGATGCCACGTGCGATCAGCGTCAGCACCCGATCGTAATTCTGCGCCGGATCCATCTGCGGCGGATGGGCGCTCGCCAATTCGAGGGCGACCGCGCCGTGGACACATGACCATGCCTGCATGGCGATCTGCTCGGCGTCGCCCGCCATGATTACCCCGCCCGCCTGGCCGAACCGCACGATGTCGGCCAGGACGGCGAATGCGTCGGTCGCGGCTTCGTGGTCGGGTTCGCAGTCGGTGTCGAACATCAAGCCGTACAGCACCGGATTGGCGAGGGCGAACTCCCGATACTTGTGGCCGCTGTTGCGCAGTCGGTCGGCCGGGTCGTCGTCGGTGGTGCCGATGCCCCGGGCGAACTCCACGAATCCGTCGGTGACCAAGGCGTTGATCAGCCCGTCTTTGCCGTCGAAGTGGTTGTAGACACCCATCGGGGCGACGCCGGCCTCGGCGGCCACCGCGCGGACCGTCAGCCGGGCTTCGCCGTCGCGTTCGAGGATCCGCCGGCCGGCGGCGAGCAGTCCGGCACGAATGTCGGCCGTGGGCGTCCGGGTCCGGGATTTCGCTGGCGACATATTGACAACGTAGCAGCACAGTGTTCTGCTTGAATAGCACAACGTTCTATAACAGTAGGTCGATGTCCCATAACTTCCCTGAAGGGTTCGCCATGACCAATCGCTGGTGGGCGCTCGGCGCCCTGTGCTTCGCAGAACTGCTGGTGATGATCGACAACACGATCGTCAACGTCGCGCTGCCGACCCTCGCCGACGACCTCGACGCGGGCATCTCGGGGCTGCAGTGGATCGTCGACGCGTACACGCTGGTTTTCGCCGGGCTATTGCTGACCGGCGGCTATCTGGGTGATCGTTTCGGCCACCGCCGGCTCCTGCTCACCGGCATCGCCGGATTCGCGGCCGTCTCGGTGCTCGCCGCATCGTCGAACTCGCTGGGGCAGCTGATCGCCGCCCGCGGCGGCCTCGGCATGTTCGCCGCGTTGGTCTTCCCGGCCACCCTGGCCATCATCGTCGCCATCTTCACCGAACCGAAACAGCGGGCCGCGGCGGTCGGCGTATGGGCGGCCATCTCCGGTGTCGCGGTGGCGATCGGTCCGGTACTCGGCGGCTGGCTGCTCGAACACTATTCCTGGACTTCGGTGTTCTGGGTGAACGTGCCGGTGGCGGTGATCGCGGTCCTCGCGATCGTCGCCATCGTCCCGGGAACGCGACCAGAACATGTCGCCCGGTTCGACTTCGTCGGCATGATCGGTTCGATCGCCGGGCTGGGCCTGCTCACCTACGTGCTGATCGAAGCACCACACTTCGGGTGGGGTGACGTGCGGACCGTCGGCGGACTACTCGTCGCCGCGGTGATCCTCGCGCTCTTCGTCATCCACCAATTGCGGATCGCCAACCCGATTTTCGACGTCCGGCTGTTCGTCAACCGCCGATTCGCCACCGCCGCGGGCATGATCAGCGTCGCCTTCTTCGCACTGTTCGGCTTCATCTTCCTGATCACCCAGTTCTTCCAGGTCGTCAAGGGATACGGCCCGCTCGAGGCCGGGCTGCGGACCCTGCCGTTCGCGGTCGTCATGGCGGTACTGTCGCCGGTCGCGATGGCGTTGGCCCACCGGTTCGGGCCGCGCCCGGTGGCGACGATCGGCGCCTTCCTGATGTCGTCGGGCTTCGCCGTCGCCGAATTCTCCGACCGCACGTCCGGGTACTGGACATTGATCATCGTGTCCATGTCCCTCATGGCGGCCGGCCTCGCGATGATCTCCGGACCGTGCACCCAGGTCATCATGGATGCGCTACGCCCGGAACAGGCCGGTGCGGGCAGCGCTATCAACGACACCACCCGCGAGGTCGGCGGCACGCTGGGAGTCGCGGTGCTCGGTTCCATCCTGACCTCGACCTATGTTGCGGGCGTTGGGGATCGGCTGACCGGGATCGGGGTGCCCCACGATGCGGTCGAGGTCGCACAGCAGTCGGTGATGGCGGGAGCAGCGGTGGCCGATGGGGCGCCGGAGTCCGTCCGCGACGTGGTGCGCGTCGCCGTCCAGGAGGTCTTCATGGACGGCCTGCACAACGCCGTCTGGGCGGCGGTGGCCGTCACGGCCGTCGCCGGGGTCGCCGCGGCTTTCCTGCTCCGTTCCGAAACGGCCCCCTCGGTGTCGCCGGCGGAACCGCAGCACGCGGAGCCGGTCGCTCCCTGAGATGCGGAGCGCGCCACCGGACCTCGACGGACCTGCGGTGGCGGGCGTCAGAGATCGAGGGTGAGATTGCCGCCCCGACTGCGTGATACGCAGGTCAACATGGTGCCCGCGGCACGCTCCGGCTCGGTGAGGATATTGTCCCGATGCTCCACCTCGCCGTCCACTGTCCGCACCTTGCAGGTGCCGCAGAAGCCCTGCTGGCAGGAGTAGGGCACCGACGGTACGACCCGGCGGATCGCCGCGAGTGCGGACTCGTCTGCGGCGACCGGGATCTGGGTGCCGGAGGAGGCCAGCGTCACGGTGAACTCCTCGCCGTCGAGAACCGGTGGCGGGGAGAATCGTTCGTAGTGCAGTTCGATGTCGGCGCGGTCGGCCAGATGGGTGCGCAAACCCTCCAGCATCGGGATCGGACCGCAGCAGTACACCGCCATACCGGAAGGCGCACGACCGGTTTCGGGATCGTCCGGGCCGAGCAGGTCCGCCATGGTCGGTAATCCGTGCTCGTCGTCGGTGCGGATGGTGATCCGTTCGCCGTAGCGGGCGAGTTCATCCCGGAACGGGATCGAATCCGCGCTGCGCCCGGTGTAGATCATCGACCAGTCCAGGCCGTGCCGTTCCGCGGTGGCGAGCATCGGCAGGATCGGGGTGATCCCGATCCCGCCCGCGATGAAGCGCAACGAGGTCGCGTGGGAACCGAAACCGGGGAGCGCGATCGGAAAGGCGTTGCGCGGACCCTTGATCGACACGATATCGCCGATGCCGAGCGAGTCGTGAACCTCGACAGAACCACCGCCACCGTCGGGGATGCGGCGGATCGCGATCCGGTACTTGTGCCGGTCGGCAGGGTCGCCGCACAGCGAGTACTCGCGCATCCGGCCGGACGGGAGCAGGAGGTCGAGGTGTGCACCGGCGTGCCAGCGCGGCAACATCCCGTCATCGGGTGCGGCGAGCGTCAACGCCACGACGTTCTCATCCTCCGCGACGACCTCCCGGCCGACGATCCGCATCTGGCTCACCCCGTCGTCGTCGACTGTCGGTGCGATCGGTGAGAACGGACGCCAGAACGGGAACCACACCTTGCCCAGTGCGGTGGCGGCGACCAGGAGCGGATCGTGCCGCCACCGGCCGGCGAGATGCGGTGGCGGCGATGTCATCGTCGTCGTGTGCGGGTGGGCGCGTTGGTTCACGTGCTGATCGTTCCCGTGTTCAGGCCGCGTTGCGAGCGGCGGGCGAGGCAGCCAGGTAGGCGACTGCCTGTGCGGTGGAACCGATTTCGTCGGGGTGGAAACCGGGACGGAAGTAGGTCGTCGTGGACCAGATCACCTTGTAGAGCTTCGGGAGCACGCCGGCGCGAACGCCGCGGAAGTAGTGGTATTGACGCTGGAAGAAGTTCAGGTGCAGCGTCGGGTCCGCGCGCATGATGAAGCGGAATCCGCGGTTGATCAGGATCAGCAAGGTGGGTAGCGCGACCAGCATCGCGCGCGCCCGCCGCAGATAGCCGTCGCCGAAGTAGACGGCGACGTCATGCGCCACCGCCCGGTGTTCGACCTCCTCGGCGCCGTGCCAGGTGAACAGGTCGGTCATCGTCGGATCGGCGTTGTTGGCGGTCCACGTGTTGTTCAGCGCGAAGTCACCGAGGATCGCCGTGTAATGCTCCAGTGCGGCGATCAGCCAGAGACGTTCGATCAGATGCTTCTGGCGGGCGGACGCGCTGCCCTTGTCGAGGGGAGCCAGGATCTTGCGGAACAGCCACTCGACCTGCCGGACAAAGGGACGCGGGTCCACGCCGTGGTGATCGAGGAACTCCCACAGCACATGGTCGTGCGCCTCGGCGTGCATCGCCTCCTGCCCGACGAAGCCGCGCATGGTTGCCGCGAGCCGTTCGTCGCGCACCAGGGGCAGGGCCTCGTTGTAGGTCTGCACGAACCATCGTTCGCCCTCGGGCAGCATGAGATTGAGCACGCTGATGAAGTTGGACGGGACCGGATGGTCGGGGATCCAGTGCAGCGGTGTATTCGACCAGTCAAAGCTGACGTTGCGCGCATGAAGTTCGACCGAGCCAGGATCGGTGTCGTCGTCCGGTCGAGTGGAGTCTTCGATCTTCTTGGTGGACAAGGGATTCTCCTATCGGGCAACTGTCTGGCGGGCGCCGAGGCGCGACAGCCACGGGGCGAAACGGTAGATGCGGTAGCCGATCTTGGCCTCCGGCGTGACGGGAACGACGGCCTTGTTGCGATCGATGGCTGTGACGATGTCGCGGGCCACCCGATCGGGGGTGAATCCGCGTCGCTGATAGAACTTGTCGAGCCGATCGCGGCGAGACTGCTCGTCGTCGGGATCGAACCCGGCGATCGGGGTCTGGGAGACGATATTGGTGTCGACGATGCCGGGGCAGATCGCGGTGACGCCGATCCGGTGTTCGGCGAGTTCCCCGCGCAGCGACTCCGAGAACATCAGCACCCCGGCTTTGGCCGCCGAATAGAGTCCGAGGTCGCGGGACGGGGTGAACGCGGCAGCGGAGGCGACGTTGACGATATGGCCGCCCACGCCGCGTTCCTTCATCTGCCGGCCGAACTCGCGACTACCGGTGATGACGCCCCGCAGATCGACCGCGAGGAGACGGTCCACCTGGGCGTCGGTGGCATCGAGTGCGCCACCGGCGAGCGCGATCCCGGCGTTGTTGACCACGATGTCTGCGATGCCATGTTCGTCGCGGACCTCGGCGGCGAAGGCCACGAAGGCCGCGGTGTCACTGACATCGAGGCGGTAGGCGGCCGCATCCGCACCCAGTCGCTTACTCTCCCGGGCGGTTTCCTGGACCGAATCCAGGTCGAGGTCGGCGAGGACGAGGTGGCAGCCCTGCTCGGCGAGGGCATAGGCGGTTTCACGTCCGATGCCGCTACCGGCACCCGTGATCACCGCCAGCTTGCCGGAAAACTTTGTCGGAGAGCCGAAGACGCGAGTCCGCTCGACACTGCCCGCCGAGCTTGGGGTGCCGGTGCCGGATTGGTCGGCGATGAACGCGCCGGCGATCTCGGCCAGGTAATCGGGGCGGGTGAGCGGCAGCCAGTGTCCCGTCGCGGTGCGTCGCCGCCACAGGCGCTCGGCATAGCGGTGGGTGATGTCGAAGATGGCCGGCCGCAGCGCGACGTCGCGCTCGTTGACCACCTCCAGCACTGGCACCGACGTCGGGCGCGGATCGGGATGGGCGAGTTTGCGGCGAATGTTGGCGCGGTAGAGGCGAAGTCCGCTGATCATATCCGCGCGCAGGGTCGGTCCGAAGACGGCATTCGCCTTCGGCGTTCCCTCTACGCGGTAGAGGAATTCGCGCCATACCCCGGCCGATCCGACCGTCGAGAAGAACAACTTGGGTAGTAGCGGCAGCTGGAAGAACACCGTGTACGCCGACGAACCGCCCTGTGCCAGCGCCCGTCCGAGATTGCCGGGGGTCGGGTGGCTGAGGTTCTCGCGCGCCCACACCGACAGGTAGTCGAGATTGGGACCCGACACCGACACGAAGGAGGCGATGCGGTGATGGGCGCCGGGCCGCGTCACCGCCTCCCACGTCTGTACCGAACCCCAGTCGTGGGCCAGCACATGCACCGGCTCGTCGGGGGAGATGGCGTCGGCGACGGCGAACAGATCGTCGGCGAGGTGATGCAGTGCGTACCGGTCATCGCCCGCGGGCCGGTCGCTGTCACCGAAACCGCGGCAGTCGTAGGCGACCACGCGAAATCGATCGGCCAGAAGTGGCGCCACCTGGGTCCACAGATGATGGGAATCGGGCCAGCCGTGTACCAGCAGCACGGTGGGAAGCGGGTCGGCTGTCGAGGGGGTGACGGATCGTTCCACCTCGAAGACCGCGAGGGCGACCCCGTCGTTGCGGACGATCTGTTTGCGCCATTCGACCATCGATATTCCCCTCCGCTCCACTGACAGATTTAGACGTTACCAACGGTTACATAAAATGGCCAGCATTGGTGCGCGGGTGCGATGGTGGCCTATGAGTGCGAGAAACCCTCGGCCGCGAAGGGTCGCGGTCGAGGGTTTCTCGGCTGGTGGATCGCCCGTGCTGGTGGATCGCCAGTGGTGGGTCGATGATCAGCTCACTGCTTGTAGGACGCCAGGAAGTTGCCGATTCGCTGGATGGCATCGTCGAGGTCGCGGGCCCACGGAAGCGTGACGATGCGGAAATGATTGTGGTCGTCGAGGTTGAAGCCGGTGCCCTGCACGATCAGGATCTTCTCCTGCAGCAGTAGATCCTGGACGAACAACTCGTCGTTGTGGATCTCATAGACCTCGGGATCGAGGCGCGGGAAGGCGTATAGCGCACCCATCGGCTTCACACAGCTGACGCCGGGGATCTCGTTGAGCTTCTCCCAGGTGATGTTGCGCTGATCGAAGAGTCGGCCGCCGGGCGCGACGAGCGCGTCGATGCTCTGGTAGCCGCCGAGGGCGACCTGAATCGCGTGCTGGCCCGGCACGTTCGAACACAACCGCGTCGACGCCAGGATGCCGAGGCCCTCGATGAACCCACGTGCGTGATCCTTTGGGCCGGTGAGAACCACCCAGCCTGCCCGATAACCACAGACGCGATAGGCCTTGGACAGGCCGTTGAAGGTCAGGCAGAGCAGATCCGGGGCCAGCGCGGCCACATTGATGTGCTCGGCGTCGTCGTAGAGGATCTTGTCGTAGATCTCGTCGGCCAGGATCAGCAGGGAGTGCTCGCGAGCCAGCCCGACGAGCTTCTCCAGCACCTCACGCGAATACACCGCGCCCGTCGGGTTGTTCGGGTTGATGATCACGATCGCCTTGGTGCGGTCGGTGATCTTGGCGGCGATGTCCTCGATGTCGGGGTTCCAGCCGTTGTTCTCGTCGCACTTGTAGTGCACCGCATGTCCGCCGGACAGCGTCGTCATAGCCGTCCACAGCGGATAGTCGGGGGCCGGGATCAGGACCTCATCACCGTCGTTCAGGAGGGCCTGCATCGTCATGGTGATGAGCTCCGACACGCCGTTGCCCAGGATGACGTCGTCGACATCGAAGTACGGGAAGTCGGGGATGAGTTCGTAGCGGGTCACTACTGCGCGCCGGGCCGACAACACACCCGCCGACTCCGAATAGCCCTGTGAGTAGGGCAGCGCATGGATCATGTCGCGCATGATCACATCGGGTGCCTCGAAGCCGAACAGGGCAGGGTTGCCGATGTTCAGCTTCATGATCCGGTGGCCTTCTGCCTCCAGGCGCGCCGCGTGGGCGTGCACCGGCCCCCTGATCTCGTAGCACACGTTCTGCAGCTTCTGAGACTGCTCCAGCGGCTTGAGGTTCTGGTTCAGGTGGGATACATGTGGCCTACTCACCGGGCTATTGTCGCAGCCCGCCGCAAACGGGTTTTCGGCGACACCGGGGCCGGGCGCGGTTTGCCTGGTTTGAGGTGGCCCAGGTCACGGCCCACAAACACGTCGAGCGCGCCCTTTCGGACGCGCTCGACGTTGGTGCGGGAGTACCGCGGTGACTACTTGTGGCCGGGCCGCTTCTTGGCAGCCGACATGCCGAAGCCCTTGGCCTTACCCGGCTTGTCCTCGCCGAGTGCGGCTGCACCGCCCGACGATGCGGGCGCCGGGGTGTCGGTGGTCGGGGCTTCCGCCACCGGCTCGCCAGCAGGTGCCTCGGTGGCAGGTTCCGGCTCGGCGGGAGCCTCGGTTGCCGGAGCTGCGGCCGGTGCGGCGGCCGACTGGCCGATACCGCCGGGGCGCTTCTTGCCCGCGGCCATGCCGAAGCCCTTGGCCTTGGCAGGCTTCTCCTCGGTCACCGACGCTGCCGGAGCAGCCTGCGCCGCAGGTGCCTTGGCCACCGGTGCCTCGACCGGCGCCGATTCCGCCGGTGCCTCGGTGGCGGGGGCCGCGGTTGCGGCCGGCTTGCCGATGCCGCCGGGGCGCTTCTTCCCGGCCGACATGCCGAAGCCCTTGGCCTTGGCAGGCTTCTCCTCGGTCACCGCGCCTGCGGTATCCGCGGTCGCAGTGGCGTCGGCGGCCGACTCGGCCGGGGCGACCTGACTCTCCGCCGGTGCCGTGACGCCGGCCTGCGGTGCCGCGGCACCGGGCTTCTTGGCACCCGGGCGCTTGGCGGCGCCCATGCCGAATCCCTTGGCGGCGGGCTTCTTCGGCTCGGTCACGGTCTCGGCGGTCGCCGTGTCGGCCTCGGCCGCGGCAGCAACCGCAGTCGACGACTCGGCCTGTGCGGCGGCGGGTTCGGCAGCCTTCGCCGCACCCGGACGCTTCATGCCACCCTTCATGCCGAAGCCCTTGGCGGCGGGCTTCGTCGGGGCGGTGGTGGTCGACTCCACCGCGGCGGCAGGGGCCGCTGCCTCGGCCGGGGCGGTCGTCTTCGCGGCGCCCGGCTTCTTGCCGCCCTTCATCCCCAGCCCGACCTTGGGCTTGGGCTTGGAATCGGTGTCGGTGGCCGCGGCAGCCGCAGGTGCGGCAGCGACCTCGACCTTCTCCGGCTCGGGCTCCGGTGCGGCCGCGCCCGGACACGGTCCCAGGAACCGCCCGCCGAGCTTGACCTCCGGTGCGCCGCGGCGAACCGATTCCAGCAGCATCTGGGCGACGTCGACGACCTCGACCTGGCCCTCGTTCTCGGTGCCCGACGTACGAGCGGTGACGCCGTCGGTCAGCATGACGCGGCAGAACGGGCAGCCGGTGGCCACCTTGGTCGGAGCCTTGCCGACCTGATCGCCGAGCGTGTCGAGCGCTTCGTCGACCCGGTCGATGTTGATCCGCTTACCGATCTGTTCTTCCATCCACATCCGGGCGCCACCGGCACCACAGCACATGGACCGTTCGCCGTGTCGTGGCATCTCGGTCAGCTGACCGCCTGCCGCGGCCATCAGTTCACGCGGGGCGTCGTAGACCTTGTTGTGGCGGCCGAGGTAGCAGGGGTCGTGGTAGGTGACACCCTCGCCGAGCGGGGCTACCGGCACCAGACGCTTCTCCCGGACCAGACGGTTGAGCAGCTGGGTGTGGTGGACGACCTCGTAGGTGCCGCCGACCTGCGGATATTCGTTGCCCAGTGCGTTGAAGCAGTGCGCACAGGTGACGACGATCTTCTTGCGCTGCCGCGGCGCGGTCGAGAACACCTCGTTGAACATCTCGATGTTCTGCTGGGCCAGCATCTGGAACAGGAACTCGTTGCCCGCGCGGCGAGCGGAGTCGCCGGTACAGGTCTCGCCCTCGCCCAGGACCAGGAAGTTCACCGCGGCCATGTCGAGGAGTTCGGCGACGGCCTTGGTGGTCTTCTTCGCGCGGTCCTCGTAGGCGCCTGCGCAACCGACCCAGAACAGGTATTCGAAGCCCTCGAAGGACTCGACGTCCTTACCGAAGACCGGGATCTCGATGTCGATCTCGTCGATCCAGTTGGTGCGCGCCGAGGAGTTCTGACCCCACGGGTTGCCCTTGTTCTCGAGGTTCTTGAACATGCCGGCCAGCTCGGTCGGGAAGTCCGACTCGATCAGCACCTGGTAGCGGCGCATGTCGATGAAGTGGTCGACATGCTCGATGTCCACCGGGCACTGCTCGACGCAGGCGCCGCAGGTGGTGCAACTCCACAGGGCTTCGGTGTCGATGACGGCACCGAGTTCTTCGGGATCGAATTCGCCCTCGGTGGCCGTCGCATCGGAGACGACACCATTCGACTCGCCGACCAGCTTGCGTGCGGCTTCGGCGCGGGCGGCCTCCGGGATGGCGTTGAGCTTGTCTTCCAGAACGTTGCCGTCGGCGTCGACGAGGCCGACCTCGTCGCCGGCCATATCCTTGCGTCCGCCGGCCAGCAGATAGGGGGCCTTGGCATAACCGTGATCGCGCAGCGACATGATCATCAGCTTGGGGCTCAACGGCTTACCGGTGTTCCATGCGGGACACTGCGACTGGCAGCGACCACATTCGGTACACGTGGTGAAGTCCAGCCAGCCCTTCCAGGAGAAGTCCTCGATCTTGCCCGCGCCGAAGGCGTCGACGTCGGGGTCGGCGGTCTCCATGTCCAGGACCTTGCCGTTGCTCATCATCGGCTTGGCCGCGCCCAGGGCGACGCCGCCGTCCTGCTCACGCTTGAGATAGATGTTGAAGAAGGCCGAGAAACGGTGCCATGCGACACCCCAGTTGAGGTGGGTACCGACCAGCAGCAGGAACAGGCTGCCCGAGAGCAGCTTGATCAGCGCGAAGATGCCGACCATGTTGGGGCTCGCCGGGAGCAGCTGGGCCACCCGCATGGTGAAGAAGTCCGACCCGGCGTTGCTGTGTCCGTAGGTGGCGATCTTGCCGGCCTTCACGAAGATCATGCCCAGGCCCTCGACGAGGACGATGGCCTCGATCGTGTACGCCGGCACGAACCGGGAACCGGAGAACCGCGAGATGCGCTCGGGGACACGCGGATGGTTCAGCTGGCGGATGACGATCAGCGTCACGATGCCGACGACGGTGCCGATGCCGAGGAGTTCGTCCCACAGATGCCAGGCAAAGGTGTCGCCGAAGATGGGCCAGTGGAACTCGGGGTTGATCGACTGTCCGTAGGCCTCGAAGAACAGCAGCATGCCGCCGAGGAAGCCGATCATGACCGCCCAGTGCGCGATACCCACGGTGCGGAACTTGACCATTCGCGTGTGGGCGATGAACTCCTTGAGCATCGTCCACAGTCGGGGCAGCACGGGGAAGTAACGGGAGCTGTCAACCTTCTGGCCCTGTGCGAGTGTTCGCACGATGCCGAAGACACCGCGGAGGAAGAATCCCCAACATGCGATGCTGAAGATGACACCGATGGTTCCCAGGGTCAACGTCATGGGAGTCACGGGCGCGTACCGGCCTTTCTCTAGGTCGTCCGTCGCCGTGGATGCGCATTTGCGCAGGACTGGGTACCACGGGGGACGGGGGACTTCTCCGGTAACCGTAATTCGTCAGCCCGTCGGCGCGCTGCCAAGGATGGCCTAACTAACTTCGATTCCCGGATTTCCGCTATCCCGGATGATACTCGTGAGTAACTTACTGTCTAGTCAGGTCAATGTCGGTGTGACTCGGCTAACGAGACTGGTCGACTTCGGCAACCTTTTCCAGTTCTTCGAGCGCGTGGTCGAGGTGGGTGAGCAGCCGTTGCAGGCTCGGCACCTGCGAACGGGCCCCGATCAGCCCGAAGTTGACGTGGTGGGCCGTACTGGTGACGGTGATGTTGAGCGCCAGACCCTCCATCGGAATCGACACCGGATACACCCCGTCGAGCTGGGCGCCGTTCCAGTACAGATCCTGCGACGGCCCGGGCACGTTACTGATCATCAGGTTGAACTGCGGCGGGGTGTACTGCACCACGCCGGGCACGGTGGCGAAGGCCAGCGGCGCGATATTCGCCGCGCCGAGGGCCAGTGCCTGCAGCGGTTTGAGCTCGCGTACCACCGACTTCGCGCTCCGTGCCGAGGCGACGATCGAGTCGACCCGACGATGAGCATCGGGTTCGTCGGTGGCCAGGCTCACCATGATCGCCGTGATCGCGTTCCCGGTCTTGTCACCCTCGCCGTGCATCGACACCGGCAACGCCGCGATCAACGGTCTTTCGGGCAGGGCGTCCTGATCGATCAGGTAGGCGCGCAGTGCGCTGCCGCACATCGCCACGACGACGTCGTTGATGGTGATTCCGAGTGCGGCCGCGACCGCGCGCAGCCGGTCGATCTCCCACTGATCGGCGGCGAATCGGCGAGCACTGCCGATCGCGACGTCGAGGATGGTGCGCGGCGCACCATTGCCCGGCGCGACGAAGTCGGGGTCGCTCAGTCCGCGCATCGCGACCTTCGCGGCGGCCGGCGCCAGCCCGACGACCTGTCCGGCGACGTCGATCGTCGCGGATACCGCCGAGGTCAGTCGTGACCGCAGGTCGCGATCGTCGCCGGTGGATTCGGTCGATCGCCGACGCACCAGGGCGTTGTCCCAGGGCGCGGTGCCGTTGCGATCGTTCGGGTCGGGGGTCAGTGCCCGTTCGAGCAGCCGCAGCGCCGACACCCCGTCGACCAACGAATGATGCAGCTTCGAGTACAGGGCGACCCGGCCGTCCTCGAGTCCCTCGATGATGTGCAGCTCCCACATCGGGCGGTAGCGGTCCAGGAGGGCGCCGTGCTGGAGGGAGACGTAGCGCAGCAGTTCCCGGATCCGTCCCGGCCTGGGCAGGACTGCCCGGCGGACGTGGTATTCGAAGTCGATCTCGTCGTCGTGGGACCACGCGACATTGCCGAGCACCGTCACCGGCGACGCCGGGCGTTTACGGAACAGCGCGGAAACATCGGTACACGACTGAAAGGTCGTGACGATCTCTTCGGCGAGTTCGGTCGAGGACTGATCCGGGCGCGGGATGAACAACTGCAGTCCGCCGACGTGCATGGGTTGTTCGCGGGTCTCGGCGATCAGGAACATCGACTCGGTGACCGGCATGTAGGCCATGGTCCGCCTTTCCTTCGTACGGCAGCCTGCGGGTTTTCTCAGTATCGGCGCGGCGATCACGGTGGGTGTGGGAATGCCGAAGTTGCAACGCGCGTCACTGTCGCCGACCGTGCTCCCGACGTGCCCCCTACGGTGAGAAGGTGACGAGTAGGCGGTGGGGGAAGTGCCCGACCATCATGCGGACCGTCGTCATGGTGGCCATGGTCGCCGTCGAACTGATAGTGACCGTCGCCGCCACGGCGACCTTGGTGATGTCGGCCGGACGCATCGACGACGATGTGCCGCCGTTCTCGACGCTGCTGGTGCTGGGTTCGCTGGTCTCCGACGGCGAGCCCGGCGACTATGTTCGAGGCCGTCTCGACGCGGCCATCGACCTGTATCGGACCGGAAATGTCGTCCGGATCATCAACTCCGGCAATGGTTCCGCTGCGGCCGGCAATGAGCCTGCGGTGATGCGCGACTATCTGCAGGCACGGGGCGTCGCGCCGGGTGTCATCGTCGACGACCCGCTGGGCGTCGACACCGAGGCCAGTTGTCGCCGGGCCAGGGACGTCTTCGGCGTTACGCGGTTGACGGTCGTGACCCAGGATTTCCATTTGCGACGGGCCATTGCGCTGTGTCGTAGCCGAGGCATCGATGTCCGCGGGGTGGCGGCACCGTGCCCCTGCCCGACGGTCGGCATCGTGCGCAATCACCTGCGCGAGGTGCTGTTCGCGCAGCCGCGGGCACTGGTGTCGATCGTGTTCGGATGAGTCGGGCCGGTCACCACCAGCCGGTGGCGCGGCCCAGGTCGCGGTCCATCACCGGGGTCAGGCTGCGCACGAAAGTGGCTGTCAGATGGTGGAAGTCGTGCCACAGCACGATGTTGCCGACCACCGCCGGGCAGTAGGTCGCGTCGCACATGGCGTTCGTGTAGTCCAGGAAGGTGGTATTCGGGAACTGTCCGGCGACGGCGAGGGCCGGGTCGACCGGTGCCATCGCGCGTGCACGATCCACGCCGCACACCGACGGTTTACGCCCGGTGGCCAGGCAGTCCGGCGGCTTGAGTTTGCCGTTCGCCCAAGGGTTGTCGCGGATGGCGATCACCTTTTGACCACGGTCGCGGAACTGGGCGAAGATCTCCTGATAGTCCGACGGCATGTAGTCGCCTGGACCACTCTCGGCCGGACGAGTGCTGTTGGTGAACACGAAGTCGGGTTTGTCGCGGGCCAGTTGCGCCATCACGGCGCGTGACCAGGCGTTGCACTGCGGGTACTTCTGCCCGAACCAGGTGTAGACGTGGGAGGTGGTCAGTGCGCATCCCAGACGCAGATAGGTGACGATCTTGATGTGATGCTGCTTGCCGATCAGATCGAGGGCATCGGCCCACTGGTCCGCGTGCGAGCCGCCGACCAGCGCGATGGTTCGGGTGGCCGTCAGATCGCCGAATTCGCCGCGACGGATCCGCTCGGGAGGGTCGGTGAACGCGCCGACCACCGACGGAGGCCAGGTGATCGGCCAGTCCTTACCCGCGACGTCGGGGCTGGGCTGCGGTGGGACGTTGGGTACCGCTACGCCGTTGAGCAGGGCGAGCCCGCCCGGATACAGCCGGGGGTCGAGGTTGCGGGTGTCGACCGTGGCATTCGCCGCGTCCCGCTGCCACACGATCACGGTAGATGCGGAGGCGACGGTCGCGGCGATCAGCGCGATCACCAATGCGGTCCGCCCGCCGCGCGGCATCCCGCTGCGTTTGCCCGACCGCAGCGGGGCCTCGACGAATCGGGTGGTCAGCCACGCGAGCACGACCGAGACCGCCAGTATCGCGGTGCCCTCGGCGAACGACGCGTCATCCTGGTACTGCCACGCCAGGTAGAAGACGAGCAGCGGCCAGTGCCACAGGTACAGCGCGTAGGCGATCGATCCCAGCCATACCAGCCGCGGATGGGCGAGAGTTCGGCTCGCCGCGGTGGGGCCGACGGCCGGCGCCGCGGTGTTCGGTGAGCCGATCCAGATCAGCATCAGTGTCGCGCCCACCGGGACCAGCGCCCAGCCTGCCGGGTACTCCTCGACGCCGGCGATCCACCATCCGCAGCTGACGATCAGAGCGAGCGCGCCGACGGCCAGGAGATTGCGCAGCCATTGGGGGACGGCCCGGCGTGGCATCCACACCGCGAGCAGGCCACCGGCCAGGGGCTCCCACAACCGCGCGACGGTGTCGTAGTAGTTGAACGCCTGATTGATGTCGTGCCGGTGCACCGCCCACGCGAAGGAGATGAGCGTCACCGCGGCCAGCGTCACCCCGACGACGGTGCGGACGACGACCGGCCGTTGCAGCACCTCCACGAAGCGGGACAGCGCACGCAGCACGCCGCCGAACAGCAGCGCGCACACCAGCGTGAGCACGAAGAACTGTCCCTGCATCGACATCGACCACAGGTGCTGCATCGGACTGATCGCCGAGTCGGCCGCCGCATAGTCCTGGGACTGGAATGCCAGATGCCAGTTCTGGTAGTACAGCGCGCTGGCCTGCACTTCTTCACCCAGCGGCCCCCAGCGGGTCGTCGGCATGACGACGACGATCAGTACCGTGACGACCGCCAGGACCAGGAACAGCGCAGGCACCAGCCGCCGCGCGAGCCGCCACAGGCGAGGCCACGGATTCACCGCCTGCCCCCACGTCACCGATGCGGGCTGCGTGGCCAGCACATGTTTGAGCAGGGATGCGACGAAGAAGTAGCCCGACAGGGTGAGGAACACGTCGACGCCGCCGGACACCCGGCCGAACCAGACATGGAACACCGCGACCAGCGCGATGGCGATTCCGCGCAGACCGTCGAGATCGAGCCGGTAACCGGAGGTGTTGCCGGTCGCGGCGTCCTCGTTGGGCGTCGCGGTCGGCTTGTCGTCGGTCACAGGGATGGGCACAGGCAGCGATCGTACTTGGCGGCGCGATCCGCTCGGGCCGGTGATTCGTTCGGCATGCGCCTAACCCTTCAGTGCGACGCCGCTGCCCGGCACGCTTGCCGTCGAGCTCAGACCCCACTGACCAGCACGACTTATCAGGAGGCAACCATGGCGACCGAGAGCCAGGACAACACCACGCGGAGGACCGCCGCCATCATCGGGGCCGGACTGGCCGGCACGAGTGCCGCGCTGGGTCTGCTCGACGCGGGCTTCGACGTCACCCTCTACAGCGACAAGGACCGTGCCGCGTTGCGGGACAAGGTGCCGCCGACCGGTGTCGGGGTGCTGTTCGGCAAGTCGCGTGAGTTCGACGCCGAGATCATCGAGGACCTGTACGAGGTCAGCAACACCACCGGCATCAGCGTCCGGCTGCATGCGGGTAGCGGTGACGAACGCACCGATGTGCTCACCTTCAACCCCGACTATGGCTATGTCGCGCAGGCCGTCGACCTGCGGTTGCGCGCCGACGATCGGCTCGGCCGGTTCCTCGAGCGTGGTGGACGGTTCGAGGTCGGGGTGATCGATGTCGAGCGCGCCGACGAGATCGCCGCCGACGCGGATCTGACGTTGGTCGCGACCGGTAAGGGCGGACTGTCGTCACTGTTCCCGGTCGACGAGTCGCGTACCCACTACCGCGAACCGCAGCGCAGGCTGTTGCAGGTCACGCTGACCGGCCTGGGCCACGGCCCGGACGCCTTCGCGTACCGCAGCGCCGAAGGCGGCAACCATTCGCTGTTCAACCTCGACAGCGAGAACGGCGAGATCTTCGTCGGGCCGTTTCTGCACAAGGATGCCGGTGCGACGTGGTCGTTCATCGTCTTCGCCAAGCCCGACGGGGCCTGGGCGCCGCGCATCGACGACGCGACCGACGCGATCTCGGCCCGTCAGGTGATCGTCGACATCTTCGCCGAGTTCTTCCCCGACGATGCGCCGACCATCCGTTCGCTGCAGGTCATCGAGTCCGACCCGGTGTCGTGGCTCAAAGGTGCGGTCACCCCGACCGTGCGTCAGGCGGTGGCCACCACCGCAGGCGGGAATGTGCTCGCCGCCATCGGTGACACCGCCATCGCCGTCGACCCGGTCGCCGGGCAGGGCGCGCAGGGCACGCTCATCCAGGTGGCCGAACTGGTCAAGGCGGCTGCGGCCCACGACGGCGAGTTCACCGCCGAGTGGCTGTCGGCGGAGTTCGAGAAGCATTGGGAGCGGCGCGGTCAGGCGGCGGTCGAGGTGACGCGGCTGTACCTGGGTGACCCCGACTATGCGACTCACCTCGAACTGTCCTTCCCGGCGGCCGCGGTCAGCCCGCCGATCGGGTCGGCGCTGTTCGGTCTGCTGTCGGATCCGAATCCGCTGCTGACGCTCAAGACGCGGGAGGACGTGCTGGGCTTCATCACCGCGGTGTCGGGCGAACCCGCCGAGGATGTGATCGGCCGGTTCGAGCCGGCCGGCCGCTTCGAATCGATCGCAGTCTCCGCCTGACCTCGCTGCTCCTGGGTCTCGCCGGTCCCCCGCCTGCTCTTGTCTCGTGTGACCAGGGTGGCGGGGGATCGGTCTGTTCGGGTCGTCCGGAGGCGAGTTGCGGGGGCGGTCCGCGCCACTACCGGCGGTAGTTAGGTTGTGGTAGGAATCAACCGTCATTGGTTGCTGGGGTCATTGGTTGCTGGGGTCATTGGCCGCTGGGGTGGGTTTGCGAGGAGGGCGCGTCGTGCCGAAGTCGGGTTGGACACTGGCCGACGCTCCGCCGCAGACCGCGCGACTCGCCATCGTCACCGGCGCCAACTCGGGTATCGGCCTGGCCGCGGCCCAGGGGCTGGCGACGCTGGGCGCGCGTGTCGTATTGGCTTGCCGCAACGGCGACAGCGCGGTCGGTGCTCGAGCCACGATCGTGGATGCCGTCCCGGGTGCCGAGATCGAGATCGTGGGCCTCGACCTGTCCGACCTCGGGTCGGTCCGGCGTGCGGCCACCGAGATCGGTGAACGTTTCGGTCCGGTCGACATCCTGGTCAACAACGCCGGTGTGATGCGCGCCGACCGTGAGCTGACCGTCGACGGTTTCGAAGCCGATCTCGGTACCAACTTTCTCGGGCACTTCGCCTTGACTGGTCTTCTGCTGGAACAAATCTCGGCGTCCAGTCGCGGCCGTGTCGTGACCGTCGGCAGTCAGGCGCATCGCGCGGGTGCCATCGACTTCGACGACCTGCGCATGGATCGCGGGTTCACGACGTCGGCCGCGTACGCGCGGTCCAAACTCGCACAGATGATCGCCGCCTTCGAATTCGACCGTCGGCTGTCGGCCGCCGGCTCGACGGTATCCTCACTGGTCGCCCATCCGGGTGGCACACGCACCGGTGTGATGCGGGAGCAGAACCGATTCCTGCAGTGGGCCTACCATGCGTCGTCGCTGCGATGGCTGACCGACCGCTTCATCATGGATCCGCCCGAGGGGGCGTTGTCGGTGCTGCGTGCGGGTACCGACCCGCACGCGACCGGGGGCCAATATTACGGCCCCACAGCACGTCTCGGCCTTGCCGGCCCGCCGGTGGTGGCCGTCCCGGCCGCCAAGGCCTACGATACCGTAGTCGCCGGCCGGTTGTGGGACGTTGCCGAGGAGCTGACCGGCGTCACCTACCGCTTCGCCTGACCGCCGGCGGCGCACTGGTCCCTGCGGGTGCGCTCGCCCCGGTCGATCACGCGTCCTTGAATCGTCCGGCGAAGCTCCGTAGCGGCAGGTCGGCGCTGGTGATGATGCCCGGGCGTGCCGCGACGACGGAGCGAATCGAGTTCAGTGCGGGCATGCCGGTCACGGTCATTCCGATCGAGGCGAAATTCTCCGGCTTTGACAAGTCAAAGCCCTTGGGCGGGAAGATCATGTGCTTTGAGTAGATGCTGGGATCGCCGGTGATGTGGGTGATGTAGCAGCCCTGGATGTTCCACGCGGGATCGGTGTGGGGGGTCATCTGCCATTCCAGATGGGTTTCGACGCGCGGTACTCCGTCGACCATGCCCTGGTACTTGATGTAGTTGGCGCCGAGTGAACCCTTGGGCATGAAATACCAACCGAGGTCGACGTCTTTGGTGCAGGCGCCGAGTTCATAGCTGAACTTCACCTCGTCGAGTTCGAGCCCGAATGCGTCGGCCATCAGGTACACCGAATCGGCGAAGACCGCCGTGTATTTGTACAGCGAGTCGGGAATCGTCGGGTCGTCGACCGGCCGCCCATATCCGACGGCCTTCCAGGTGTCCACGGAATGGTGACAGGAGACGTCGACCGATTCGGTGACCGTGACGTTCTCGATGTCGGCGACGTCGGCGCTGTGCACGATGCCGAGTATCTGTGCGAGGCCGGGATTCATGCCGGTCCCGTAGAAGGTCGACCCGCCCCGTTCGCATGCGTCGGCAATGATCTCGCTGACCTTGCGTCCCGAGGGATGGGGGTGATTGCGGTCGCGATGGAAGCCGGTGATCCAGTCCGCGGTGGTCACGATGTTGATGCCGGCCTCGAGGACCTGCACGTACAGATCTTCGTCGGGGAAGACGCCGTGGAAGGTCAGGACGTCGGGTTTGGCGGCGATGATCTCCTCGACGCTTCCGGTGGCGACGATCCCGATCGGCCCGATGCCGACGATCTCCCCGGCGTCACGTCCGAGCTTGTCGGTTGAATAGCAGTGCAGACCAACGAGTTCGAGGTCGGGATGGTGGTGAATACGTCCGATGGTCTCGGTGCCAAGGTTGCCGGTGGCAACCTGGAAGACGCGGATCTTCTCGCTGGGGGTCATCGGGGGTCCTTTCGGGAGTGGCTTGGCTGGGGCGGACGGTGGGTTCAGCGCTGAGCCGCGGCGCGGAGCTGTTCGAGCTCGGCGCGACGGATTCGGACGTACTCGCCGTCGGGGGAGGCGGGCAGGATCGCACCGCTCGCGGGTGTATGCGCGGGGTCGACGCCGGCCGGACCGCCGTCGGGATAGAACTGGACGGCCCACTCCCGCAGTGCCTTGAATCCGGCGAATTCCTTGCGCGACAACGCCGGCGGATCGGAGTAGCGCTGGTGAGCCCAGATGTGGATGTCGGCCTCGAACTGTTCGATCACGAAACCGGCCATGGCCTTTCCGTATTCGCTGATGTCACCGGTCTCCTCGCCGGGTTTGCGTCCGATCCAGACGGTGAAGCGGACGTCGGAGGTGTGGTCGTCGACGGGGGTCACGGCCGGCATGGTGCGGTTGTCGACCATGCCCCAGCTCTTGGTGACCGAGCAGCCCAGCCCGGCGTTGATGGATTCGACTCCGCTGGTGGCGGTTTCGAGGGTGGCGCCTTCGTCGAAGGCGATCGTGAAGTCGACATACGACACCGGGCCGCCGAAGTCGTGCCGGGTGAATTCCGGCATGAACGGTGTTTTGTGAACGAATTTGAAGTGGGCGAAGTCGACGCCGTTCTCCATGATGTACTGCGGATGAATCTCCAGGCCGGGCCGGTACAGCGTCGCGGCGGGTATCGGCGGGTAGTAGTCGTCGGCGGTCCGCTCGTCGTCGAAGTCGGCGAAGATGTCGGGAACGTCGAAGTAGGGTTTGCCTCCCTCGGCGTCGTACCAGATCCACACGGCGGTATTGCGTTCGACCACAGGGTAACTGCGGATACGGCGGCCCTTGTTGGGGCGGTCCTCGTAGGGGACGCAGACGTTGCGTCCTTCCTGGTTCCACTCCCAGCCGTGGAAGGGGCACACCAGGTTCTCGCCTTCGACGTGGCCACCGTGGCCCAGGTGGGCGCCGAGGTGCTCGCAGTACGCGTCGAAGACCGACACCTTGCCCGACGCGGTGCGCCAGGCGACCATCTCCTGCCCGAAGTACTTCATCGTGTGGACCGCGCCGGCCGCGATCTCGTTCGACCAGGCGACCTGGAACCAGCCGGTGGGCTTCATGGACAGCGGTGTCTTCGCCATCGTCTCGGGTCCTTTCGCGGGGCCACCCTTGTGATGACGCTCACGATAGAACCCTCTATGAAAGTATGCAAGATGGTTCTGTGAAAGTTGTTGACCAGTTAATATTCCGGTATGACCGCCGACAATGCATCGGGCGGCGCCGCCGCGGGTGGCGCCGGCGTACGCACCGCGAACAAACGCGGCCTCGCTACCCGCGATGCCATGCTCGACGCGGCGGTCACCTCACTCGCCACCGGCGATC
Source organism: Gordonia heveisoli (assembly GCF_030315745.1). Classification (GTDB taxonomy): domain Bacteria; phylum Actinomycetota; class Actinomycetes; order Mycobacteriales; family Mycobacteriaceae; genus Gordonia. The sequence continues at coordinate 3,355 of NZ_JASXSH010000027.1, read as the reverse complement.
CGGCCGCGGTGTCGGGAAATCGGATAGCCAAGGACATCGGTGCCACCTGGGGCGTCATCAAGTACCAGTTCGGCGACATCGACGGATTGTGGGCCGCGGTTCTGCACCGGATTGCCGAAAGGCGTGGTGACCTGCCGGTGTCGGTGATCGCCGACGAATCGCTCACGCAACGCGTCGGCCGAATCGTCGATCTGATGTACGAGGGGCTGCGGGCGCCGGAGTCGCTGGCGATCGAGACCTTGCGGGCGGCGTTGCCGCGCGACCCGCAGGATTTGCGGCGCCTGTACCCGCAGACGGCTGCCGAACTGTCCTCCTGGGAACCCGATTGGATCGATAGCTGTGAACGTGGTTTCGCCGATCTTGGCGTCGACCGCGACCGGGTGCGCGACGTTGCTGCCTTCCTGCCCGGCGCGATGCGCGGTCTGGTCTCGGAGCATCGGCTGGGCAGCTTTCAGGACCAGAGCCGTGCGCGGCGGGGACTCGCGGGCGCGATCGTCGCTTATCTGGCTGGTGCGCAGGAGAATTGAGCCTCGCCGGTAGCGGACAAGGTGACCGTCGTGCTCCCGACGAGTGGAGTCTGTCGGTGGGCCTCCTACTTCGTGAGCGGCCGGTGCTCGACCCGCCCATCACCGTGGTCGGCGAATCGGCTCGCCTCGCGGGGGTGTACCGGGGCGTCGGAGTTCCACGGCCAGCCGCCGAACTGTGTGCGCCGGTAGTCGAGGAAGGCCTGTTCGATCTCGGCATCGGTGTTCATCACGAACGGGCCGTACTGGGCGACGGGTTCGTCGATCTCGACGCCCTGCAACACCAGTGCGACCGCCGGCCGATCGGCGTTGCGGATCGTCTGCGTGCCCGGTACGAGCTGGGAGTAGCCCTGACCGTCGGTGACGGTCGAGCCGTCGATCACGACCGAGGCGTCGTCGCCGTGGACGTAGATCATGCGTCGTGAGTCCACCGACTTCGGAGCCGGAAGTTCCACTGTCGCTCCGGGTTCCAGGTCGATCATCCAGATGGCGACTTCGGAGTCGGGATCGGCGGCCCAGGACCGGCGTGGCGGCGCCAGCGCGGTAGCGTCGTCGAACTCGCCGGCGATGACGCGGATGCGTGCCTGCGATCCGGGATCGCCGGTGACGATCGCCGGGATGTCCTCGTTCCACTGCATGGTGAACTGCGGATCGGCGCCCTTGTCGCGCGCAGGCAGGTTCAGCCAGACCTGATAGATCTCGAACGGATTGTCGGCGTCGGTGTGCACGAGCGGGAACATCTCCGAGTGGCTGACCCCGTTCCCGGCGGTCACCCACTGGACGTCGCCGGCCCCGTAGCGGGCGGATGCGCCGGTCGAGTCGGCGTGGTCGATGACGCCCTGGCGCACGATGGTGATCGTCTCGAACCCGCGGTGCGGATGCGCCGGGAAGCCGGGCACCCCGCTGCCGTGATACATGCTCCAACCAGCGGGATTGCCGAAGTCGCTGCCCAGCGGACGGCCACTGATATCGGCGTCGGGACCGAGGTCGGCGTTGCCGCGCGGGTACTTGTCGAGGTGGTAGGCGGCGAAGAGGAATGGGCCGACGCCCGGCCAGGGACGACCGAGTTCGACGACCCGGCCGGTGCGGTTGGTTGTTGCCATCGAAATGCCTTTCGTTGTCGCGGTCGTGGGACATCACCTATAACTGCACGGGCATCACTCTTATTTCCAGAGTAGAATCGGATGCATGGTTCGCCCGGCACTCGATGACGACACGGCCGCTGACCTGGCCGCGCAGGTGGCTCGACGCGCGCTTGCGCGACCCGATGCCGATCTGACGGTCGCCGACCTGGCCGAGGGCGCGCAGAGTATTCGCGCCGCGTTGGAAACGGTCGGCGGTATCTGGCCGATGCTGGTGCTGGCCGCTCTGGGGGCCGGGCCGCAGCGATATGGCGAACTCAAGCGGATCGTCGTCGGTATCAACGATCGGATGCTCTCGCAGACACTCCATCGTCTGGTCCGCGACGGTGTCGCGCACCGGCAGGTCGTCGAGGCCCGGCGGAGCTGCGTCGAATACGAACTCACCGCACTCGGCGTCGAAGTGCGTGAATCACTCACCGATTTCCTGATAGTCGTGCTGGCATTGGCGCCGCGGGTGGCGCAGGCTCGGAAGGACTACGACGACGCCAACCCCGACGAAGTGAGGTAGCTGGCATGACGCACCTTCGGCAACCGCTCGAGTTCGGGTTCTTTCCCAGCCCCGCAGCCGACGATCTGGCCACTACGCTGCGACTGGCCGCGGTAGCCGACGCGGCCGGACTGGAACTGCTGACCATGCAGGACAACCCGTATCAGCGACGCTTCCTCGACACATGGACCCTGTTGTCGGTGATCGGGGCACGGACCGAACGGATCCGGTTGTCGCCGAATGTCGCCAATCTGCCGCTGCGGCCGCCGGTCGTCCTGGCCAAGTCGGCGGCGTCACTGGACGTCATCACCGGCGGTCGCGTTGAACTCGGCCTGGGGGCAGGAGCGTTCTGGGATGCGGTGGTCGCGGCCGGTGGACCCCGGCGCACCCCGCGGGAGGCGGTCGATGCCATCACCGAGGCGATCGCGCTGATCCGTGAGTTCTGGCGTGGTGACACCGTCCACTTCGATGGCGACTTCTACTCCGCCGACGGTCTGCATGCGGGACCGAAGCCGGCCCACGACATACCGATCTGGCTGGGTGCGATCGGACCACGAATGCTGCGACTCACCGGATCGGTTGCCGACGCCTGGGTACCGAGCATGGCCTTCGTGCCACCGTCGCAGCTCGCGGAGAAGAACCAGGTCATCGACGACGCCGCGGTCGCCGCCGGACGTGATCCGGCGTCGGTCAAGCGGATCTACAACATCAACGGCAGCTTCGGTCAGGGGAGTGGACTGCTGGAAGGTGGTGTGCGCGACTGGGCCGAACAACTCGCCGACCTGACCCTCGGACTGGGTATGAGCACGTTCATCCTCGCCACCGACGACGCCGACGACCTGGCACGTTTCGCCGGCGACGTGGCACCGGCCGTTCGTGAATTGGTGGCCGCGGAACGCGGATGATGCGGGAGAACGTGGGAAGGAACGGGATTCGACGTGACCTGCGTTACTCCGGGCCGGCGATTTCGCCATTCCGCGTCTGCCGACCTGTAGCGATGTCCCAAGTCACCGCCTCTGACCAGGCGATTTGACCCGGGCGTCGCCGCCGCGTAACTTTCTTCAAGTCAGAGCGCCACGGCGCCGCCCCGGAGGGCCTCCCAGCAGGGAGAACAACCGGGGAAGGGAAACCGGGTTCTGCTCTGACCGCCCCCGAGAAATCGACCAGGGTGCCTCTGTGCGCCCAGGACGACCTTCGGGACA
>NZ_JASXSH010000026.1 GCF_030315745.1 Gordonia heveisoli | reverse complement strand
CAATAACCGCAGGTCAGCGGATTGGGAGTGTTACGAGGAAACACTTTCAGGAAACACCGCTGGTAGAATCGCTATGACCATCTCCCTCAGGAGGTCATGCGATGGCATCCATGCACACGATTCACTACCGCGACGACTCGGTCGGCTACAAGGTGCATTGGCGCCACAGGGGCAAGCAGAAGACGCTCACCTTCACCGCGCCCGAGGCTGCTGAGCGCCACCGGATCAACGTCGAGCGCTTCGGCCACGATGCCGCGATGGAGATCCTCGGCGTCACCGACGCGGGCCGCGACAGCGAATCGCTGTCCGACACCATCACCGCCCACATCGACGCGCTTACCGGCGTCGAGCCGGGCACCATCAAGCGCTATCGCTCCTGGGTTGAGGGCGATGCATTCTCCACGATCGCCGACCTTCCGACCGCCGCCATCACCGAGGTCACCATCTCGACGTGGATCCAGTGGCTCACCTCCCACCAGGTCGAGGTACCCAAGCGCGGCGGCGGCACCATCATCAAGACCGTCACCAATACGGGCAAGACCATCGCCAACAAGCACGGCCTACTGTCGGCCGCCCTCGCCCGCGCGGTCCGTGACGGCAAGATCGACACCAATCCCTGTGACCACACGCGCCTACCCGAGAAGACCCCGGTCGACGACCCCGTCTTCATGTCGCAGGAGATGTACAGCGAGCTCGAAGCCGCGATGCCGGCGCAGTGGCGCCCGCTGACGCGCTGGCTCGTCGCTACCGGCATGAGATTCAGTGAGGCGACCGCGCTCACCGTCGGCGACGTCGACTCCACCGCGGGCGTCGTACGCATCTCGAAGGCATGGAAGTGGACGGGCACCACCGAGGAACGGCTCAGCTACCCGAAGTCGAAGGCCGGCCGCCGAACCATCAACGTGCCGAAGTCGATCCTCGACGAACTCGACCTGTCGCGGCCGAAGAAGTCGCTACTGTTCACCAATCGCGACGGCGCGCGGGTCACCTACTCCCGCTACTACGACGGCGGGTGGAAGCGCGCGATGGGCACGCTCACCTGGCACGCCTCGCCGCACGACCTCCGGCACACCTGCGCGTCGTGGATGATCGCGAAGGGGACGCACATGCTCGTCGTCTCCCGGCACCTCGGCCATGAGTCGATCAAGATCACCGCCGACGTCTACAGCCACCTCGACCGGTCGAGCTTCGCTCAGGCCGCAGCGGCTATCGACGACATGTTCGTCTGAGTCGCCGCAGCCGGTTCACGGTGACGGGGGAGTAGGCCAGCGCGTCCTCGCGGTCGAGGAGCCGGTTCACGAGCTGCCAGTACCGGGTGGTCGAGATCCCGAACTCGTCGCGCACCGCGGCGTCGAGGCTGCCCGCGTAGCGCCAATGCTGGCCCGCAACGTCGATCATGCGCTTCTCGACGTCGGTCACGAGACGCCCCGCTCCTGTAGCTGACGGTCGATCCAGGAGCGCTCGCGGTCGGTGAGCGACTGGACGAGTGTGGTCAGCATGGGCACGTCGACCCACAGCTCCTCGGCGACCTCGTCGGTGCGCCGCGTCCACAGCAGGACGTCGACCAGCCGGTGTAGCTCGATCAGCCGACGCGCGGCGATCCGCTCGACGCGCAGCTCCTCCCGAGCCCGCAGCACGCGGTCGACGGGGAAGATACGGCGCTCGTCGTGGACGAGCTCGTGAGCGATGGTGCAGCGGCGCGATGCCTGCGGATCGTCGGCGCCGACGACGACGTGATTGCCGGTCAGGCACCCGCGGTGATCGTCGGGCAGCTCGGCCAGGGTGATGAGCAGATGGGTCCGCTTCCGCGCTTCGCGCCACGGGTTGTACATGCGCCGCACCGTATGGCACGGCACCGACAGAAAGCGCTCTGACCAGGAATTACGTGGGTGTCATTCAGGCGTGTGACAACTCCACTGCGCGCGCATCCTGAGCCTTTGCGGGGCTGTCGAATGCCGCCGGGATGGCAACCCCTTCGGGATGCATCGCGACGTAGTCGAGGAACATGCCGAAGCATGAGTCAGGCCCGGGTGCCAACACGTCTGGGTCCGCAGACAGGCTGCATGCAGTGTGAATCAGAGATACGGTGCGAACGTTACAGTCGGCACTCCGCGAGAACACAGTGCCGTATCCACCCACGGCTCGGACGCGGCCGAGGATGACCGACAGCGGCTCATCATCGAGGGCTACTACCACCGGGCAGTCGCCCTGGTCGTTGGTGACGAGTTCCATGTCATGTACAGCGCCGAACGCGAGGTTGCAGTTCACTTCGTGGCGAAACTGATCGAGCTCTTCCTGCCGACTGTTCACGAAATCACACTCCCTTTGTCCCGGATGATACGCGCGCGCTCTGTGGCTTCGCTGGAGGCTCGACAGAATGCTTGCTGGACGTCGGCAACGCTGTCCAGTTGATAGATCGACTGGGACGAGTGTCGCCCATCGGCGTGTAGGTGGCAATGCCCGTGGCAACAATCGAACCGCTCGACCTCATCCCATCCCTGCGGCCCAAGTCGCTCGATGATGACGACGAAGTCAACGAGTACATTTCCGTCACGCCATGTGATCACCCGTACGCGGATGGTATTGGCGTCGTCATGTGGTGTCTCCCATTGCCGTTGGCGGCAACCCTCCCGCGCTGGTGGCTGGTACGAGCCCTGCGAGGAGTCGAGTTGAGCCGCCGCCCGTGCTTGGGCGCGCTTCACTGCGCGCTGAGACTGTTGCCTGCGCCGCGTCACACATCACCCCGCTCGGCTGCCTCGTCCTGCTCCCGCCGTCGCCGCCGGGTCTCGGACTCGCCACCACCACGTCGCCAACCACCGGCCGCGAGGTCGACGGCAGACTGCGGGTCGTCGACATCAAGTCCTGAGCCTGGATGCGGCTCGATCAAGTCGTCTGGGTTGACTGCGGCGCCGGTCTTCTCGTCTTCGTCCGCTTCGCTCGATGCATCCTGTTTCGTCGTAGCTTCCACTGCATTGCCCTGCTCCCTCGCATCGAGGAGCGCCCGAACCATTGCTCGGATGACGTCGCGTTCCTTGTCGTTCAGCCGCCCCGCGTCATCAGGGAGGGTGAACGGCTCGATGTCGACCGCCGGCTCGCCACGCAACTCGCGCACCTTCGATGCCCTCACACCCAGAGCGTCGGCCACCTGCTGAATGGCCTCGCTCGTCGTTCCGCCGCCTCGGATGAGCCGATGGACGCGGGTGTGCGTCATGCCTGCGCGTGTCGCGAGCGGCCGATACCCGAACTCGATGCCAGCCTTGTCGAACAAGGGGCGCCACTGCTCAGGCGGCAGATTCGATTCGCTCACGGCTCCCACCATGCCTCTCGCCGATCGTGTTCGAACAACGGCCAACTAGCGCCATCCGCTAGGAACAACATTCATGTAATTCGAGGTCAACCATGTCAGGGGCACATTCTTTCAGATTCGGCCTTGCATTCTCTCGCTAGGCGTGTAACGTGTAACGCGTACCGCGAAACAGAAGGGAGAATGAATGAACGCCACCTCGCGCGACTTCTACGCGGACTGCGATCGCGAGATGCTGTTGCGGGCCCTAGTGCGCACCGGCTTCACGCACGAGGAGCTGGCAGACGAATCGAGCGTGCAGCTCCGAAAGATCGCCCGGTCGGAACGCCGCAAGGGGCGAGGTGCTGTGCCGACCTCTATCTCTCGCCAGCTGGTTGGCCAGCTCTGCAACGGGGCAACGAGATCCACCAACGAACTACGCGCCATCGCGATCGAGAGGGCACTCGGGATGGACGACGGCTCCATTTTCGTGCCCCGGGTGTATCGCGGAACGCGGAACGTAGACCGGCAACCTGCATAACGAAAACGCCCGCCTCGGTGCAGCAACACCGGGCGGGCCAGACAGGAAGGAATCTCAATGTCAGACCTGACCTTACCAGCGGCGAGAAGCGAGCGCGACGAGCTCGCGGGCCGCACCGACGTGCTCGACAAGGTGGGTGTGCTGCGCACGCTGCCCGACGACGTGCTCGCAAATGCCGACATGGTGGCCGAGTTCTACGCGACCACCCGAGAAGTGATTCGGCAGACCGTTCTGCGCAACAAGGACGAGTTCGACGCGGACGGGTACGTCGTCCTGACCCGGGCCGAAGTCAGTGACAGGTTGTCACTGACTCCCGACGAGCTGGGAATGCCGCGGACCGCGCCGTCGATGAGCTTGTTCCCGCGTCGCGCCGTCCTCCGCGTCGGAATGCTGCTGCGTGACTCCGATGTCGCGCGACGGGTCCGGGGCATGCTGCTCGATGTCGAGCAGGATTCGCGCCTGCCCATGTCGGAGGACGAGATCGTTCTGCACGCGCTGCAGATCCAGTGCCGCAAGATCGACGCCCTCAAAGCGAAGATTGCTGGCGACGCGCACAAGGTCGCTGCGTTCGACGAACTGATGGAGTCGGACGGAACCTACACATTCAACGCGGCGGCGAAGGTGCTCGGCTGGGGTCGCAACGTGATGATGCGGGAACTGCGACGCCTCGGGGTGTTACAGGGGAACAACCTGCCGTATCAGCGGTTCGAGCATCACTTCAAGGTGGTGCCGCAGACGTACACCAACCGCAAGACCGGGCAGACGGTTCCGACCGCGACGACGTATGTGCGACCCGCGGGCGTGGAGTTCCTGCGCAAGAAGCTGGCGCAGTCGTCGTTGGCGGATCCGGTGCGCGAGGCGGTCGACGCATGAGCCAACCGATGCCTGTTCTCGATCGACTGATTGCCAAGCGGCACACGATGAGCGCCGACCTTCAGGAGGAGGTCGACACCGCATGGGGTGCCGTGAAGGTACGAGCCGATTCGGCGTCCGACATGTACTGGCAGACACCGAAAGAGGTATGGAATCGGGAATCCGACTTCCCGCCGATTCGACTGCCATTCCCCTCGATCTGGATGGAGTGGAGTCAACCAGACGCCTGGCTTACCGATGGGAACCGTCTCGTTCACCGGCAGGACACCGAGATAGGAGTTCACCGAGCCGTTCTACTCCGCGAAGCTCCTGGGGGCGACAATCAATACTTCAAGATCGGCGACCGGGTTCTCCCTGTTCGGCGACCCAAGGGGACCGCCCATACCTTCACCATTTCCTGCCACATGCTCCGCGAAGGTAAGGCGTGTTTCTTCCCATTCGTTGGGGTAGTTCACGTCGATGAGGCGGGAGTACAACTACAGGAGACCCGATGGGCGGGCCCGAGCGATGACCCGAGGACGAGAGACACCGTTGACCTGCTGCATGTTCAGTTCGGAAAGCCCGCGCTCCTAGCCGTTGGGCTGATGAACTGCAAGAACGTCGAACTCGGTGAGCACGAGTCCTCGGTTCCGATCGGGCGTCGGCAACGCCGACGAAACCGAGGTATCGCGTACAGGACTATCGACATCCCTGGGCACGCCCGAGGAGTGTCGAGTGCGACTGGCGAATCGGGACGGATGTCACTCCATCGGGTGCGCGGTCACTTCAAGACGTTCACCGCCGATGCCCCCCTCTTAGGCCAGCACGTCGGAACCTATTGGTGGGGTTGGCAAGTCAGGGGCAAACAGAAGAACGGCGTCAACGTCACTGACTACAGAATCGGCGGTGTCGCATGAGCGCGAACGGCGACTGGGTCTGTTACCGGGACGAATCGGCCACCTCGGGGAAGTCTCTCCATGTGAAGGCATGGAAACCGGGGGATGGCCTTCGATGCTCTCACGCATCGAAGGGACACCGTCTGGAATGCGGCCCTCCCGTCGCGTCGGTGAAGACGGTCAACCACAAGTCCAACTACATACGTCGTCGCGACACCGGCCAGGTGATCTGGGACGACAAGCAACGCACGTCTGTTGTGTGCGCCGACCATCTCGCAGCCCAGTTCTCCGGATCTTCAGTCGGCGAGCTGAATGCGGAGGCTGAGGAGAGTGCGCGTCAGCAGGTGATTGCCGCGCACTGGGATGAGTACGTTGCGGCACTTGAAGATCGCCGCACCGAACTGCGTGACATCTCTCTTGACGCGCTTCCCGAGAGCATTGCGCAAGCTATCCGATGTTTAGAGCCCGGTGATGCCGCATGACCGCCCGCGCCTACTACCGCGACGAGAACGGCAACCGCTACCCGGTGGCCTCGGTATCTAACTGGCCGATCCCCGGATCCCGCGGCGGATATCACGACGGCCAGGTCGACATCGTCGCCGAGGTCTGGGACCGCGCACCGACGGTCTACCTCGACGTCCCTCTCGATCGAATCGAGGTCATCCCATGACGGCGCTCACGACTGGCCCCGCGACCTACGTCGGCGCGCGCGTCGACCGCCTCGTCCCGGTCACCATCACGAGCCTGCGCGGCTGCCATGCGTGCGGCGACTCGATGGTCCGCATCCGCTGGCCCAATGGAGACACGACCGAGATCCCGCCACACCACCTGAGACAGAAGGCGATCGTATGAGCATCGGACGCAAGCTGACCGAACTCGCCGACGAGCTGCACCCGCTCTCCCTCCCATGGGTGCGTCGTCAACTCCGTGGCGGAAAGCTTGACGGCATAGGCACATTCGTCGGCGGCAACGGGCGCGGCTACTGGGTGCTATCGGATGACGACATCGCCGAGATTGCAGTGCGACTGCATCGGCCGGCACCGGTCGACCTGGACTCGCCGACCGGACTCGGTCCGAGGTCGAAGACCCTGCAGAAGATGCGGCGCGCCTCATGACCCTCTACGACGCCGCTTGGTTCGTTGGCATCTGCGCGCTCGCCACGATTCTCGGTTTCGTCGCCGGTCGTCGTCGCGAGCCCGACGACCCGGATGCCGACGTGATCCTGTCTACCGCGCTCGGTGTGCTCGGCCCGGTCGATGGCCGCGAGCAGTACGAAGACGCCCACTGAATCCTCCTGCGCCGTAAGGGGTTGCGGCGCAGAAACATCACCCGAAAGGCAACACAGATGGACACCATCACCAACTGGTTCGGCGCGATCTGGATGACCGCCACCGGCATTGTCGCAGCGGTCGTCGTGATCGCGGAGATCGTACGGGCCGAGCCGAGATGCACCAGCATCGACTACCTGGCCGTCGACCGTGGCGAGATCGTCGAGGTGACCCGATGACCGCCCGCAAGACGCCGGCCACCCCGGCGAAGAAGGCGCCAGCGAAGCGCGCACCCCGCAAGGCGGTACCGAAGGTCGCGACGTCGATCTTCGTGCCCTCTCGCTACCTCGACCAGGCGATCGCGAAGGTAAAGCCGTTCGCGAGCACCGACACGACCTTCCCGAGGAACAACGGCGTTGTGATCGAGATGCGCGACGGCATCCTGACCGCGTTCGCCACCGACCGATTCACGCTCGGCTGCAACGAGATCGAATACTCGGTCGACGGCGAGGATAAGGCACCGGACTTTGCGACGATCATCCGACTTGCCGATCTGCCGTTGGTCTCGGTGCTGCTCAAGAGGTCGCTCGGAATGCCCATCGAGATCACCCCGGCTGATGGTCGAATCACGCTCGCCGACACGAAAGTCGGCGAGGAAGTCAGTCCAATGGACTGGCGCAGATCCATCGCCAGCGCCGTTGAGAAGACGTCGGCGAATCCCGACGTGAATGCGGCCGTGTCGATGAACCCGGTCTACCTGCGGCGGTTCGCACAACTCAAGCCGCGGCCCGCAATGCGTGTGTCGAGCGCGCTCGCGCCAATCCTCGTCACATCGGGCGATTCGTTCATCGGGCTACTGATGCCGTTGCGCGAGGACGGCATACCCGAGGAGATCGCAAGGCGAATTGGCGCGATCTCGGCCAAGGAGAAGGGCGGCGCGGCATGAGCCACCAACGCCTGTCCGAGGTCCCCATGATCCCGGTCGAGACCCGTCACGGCGACATTCATGTCACCGTCGGTCAGCCGGTCGATGGATTCCCCACGTTTGTAATCGTCACTGCCGGTGACGATTCCACGGACATCCACCTGTCCCGCGCGCAGCTCTACCAGCTGTGTGAGGCGGCGATCGAGGTAGCTGGTCGCACGCCGCTCTACACCGACGAGATGGCAAACGCGATCCGGGAGGTCGGGCGATGACCTACTACAGCAGCGACCAGGCAATCGCCGACGCAACCCTCGACCTCATCGACGAAGTTCACTACGTCGAAGATCCAGCATTCATGCACGCGGCGATCATGCACCGATTCAAGACACAGCCTGAGGCGATGGCACAGGTGCTCATGTGTCTCACATTCTGGGCCGAAACGGGCTGGCGCAACTCAGGTCCGGCCGTCGAGCTACTCGCCATCGCGAGGGTCAAGGCGGTACTCGAGTCGGGCCAGTCCGACGGTGGGAGGGCGGCATGACCGAAACCACACCGGCTCGCGTCCGCGAGCACCGCAACCCGCTCGGAAAGCTCACCCACCTCGATGACATCGAATGCGAGGTCTGCGCGCGCAAGCTGCCAGGCCTACTCGTCCGCATCGCGACCGGCGTCTGCACCCTGTGCGAGCGGGTCACCGGACCGAAGCGGGTGGGCATGTGAGCGCCGCCATCGTCCGCTACGAAGACATCGACGCGAGGGGCCGCGCCTACCCTGCCGCCCTCGGCGGCGAACTACTCGCCGATCCTCCCGACGCCCTACTGCCGCGTCAGTTCGTCCACGTCCTGACCGACGAGGGCCTGACATCCATTCCGATCACCAACGTCATTCGCATTGACCACGTCAACCGAAAGGGCAATCAATGACCACGGCGTTTGACCTGGCCGAGATCGTCGCATCGGTGGCCGCCGAGTTCGGCGACATGAAGGCCAAGCGTGACGACGACGGATTTGCAACGTATTTCGTCGGCGAGATGCCCAACTCGCTCATCGGGCAGGCGCTCGCAAAGTCGGGTGCCGTACGCCCCGGCGGATGGCAGGGCAACACCGCACGGCCGTCTGTCGCGCTGCCCGCCATCGGCATCACGCTCACCGCCGCGTGGGCGGCCTGGTTCGATGCCATCGCCGTGTCCGAGGATGATGGCGGCGCGACGTTCGCCGGCGCTCTCGCCGCCGCAGGTCGGATGCCGGTCGAGGTACCCGAGGCTGATGGGATCTACGCAGGCATCCCCGATGGGATCTACCACGGCGACCCGCACTCTCTGTCATCGTCGGGCGCGCGCACCCTGCTCGAACCCGGCGGCCCGGCCAAGTTCCGTCACGCCCGCCGAGTCGACAAGGCCGAGTACGACTTCGGGCACGTCGCGCACGCGCTGATCCTCGGCGAGGGATCGCAAATCGCGATCATCGACGCGAAGGACTGGCGCACTAAGGCCGCGCAGGTCGAGCGGGATGCGGCGCGGGCGACTGGGCTGGTGCCCGTCCTGCGGTCGACATACCGCGCGGGCGAATCGCTCGCCTTGGCCGCCAAGTCGCACGCCCTCGGCGAGCTGCTGTTCGCCGAGGGTCAGCCCGAACAGTCGGTCTACTGGCACGACGATCAGACCGGCGTGCGCCTGCGGTGTCGCCCCGACTGGATGACGGCTGGTCCGCTGGTCGTCGATGTCAAGACAACCAAGTCGGCCGCGCCGCGTGAGTTCTCGAAGTCGGTCGTCGACTACGGCTATCACTGCCAGGAGGCGTTCTATCGCGACGGCCTCGCCGCGCATGGCATCGACGCGCAATTCCTGTTCTTCGCGATCGAGAAGGGCTACCCGTATCTGTGCTCGGTGATCGAGCTGCCCGCCGAGGCGGTCGCCGCGGGCCGGGCACTCAACCGGGCTGCGATCGACCTCTACGCCCGGTGTCGCGAGACCGACATCTGGCCTGGCTATCCGCCGATCATCCACCGCGCCGACCTGCCCGACTGGGCGTATCGCTCGGCCGAATCCACCGTCACACGAATTGAAAGCGAGCTTGCAGCATGAGCAACACCGAGATCACCCAAGCCGACAATGACAGCCTGTCGATCCTGCCGCCCGCGCAGCCGAGACAGTCGACGTCGGTAGCGCAGCTCATGGAGCACGCACAGGCTATGGGCACCGCGTATGAGCTGGCCGACAAGATGTGCCGAACACAGCTGGTCCCGCAGATCTATCGGCAGAAGCCGGAGGATGGGACCGCCGCGATCCTGTACGGCGCCGAGCTGGGACTCACCCCGATTCAGTCGCTACAGCAGATCTTTGTCGTGCACGGCTCACCGGCCATCTACGCGCGGACGATGGTCGCCCTGCTCAAGCGCCGCGGCTACAAGATCTGGACCGAGTCGTCCACCGACGAGGCTGTCTCGGTCATGGGCAGTGCACCGGACGGGACCGCGGAGATGTCGACCTGGACCATCGAGCGAGCTACGCGGGCTGGGTATGTGCCGACAATCGACGAGCGCACCGGTAAGTACAAGCTCAACGGCAACGGCAAGCTCATCGGGAACGAGAAGTACCTCACCGATCCGCAGGCGATGCTCTACGCCAAGGCCGCCGCCGAGGTGTGCCGGCGCCTCGCGCCCGAAGTCCTGCTCGGCATCGCGATCGACGACGAAATGAATGACGAGGACGCCCCGACGCGGGTCGCCTCGACGTCGGTGCAGCAGCAGGCGCCCGGAGTGGCCGACCTGCGTGAGCGAATGGGACTCGCCGCAGCCAATCCGGCCGTCGCCGAGGCCGAGCCCGTTGTCGAGGCCGAGGTGACCGCCGATCCCGAACCGGCCGCCGAAGCGGAGGAGACCAGCGATGAGCCCGAGACGGTTCCCGACGAGCCGCGCGCAACCGACGCGCAGACACGCAAGCTCGCGATCCTGCTCACCGAGGAAGGACTCACCGAGCGGGCCGCGAAGATCGACTACCTCACCGAGACGTTCGGCCGCGAGTTCAAGAGCTCGAAAGAGCTGACGAAATCCGAGGCATCCGAACTGATCGAGTTTCTGAGCAAGTCGCGCGCCGAAGCCGAGGCCAAGGGCGGCGACCAGTGATCGCCGCAAGCGCCCTCGAATCGTCCTACCGCATCCCTGATGACCACCTCGACCGCGACCAACTGCGGCTGTCGAATCAGGCGAAATCGACGGGCCGCGCGCAGATCCGCACCCTGGCCGGCGTCGTGCATGTCGCGGTGCCGTCGGGTGTGGTGACGCGCATGAATCCCGCTGCCGCCGTGGCGAATCAGTACATCCGTGAGGCGATCGGGTGGCATCGTGGCATGAGTCTGGGGGAGGTGGCTCACCGGATCGCACGGTGGGATGTGGAGCATTGGCGGCGGTCGACGGGGATGCTCGCGGACCCGAACGGTATCGGCGTGTGGGGAGGGCGGTTCGAATGACATCAGTACACCGCACGGACGCCCTGGCGACAGCGCGCGCAATGTTCGACGCCGGACTACTACGCGAAGGTGGGAAGCGATGAGCCGCCACTACAAGCTGACCGACGAGACGCAGGAATTTCGTGGGCGCACCCTGCACAGGATTGAAGCATCCGTAGATTTGCCGCATCACGGTGTGCGCAAGGGTGATCGGGGTGGCTGGGTTGAGTCTGTCGACAATCTTACCGGCAACGGCTGGGTGTCCGGCAACGGCTTGGTGACCGGCAACGGCTGGGTGTCCGGCAACGGCTTGGTGACCGGCAACGGCTGGGTGTCCGGCAACGGCTTGGTGACCGACTACGGCCGAGTGTCCGGCTTCGGCCAGGTGTCCGACCACGGCCAGGTGTTCGGCTTCGGCCAGGTGTCCGACCACGGCCAGGTGTTCGGCTACGGCCAGGTGTCCGGCGACGGTCTGATTGAGGACCCGCAAGACATTCTCACCATCGGGCCTATCGGGTCAGAAAGTGTCACTATCACTTTGCATCGCACCACCACCGGACATGCCCTGCATGTCGGGTGCTGGCATGGCGGGACTATCGACACCCTCATGGCGGAAGTTGATTCACGTGCCGCCGAATGGGTGGGTGACGCTGACGATCTTGTTCGGTGGCGTGCCGAGTATGAGTCGTTGATTCCGCTATTGCGGTTGCGTGCCAACAGCTTCAAGGCGGGAAGTGATGAGTGACCCGGCGCGCGAGGCCGCACGGCGGGCGTGGGCTGTCGGGGGTGCGGACCACGACTTTGAGCACGCCACCGAGGCTGACCTCATGATCGACGCCGCCCGTGAAGCCCTCGCACCGATCCGCGACCTGCACAAGCCGGTCACCGAGGACGGCTGGGCCGATGAGCCGTCCTGTCGGACGTGTGCCCATGAAACTTGGACCAGCCGGGACCTCTCCTACCAACCTTGGCCTTGCGCGACAGCCCGACTCATCTACTCGGCCGAAGAATTGGAGGCGATGTGCCATGAGTGACTTCCGTGCCTACGGGCGAGATTTCACGTTCGACACCGAGACCTGCGGTGTCATCGGCCAGTGCGATGGCGGTGACTGGTGGGTACCCGCGTGGCGCGAACATCTCGCAGTCGGCCAGTTCACTGAGGTGTGGGACCGCCGTCTAAATCCGCGTAATCCGCTGCATTGGCGGTTCCTGGTCAAGTCGTGGATCACGGGCCGGGTCGCGTTTTTGGAGGCTGACCGATGACCAACGAAATCGAGATCATCACCTTGCGGTCCGGCGACCTCTGCGCCCGTGACGCGAAGGGCAACCACATCGCAATCGCCCAGGTCGCCACCCACGCCATCTCGCCCGCATTCACCCCAGAAGCCCTGCGACGGAAGGCCGAAGCGTATCGGCTGCTCGCCGACGCGGTCGAGGCCGGATGGGACATGTGGGAGGGCTACCGCAAGAACGAGCGGGAAGTGCTGGCCGCATTCAGCGCCCGACTACTCAGGAAGGCTGACCGATGACCAACGAGGCCGCAATCGCGGAAACCCATGTGGCGCACGAATGGTACCCCCGGTGCGCCAACTGCCACGCGCAAATCAACGCGTGGGGGCGCATCTGTGCCGACTGCCGATTGGGGCGCGTCAAGGCCGTCAGCGACGACGAGGAGGGGAAAGCGTGACTACGAGAACCTTCGGCCGCGTCGCGGTAACTATTTGGCGCGACAGGGACTTCCGCAAACTGTCCGTGGACGCGCAGCGCTGCTACCTCCTGCTGCTATCTCAACGCGACCTGAACCATGCGGGCATACAACCGCTCATGATCCGCAAGTGGGCACAGGGCGCTGACGCGACGACCGAGGCCGATATTCTCGCCGCGCTCGGAGAACTCCAGGCCGCTCGGTTCGTGTGCTTCGACATTGAGACGCACGAGTTGTTCGTCCGTTCATTCATCCGGAACGACGGCGTGCTGAAGCAGCCGAACGTCCTCAAGAGCGCACTCAAAGCGGCTCAACTCGTCGACTCTGAACGTCTCCGGAGGGCTGTCGCAGACGAGCTTCGGGGACTCCGTAGACGAGATGCCGATGCCGTCGCCGACGAACTTGATCCTGGCGAAATCGGGAACCCCTACGAAACCCTTCCGGAACCCTTCGCGGACCCTTCCGTAACCCTTCACGAAGGGTTGAACCCTTCCGGAACCCTTCGCGAAGGTGGTGGGGAGGGGGAGGGGAAGGGGAAGAACGTAACTGTTAGTTCTTACTCACCTACCGATAGTGCTGCTTGCGTTTCTGAACGCGACGCGGACGCGTGCGCGAAACAGCCGCAGCAGCCGCAGCAGCCGAGCACCGAGTTCGACGACGGAACACCCATCCCGGATCCGCCTGCCGACGACGACCGCCAAGGGCCGTCGCTTGCGCTCGTCCCGGCGCCCACCGCGATCGAGACCGTCGGCCGCAACGCCGACGTCGCCATTGGGTCCGCGGCGGCAACCGCAGTCCGGCTCAACACGCCCGCCGGCATACCGCGCACGGTCCGCGACAGCCTCGCCCGCGAGGTCCAGCGGCTCTCGTCAGACCCACGCATCGACCGGGCCGACATCGAGACCGCCATCCGGGAGTGGTCCGCGCGACCCAATGCCGGACCCAAGCTGCTCCCACATCTCGTGGCCGACGCCCTACGCGCCCGGCTCGCATCCCGACCCGCAGCCGAGACCAAGGCAACCCAGAGAGCGCGCGCCACCCTCGCCGCCGGGGAAGCGCTCATCGAAGAACTCAGATCCCAGGAGGCGCAACCGTGACCATCACCGAGCAAGACATCCATTGCGCCACTGTGGCACTCGGACGCGCCGAGATATTCGACGACCGCATGACGTCCGACAAGGCTCGCATCAAGGCTTGGGCGGAAGCGTTCGCGCCCTTCGGGTTCGAGGTTCCAACGATCCTCGATGCCGTCACTGCGCACTACCAGACCGCCGGGGCCAGCACGCCCAAGCCGGGCGACATCATCGCCCTGGCTCGCAAGGCGCGAGGCGAACGGGCCGAGCGCGAGAAGGGCGCCGACCTCGCCAGCCTGCCCGCACCCGCAGCACCAGACCCGCAGCTCGGCGGACTCCCGATCGCGAACGCCGACGGCGATCCGATCTGGGACGCCTACGAGCAGCACGGAGCAATCACGATCACCTGCCCGACCTGCAAGTCAGCTCCCGAGCACGCGTGCCTGAATCTCGCCACGAACATGATCCGCAAGATCCCGTGCGTCGCTCGCCTCAGGGATGGGAGGCGAGCAGGTGTCGGATAGTGATTCCCGCCCGTTCGTATCGACACAGACGCCCGAAAACCCCTTCGCCCACACCCAGTACCCGAGAGGCACGAAAAATGGCTCACAGGCCGATTATGACCTTCCCGTATCCCAGACCGCCGCTGACCAGCAACCAGCGCCTGCACCACATGACGAAAGCGCGCATCACCAAGCAGGTGCGGCAGCAGGCGTACGCACTGGCAAAAATCGCCAGGATCGCCGACATCGGACCCTGTGTCGTCGTCGGCACATGGGTCGTCAAAGACTGCCGACGTCGGGACGTCGCGAACTGGGACCCGACGATGAAAGCGATCCTCGACGGACTCACCGACGCCGGAGTGTGGGCCGACGACGACAGCTCGACCGTTACCGAAGTGCGCTACCGCATCCGGCATGTGCGCGACGCCACCCCACACATCACCGTCGAGCTGCTACCCGCATACGGCGCCACCTGCTTCGTCTGCGGATCCACCGACGACCGGCCGCACGGATGCGGACCGGACTGCATCGAGGGGGAGTCATGACCAACACGACCGCCCATGACGCGCACGCCACCATCGCCCACACGGCCCAGCGCCGCGCCGAGCTCGCCGGCACCAATCACGCGGGCCAGATCGCTTGGACCTGCCGCCGCTGCCACGCCGAGTACGACGTCGGCCATGAGCGATTCCTGTCACCCGCCTTCGACTCGCTGTGCTGCGAGTGCTTCCGAAGCGGGCACCGATGAGGCGCCCACGAACCTCAGGACTGTCCGGCGTGATCGACGACGCGATCACCGCCTACATGCATGCCGAAACACCCGTCGAGCGAGGCGAATTGGCTGACCACATCGCCGCCTGGATCACCGAAAACTACCGCCTGATTCCCCGACCCGCCACCCGAAAGGCCAGCGCATGAGCGACACGATCCGCACAACCCGCACCACCGAGATGGTCAGCTACGGCGGCCTCACGCTCGATGACCTGTCCCGATTCGTGGTGCAGTGCAAGGAGGCTGGCTGGACCGGCGCCGCACCCGTCACGTTCCACACCGTCAACCCAGACCGCCCGGGCGAGCGCATCGCCAACACGCTGACCGTGCGGGAGACCCGATGAGTGCGCACCGTGACGGCATCCCGGTCGACGTGATCCTCGGACTCGCGATGATGCGCGGCGAGCGGTCGCGCCAGGCGATGGATGCGGCGATACGACAGGTGCTCGTGGGGATCTCCTGTATCCCCGGCTGTGCGTCGATCGCGGATGAGCTGGCGAATGTGGCAGGGTGGGTGGCCGACGCCGTGGCGGCCATCGAGCGGGATGCGTACGCGGGCAACAGCTGGCGCCAGCTCGCGGAGGTGGCTCGCAGTCCCGAGATGCGCGCAGCCCTCGCCCCGGAGGTGGCTGCATGACCGACGGATACCTCACCCGCGCCGAAATCGACCACCTCGCAGACCAGCTCGCCAAGCTACCCGGCCTGGAGACGGAGCTGGCTGTGGCGGTCACCGGCAGCCGGCGCGGTGACAGCGTGCGCCGCAGCGTACCGAAGTCCAGACCGCCGTACTCGATCGAGATGCAGACGCTCATCGACGATCTCGGTGCGACGGTGGTGGCCGTGATCCGTGACCTGTGCGAGCAGCGTGACCTGAGCTACGAGGGCGGCCAGTCGATCACGGCGATGGGTCGCTGGCTGACTGACCATCGGTTCGGCCTGCAGCTCATCGAGTCCGGGGTCGAAAGCTTCCATGATCTGTGCACGATCATCGAGCGGTGTGAGCGTGCGCTGTCGTGGTCACACATGGATGCACCACTCGCTGCCGAGGATCGCGCCAAGGCCGAGGACGCACGGGTATCGCTGGCCACCGTCGAGGTCGTCGCACGCAAGGTCGGGGAGCCGGACCTGACGCGCGGCAGACTGCGACGGCTCATCGCACAGTCTCGCGTGCAGCCACTCGATACGGCCAGGAACGGGGATGTGGAGGTCAAGCTGTACCGATTCGGCGACATCCTCGCCGCACACCGTGACATGCCGAGATCGGACGGCTGACCTGCGGCGGCATACCCTCGTGATAGGCTGCGCCTGCGCGACCATCATCCCCGGACAGCCCATGCGGCACCGGGGATGAGTCGTCTCTGACGTGCTCGGTCGATCGGCGCACCACACCCGCGCGATCCCGGCACCCGCCCCACGACACTCACACAGCCCGCTGCGTCGGGTGGTCGAGCTGTGGTCGTGGGGCACCAACTTCCACGGGAGGTGCAGCATGCTCGGCTGGATCATGTACCTCGTCATCTCGCCCATCACGCTCATCGCGCGCGCCAAGCGGGTCTACGACGAGCGCGTGTTCCGTGCTCGCGCCGCATGGCTGGCCGAGCTCGACGCCTACCGCGAGGCAGGTTGGGAATGGGACGGCGAGGCCGGACCGCACGAGACCGACATCGCCGAGGCCGAGCACCGGTGAGTACCACCAAGTCGGCACATCAACGAGGCCTCGGATACGCACACCGGAAGCAACGCGAGAATCTGCTACGGCAACACCTCGACGGTGCGCCGTGCTGGTGGTGTGGCCAGCCGATGTATCGCCTGTCCGACAGCAACTTCGACCGCGCGGCGCTTGAGGCCGACCACAGCATCAGCCGCAGTCACGGCGGGACCAAAGCAGATCGGCTGCTGCACATGACATGCAACCGTGAGCGCGGCGACGGAACGCGCGACAGCCAACGACCAGCACTCGGCGGCGAACGACCAACTGCGCCAGGAGGCCTCGGAAACCTCACGATGCCCTGGCCGTGACCCCCCGCCGAAAATTCTCGGCAGGGGGGGCCGGGGAGCGAGACTCCCGCGGTAGTCCCTCTTTTATTTTTTGCAGGTCAGGGGGGATTTTGACCAACCTGGGCGAGGCGGGTCAGCGCCTCTTTGACAGCCTGGTTGCCGAGGGTGACCCCGAAGCGGTGCGCCGACTGGCGTTGGAAGCGGCACGGCTCGCCGACCGCGGCGATCAACTGGACCTGCTCGTCCGTGGCGACGTCGATACGTGGGCCGTTCTGGTGCACAAGGTGCAGACCGACTCGTACGAGCTGAAGATCGACTCCGCGCTGTCGGAGGCTCGGCAGAATGCGACGGCGCTGCGCGGGATCGTGGCCGAGGTGCTCAAGCTCAAACCGCCGGCAACGGGCGCTGACGATGACGACGACTGCAACGTCTGAGTTTCCGAAGCTGACGGGCCGGCAGGAGCCTGAGAACCTCTCCGAGTTCGAGGGGGACGACACCGACGGTCTGCGGGCCGTGGAGTTTGCGCGGAAGACGCGCACGGTTCCGTTGCCCTGGCAGGCCGCGTCGCTGATCGGGATCCTGCGGCGCGCTGCAGACGGGATGTGGACCCATCCGGACGTGTTGCTGTTGGTGCCTCGGCAGAACGGCAAGACGCTGATCCTGGTGCTGCGCTGTCTGTTCGGACTGTTCCTGCTGAACGAGAAGATCGTGTTCTCGTCGCAGCGGTGGCAGACGAGCAAGAACACCTACAAACGGCTCTCAGCGATCATCAAGTCGCGGCCATCGCTGAACAAGCGCGTGGTGGCGAACTCGATGGCGCCGGGCAGCGCGTACATCGAGCTCGCATCTGGTGCGCAGATCACGTTCATCACCAGATCGAACGACTCGGGCCGTGGCCTCGACGAGGTCGACCTGGTGATCTACGACGAGGCATACAACCTCACCGAGTCGGAGACCTCGGGGCTGTCCTGGACCCAAATGGCGTCGAAGAATCCGCAGACGATCTACGCCTCGTCGGCTGCGAATGCCGAGCAGCACATCAACTGTGCCGTGCTCGCCGGGCAACGACGCCGCGGACTGGAACATGGCGCGGGCCTGTACTTCGCGGAGTACATGGCGCCTGACGGCGATTGGGACGATCTGGAGACGGCACGCCAGGCGAATCCGTCGTTTGGTGTCATCCAGACCGACGCGAAGATGCTGAAGGAGATCCGCGCCGTCCGGACGGCCGCCGCGCGGCGCTCCTTCGAGGTCGAGGCGCTCGGCCGAGGGATCTGGCCCACGGACGGCGAATCGCACGAGGCGATCATCGACGCGGAGGCGTGGTCGACCATGAAGAATCTGACTCCACGCCTAACTGGTCCGATCGCACTCGGGCTCGACCGATCCGTGGATGGCAAGACCTGGGCGTTGGCTGCGGCGCAGCGTACGGCGGACGGCAGGGTGCATATCGAGATCGGGTTCCACCAGGCCGCGTCACTGCGGGCGGTGGCCGCATACATCCGGGCTGTCGTATCCGCGTGGGATCCGGCGGTTCTGGTGATCGATCGGAAGTCGTCGGCAATGTCAGTGGTTCCCCTCCTCGCCGAGGAAGGAATCGAACCGGAGGTGACCGGCACCCCGCAGATGGCAATGGCCTGCCAGGGGTTCCTCGACGACGCTGCCGATGCCCGGCTGTCGCACGCTGGGCAACAGATCTTCACCGATGCGGTCGCGGCGGCGGCGAAACGCACCATGCCGCAGGGCGACTTCGTCTGGGACCGCACCGAAGGGTCGGTTGCCGCGCTACTCGCCGGAACCATTGCGCGTTGGGCGCTCCTGACGTTTGGCACCGAAACCAGTCGCGGCACAGCAACACCGGAGGTCGTCCGGGAGCGAGGCGGCCGCGCCGCTGAGCTCGATGTCTTGGCCGAAGCATTCTGAGAGGAGGTCACCAGATGGCAGCACTACCGGTGACTGAATCCGGATACGTCAACGGCGATGGCCTGAACTGGTCGCAGTGGAACCGCGACGAGAAGGTTGACGCGCTCCAGTGGCCGGCATCGAACCATGTGTTCTCGCGCATGGCGTCCGAGGACGGACGGGTTGCATCGCTGCTACAGGCGATCGGATTGCCTATCCGTCGTACGGTGTGGCGAATTGACCAGAACGGGGCCTCTGACGAGGTGACCGAATTCTGCGCGCGAGACACCGGTCTGCCGATTCTCGGGGCCGAGACACCGATCCCGACCGGGCGTAGCCGAGACCGGTTCTCGTGGGCGCAGCACCTTCAATGGGCGCTGCTGATGCTCGACTACGGGCACAGCTTCTTCGAGCAGGTCTATCGACTTGGCGATGACGGACGTCTGCACCTTCGGAAGCTGGCGCCGCGCCCGCAGCCGACGATCTCGAAGATCAACGTCGCACTTGACGGCGGCCTGGTGTCCATCGAGCAGGACTCACCGACGCTGACCGGCGAGGTCTACGGCATCAAGCCAGCAGTGATCCCGGTCAACCGTCTCGTCGCGTACGTGCGAGACCCCAAGCCCGGGCAGTGGGTTGGCCGCTCACTGCTTCGTCCGGCGTACAAGCACTGGCTACTCAAGGACGAGCTGATGCGGATCGAAGCCGCGACCGCTCGTCGTAACGGCATGGGCGTCCCGGTGGTCACCACCGCCGACCCCGACGACCAGGCTCAGGTCGACAGCGCCAAGGAGATCGCGTCGGGATTCAAGGGCGGAAACCACTCTGGCGTCGGACTTCCCAACGGCTGGGACATGAAGCTGCTCGGCGTGAGCGGTAACCTCCCAGACCTGCGGCAGGCCATCGAGTACCACGACAAGCAGATCGCGCTCGCGGGCTTGGCTCACTTCCTCAACCTCGATCGCGGCGGCTCGTACGCCCTCGCGTCGGTTCAGGCGGACACGTTCGTCCAATCGGTCCAGACGTTCGCCGAGCACATCGCAGCGACGGCCAGCGCGCATGTGATCGAGGATCTCGTCGATCTGAACTGGGGACCGGACGAACCCGCACCCCGGATCGTGTTCGACGAGATCGGTTCTCGGCAGGATGCAACGGCTGCGGCCCTGGCAATGCTGGTCCAGGCCGGACTCCTCGATCCGGATGACGTAGCCAAGCGCGTCGTCCGACAGCAACTCGGCATTCCCGCAGGCGACTCTGTTGAGACGTCGGACGTCGCATCCGAACCGTCGCCGCCCAAGACCACCAATCGCAAATCCCGCACGGATGGAGAGCCGACACTATGGTGACCCCGAATTCGCTTCGCTGGTACTCGATCACCGCCAAGGCAGACGACCGGTCGGCCGAGGTGCTGATCTACGACGAGATCGACCCGTTCTGGGGCGTCTCGGCCAACGTGTTCGCCCGCGAGATCGCCGCACTCGACGTCGACAATCTGACGGTCCGGATCAACAGTCCGGGCGGAGATGTGTTCGATGGCATCGCGATCCTCAACTCGCTGCGGAACCATCCCGCCAAGGTCACCACCGTGATCGACGGTCTCGCTGCGTCGGCCGCCAGCTTCATCGCGATGGCAGGCGACGAAATCGTCATGTCCCGCAACGCCGAGATGATGATTCACGACGCCGTCGGGATCACTGTCGGTAACGCAGAGAAGATGCAGCGCATGGTCGACATGCTCGAACGCGCGAGCAACAACATCGCGTCGATCTACGCCGAACGCGCCGGTGGAACCGTCGACGAATGGCGCGCGGTGATGCGCAAGGAGACCTGGTACACCGCAGACGGAGCGGTCGAGGCGGGGCTTGCCGATCGGGTCGACACAGCCGCCGAATCGTCCGAGTCTGCCCCGGCGCGCAACCTGTTCGACCGGTCGATCATCAACCGGCGCACACGAACTCCTCTCGCCGCCGTGGCGTCAGAGGTCAACAAGAAGGAGGAGGACCATATGTCCACCTTGAATGAGGGCCTCGTAGAGCGCCTCGGCATCGCCGCCGACGCCAACGACGAGACCATCCTGAAGGCACTCGACGACAAGATCGCCGAGACTACCGCCAATGAGCCGGCGGAACCGACCGTCGACCAGATCACCGCATCTGCCAAGGAACTCGGCCTCACCCTGGTCGACAGCGACCAGTATCAGGCGCTCGCGGCAGCTGCCGAGGATGGCCGACAGGCACGTCTCCAGCAGGTCCGCGACGCAGACGAACGTCTCGTCGTCGCCGCGATGGAGGACGGCCGCATCGCGCCAGCCCGCAAGGCTCACTGGCTGACCCAGCTCGAAGCGGACCGCGAAGGCATCACCGATGTCATCAACAGCCTGCCCAAGGGGACCATCCCTGTCGAGGAGATCGGTCACGGCCAGGACGTCCAGGACGCCGCCGCCGACGACGTCTACAGCAAGCTCTTCCCGGAAAGTGAGGCCTGATCATGGCGCTCTCCAATCGCATCTTCCGTCCCGGCCAGGACGTCACCTACACCACGTCGGCCGGGGTGACCGGCGGTCAGCTCGTCGCCGTCACCGGCGACCGCACCGTGGCCGCAGCTGGCGCGGGGTCGTCCGCGTGGATCGGCGTCGCCGAACACGACGCCGCGAGCGGCGCCAAGGTCAATGTGACCTCCGGCGGTGTGCACGAACTGACCGCCTCTGGCGCAATTGCCGCCGGTGCCAACGTGATCGCCGCAGCGTCGGGCGCTGTGGCGACCATCGGATCGGAAACCGATTACAGCAAGATCGTCGGCGTCGCCCTGTCGGCCGCCGCCAACTCCAAGGTTCTCGTCAAGCTCGCTCGCTGAGCGCGCGCCAACACAGAAAGAGAGGTTGCCATCGTGGCGATCACTTACCCGCCGGCCGCGCCCAGTGTGTCCGGCGACCAGCTCACCATCTCGACGTTCCTGAAGTCTCCGACCCTGGTGGCCCGTCGTCTCCGCACCCTCGCGGAACAGCGGTTCATCGCCGACGTTCTCCTGTCGGCGCGGCTGACGACCGACAGTGGCGCCGTTCTCTATGAGACCGGGGAGTCGATCTACTCCGATCGCGCGCCCGAGTCGGTCGCGGCTGGCGCCGAGTATCCGATCACCACGGTGGGGACCGGCACCCCGCAGCTCGCGAAGACCGAGAAGTGGGGTCAGGATTCGCTCATCACCGATGAGTCGATCTCGCGGCAGAGCATGGATCCGGTCAATCGGGCGCTGACCAAGCAGGTCAACCAGCTCGTGAAGACCATCGACTCGATCGCCCTGTCGGCCATCGCATCCGCGGTGACCCAGAGCACCGGCGCGTCGGCGGTGTGGGACACCGGCACTCCGACGATCCTGCGGGACGTCCTCAAGGCGAAGGCCGCGATCCGCGCGCTGAACGAGGGTTTCGAGCCGGACGTACTCGTGGTCGATGACCTCACCTGGGCGATCATCGCCTCGGATCCGGCCATCGCGGGCCTGCGGGCGCGTGAGGACAAGTCCAACCCGGTCTACTCGGGCGACTTCCTCAACGTCGGTGGCCTGACCGTCCTTCCGACCCCGAACCTGGGGATGTCGAAGACGGCGCTCATCGTCGACACGAAGCAGCTCGGCGGCATGGCCGACGAGAAGCTCGGCGGCCCCGGCTACGTGTCGGCTGGCGGCGTCGGCGTGGAGGCGAAGACCATCCGCGACGATGAGAACGATCAGTGGCGGGTGCGTGCACGTCGCGTCACCGTGCCGATCGTGCTCGAACCGAAGGCCGCCTACAAGATCACCGGTGTGCTCTCGTGACCTGGATCGTCTCCTCGCCGCTTGTCCTGACATGCGGCGACGACGGGGAGGTTCAGTACCACTATCGCGGCGCTGTGATCGACCACCTCACTGACGAGGC
This sequence comes from Gordonia heveisoli, assembly GCF_030315745.1. Lineage (GTDB taxonomy): Bacteria > Actinomycetota > Actinomycetes > Mycobacteriales > Mycobacteriaceae > Gordonia. Next base: position 20,184 of record NZ_JASXSH010000026.1, on the reverse strand, counting down.
AGCATCCCGTCTCGTCAGTGAGGGCTTCATCGAGCCGATGCCGGGCGCCGTCACTCGGGCCGACGAGGCGGGCACCCAGCCGGGGAGGACGGCGAGCGTGAAGGCATGGCGGGACTACGCCCTCGCGCAAGGGTTCGACGCCGCTGAGGTCGAGTCGATGACTCGCCAACAGTTGATCGAAGCGCTCGGATGACTGCCGGAGAGGGGGCGTTTCTCACTTCGGTCGAACTCGCTGACGCGTGGCGCCCTCTCTCCAGCGCCGAGGCCGCGCTCGCAGACACGCTGCTCGCGTCGGTCGGGCAACAGATCCGCGACCGCTACCAGCGGGTGCGCAATACCCCGATTGCTGACGATGACCCCACGGCACGATCGGTATCGATCGACGTCGTGAAGACCGCAATGACAACCGGGGCGTACCCGGGGCACCTGTCCTACCAACGCGTGGAAGGGCCGAGGTCGAAGACGGGGACGCTGGCGAGTCCCGGCGGGTCGGTGGTCATCACCGACTGGCATTGGCGCCAGCTCGGGTTGTTCAGTGCAGCCATGCCCGCCGCATGTTTCGACGGATACGACGATGCTCGGTACTGAAACCGTCACCATCGGAGGAGATTTCACCCGAGATGACGACGGCCGCCTCGTCGCCTCGGTGGGCCTTGGAGCGGTCGACGGGTGCCAGGTGCAGCCCATGTCGGCCGACGAACTCGTCGCTCGCGGCCGCCAGGGGACAGAGGATGCGATCCGCGTGTTCATCCCCGTCACCACGGGCATCGACAACAACTCCACGCTGATCGTGCGAGGAAATCCCTACCGCGTCGACGGCAACCCACAGGCCTACATCGACCCGGACGACCCGGAACTCTCCGGATACGACATCACCGCGACACGGGCGGCGGGCTGATGGCGGGAACCTTCCGCCTCGACCGCAAGGGCGTGTCGTTCATTTTGAAGAACCGGTGCGCCGACGCCATCAACGCGCTCGCCGAGTCGATCGCCGAGCAGGTCCGCGACGCCCATGACGACGTCGAGGTCGAGGTCGATGAGTACACGACCGACCGCGGTGCCGCCGCGGTGACGATCGCCGATCCGCGCGGCCGCCAGTTGCAGGCGAGCGACGGCGCACTGACCCGGGCCGCGGCCAGGTTTGGTCTGGAAGTGACGGAGGTGGCCGAGTGAAGGTCGTCCGTCGGCCGCGCGACGGCGCCGCCCTGGTCAAAGCATGGCTGAAAGAGCGCGCCGCGGTGGATCATCCGGAGCTGCGCGTCGTCCTGGAACTGCCGAGCGACTGGACCCTCGGGTCGGCTCCGGTCCTGCTGGTCGCCGACGACGGCGGTCCGCTCGCGTGGCCTGTCGCCACGCAGTCGACGATCCGAGTCACGTCGTGGACCTCGGGCCGCGACCGCACGTACGTGCATTGGGCGCTGGGCCTGCTGCTCGGCTCTCGCGTGCCCGATGTCGCAGCGATCCTGCCGGGCACTGGCATCCTCGATGCCCGCGACGACAAGACGCGCGGTGATCTCGCGTCGTTCACGGTGCGACTTCGCCTGCGCACCGTCTGATCTCACGCCGCCCTGCCGGGTGGTGTGCTCATGCCCGCGAGGGCACTAATTGCCCTTGAAGGAGGGAAACTCATGGTTGCAACCATCAATCCCGACGCCTCGCACATCTGGGACGAGGCCGAGGTCTGGATCCAGTCGAAGGCGTCGGTCGACGCCGCGGGCGGCATTGCCAACGTCCTGCCGGCGACCGTCGACGACGACTTCGCCGCGAAGGGCTGGGATTACGTCGGCCTGATCGACGCGAAGAAGGGCATCCCGGTCGATCCGTCGGGCGAGCTCAAGGAGTTCGACGGGTTCGGCTACACCTCGTATCGGCAGAAGTTCTCGAAGGGCAAGGTCAAGACCGGCTTCACCGCGCTGGAGGACAACGCGGTCACCGCGGGGATCGTTCTGCCCGGCTCGGCGCCCGACAAGATCGGCGTGCCGAAGGATCTGCAGTTCTACGTGCTGTACCGCACCGTGGATCAGGGCTTCGCCGATCTCGCGCGGGTGACGCTGCGTCCGGCCACCCTCGAACTGAAGTCGCATAGCGGCGCGGTCGAGGGTGAGCAGGAGTCGTACGAGTTCGTGGTCCACCACAGCCCCGACTCGAACAAGGATGTGTTCCAGAAGATCGGCGGCGCCGCAGGCGTCTCGGACTACCTGGTCACCGTCACCGCCGGTTCGGGCACGTTCCCGCTCACCTTCCAGGGCAACACCGCGACGATCGCGTTCGACGCCAACGCCGCCGCGGTCAAGGCGGCGTTGGCCGGACTCGACGACGGGTTCAAGGCGTCGCAGTGGTCGGTCACCGGTACCGGCCCGTTCACCGTCACCCTGCCGGTGCCCGGCGTCCTCGTCGGCGGGGCGGGCGTCACGGTCGCCCCGGCCTGATTCTCTGCGGCGCCGGGTGTCCTCAGCTCCCGCCCGGCGTCGCAGGGTTCACCACCCGGAGCTGTAGGAGCTGAAAAATGGTCCCGTCCGAACAACAGATGCGGGATGCGGGGGAGCGGCTCGGCCTGCTCGCGTCAGGCCAGCCGATCCCTCCCCGACTGCGCGGGAAGCTCGCGAAGGTCGTCGAGGAAGCGCTCGCCGAGGATGCCGCGACCATCGCGGCGGCCGATCGTGCCGCGTCGATCGTCACCCCGCTTGCCGACATCTACCGCGGCCTCACTGCCGCCGATGTCCCCGACGAGCCTGCCGGCCGCATCGTGGCCGCGCTCGCGCCGCACATCTGGCGCACCATCAACCGATAGGAGCTGAGAATGTCTGCACCCGCCCCCCGGAAGCGTCCCGCGAAGAAGGCCGCGCCCGCCGCTGCCCGACGCAACGAGGCGTCCGACAGTGATTACGCCGTCATTGAGCAGTGTGGCGTCGAGCTGAAGATCCCACGCTCGCACGGACGTTGGCCGTTGGCCGCGCTCGACCACTTCTCTGAAGGCAACCATCTACAGGGCATCAAGGCGTTGCTCGGCCATGACCAGTGGCAGGCGCTGATCGCCGCAGGTGCGGTCGCTGACGACCTCAACGACCTCGGTGAGAAGTTCCAGGACGAATTCGGTCTCGACCAGGGAAACTAGGTCGCCTCCTGCGCCTGCTCGATGAGTACGGCGACCAGGTGGAGGCAGACCTATCCGCCATTCACGGCATCGACCTGATCGACTTCTACCGCGGATCCCTGACGGCGCGCCGACTCTGGGCCCTCGTCGAGGATCTGCTGACCTACCGCGCGCACGAGTCATCCCTGGCCCGGCGGGTGAACAACGACCACCACGTCTTCAGCCTGACCGACTATCTGCTCGCGGACCTCTGGGAGCTCAAGGCGAAGTCGATGAGTGAGAACGCACCGGACGCGCATCCGTGGCGCAACCCGGAGGAGGCCGAGGCCGAGGCGGCTCGGCAGCAGGCCCGGGATCAGAAGATGATCGAGCGTCAGCAGCGCTACGCGAAGCCGGTCACGTCGTCACGGGGCGACTAGCGCAGCCTCGACGGCAGCCTTGAGCGCGAGCATTTCGTCCACATGCTTGCGGGTCACGATGACCGCGTTCTCATTCGTGACATTCTTCGACGTACGACCGGCGCCGCCGCTGACCTCGGATCCGCCCGAGATGGTGAACTCGATGAAGCCGTTGGTGAGGAAGCTAGGCGGCTTCCACTGCACTGCATTGATGGAGCGCAGTGGAATCAACTTGGAGCCGCTGCCCACCGTCGCGCGTGCATTGAAACCCTCACGCGTGATGATGACCGCTTGCCCGTTGAACTCGACTGTCCCGTTGTAACCCTTTGCTTTCATGCGGGAAATTCTGACATGACCAGCTCGGATTGTCGGGCTTCGATTCTCAAAATCATCTGATCAAGGGGAGGTTTCCATATGTCCGATACGGCGAACATTGGGTACGCAACCCTCCAGATCATCCCGAGCATGAGGGGTGTCTCCGACGCGGCGGCGCAGAGCCTCGGGGGCCTCGACGTCATCGGCCGACGGGCCGGTGAGGGAATCGGTCGCGGTATCGCCTCAGGGATCGAGGCGTCACAGGCCGCCGTTGACCGGGCCTCGGACGCGCTCACGAAGGCGCGTGACAAGGAGGCTGACGCGACCGGTCGGGCGCGGGTCGCCGAGGCGCAGCTGCAGTCCTTGCGTGACCGCGGCGTCACAGACGCCGGACGACTGGCTGCCGCCGAAGAGAAGCACGAGAAGGCGCTACGTGACCAGGCGGCGGCAAGTCGAGCGGCCGAATCGGCGTCGCAAGGTCTGGCCGACGCGCAGGAGCGAGCGCGCGAGGCCGCAGAAGGCGCGGGCGATGCGATCGAGAACACCGGTCGGCGGTCGATCTTCTCGGCTGAGAACTTCGTCAAGTTCGGAGCGATCGCTGCGTCCGGCATTGGTGCGGCCGGTGCTGCACTCTACAAGGTCGGCTCCACATTCGACGACGTCGCCGATACGATCCGCGCGGGCACCGGTGCAACGGGCGAGCGCCTCGATGGCCTGGTGCAGATCGCGAAGAACGTCGGCACGCAGGTGCCGGGGTCGTTCGCCGACATCGGCACCGCGGTCACCGAACTGGCAACGAAGCTGGACCTGACCGGCAAGCCGCTCGAAGATGTCACCGCGCAGGTGATCGAGCTCAAGAACCTTGGTCAAGAGGTCAGCATGGATGCCCTGGCCGGCACTATGCAGGCGTTCGGTATCAGCTCGGGCGACACGGCCAAGACCCTCGACGAACTGTTCCGGGTGTCGCAGGCGACCGGCGTGCCGATGGCGAAGCTGATGGAGTCCGCGGAGAAGGGCGCCCCAGCCTTGAAGCAGTTCGGGTTCGACGCCGCCGCGTCGGCCGGGCTGATCGGCTCGCTGGAGAAGTCGGGCCTCAACGCCGACAAGATGGTCGCCGCAATGACCAAGGGTCTCAGCGCGTTCGCCAAGGAAGGCAAGAACCCTCAGCAGGCGTTGTACGGCACCGTCCGGGCGATCGAGAACTTCACGAAGGCCGGAAACGATGCCGGTGCGATCAACATGGCGTCGAAGTTGTTCGGCACCAAGGGGGCCGCCCAGTTCGTCGAGGCCGTTAAGTCGGGCAAGTTCTCGGTCGTAGACTTCGTCGCGGCGACCGGCGCCGGTACCGACACGATCCGCGGTGCCGCCGACGACACCAAGGACTTCGCCGAGCAATGGGAGCTTTTCAAGAACCGCACGCTCGTCGCGCTGGAGCCCGTCGCGTCCAAGGTGTTTGGCGTCATCGGCGAGTTCATGGGACGTGTCAACGAAGAAGGCGTCCCGGCGATGAAGTCCTTCGGTGAGTGGGTTCAGCGCAACGGGGACTGGCTGGTGCCACTGGGGGCAGCACTGGGCGGTGCCGCATTGGCGATTGGCGCCATCGTCGGGGTCACGAAGGCGTGGGCGATTGCCCAGGCGGCCCTCAATCTGGTGATGTCCGCGAACCCTGTCGGCATCATCATCACCGCGCTGGCCGCCCTCGCTGCCGGACTCGTGGTCGCCTACCAGCGGTCTGAGACTTTCCGCAACATCGTTCAGGGCGCCTGGTCGGGTATCAAGGGTGTGGTCTCGGCCGTGTGGGGCTGGCTGTCGACGACCGTGTTCCCCGCGTTCAAGGCGGCGTTCCAGGCTGTCGGCGCTGCCGCATCGTGGTTGTGGCGCAACGCAATCAGTCCGGCGTTCAACGGGATCAAGGTCGTTGTCGGTGGAGTGTGGGCGCTGATCCGCGGCTACTTCGCCGCATGGCGCGCGGGATTCTCGGCGATCGGCACGGCTGCCGCATGGCTCTGGAACAACGCGATCGCTCCGGCCTTCAACGGCATCAAGACGGTCATCGACAACTTCTGGGCCGGCGCGAACATCGTCTTCGGGTGGGTGAAGGGCGGGATCTCGGCGATTGCCGGTGTCGCCGTCGAGGTGAAGGACCGCGTCGTCGGTGCGTTCACCAACGTCGTCAACTTCTTCAAGGGGCTGCCCAGCAAGATCAAGGAGTTCGCAGGCGGGATCTTCGCCCCGTTCCGCGAGTCGGCAAAGCTGGTGTTCAAAGGCATTGCGTGGCTGTGGAATAACACGATCGGCAAGCTGTCGTTCAAGGCTCCCGACTGGGTGCCGGGTATTGGCGGCAAGGGCTGGGATGTGCCCGACATCAACGTCGACGGGTTCGCGGGTGGCGGACACACTGGCCCGGGCCCGAAGCACAAGGTGGCCGGCATCGTGCACGCGGACGAGTTCGTGGTGCAGAAAGAATCCCAGCGGGCGATCGAGCGCGATCATCCGGGCGCGCTGGACTACATGAACCGCACTGGCCTCCTGCCGGGGTATGCCGACGGCGGGCTGGTTGGCTCGTACGGTCTTCCGACGGGCACGAACACCGGCGGGTACGGGTCGGGTGGCGCGGTCTTCCCGAAGTGGGTGCACGACCTCGGCGCGAAGTTCGGGGTCAAGCCGAGCACCTACCCGGGGCATCAGGAGTCAGATCGCGGCGAGGCTGGGTACGCGCCGAATCCGCAGCACCTCAACCGCGGTATCGACTGGTCGGGTGCGCTGGATGCGATGCAGAAGTTCGCCGAGCATCTGCTGTCCATCGCGCCGAAGATGCCGACGCTGGAGCAAATCATCTGGCAGAACCCGGAGACCGGGAAGAAGATCGGGTGGCATGGCCGGACCGAGGATGATGGCTCCTACTTCGCCTCCGACTATCCCGGACATCAGGACCACACCCATATCCGGGCGAATGGTCCGATCAGTGATGCCCCGCAGCTCCAGACCCCACAGACGCCGGATACCCCGCAGACGCCGACCCCGAGTGACCCGCAGACGCCGGCGCCGAACGATGGCGACGACGGCGGGGCCGGTGGCGGTGGCCGCAAGGAGTACCCGACGTCGCTGTCGGGGTGGGCCGGACTGTTCGGCAAGGAGTTCTTCGAGGGCCAGGCCAAGAGTCTGTTCGATGTCACCGGGATCAATGACACGCCACCGTGGATGGAGGCGATCAACGAGTACAACAACCAGCGCAACGGTGACGGCTCGGGCGGCCCGAAGGTGTCGAAGGAGGAGCGCGAGCGCGCGAAGTCGCAGTACGACTCGGACAAGAAGCGGCTCAAGGACGAGTACGACCAGGCGAAGTTGCAGCGCGAGCAGGAGTATCAGCGCGCGAAGCAGGCGATCGACGACGACTACACGCAGAAGCGCATCAGCAAGGCCGAGCATGAGCAGAAGCTCAACGACCTCAAGCATCAGCACGAGAACGACGAGCAGGCCAAGAAGCAGGAGTACGACAAGGCGCTCGACGATGCGAAGGCGACGTACAACAAGTCGATTGGCAAGGACTCGTCCGGCGGCGACAAGAGCGGCGGCGGAACCGATCTGGCGCTCAAGCAGCAGTACGAGGACGACAAGCTGCAGCGCAAGCAGGCATACGACCAGTCGGTCACTGCGCGCAAGCAGCAGTACGACGATGCGAAAAAGGCGCTCCAAGACCAGAAGAAGTCGGGATCGTTGTCGGCTGACGAGTACAAGCGGCAGTCGGAGTCGCTGAAACTGCAGTACGACCGCGACATCGCGGACATGAAGGTCAAGCACAACAACGAGGATCTGGCGAAGAAGCAGGAGTTCGATCGGGCCGACCTCGCCGGTCGCGGGAATCCGTCTCCGCAGCCTGCCGTCGGGCTGATCACCGACGTCCCGGGAGGCGGCATCGCCGCGGGCACGCCCGGCGCGAAGGCCGCCGTCTGGGCCGAGTGGCAGAAGCGCGGCTGGACGGGCGACAAGTGGCTCGACACGCTGCGCCTGGGCAACGGCGAATCCGGTTGGCTCGTCGACGCGACGAACAAGGCATCGGGTGCCTACGGACTCGGTCAGCTCCTCGGCGAGGACAAGAAGAAGCGGTGGCCGGCGTACTTCACACCGGACGCCGCCGCGCAGGCCGGGCCCTGGGCCGAGTACATCGGTGAGCGGTACAAGGATCCGTCGAAGGCGTGGGCGTTCTGGCAGGCGCAGAATCCGCACTGGTACGACCAGGGCGGTCTCGCCAACGGTCTCGGCCTGCTCCCGAAGAACGTCATCAAGCCCGAGCGTGTGCTGTCGCCGCGGCACACCGACGCCTTCGAGACGATGGTCGACCGCGATTTCAAGCCGAACCGCGGCGACGCCGACACTGTCGCGAAACTCGATCAGATCCTCGCAGCCATCCGGGCACTCGACGTCACGACGTACCAGATCAAGACCGCGACGGTCGAGGACGCGTTCCTCCGTGCGCAGAAGGACCAACAGCGCCGCGCGGCGGCACGACTGGCAGGAGTCGGATAGATGCCCATCGCAGAGATCGCGCTGATCGGCGAGAGCGATTCGATCGTCGTCCAGAGCCCGACCGACGACGCGGTGCTCGACAACGGCATCGTGCTCGACAAGTCGCCACAGGGGATCTTCGGCACCGGCTTCAAGTCACGGACGATCTCGCCGGCCGGACAGATCGGTGGTCGAGACGGCGGTACCGACGTACCGGTGGGCCAGTTGGTGATCGCGCTCAACATCCACGACATCGGCGCCGGGGTCGCCGTGCAGGTGTCGCGGGTCCGCAAGCTCTGGGGCTCGATGCACCGCCGCAAGAAGGTGCGGTTCCGCTACACCTCCAGCCTCTCAGGGGCGCGGTGGCTGCGTCCGAGCCTGCAGCGCGAGATCGAGTTCTCGCCCGAGCAGGACTGGGAGGCCGAGGGTCACGCGCGGGCGCTGATCACCGCGGACCTGTTCGAGCCGCGGTACGAGTCGGCCGCTCACGAGGTGACGACTCCAGCACATGCGGGCGGAGAGGCCACGTACTGGTTGCCGGTGTGGAATCCGACCGACCAGGACGCGTGGCCGATCTGGGCGTTCGATCCGGGTGTCGCGACCGGCGGTGAGGCGTCGTTCAGCTTCGCCGACTTCGGGTTCGGCAACGAGCAGGAGCATGACGTCGAGTGGACACCGGGGATGCACGACGCCCGGATGATCGCGGTCAACAACGGCGAGCCGATCGACCAGTTCTGGTCGGTGATGGCCCATCCGCTGATGGATCCCTACATTGCGGCCGATCTGTCGAACGCTGACGGCGTGATGGGCGGGGTCGAGCCGCTGTACTGGATCCCGCCCTACACCGGCACCGCGGAAGATCCGATCCTGCTGCCGGTCACGATCAACGGTCCGGCCGGGGCGAAGGCGAAGCTACGTCTGCGCCGGTTCTGGTCGGCCGAGAGCGGCCTGGAATGAGCGTCGTCGTCGCGTTCACCGGTACCGACCTCGACGACTTCGCGCAGTGGGCCGAGGAGATCCGCGAGACCCGCATCGAGCGGACGTCGCGGCCCGCACGAATCCGTCTGTACACCGGCAACTGGTACTACCGCGGCACGGTGTCGCGGGCGCGCTGGTCGGCGGTACTCGACGGCTCGATGAACCTCAAGGAAAATGAGACCGGGTCGATCCACTACGAGCTGCCGATCGAGACCGTGCCGGTGCGGCCGTACGCCGGAACCGACCTCGCCGCGTTCATGGACTGGGCCGAGTCGGAGGCGATGGACGCCCACCGCTCGACCTACCTCGCCCGATGGGCGGTCGAGCAGGCGGCCCTCGGCGCGAACATCCACACGATCGTGGAGAAGGACGGCGCGCGGATCGGCGGCCAGACTGACCCGAAGACCGGTGTCACGCTGAAGGAATCGTCGGACGGTGACCGGGTGATCCTGGAGTTCCAGGACGACATGCAGCGGCTCAAGCATGTACAGATGGCGGCGTCGCCGTTCCTGCCGCCGCCGCTGATCCAGCAGCCCAAGGTGCAGTTTGCCTACGCGCCCGCGGACTGGGGCGGGCTGATGACGCTGGGCGCGAACGTCCTTCGCAACCAGGGCACCAACTTCAACATGAACTTCGACCTGCTCGATCTGTCGACCTGGACCGAGGGTCTGTGGGCTGAGGCGCAGATCGTGCCGATCCCACGGAAGCTGACCGACAGTGTGGCGCCGCCGACGATCATCACCGGCACGATCAAGCAGAGCTGGCTCGACGTCATGGCGCCGATCCTCGAAGACGCTGAGCTGATGGTCGTTCCGCGCCGCTACCTCGACGGCGATCCCGAGCCATTCCCGGGCGCGGGCACGAACTGGCGTCAGGGCACCTTGTTCGTCGACATCGTCGACAAGTCCGGTTGGCGCTCGGGTACGTCGATCGCTGGCAACCTCGCCACCGGCATGACTCGGGCGATTGCCAATGTCACCAGCAACTACGTCGAGGACAGCTACGACCTGCTCACCGGTGAGCCCGTCGACGTCCAGGGGTACCGGCTGCCGGGCGTCCTGTCCTCGCAGCCGCCGCGACCGTACGCGACTTACCGCGCCGGGAAGATCACCGGTCGCGAAGGATTCGAGCTGGCGCGCGGCGCCGGCGGGCCGTGCACGATCCATGCGGGCGGGGCGTCGATGCCCGGTGTGAATGAGCTACTTGAGGCAGTGGTCGGCTATGCCGGTGACGTTCTCGGCGACAACATTTCGTTCCAGGGCTACGGCGTCGGCAGCCTCGGCAACATCTTGAACGCCTTCCTCATGCCGATCTTGAAGGACTCGGTCCTCGCCTACATGACGGTGCCGCTGCTCGACCGGGTGGCTAAGCAGGGCTGGGGCCATGACCTGGAGACTGCCGCCGAAGGCGTCACCCAGGCATACACCCCGGCGGCGATCATGGATCTTCGTCGCCGTCGCCGCGAGACCGACCCGTCCACGGCATACACCTTCGAGGCCGCCGGCGCCGCGCCGTGGCAGATCGGTGACCGCGGCCAGGGCCACTGGTGGCTCGGCGACCGGGTGCCCGCGACGTCGAAGCACCTCGGCGCGCGTGTGTTCGTGATGCGGTGTCGCGAACTGTCGCTGCCGCTCGGCGGGTCCGAGCCGCAGGTCTGGAAGGCCAAGTTCGGCGACCGTCGCGCCCAGCAGGACGCCATCGAGAAGGCTATCGGCCTCGTCGGAACGCTCATGTCAACTGTGCAGGAGATCGGAATCGGATGACGGACAACAAGAACGAGCGCATCGAGAAGCTGACCGGCGCACTCATCACCGCGCTGCTCACGGCCAACCAACAGCCGTACCCGATGCCGGTTGAGGTGGTCCGCAACATCGCGGCCAAACTCGACGACTTCGGGGTGCGCCAGACCGGCGAGATCGCGGCCGACGTCGAGATCCTGCCAGGCTGGGTCGCCGAGAAGGTGCGCGAGCAGACCGCGGCCGCCGAGGTGGCCGACCGCGCGCCGGTCGATCACTTCGCACCGCAGGAGACCCCAGCAGTCCGCACGGCGCCGAAGCGGCCCGCGCGGATCCCGAAGAAGCTGCTCGGCGTCGTCCGGGCCGACTGACCACCCACCACACCACCCTGCGACCGCCCGGCCGTGGGGATCTCGTCATGCCCGAGGAGGCAATCATGGCTGCGAAACCGACATTCAGAGACGTCAACCTGCTCGGTCCGAATCAGTCCAACCGGTGGGGCGCACGAGTTATCAACTTCTTCCTGCATACCGAGGAAGGCTCGGCCACCGCCGAGAACCTCGCGCGATCGGGCAACAACTCCGGCGCGTTCTCCTACCACTACATCGTCGACGACAGCACCCGCGCCGCAATGGTCAACACCGACTACGGCTCCTGGTCGGTCCTCGACGCCAACCCGCAGTCGATCAACCTGTGCTTCGCGGGCTCGCGTGCGGCACAGTCTCGGTCGGTCTGGCTCTCGAAGTTCCGCAACGCCATTCGCATCGCCGCGTGGACCGCGGTCGAGGACGCCAAGAAGTACCCCTACATACGGCTGGTCGTCAACGGCCGCCCGTACAAACTCGGTCGCACCGCGTGTATCTCCGATCACAACTACGTGACCGTGGTGCTCGGTATCGGCACGCACACCGACGTCGGCCCGAGCTTCCCCTGGGACGTGTTCGAGGCCGACCTCAAGGCGCTGGTCACCGGGGCCGAGAATCAGGTCGTTCCGCCGGTGAACAAGATCAACGAGATCGCCGCGAAATCGCCCTGGCTCGGCAAACGCATCACCACCGGCGAGGCCGCGTGCAAGGACGGCGTCGGACGATTCGCGCACTTTGAGAACGGCTCGGTGTACTGGCATCCCACCACCGGCGCGCGACCGATCCCGAAGCTCCTCATGGAGGCCTACGAGGCACTCGACTGGGAACGCGGCCCGCTGGGGTACCCGACCGCATTTCACTCGATCCTGCCGATCGCCACCGCCCCGAAAGTTGGCGACGTGCAGGCGTTCCAGGGTGGCGTCCTCTACCGCCGCTACGGACAACCCGGTTTCTACGTGCACGGAGTCATTGGTGCGCGGTGGGCGCGCGAGGGGTATGAGGCCGGCCCACTGGGCTGGCCGATCTCTGACGAGTACGTCGATGGCACGGGGCGGCGGCAGGACTTCGAGAACGGCACGCTCGTCTGGGATCCGAGCGGCGCAGTGAAGATCGAACAGAAGGGCTGACCCGTCATGACACTGACCCCTGAGCGCCGCCTGCGCATCTATCAGGTACTCGCCACGGTCGTGCCGCTTCTGGCCGCGTATGGCGTGATCTCCGATCAGGAGGTGGCACTGTGGATCTCGCTCGCGGGCGTACTCCTCGGTGCTGGTGGTAACGCACTGGCGGCCCGCCACACACCGACGGGCGGGCACGAGTGAGCACGCCCGGCCTACTGCCCGATGACATCTGGGGCCTACTTGGACTGCTACTGGCGGTGGCGATTCCGGCGGCGACGACGGTAGTGGTGACGCGCATCCAGTCGTCGCGGGCCACCGCCAAGCACGAGAAGCTGGCGGCGGGCGTCGAGGTCATCAAAGAACAGGTCGCCAACGACCACACCTCGAATTTGCGCCATGACCTGGACCGCAACGAACGCAAGGTCGATCAGGTGGACACGAAGGTCGACAGGCTCTCGGGCGAACTACGGTCGCTCGCTCGTGTCGTCGAGTCGTCGATGGTCGAGCTACGCGCGTCGGCGGCCAGGCAGGATCGGATCGCAGCCAAGCATCACCCGGAGGATATGCAGTGACGATGCTGCTCTGGTGCGACGGCACGTGGTCGCGGCCGGGTGCGCGCTCGGCGGTGTCGGAGTCGCTGCGCCGCACACTTGGCGATCGACTGTCGTGGCGCTACGTCGACTATCCGGCGAGCTTCGGCCCGGCTACTGCGACAGGCGATCTGGCCTACGCCGAGTCGGTCGCGGTCGGTGTGCATGAGCTGGCCGACGCGGCGCGTGACGTCGACGGCCCGGTCATCGTCGGAGGCTACAGTCAGGGCGCGGCCGTCGCGGTGGCCTACGCGCGTCTGGTCGGGTCTGATGATCGCCCGCTCGCGGTGGCCACCCTCGGTGACCCGCACCATCCGGTGCACCTCGGCCGCTCGGGAATCGCCGGGGCGCTGTCGGTCCCATGCCGACGCATGTCGGTGTACGCGCCCGGTGATCCGATCGCTGACCTGCCGCTGGGGTCGCCGCTGCGGTCACTCGCCGATCTCGGCGCATGGATGAGCGTCCGTGATCTCGCCGCCGCCAGACAGTGGGGTGAGGACGTGCTGCGTGACGTGCTCGATGCGCGCCGGATGCAGCAGTGGTGGCGCAACCCTGCTGCGTTCGCTGGCCTGCTGTCGGCGGCCGGGTACGCACGCGGGTACCTCGGCACCGCACACACCACCGACTACATCACCGGCGGCCACGTCGGCCGCCTGGCCTGCATGATCGAGGAGGCCGCCGCGTGACCACTCCGAATCTCCCCTGGGGGACAACTGGTCCCGAGGATCTGCCGCAGGGCGTCGTGCATCCGAGCCAGCTCGGCACATCACTGCAGGGGCACTCGGCCGGGCAACTGCGGGCGCTGATGGCTGCCCGGTTCCCGGCGTTCCTGGGCGGCGAGATGACGGGCGCCGCGGGCGACACGAGCGGACCGCTCGGCCTGCTTGTCGACGTCGTCTCGAAGTTTCAGGCCGCGGTGGCGGCCGCCGATCCGGCGACCATCACGAAGCCCGCCGACCTGCTCGACCTCGCGCACGATGTGATCTCCGATCTGCCACTCGTCGGAAGGTTTGTCGACCTGTGGGACGCGATGCTGGGCGAGTACACAGGTGACGATCCGATCCTGGAGTTCATCCAGAACCTGTTCGCCCCGCTGCGCAAGGTGCTCGAACTCGCGTCGGGCGTGACCGTCGGGTTGCCCACAGTCGATGATGTCGTCGACGGCTGGGCCCAGATCGCGGCTAACTTCGAGGAGCTGCAGCACGCGGTGGCCGGAACCTACACCGGCACCGACGCGTTCCTCCTGGCCATCCAGAACACGATCGGCATACTGCGCACCTTCGCCACCGGGATCATCAACCCGGCCCGCCTTCCGCAACTCGCCCTCGGCGCGCTGAGCAATCAGGCGTCGTCGAATCTCCTGTCCGAGGGCGCATTCCGCGAGGGCATCACGCTCGACGAGGGTGACGGCTGGTCGTGGGATAACTCCGACGGCGTGACGGTGGCTGGCTGTGCGTTGTGCGTGGCGTCGGGGGTGACGTCGGTGCGTACGTCGGAGGCTGTGCCGGTGTCGGAGGGCCAGACGCTCAACATCACCGCGCAGGTCCGCAAGACCGGACTGACGGGCTCGGGCACGCTCGCTGAGCTGCAGGTGTGGGCGCTGAATGGTGCGACCACGGTGGCGACGGTGGCGGTGGGCACGGTCACCTCGGGCACGGCGGGGTGGGCGCAGATCGGCGGCGACTACACGGTGCCCGCGGGTGTCGACACGGTGCGGGTGCGGCTGCGGGTCTATGCCGCGGCCACCGGCGGCGAGATCCGTTGGGATGACGTCTCCCTGCGCAAGACCGCGACGTCGCTGCCACAGGCGTGGATCGCGAACCTCGTCGGCGATCTCGGGGGCCTCGGCGATGACATCGCGGATGCGCTGGCGTGGATCAAGGATCTGATCGAGAAGCTGACCGGTCAGGCGCGCTCGACCATCGAGGACGCGATCGAGGACATGCTCGATTTCGGCGACCAGCTCAAGACGCTGCTGTCCGGCGGCACGGTGTCGTCGCCACTCCCAAATCTGCTTGGCGCGATATCCATTGGTCAGGGTCAGGTCTCGGGGCTGGCGGGCAAACTGGCTGATCTCGATGACAACGACACCGGTCTCGACGATGCAATCGCGAGCGTGGTAACGAACATCAACTCGGCGATCACCTCCGACATCTCGGCGGTGACGGCGGCGGGTACGGGTGCGATCTCGGATCTGCTGGGCACGATCTTCGGTGTCTACTCGCTGGCGAATCAGGCTGCGCAGGCGGCGATTAACGCAAACGCGGTGATCTCGGCGAATCAGCCGACTGACGGCAACAGCTTGACGGGCATGTCCTGGCAGACGACGTTCGCGGGGGCCGACGGAGCCACGCTGTCATCGGGCGACTGGCAGTCGTCGTCGCTGCGCATTCGAGGATCGAACGGGTATGTGGGCATCGTGTCCGGTGCGGGCGATGGTGTCTACATCACGCCGACGCATTCGTCGCACCAGTTCAACACCGACGTACAGTCGGCCTATGTTGTATTCGGTTCTGCCGACGCGTCTTTCGGCAAGAGTTGGGCATCGGGCTGTCAGGTGCATTGCAACTCGGCGGGCACGTCGGGCGTATACGTGCTGGTCACCGCAACGACGGTATCGCTCGGCAAGTACGGGTCTACAGCCTGGACCACACTCAGCCGCACCAACGCGCCGGGCGACATCGTGCGCCTGAAATCGGATGGCGCGGAAAACTATTCGGTGTCGGTGAACGGCAAGGTGGTCATCTCCTACACCAACACCGGCACCGCGATCAGCAAGGGAGCGAGCTACCGATATGCAGCACTCGTCGAGCAGCGGGGCACCGCGAACTTCGGATTCTGGTACGGCAATAAGCAGGCCGATTCCTTCACGATCGCCGCGTTCGGCATGGCTGACTGGACCTCGGCGGCGTCCGGCGTGAGCACCCCATCGTGGCGACTACGCAAGGGCACCAGTGGATATTCGACACTGGCCGTATCCGCCGGTGCATCAGCGGCGTTGCCGTCGTCGTTCCTCACGTCCCAGGATCTCGCGGTCGGTTGCACCGTCACCACCCTCGGCACCGGCACCATCACCATCACGAACGCCGGCTGGTATGAGGTGCAGTTGACATGCTCTTCGATTATCGGATCAGCTGAGGCATACCGCTACACCGGCACCGTGTCGACAGGATGGGTCGTCCCCGGCGCGGGTAGCGTCGTGAGTAGCGGTACAGAATCCACATCTGACAAGCATGCGACATCACAGTGGGGGCTCTCCGTCAATTCGACCGCCGCCGTTGGGCCTCTACAGTCTGGTGCGACAACCACAATCTATCTCGCCAGCGGGGACGTGATTCAACCCCTCATCTTCGCGACTCAGACCAACCTCAGTGCCGTCAGCGTCGGCGGCGGTGACGGCGCCTACCCGTCTGCCACGTACGGGCAGGCCGATGTCGGATCAATCGGCGGGCCGTCAGCGGCATTCACCGGCCGCATGGTCGCCGCAGCATAGGAGAGCAGCACATGGCAGACGAAACACTCGCCGAGGCAACGAATGTCGGCGCGCTCACGATCCCCGACGTGCCCGGCTACACGTACACCATCACACGCGGCACACCGCCCGGCGAGACCGGCTACCCGTCGAACTGGCACACCCTCATAGTCACCGATGAGGGTGGCATCGAGGTCGCGCGGCTCGGATTCCCCGGACCGTAATGCCCTGGACCCCTGACGGTCCCGACGTCACCATCCCCGCCCGACTCGGATGGAGTGCCGACGGACCGGCCACACCGACACCGGCGGCGCGGCGCGGGTGGTTTGCCGTGCCGCAAGCCACCGCCACCGACAGTGCGGTTGGCTCAGACGTCGCCATCATCGTCCCGCACCTCACCGGACGCGACGGCGGTGCGGTCGGTGACAGCCTCTACATGGGCCTCGACCCGACGCAGGACTTCGAGGTCCGCATTCCGGTACGCCACAACATGGCCGGTGACGACCTCGCCAGCATCGTCCCGCACCTCACCGGACGTGATGCAGCGGTAGCCTCCGACCTCGCGCACCTGGGCCTGATCGGGCGTGATGGCGCGGTCGGCTCCGATCTGGCCACCGCGAAGCCCACCACCCCCGGCCGTGATGGCGGCGTGCTGGGTGACCTCACACAGCTCGGACGGCTCGCGACTCCGGGGCGTGACGGCGCCTGCGCTGGCGACGCCGCGACCGGGTGGTTCTCTGCGGTCGCCGCCGCGCTCACCACCTACTCGACGGTCGGCACCTACACCTACACGATCCCCGTCTGGTGCCGCTACATCGACCTCGTCGCCCTGGGCGGTGGCGGTGGCGGTGGCGGTGCGGGAACAGTACTCGGCGGTTCGGGTGGCGGCGCGGGTGGCTACGCCTGGACCACCCTGGAGCGCGGCGTGCACATCCCCTGGACCGCAACCGCTCTCACGATCGTCGTCGGAGACGGAGGTGCGGGCGGTGCCGGGTCCGTCCTCATCTCTAGCGCGGGAACGAATGGAACGGCCACCACTATCAGCTACTCCGGCACCACGCTGGTGACCGGCGCAGCAGGGCAAGCGGTCTCCGGTGGCGGCGGCAATGGCGGCACCCGGACCGGCGCCGCACCCTCGACCGGCAACGCCAACTCCGGCAAGGACCTCACGCTCAACGGGCAGACCTATACCGGCGGCGCTGCCAACACCTCCAACGCCGCGTCCAACCCGCCAGGCTCGGGCGGCTACGGCGGAAGCCCTGCTGCAGGCAATGGACAGAAAGGTGCGCGCGGCCAGGCATGGTGCTGCGCACGCCAATAGTGAAGGGAATCAACAACAATGACCGCGACCTACCAGGACGCACACCTACTCGCCTGCGTCGACGCCATCAAGGCACTCGGCAACCGGATCGGCCTCTACGTCGGGGCAACCCGCGTCGGCACCGTCTACGCTGACACCACCTGGGGCAGCTCCGCGAAAGTCACCGAGGACGGCTTCACGTGGGGAAAGGTCACCGGCTCGGCCGCGACCATCACCGTGCCCGCGAGCACTGTCGCGAATGGCACCGTGATTGACCGCTATGGCATCCTCAGCGGCTCGACGCTGCTACGCACCGAGCTACTGCCTGTCTCCCTCACCATCAACGACGGATCACAGGCATTCAGCGTGGACGTCACGCCGATCCTGCGATACCGGGGCCTGTGACCTCGGCGTCGTGAGCCTCAGTCGTCGTCGAGCCCGAGTTCGGCGACGACCTTGTCGAGAGACATAGTCAGGTGCTCGCGCTCATATACCGAGAGTCGATCTTCAAGATCCTCGATGTGCTCGATGAGGTCTCCGTAGCGGCGGGCCGAGACGAGGATTGCGGCGGGCCGCCCATAGGTCATGATGATCACGTTCTCGTCATCGGCTGCCCGGACGAGCTCGGAGAGCTTGCCCTTGGCCTCACTGACGGGGACCAGATGGGGGGTGGGATCATTCATCGGTCGTAGACCTCCCTGCGGTGTCCGATGCGGGTGACGGTGACGATGCGGACCGCGTCCTCGACAACGTAGATCACGCGGTAGTTGCCGATGCGGATGCGGTAGGCATCCTGGGCAGTGAGCTTCTTGCAGCCGTCCGGTCGGGGGTTGATCGAGAGAGCTTGCGCGGCCGACACGATTCGACGCTGGTCGGCCCGAGCGATCTTCTGCAGGGCCTTGACGGCCTTTGCCTCGATCTCGACGTGGTAACCGCTCTCGCTCATACCAATATGGTGCCACATATTGGACCAACATTCAAGACCAATCCGCCCCATCTCGGCATTCGAGGTGGGGCGGATTTCTGCGTCTCAGCGGCGGGGTGTGTCCCATCCGGGTAGCAGCTCGTCCAGGCGCGGGAAGAATAGCGGAAGAAATAGCGCCCCACCATTTGTGCAGGTGGGGCGCTATTTTTCGTCTGCGACTACTCGGTGTCGCCGTCACCCGGCGCGGGATCCGACGGCTCGGCGGGCTCCTCGGGATCGGTCGGCTCCTCGGTCGGCTCCTCCTCCTCGGCCTCGGGAGCAGACGGTGCCGGCGGCACGTACGTCGACAGCGGGTGCTCACGCTCGGGCTGGCCGATCGCGTCGGTGTTCGCGCCACCACCGATGTCGTGCGACTCGCCCGGCGCGATCGACGGCGGGCACGGCGCGCTACTGCCGGGGATCGCCATCGAGCACGGCGACACGGCGGACGCGGGGGCGGTGTCGAGGGCCAGGGCGGCGACGAGCAGGCCGAGGGATGCGGCGGCGGCCAGGATGAGGTGCTTCATGGGGTGTTCCTTTCAATCGTCAGACGTACTTGTCAATAGCTCAGTGAGCATTACAATAGCCCACATGAACCAAACGTCAACCCAAACGGCTAAATTGGTGCCCGTGGTAGCGAAGGCGAATGACAACGAGGCGGCGAAGCAGTCGGTCGCCGAGGAGCTGCGGTCCCTCATGGCCCGCAAGCAGGTCACTGGCCGCGAACTCGCCCGACGCCTCGGGCAGTCCGACCACCGATGGGTGACCAACCGGATGAACGGCAAGACGTCGGTCGCCGCCGAGGACATCCCTCTACTCGCCGCCGGGCTCGGAATGACGCCACAGGAGCTTGGCCGCGCGCTCGTGGATCAGCTCCCCGAGGTGGAGCTCGACGACTGACGGAACCGCCGGCGTCCCCGCTGCGTCATCTCTGCATGTGGCTGGACATCATCGCGCTCGTGGCCGTCGTGCATGGCGGGTGGTGGATGGGGCGCGGTCAGCCCTCGCGCCAGCGGATCTCCTCGACCCACCAGCGTCCGTCGCAGCCCTCGGTCTGGCAGTGGTAGACGCGGCACGGCGGGTCATGCTTGTTGTCCCAGCCGATGAGGAACGTGTGGCCGTCGAGTCGCCACGGATGACCATGTGGGCAGCGGGTCGGGGTCACCTCGGTCGTGGGCATGGACTGAGGGTAGCGAGGCTGCGGCGACAGATGTTTCCTAGGAAACGCCAAGCTCGATCATGCCTGGTCAGGGCGTGTCGCCAAAAGCACATGCGCGACCGACGAAAATGCTCTGACCTGCACGAATGGCCTATTTTGAAGGGGTTCGAGTCCCCTTAGCTCCAC
>NZ_JASXSH010000025.1 GCF_030315745.1 Gordonia heveisoli | reverse complement strand
TTGTGGGGGGGGGGGGGGGGGGGGGGCCCCCCGGCCCCCCCCCCCCCCCCCACCGCGGTCGGCGGGTCAGTCTCCGGTGTGGTTGGCCAATACCCGGCGCGCGGTGACCGCCAGCGCCTCATCGAGCATCCGGCCGTCGAGGGCGGCGGCACCCTCGCCTCGGGCGGCCGCCTCCGTCAAGGCCACGAGTACTCGGCGGGCGTCGGCGACCGCCTCGGCACTGGGTGTGAACAGGTCTGTGGCCGTGTCGATCTGGGCGGGATGGATGACCCAGGTGCCGTCGAATCCAAGATCGCGGGTCCAGATCTTCGCCGACCGGAACCCGTCGTCGTCGGCGATGGTGAGGTGCGGGCCGTCGATCACCGAGATGCCCGCGGCGCGAGCCGCGACCAGCAGCGCATCCTGGATGGGATGCCAGACCGTCCGGGGTGCGCTTGCGGGTCGGCCCAGGGTGGCCCCCAGGTCGGCGTAACCGAGGATCACCGCGTCCAGGCGCGGGGCGTCGCGGCAGATGTCGTCGACGTCGCGGATGCCGACAGGCGTCTCGATCAGCGCCTGCAGGCGTGCGGGGCTGTCGCCGAGTTGCTCGGCGGCGTGCGCCAGTTGGGCCGCCGACTCGGTCTTGGGCAGCACCACGGACGTCAGTGCCGGTCCCATCTGTGCGCAGGCCGCGAGATCGGCGTCGACCCACGGGGTGTCGAAACCGTTGATGCGGATGGACGTAGGGCGGGTCGTCCCGAACTCGGCGACCAGCCGGGCCGCCGTCGTGCGCGCCGACTCCTTGTGGTCGGGCGTGACGGCGTCCTCCAGGTCGAGGATGACCTCGTCGGCGGCTGATGACAGCGCCTTGCGTGCTTTGCGTTCGTCCGATGCGGGGGCGACCAGGGCTACTCGTCGGCGGATGGTGGGCACGGGGGGGGGGCGTCTCCTTGCTGGGTGGTGGCACGGAGTTGATCGGATCAACCAGTATTTTCTATCACCGATTTGAAAATCTCGGCAAACGGTGTGTGGGATATACGACAGCCGGGACGATCCGCGTGTGGCGCGTATCGTCCCGGCGGGCATCAGCGGTGGTGGCGGACCTCAGTTGGCCTTACGCAGGCAGTCCGCGGAGGCGCCGGGGCCGGCCGCGTCCTTGTAGATGATGTCGCCGCTGGAGATGTCGACAACCGAGCAGGCGACTCCGCCGCCGGAGTAGCTGATCACCGACGCGCCGAAACGGTCGCCCGAGGTGATGTCGTTCTGAATCACGCTCTCGGTGTCGCAGATCGTCGAGGTGGTGCCCTTGGGCCAGGTGACGGTGGCGCAGTTGCCGTCGGAAACGGCGACGACGACACGGACGTCTCCGCCGATGGTGTACTGGCCGGGGGTGGCCTGGGCCAGTCCGGCTCCGGCTCCGAGGCCGAGTGCGGCGGCCGAGACGGCGAGGGTGGTGGCGATGCGTCGGGGGTTCATGGTGTGCTCCTTTGGGGGTGTGCCGTCGATACAACCGGCCCGAACGCCACGGCGAAAGCCCCGGCACCGGCTAATCGTTCAGCCGGATGGCATGAGTTCATTCGATTGAATTGCGCTGCACCCGAGCCGATCCGGCTGACGTCGAACGACGGAATGACGCCGGGGAACTCAGTGCCCGCCATGCGGTTGCGGCAGCGCGCCGATGCCGGCACCGTACGCGCTCAGCGTCAGCACGGTCGCGAGGATCCCGACGCCGACCGTGCACCACCATGCACTGCGGTGGGTGAGGGGACCTCGTCGCTCGCCGAGTACCACGGCGGCGGCCAGCACCGCGACGATCAATCCGTGCTGGACCATGGCCAGCAGCATCAGCGCCCACGAGGTGGCCACGCACCGGCCTGCCATCGCGACGCCGGCGACGACGCAATCACGATCGGCGCGCCATCCGGACAGGGCCAGTGGTCGGGTGGCCGAGCATCGTGCGAGACGTCGCCGATGACCGTCTCCCGAGGCGACGCCGATCGCCACCAGGGCGGCGGTCGCCACCACCGGGATCCGACCGAACACCGAGGCCGCCAGATGGCCGATGCCGACCATCGCACACCCGACCACGGCCCACACCCCGAGATATCCGACGAGGTAGGCGCCGATGGCACGGTAGCGGCGCGTCCACAGACTCGACACCGCCAGGTGATGGCACCGGTCAAGGACGAGTGGTGCCATCATCGCGCATGACATGGCCACCGCACCGATGGCAAGGCCGATGACTCCTGGATGTGCCGACCCGTGGGTCATCAGACCCGGGTTGCCGACAAGAGGTACGAGCATGACCAGCCAGCCGAACTGCGCCACGACGTACACCGGCCACTCCGGATGGTGCCAGTGCAACTGGGTCAGCGGTCCGACGCGTCCGCCGAGCGTCGTGGGTGGAGTCATGCGTAGAACACGCTCACGCGTCCGACTTTGACGTCCCCAACTCCGACGTTGCCCGCCGAGTCCGGCGCCGGTACGAAGGTGACGTCGAGTTTCGTCGAATCCCATTGGCCGGCAACGGCGAGTGCACGCGCGATGCGTGTGATGTCGAAGGTGGTACTGACTCCGCTACCGCCGTGCCCGGTGTCGGCGCGGGAGGCCTCGACGACCCCGAACATGGTCACCGCACCGGCTTGCCGGTCCGGATAGTCGGCCGGTCGGCCGCCCGGGGGGATGTTCAGGTAGACGAAGACCCCCGCGGTGTGTACGCGGGTGCCGGTGATGTTCTCCAGTCGGAGGTAGACGCGGACGCCGTCCGGAATGGCCTCGGACTGGCGCAGCAACTCCGCCGACGGACCGGCCGGAGCACCTAGGCTCACCCTGGCCGAGGTGGGTTGCGGTCCGAGCGGAATCGCCTCGAAGCTGGCACCGACGAGTTCAGGTGGCCGGGCCGGACCCTCGCCCGCGCCGCCGGTATCGGCTTCGAGAGCCACCTCGGGAGTCGGGGTGATCGGCATGTCCGAGTACCGGTATCCGAGTGGTGCGCTACGCGGATCGAGCAGGTCTCGAGTTCGGATCGTGGTCAGCGCCGCGCCGGCTCCGAGGCGCCAGGTCACATCCAGCCAGTCGGTTTGGGTGGGATTGGCTCGGCCGGATCCGCTCCGGAGCCAGGCTTCCCACAGCCGGTCGATATTCGCGTGGTGCAACCAGAAGATCGCGTCCTCGGCCGCCGTCTCGAACTGGCCCATCAGACCGCCGATCCGGCTGTGCACCCAGCCATGTGGTCGGGATTCGAGTAGCCCGCGTCCGCCTCGACCGTCGCTGCCGTCGTGGTGCGGTGCGGCGACGCGGCCACCGCCGAATCTGGGGACGAAGGCCTGCGGATCGGTGAACAGGGTCTCGTTGAAAGCGGTGTCGGTGTCGACATCGTCGGTGGTGAGCGTGAGGGTGGCGGCGTTCATGGACACCGGGACGCCGTTCACGGTGCCGGCGGCGCGCTGCGGTTCGAACAGTGGATTCGGCGAGCCATCGGGCAGGGTGCGTTCGCGGAACGCAGGCGGCAGTTTCAGGACGTCCTGGCGCCGGGTGGGGTCGCTGTAGTTCCAGTAGGGCAGTGCCCAGTCGGCCGGGCCGCCGAGACGCTGGATCTCGGCCCGGACAATGCGTTCGAAGTGATGGAGGTAAGCGCGATGCCATGGCAGGAAATGCCAGCCGTCGTGCTCACACTGATTCCACCGCGCGCCGGCCGGCCAGGTGGACGGCCGATCGAAGACGCCGTGCAGGTGCCCAAGGTGCCTCCACGCCAACGGGTCGGCGGGATCGGTGCGCGCCTTGAGTGCACCGACGGCACGGGCGTACCACAGGATGGTCGGATGCCAGGTGCTGGTGATGCTCAGACGCCAGACGTCCTCGCGTACACGCACATCCGGGGTCGTGGGCGGTGTGGGCGTGGGGGTCGGCGTGGGCGTGGGGGTCGGTGCCGGGGTGGGAGCCGCGTCCAGGGAGAGGAGTTCCGGCCAGGTCTTGGGACCGATCTTGCCGTCGCGGACGAGACCTCGACACGCCTGGAACATCATGGTGGCGATCTCGGTGCCCTGGCCGAATTTGCAGTCCACGACCAGCGGATCCTGTTTGATCTGCGCGAGCCTGCCGCGCATGGTGACCATGAACTGCCGGGTCGCGCTACTACGGTCGCTACAGGTCTCGGCGCTGTCTCGATATCGGGCGAGGAACACGTTGAGCAGCGTCTGCGCGCGTCCGACCCAGGGATTGGCCGAATGCGCCGCATCACTGCCACGGAAGATCAGCGGAGGCGTCCCGGCCACTGGTCCGCCGCATCCTACGACCCCTTCGCCCTGGGCGGCCGGTGCCGGGTCGAAGAAGTGTTCACCGCCGAAGGCGGTTTCGCTGCCGGCCGGCTGCTCGCCGCCGACGAACGGCGACGCCGCCCCCGGTGTCACCGTTTCGGCCTCGGCCGGATCGGCGAACGGCGAGCGCTCACCCCAACCCGCGTCGGAGGCCTGTGACTGGGTGCCGGTTCCGTCCAGATCTGGCATGGCGCACCTCGTCTCAGCGTCGGACTGCCGGTGCCGCCGTCTGCACCAGCGTGATCGGGGTGGCCCGCTGCTTGAGCTCGTGACCGGAGGCCGCCGCCCATTCGGTGATGACCCTGCGCACCTCGACGCCGAGCGGGCGCTGCCCTGGCGGTAGCGGGGGGACGGCGGGGGGCGTGGTGTTCTGATAGAGCAGCCAGGACTGGCCGCTGCCGGTTATCCACCCGCCCTCGATCGCGCGCAGCATCAAGGACAACTCGGCGGACATCGAAAAGAACTGGGCCGCCTTGGAATGCGCATTCAGCCGGACACGTTCGCCGATGACCTTGAGCCGGTCGGCCGAACTCGTCGCCGAGGCCCTCAGGTCGATGACCACCGGGGTGTTGGAGCTGACGGTCAGCTCCGCCCAACCCAGCGCCGTCGTCGCGGCGAGTTCCTCACGCGCAAGCACGCCGTTGATCCGCCGGGAGCGCAGCATGAAACGGATCTGCTCGGCCAGACGGTAGATCCGGTCGTCATCGGTGGTGTTGCCTGCGACCAGGTTTCGAACATTCTCGATGGCCCGCCACAGCTCGAACAGCAGTTCCTCGAACAGGGCGACGAAGCCGCGGTTGGATGCCTCGGCCTTCTCGAAAGGATACGGGCCGTTGGCGTCGGTGCCGTGCGCGAGATCCATGCCGAACATACGGAAGTAGGCGTTGCGTCGCACCGCCTCGGCGTCGGGACGCAATCCGCTGGTCGACAGCCATGCGGGGAACGGATTGTTGGCGTTGAACAGCAGGGCCTCGGTGACATCGAGCCATCGCTGGGTGGCCACCGAAGGGACACCGAGGCCTTCTCCGGCGCGGAAGGCGCGCACCACGCGGCCGAGGATCTGTGCCGCGCGGGTGTTCTCGATCGCATAGGCGTAGATGAGGTGATCCCAGGCTGGTTCGGTCGGCAAGGGGACGCCGGCGAATGCGCCCAGATTGAACAGCGCAGCGCGGGCGGGACCGGCCGGGGACGTCGGCTGGGACCAGATGTTGGCGGTGTCCCAGACCTGTTCCATCCGCAGCACGAGGTCGAGCGGATCCGCGGTCAGCACCATGGCCTGAGCCTGCGCGCGGGGATCGGGGCCCGCCAGCGTGCCGGCGATTTGATCGACGAGTTGGGGGATCACGATGCGCTCCTGTCGGGACGGGGTGTGTCAGGCCTAGCGATTCTCGGACCGGTAGTCGGAGATCGGTTCACCGATGAAGCCGACCGGGCCATCCCAGTCGGTGGTGAGGCTGTTGAAGTCGAGCGGGCTCCGATCGCCCAATGCGGTACGGATGGCGCCGAGCGCTCTGGCAACGCCCGGTGCGAGCGGCTCGTAGGTGGTCGGCGGGGCGAACTGGCGCATGGGGGTGAGGGATTCGGCGACCTCGGCGATGCCTTTGACGACGCCGTCGAGTTCGCCGACGACGCCCAGGGCTGCCCAGATACGCGCGGACTGATCCTGGGTGTTGTCGTTGAGGTCCTGCAACGAGGCCTCGACGCCGGCCAGCCCATCAGCCAGCCCGGACAGCTGTTCCTCGACGCCACTGATGCGGTGATCGAGACTCTTTACGGTCGGATTCTTGTTGTCCACGGCGAGTTCCTCCTGATCTGTGACGGCTCACGCGGCGACCGGACGGGCACTGAACCAGCGCTGCGCGCGATCCACCCAATCCCCACCCCGGCCGGGCTGTTCGGCTTCTCGAAGACCTGCGAGCGCAACGATCCGAATACCTTCGGTCCCGCGCCAGTGCGGCGAGGTCCACAACGCCGGTCCGGTCAGACGCTCCAGTTCGGACAACGCCTGCGGGGAAACCCGTTGCGGGTCGGCGACGGTGGTGATCGACCGGCCACCGAGACCCGGGACCGGTGCGGACAGACAGGCTTCGGCGATGGCACGGATCCGGTCGTGTGAGCGTCGGAGCAATGGGGCGGTCGACGCGTCTGCGGTGGCCGGTGAGTGGGCGGAGATCAGCGCCCGTTCCAGCTCATCCCACGGTCCGGTGCCGAAGGCGTTGCGGCACATGGCGACACCGAGCAGCACCCGTAGCCAACCGATCGGATGTGGGTCACCCAGCGGCCAGCGCAAGATGGTGCGGGGGTCGGCGACGACGTCGTAGAGTGCCGGGACCGCGGCGTACCCGGTGAGGCAGAACGCGTAGACGTCGGCCGCGATCTCACTACTCCACGGCTGCCACATCGCGCGCAGGGCCGGGTCATCGGCGAGCTCACGGCCGAGAGCGGTGCGGACGGAGTCGTTCCAGTTGGTGAGGTGGGCGACCTGATGGCCTGTTTCGTGGAACAGTGAGGTGGGGCGATACAGGTTGTGGCGCACGATCTTGACGGCCGCGACCGGATTGACCGTACCCGGATCCCACAGGCGGATGCCGGCTCGAATGATGCTGGCGCCCAGTCCGTCCCCGATATAGGTCAACACCGGCGGGACCGGGATCCCGGTCCCGGTCAGCGCGGTCTCGATGCTTTGCGTGGCGAGCTGGTCGAGGGTGGCCATGGTGGCCCGCAGCCCGGGACTGGTACGTGAGTTCACCGCGGCGCCGAAGAAGGCCAAGGTTGTTTCCACCTGTAGGTATCGACGCCGGAAGTTGTCCACCGCCGACTCGGCGACCGAAGCCTGGGTCGGTTGGGTGCGGGCGAGGCGAACGGAGTTCTCGGCGGCGCGGCCGGCGCGGATCAGCTCGTCGACGGTATGCGCGAGGCGCGTCCGCACCGGGAGCCCGACAGTCTGCTCCAGCGAGTCCCACGCCTGGCGGCTGGCGAAGGACTCCGCATCCAGGCAGGCGCGGGTCGCGCCGAGCCAGTGTTGCAGCTGACGGTCGAGGTCGTCGACGAGGGCGGCGGTCATGGCCGATGCCGTCCCGGGACGACGCGGATGTCGACGGCCGCCGCGTTCGGGGTTGCGGCCCGGAGACCTTGCACGGTGATCAGCACGGTGACACCGCAGCGCGCGTCTTGAGTCGCACGTACGAACTCCTGACCGTGTGACCGCGTCCACGACGACAATGCGGTACCGGCGGCCGCGTGAATGCGGCGGCGTAGCGCGGCGCGTTGGGCGGGGGCGACGCGGTGATGATGACGCCGCGGCGGGCGGCTCGCCCAGGCGCGGCGCTCCATCTCGTTCTCCCACTGTGCTTCCCAGGACCGCTCCAGTTCGGATTCCCCGCGACGCAGTGCGAACCCGGTGGTCGGCTTCGGCTGTAACCGCATGCGCACGGCGCCGTCACTCCGACCGACCGCTCGGCCGGAGGCGCGCAGGGCGGCGAGGAGTGCTTTGAGCAGCACCGGACTAGTACGGTCGGCGGCCATCGCGGCCGCGATCTGCTGGGCGTCGGGTTCGGCGAAGTAGAGCGCGAGGCGCGCCCGATCACGACCGACGTCGATGCGCATGCGCCGGTCGCTCGGCGTCGTCGCATCGCAGTTCGTCGTCGAACGGGAGACCGGTGCGGCGGCCACCGGCGACTGTCCGACCGGCCGTAGGCAGAAGAAGCGCTGTCCGACCGCGATTCGATGCCGAGACTGCAGGAACCGGGACGGGACGTCGACACCCAACTTCGGTTCCCGCAACAGGGTGGTCGCCGCGGCGGTGGTGAGGGGATGGAGTCGGCCGTAGGCGCCGCGAGTCTCACCCGGCCCCAGCAGATGCTCCATCCGTGCGAGGGTCGGTAGCGTGGTACCGATCCCGGCCTCGAAGATCTCGACCCGGAAACGTGCCGGCAGCACGAATCCGCGTGCGCGGAGCGCGGAGTCGAGAGTGGTACCGCCGAAGGTCCGAACCGCTGCGGCCTGTGCGGCGGTGACCTCGATCTCGGGGGTGCGGGTGAACTTCTTGTACGCGTGTGGGGACCGCGGGTGCCGCGTGACGAACGTTCCGCCCAGCGTCGGTGCGGGACGCAGATCCGGGCGGACCAGCGGGGCGGGGAAGTTCGCCGCCACGGCCTGTTCGAAGGCCTCGGCGACGGCCAATTGCATCAGGGTTTCGTCCTCCAGGACATGATCGGGCTGCTCGGCCACTCGACGCACGGTGTCCTCGACGGTGGCCGCGAGCATCGCCGGCGCCGTCTCGGCTTCGAGGCTGCCGCCACCGGACTCCAGTCCGATGACACCGAGCCCGACATCCACGAGTGATCGGGACAACTGCTGCGCCAGCGCGGGACCCACCCATTTCGAGATCAGTCCGGCCACATATTTGGCCAGGAAATTGACGACTTTGCTACGACCGATCAGGCGTAGTCCCAGTTTGAGGGCGGGCAGGATCGCCGGGATGAACTGCTCGGTCACCGGACCGAGATCGGCGTCGGGGCCGGCGGACTGCACCCCGGTGATGAAGCGGCCACGGGCTGCCGCGAGTCGTTCCAGTTCGGTGCCCTGCCCCGTCTGCTCGGCCGCACTATCGGCCGGTCCGAAGGCCTCGCCCTCCTCCGCCTCCGGGCTGACCACCGCCTCGGCGAGCGCGGCGTCGAAGGATTCGGCGAGTGTCTCCGGGTCGAGTACGCCCACCGGTGCTCCCGCAAAACCCTCGGCGAGGCTCTCCTCGGCCGCCTCCTCCTCGAGTTCGTCGAACGACTCGGTCTCGGCGATGCCCAGCTTCGCGGCGAGGCCACGTGCCGTGGGTTGCAGCGCGGCGGGCAGGCGTCCGATCGCCATCCCGAGGACGCGCCGGAGCAACGGCTTGACCAGACCCTTGAGCTTGTCGAGGATCGGTCCGAGGAACGGTAGTTTGCCGACGACATCCGATGCGACGCGAGCGACGCTCTTGACCACCGATTTGGCCTTCTTGATAAGCCCACCGAGGAACTGTTCGCCGGCCGGGGACAACGATGCCGGACCGGGATCGAATCCTTCGAGGAGTCGATCGAGTTCGGCTTCGCTCATCGTTTCCGGTGTCGTGTGCCCGACATGGTCGATGAATCGCTGGATGCACTGCTCGGCCTCGGATTCGATCGGGCCGAGGTGCGCGGCCGCGAGCTGTTCGCGCCGGTCGCCGACACCCTCGAGGGCCTCGCCATGACCTTCTACCGATGCCGCTTCGGAGGTTTCCGCGACCAGCTCCGCAAGGGCCTCGTCGAAGGCCTCGTCGCGGAACTCCTCGAAGGTGTCCACGAATTGATCGGTGAGTTCGTCGGTGGCAGCGAAGCCGGTTCCGACGGCCTCAGCGAATGGTGACGGGCTTTCCGTCCACGGCAGCAGCCCGACCGTTTCGGGTTCCTCGGTCTCGGCCGTCGGCTGGAGTTCGGCGAACGGGGTCTCCGGTAGCGCCGACAGGATCGATGACTGGTCGGTCGACATTGCGGTCCTCCGTGTCGTTCGGAGTGTGGAACTCGGGTCATTGCGGGTGGTGCCGGTCGTCGGACAGCCGAGCCGGGTCGCCTGCAGTGAAATTGTCCGCGTCGGTCCGAGTCGATCCGTGTCCGCGATCGTTTGTCGTGGATGCGCCGAATCTGGCCGAAATGTCGGCTTTCTCGTTCTCTGTGCGTCCTGAATGCGTCCGGTAGGCGTCGCTTCACCGTTGCCTGCCGTGGCGTCTTGCGGGCTGTCCGCCAGGCGCGGATACTCAAGTCCGCGCGCATGAACGGGAAACCTCACCGGGGGTGAAGGGCGACGCCATGAGTGCTGCAGGCATCCGGCGGGTCGGCGTACTCGGTCGATTGTCGTTGACGCCTGAGGAACAGTTGCCCACCGCAGCCCGGCGCGCCCTCGCCTATCTCGCCGTCCACGGTCCCGTGGTGCAGCGGGGCCTGATGGGTATGCGCCTGTGGCCGGCGATCTCCGAAACTCATGCCCGTGCCAATCTGCGTCGCGCGATCTGGCAGATCCCCTGCGACTGGGTCAGCGCGTCATCCTGGGAGATCCGGATCGACGCACAGGTGGACCTCGATGAGGCCAGGCAGGCCGCCGATGCCGCGCTGGCCGGTGCGCCGCTGGACGTCCGCCAGATAGATCTACTGAGTCGGGACCTGCTTCCCGGTTGGTACGAGGAGTGGCTCGCCGACGACCAGGACGCCTTTCACCTGGTGCGGGTGCAGGGGCTGGAGGAGGCGTGCCGAACCTCGACCCACCTGCGACAGTATGGTCTCGCGACGCGCGCGGGACTGGCGGCGGTGTGCGCCGAACCGCTCCGCGAGTCGGCGGTCATGGCGCTCATTCGCGCTCACCTTGACGAGGGAAACTGCTACGAGGCGTGGCGCCGTTACCGGCACTACCGGGACGTGCTGGATGTCGAACTCGGCGTCGAACCGGGACCGGAGGTGACCGCGCTGGTCGACGGTCTCGGTGGGGGCCGCGCCGGCCGGGGATGAGGTTCCGGCGGGTGAGCTGCGCTCCAGACAGGGTGATACGCAGTTGGTTTGTCCTCGACGAGATTGCCTGTCAGCCTCGAAGGTGGCGCCGATCGCGCCGACGACAAGTGAACATGCGGTCATTGATGTGACATTGATGCCGATTGAGGGAAAGGATCGAATGATCGTGACAACTCAAACAGCAACCGGTCCGGTCGACGTTTATCGCACGCGACTGTCCGCGCCTGTTCCGATGGAGCCGCGACCACATCCGGTGGTGTGGGGCGCGCCCGACGATCCCGGCCCGTGGGCGGCCGAGGATCTGAGTTCCTATGCGGCACGCGGGTTTCACCAGCGCAGTGACGTGCTCGACGCCGAGGACATCCGTCACTGCCTCGACGAGGTCGCCGTCATCGCCGACCGGCTCGGCGCCGACGACCGTGTCATCCGCGAATCCGACGGTGGCACAGTGCGGTCGCTCTTCGCGGTCCACCAGCTCAGTGATCTGGTGGCCGAGATCTGCGCCCGCGACGACATCGCCGGGGTCGCACGACAGGTCCTCGGCGACGACGTGTACATCCACCAGAGCCGGGTGAACCTCAAGCCGGGCTTCGCGGGCGGACCGTTCTACTGGCACAGCGACTTCGAGACCTGGCACGCCGAAGATGGTATGCCCGCGCCACGGGCGCTGAGTGTATCGATCGCGTTGACGCCCAACCACTCCTACAACGGTGCGCTGATGATCATCCCCGGCTCACACCAGAGTTTCGTGAGCTGTGTCGGAGCCGCCCCGGACGGCTATCACGACGAGTCGCTGTCCTCGTATCGACCGCCGTTCGGTACCCCCGAGGAATCCGAGGTCACCGTGTTGGCGGACACCTTCGGCATCGACACGGTGACCGGGCCTGCGGGCTCTGCGCTCTACTTCGACTCGAATTGCATGCACGCGTCATCCGGCAACATCACGCCCTATCCGCGTAGCAACCTGTTCGTGGTGTTCAACGCGAAGTCGAATGCGCTACGAGAGCCGTTCGGCGCCACGCGACCGCGGCCCAACTATCTAGCGCACCGACCAAGGTAGGTGCGTACGGGGGGCATGCGTCCGCGGTCGGATCATCTAGCGCACCGACCAAGGTAGGTGCGTACGGGGGGCATGCGTCCGCGGTCGGATCATCTAGCGCACCGACCAAGGTAGGTGCGTACGCGCGGTACCCGTGTCCGCATCGGCGATCGGTCGCGCACGGGTACTGTTTGGTTGTGTCTGAAGCGGACCTACCGACTCGCGCCGACGAGTCTTCCGGACCTGCCGTCTCGTCGACGGTCGCCGCTTCACCGTTGGCCGACCAGGTATTCGAGACCCTGCGCGGCTGGATCGTCTCCGGTCAGCTCGCACCGGGCTATCGCCTGCGGGTCCGCGACATCGCCGACCTGGTCGGGACGAGCGTCATGCCCGTCCGCGAGGCGATCCGACGGCTGGTCGAGTCTGGACTGGCCATCCACGAGCCGTATAAGGGCGCCCGGGTGCGCGGGCTCGACACGGCCGAACTCGAACACGCCTACGACGTCCGGATCCTGCTGGAAGGCGAGGCCGCCCGACTCGGCGCACTCGCCGCCGCCCCGGCCGTCGCCGATCGCATGCAGGAACACTACGCGATTATCGAATCTGCCACTGCCTCAGGCGATGTCACGGGATCTCTGCATCATGACGAAGCGCTGCTCGACGAGCTGTACCGCGCTGCGGGCAATGAGATCATTCGTGACATCATCCACGGTCTGTGGGACCGCTGCCGCCCGTACAAGGCGCTGTGGGCAGGCGGACCAGACCGTCTCGGCCATGTCGAGATCTGGTCGTATCAGCCCGAACTGATCGCCGCTGTCCGGGTCAACGACGCCGACACTGCCGAGCGTGTGGTGCGGGCGTCATACGAGAACGCCAAGACCGCGATCCGGAAGATCCTGACGGTCGACGGCGCCGCACCGGCCCACTTGTCGCGCTGACATCCTCCGTCGGGCGATTCAGCCGGGCGTGACGGCGGCCTATCCGTCGGCTCCACCTCGGGACTTCAACCTCAAACCCCGTGGCGATATGTGATCACAACTACTTGACTGGGATATGTGATCACATTTATGGTGGGCTGCATCACAAGCCGGAGACCATGGAGGCAAGGTCACATGCAACAGTCCGTCACCGCCACGACCAGCGCGGACAGCCGCGAACTCTTCGACGTACCGACGAAGAGCTCGGCGGCCCCGTACTCGTCCGCCGTCGCGTTCGGCGACCTGGTCTGGACCAGCGGGGCCCTCCCGATCCGTCGCGACGGAACCGTGCCGGACGACTTCTCCGAGCAGGTCCGGGTGGCGCTCAGCAATCTCTTTGACGCACTTCAAGCGGGCGGCGCCGACTGGTCGACGGTTCTCAAGATCAGCGGATTCGTCGACGACATCGAGCTGCTGCCGGCTCTCAACGAGGTCTACCTCGATGTCATCGGACCGTATGGGCTGCCGGTGCGCACCACCGTCGAGGTGTCGAGGTTCCGTGGTGCTTCGAAGGTCGAGTTCGACGCCGTGGCCCACCGTCGGGCATGAACCGGACCGAGCGCGAGAGCAAACTCATGACCGACACCATCGGATTCACCTCGACGCCACCGGCACCGGTGCGGCTTGGGCGTCGAGGAGACTCGACCCTCCTGACCGATCAGGTGTTCCATGCGCTGCATGAGCGCATCGCGACGGGGGAGTGGGCGCCCGGGAAGCCGCTGCGGATCCGGGAGGTGGCAACCCTGGTGGGCACCAGCGAGATGCCGGTGCGAGAGGCCTTTCGCCGTCTCGAACAGGCCGGGCTGATTCACATCGAGCCGTATCGAGGCGCGACCGTCCGGCAGTTGAGCATCGAGGAACTCGAACACACCTACGACGTTCGGATCCTGTTGGAGCCGGCGGCCGCGCGGGCGGGCGGAGAGTATGCCGACGACCGGGTTGTCGATGCCATGCGCGGCCAACTGGATCGGTTGCAGCAGGCCTCGGCCCGCGGCGACGTAGCAGCTGCGGTCGCCGAGGACGAGCAACTCCTCACCACGCTGTACACGGCCGGGCCGAATCAGTTGCTGACCACCATGGTTCGCGGCCTGTGGGATTCATGCCGGCCCTACAAGAACATCTGGGCGGCGAACGCAGCCGAGCGCGGCGTGTCCACCTGGAGTCATCTCACCGATCTGATCGACGCGGCCGAGCGCAATGACGGAGTCGCCGCTGCCGGGATTCTCGACCGTACCTATCGATCCGCGCGGTCAACCGTGCGCGAATTGCTCGACCCCTCAACAGAAAGCAAGTCATGAAGACCACTGTTGTCGGTGCGGGAGTCGTCGGACTCGCCTGCGCCTATGAACTATCCGAACTCGGGCACGACGTCACTGTCGTCGATGCCGGTGCAGTCGGTGCGCAGGCGTCGGCCGGGAATGCGGGCTGGATCACGCCATTCTTATCGACGCCACGAGCCGCGCCCGGAGCTGTGCGAGATGCGTTCGCCAGCTTCACATCCCGTGAGGGTCCGGCGCGGATGCAGCCGCACCTCGAACCCGGTTTCGCCGCCTGGATCCTGTCCTTTCTGCGCGCCAGTTCGCGTAAGCGAAACGCCGCGGGTACAGCTGCGCTGCAAGAGTTCTCCCGCGGAGCACTCGACCACTTCGATGCGTTGCTCGACCGCGGTGTCAGCTTCGATCAGTACACCGACGGACTCGGTGTGGTGTTCAAGCAGGAACGCAATCTCGAGCACTACGAACAGCTGGCAGGCCGCATGCGTTCGCTCGGCTACCAGGGCGGACTCTCGGTATATCGCGGCGACGACGTGCGGGCCTTCGAGCCTGCGCTGCATCGGGACATCGCCGGTGTGTTGCATCTGGAAACCGAACGCCACGTGCGTCCCGAGACCCTGACACAGGGATTGGCCAAATCCCTGGTGGCCAACGGCGGAACCGTCGTCGAACACGACAGGGTCACCACGATACGGCGCGACTCGAACCGCGGTTGGCTGGTCGCGACGGAGTCCGGACGTGATCTCCGCAGCGATCAGGTTGTGGTGGCCGCAGCCTATCCGACGCGTGAGCTGCTGCGTCCGTTGGGAATCAAGGTTCCACTCGAAGCCGCCAAGGGCACCAGTATGACCGCATTTGGCACCGGTGTGGCGCCCACGCATCCGCTCAAGCTGTACGAGAACATGGTCGCCTGTTCCCCCTTCGGCAACTCGGTCCGACTGTCCGGGACCTTCGACATCGGTGTCCGCAACCACGAACTGAACCACAAGCGACTGGCGACGGTGATCCGGCAGGGACTCAGCTACCTCGACAACTGGCGGCCCACCGACGTCGAGGTCAAATGGGTCGGGCACCGTCCGACGACTGTCGACGATCTGCCGGTGATCGGACCGGCCGACGGACAGGACGGGCTCTACGTTGCCACCGGGCACGGCACCCTCGGAGTCACGCTGGGGCCGATCACCGGCGCACTGGCCGCCCGTGAGATCGCCCAGGGCGCCCCATGTAAAGAGCTGGAACCGTTCCGACTCAACCGATTCTGACCCGGACACCACGTCCATCGACCCAACCGATTCGCAAGGAGAAATCCAATGACCGGAGCGTTGCACAATATTGCCGGCAACTTCCACGTCCCCCAGCCGGTGAACGAACCCGTTCGCGACTACTGCCCGGGCTCACCCGAGGCCGAGGCGACGCTGCAGGAGATCAAGCGGATCGGCGGTACTACGCAGTCGATTCCACTGCAGATCAACGGTGAGATCATCGAAACCGAGCAAACCCAGGATGTGGTGTCACCACACGATCATCGCCGGGTTCTGGGCAAGCTCAGTCTCGCGAACGAGGGGCATGTGCGTTCGGCGATCGACGCCGCGCTCGCCGCACGCCGGGACTGGTCGCGCACACCGTGGTGGGATCGACTGTCGGTCTTCTTGCGCGCCGCCGAGTTGGTCGCGGGCAAGTACCGCGACGAGATCAATGCGGCGACCATGCTCAACCAGTCCAAGACCTTTCACCAGGCCGAGATCGACGGGGCCTGTGAGCTGGCGGACCTGCTGCGTTTCAACGCCCACTACGCCGAGCAGATCTACGCCAACCAGCCGCGCTCGACTCAAGGAGAGAACAACTACCTCGACCAGCGTGGTCTGGAGGGCTTCGTGCTGGCGGTGACGCCGTTCAACTTCACCAACATCGCCGGCAACCTCCCGGCGACGGCCGCAATGATGGGAAACACGGTGGTGTGGAAGCCATCCGAGAAGTCGGCGGTGAGCACCGATGTCGTCCGCCGGATCTTCGAGGAAGCCGGAGTGCCCCCGGGCGTCATCAACACGGTGCACGGTGACGGTCGCCTGGTCACCGATGTGGCACTGGCCGACCCGAATCTTGCGGGGCTCAGTTTCACCGGATCGACCGAGGTGTTCCGCAGCCTGTGGAAGAAGGTCGCGGCGAATATCGACGGCTATCGCGGATACCCGCGGTTGGTCGGCGAGACCGGCGGGAAGAATGCGGTCGTCGCACATGTGTCCGCCGATCCGCAGGCGTTGATCACCGGGCTGACCCGCGGCGCCTTCGAATTCCAGGGGCAGAAGTGTTCGGCGGCATCGCGGGCCTACATCCCACGCAGCATCTGGCGCAAGATTGCCGAACCACTGGCCGCGCAGGTTGATTCACTCGTCGTCGGTGATGTCGCCGAGCATCGGACCTTCCTCGGTTCGGTGATCGACGAGACCGCCTTCGACCGGGTGACCGGCGCGATCGCGAAGGCCACCGACTCGGGTACGCACACGCTGGTGGCCGGTGGAACCGGCGACAAGAGCGTCGGCTACTTCGTGCGCCCGACGATTCTGCAGACCACCGATCCCGATGCCTTCACCCTGTCCACCGAATTCTTCGGCCCCCTGCTGACGGTCTTCGTCTACGAGGACAACGACTGGTTGCAGGTGCTCGAGCTCGCCGACCGGACCAGCCCCTACGGACTGACCGCATCGGTGTACGCCACCGAACGCAGCGCGATCGCCCAGGCGCTCGACGTACTGCGCGACGCGTCGGGATATGTCGCGATCAACGACAAACCTGCCGGGATGTCGATCGGCAAGCAGCAGTTCGCCGGTGCTCGGGCATCCGGCACCAACGACAAGATCGGTTCGCCGCTCGCCCTGCAGCGCTGGGTTTCCGGCCGCTTCGTCAAGGAGAACCTGAGCCCCGACACCGACTACCGCTACCCGTACCTGGCCGACTGAGAAGTCCGGCCCACCAGCCCCCGGAGCACGACATGCCAACCAACGACCCGCTGCTGCAGCCGTTCGAGCTCAAGCATCTGCGGTTACGAAATCGCGTGGTGTCCACCGCACATGAGCCCGCGTACGCCGAAGATGGCATGCCCAAGGATCGCTATCTGCGGTATCACGCGGAGAAGGCCAAGGGTGGGCTCGCGCTGACCATGATCGGTGGCGCGGCCTGTGTTTCGCCCGAGGCGCCGGCCTTCGTGAACAACATTGCGCTGTACCGCGACGAGGTGGTGCCCTACCTCGTCAAGGTGGCCGACGCGGTACACGAGCACGGGGCGTTGGTGATGAGTCAGGTCACCCATCCGGGTCGGCGGACCAGCAACTATGAGGGTGACTGGCTACCCATTGTGTCGTCGTCGGGGCAACGTGAACGCGCGCATCGGGCGGTTCCGAAGGCGGCCGAGGATTGGGATATCACCCGCATCGTCACCGCCTACGCCGACGCAGCAGAACGTTGTGCGGCAGCGGGACTCGACGGAATCGAGCTGATGGCGCACAGCCACCTGATCGATCAGTTCCTGTCCCCGGCGATCAACGATCGCGACGACGAGTGGGGTGGCAGTCTGGAGAACCGGCTGCGGTTTCCCCTTGATCTGGTGCGCGCCATCCGCCACCGGGTCGGGGAGGAGTTCGTCGTCGGCATCCGGATCGGCGTCGACGAGGGCCGCGACGGAGGTAATAGCGTCGACGAGGGGATCGAGGTGGTGCGCCGCCTCGGTGAAGCCGGTATCGACTTCGTGAACGTGATCTGTGGCAACCTCGACTCCGACCGCACGATGGCCGAGATCATCGCCCCGATGGGCACACCGTCGGCGCCGCATCTCGACTTCGCCGGGCGGGTCCGGGCTGCGATCGACATCCCGGTCCTGCATGCGGGCCGCATCGCGGATCTGCCGACCGCACGGCATGCGATCGAGGCGGGGCTGGTCGATCTGGTGGGGATGACCCGCGCCCATATCGCCGACCCGCATCTGATGCGCCGCCTCGTCGACGGCGAGGAGGATCGTATCCGTCCGTGTGTCGGTGCCGGCTACTGCATCGACCGGGTCTATGAGGGGGCCGACGCCTTCTGTATTCACAACGCCGCAACCGGTCGAGAGACGAGCATTCCGCACGAGGTGGCGCCGGCGCCCGACTCGAAGTCGACCGTCGTGGTCGGTGCCGGGCCAGCCGGGCTGGAAGCGGCGCGGGTCCTCGCCGAACGCGGGCACCGGGTCACCGTGCTGGAGGCGGCCAGCGAGCCCGGCGGGCAGTTGCTCGTCGCGGCGGCCGCCCCTCGCCGCCGTGACCTGATCGGCATCGTCGACTGGCGCGTCGCCGAATGTCGCCGACTGGGTGTCACGTTCCGGTACAACACTTTCGCCGAGGTCGATGACGTCCTGGCCGAGGATGCCGACGTCGTCGTCGTCGCCACCGGTGGTATCCCGGATGCCGGCACCGTCAAGGGCGCCGACCTCATCACCGACGGCTGGCAGATCCTGTCCCGGGAGACCAATCCCGGTGAGACGGTGTTGCTCTACGACGACAACGGGGATCATCAGGGTATGAACGTCGCCGAGGCGGTCGCCCGTTCGGGCGCCGACCTCGAATTCGTGACACCGGAACGGACCGTGGCCCCCCTGGTCGGTGCGTCGAACTACCCGGCCTATCTCCGGACCTTCGCCGAACAGGGTGTGCGTACGACGCTCAACGCCGAGCTGGTCGCGGTCGCCCGCACCGAAGACCGGAAGCTGGCGGTGACCCTGCGCGATGCGCATGTCGACGTCACCAGCACCCGCATTGTGGACCAGGTGATCGCCGAACACGGCACGGTACCCAACGACGAGCTGTACTTCGACCTCAAACCGCACTCCCGCAACCGCGGCGACCTCGACTTCGGCGATCTGCTCGCGTTGCGACCACAGCACGTGACCCACAACGGCGACAGCCGATTCCAGCTCTTCCGCATCGGCGACGCGGTGACAAGCCGCAACGTCCACGCCGCCATCCTCGACGCCAATCGTCTCTGCCAGGCGATCTGAACCTCACCAAAGGAGTCCAATCATGTACGACGCGATCATCATCGGAGGTGGACTCGCGGGACTCTCCGCGGCGCACCGGCTCCGGCATCGCAATATCTTGCTGCTGGAGAGGGACAACCGTTTCGGCGGTCGGATCCACTCGGAGCGGCGCGGCGAGTACTGGCTCAACTGGGGCGGCCACGTCTACAACGGCCCGGGTTCGGCGACCGGCGAACTGCTCGC
This sequence comes from Gordonia heveisoli, assembly GCF_030315745.1. Taxonomy (GTDB): domain Bacteria; phylum Actinomycetota; class Actinomycetes; order Mycobacteriales; family Mycobacteriaceae; genus Gordonia. Next base: position 35,093 of record NZ_JASXSH010000025.1, on the reverse strand, counting down.
CTCCGTCGGGGTCGACTCAACGCCGGTGCCGGGCAGTCTTTCCGGGCTGGCGATGAACGGCAAGCTGATCACCGATGGACGGGTGGAGACGTACCCGTTCCGGGTCCCGATGTCGTGGCGCGACCGCGCCGCACTTGTCAAGGCGGGTGCGAAGGTTCGGCTCAATGTCATGCGCTACGCCAAAATCGCGGCACCGCGTGACGGTGAGGACTATCGGGTTCGGCAGCAGCGGATCTATGACTTCCTGGGCGAGCAGACCTTCAGCGAATTCGTGGGCGAACTACCCAACGACGCCGATGCCCTCTTCCGCCCGACGGTGAGCCGATCGGCGGGCGATCCCGAACAGGTCTCGGCCGGGGCAGGTGTCGGGTACTTCCACCTGGTCTGGGACCGCTCTGGTGGGTTGTCGCGCAACATCATCGGCGGGCCGTCGACGCTGACCGAGACGATCGGCGCCGAGCTCGGCGATCGGGCGAAGATCGGTGCGCAGGCGCACGAAGTGGTGCACGCACGCGATCATGCGATCGTCCGGTACTCCCACGGTGGGACCGAACACGAGGTGAAGGCCAAATATGTCGTGTTGGCGACGACGGCGCCGGTGGCGCGGGACCTCGCCCCCGATCTGGAGTCCGATGTCCGTGACGCGCTCGGCAAGATCGTCTACGGACCGTATGTCAGTGCCGCGTTCCTCACCAACGAGACGACTCGGCAGAAGTGGGACGATTCGTATGCGATCGCGACGCCCAAGCGTGCGTTCAACGTCTTCTTCAACATGTCCAGTACGGCGCGTGGTGCGGAATCGCATCGGCGGCCGGGTAGCAGCATCATGGCCTTCTCGCCGGCACGCTTCGCGCGGCCGCTGATCGATCTGCCCGACGAAGAGATCCTCGATCGCTACTACGCCGATCTCGACGACATCTTTCCGGGCTTCCCGTCGCTGGTGACCGAGGCCAAGGTCGAACGGTGGAAGCAGGGACTGGCGTACTGCTTCCCAGGACGCGGGAGGTTACAGCCGACGCTGACCCGCCGGGGTAGTCGGATCATGCTGGCCGGCGACTTCCTCGGAACGTGGTACACCGAGACCGCCGTACAGTCGGGATTCGCTGCGGCACAAGATATCCTCAGTGCTCTCGCGGTCCCCGCGAGCAGCCCTCAGCTGGAGATAGCTGGGATGGCGGCGGGAGGATCTCATGTCTGATCTCACCGGCAAGGTTGCCATGATCACCGGTGGTGCACGTGGCCAGGGTGAGGCCGAGGCACGGCTGTTCGCCGAGCGTGGGGCCAAGGTTGTCATCGCCGATGTCCTCGACGACGTGGCGGCGGACCTGGCAGCCGAGATCGGCGAGGACCGGGCGCTGGCAGTCCATCTCGATGTCAGCGATCGAGACCAGTGGCAGCAGGCGCTTCAGGCGGGTGTCGCTCGGTTCGGCCATGTGGACGTGCTGGTGAACAACGCGGGGATCTACTTTCACGGCGAACTGGGCGACACGTCGCTGGAGCGGTATCGGAAGCTGATCGAGGTCAACCAGGTCGGCGTCTTCCTCGGGATGCAGACGGTGGCACCGCAGATGGCCGACCTCGGGCGTGGCTCGATCGTCAACATCGTCTCGATCTCGTCGTTCGCGCCGCTCGACCTGACCTCTGCGTATGCCTCGACGAAGTCGGCTCTCCTTGGTCTTTCCAAGGCCGCGGTCGGGGAGCTCGGACCGAAGGGTATCCGCGTCAACATGATTCATCCCGGCGGGGTGGCCACCGACATGGGTGCGCCGGCCGGGGTGGTACCCACAGAATATGACAACGCGCCCCTCGGGCGCATCGGGCAGCCGCGCGAAATCGCAACGGTTGCGGCTTTTCTCGCGTCCGACGATGCATCGTACTGCACCGGAAGTGAAATCCTTGTCGACGGCGGCTGGACCGTCGGCTCACGTAATCCCTGGACCGTTGGGAGCTGATCACCATGACCACTCATTCCGTCATCGACGAGGCGCCGTACGGCCGCTTCCATCGCAAACTCGTCCTGCTCTCCTCGGGCGGCCCCTTCCTCGACGGCTACATCCTCGGCAATATCGGCGTGGTCATCGCCGGAATCGAGACCCAGCTGGGTCTCGGGGCCACCGAACTGGGTCTGGTGGGCGCGGCCGCGCTGGTCGGCCTGTTCATCGGCGGCCTGGGTTTCGGCCGGCTCACCGACATCATCGGCCGCAAGCTCATGTACACCCTCGATCTCAGCGCGCTGCTGGTCGGTTCGATCCTGTGCCTGTTCGTCCAGGAGGGCTGGCAGCTGATCCTGCTGCGGCTCCTCCTCGGGATCGCGATCGGTGCGGACTATCCGATCGCCACCGCCATGTTGTCGGAATGGCTGCCGCGCAAGGAACGCGGACGGTGCATGGGAATGCTGATGGCGTGGTGGTTCGCCGGTGCGGCCGCAGCCTATGTGGTCGGCTTCGTGTTCATCGAGATGCTCGGCGACGACGCCTGGCGCTGGGTGCTGGCGAGCGCCGCGGTCCCTGCCGCGCTCATCATGGTCGCCCGGCACGGCACACCCGAGTCGCCGCGCTGGCTGATCAGCAACGGGCATCGGGATGAGGCGCGCGACAGTATCGAGCAGGCGTTGGGCCGGGTGCCGAGCGAGGAGGAACTCGACATCCTCGCCGAACACGAGTCACATAGCGGCATGGGTTTCACCCACGCGTTCCGCAAGCCGTACGGGCGGCGGACCCTGTTCGTCAGTCTGTTCTGGACCTGCCAGATCATCCCACTGTTCGCGCTCTACACTTTCGGCCCGACGATCCTGGAAGCCTTTGGCATGTCGGAAGACTCGATTCTGGGGTCGCTGCTGATCAGCATCGTCTTCCTGGTCGGTCTGTTCCCGGCCATCAAGCTGATCGACAAGGTCGGGCGCCGACCGTTGATCATCTGGTCGTTCGCGCTCATGGTCGTCCCGCTGGCCGTGCTCGGTCTGTTCCCGAACGCCTCGATCGGCGTCGTAGTCGTCGCGTTCTGCGCCTATGCGCTCTTCTCCGGCGGCCCGAGCATCCTGGAGTGGGCTTACCCGACCGAGTTGTTCCCCACCGAGATTCGCGGAACGGCTGTGGGGGTCGCCACGTCGGCGAGCCGGATCGGCGCGGCGGTCGGCACCTACCTGTTGCCGATCGGCCTCGACCACCTGGGTCTCGGTACCACGATGCTGCTCGGCGCCGGAGTCACCGTCATCGGCCTGATCGTCTGTATCGCCTGGGCTCCGGAGACCAACGGGCGCTCCCTCAACGAGGCCGCCGGCATCGAACCGGCGGTGCCCGCCGACGCGGTGCGAGCCTAGCCATCCCGACCTGGCGGATCCGGGCGCCGACGCCGTCGCCCGGATCCGCCGTCTCCTGTCCCCCCAATCGGAGTTGCCATGACCCCTGCGCCGACGCGCACGCGCCCGACATCGTTGACCATGACCGTCCTGATGACCCCCGATCTCGCCAACTTCTCCGGAAATGTTCATGGCGGTTGCCTGCTCAAACTCCTCGACCAGGTCGCATATACCTGTGCGAGCCGGTATGCCGGTACCTACGTCGTCACGCTGTCGGTGGACCGCGTGCATTTCCGTGACGCCATCCATGTCGGTGAACTCGTCACGTTCTCGGCGTCGGTCAACTACACGGGACGGACGTCGATGGAGATCGGTATCCGGGTCGACACCGAGAACATCGAGGCGCAGACCAGCCGCCACACCAACAGCTCGTATTTCACGATGGTCGCAGTGGACGCGGACGGCCGGCCGATGCCGGTCGATCCGGTGCCGCTGGACAGCGAGACGGCGCGGCAGCGATATGCATCGGCCCGCGCCCGACGCCGCGCGCTGAGATCGGCTTTCGCCGCGCCGCACGCGATTCCACCCGACGAAGGTGTGCGATGACAGCGCGGACGGCAACCGCGATCGGGATACGGTCGGTGCTGTTGTGGGGTGCGATGGCCGGGCTGGTCCGGGCTTCCACGGTTGCCTTCGGCCCGACGCTCGGTGCAGCACTGATCTATTCAGCAGCGGCCGGTTGGCTCTGGGTGTTGCGTCGGCCGCGTGATCTGCGCACCATGCCGTTGCGGTACCTGCTTATCTGTGGCCTGTTGTTCGTCTTCTACGAGGTGTCTCTCGCACTCGCGATCGGCTTGGCCGATGACAGTCGCCAGGCCATCGAGGTCACCATCGTGAACTACCTCTGGCCCGCGTTCACCGTCGTGCTCGCGGTGGCGGTGGGGCCGGCGCGACGTACCCTGGCGATGTTGTTGCCGGGTGTCGTCGTCGCGGTCCTCGGCGTCGCCTGGGTGGTCGCCGGCGACGAGGGTCTGGACCCGGCGGCGATCGTTGCGCATGTCGCCGACAACCCGCTGCCCTACCTGCTCACTCTGACTGGTTCGGTGGTGTGGGCGTTCTATTCGGTGTTGACCCCGCGTCTGTCCGATGGTGCGGACGGGGTCACCCTTTTCATGACCTTGACGGCGATGACGACCTGGTTGGTGCACCTACGACATCCGAGTGCGGCCGATCAGCATGTGACGATCTGGTCATATGTCACGGTTGCCGCGACCGCGGCCGTGATCGCGGGCGGCTACGTCTGCTGGAACATCGGCGTGCAGGGCGGCGATGTCGCCTTCCTGGGCGCGGTGTCGTATTTCAATCCGGTGATCTCGGCCGCGCTCAGTGCGGTGATCCTGGGTACCGTTCTGGGCGCCCACTTTTGGATCGGTGTCGCGCTGGTCGTCGTCGGCTCGGCAGCCACCTCCTTGGCGATCTGGCGGGTAGCCGGTCGGTTGCCAGGGCGCCGGATCCGCGCCTGCGGCCCGAGCTTCTCGACGGGGTCTGAACAGGACGCCTCACCCGATCGCGGCCAGGGCACCGGAGGTGTCGAGGTCAGCGTAAGCCGCGGAATAGCGCTGTGCCAGAGCGAGCGCGATGTCGGGGCGCTGCCACAGCTCCCCGGCACTCGCCGTGCACAGCCACAGCGTCAGGCCGTGTGCCACCGATGCGGCATAGCCGAGTCGGATCTCGCTCTTCGACGGCAAGACTGCGGCGGGCAACGCCAGCGCGTCGCGGTACTCCTCGAGCAGCGCGTCCTCGTGGGCGCGTCGGTCCTCGATGGTCAACGCGCCCTGCAGAAAATAGCCGAGATCCAACGACCAGTTGCCGCGGCGGACCACCTGCCAGTCCAGGAAGCCGAGCTGGTCGCCGAGCAGATAGGTGTTGCCGACGTGCGGATCACCGTGCAGCAGGGTCTGCGGTCCACGGGTCAAGCTGTCGATATACGGCTTCCAGACGTCGTCGAGCAGGGACTCGATCGTCAGCGACAGCACCTGGGGCGGCGCATCGTCGCCGAGTCGGTCGAGCGCGGCGGGCAGCGGCGCGATCTCCATGCCGCCCCACGCGGTGAACGGTTCCAGCCAGTCCAGTGCAGGATCGTCGAGTACCGCCCCACCCCAATACTTTCCGTGCATCCGAGCGAGGCCGCGCACGCCGCTCGCAGCCTGTTCGGGGGTCAGCGGACGGGTGGCGTCGCGGGGATCGGCACCCCGGGCCGAAAGATCTTCCATGACGAGGAAGAAGTCGTAGCCGGGTTCGTCGATGAGGGCGGTGAGGACCCGAGGATGTTCAACCGGCAGGTCGACGCCGGACCGGAACAGTCGAGGCTCGTGGAACAGGCCGCTGGTGATCCGCAGCAGTTCTTTGTGGCCGGGGTCGGCGCCCTTGACGAACACGGTGGCCGGTCCGTCACCCGCGGTGTAGTCGACGCGCAGCCGCGCGCGCCGGTTGGTGCCGTCGTCGCGGTGATCCACCGACACATTCGCGACCTCGGCATCGGGGAAATGTGAGGCGAGCGCCCGAGTCATCCATTCGGGGGTGATGGCCTCCCAATCGTGGGGGATCTCCAGCTGTGTGGTCGTCATATCGTCCCTTCCCGCCGCGTCGAGGCCTGGCCCTGAGCAGAGATTAGGGGGTCGGCGTCGCCGCCGAGCCGGATCGATACGCCGTTCCCGCTCAGCGGGCACCGAGAAGTGCCTAGGCTGACCGGCATGCACGTAGTGGTCGTGGGTGGGGGATTGGCCGGGATGGCGTCGGCGATATGGCTGACCGAGGCCGGCCATCGGGTGACGCTGTTGGAACGACGCGGATCGCTGGGTGGACGCACCATATCGATGCCGCTGGCGGCCGTCGACGATGTACCCGACAACGGGCAACACGTCTTCGCCAGCGGTTACGAGCATCTGATGCGTTACCTCGACAGTGTCGGAACGCGGAAATTTGTGGAATTCCCCGGACATATGACGGTCCGGATGCCAGGCGGGGCGACACGACGGTCGGGGTTCGGTGGGATCAGCGGCTTGCGGGCGGCGTTCGGTGACCTGCCCGGGGTCCGAGGTGTCGACCGGCTGCGGACCGTACGCGCGCAGACCCGGCTGGTCGCCCAGGCACTGCGCCAGCCCGCTTGGCTCGACGATGTCACCGCCGATGAATGGTTTCGACGGATCGGGATGCCGCAATCGGCGCGGGATGCGTTGTGGGACGGGATAGTCATCGGGCTGACCGGCGACAAGACGGAGATCTCCTCGGCGAAGGTACCGGCCGACCTGTTGGTGACCGGTATGCGCCGGGCCATCGCGACACGCACCCCGGTGTCGATCGGCTATCCGAGCGTCGACCTGGACACCCTCTTCATCGCCGGGGCGGAGAAGGTCTTTGCCGACCATGGTGTGGAGGTTCGCCACCGTGCGGTGGTGTCGTCGGTGAATGTGACTGACGGTGCCGTCACCGGGGTGACGCTCGCCGGCGGTGACACCGTCGCGGCCGACGCGGTCATCTGTGCGGTTCCGGTGTGGAACATCAGGGGGCTACTCGATCAGGTGCCCGGCCATGAGGCGATCTACGCCGCGGCGCAGCAGCTGACGCCGGTACCGATCGTCAGCGTCAATCTCTACCTCGACCGCGACATCGGTATGACGGACTGGGGCGAGATCCTCTATGGCGGTGAGGGAGTCCTTGAACAGGTCTGGGATCGCCAACAGATGCACGGACGTGACTGCACGGCCAACTACTTGTATTCGACGACGGTGTCGGCGTCCTACGAGCTGACACAGAAGTCGAATGCGGAGATCACCGAGATCCAGATGGGGATGCTGCGCCGGTACTTCCCTGGCGCCGCCGCGGCGCAGGTCGTACACAGCCATGTGGTCCGGATGCCGAAGTCGACCTTCGCGCAGCGACCTGGGACGGCCGGTATCCGCCCCGATCAGCGGACTGCCGTGCGCGGGCTGGCGCTGGCCGGGGACTGGACGCGCACCGACTGGACAGTAGTTTGTCCGCCGGGGAGCGGCGCGGTGGTCGGGGCGCTGGTCAGCCGGGGTTCGGTGGGGACCAGGGGCTTTCGGTGTGCTCGCCGAGTGCGGCCGCCGGTCCGGTACCGTACAGTTCGCCGTCGAAGGTCGCGGGTAGTCCGGCGGCGAGATAGTGGCCGATGCCGGGCTGATCGAGTTCGGTGAACAGCGGATTGTCGGCGAGGACGCCCTCGGCGATCATTTCGTCGAAGCTGCGGTAGCGCTGTGCCAGCGTGGAAATGCCCGCCAGCCCCGATTCGACGGCCGGTGCGTCATGGGTGGCGAACCACCGGGCGAAGAGCGCGTTGAGTACCGCGCGGTGGGTGAATCGGTCTGCCTCCGTGTCGAAGTCGGCGTCAAGGGCGCTCTCCAGCGCGGCAACGGCGTCACCGACCCCGGTCAGGGTGACGAGGTCGCGGAAGTGCCTGCGGGTGAGTGCGACGACCATGAATCGCTTGCCGTCGGCGGTGACGAAATCGGTCCCGTAGGTGCCGTATACGTCGTTGCCGGTCGCCGGCCGGGTGCCCGCGTTCACCTGCGGTTCGGTCAAATATCCCAGGACGCTGGAGATTGCGAGTGCGGTGTCCTCCAACGGAAGTCGGATGCGAGTGCCCGTGCCGGTGCGGTCTCGGCGGCGGACCGCCGCGGTGATTGCGAGTGCCGCGTACAGTCCGCACACCACATCCCAGGCCGGAAGCACATGATTGACGACGCCGGAGTGGTCGACGGGTCCGGTGATCGTCGGGAAACCCAGTCCGGCGTTCACGGTGTAGTCGACGGCAGGCGAACCGTCGCTGCCGCCCAGGAGTTCCAGGGTGATCACGTCGGGCCGCAGCGCCGCGAGGGTGTCATGGCTCATCCAGTCGCGCCCGCCGGCGTTGGTCACCAGAATTCCACCGCCAGGACCGGATTCGGTGATCAGTCGCTGCACGAACGCCTGCCCGTCGGCCGACCGCAGATCGGCGGTGACCGAGCGTTTGCCCTTGTTGAGGCCGGTCCAATAGATGGAATTGCCGGGGTCGGCGCCGTTGTGGCCGTCGGTGAGGGGCCAGCGGTTGATGTCGGAGGCCCCGCCGATGGGATCGACGCGGATCACCTCCGCACCGAGCTGCGCCAGGGTGAGGCCGCAGAGCGGGGACGCGACAAAACTCGACACCTCGACGACCCGCACCCCGTCGAGGGGGCGTTCGATGGTCGGCTCGGACATGGGGATGGCTCCTTGGTTCAGTGGGCAGGTGCTGGGTTGGGCGGTCAGGCGAGCAGTGCCCAGAAGTCCCAGTCGAGTACGTCGCGGCTGGTGTCGTCGGGCTCGTGGGCGCGGACCACCGACCGGAGCCGCACCAGGCCGCCGCGCTCGGCGGGAACCGCGTCGGTCACGGTGAGTTCACTGCTCAGAGTGTCGCCTTCGTGGACCGGCCCGGTGTGATCGCAGGATTCCCACGACACCACGGTGACCAGATTCGGCAGTGCCCGTGTCGCCTGGGCGAGCGCCAGGCCGATGGTGTGTCCGCCGTAGACGAGTCGGCCTGCCGCACCCACCCGCGCATCATGGTGCGTGGCCGCGATGTTGAGGGTCAGCCGCGCGAGTTCTGGCGCGCTGGACACCACGTCGCCGCTGGACCGGAACGTCTGTCCGGCGAGATCGGTCGAGAAGTGTTGTCCGCGAAGGCTGGTGCGGAAGGCGTCGAGGTCCCAGGCCGGAACGACCGGGGGTTGCGCGATCGCGGGTCCGATCGTGGCGAGGTCGTCGGCGTGCCGGATGCGGTCGGGATCGGGGTCGGTCGACAGCGGCAGCATCGCGCAGCGGTAGAAGTCCAGGACCACCTCGTCGTTCTGGTCCGTGGTGATCATGTGCAGGGCGGCCAGTCCGGTGGGGACTCGGCCGGGTTTGACGGTGTTCTCCCGCAGCCCGACGACCTCGGTCACCGTGGTCAGGGTGTCGTCGACCCGCGGGTAACGCAGAAAGCGGAGACCGCGGTAGAAGAGGTTGGCCTTGACGTGGTGGGTGACGATCGTCGACTGGCCGATCGCGAGGTCGGCGACCAGGCCAGGGTGGGCGACGGTGCCGCCGTCGCCGGCGACCGTCGCCGAGAGCCGTGCGTCCAGCGGCAGCCGCAGCCGGTCACCGACGATCGCCTGGTGGGCGGCCGCCAGCCCGGCGGTCAGTGTGACCGATGGGGCGTCGTCGAAGATCTGGCCGTGGGTCAGCTCGTCGAAGTAGGGGCCGCCGACGGCCACCGGTGCACTCACTCGATTCTCCTCGGGTCGCGGTTCTCACGAAATGTACGGCCAAAATGACTTCCTAAGTTCCTACCAGAAGTCCTAGCTGGGTGGAAGTGCTTGACAATGTTGCGGGACCTCAGTACGAATATGGCCGTACAAATGATCCAGCTCAGGTGATCGGTGGTTCCCAACATGGCCCAGCTCAATTCCGAAGAGGCGTTCCTCGTCGAAACGGTGCGCGCGTTCATCGATCGCGACGTCAAGCCGACCGTGCAGGAGGTCGAGCACGCCAACACCTACCCGGAGGCATGGATCGACCAGATGAAGCATCTGGGGATCTACGGGCTCGCCGTGCCGGAGGAATTCGGTGGCGCCCCGGTGTCGATGCCCTGCTACGCGCAGGTCACCCAGGAATTGGCGCGCGGCTGGATGAGTCTGGCCGGGGCGATGGGTGGGCACACCGTCGTCGCGAAGCTGCTCACTCTGTTCGGCACCGAGGAGCAGAAGCAGACCTATCTGCCGCGGATGGCGACCGGCGAGCTGCGGGCGACGATGGCGCTCACCGAGCCCGGGGGCGGCTCGGATCTGCAGGCGATGACGACCATCGCCCGCCCCGACGGAGACGACCTCGTGATCTCGGGTTCGAAGATGTGGATTTCCAACGCACGGCGGTCGGGGCTGATCGCCCTGCTGTGCAAGACCGATCCGGCCGCCACGCCCCGGCACCGGGGCATCTCGATCGTGCTGGCCGAACATGGTCCGGGGCTGACGGTGTCGCGTGATCTTCCCAAGCTCGGTTACAAGGGTGTGGAGACCTGCGAACTCTCCTTCGACGGCTATCGCGTCCCGTCGTCGGCGATCCTGGGCGGTGCGGCCGGTAAGGGCTTCGGGCAGATGATGAAGGGGCTGGAGACCGGCCGGATCCAGGTCGCATGCCGTGCCCTGGGTGTCGCGACCGCGGCACTGGAGGATTCGCTGGCATACGCCCAGCAGCGCGAATCCTTCGGACAGCCGATCTGGAAGCATCAGTCCATCGGCAACTATCTCGCCGACATGGCCACCAAGCTCACCGCGGCACGTCAGCTCACCTGGCATGCCGCCGAGCGCTACGACTCGGGCGAACGCTGCGACATGGAGGCCGGGATGGCCAAGCTGTACGCGTCGGAGGTGGCGATGGAGATCGCGCTCAATGCCGTGCGTATTCACGGTGGCTATGGCTACTCCACCGAATTCGATGTCGAACGCTACTTCCGCGACGCGCCGCTGATGATTGTCGGCGAGGGCACCAACGAGATCCAGCGGAATGTGATCGCCGCGCAGCTGGTCTCGCGCGGCGGGATCTGAGTACCGCGTAGGCTCCACAGCCATGGCGACGCGAGGCGGACAAGAACCGGCGTATCGAACGCTGGCCGAAGATCTGCGCCGGCGCATCGCCGACGGGGAGTTCCCCGAGGGCGTTCGGTTGCCGACCGAGGCCGAACTGTCCGAAGCCCATGGCTTGAGCAGGCAGACGGTACGACGCGCTTTCCAGGAACTCGTGGCCGATCAGGTGGTGTACCGCGTGCCCGGGCGCGGCACCTTCGCAGCCCAGGGGCGTGGCCGCTATCTCCGGCAACTCGGGTCGATCGAGGATCTGATGAATCTGTCGGCTGACACCGACATGACGGTTCTCGAAGCGCCAACCCGCAGTGTCGACCTGGAGGCCGCCGGGCGGCTGCGTCTGGACACGGATGTGGTGTACCGCATCGTGTTTTGTCGTATCCACGACGGCACGCCGTTCGTGGTCACCACGGTGTGGTGGCCCGAGGAGATCGCCCGGCTGGTGGTGGATTCGCCGGATGTGGCTCAGGGCGCGTCGAGTTCGTACACCATGATCGGCCTGTTGGAGCCGCATCTGGTGTCGCCGATCGTGGAATGCGCACAATCGATCACCGCGGTGGCGGCGGACGCCGTCGTCGCCGAACGTCTCGGTTGTGCGGAGGGACGCCCGGTGTTGCGGGTCGACCGCATGTATTCCGACCGGCGGGGCGTGGCCGTGGAACTCGCGGTCAGCCACTTCCTGCCCGAGTACTACACCTACCGCGTGACGCTGCGTCGGGAACAGGCCTGACGAAACCGACATACGAGAACACCGCCCGTCCGCGAATCACGGATCGGGCGGTGTTCTCGTATTCGGTTGCGCGCGTTGCCGAAGTCGTCAGGCGTTGGCCTTGACGCCATCCTGTTCGGTGCTCTCGACGGGGACCGAGATCTCGGCGGCCTTACGGCGCGCTACCGGGATGCACAGGGTGATGGCCACGCCGACGAACGCCGCGACCGCGGCGATCAGGAACGCCCATTCGAAGGTCGACTGTTCCGGCCATTCGCGGCCACCGTCCTCGAACGTCGAACTCGCCAGCAGCAGTGCCATTACCGCCGACGCCACCGTGGTGCCGATCGAACGCATCAGACCGTTGAGGCCCACCGCGGCCCCGGCTTCGTGGATCGGGACGGCGCCCATGATCAGGGTGGGCATCGCGGCATAGCCGATGCCGACGCCGGCGGTACCGATGATCGAGGCGATCATGAGCTGCCACGGGGCGTCCATCATGAAGTAGGCGACGAGGTAGCCGACGCCGAGGACGGAGGCACCGATCGCGAGGGTGTACTTCGCGCCGATCTTGTTGATCATGATTCCGGAGATCGGCGAGAAGATCATCATCATCAGACCGCCGGGCGCCATCCACAGCCCGGCCTGCAGGACGGTCTGGCCGAGTCCGTAGCCGCCGAGGCCGTCGGGGGTTTCCAGCAGGGCCGGGACGATGATCGACTGCGCCATCATGCCGAAGCCGATGGCGGTGGCGGCAAGGTTGGTCAGGAGTACCGCCGGGCGGGCGGTGGTGCGCAGGTCGACCAGGGGATCGGACTGGCGCAGCTCGAACGCTCCCCAGATCAGCAGCACGACGAGGCCGCCGAACAGCAAGCCGAGGGTGGTGCCCGAATCCCAGCCCCAGTCCTTGCCCTTGGAGATGGCCATCAGCATCGCGACCAGGCCGATGGCCAGGCCGAGGGCGCCGCCGAAGTCGAATTTGCCGCCTGCGGCGTCGTTGACGCGGGGGACGACGGTGACGGTCAGGATCGTAACGATGATGCCCAGGACCGTGGAGACCCAGAACAGGACCGGCCAGTCCCATTCCTCGGTGATCCAGGCCGCGAGCGGCAGCCCGAGTGCACCGCCGACGCCGAGCGTCGCGCTCATCGCGGATACGGCGATCGCGGTGACCTTGGGCGGCGTGACCTCACGCATCAGGCTGATACCGACCGGGATAAAGCCCATGGCCAGACCTTGAACGGCACGGCCGACGATCAGCGGTACCGACGGTGTCGCTGAGGGCGCAGATGAGGGAGCCGACGGTAAGCAGGACTGCGCTGATCGCCATGATGCGCTGCTTGCCGAACATGTCGCCGAGGCGACCCGCGACGGGCATGGCGACCGCGGCGGCCAGCAGGGTGGCGGTGATGACCCACGAGGCATTCGAGCGGGTGGTGCCGAGTAGTTCGTGCAGTTCGGGCTGGATCGGGATGATCAGCGTCTGCATCAGCGCGGCGACGAGGCCGCCGAAGCACAGCACGATGATCGTGCCGATGCTCGATCTCGATGTGTCAGCGTGTGGAATCGCCGCGTCGATCTGCGGTTCTGGTGCCCGGCTCATGCGCAACCTCCTTCAGGACCTATGCAGGATACATATGTAAGCTACATACAACGAATCGGACACCGATGCCGATCGGTGGACTGTGATGAAGGACATTCGGTTGAAGTCGTACAGTTGTGGCGTTGTGGCGGTACGCGCGCAGCGTCTGGTGGAAGGGTCGGGCTGGTGACGGGAACTGTGACGTCCGGGGACGGTTCGGCGCCCTGGCCCTCAGATCTGTACGCCGACCTCGTCGAGCAGTTGCGGCGGATGTCGCGGCGTAAGACGCACGTCTATCCGGGTGCGGTGCTCGACAACTCGGCGTTCGCGATCCTGTGGGTGCTCGCCGACGGGCGCTCGCGCACGCTGCGGGAGCTGACCGTCGACCTCGATCTGGAACAGTCGACGGTCAACCGCCAGGTCAATGCGGCCATCAAGAACGGATACCTCGAACGCATCGACGTCGAGGGTTCGCTGAGCAAGCACATCCAGCCGACCGAGTTGGGCCGTGACACCTTTCGCCACGACGGACAGCTGCGGGTCGACCGTCTGACACGCGTCTTCGCCGACCTCGCGCCCGGTGATCCCGAATCGCTGTGCCGGCAGCTCCGGGCATTCAACGACGCCTACGACCGGGTGCTGGGATATCGACACGGCCATGAGGAGCCGGTCGCCCGCTGACAATCATCCGTGGACACCGATCCACGGTGCCCGGCGTAGACCGCTGGGCGATCGACCATGGGGAGGAGTTTTCGTTGGGCACATATGTGGTGACCGGTGCGGCATCGGGGATGGGTGCCGCGGTCGCGGCGCAGTTGCGTGCCGATGGGCATGTGGTGATCGGCGTCGACCGTGACGAGACCGACGTCGTCGCCGACCTGTCGACCCCGGCGGGTCGGGCCGCCGCGGCCATCGAGGTGCTCCAGCGATGCGACGGGGTGCTCGCCGGCGCGGTGCTCGCGGCCGGCGTCGGCCCCGCCCCGGGTCGGGAGCAGATGATCCTCGAGGTCAACTACCTCGGTGTCACCGAACTCCTCGATCGGTTGCGTCCGGCGCTGGCCCGCGGACACAAGGCGAAGGTGGTTGTGTTCGGCTCGAATTCGACGACCGCGACACCCTTCATGTCGAAGTCGGTGATTCGGCGGCTGGTCGCCACGGGTGACACCGAACGTGCGGCGCGCCGTATTCGACGCCGGGGCGCGATGCTGTCGGGACCGCTCGCGTACGCGACGTCGAAGACGGCGGTAGCTCACTGGGCGCGGATGCGCGCGGTCAGCAATGAGTGGGCGGCGGCGGGGATTCGCGTCAACATCATCGCCCCGGGCCCGGTGATGACACCGTTGCTCCGCGCCCAGCTCGACGGCGCCGAGGCGCGCAACGTCAAGTCCTTCCCCGTGCCGGTGCGTGAGTACGGAACACCCGAACAACTCGCCGCGTGGGTCGCGGTGATGCTGTCCGACGCGGCCGACTTCATGACCGGTGCGGTGATCACCGTCGACGGTGGAACCGAGGCACTGCTGCGCACCCGGGAATGGCCCACTCCGCTGCCGCTGCGCGGCGTGCCGAAGATGCTCTGGCGGATGTACCGGGCCCCGAAAGAAGGGCAGGTCGCCCAATACTGATCTGCCCGGGTATCGGGAAGTCGGGGCTGGACCGGTTTACTAGGATATGCAACTATCTTGGGGAAGCTGATGTCCACCATCTGTGCAGCGAAGGAGTGTTCCCATGACGGAACCGTCGGTGTTGGCCGAACGGAACGGATCGGCGGCATACCTGGTCCTCAATCGACCCAAGTCGATCAACGCGCTCGACCATGAGATGGCGCTGGCCATGGCGGCGAAGCTCGCCGAGTGGGCAGCGGACGACGCCGTCGAGGCGGTTGTCCTGTCCGGCGCCGGAGAGCGCGGGCTGTGCGCGGGTGGCGACATCGTCGCTATCCATCGTGACGCGTCGGCCATCAGCGGGGCCGGTGGTGCCGGCGGCGACGAGGCCGCGCAGAACTCGCCATCGGGAAGGTTCTGGTGGGATGAGTACCGCCTCAACGCCGACATCGCGTCGTACCCGAAGCCCTACGTCGCATTGATGGACGGGATCGTGATGGGTGGTGGCGTCGGGATCTCCGCACATGCCAACACCCGGATCGTCACCGACCGGACCCGGCTCGCGATGCCCGAGGTGGGGATCGGATTCGTACCCGATGTGGGCGGCACCCACCTGCTGTCCCGGGTCCCCGACAATCTCGGTACGTACGCGGGTTTGACGGCGGGGTCGCTGTCCGGCGCCGACGCCATCGCGCTCGGACTCGCCGATCACTATGTGCTTGCGGAATCCCTCGACGCCTTCCGGACCGCGATCGGTACCGACGGACTGCGGGCCGCGCTCGATCGCTATGCGACGACGCCGCCCGAGTCGAAGATCGCCGCACAACGTGAGTGGATCTCGAAGGTCTTCGCCGCCGACACCGTCGCCGAGATCATCGAGGGCGCGCGGGCCGTCGGGACCTCGGAGGCCGACAAGGTCGCCGACACGATCGCTGCGAAGAGCCCGACCGCACTGGCGGTCACACTGCGTTCGCTGCGTGCAGCGGCAGGCGATGAATCGCTGCGCCAGACCCTGGTGCGCGAGTATCGGGTGTCCCTGCGTTGCCTGGAACATCCGGATATGGCCGAAGGAATCCGTGCCCAGGTCATCGACAAGGATCGCAATCCGGCGTGGGCGCAGGCGGTGTCGGAGGCCGACATCGAGCGATTCTTCGCACCGTTGGACAATGACCTAGTTTTTGACGACCCCGTTCTTGACGACCGGACCGCCGACGTCGTCGCCGGATCATAAGGAGGACCCTCGTGGCCGAATATCAGACCATCATCGTCGAGACCACCGGACGGGTCGGGATCATCACCCTCAACCGTCCCAAGGCGCTCAACGCCCTCAACACCGAACTGATGAACGAAGTCGTCGGTGCGGTTAAGGAATTCGACGCCGACGCCGGTATCGGTGCCATCGTGATCACCGGTTCCGAGCGTGCCTTCGCCGCCGGTGCCGACATCAAGGAGATGTCGTCGAAGTCCTATGCCGACGTCGTCAGCGAGAGCTTCTTCGGCGCGTGGGACGAGCTGTCGCGCACCCGGACCCCGATCATCGCGGCGGTCACCGGCTTCGCCCTCGGCGGCGGCTGCGAGCTGGCCATGCTGGCCGACTTCATCATCGCCGGTGAGAACGCGGTCTTCGGACAGCCGGAGATCAACCTTGGAGTCATCCCAGGAATCGGTGGCTCACAGCGTCTCACCCGCGCGGTCGGCAAGTCCAAGGCGATGGACCTGATCCTCACCGGCCGTCAGATGAAGGTCGACGAGGCCGAACGTGCCGGTCTGGTCGCCCGCGTGGTTCCCACCGAGGAGGCCCGCGCCACTGCGATCGAGGCCGCGCAGACCATCGCGGGCAAGTCGCTCATCGCCTCCGCCCTCGCCAAGGAAGCGGTCAACCGCGCCTACGAGTCGGGACTGACCGAGGGGGTGCGCGCCGAACGTTCGCTGTTCTATGCGACCTTCGCCACCGACGACCAGTCGGAGGGGATGGCGGCCTTCGTCGAGAAGCGCCAACCGAACTTCACCCACCGCTGACCGGTGCCGCCGCGTCGTCGACGGGCGACGCGGCGTCCCGCCAGCCGGCCAAGATTCGGTGTACGGACTCCGCGCCGTGCACCGGCTGGGGTGGGTCCGGTAACTCGTGGGGGTAGAGCAGGAACGGCGTGCTCTGCGGTCCGCCCATCCCGCCGTGCGACCCGACCTGTTCCTCGAAGGCGGCGATCTCGTCGGTCTCGGGCCAATACGCGCCACCGACCATGATGTCCGCGACGTTGTCGAAAGTGTCTGTGCGCCTGATCTTTCGCAAGGCGTCCGCGCCGAGATCCCGTAGCGGGTCGACGCCCCGCACCACGCCGGTGGCCACGTCGACGCAACCGCCGGCGCCGAGCACCACCGACGTGCCGTCCGCACACGCGACGAGGAGGAAACCGACACCGGGGTGGGTGCGCAATGCGTCGATCAGACCCGGATGTGCGGTCTCGATCGCCTCGCGGGTGGCCCGGCCGGGCAGGTCCGGGAAACTGATCAGTCCGAGATTTCCGGATCCGAGCACCACCGGCTCCGATGTGGGCAGGGTCTCGGTTTCGATCCCCGGATCCGGGGTGGCGTTCACACTGGCGGCCGCATACAGCCGACCTTCCGACGCGGCTCGCTCGTCCACGGTCGCGACCTCGGTGCCACACAGTCGGGACACCAACTGCGGCAAGCTTTCTCCATACCGTTGCGTGAAGGTGGCGCCCTGACTCTGGCCATGATCGGACAGCACCACCAGCCGATAGGACCGGTCCGCCTGCGCGGCGGCGGCACGCAGCAGCCGGATGGTCTCGTCGACCCGGCTGAGAACGGCGAGCGTCTCCGGTCGTGAGATACCCGAGTGGTGGGACACCTCGTCGTAGCCGATCAGGTCGACGTAGATGATCGACCGGCCCTCGATCATGTCCCGCACCACGGCCGCGGTCGTCATGTCGGTGGCCAGCACGGTGGTGAACGCCCGCACGAACGGGTAGACGCCGCCGCGCGGGACCCGCGGCCGAATGTCGCGGTGCCGCTGGCGCCATGCCTGACGCAACTCGCGCATGATCTCGGCGATCATGCCGAGCACGGTGCGCAGCGCACTCGCCGGATCGAGGAAATACGAGGTGTAGCCCGCCCCGCCGCCGAGTCGGGCGCCCTTCATCCGGCTGACCACCAACACGTTGTCGGCGGCTCCGCCGGTGAACAGGTTGCCGCGACTGGAGCCGTCGTTGGCCAGCAGGCCCTCGATCGCCGACCGTTCCTCCTCGCGGCGCTCGTTGTCGCGGGGATTGCTGAACGCCGCGGTGTGGCCGGTCTCCTTCTCGTACCAGCGGAAGGCGGGCACATTGTGATTGCAGCCGTGGAGCACCCCGAGCTGCGTCGCGCCGGTCTGACTCGACCAGTCGGTGTGCCACTCGACCAACGTATGCGTCTCGCGGACCATCGCGGCCAGCGTCGGGGTGACACCGTCGGCGATGGCCCGGCGCAGCACCCCATGTCCGAGGCCGTCGATCTGAATGCACAACAGTCCGGGTGTCTCGTCCGCGGGACGCGGGGTGTGGCGCAACCGAAACCGTTGTCGGCGAACCTGCATCAGCCGGTAGGCGGTGTCCGAGCGGGCCGCCACCGCGCCGCCGACCAGTGACCCGAACAACGACAGCGGTGCCGCCATCAACACCGCGGTGGCCGGATGGTCGACCTCGGCGACCGGCACCAGGTACAACGCGAGCACCATGATCACCCCGCCGAGCGCGAAGGCGAGGATGAACAGCAGTACCGGCCCCACCCACGACATCGCCCGCATCGCGACCGGCCACAGCGCGGTGTTCAGGACGCCGAACACGAGCGCGAGGGCGAGGGCGGCGGGCAGCGTCGAATCCTGGTGTAAGCCGATGTCGACGGTGTTGAGCCGCACCCCGTCGAGCACCGCGTCGAGCGCGATGATGGCGAACGCCGACGACACCCACAGGATGAGGAACTCGACGAGACCCCGGATGATGGCTGCGGTCGTGCGCATGGCGTCCTTTCGGTTGTCTTGGGACACTACTTGGATGGACCCGACACCGTGGCGTATGCGCTGGCTGGGCCATGCCTCGGTACTCATCACCGATCGCGGTACCCGGGTGCTCACCGATCCGGTGCTGACCGATCGGGTGATGCACCTCCGTCGCCGTCGGGGGCCGTCGCCCGACGGCCCGGACGTCCGCGACCCCGACGTCGTCGTGTTGTCGCATCTGCACGCCGACCACACCCATGTGCCGTCGTTGCGGATGCTCGCCG
The DNA here is from genome assembly GCF_030315745.1 of Gordonia heveisoli. Lineage (GTDB taxonomy): Bacteria > Actinomycetota > Actinomycetes > Mycobacteriales > Mycobacteriaceae > Gordonia. Next base: position 15,970 of record NZ_JASXSH010000025.1, on the reverse strand, counting down.
ACGAGGTACCGATCGTCGTGCCGCGAGGCGCACCGGATGCGTTGAGGGACTTGCGGTCAGTCGGATCGCGGTTGATCGAGGTCGCGCCCGGTGACGAGGTTCCGATCGGGAACGTGACCATCCGCGCAGTACCCGCCGACCACGACGGCCGACGGTGGCGGCGCGGGCCGCGCTCGGTGCCGGCGCTCGGCTACGTCATCGGTGGTGACGCCACCACCTACTTCGCAGGCGACACCGACCTGTACCCCGATCTCGAGGACTGGGTGCACGACGTCGACGTGGCCCTGCTCCCGGTCGGCGGATGGGGGCCGACGCTGGGCGAGGGACATATGGATCCCGCACGGGCGGTGACCGCGGCCGGGCGCGTCGCGGCACGCCGGGTCGTGCCGATCCACTTCGGCACGCTGTGGCCGATCGGGTTCGATCGCATTCGCCCCGACCGTTTCTTCACCCCCGGAGCCGAATTCGTGCGGCTGGCCCGTCGTGACGGCATCGACGCGGTCGAGTTGAGTCCGGGTTCCGACCTTCAATGAACCGCGGCGGCCACAATGGGGGCATGACAGCGGAGACGCAGGCACGCGTGGCGGTCGTCGGCACGCTCAACATGGACATGATCGTGCGGGTCGAGCGGCGGCCCGCGATCGGCGAGACCGTCATCGGATCATCGCTGGCCGAGCGGGCAGGCGGCAAAGGGGCGAATCAGGCGCTGGCCGCGGCCACCGTGGGAGCGGTCGCGTTGATCGGGGCGGTGGGGGATGACGACGCGGGTGCTGCGATGGTCGCGGCCCAACGCTCGGCCGGTGTCGACGTGACCCATGTGGCCGTTGTCGACGATGTCAGCGGCCGGGCGGTCATCGAGGTCGACGCGGCCGGGGACAACTCGATCATCGTGGTGTCCGGCGCCAATGGGCGACTGAGCCCGGAGTCGACGGTCGGCGCGCTGGAGTCGTTGCAGCCCGATGTGGTGCTCACCCAACTGGAGTCGCCTCCGGCGGTGACCGCCGCGGTCGCGGACTGGTGCCGGGCCAACCGTCGGCGGTTCGTGCTCAACCCCAGTCCGGTCGCCGCACTTCCCGAGTCGATCGTCACGGTATCGGATCCGTTGGTGGTCAACGAGATCGAAGCTACGTTCTATGCGGATGCGGCCAATCCGGGCGGCGACCCCCGAGAACTCGCGACGAAGCTGTTGGAGGTCGCGACGACCGTGGTCATCACGCTCGGACCGGCCGGAGTCGTGGTGGCGACCCCGGAGCGGATCGGTGCGATCGCTGTCGAGCAGGTGCCCGTGTCCGACACCACCGGTGCGGGTGATCATTTCGCCGGAGTGCTGGTCGCCCACCTGGCGAATGGCGTGGAACTGCACGAAGCTGCTGCCATCGCCGCCCGATCGGCGACCGCCTATCTGGGCGGGCGGTCTCCGGCGGGTGGGTAGGCTCGCCGATATGACTGCCGTGACCATCACCGCCGACGAACTGGCCGAACTGATGTTGTCGTCGACCCCGCCGGTCGTCCTGGACGTGCGCTGGCAACTCGGTGACGACCGCGGCTACGAGCACTACCTGGACGGACATGTGCCCGGGTCGGTGTTCGTCGACCTCGACGCCGAACTGGCGCGGCCACCGGCCGGTGCCGCAGGCGGGCGACATCCGCTCCCCGACGTCGCCGAGCTGCAGGCCGCCGTGCGGCGCTGGGGCATCGATGACGGTGTCACGGTGGTGCCCTACGACGACATCGGGAATCTCGCCGCCGCACGTGCCTGGTGGTTGCTGCGCTGGGCCGGTATCGCCGACGTCCGGCTGCTCGACGGCGGGCTGGGTGCGTGGCGCACGGCCGGATTCCGACTGTCGACCGGGGACGGCGGTACCCCACGCGTCGGATCTGCGACGCTGACCGGCGGTGAGTTGTCGACCGCGACCATCGACGAGGTCGCCGCCGGCCCGGATGCGCGCAGCGGCGGCGCTGCGCTGTTGGATGTTCGTGCGCCGGAACGCTATCGGGGCGAGGTGGAGCCCATCGATCCGCGACCGGGACACATCCCGGGCGCCGTCAGTGTCCCCACCGGTGCCAACATCGACGACAACGGCCGGTTCCGTTCGGCCGAGGAACTGCGCGAGCGGTTCTCGGCGTTGGGAATCGCCGCCGACGACGCTCCGATCGTCTATTGCGGGTCGGGTGTGAATGCCGCGCATACCGTCGCGGCTATGGAGATTGCCGGATTCCGGGCGCGGCTGTTTCCGGGGTCGTACTCGCAGTGGTCGTCGGATCCGGACCGCGAGGTGCGGACGGGAGCGCAGCCGTGACCCGGAATGTGTTGCGGAGCTGGGTGACCGCGAAGCGCAGGATGCGGTAGAGACCCCAGATCAGCACGCCGGCCGCGCCGATCAACAGGAGCGCCACCGTGGTGGGTCCCCACGGCCATGCGGTGTCGCCCACCTCGCCGGCCGACGTCGGATACTGCAGACTCTTCGCGACCCATCGCGCGGTCGCGCGGTCATAGTGCCGGGAGATGTCGGCGATCGCCCCGTCGAAGCCGAACGCGTCGTCGGTGTGGAGATAGTCGACCTCGATGTCCGACGGCAGGCCGAGTCGGTCAGCCAACCGGCGTTCGGCCGCGGACTTGCCGGGCACGATGATCCGGTCGACGCCACCGGTGTCGCGGGCGGCGCGATTCGGAACGACGGTCACCCCGTGCGCGGTGGTGATGGCGTTGCCGTCGGCGGTGTAGGTCGACAGGGTGGCCAGGTAGGAGAGTTCGGTGTAGGGCCGATACGCGGAGGCCAGTTCGATCTCGCCGACCCCCGACGACGACAGGACACCGAGGTGTGGACGGTTCCAGCGGTACCCGGCGCTGAGGACGGCGGGCAGGTCCGCGGGCCGGGGACCGGCGGCGTCGATACCCAGATCGCCGCCCGGAACGTATCCGCGCCAATGGATCTCGTCGGCAACCCGGCGGGCGGGCGTCGCGCCGACGAATCGTTCCACCAGGCGCAGTGCGCCGTCGATCCCCATCAGCACTCCGCCGGTGGTGATCACCGTCCCATGGTCGACGAAGCGGACGCCGTCGACCCACTCGACCTCGGGATGCGACCGACGTAGGCCGATCAGCTTGAGCCAGTGGGATGTCGCGCTGTGTCCGTCGAGAATGCCGGTGTTGGCCAGCGTTTCGGCGCCGACGCACACACTCATCATGACGGTGGCCGGACGGGTTCGTCGGAGCGAGGTGATCCACCGCTCGACCGGGGTCCGGTCGCCGTGCATCTGCGGAACGACGACGATCTCCGGGCCGTCCCGATCGATCTGCGCGAGGTCGGCGAAACCGTGGTGGGGCCAGACGGTGAGTCCACCGCCCAGCGTGACCGGGCGTCGTTCCGGTGCGACCAGATATGTGTTGAATCCACCGGAGCGCGAGAGGACCTCGTACGGTGCCAACGTATCGGCGACATTCGCGCCGTCCTGGCCGAGGAGGATCGCGACGGTCGGCTTGTTCGGGTCATACGCGACGGCGGGTGGGGCCGCCGTCGCCGTGGCCGGCGCGGGGTAGACGTCGGCGGCCGCGTTCTTCATGGTCGGGATCGACGCCACGATGACGAGCCCCGCCGCCGCGATGACGACGATCAGGCCGACGGAGACGACGGTGGCGACCCGAAGCACACGCCGGGTGGCGGTCGGTCCGGGCCGGGGACTTCCAGACGGGGTCATTGGAGTGGGGGTCATCGGGGTCGGGGTCATCGGGGTCGGGGTCATGGCTGCCACGTTCCGCCGCCACCGCCGGATGGTCCACGGTGAAGCGAGCCTGTGTCCGAAAACGTGGGGTGCCGGTCTGGCAGACATCTCCCACTGGGTGTCGATCCGGTCGTAGCGTGGACGGTATGAACGGATCCGCAGCGACTCCGCGCGACACCGAACCGCGGCGGGTGCTGGTGGTCGGGTATCCGGCCGCCGAACTCCTCGACATCGCCTGTGTGACGTCCGCACTGCAGTTCGCCAACCAGTACTCGGGCCGGGCGATCTACCAACCACGGCTGGCCTCACCTGGCGGCGCGCCGATCACCACCGGAACCGGACTGGTCGTGCAGGCGGAGATGGCGTTGGAGCGGTCACACGGCCCGCTGGACACCCTGATCGTGTGCGGCGGCATCGGCTATGTCGACGCGATGGATGACGAACGCTTCGTCGCCCACGTGCGCCGGTTGGGCCGGGAGTCGCGGCGAACCGCGTCGGTGTGCACCGGAGCGGGGATCCTGGCCGCGGCCGGAATGGTGGACGGCAAGCGGGTGGCCACCCACTGGGCGCACGCCGACTATCTGGCCGGCCGCTTCCCGGGCGTCGAATTCGACCCGGGGCCCATCTTCATCAGCGACGGCGACGTCTGCACGTCGGCGGGGGTGACCGCGGCACTGGATCTCACGTTGTCGTTCATCGAGGACGATGCGGGGGCCGAACTGGCCCGTGAGGTCGCCCGCCAACTCGTCACCTACCTGCAGCGGCCCGGGAATCAGGCGCAGATGAGTATGTTCACCACGCCACCCGCGGTCGGCCGATCGTTGGTGCGCGAGAGCGTCGACCATATCGCCGCCCACCTGGCCGACGATCTGTCGGCGCCGGCCCTCGCCGATCTCGCCGGTGTCAGTGAACGGCATCTGACCAGACTCTTCCACGAGGAGATGAGCTCGACGCCGGGACGGTATGTGCGGCGCGTGCGGTCGGAGGCGGCGGCGAATCTGCTGACGGGCACCGACCTGACCGTCGAGGCGATCTCGCGCCGTTGCGGATTCGGCACCGCCGAAGCCCTGCGCCAGGCATTCGTCTCCACCTACGGGGTGTCGCCGTCGCACTATCGGGCGACCCAACGCTGATCGCTGCTGTCTCGCCGAACTCAGAGTCCCGGTGCGAGCGGGCTGTACTGGATGGTCGCGAACCGCAGCTCGCCATCCTCCGTGATGATCGAATGCACGACCCGAAATCGCCCGTCGGAGCGGTGTCCCGCGAAAGTGGCCTTCTGCGTGACGATTCCGATGAGTGAGGCGGCGTCGGTGAATGTGGTGACCGTGACATCGGACCAGGTGAGTTCTTCCATGTCGAGTGCTCCGGGCGCGAACCGCGCGAGCCATTGATCTCGATCGAGGACGAATCCGGCCGGTCCGATCAGATGAAATCCGTTGGCGCCAAGACGATCGAGTTCTTCTCGGTCGCCGTCAACTTCCGCATCCGCCCAGCGCTGACCCAGCTTGAGAGCTTCAGCGCTGACGGTGTGACCGGTGGTCATGGTGGTTGCCCCTTTCTCCGTGGGTAGTTCCAGGGTGGACCGCGGTCGAGGCCGGTGGCCCGCCGCAGGCATGAGGTGTCGGGAAAGGTGGACAAGGTGTCGGAGGAGTCGCGTATGTGGGTGGTGACCCGTCGGGATTCTCGAGGGACGCTGAGAAGTGATCCGATGGAGGTGCGTGATGACCGCAGCATTGCAGGGCCGAACGGCCTTGGTGATCGGCGCGAACGGCGAGATCGGTCGCGCCGTCGCGCGGGCACTCGGGGTGGCCGGCGCCCAACTGATCCTCGCCGGCCGGGACCGATCCGCGTTGGCGGTCACCGGCGCGGAATTGGACGCCCAGGGGATCATGTATTCGATTGTGTCCGTGGATATCACCGACGACGACTCGGTTGCCGGCCTGGTCGGGTACGCCCGGCGGAACGGGCTGGACATCGCGGTGAACAACGCAGGCCTGACGCACCAGCCGGCGCCGCTCGCCGAGCTGTCCCTCGATGACATCGACCGGGTGCTGCGCGTGACACTTCGGGGCACCCTCGTCGCCATGCGTCACGAGCTCGCGGCGCTGCCCGCCGGAGGATCGGTGGTCAATGTGGCGTCCACCGCCGGACTTGCCGGCGCACCCGGGATGGCGGCGTATGTGGCTGCCAAGCATGGTGTTGTCGGGCTCACCCGCACCGCCGCACTGGATTACGCCGAGCGCGGGATACGCGTCAACGCGGTGGCTCCCGGGTCGGTCGACTCGGGCGCGATCAGCCGACTGAACGGCGAGGTGAAAGAACGGATCGGTTCGATGGCGCCGATCCCACGGCTGGGTCGCCCGGCCGAGGTGGCCGCGGCGGTCACCTGGCTGGCGTCGCCGGCGTCCTCGTTCACAACCGGGACGGTGCTGACCGTCGACGGTGGAAAGGGAGCCCGAGGTGCCTAGCGCGACGGACGCCGTGATGGCGCAGATGCAGTACACACATTTGGAGAAGCTCTACGGCTACCTGCCCGGAATGGCCGATGCGCTGCCGGTGATCTTCGGAGCATCGCCGAATTCGAGGCGCATGCCCGATCGGCGGCGGTCGCCCTCCTAGAGGAGTCGGCCGTCGTGGACATGGTGCGGCGCTTACCTTTCGGCACTGGTGACCGAGTGCTCGTGGTCGGGGACAGCCTCACCGACGACCTGCAGTCCTGGGCCGAGATCCTGCGACATGTGCTGCACGAGATCCGGCCGGCCGACGACATCGAGGTGGTCAACGCCGGCCTGTCGGCACACTCGTCGGCCATGGTTCTGCGCCGATGGCCATCGATGCTGCACCCGGCGCCGGACTGGATCATCTGTGGGCTGGGCGGCAACGACATCACCCGTGTCGCCGGGGGGAAGCCGATGATCGGCTTGTCCGAAAGCGTGGCGAATCTGCATGAGATGCACCGTATCGCCGCGGAACGGACGTCGGCTCGCTGGCTGTGGCTGACCCCGGCGCCCCTGATCGAGCAGCGCATCGCCGGCTATCCACCGTTCCGGTTCGGGTCGGCTACTTGGCGTAACGAGGATTGCGTCCGGTTGGCCGACGCGATAGCCGGTTTCGGCGATCCGGTGGTCGACCTCGTGCGACTGTTCGGGGTGCCCGCCCATCCGGACCTGCAGGGACCGGACGGTGTTCATCCGACGCTGGCGGGGCAGCGGACGATCACCCGCGCCGTGGTCGAGACGCTGGCACGGCTGTCGGGCTGAGACCGGCCCGACAGCCGTGCTCGCTCGGGTACTACTCGGATGGCGGGGCGCCGTGTTCGTTCAGCAAGGGCGGCGCACAACGGTACGTCGGTGGGGTGGCGCTGAGCCGAATCGGGTTGGCCACCTGCCTGATCGGTGCATCGCGGTGCGGATCGTCGATCGTGATGACCGGATCGAGTCCCAGTCGCTGAGCCAGTGCGATGGCGTCGGCGATGTCGTTGAGCGGCCCACACGGCACCCGACGCGCGGTCAGTTCGGTGAACCAGTGGTCGGCGCTGCCGGTGCCGAGGAGGTCGTTGAGGGTCTTCACGAGCTCCTCGCGATGGGCGACCCGGGCGCTGTTGGTCGCATATCGGTCGTCGACCGCGAGTTCCGGGGCGCCGAGTACCTCACACAGTGCGGCGAACTGCCGGTCGTTACCCACCGCCAGCACGAACGGCCGGTCGGCGGTCTCGAACACCCCATATGGCGCGATGCTCGGATGCCGGTTGCCCATCGCGGTCGGCACCACCCCGGCCGCCACATACGCCGAGGACTGATTGGCGAGTGCGGACAGCAGTGACGACAGCAGGTTGACCTCGATCCGCTGGCCTTCACCGGTGCGGTCGCGATGTCGCAGGGCGGACAGGATCCCCACGGCCGCATGTAATCCGGTGATCACGTCGACGACCGCGACGCCGACCTTCGTCGGTGTCGCCGGGTCCGGTCCGGTGATGCTCATCATGCCGCCGACCGCCTGGATCAACAGGTCGTAGCCGGGCAGCTGATTGTTGCCGCCGAAGCCGGTCACCGAGCAGTAGACGAGGTCGGGCCTATCGGCGGCGAGCGCCTCGTAGCCGAGGCCGAGCCGATCGAGGGTGCCCGGCATGAAGTTCTCGACCACTACGTCGGCGCGGTCGACGAGCCGACGTGCGGCGGCCAGTCCTTCGGGGTCGGACAGGTCGATCGCGATCGATTGCTTGTTGCGATTCACCGACAGGAAGTACGACGACTGGTCGCCCACCCACGGCGGACCCCACGAGCGGGTGTCGTCGCCGGCGCCGGGCCGCTCGACCTTGATCACCTCGGCGCCCAGGTCGGCCAGCAGCATCGTCGCGTACGGGCCGGCCAGGACCCGGCCGCAATCCGCGATGACCAGACCGTCGAGGGCGCCGGTACCGGGGGTTGCGGTTGCGGGGCTCATCGGAACGCTGCCGAACCGGTGAGTGCGCGACCGATGGTGAGCTGGTGGACCTCCGAGGTGCCCTCGTAGGTGAGCACCGACTCCAGGTTGTTGGCGTGCCGGATGACCGGGTACTCCAGGGTGATGCCGTTGGCGCCCAGGATGGTCCGGCATTCGCGGGCGATCTTGATGGCCTCGCGGGTGTTGTTGAGCTTGCCGGTGCTGATCTGCTCCGGGGTGATCTCGCCGCGGTCCTTGCCCCGGCCGATGTGATACGCCAGCAGGTGGCCCTTGCCCACTTCGAGGGCCATGTCGGCGATCTTGGTCTGCGTGATCTGATAGGCGGCCAGCGGCTTGTCGAACACCTCACGCGACTGGGCGTAGTCGATGGCGGTCTCCAGGCAGTCGCGGGCGGCACCGATGGCTCCGAAGATGATGCCGTAGCGCGCCTCACCGAGTGCGGTCAGCGGTCCGCTGAGCCCGGCGGCCTTGGGTAGCAGGGCCGATCCGGGCAGCCGCACGTTGTCCAGGACCAGCTCGGAGGTGACCGAGGCGCGCAGCGAGATCTTCTTCTTGATCTCCGGTGCGGAGAATCCGGGGGTGTCGGTGGGGACGACGAAGCCGCGGATGCCGCGTGCGCCTTCTTCCAGGTCGGTCTGCGCCCAGACGACGGCGACGTCGGCGATCGATCCGTTGGTGATCCACATCTTGGTGCCGTTGAGTACCCAGTCGTCGCCGTCGCGCTTGGCGTTGGTGCGCATCCCCGACGGGTTGGATCCGAAGTCGGGTTCGGTCAGGCCGAAGCAGCCGATCGCGTCACCGGCGGCCATCCTCGGCAGCCATTCGTTCTTCTGATCTTCCGAGCCCCAGTGGTGGATGGAGAACATCGCCAGTGAACCCTGCACCGACACCAGGCTGCGGATGCCCGAGTCGACGGCTTCCAGCTCCAGGCAGGCCAATCCGTAGGCCATCGCGCTGGTGCCCGGGCAGCCGTAGCCCTCCAGGTGCATACCCAGTGCACCGAGCCGGCCGAGCTCCTTGGCGATCTCGCGCGCCGGGAGTTCGGCGTCCTCGAACCAGTCGGCGACATGCGGGCGCAAGCGGGCGTTGCCGAAGTCCCGGACGGTGTCGCGGATGGCGATCTCTTCGGGTTCGAGAAGCGAGTCGAGGGCGAAGAGCTGCGACAACGTGCTGGGGCGGGACATCGAAACCTCCATGGGGGTGGGTGTGGAACCGGCTCTCGCAGTCAGGCCCAAACGTTTGTAAGAACGATTGCGAGAACGTTTGCATCGACTAAGGTAGGTGCTCCGACGCCGTACGTCAACGGGTGGAGACGAGTGAGGGGGCCAGCGTGGCCAATGTCCAGCGACCGCCGACGCTGAAGGAGATCGCGCACCGCGCTGGCGTGCACGTGTCGACGGCATCGCGGGTGCTCCGGCAGGCCGAACCCGCCGACGGATGGTCGGAGTCGGCCTTGCGCGTCCGTGCAGTGGCCGACGAACTGGGCTACCAGCGCAACATGTGGGCGGCGAGCCTGCGCACCCGCAAGACCGCCACCCTCGGCGTCGTGATGACCCGCCTCACCGACGGCGTGGTCGCCACGACCTATCGGGGCGTCGAGGAAGAAGCCGCCCGCGCAGGCTACTCGGTGCTGTTGTCGAGCCCGCCCGACGATCCGGAGGCGCAACGCCGCGCCATCGAACTACTGGTGGGCCGACAGGTCGACGGTCTGCTGCTGAGCGGATTGCATCGACCCGGAGGTGAATTCATCGAATCACTGCGGGTGGCCGACGTGCCGATGCTCGCGCTCACCCGGCATGCCGACGCCGGGCTGCCCTTCGTCGGGGGCGACGACATTCGCGGCGGACGACTCGCCGCCCGGCATCTGCTCGACCGCGGCTATACCGACCTCGCCGTGATCGCCGGACCTGGACACGCCACCACGGCCACCGACCGCCTTGCGGGCTTCACCGCCGAGCTCGCCGACGCCGGAATCGTGCTGCCGGCCGACCGGGTGCGGACGTCGACCTTCGAGGTCGACGGCGGTATCGCCGCCGGCCGTGCACTGCTCGACACCGCGCGCCGACCGCGTGCGATCTTCACCGTCTCCGACACGATCGCCGTCGGAGTGCTCGGCGTCGCACGCGATCTCGGCCTGCGCATCCCCGACGACCTGGCCCTGATCGGCTTCAACGACATCCCCATCGTCGCGCAGTTGCCGGTGCCGTTGACCACGGTTCGTTCACCGGCACGCGACATCGGTGTCACCGCGGTACGCGGTCTGCTCGACCTTGTCGCCGGGCGCGACGTCGAATCGCGGCGTCTACCAGTAGAACTCGTGGTGCGGGCAACCGTCTGAGGACGCCTTCTGCCGGGGCTACGCGCACCCGGGCGCGGGAGCGTCTTCGGACAGTGGCGCACCCAAGGGGATGAGGTAGAGGACGTCGAGGACCACCGGCACGGAACCGAGGTTCGTGCCCTGGTGGGTGTTGGCCTTGCCTGCCGGTTCGCGGATGATGTCGCCGGTCCGATAGATGACGGGTGTGCAGTCCGAACCGGGATGGGTGAGCGTGCCCTGGCGGATGAGTCCGATCAGGTTGCCGTCGTGGTAGTGCCAGCCCGTGGTGCCGCCCGGCACGATGGTGATCTCGCGAACCTCGACGTGCATCCCGTCGGGGAGGAACGGTAGGAGGGCGGCCGGGATATCGGCCTTGGCGAGCGTGACCGCCGAAACCCCCGACGACGGTGTGGCATCGGCGACCGTTGAACTCAGCAGTGCGGGAATCACGAGTGCCGTCGCCGCGAATGCCGCCACCGCGTGACGTAGCCGGCGTGCCATCGGTCGGGTGATGGTGGGACGCATGGGTTTTCCTTCGGCTCGGTGCCGGCGGTCGGTGCCTACCGGCGCAGGGAGTAGCGGATCGGAAGGTGTTTGAGCCCGCCCACGAAGACCGTCTCGGCCAGTACCGGTGCACCGGTCAGGTCGATCGAGTCCAGGCGGGGGATCAATTCGGTGAAGAAGCTGCGCATCTCCATCCGCGCGAGCGGCGCGCCCAGGCAGAAGTGGACGCCGTAGCCGAAGGCGAGATGCTGGTTGGGGGTGCGCCCGACGTCGAAGGTGAACGGATCGTCGAAGATGTCCTCGTCGCGGTTGGCCGAAGTGTAAGCGAGATAGACGGATTCGCCCTTGGCGATCGGAACCCCGTGCACCGTGGTGTCTTCGGCGGCGGTGCGCATGAATTCCTTGACCGGGGTGCTCCAGCGGATCATCTCCTCGACCGCGGTGTCGATGAGCGACGGGTCGCGGCGCAGCCGGTCGAGTTGGTCGGGATTCTCGATGAGGGCCCGCAGCCCGCCGGCGATCGCGTCCTTGGTGGTGTCGTGGCCTGCGGTTGCGACGATCACGTAGTAGGAGGCGGTGTCGACGTCGGCGAGCGGTTCACCGTCGATGCGTCCGTTGGCGATGGCCGAGGCCAGATCGTCGGTGGGATGGTCGCGGCGGGAGGCGGTCAGGGTGGTGAAGTACTTGAAGAAGTCGAGCAGCGTCGCGAACTTCTCCTCCAGGGTGGTGCCGCGCTGATATTCGGCGTCGTCACCGCCGAACAGCTCCTGGGTGAGTTGCAGCATCCTCGGGAAGTCCTCCTCGGGGAGGCCGAGCAACGACAGGATCACATGCAGTGGGAAGTGCACGGCGATGTCGGCGACGAAATCGCATTCCGGACCGATGTCGCACATGATGTCGACGTAGCGTTTGGCCAGCTCGTCGACGCGGGTCTGCAACTCACGCATGGCCTTCGGCCGGAACCAGTCGGTACCGATCGAACGGACCTTGCGGTGATGCGGGTCGTCCATGTGGATCAGGGTGCGCAGCCCGCCGCCGGCGTCCAGCTGCGTCTTCGCCTGTTCGTCGGCCTCGGCGGTGGTCAGGACCGGCCGCGGCGCGCTGAGCCACAGGTTGTTGGCGCGTTCGATGTCCATGATGTCGGCGTGTTTGGTCACCGCGCAGAACGGCCGGTAGCCGGGTTGGTCGACGCGCACCACCGGTTCGTTGGCCCGCAGGTGGCGCATCGCGGCGTGTAATCGGGCTTCGTCGGCGTAGGCCGTCGGGTCGGCGAAGATCTTCGCCGCATCGTCTGGTGTCGTTTCGTTCGTCGTCGGTGTGCTCACCAGATGATCCTTCCCGCGATGCGTCCCTTCGAGTGTCGGTGATCGGGACGGATGTCGGCCGGGCTTTGCCGAAAGCGAGTGACGGCACGGTCATGCTGCGGTGTCACGTGCCCAACGGCAGTTGGATGGCCACCATGTGGATGTGCCATCAGCGCATGGTGGAGTGCGGAGCGTTTGATAGGTCATGTGGTGTGCATCACAAGAATGCAAGCAAGTTGAGTGGAATGGACTCAAGTCTGCTGGCGTTGCAGAACCTGAATGGCTCATACTTGAGTCTGTTGGACTAAAGAGAAAGGTACACGCCCGTGGACAGCTTCACCCCGACCACCAAGACGCAGCAGGCCCTGAGTTCTGCCGTCCAGGCGGCCGCCGCTGCTGGTAACCCCGACGTGCGTCCGGCTCACATCCTCGTCGCCCTGCTCGATCAGTCCGATGGAATCGCCTCTCCGCTGCTCAAGGCGGTCGGGGTGGATCCGTCGGGGGTTCGCGTGCAGGCGCAGGGTCTGGTCGATCGCGCGCCGACGGTGTCCAGCGCGAGTGCGCAGCCGCAGCTTTCCCGCGAGTCGATCGCGGCCATCTCGGCAGCACAGCAACTCGCCGGTGAACTCGACGACGAATACGTCTCGACCGAACACATCCTCGTCGGTCTGGCCACCGGCGACTCCGACGTCGCCAAGCTGCTCCACGATGCGGGGGCGACCCCGCAGGCGCTACGCGAGGCCTTCGTCGCCGTACGCGGTACCGCTCGCGTCACCTCGGAGGACCCGGAGTCGACCTATCAGGCGCTGGAGAAGTACTCCACCGATCTGACCGCGGCGGCCAGGGAGGGCAAGCTCGACCCGGTCATCGGCCGCGACACCGAGATCCGGCGCGTCGTGCAGGTGCTGTCGCGTCGTACCAAGAACAACCCGGTGCTCATTGGCGAGCCGGGTGTCGGCAAAACGGCGATCGTCGAGGGACTGGCCCAGCGCATCGTCGCCGGTGACGTCCCGGAATCGTTGCGCGGCAAGACCGTCATCTCGCTGGATCTGGGGTCGATGGTCGCCGGTGCCAAGTATCGCGGCGAGTTCGAGGAGCGTCTGAAGGCGGTGCTCGACGAGATCAAAGGGTCGGCCGGTCAGGTCATCACCTTCATCGACGAGTTGCACACCATCGTGGGCGCCGGCGCGACCGGTGAATCCGCCATGGACGCGGGCAACATGATCAAGCCGATGCTGGCGCGTGGTGAGCTGCGCCTGGTCGGTGCGACCACGCTGGAGGAATACCGCAAGTACATCGAGAAGGATGCGGCGCTGGAACGTCGCTTCCAGCAGGTGTATGTCGGCGAACCGTCCGTCGAGGACGCCATCGGCATCCTCCGCGGTCTCAAGGAGCGCTACGAGGTGCACCACGGTGTGCGCATCACCGACTCCGCATTGGTCGCCGCCGCAACACTTTCCGATCGCTACATCACCTCCCGCTTCCTGCCCGACAAGGCCATCGACCTGGTAGACGAGGCGGCCTCGCGGCTGCGGATGGAGATCGACTCGCGTCCCGTCGAGATCGACGAGGTCGAACGCGTCGTCCGCCGGCTGGAGGTCGAAGAGGTTGCGCTGCAGAAGGAAACCGACGCGGCCTCCAAGGAGCGTCTGGAGAAGCTGCGCGGCGAACTGGCTGACCAGAAGGAGAAGCTGAACGAACTGTCGGCCCGGTGGCAGTCGGAGAAGACCGCCATCGACGCCGTCCGCGACACCAAGGAAGAGCTGGAACGTCTGCGCGGCGAAGCTGATCGTGCCGAACGTGACGGCGATCTGGGCCGGGCCGCCGAGCTGCGCTACGGCAAGATCCCTGGCCTGGAAAAGGAATTGGAGGCCGCGATCGAGAAGACCGGCACCGATCCCGACCAGGACGTGATGCTGCAGGAGGAGGTCGGACCCGACGACGTGGCGCAGGTCGTGTCGTCGTGGACCGGAATCCCGGCCGGGCGCATGCTCGAAGGGGAGACCGCCAAGCTGCTGCGCATGGAATCCGAGCTGGGACAGCGGGTCATCGGGCAGAGTGCGCCGGTGCAGGCGGTGTCGGACGCGGTGCGTCGTGCGCGGGCCGGTGTGGCCGACCCGAACCGTCCGCTCGGATCGTTCCTGTTCCTCGGCCCGACCGGTGTCGGCAAGACCGAGCTGGCCAAGGCGCTCGCCGAGTTCTTGTTCGACGACGAACGTGCCATGGTGCGTATCGACATGAGTGAGTACGGCGAGAAGCACAGCGTCGCACGGCTTGTCGGTGCCCCTCCCGGCTATGTCGGATACGAGTCGGGTGGTCAGCTCACCGAGGCGGTGCGGCGGCGCCCGTACACGGTGGTCCTCTTCGACGAGGTCGAAAAGGCCCACCCGGACGTCTTCGACGTGCTGCTGCAGGTGCTCGACGAGGGTCGCCTGACCGACGGTCAGGGCCGGACCGTGGACTTCCGGAACACCATCCTCATCCTCACCTCCAACCTGGGTGCGGGTGGCGACAAGGATCAGGTGATGGCGGCGGTGCGCGCGGCCTTCAAGCCGGAGTTCATCAACCGGCTCGACGACGTCGTCATCTTCGACGCGCTGAGCCCCGAGGAACTGGTGTCCATCGTCGACATCCAACTGGCCCAGCTCGGCAAGCGCCTGGCGCAGCGCCGACTGGAACTGCAGGTCACGCCGAAGGCCAAGGAATGGCTGGCCGAACGCGGTTTCGACCCGCTCTACGGCGCGCGGCCGCTGCGCCGGCTGGTGCAGCAGGCCATCGGTGACCAGCTGGCCAAGGCGTTGCTGGCCGGCGACGTCCGCGACGGCGATGTTGTGCCGGTGAATGTCAGTCCCGACGGTGAATCCCTGGTCGTCGGCTGACGATCGGCTGTGGCCGACCATGATCGGGCCCCTGAGGTGCAGGCAACCTCAGGGGCCCGAGTCGCTGGTCGGTGACGCTGGTTCCGCTATTGAGAACCGGTAGCCCCCCGCTATGGTGGGTGCGTGGGCAACGTGACGACCGACGACAACGGCGTGACCCGGTGCGCTTGGGCGGCACGCGAACCGGAGACCACCTATCACGACACCGAATGGGGATACCCCCTCGACGGTGACAACGCCTTCTTCGAACGGGTATCGCTCGAAGGGTTTCAGGCCGGGTTGAGTTGGCGGACCATCCTCACCAAACGGGAGAACTTCCGGACTGCCTTCGCGGGCTTCGACATCGAGAAGGTCGCCCGGTTCACCGACGCCGACGTCACACGATTACTGGGCGACGCCGGGATCGTGCGGCATCGCGGCAAGATCGAGGCAGTCATCAACAATGCCCGGCACGCGGCCGACCTCATCGACGCCGAAGGCTCACTGCCCGGCTACTTCTGGCGTTACGAGCCGGCTGCGGAACCCGAGCCGCACAGTCAGACGACCTCACCCGAATCACTCGCGCTGTCGAAGGACCTCAAGAAGCGCGGGTGGCGGTTCGTCGGGCCGACGACCATGTACGCACTCATGCAGGCCAGTGGCATCGTCAACGACCACGCCCACGAATGTGTGACCCGTGCCGCGGTCACGCAGGCACGGTCGTCGGTCGCGCGTCGCTGACTGTTCGCCGGCTCGTTCTCATTCGGAGTGCGTGCGGGTGTTCTGCCGTGGCCGGTACTGACGCCAAGTTTCTGGTGGCG
>NZ_JASXSH010000024.1 GCF_030315745.1 Gordonia heveisoli | reverse complement strand
CACCCCGACGCTCCCGAATCGCCGCGACCACACGCCCAATCGAAGCATCCAGAACGGCTCGCATACCAGCAGCGTCAACAGACAGCCACCCTCTCTCGGACACCGCGTAGCGACCATAGTCGGCGTAATCGCCCCACACCACACGCGGCAACGCCGGGTGATCCATCCCGGCGTTTCCGGAGACCTCAACTTGTGAGTGCTTCCTCCGGGGTGAGGGCACGTCTGTGATCGTAATGGAGCCGCTCAGCCTCGTGTCTGGGGTTAGCCGACCGGATTCCCTACGAGTCGGCGGCGTCCAGACGGTGCGCAACCTCGGCCGGGAAACCGCCGGTGGCGATCGGCCCCCAGCGTGTCGGCGTGATGCGGATCAGCGACTTGTTCTGCAACCGCATCGCCGCGCGGTACTCGTCCCAATCCGGATGTTCACCGGAGATGCTGCGGAAGTAGTCGACGAGGGCGTCCTCGGCGTCGGGCATGTCGAGCACCTCGGCGTCACCGTCGACCTGCACCCACGCACCGTTCCACTCATCGGACAGGACGCACACACCCGCCACCGGGGTAGTGCGCACGTTGACCGCTTTCGCACGGTCGGGGTAGGTGGCGATCACGATCCGCCCCTGCTCGTCGAGACCGCCGCTGACCGGCGACAGTTGCGGCTCACCACTGGCCCGCACGGTACTGAGCACCATCCGGTGGCGTGGGCGGATGAACTCTTCGAGGGCGGCGCGGTCGACGACATCGGCACGAGCGATTGTTCTGGCCATGGCGACCACGCTACGCCGACCGCCGGTATCGTCGTCGTCCCCGACCGTCCCGCCGCCCAGATTGTCCACCGCACTCTCCCCTTCGGTGGTTGCACTGTGCTACAACACAACTCATGGGACTTCGAATGACCTGCCCGTGTGGCCAAGCGCTCGTCGGATTTGACGACACCTTCATCCCGACGGTGCGCAAACATCTCACCGACAACCATCCCGGACACGAATACGACGACGATCAGATCCTGATGTTCGCCAGTTCGGTGTCCGACGACTACGTGCGGCAGCAGGCCGATGGTTAGCTCTCCTGCTCCGAGAGGTCGGTGACGACGGTCGCCGAACTTCAGGCGCGCGGCTTGACCAGCGGGAACAGGATGGTCTCGCGGATGCCGAGACCGGTGAGGGCCATCAGCAGACGGTCGATACCCATACCGGTGCCGGTGGTCGGCGGCATGCCGTACTCCATCGCCGCGAGGAACTCCTCGTCGAGGACCATCGCTTCGTCGTCGCCGGCCGCGGCCAGCCGCGCCTGGTCGACGAATCGCTCGCGCTGGATGACCGGGTCGACCAGCTCCGAATATCCGGTCGCCAGCTCGAAGCCACGCACGTAGAGATCCCACTTCTCCACGACACCGGGTACCGACCGGTGCGCACGCACCAGCGGCGAGGTCTCGACCGGGAAGTCGCGCACGAACACCGGCTGCGACAGCTTCTCGCCGACCATGTGCTCCCACAGTTCTTCGACGAGTTTGCCGTGCCCGTAGCCCTTGTCCTCGGGGACCTCCAGACCGACCCGGGCCGCGATGGCCAGCAGTTCGTCCACCGTGGTGCCTGCTCCTGCCGACGCGGGCACGATCTCCTCGCCGAGCGCTTCCGACAGCGAGGGATACATCTCCAGGGCGGTCCACTCACCGGACAGGTCGTAGATCGAACCGTCGGGCATGGTCGGCGTCTGGGTGCCGAGCGCGCCGTCGGCGACCTCCTGCACGAGTTCACGGATCATCGTGGCCGACGTGTCGTAGGTGCCGTATGCCTGATAGGTCTCGAGCATCGCGAACTCGGGCGAATGGGTGGAGTCGGCGCCCTCGTTGCGGAAGTTGCGGTTGATCTCGAAGACCTGCTCGATGCCACCCACGACGCAGCGCTTGAGGAACAGTTCCGGCGCGATGCGCAGGAACAGGTCCATGTCGAAGGCGTTCGAGTGGGTGACGAACGGCCGGGCCGCGGCGCCACCGTGCAGGGTCTGCAACATCGGCGTCTCGACTTCCAGGAAGCCACGCCGATCCAGGGCGGCACGCAGTTCCGCCATCACCTTGATGCGGGTGCGCGCGATGCTACGAGCCTCGGGCCGCATGATGAGGTCGACGAAGCGCTGACGGACGCGGGTCTCCTCGTTCATCTCCTTGTGCGCGACCGGCAACGGACGCAACGACTTCGACGCCATCTCCCACGAGTCGGCCATCACCGACAGCTCACCGGTTCGTGAACTGATGACCTGACCGTGCACGTAGACGATGTCACCGAGATCGACTTCGGCCTTCCAGCGCACCAGCGCCTCTTCGCCGACGCCGTTGAAGCTGATCATGGCCTGCAGCTGGGTGCCGTCGCCCTCCTGGAGGGTGGCGAAGCAGAGTTTCCCCTTGTTGCGCAGGAAGATGATGCGTCCGGCGACGCCGGCCTCGTCGCCGGTTTCGGTGCCGGCTTCCAGGTCGGGGTAGGCGGCCCGGATCTGTGCCAGCGAATGGGTACGCGGGATCGAAACCGGGTAGGCCTCGCGCCCGTCGGCCAGGATCTGTGCCCGCTTCTCACGCCGGATGCGGAGCTGTTCGGGGGTTTGATCGTCGGCCTGCTCGGATGCGGCCGGGGCGGGGCTGGTGGCCTCGACGTCCTGGGTGGGCCTGTTGTCCTTGCTGGCGCTGTCACTCACCCTGGCAACCCTATCGGGGCCGGTCAGCAGTCCAAAATTGGCACTGCCGGCCGCATGTGGCGGTGACCGCCGGCACTCAGCTCTCGTGCGCGGAGATGATGCCGAGGTCGTCGGCACGGATGGTGCCGTTGATGCCCGACTGACGCAGCCGACGATGACCGCCGACGACGAAGACGGCCCCGGTGACGCCGCGCGCCTGCAGATGCCAGGCGATCCACTCGGCCTCGTGGCCGTCCTCGCTGACCAGCACCCAACGGGCGTCGGTGGTGGCGACTCGCAGCGCTCCGGGCGCACCGGGGGTCAGTCGGTCGAGGATCTCGACGGCATCGATGGCCAGCGCACCGAACAGGGCGCCGTCGAGCTGACGTCGACGGTGGCTGCGGAGGTCGACGGCGATGGCGCCCGCACCGGTGGCGGCCAGGTAGTCGGTGGCCTGAATCGACAGTGGCGCGTCCGAGGCGGGAGCGTGCACCGGGGTAGGGGCGACAGCGAGAGCCGAAACGGATGCAGAAGAGAGAACAGGGGCACTCATGGCGAGGGAACCTCAGAATGATCAGAAATGAGCAGGGTCGGCGAGGGACGGCAACCGCAGAAGCGGATTCAGCCCTGACAACACTCGCGACAGCTCTTGATCACGTCGAACAGTGTGCCACAGACGACCGGTAGTTGACCAGACTGAACCGGTCTTTGTGATCAGCGTCGGTGAAACCTGCGTCGACGGCAGCCCCCGATCAGGCGGCGGACGTGTGTGCGGCGCGGTCCCGATAGTCGAGCACGCGGGCGACTGTCTCACCCGGGATCAGCGGATCGCCACTGGTGTAGACGTGCTCGCGGTCGGCGTTGCGGCGCCGCCGCCCCAGCGCGAAGGTACCGAGCGCGCCGAGATAGGCCACGACCATTCCCGCGCCCAGAATCGCGGCCAGTGCGCTCAGTCCGCTCGCCAAGGTGAAGACGCCGGCGCCGAGCAGCAGGAACCCGATCAGCATCAGGACGTAGCCGACCATGCCGTAGGGGAACCGGGCGACCTCGTGTGCGGTGTGAACGTGGTTGTCTCGCATTCGTTGTCCTCGCTTTCGTGGTGGGCGTATCGCTCGCGCGGCACGGTATTTCCGGTGCCGCACCGGCGACCTGACTTCCACTCTCGTCGTCCGATCCCGGCGGCGCCGCGGCAGAATCGACAAGAACGCGACCACACGTTGTGCACGCGGCCTTGTCAGGCGCGCACACCTCCGGGATCATCACGCCCATGGCGTCGCGATCGGAGTCCGCACGGCTGCAGCGGGTCGGCGCCCGACTACTGACCCGCACCGAGCCGATCGCGACCCGCATCCTCGAGCACGTCGAAGCGACCCGCCCGGACCTCGGATCCGACGCCGAGAGCGGTCTGCACGCCCTGATGGCGATGGTGATCACCAGCAACGTCGACAACGTCATCACCGCGATGTCGCAGGCGACCCCCATCGACGCGGTGCCGACCACCATCGCGAATGAGGAATTCGCCCGCCGCCTGGCCGAACGGGACGTCTCCGCGAGCGAGGTCGTCCAACTGCACCAGCTGGCCCATCATCAGCTCATCCTGGCCCTGCTCGACGAGATCACGGGTCCCGGAGACGGCGACGGCAACGGCGACGGCAACGGCGACGACCCCGATCCACCGGCGACCATTCGGGCGGTCGTGGACTATGCGAATCGATACAACGCTGCGGCCACCGAGGCCGCCGTGGCCGCCGTGGCCGCCTACACGCAGCGCCACACGCAATGGTTCTCGGCGCGACGGGTCGACCTGGTGCGCAGGGTGCGCGCGGTGCTCGCCGGTCATGAGGGAGCTGAGGTGTTGCGGCGGCTGGGTTGCGAACCCGACCGCCGCCACGTCGGGATCGTCGTCTGGGCTCCCACGACGGTGCCCGACATCGAAGCGCCGGCCGAGCGGTTGTCCCAGCTGCCCGGCGCGCTGGTGGTGCCGGTCGACGGGGCGACGATCCACGCGTGGGTGCGCGCCGACGACGAACCGTCGGCGCAGCTCTGGCAGGACGTTGGCGCCCGCGATCCGGGCCTGCGGATCGCGCTGGGTGCCCCGGCCACCGGGGTGGACGGCTTCCGCGCGACCCATGCCCAGGCACTGGCGACGCAGGAAATGGTGGAGAAGTCGGCACGTCCGGATCCAGCGGTGGTCGCCTACCGCGATGTCGCTCCGATCAGCTTCCTGGCCCGCGACCCGGCCGCCGCGGCCCGCTGGGCGTCCGCGGTGCTCGGCGACCTCGACGGTCCAGGCGCCGACCTCGACGAACTGCGGCTGACGCTGGCCACCTACCTGGACAGCGGGCAGAACACCGGACAGACCGCCGAAACCCTGTACGTACACCGCAACACGGTCACCTACCGATTGGCCAGGATCCGCGAACTGCTGCCACGGGACGCACGGCACCACGGAAGGCTCAATCTTGCGCTGGCTCTCGCCTATCGACACTGGTTCCCCTGACCCGGGGCGCCGTCGACGTGCGATCGAGGTCGATCAGCGGCGACGGGACTCGCTGCGCGGATGCTCTCGGGCCCGTTCGTGGACCAGGCGCAGCCCCGCCAGCGTGAGGTGGGTGTGGTGGTCGGTCAGCGAGCGGCATTCCTCGAACATCAGCGGCGCCAGATAGCCGGTCGCGACGACCGGCACGTCGTCGTCGTCGAAGCCGGGAACGGTGTCGCGTACCCGCTCGACCAGTCCGTCGACCTGACCGGCGAAGCCATACAGGATGCCCGACTGCAGCGCCTCCACGGTGTTCTTACCGAGCACGCTGCGCGGTGGCATCAACTCGACCTTGCGGACGGTCACGGTGTGTTCCGAGAGTGCCTCGACCGCCAGATTCACCCCCGGTGCGATGGCACCGCCGAGGAACTCACCCTTCTCCGACACCGCATCGACCACGGTGGCGGTCCCGAACGCGACGACAATACACGGGCCACCGTATTCATGGTGAGCGGCAAGGCAATTGGCAACTCGGTCGGTGCCGACCTCTTTAGGGTTGTCGACCAGCAGCGGCACCCCTGTGCGGACGCCGGGTTCGAGTAGCACATGCGGGCCACCGCCGAAGTAGCGCGGCACCATCACCCGCAGTTCCCGCAGCAGCGACGGCACCGTGGACAGCGCGGCCACCCCGGTCACCTGCTCGACGTCGGCGCCGAGCATGCCACGGATGGCCCAGGCGAGTTCGTCGGCGGTGTAATGCGGATCTGTGTGAATCCGCCAGTCCCGCACCAGTTTGGCATGATCTCCGGAACCCGCGAACACCCCCAGATGGATGTTGGTGTTCCCGACGTCGACGGTCAGCAGCATGGGCGTGTGCAGGTGATGTCAGGCGCCGGCGAAGACCGGGGCGTCGTTGTGTCGAGGATCGAGCAGACCCGACCCCTCGGGGGCGTGGGCCGGATCGGTTCCCTCGATGAGCACCCGGTTGTGGTCGTCGACGAAGACGACGTGCGGGGCGTAGTCGCGGACTTCCTGCTCGTTCAGCACACCGTAGGCAATGATGATGACCAAATCGCCGGGGTGAACGAGATGTGCTGCAGCACCGTTGATCCCGATGACGCCGCTGCCGCGTTCGCCGGCGATGGCGTAGGTGACCAACCGGGCGCCGTTGTTGATGTCGACGATGGTGACCTGCTCACCTTCGAGTAGGTTGGCGGCGTCGAGCAAATCCTGGTCGATGGTCACCGAACCGACATAGTGCAGATCGGCCTGGGTGACGGTCGCCCGGTGAATCTTCGACGTCATCATGGTGCGAAGCATCTTCACTGCCCCTCTGTGGTTGATTGCGAAACGGAGAACGTCTGTGCGGCAAGGTCGGTGAGGAACGCGTCGCGCGGGTCCTCGGCGAGTTCGTCGATTCCACCGATGGCGACGCCGACGTTGTCGATGAGCCGGGCGGGGCCGAGCCGCGCCGCCACCAGCAGCCGGCCGCTCCCCTTCTCCGGCGGATCCTCGAGCTGACGTCCGCGCAGCTCCAGGTAATCGACATCGATCTCGGGAACGTGATCGAGGACGGCCCGCGCCGCGGCGACGATCGCGTCGCGACCGCCCTCGGCGGCGTGGGCTCCGGCGACCAGTGCCGCCGACAGCGCGGTCGCCAGCTGACGCTGCTCCTCGCTCAGATAGCGGTTGCGCGAGGACAGGGCCAGCCCGTCGGACTCCCGCACGGTCGGCACCCCGACGATCTCGACATCGAGGTCGAGGTCGGTCACCATCTGCTTGATCAGCACCAACTGCTGATAGTCCTTCTCGCCGAAGTAGGCCGAGTTCGGGCCGACGATGTTGAGCAGTTTGTTGACGACGGTCAGCATCCCGCCGAAATGCGTCGGGCGGGCGATGCCGTCGAGGATGGTTCCGGCCGGTCCCGGCACGATCGTCGAGCGCGGGCCGTTGGGATACATCCCGGCCGCGGTCGGCGCGAAGACCAACTCCACCCCGAGCGGATCGAGCAGCGCGACGTCGGCGTCGAAGGTACGCGGATACGCGTCCAGGTCCTCATTGGCACCGAATTGCAGCGGGTTGACGAAGATCGACACCACCACGACGGTGTTGCCGCGGGACTTGGCGGTCCGGACCAACTCCAGGTGACCGGCGTGCAGCGCACCCATGGTGGGCACCAGCGCGACACGTTTCCCCGCGGCGCGCAGCGCGCGGGTGACCCGGCGCAGTTCCGCAGGGTCGCGGTGGACGGTCAGCTGCCCGGGGCGGTAGGCGGGAGCTGGTTCAGAGGTGGTCACGGTGCCTCCAGTACATCGAGCAGGGCGGGTGGCGGGGCGGTCAGCGTGCTGGCGCGGCGGGCCATCGTGCGGTAGGCCTCGGCGATGCCGTCGCGGCCGTCGCCGCCGGGAATGGCACGCAACGCCCGCAGATGACGGGCGACGGCGTCGGCGTCACCGCGGGCGACGGGACCGGTCAGCGCCTCCGGACCGAGTTCGAGGACGTTGGCCAGGGCGGCGGTGACCAACGGCGCGAGAATGCGTTGTGCCAGTTGTGCACCACTGCCGTCGACGGTGGCACGATCACGTCCGGAGGAGTCGATGGCGGTGTCGAGGATGGCCACCGCGTCAGCCATCAACGCGACCAGATTGTTGGCGCCATGGGCGAGGGCGGCGTGATACAGGGTGCGGTCGGCTTCGGCGATGCGAACCGGCTCGCCGCCCATCTCCAGCACCAGTGAACTCGCGATGGCGTCGCCGAGATCGTCGGCCGCGGTGATGCCGAAGCAGGTCTGCGCGAGCCGCGCGGTGTCGTCGTCGGTGCCGACGAAGGTCATCGCCGGGTGCAGGGCCAGCGGGACGCCGCCCCGCGCGGTGATCGGATCGAGGATGCCGACGCCGTGGGCGCCCGCGGTGTGGGCGACCAGGGTGCCCGGCCGCAGTGATGAGCTGATCGCGATCTCGGCGACAACCTGCGGCAACACCGCATCGGGCACGCTGATCACCAGCAGTTCCGACCGTGCGACGACGTCGTCGAGGTCGAGGATCTGCGACTCCGGCAGACGGCTGCGGGCGCGGGCACGCGACTGTTCGGAGTGCGCGACGACCGCGGCGACGACGTGGCCGGAACGCTCCAGCGCGGCACCGAGCGCGGTGCCGACCCGGCCGGCCGAGACGATGCCGACCGTGAGACGGGCCGGGGTGGGGAGGTTGGAGACACCCGGCAGATAGGCGCCGTCGCCGGGCACGCCCGACGGCACGCCGAAATCAGCGTTCGGTGAGGTCACCGCTGTCCTCCAAGAAGTCGTTCCAGTCCCGTGGTCAGCCGGTGGCCGCCGGTCGAGTAGCTCGCCGACGAATCCGGCACGGGTACCAGACGTTGCCCTGCCAGGGTAGGCCGCGCACGCGCCGGTGACCATCGGCTGTGATCGGGTTCACCCCGCCAGGCGCGCCCCGCGGGGTCGGTCGGCCGTGGGACAAGGCTCCTGACCTGGGCGGAAACGGCGTAACCTGAGATCCGCAGACGATCACACCAGCCGTGGGAGAACGTCCTATGAGTTTGACTCCGGGTACCGAGTTCGCCGGCTACACGATCGTGCGTCGTATCGGCGCCGGCGGTATGGGCGAGGTGTATCTGGCCCAGCATCCGCGACTGCCCCGCCAGGACGTCATCAAGGTACTCAGCGAACATTTCACCGACGACGCCATGTTCCGCGCCCGCTTCGTACGGGAGGCCGAGCTGGCGGCACGGCTGGATCATCCGTGCATCGTCAACGTCTACGACCGCGGCGAATCCGACGGCCGCCTGTGGATCGCGATGCAATACGTACCCGGCATCGACGGCGCCGCCCTGCTCACCGAGAGTCCCGACGGACTGCCTGCCCTCCAGGTCGCGACGATCACCGACGCGATCGGCGCCGCGCTCGACCATGCGCACCGCCACGGCCTGCTGCACCGTGACGTCAAACCGGCCAATATCCTGATCAGCGATCCGAATTCGGGCGAGGACCGAATTCGACTGGCCGACTTCGGGATCGCGCGACAGGCCGACGGTGGCACCGCACTCACCTCCGCCCACATGGTGATCGGGTCCTTCCCCTACTCCTCACCCGAGCAACTCTCCGGCGAAACCCTCGACGCACGCACCGATGTGTACTCACTGGCCTGTACCGTCTACGAATTACTCGCCGGGACAACCCCTTTCCCCGACCGCAGCCCGGCCGTCCTGATCCACCACCACCTGAGCGTGACGCCACCGCCGGTCTCGCAGCACCGAGATGATCTCCCGCCCGAGGTGTCCGCGGTCATCGCCCAGGGTTTGGCGAAGCATCCCGACGACCGTCCGGAAACCGCGGGCGCCTTCGCGACGTCGCTGCACAGCGCGATTCACCCCGCGACCGCAGGCCCCCTCGTCACCGCGCCCGGATCGACGCACCCGGGCACCACCCGGTTCGGGACGACGACGCCCGTGTCCGGTACCAGCGGTCCGACACCGACCGAGCAACCGCAGACACTGCGGGTGCGCGCCCGGGCGATACGAACCTCCACGTCGCCGGCCAGCCCGGCGCCAGCCCCCGCCGGGGTCGGCGATCCACCGTCATCGGCCACCTCCTTTCCACTGCCGATCACCGGCCACCCCGCCCGCAACACCACATACCCCCGCACCCGCAACACCTCACCGCCGTCCCACCCGCGACCTGTGTCTACAGCCAGACGTCCGACCGAAGTCGGTCCGGTCCGCGCGTCCGGCGACTATCCAGCACCGACCGGGGTGCACGAATCCTCGACAGCAGCCACCCGGGCGCTGGCCTGCGGTGTCGCCGCCGTGCCGTTGAGCCTGGTCGGTGGCATCGGGCTGCCGATCGGCGCGGCCGGATTACGGTTCGCGGCCCGCGCCCGCCACGGGTTCGGCCCCACCCCGCACGCGGTGGGGCTGGCCACCGTGCTGTGCGTCATCGCGATCGTCACCGGGATCGCGGTCATCAGCGGCGCGATCGCCTGGTCGCTGATCGTCGGGGTATGACGCGCAGCTACCTCACCGGTCTGATCGACGCCGGTTCGGCGCCCAGATCGCGGGGCTGTCCCCGATCGCGAGTTCGGCTCCCTGGGCTGGTTCAGTGCCCGAGGGCGCCCCGGGCTCCGACACCGAGATCGGCGCGGACGGTAGGCGCATCATCGTTGCCCGCCAACGGTTCCCGGCCACGCACCATCGCACCCACCGCGGCGTCGATCAGCCAGAGCACCGCGATACCGACCGCGAGGGCGGTCACGTCGTCGAAGGGTTTCGAGCGCCGGGGGGTGAGCGTGAGCAGCAGATCGTCGATCGCAATCCCCTGCGACACCAGGGTATTGATCAGCCCGTTGAGGGGATCGGGAAACCAGGTGTCGGTCTGGGATGCGTTGACGGCGAGCAGCGCAAGCACCGGAACGGCGATCAACCACCAGAGGTGCCGACGACGCGCGATCGACCACGCCACGATCATCATCGCGACGAACACCGGCACCCAGCGGGCGCAGAAATCCACGATTCCCACCTCGTGGGAGAAGACGAGGTAGCGCAGTTGCCCGATGAAGAAGCCGGCCGCACCGAGCGCGGCGATCGGGGTCGCGATGAGGGCGCGACGCCGGTCCCGCGACCACAGCGCGATCATCACGGCGTAGTAGACGGCCATCAACGCCATGAGCACCCAGATGAGTGCCAACGCCGTCGGCACACCGTTCTCACGGACGTAGGGCAGGTAGGTGTCCAGATCCGTCCCGTCGTGGTCGGGATCGAGCCGATAGAGCTTGACCGCGGTCGGCCACCACGCCAGCATCGGCGCGAAGAGTGCCACCGACATGAGACAGTCCCACACGGCCCGATTCCGGCCGCCGGTGACATCAGGGCCGGTCACATCAGGGCCGGGAATGCGGGGGTACGGACCGCTCATGGACCGAGTCTAGGCCGCAAACCGTCGATGATGGCAGGTCAGCGGCACAATGTCGGTCGTTCGGGGTCGGGCGTTCGGGGTCGGGCGTTCAGGGTCGGGCGTTCAGGGTCGGGCGTTCAGGGTCGAGGGTTGTCCGGGCCGATCGGTCAGTCCGCGCGCCTGCGGCGCCCACCGCCGGCCGCATCGGCCTGACGCAACTGATCGAGCAGTTCCGACACCGGCAGTCCCGACGAGTGGGTGCCGTCGGGGTCGGCATCGCCGCGGCGACGGCGTCGACCTGAACCGGCGACCTGTCCCGAGCCACCCTCGTGGCGCCCGGCATCGGCAACAGCCTGCTCACCGGCCTGGTCGGAAACATCTTCTGGGGTCGACGCTGCGGCGGTTGCGGCGCTCGGTTCGGCACCGGCGGTTTCGGTGCTGCCCGACTCGGGGCCGACCGGTTCGGGGGTGACCGGTTCGGGGGTGACGATCTGAGCGTCCACGACCGGTTCACCAGCATCGGCGGCTGAGGTTTCGGCCGCGTCCGCGGCTGAGGTTTCGGCCGCGTCGGCGGCTGAGGTTCCGGCCGCGTCCGCGGCTGAGGTTCCGGCCGCGTCGGCGGCTGAGGTTCCGGCCGCGTCCGCGGCTGAGTTTTCGGCCGCGTCCGCGGCTGCGACCGCCTCGATGACGGCCCGGCGCTCCCACTCGTCGGTCGGCGTCTCGTCGGTGAACAGCGGACGATCGACATTCGGTGCGGCAGTGGCCGTCTCGGCCGGGGTCTCCACGATCTCCGCATCCGAGACCGAGTCATCGGCGTGCGCCGCGGGAGTGGCGGCGGCAAATCCGCCGGCCGGTCCCGGATGGGTCGGAACCTCGCTCAGCGGGACCTCGGTCGCGATCCGGCCCGACATCGGATCATCGGTCACGATCGGGATGACCTCGGTCAGTTCGTTCGGATCCACCGCCGACTCCTGATGGCGGCCGTCGTCGGCGGCCGGGGCGGTGGCGGCGAAGTCGCGCGCGGCGACCGCACCGTCGTCGGCCGTCGCGAATCCCGATCCGTATCCGCCCGGGTAGTCACCGGAGCCGTATCCCGGCGCCCCCGCATAGCCGCCGAGGCCGGAAGCCAACTCCCGCAGCTTCTCGTTGGGCAGCGCGGTCCGCTGCTCCGGCAACGATTCGCCGAGCAGCATCTCCAGACTCGATCGGAGTGCGAGGACCTGCGCCTTGAGTTCGGCGAGTTCCTCGTTGCCCTCCTGGGCAACCTCCTTGCGGATCGTGGTCTCGACGTCGAGCTCATATTGGCGGCGCGCCGCGATCTCGCGTTCGAGCTGAAGTTCGTACACCAGTCGAAGGTCGCGGCTCTTGGCCTCCGCGCTCTCGGCCTGTCTGCGGAACTTGGTCACCAGGATCGCCCCGATCACCGCCGCCCATAGCGCCGCGATCACGGCCAGGGACGCAGTCATGGACAGGTCGTCGGTGAAGACCATGAGGATGCTCGCGGCGAGCGCGAGCACGATGAGGAGACCGAGTAACCACTGCCCCGCCGACCGCCCGGAACGTCGGGTTTCGGCGGACCGGCCACCTGAGGTCGTCATGATCGTGAACTTACCTGCTGATAGTGCTTTCGTTGGCGAACCTGAGGCGGAGAGTCACGAATATGTCAGCGGTCTTCGCAGGTCGACCATTGCGGTGACTCATGCCACAGGAGTCGGGTCATCGGGTGCGCGGCAGCAGTACTCGAGCCACAATGCCGCCCCGACGAGCGCGATTCCACCCACCACGCCGATGATCGCGGCAGGCGTGTCATGGTCGGCCGCGGCGTTGTCGGTCTGGGCCAACACATAACCGAGCAACCCGGCCCACACGCCGACCGCGATCGCGCCCAGGATCGCCGACGACTTGGCCAGCGCCAGCACCCGCGCAGCCGTCAGCGGATGCAACTGCCCACGGGCGCGACCGACATCGCGCGCCGCCACCCGGTTGCGGACGACGAAGGCGATGACCACCTCCAGTGCGGCGAGTACATAGAGCACGATCCCGGCCAGCAACGGCATCGGCGGCAGACTGGAGTAGTTGTAGCGGACCAGAATCCACGCCAGCAGGGCGACGACCACCGCGACGGCCAGCAGATCGCGTACGCGCGTCGGGCCGAGTCCGGGCTCGTCTTCGGGCGGGGTTCCACCGAGCCGGTCGGGTGCGGTCATCGGCCGATCCCCACCAACGGTCCCGACTCACGGACCCCGGCGACCTCGTCTGGGTCGAGAGCGTCGATCAGATCATCCACCGCACGCATGCCGTCGGGTGTCCAGAGCGTGGCGTCGGGGTCGATCTGGCGCCACGGCACCAGCACGAAGGCGCGTTCGGCTGCCCGCGGATGCGGCAACGTCAGCACCGGATCGTCGGAGACGACGACCCTCCCGGCATCGTCGGTCACCGAGATGACGTCGACGTCGAGCGTGCGCGGCCCCCACCGGATCTCGCGGGTCCGGTGCGCCGCCTGCTCCAGGCGCGCACCGAAAGCCAGCCATTGCGACGGCGAGTACGGTCCGTCGGCGATCAGGGTGATGTTGTGGAAATCGTCCTGATCGACGCCACCCCACGGCGCGGTCGTGAAAACATGCGACACCGCGACGAGATGGTCGGCGAAACCGTCGACCACCGACCGCAGATGGGCGGTCCAATCGCCGACATTCGTGCCCGCGGACAGCACCGCCCGGCTCATCGGAGGTTCATCGCCTTACGCGACCGGCGGGTCACCACGGCGACGTCATCGAAAACCAGCGGGATCGGGGCGGACGGCTTGTGCACCGTCACCTCGCAGGCGGCGAGCCGTTCGTCGGCCATCACCGCCTCGGCGATCTCCGCACCGACCGTCTCGATGAGATTGCGTGGTTCACCAGCGACGATGTCGTGAACCTGCTGCGCCAGCGCACCGTAATCCGCTGTGTCGGCAAGATCGTCGGAGGCCGCGGCAACGCTCAGATCCATCCACAGCGTGACGTCGATGATGAAATCCTGGCCGTCGACGCGTTCATGTTCGAAGACGCCGTGATTGCCGCGCACCCGCAATCCGCGCAATTCGATGCGATCAGCCATCGTGTGTCCTCCCGCGTTCGGGCTCGGTGGTGCTGCGCGACCCGCCCGCCAGCCACGTGTGTGCGACGAGTACCGCGTCCCGACTGGCGGCGACATCGTGTACCCGCACCCCCCACGCGCCGCTCATCGCCGCCATCGCCGAGATCGCCGCGGTCGCCACATCCCGGCCGGCGGGCGGGCGGACGTTGCCGTCCCCGTCGGCGAGCAGGGTACCGAGGAATCGTTTCCGCGAGGCCCCGACCAGGATCGGGAATCCGAGACCGACCAGCGTGGGCAGCGCATGCAGCAGCGCCCAGTTGTGTCCGGCGGTCTTGGCGAAACCCAGTCCGGGGTCGAGGATGATCCGGTCGGGATCGACACCCGCGCCGACCGCGGCGTCGACCTGCGCCAGCAGTTCCCCGCTGACCTCGGCGACCACATCACGGTAGCCGCCGACATCGCCGATGCGATGGGTGAAGTGACGGTCGGAACTGTCCCCCGCGGGACGCCAGTGCATCAGGATCCAGGGCACACCGGCGTCGGCGACGACACGCGCCATGTCGGCGTCCGCGCGACCGCCGGAGACGTCGTTGATCAGCTGCGCGCCGGCCTCGATGGCTGCGGCGGCGACCGATGCACGCATGGTGTCCACCGAGATGCGGGCACCTTCGGCGGCCAGCACGCGGATCACCGGGGTCACCCGGGCGGCCTCGAGTTCGGGGTCGATCCGCACCGATCCAGGGCGCGTCGACTCGCCGCCGATGTCGATGAGGTCGGCGCCTTCGGCCAGCAATGTGCGGCCGTGCGCGATGGCCGCGTCGGTGTCGAGGTAGCGACCGCCGTCGGAGAACGAATCGGCGGTCACGTTGATGACACCCATCACCAGGGCACGGGCGTCGTCGGCCGCCGGGGTCACCGCGAGATCAGGTCGAGTGCTTCGCCTCGCGACACCGCACTGGTCTTGAACAGGCCGCGGACCGCCGAGGTGGTCGTCGTCGCACCGGGTTTGCGGATGCCGCGCATGGCCATGCACAGATGTTCGGCCTCGATGACGACGATCACGCCGCGCGGGCTGAGTCGCTCGACCATGGCATCGGCGATCTGGCTGGTCAGCCGCTCCTGGACCTGCGGTCGCTTGGCGTACAGGTCGACCAGCCGTGCCAGCTTCGACAGGCCGGTCACCTGCCCGCTCTCACCGGGGATGTACCCGACATGGGCGACGCCATGGAAGGACACCAGGTGATGCTCACAGGTCGAGTACATCGGGATGTCCTTGACCAGCACGAGTTCGTCGTGGTCCTCGTCGAAGGTGGTCGCGAGCACGTCGCTGGGATCGGTGTACAGGCCGGCGAACATCTCCCGGTAGGCGTTGGCGACTCGGGTCGGGGTGCGGCGCAGACCCTCGCGATCGGGGTCCTCACCGACGGCGAGCAGCAGTTCCCGAACCGCGGCCTCGGCACGCTCCTGGTCGAATGCACCCACCGCCTGCGTGTTGCGTCGCTCCGTGTCGAGACGCACCGGGTCGATCCCGGTCTCGG
The DNA here is from genome assembly GCF_030315745.1 of Gordonia heveisoli. Classification (GTDB taxonomy): domain Bacteria; phylum Actinomycetota; class Actinomycetes; order Mycobacteriales; family Mycobacteriaceae; genus Gordonia. The sequence continues at coordinate 56,306 of NZ_JASXSH010000024.1, read as the reverse complement.
TGTCGTCGCGTTCGCTGATCGTCATCTCCCCTGCCTTGTCGTCACCGACCGCCGTGGGCGGTCGCGTTTCGGTCTGTCGCCGGCCGCGTATGCGGAGTCAGCTGTCCTGGTCCCGGCCCGGCTGAGGGTGACCGTTCTGACCGCTGCCGTTCTGACCGTGCTGACCGGCACCGTTGGCGTGGTGCTGACCGGGTGCGGGCGGTGTGGCCGGCGGCCAGCCCGGTGCCGACCAGTCGCGCGGGGCGCCATAGTCGGGCCGGGTGCCACCGGCACCTGGGTACTGCCCCTGCGGCGGATAGCCCGGCTGGGCGGCTCCCGGTGTGCCACCGGTGTAGGGCGGGTAGCCCTGGTACTGCGGATACGGCTGGTCCTGCGGCGGATAGGCGGGCACCTGGCCGGGCACCTGCGGACCGCCCGGATACGCGGGGGCACCGACCGGTTCCGGAACCGGAGCCGGTTCCGGCGGCCACGGCTCGCCACGTTCGATGGCCAGCTCGCCCGGCGTCTTGATGGGCGGCTTGTCGCTCGGGGTACGGTCGCCGAACTCGTTGAACGCGGTGATCCGCGGGCGTTTGACGACGTTCTCGAAGATCTTCTCCAGATCCTTGCGGGTCAGCGTCTCCTTCTCCAGGAGTTCGGTGGCCAGCACGTCGAGGGTGTCGCGGTACTCCGACAGGATCGCCCAGGCCTCGGTGTGCGCCGCTTCGATCAGTCGGCGGACCTCGTCGTCGATCTCGCTGGCGATCTCGGCCGAGTAGTCGGTGTGGTTGCCCATCGACCGGCCGAGGAACGGATCGCCCTGGTCCTGGCCGTAGCGCACTGCACCGAGCTTCGCGCTCATGCCGTATTCGGTGACCATCGCCCGGGCGATCTTCGTCGCCTGGTCGATGTCGGAGGACGCGCCGGTGGTCGGCTCGTGGAAGACGAGTTCCTCGGCGGCGCGACCACCCATCGCCATCACCAGCCGGGCGATCATCTCCGAACGGGTGAGCAGATCCTTGTCCTGCTCGGGGACGGCGAGCGCGTGACCGCCGGTCCGGCCTCGGGCCAGGATGGTGACCTTGTAGATCGGGTCGAGGTCGGGCATCGCCCACGCGGCGAGGGTGTGTCCGCCCTCGTGGTAGGCGACGACCTTCTTCTCGTGTTCACTGATGATCCGGCTCTTACGCCGCGGCCCGCCGATCACCCGGTCGACGGCCTCTTCGAGCGCCTCGGCCGTGATGACCTGCTTGTTCTCACGGGCGGTGAGCAGCGCGGCCTCGTTGACGACGTTGGCCAGGTCGGCGCCGGACATACCCGGGGTCCGCTTGGCCAGACCGTCGAGATCGGCGTCGGGATCGATCGGCTTGCCCTTGGCGTGGACGTGCAGGATCGCCTTGCGGCCCGCGATGTCGGGGTTGCCGACGGGGATCTGGCGATCGAAACGGCCGGGACGCAGGAGCGCCGGGTCCAGGATGTCGGGGCGGTTGGTGGCCGCGATCAGGATGACGCCGGAACGGTCACCGAAGCCGTCCATCTCGACCAGCAACTGGTTGAGGGTCTGTTCGCGTTCGTCATGTCCGCCGCCGAGCCCCGCGCCGCGCTGACGGCCGACGGCGTCGATCTCGTCCACGAAGATGATGCACGGACTGTTGTTCTTGGCCTGTTCGAACAGGTCACGCACGCGCGAGGCGCCGACACCGACGAACATCTCCACGAAGTCCGAACCCGAGATCGTGAAGAACGGCACGCCGGCCTCACCGGCGACGGCCCGCGCGAGCAGCGTCTTACCGGTTCCGGGCGGACCGAACAGCAAGACGCCCTTGGGGATCTTGGCGCCGAGCGCCTGATACCGCGTCGGGTTCTGCAGGAAGTCCTTGATCTCGTAGAGCTCCTCGACCGCCTCGTCGGCGCCCGCGACGTCGGCGAAGGTCGTCTTCGGCATGTCCTTGCTGAGCTGCTTGGCGCGGGATTTGCCGAAGCCCATCACCCCGCCACGGCCGCCGCCCTGCATCCGACTCATCACGAAGAAGAACAGGCCGAACAACAGCAGCATCGGCAGCACGAAGATCAGGATCTGCCAGATCGCCGACTGTTCGTTGACGTTGGTCGTGTACTGCGAGCCGGTCGCCTTCACCGCGTCGAACACCTGATCGCCGGCCTGGGCCGGGTACTTGGCGCTGATCTTGTCGGCTTCGTCCTCGCCGACCTTGATCGGCTTGTTCAGCTCGATACGCAGCGTCTGCTCGCGGTCGTCGATGCTGATGAACTTGGTGTTCTTGTCGTTGAGCTGGGCCAACGCGATGGACGTGTCGACGCCCTTGTACTCGCGGTTGGAGTCACGCAGCACCGTCCAGCCCCACACGGCAAGCACGAGCAGCACGACGATGACGACGTTGCGGATGACAGTCTTACGTTTCATGCCAGTTGGTGGAGGTCGGGTTCCGCGGCCAGTTCAGGCGATCGCGGGACGCCCGGTCCCGTGTCCTTCCGATCGGTGTGTGAACGAAGTGAACGGGCACAACCCGCATTCGTCCCTATAGAGGCTACCGGTCAACGATCACGCGGGCGAAACCGTTCCCGGAGATACGGCGTACCGATTGTGCTGGGCCGATCCGATCGTGAACGCCGACGGGAGCCGCGTCAGGACGAGTAGACGGCCGACTTGAGGCGGCCGATGTAGGGCAGGTCGCGGTAACGCTCGGCGTAGTCGAGTCCATATCCGACGACGAATTCGTTGGCGATGTCGAACCCGACCTCGGCGACACGCACCGGCGAGCGCACCGCCTCCGGCTTGCGCAGCAGCGTGCACACCTCCAGGCTGCGGGGCGAACGGGTCGCGAGATTCTTCATCAGCCAGGACAGGGTCAGCCCGGAATCGATGATGTCCTCGACGATCAGGACGTCCCGGCCCTCGATGTCGCGGTCGAGATCCTTGAGGATGCGGACGACGCCCGACGACGAGGTCGCGGATCCGTAGCTCGACACCGCCATGAACTCCAGCTGCGACGGAATCGGCAACGCTCGAGCGAAGTCGGTCATGAACATGACCGCACCCTTGAGAACCCCGATGAGCACGAGATCCTCGTCGATGTCGGCGTAGCGGGCGGCGATGGCGTCGGCCAACTCCTGGGTCCGCTGCCGGATCTGATCCTCGGTGATCAGGATCGCGTCGATGTCGTCGTGATAGGGATCGACCCGGCTGCGATCGGTGGTGGGATCGGTACCCGTGGGATCGGTGCTGGTGGAATCGTCGCGCTGCACGCTTCCAGGGTGCCATGCCGCCGCGTGCCGCAGTGCAACCACCCGCCAACCCGGCCCGCCGAAAGTAGGGGACGAACATTCCTCCCCGACTTCCGCGCTCCTCCCGTACTTACACCTCGGGGACGACTACAGACCTCGGGGACGAACAGTCGGCGCCAGAAGACCCGCGAGGTGTGGTCCGAGCAACGTCAATCCGACACCCTGACCGGCGCCAATAAATATCACTAGCCCAATTTGCCGATAACTAATCACGTCGATTAACAATCTCCAAACAACGGTTAGTAATTGTTGAATGCGACGACAATTCCACCACTTCCGATTGGCACACTTCACCACGCCAATGACCAGAGAGTAGAAATATTCCACGACTATTTACAGCCAGCTAATCACGCTCAGATAACTGCTGTTATCATCTGAAACTTGGGCAACATTTTTCGACATTTATCCGTCCGGAATCTGTGATTGTGTTGCCAGGCGGCAGCCGCCGTCCGATATGTCCACCGTCACCGAGATCGCCACCGTCAGCCCCGGTGCAGTCCCCCAAGTTGCACTGGCAGAGTCGATTTCGCGTGCACAGAAGCCGAAAGTCGAGGATCATCTCCATGCCAGATCACCAGCGGTGCCCGCATGTCCGCGTGCCCCGATCAACCAGTGCAGCCCCGTCGACAAAGATGTCGGTACTGGCCGCCCTATCCCTAGCGGTGGCCGCATTGTCGTTCTTCGCCACCACCGCGACCGCGGCTCCACGCTCGGCCCCAAACGTCGGATACACCCTCTCCACCACTGCGACGACCGTCGATATCACCGTCCGCGACGGATCCGTCGGAGTCGCCAACGGCATCGCGTCGATCCGCAACCTGGCCGGTCGAGAGGTATTTCGTCTACCCCTCACCTATCGGATGGAAACCCATCAGTTCCCGATCGACGCACGCACCGTCGGTAAGACGTTGACCCTCACCCCGTCGAAGAACCTCGCCCGCTCGACGCCGGTGAACCCGATCGAGGTCGAGGCCGTCCGCGTCGCCGCACGCACCCAGGTCGACGCACCCACGACCCGGCAGGAGCGCGACGACGCCGCGTTGGGCCGCCTACTCCAGACGATCAGTGCCGGGATGACGATCTCCTCCCTCGTCGGCCTGGCCCTCGGCGCGGTGGCCGGCGGTGTCATCGGATGCGCTCTCGGACTGTCCATCGGCGGATTCGGATGCCTGCCCGCGATCCCCTTCGGCGCGTCCATCGGCTCGATCATCGGGACCATCCTGGGCGGTGGCGGCACCGTCGTCCTCGCCGGTATCCAGTACCTGCAGACGATCACCTCGCCCTTCGTCCCAGGTCGCTGAGTTCGCTCGTTTCGATGCTCACGGGTGTCGATATGTGGCGGCACCTGGCCACATATCGACACCCGAGCCGACGCTCAGCGCGGAACCGAGCCGACGACCAGCACACCCCCGACGTGGCGGACCACCAGCCGCGCCGACGGATCACCGCCGATGGCGACCGTGGCCGTCGGCGGTCCCGACGCCAGGTCGTCGACAGCCCCGATGACACGCGACGTCGGCTCCGTCGCCCCGACCTCGATCAACCACGCGCGCAACACCCGGGTCCGCAGCGCGGTCGGCACGCCGCGCATCGGCGCGAGGTCGAGTCCGTCGGTCCGACGTGCACGCTCCAGTAGATCGTCGGCCAGCACGTCCAGCGCCTCGGCATCGGCGCGCAGCTGCTCGGCAGTGCGGGCCAACGCGCCGACGACACCACCGCTCAGCACGTCGTCGAGCAACGGCATCACCTCGGTGCGCAACCGGACCCGGGTGAATCGTGGATCGCCGTTGTGCGGATCGGTGTGCGGATCGAGTCCCCAGGCGGCGCACGCGTCATGGGTCTGCGCGCGGCGAATACCCAGCAGTGGCCGCCCCCACGGCGACCGCCACGCGCGCATCCCGGCGATCGACCGCGGCCCCGACCCGCGGGCCAACCCCAGCAGCACGGTCTCGGCCTGATCGTCCATGGTGTGTCCGAGCAGCACCGGAACCTCGTCGCGGGCCGCGTCGAGTGCCGCATAGCGAGCGGTTCGGGCAGCGGCTTCCAGACCACCCCGCGCGCCGACGTCCACCGGCAGAATCGTGGCGCTCGCCCCGAGATCGCGGGCCGTCGCAGCCGCATCCGCGGCGACCTGAGCCGACGACGATTGCAGTTGATGGTCGACGACCAGCGCGTGCACGCGCAGTCCGGCCCGCACCGCGGCGGCGGTCAGCGCCAGGGAGTCGGGTCCGCCGGACAGACCGACGCAAACATCCCTGTGGGTCAGGTGGGCGGCCGCGAAATCGGCGACCGCGCGGGTTACAGCACCCGCCGGATCCATGCCTGCGGCTCGTCGATCTCGGCGGGCAGGGGCATCGTCTCCGGCGACGTCCAGATCACGTTGAAGCGGTCCATCCCGACGGTCCCGACGACCTCGTCGACGAAGGCCTTGCCACGGACGTACTGCGCGATCTTGGCGTCCATGCCGATCAACGCCCGGATGATGCGCTGGATCGGATTACTCGGCGACTGCCTGCGCTTGTCGAAGGCCGCGCGAATCGACGCGACGGTCGGAACCTGCGCGGGGCCGACGGCATCCATCACATGATCGGCGTGCCCCTCCAGCAACGTGCCCAGCACCATCATCCGCTGGAAGGCGGCATACTGCTCGGGCGACTGGAGCAGCTGCATCGCCCCGATGATGCCCTTCTCGCGCGGCTCGTCGGAATCCTTGAGCGTCTTGGAGATCCGGGCCATCACCGCACCCGCGGATTCACCGGTGTCGGTGGTCAGGGTGGCGACGTTGTCCTGCATGTAGCCGCGCAGCCAGGGGTTGGCGGAGAACTGCACGCGGTGGGTGACCTCGTGCAGGCACACCCACAGCCGGAAATCCGACGGCACCACCTTCAGTGCGCGTTCCACCGAGATGATGTTGGGGGCCACCACCATCAGAACGCCGGGTTCACCGGTCTCCGGGTCCGGGGTGAACGGATCGTACTGACCGAGGATCGCGGTGGACAGGAACGCCAACAGACCACCTGCCTGCAGCCCGGCGAACTTTCCTGCCAACCCGGTCGATTCCCCAGCACCGGCGTCACCCGCGCCCAGCATCGAGCGCATCGACTGCGACGACGCATCGATCCAGCCCTTACGGTCGAGGATTCGTGTGGTCGGCACGCGCAGACCGTCGGCGAGTCGGGTGACCTCCCGAACCGGCCCCTCCGCGCGCGTCGCGGCGTCGGCGAGTTCAGCATGGGCCGCCTCGATCGTGTACGTGGTGACCTTCGGTCCGGGACGGGTCAGCCGTTTGGCCGTGGACGCCGCGAACGACCAGTCGATCTGGGCGCCGATGGACGCACCGTCGTCGTCGGCGTCACGCGTGAGCGCATTCTCTGCTGATGTCACCGGCACCCACACTCCCTCAGTTCACCGATCACCGCGTCGAGTGCGGGCCGGGCGTCGGCCGGGGAGGTGCCGCCCGACATCATCGCGAACGACAGGACCCGGCCGTCGACGGTCTGGACTATCCCGGTCAACGAACTGACCCCGGTCAGTGTTCCGGTCTTCGCCCGCACCCAACCCGCACCCGGATTCGTCGTCGGGTCGAAGCGGTCGGCGAGGGTGCCCGTTCCGCCCGCGATCGGCAGTCCGTCGAGCATCGGGCGCATCGTCGGCTGTCCGGGGCCGCTCGCGGCACCCATCACCGCGTCCAGCAGCGCGGCCGGGACCCGGTTGGCGTAAGAGATCCCCGACGCGTCGTGCAGCGTCGTGCCCTTCCACTGCGCGGCGAAGGTCTTGGAGAGCGTCGCGACGATCGCGTCGACACCACCGTCGAGGGTGGCCGGGCCGCCCAGGTGTGTGGACAGTTCGATGGACAGGGTCTCGGCCAGCACGTTGTCGCTGTAGCGCAGCATGTCGTTGACGCGGGTCACCAGCGGTGCCGAGGAGACCTTGGCGACCACCCGGGCGGTAGCCGGAGCGGTGGCCTCGGTGACGTCGCCGTCGACGCCCAGGGCGGCGGCCAGCGCCTCCCCGGCCGCGATCGCGGGACGTTCGTGGCGTGGGGAGAACTCGTCGAGCGGATCGATGCGTGCGCCATCCGCCATCACCGGCTGGATGGGGGCCAGGTCACCACCGGCGATGTCCCGACGATCCCAGGTGGTGTCGTAGTCGGGGCCGTCGTAGGCACTCAGGTCGACCGCCACCGACGTCACCGGGATCCCGGACGCCTTGATCTGCGCGGCCAGATCGGAGATCCGCGCGGGTTCGGTGTAGAAGGTGTCGGCGCCGGGCGGCTGCGCACTCAGCGTCGGGTCACCGGCGCCCTTGAGGATCACCTGCCCGCCGGTGCCGGTCACGACGGTGGTGGTGAGTCGCTGATCGTGCGGCAGTGCCAGCAGGTAGGCGGCCGCACTGAGCACCTTGTCGTTCGACGCCGGGATCCGCGGCGTCGTCGCGCCCTTCGACCACAGCACCTCGCCCGTGATCGAGTCGCTGATCTGCCCGGTCAGCTCGCCGAGCGCCGGATTGCGCAGCCGCGCGGCGATCTCCTTGCGCACCCCAGCCGGGGTCGGGACGGGTGCGGTGTCGGCGACTGGGGAGATGTCCGGTGCGACGACGATCGGTGCCGGTTGCGGACCGATCCCGGCGGGTAGCGGCGGTTCCGGATCGTCGTCGATGCGCAGCGCGACCACGACGACGCAGACTGCCACCAGGGCCAGGGCGATCACACTGACCACGGTCCACAGGACGGTTCGACGACGCCGACGAGGCGCAGGCGAGACGGGTGCGACCACAGAACCTCCGGGTCAGTGACATGGGCGGGTTGCTCACAACAGTATCGTTGTGGCAGCGCGCGGCCCGCCGCACCGGCATCTTCTTCGCGCTGCGCCGCTTGACCCCACTACCGCACACGCCAGGAGGAACCGTGGAATTCGATGTGGTCATCGAGATCCCCAAGGGCAGCCGCAACAAGTACGAAGTCGATCACGAGACGGGCAAGGTCTTCCTCGACCGCTACCTGTACACCTCGTTCGGCTACCCCGCCGACTACGGCTACATCGACAACACCCTCGGCGAGGACGGCGACCCGCTCGACGCGCTGGTCCTGCTGCCCGAGTCGGTGTTCCCCGGTGTCACCGTCAAGGCCCGTCCGATCGGCATGTACACCATGACCGACGAGGCCGGCGGCGACGACAAGCTGCTGTGCGTGCCCGCAGGCGACGTCCGCTGGGATCACATCCAGGACATCAGCGACGTGTCGGAGTTCGAACTCGGCCCGATCGCCCACTTCTTCGAGCACTACAAGGACCTGGAGCCCGGCAAGGAGGTCCAGCCCGGCGGTTGGGTCGGTCGGGCCGAGGCCGAGAAGACGGCCGACGAGGCCGTCGCCCGGCTGGCCGAGCAGGGCCACTAGGCCGACCGCGAACCCGGTTCGCCCGCTGCAGAACGACGATGCCCCGCCATTTGGCGGGGCATCGTCGTGTGTGGGTATCGCGTCATCGGCGGGTGTTGCGCGGGAGTCCGCTCGGGTGTGTGTCAGGCGGAGAGTTCGGAATTCGGGTCGCCCAGCGGTTTACCCTGCCGCAGTGGCAGTTCCCGCCAGGTGACGGTGCCGATGATCGCCAGCAGCGAGATGATCGAACAGACCAGGAACACGGTGTCCATCGAGTTGGCGAACCCGGTCTTGATCGGATCCCCGAGCGCGACAGGCAGTTTGTCGATGACCGAGGTATCGGCCATCACCGAGTCCGACGACGCCGACGCACCGCCGCCCTGCTGGTTGGCCTCGATCAGCGCCTCCGCGAAGCCCCGGACCTGGCCGTCGTCGCTGTGCGCCGCCTCGACCACGGCCGTCCGAAACTCCGGGGTCTGCGCCGCGGATGTCATCTCGTCCTTGATGTTCGGGCCCATCAGCGAGAACAGCAGCGAGAAGAACACCGCCACACCCAGCGTGCCGCCGATCTGACGGAAGAAGGTCGCGGTACCTGTCGACAACCCCATATCCTTGGGCGGCAACACATTCTGCAGGGCCAGCACCAACGGCTGCATCAGATTGCCGAGGCCGAAGCCCAGCCCGAAGGCATAGAGCATGACCACCGCAACCGGCGTCTCGATACCGACCGTGTGCAGCAGGAAGGTCATCACCGCGATCAGCACCGAGCCGATGATCGGGAAGATCTTGTAGCGTCCGGTTTTCGCTATCAGCTGGCCGGACACGATCGAGGCACTCATCATGCCGAGTACCATCGGCAGCATCTGCAGACCGGCCACCATCGGCGACGACCCGCGCAGCACCTGGAAGTACTGCGGCAGCATCGAGATGGCGCCGAACATCACCGCACCCACGATGACCGCGATGATGATGCCCTGCGCGAACACCCGATTCTTGAAGACACGCAACGGGATCAGTGCGTCGTCGCCCATCAGGTGTTCGATCCAGATGAAGGCGGCGATGCCGACCACGCCGATGGCGTAACAGATCATCGAGGCGGCCGAACCCCAGCCCCACGTGCGGCCCTGTTCGGCGACGATCAGCAGCGGAGCGACGGCGACGGCCAATGCGCTCGCACCCCAGTAGTCGGTCCGGCCGCCGTCGGCCTTGTACTGGTCGTAGTTGAGGACCCGGTAGACCACGAACAGCGCGACCAGCCCGATCGGCACGTTGACCAGGAATACCCAGCGCCACCCGGACACCCACAGGATCGACGCCTGCCCGGCGAAGAAACCACCGAGGACCGGACCCAGCACACTGGAGGTACCGAAGACCGCGAGGAAATAGCCCTGATACTTGGCGCGTTCCCGCGGCGGCACGATGTCGCCGATCGTGGTGAGCGCCAACGTGAACAGACCGCCCGCTCCCAAACCCTGCAGCGCGCGGAAGGCGGCGAGCTGATACATGGTCGTGGCCATCGAGCACAGCAGCGAACCGACGACGAAGATCGAGATCGCCAGCAGGAAAAAGGGTTTGCGGCCGTGCAGGTCGGACAGCTTGCCGTAGAGCGGCGTGACGATCGTCGAGGTGACCAGGTAGGCGGTGGTGACCCACGCCTGGAGGTCGTAGCCCTGTAGATCGTCGGCGATGGTGCGGATGGCGGTGGACACGATGGTCTGGTCCAGGGCGGCCAGGAACATTCCCATCATCAGGCCGGCCAGGATGGTCAGGATCTGCCGGTGTGTCAGCCCCGCCCCGGCCACCTCGTCATGCTCCGTGTCATGTGCCGTCCCCCGCATCGGGGCGGCGTCGCGTTCACTCATCGACAACCTTTCAGCGGGCCCAGTGCCCCGGTCCACCCTACCCACGCGCACAAGCCCCTGACCTGCAAATACGTACATTTCAGACATCGCTGCGCGGACGGCTTCCTCGGCGAGGTGGGCGTGGGGCACCTACCATCTGACTGGTGACGCCACAGCCGCCGACGACGTCGGGTACCCGCCCCCACTTCACCTCGATGCCCGACCTGGCCTTGCGTGACCTGGGCGGTGCGGTGGTGTGGACCAACGACGAATTGTTCGCCGAATCCCAGAATCTGATCACCACCGCTCCGGCGCAGTACCAGCCGGCGACCTTCGGCCACAAGGGTCAGGTGTACGACGGCTGGGAGACCCGACGCCGTCGCGAACCCGGGGTGGATCAGGCGATCATCCGGCTCGGCGCGCCCGGCGTCGTCTACGGGGTCGTCGTGGACACGTCGTGGTTCACCGGCAACTATCCGCCGGCCATCTCGGTGGAGGCGACCGCGGTCGAGGGCGTCGTACCGGCCGAGAGGCTGGTGCAGGACGCCCAGTGGACGACCATCGTGGCGCGCACCCCGGTCGAGGGCGACACCCGCAACCCGTTCAAGGTCGACGCCACCAGCCGGTTCACCCATGTCCGGCTGACCATGTACCCCGACGGCGGGGTGGCCCGCTTCCGCGTGCACGGCCGCGGGGTCCCCGATCCCCGGTTCTTCCGCTACGGCCATTTCGATCTGGCCGCGCTGGAGAACGGCGGACTGATCACCGCGTGCTCGAATATGTACTACAGCTCACCGAACAACCTGCTGATGCCCGGCCGGGCCCGGAACATGGGCGAGGGCTGGGAGACGTCTCGCCGCCGCGACGACGGCAACGACTGGGTGCAGGTGCGGCTCGCCGGTCAGGGCCGGGTGAGTCTGATCGAACTCGACACCAGCTACTTCCTCGGCAACGCACCGGGATCGGCGCGGATCCGGGGCCGCGACGGTGACGGCGAGTGGTTCGAACTGCTCGCGCGCACCGATCTGCAGCCCGACACCCGACACCGATTCGCCGTCGACCTGGACCGGCCGCTGACCGAGGCGCGGATGGACGTCTACCCCGACGGCGGTATGGCCCGACTCCGCCTCTACGGCACGCTCACCGACACCGCGGAGACCACGCTGCTGGAGCAGTGGGAGCGAGGCGAGGCCTGAGGCGCGGCGGGTTCTTCCTACTTGTGCGTTGGGCGTTGCTGTCAGGTGGGCGTTGCTGTCAGGTGGGCGTTGCTGTCAGGCGACCCGACGGGCCGAGTCCCCGAAGGCGGGCAACACCTGTTCGCGGATGCGGCCCGCGGTGGCCGAACCGTCGATCGGGACCAGGATGACCGCGTCGGCCACCTCGGCGGCGTAGACGTCGCGGATCAGCGTGACCAGACCATGCGACGTCCCGATGTAGCGGATGGTCTCGGGGCGATCGGTTCCGGCGGCATCGGCGATCGCATCGGCGTAGGCGACCGCCGCGCGGGCCGACGCGGGATTCGGGGCGATGGCGACCTCGATCTCCAGCGCGACCGAATAGTTGGCCGGGTCATGGGATCCGGCGCGCAGCAGCGACCGGGCACGCTGTGCGTCGCGTAGCAGTTCGCGGCGCACGACGATGGGCAGCGAGGCTGCGGTGTCATCACCGGCGACGCCGACGCGCAGCGCCGGACGGCCGATGCTCACGGTCGCGCCGGGATAGCCGGGATAGCCGGGGGCACCGTGGGAGCTGGGATGCAGGGTGACGGTCATCGACGACGTCCTTTCGTGAATTCGGTGAGTGCGACGAGCAGGCGATCGATGTCGGAGGTACGGGTTCCGGCCCCGAAGCTGGCGCGAACCGCGCCCTCGGGATGACCGAGTCGTTTGAGAACCGGGTGGGCACAGAACTTTCCGTCCCGGACGCCGATCCCGTGCCGGTCGCTAAGATACTCGGCGACCTCGCGCGGTGTACAGCCCTCGACGGTGAACCCGGCGATGCCGACCCGGTCGGCGGCGTCGTCGAAGATGCGTAGCGGCGCCACGCCGTCGATGGCGGCCAGCCCGGCGTCGAGTCGGGCGCGCAGCGCCTCCTCATGCAGCCCGATCGATTCCGCACCGATATCGGTCAGAGCTGTGCAGGCGGCGGCGATCGAGATGGCGCCCAACACATTCGGCGATCCGGCCTCATGCCGCGCCGCTCCGGTGTGCCATATGGTCGACGCGTCGAGCTCGACGTCGAGGCTCGCGCCCCCGCCGGCAAGATACGGCGACGCCGCATCGAACCAGTCCGGCCGGCCGATCAGCACGCCAGATCCGAACGGCGCGTAGGTCTTGTGTCCGGAGAAGGCGAGGTAGTCGATGCCGTGGCTGACGATCGACACCGGCCGGTGCGCCACCAACTGGGCCGCGTCGACGAGGATGCGCGCGCCGTGCCGATGCGCGAGCGCGGCGAGCCGCCCGATCGGCAGGACCTCGCCGGTGACATTCGACGCCGCGGTCACCGCGAGCAGTGCGGTCGGCGCTGCGGCGAGTTCGGCGTCGAGGGCGATCAGGGTGTCGGCGATGGTCGCCTCGGCGGTGACGATCCGCACCCGCGACCGGCCGTCGACCGGCGTGCACCAGGGCAGCAGATTCGCGTGATGCTCGATGTCGAGGACGACGACGTCGCCGGGGGTGATGTGGGCGGCGAGATTGATGGCGTCGGTGGTGTTTCGGGTGAAGACCACCGTGTCGGTGGTCCGGCCGCGCACGAATCCCCGCACGGTGTCGCGGGCCGCCTCATAGCGGGCGGTGGTCACCTGCGACAGATGACCGGCTCCGCGATGGACGCTGGCGTAGTCACCGAGGGCGGTGGTGACCTCGGCGGCGACGCGGCTCAGCGCGGGAGCGCTCGCGGCGTAGTCGAGGTTGGCGTACCGGATGTGCTTGGCCCGGATGCCCTCTGGGGCGGACGAGGCGATCGGGACCTGCACATCGGCGCCGACGACCTCGGCGAGTGCCGGGCAGTCGGCGACACCACTATCGGCGTCGATCGGTCGAGGGGTGGTTGCGGCACCGGAAACGGGTGCACTGAGGACAGCGGTCATGACAAGGCTCCTGAGGAATCCGCGCTTGCCGTGTTCACCTCGAACACGGCCGGGTCGTCACCCGGAGCACCCCACCGCGGAGGAGGGTTGCCGACCAGCGAGCCGGGGCTTGTCACTGGCACTCATGACCCGCAATCAGATTCGCCGATCCCACCCGGACCGGTCAATTTAGATTCAAGGTGATTGCAACTTAGGGCACACTTACCTGTAGCGTGGCGGGCGTGACCACGTCTGCATCCGCCGATCCGGTAGTCCACGACGCCGAACCGCTCGACGACGTCTTCGTCCTCTCCCGCCCGCACGGCACGGTCCGTGCGCGCGGCGTCGAACAGATCTTCACCGATGTCCACGCCGCCGCGGCCGCACTGCGCGGCGGACGGGTCGCCGGCCTGACCGGCGCCATCGGCTTCGACGCCGAGAGCACCGCCGCACTCGTGGCACCGACCGCAATGTCGGTGTCGCAGTTGCCGATCGACGGCGAAGCGCCACGCACCCACACCGTCACCGCGGCCGCCCTCGTCCCCGATGTCACCGAACATCGCAGCCGGGTGGGGCACACCATCGAACGCATCCGCGGCGGCGAGGTGGACAAAGTCGTCCTCGCACGACGCGTCGACCTCACCGTCGAACCCGCGGTCTCCCCCGCCCATCTCGTCGAATCACTGGCCGGCGGCAACTCCGAACGCAATGCCTTCGCAGTGAATCTCGGCGCGGTCACCGGCTCGGGGTCGTGGCTCCTGGGTGCGAGCCCAGAACTGCTCCTGCGCAAGCAGGGCGACGAGGTCACCTGCCGACCGTATGCGGGCTCCGCCCCCCGCTCGACCGATCCGGATGTCGACCGGGCCACCGCCGAAGCCCTACGCGGATCGGCAAAGGACCACGCCGAACACGCCTTCGTCATCGACTTCCTGACCGAACGGCTGACCCGCATCTGCGACGACGTCGAAGTCCCGGCCGAACCGGAGGTCCTCGCCACCGGTGAGGTCTGGCATCTGGCCACCCCCATCAAGGCCCGGTTGTGCGACCCGAAGATGACCGCCCTCGACCTCGCGCTACTACTCGGTCCAACCCCCGCCGTCTGCGGTAGCCCCACCGAGGCCGCAGCCGAGATCATCGCCGAGGTGGAGGGTGACCGCGGCTTCTACGCGGGCGCCGTCGGCTGGTGCGACGGCAACGGCGACGGTGAGTGGATGGTGACCATCCGGTGCCTGGAACTCGCCGCCGACGGACATCATCTGCGCACCTGGGCCGGCGGTGGCATCGTCGCCGACTCGGACCCACAGGCCGAGGTCGACGAGACGTCGGTGAAGCTGCGTACCGTCCTCAACGCGCTCGGCGTCGACAGTCTGGACTGACCCGACCACGCCTCCCGGAATCGCGGTTCGGGCGCGTCCGTGCCCGCGCCGGATGATCGACCGACACCAGTCGACGGTCGACACGGTGACCGCCGTCGCGCTCAGGTAGATTGACCCGGACTTACAAGGGGGAATCTGACGTGCTGGAAGCGGGTTCGGCATTCGCCGGATACACCATCGAACGCCTGCTCGGCGTCGGTGGCATGGGTGAGGTCTACGCCGCCCGCCATCCGCGGCTGCCCCGCTCCGAAGCCCTCAAGGTGCTCTCCGCGCAATATGCGAACGACGAGACCTTCCGCAAGCGTTTCGAGCGCGAGGCCGACCTCGCGGCATCGCTGACCCACCCCGCGATCGTCGCCGTCTACGACCGCGGCGAAGAAGACGGTCACCTGTGGATCGCACTGGCACTGGTCGACGGCACCGACGTCTCGGTGACATTGCGCGACAACGGGCCACTGGCCGGGTCGAGTACCGCGAAGATCATCACCACGATCGCCGACGCACTCGACTACGCCGGACGCGTCGGGCTGGTCCACCGCGACGTCAAACCCGCCAACATCCTGCTGTCCAACGACGGCCACATCCTGCTCACCGACTTCGGTATCGCCCGGACCGGAACCGAGGACACCGGCCTCACCGCCAACGGAACCGCGATCGGCACCCTCGACTACGCCTCCCCGGAACAGTTGCGCGGCTTGGACCTCGACGCACGCTCGGACCAGTACTCGCTGGCCTGTACCGCGTTCGCGATGCTCACCGGCCGCCCCCCGTTCCACCCGCAGACAGGTGTCGCCGCGATCACCGCCCATCTGCACGACCCGCTGCCCAGCGTCCGCGCGCGCCGCCCCGATCTGTCCCCCGAGGTGGATACCGTTCTCGCTCGGGCCACCACGAAGGATCCGGCCGGGCGTTACCCGAGCAGCACCGCCTTCGCCGCCGCGCTCGACGCCGCGCTGTCCCGGCCGCCGGTCACCACCGGCGCGCGCCGGGCCCCGGCGGCCCCACGCGGCACCGGACCGATCCCGAGCGGCCGACCGATGCAGGCCAGTGGTCCGATTCAGGCCAGTGGTCCGATTCAGCGCAGTGGTCCGATTCAGCGCAGTGGTCCGATCAATCCCACCTCGCCGCCGTTCCCGGCCGCCGGTGGCTCCGGGCGGGGCGCAACCGGCGGTATGGCGGGCGCCCCGCGGGGCCGCGCGCCGGAGCCGCGTATCACCTATGACTGGCGGGCCCCGTTCGCCGATCGTCGTCGGGTGTTGATCATCGCCGCGATCATCGCGGTGATCGTGATCGTGGTGACCACCGTCGTACTCGTCACCGGCGGCGACGACGAGACCGCGGGCGGCGCTCCCGCCGATCCGGGTGCCGGCTTGCCTCGCACCCCGACGACGCTGCTCGTCTCGTCGTTGGAAACCAAACCGGCACAACCGCTCTGGACATATACCGCGCCACGCGGCTCGTACACCGACAACAATCCGATCGTCGGCGGTAACGCGCGGTATGCCTTCGCCGCACGGGTGAGTGGCCGCGACGTCATCCTCGACATCCTCGGCGCGGCCGATGGACGGACCATCCGTTCGGTGGTGCTCACCCAGAACCGCAACGGCACCGTGACCCGATGCGCGAGCGATCGCACCGGCGCGTTTGCCGCCTGCGAACTGCCCGGCACCGGCATCGTCTTCGTCGACCTCGAACGCGCCGAACGCACCGGCAAGTTCGCCGGACACAACATCACGCCCGCCTCGGACGGCTTCTGGGCCGAGGCGATCATGCCTGCGAAGTCATCGCAGACCGTCGTCGTCAGTCTCGACGCACGCGGCACCGAACGCTGGCGGGCCACCCCGTGGCTGTCCGTCTCGAGCGCCGGTTCGGCCGATCTGGTGGCCGGTGCGGGCGTGACGCCGATCAGCGTCGCCCGCACCGACGACCCGCTCACCCGAGACGGCACCGACTTCCGCCGGGACGTCGACGGCAAGGTCGTGGTGAGCATCGGCCGCGACAATCCGTTCGCACCGACCCGCTGGTTGCCCTTTGTCGGCGGATTCGTCGTCGGCGACTCGGCCTTCTACCTCGACGACGGCACCCGCACCGCAGAGCTCCCGGCGGGTTGGCATCCGGCTCGCCTCGGCGACGATCAGCCGGTCGCGCCGAGCGTGCCCCTGCTGTACCGGCAGGCACCGCCACTGTCGGAGACCATCCCGCGCGTCGAGGTGGCGACGATGAATCCGCGGACCGGTGCCGTGCTGTGGGTGCGCGGACTCAACGGGGATGCCGCGCAGCCGGTCGGGGTGAGTGCCACCGGCACCGCGCTGATGGCGTCGTCGCGGGATGCCGGCAACCCGTACAACGCGGTCGCGAACGCGTATACGGGCGGCTTCGACGCCGGTGACGATTACGGACCGCATCTGCGCATCATCGCGACCGACGGTTTTCGGATCCTCGTCGCCGACGAGAAGGACGGCAATGCGACCCTCGCCGCCCTCGGACCGTCGGCGGCCGCACCGCTATGGACGATGCCGCTGGCCGATGAGGTGGCCGATGTCGTCACCGTCGGCGGCAAGGTCTATGTCGGGGCCCGACGGATCATCTGACAGTCGGGGCCCGACGAATCATCTGACAGTCGGGGCCCGACGTTCGGGTTCAGCCGAGCGCGCGATCGAGGTCGGTGAGCAGGTCGTCGATGCCTTCCAGCCCGACCGACAGGCGAACCGCGGCGTCGGTGAGCCCGATCGCGGCGCGGCCGTCCGGCCCCATCGCACGGTGGGTGGTGGTCGCCGGATGGGTGATCAGCGACTTCGAGTCGCCGAGGTTGTTGGAGATGTCGATGACCCGCAGGCCGTTGAGTACCTCGAAGGCGCGCGCCTTGCCGTCGATGCCTGCCCGATCGTTGAGTTCGAAGGTGACCACGGTGCCGCCACCGGACATCTGGCTGCGTGCCAGTTCGTACTGCGGATGTGAGGTCAGGAACGGGTACTTCACCCACCGCACGCGCGGGTCGGCCTCCAGGAACTCCGCGATCCGCAACGCCGACGACACCGACGCGTCGAGCCGCAGCTGCATCGTCTCCAGCCCCTTGACCAGGGTCCACGCATTGAATGGGCTCATCGCCGGACCGGTGTGCCGCATCAGTTGCTGCACCGGCCCCTCGATGTACTCCTTGCTGCCGAGAACCGCACCACCCATCACGCGGCCCTGGCCGTCGATGTGTTTGGTCGCCGAGTAGACGATGACGTCCGCACCGAGGTCCATCCCGCGCTGCAGCAGCGGCGTCGCGAAGACGTTATCGAGCACCACCTTCGCGCCGGCCGCGTGGGCGAGTTCGGTCACCTTGGCGACGTCGACGAGCACCTGCATCGGATTCGACGGGGTTTCGAAAAACACGGCGGTGGTGGGTGTGGACAGCGCCTCTTCCCACTGATCGAGGTCCTCGCCGTCGACGAAGACGGTCTCGACGCCCCAGCGGGGCAGGATCTCGTTGCAGACCACGAAGCAGGAGCCGAACAGGCTGCGCGCGGCGACCAGCCGGTCACCGGCCTTGAGGAGTGCGCCGAGCGCCACGAATACTGCGGCCATTCCGCTGGCGGTGGCGAAACATGCCTCGGCACCGTCGAGCAGCCGCAGCCGCTCCTGGAACATGGCGACCGTCGGGTTGCCGTAGCGGGAGTAGACGAAGCGCTCGTCCTCACCGGTGAACGCACGTTCGGCGGCTTCCGCCGAGTCGTAGACGTAACCGCTGGTCAGATACATCGCCTCGGAGGTTTCGAAGAATCCCGAACGCGCCAAACCACCGCGCACCGCCAAGGTCTGCGCCGAGACGTCGTCCGGCAGCCGATCACTCACAGAACTCCCCAACCACTCACAGAACTCCCCAACCGCTCACAGCCGCGCGCAGGATGTCCGCGCGGGATTCGACATGATTCATGACCATCAAGCTCACCGGGACCACACTCATCAGGACTGACGCCACGGCAGATTCTCGGCACGCCATCCGGTGCGCCCTCGGTGGTCGTTCTCGTCGAGCGCACCTTCGAATCCGTCGAGGACGTTGTAGGCCGCGCGCACCCCGTCGGCGGTGGCCGCCTGCGCCGCACCGATCGAACGATGGCCCGACCGGCAGATGAACACGACCTCGTTGTCGTCGGTGATGCCCGCCTCGCGCAATTGGTCGACGAAGGCGGCGTTCGGCTGGCCCGACGGGAACGTCGTCCACTCGACGAAGATCGTCCGCTTGCCCAGCACCTCCAGATCGGGCACTCCGACGAAAGACCACTCCGCCTGGGTACGACAGTCCACGAGGACCACGGCCGGATCGTTCTCCAGCTTCTCCCACGCTTGACGTGGTGTCAGATCTCCCGCGTAAGTCACGACGTGCACACCTTCCAGTCGCCGTCCTCCCGGACCACGATCGTCGGCACGATCTGGGTGTTGTCCGAGCTGTTCTTGAAATGCCAATGTACGTCTGCGGTGGCACGATCACCGGTCACCACCAGGTCGGTGATCTCCGGGATCTGGATCGGCCCGTTGGTGTCCAGCGACCGCTGGTTGTCGGCCACGAAGGCCGCTTCGGTCACGAATTCGGGGTCCGCCAGGTCCTTGGCGCAGGTGTGTTCGCGGTACGACGCGTAGTCCGGTCCGTTGCGCGCGGTGTACTGGCCGTTGATGGCCCACTGCACTTTGGCGTCCTCGCTGACCCGTTCCTCCGGCGGCCGCATCAGATAGGAGATGCCCAATCCGCCGACGGCCAGCACGATGACGACGACCGCCGCCAGGAACGGCCAGGCCGCCTTCCAGTCACGTGGTGCGCCCGGCTCCGCCGACGATTCCGGATCCGATCCCGTCGGTGCGGTGTTCTGGGGTGCGGTGTTCTTCGACGAGCCGACGCGCGGGGACGAGGCGCCTTGCGGACGCCGCTTCGCACTCTTGGCCATGGGACGCGATTCTATCGGCGGCCCGGCACCCGAGCTGGCCCGGGGCGGGCGTACCTGGGCTGACCACGACAAGTGAGGCAACCCTCACCCTAGATTTTGGTGGCGGGCGCGCAACGCCTACCGTAGAAGGGATACGCCATACCCATCAGCGCTGACCTGGCCGGGACTTCCCGGTCTGAACCGGCCAGCGCCGCGAAAGCCAGAGTCACGGAAAGCGCCTAACTCTATGAGCGACAACAGCCGACCCCTCCGGGTTGCCATCGTCGGTGCGGGTCCCGCCGGGATCTACGCCGCTGATGCGTTGATGAAGTCCGACACCGCCAAGGATCGTGGCGTCAGCATCGATCTCTACGAGCGTATGCCTGCCCCGTTCGGACTGATCCGTTACGGCGTGGCCCCCGACCATCCGCGCATCAAGGGCATCATCACCGCGCTGCACAAGGTCCTCGACAAGCCGCAGGTCCGCCTGCTCGGCAACATCGACTACGGCACTGACATCACCCTCGATGACCTGCGGCGTCACTACGACGCGATGATCTTCTCCACCGGGGCCACCGATGACCGCGCTCTCGACATCCCCGGCGTCGACCTGGACGGCAGCTACGGCGCCGGACAGTTCGTCGCCTGGTACGACGGGCACCCCGACTTCCCGCGCACCTGGCCGCTGGAGCAGGAGAAGGTCGCCGTGATCGGCGTCGGCAACGTGGCGCTCGACGTCGCGCGCGTGCTCGCCAAGACGGGCGACGAACTGCTGCCGACCGAGATCCCAGCCAACGTCTACCAGGGACTCAAGGCGAACAAGGCCATCGAGGTGCACGTCTTCGGACGTCGCGGACCCGCACAGGCGAAGTTCACCCCGCTCGAGCTCAAGGAACTCGACCACTCGCCCAATATCGAGGTCGTCGTCAATCCCGAGGACATCGAATACGACGAGGGTTCGGCCGTCGCACGACGCAGTTCCAAGATCACCGACCAGGTCGCGACGATCATCGAGAACTACGCGATCCGCGAGCCCAAGCAGGGTGCGATCCACAAGCTGTTCCTGCACTTCTTCGAGAGCCCGACCGAGATCCTCGGCGAGGACGGCAAGGTCGTCGGACTGCGGACCGAGCGCACCGAACTCGACGGCACCGGCAACGTGAAGTCGACCGGCAAGTTCACCGACTGGGAGATCGGCGCCGTGTACCGCGCGGTGGGCTACTTGTCGGACAACCTGCCGCAGATCCCGTTCGACCAGCAGGCCGGCGTCATCCCCAATGAGGCCGGACGCGTCTTCGACGAGGGCCGGCATCTGACCGGTATCTACACCACGGGTTGGGTCAAGCGTGGCCCGGTCGGCCTGATCGGCCACACCAAGGGTGACGCCAACGAGACGGTCGACTGCATCATCGAGGACATGACCAACGGCGCCCTGCTGAACCCGGAGCATCCGGGCGAGGACGAGATCATCGAACTGCTGGAGAGCCGCAGCATCCCGTTCACCACGTGGGACGGCTGGTACCGCCTCGACGAGCACGAGCGCGCACTGGGTGCCGCCGAGGGCCGCGACCGGATCAAGGTCGTCGAGCGTGAGGACATGCTGGCCGCATCCGAGCCGCACAAGGTGTCCCCGCCCAGCGCCTGACACAACTGACGAACACAAGAGCGGCGACCGGATTATCACGGTCGCCGCTCTTCTTCGTGGCCCGGACGACGGGTGCGGTTGCGGGGGCGTCCTCCCCGAACCGCACCCGTCCCCGGGGCGTGGATCAGGGGTTGTCGATGCGTCGCCAGTTCTGCCAGTAACCGAAGTTGTTGGTCAGGTTCTCGGCCTCGGCTCCGACGGTGAATCCGGAGATCGAACTCGGGAAGCAACCGAACCAGCGGGTCTCGATCGGACGCACCCAGCGGTTCTGCTTGGCGTTCCACTTGGACATGCTCTGGCCGGGCTTGAGTTCCTTGATGTAGACCTGGTTGCCGTTGATCTCGGTCAGGGTCACATTGTGGATCGTGGTGCCGCCGACATTGCGCACGGTCATCCAGCGGTACATGTACCAGGCCTGGTTCCAGGGCTGGCCCCACTGACCGAAGTGGCATTCGACGTTGCCGGTGATCTGCAGATCACCCGGGATAGCGGCCTGGGCCGGTGTGGTCGCGGCAAGCGAGCCCGCGGCGATGCCCACGGTTGCCAGCACTGCGGCGCCGGCTCGTTTGAGTGCAATCTTCATTCGGTGATCTCCTCGTTCCGTTCGTCGGCGGGGTGCCGCCACCTCGTTCGATGAAGGCCGACGATCCGCCCCGCGCTCGGAATCCCGGTGAAGTCCACCGTCTTCCATCCACTGACGTGAATACGCGGGCCACGATAGTGATCGTCGACACAAGGACTATCGGTGAGCCCACCAGGAATCGTTACGCACCGCACAGACGAATCCCAGAATGTTCTGCACTGTCGTTACCCGATCGACGCCTCACCGGTCAGAGAACGAACGCTCCGGCCAGCCAGATCGCGGTGGCGAGCAGCGCCGCCAACAGTTCGATACCCATCGTGATGGCCGCCGCTTTGCACGCGGCCACCGCCCCGCGCCAGGCCGGCCGTGGATGGCGGGTGCGAATGAGTTCGGTGACGGCCGCACCCAGCAGAAACCCGAGGAACAGACCGATCACGGGCACTACGAAGAACCCCACGATGCCGACCACACCGCCGACGATGATCGTCGTACCGGGGACCCCACCGGCACGCAACGAACGTCCGGCTGCGAAGTATTTGACCACCTCACCGATCACGATGACGGCTGCCGCCGCCGCGAACACCGCCCATCCCGCACCGCCCACGATCGCCGCCCACACCCCGATGGCCACCCCGACGACCAGACTTCCCGGCAACACCGGGATGACGATGCCCAGCAGACCCACCCCGATCGCCAGCGCGACGATCAACTCGCCATAGAGCGGCACGGCGAAGGTCAGCCGACCGTTTCGCGCACCGACATGGGTGCGGTTGCGGTCACTCGGCCCCCGCGCGGGACGGACGTGGCCCGGACGCGTCGATCATCTCGGTCGTCGCGTCCACCACGGCGTCGTCGTGCAGGTCGGGGATCCGAGGTTCTGGTGCCGGGACCTCGCGCGGCGGCGACGGCTGGGACCACTCCGACTGCGCACGATCAGCGGCGTCCGGCGCCTTCGGCTGTCCTCCCGCTCCCGGGGCCCGCGGTGTGCCCGGCCGCGACGACGGGCCCGGCTGGGGCGGGCGCCCCGGACCTCCGGTCGGCGCTGGTCCCGGACGTCCGGGACGTGGCGGCAGCGGCCCACCCGCCCGCGGCGCATCGGGACGGGGCGCATCGGGACGGGGTGCTGGGCCGGGACGCCCCATCCCCGGCGGCGGGCCGGGCCGCGGACCGGGACCGGCGAACGGCGGTGGCCCCACCGGACGCGGCGGCGGCCCCGGCCGTCGGGGCGGCATCGGCGGGGCGGCTGGTGGCAGCACGGGTGCCGGGATGCGCCGTTGCGCCACGCGCCCCGACACCGGCGAGACGATCGAGGCCGCACGCACCGCACGTTCGCGGGCCGCGGGCACATCGTCGGCGGTCGCGGTGACGACACCCATCCGACGACGGTGAAAGCTCTCCGGCTTACCGAACAGCCGGATGTCGGTCTCCGGCACCGTCAGCGCCGAAGCCACGTCCTCGAAGCCGATGGCCGGTTCGTCGAGCTGCCCGTAGATCACCGCCGACGCACCCGGCGACGCCAGGGTGACGTCGACGGGCAGGCCAAGGATCGCCCGCGCATGCATCTCGAATTCGCTCAGCCGCTGCGTCGCCATGGTGACCAGGCCGGTGTCATGTGGTCGCGGGCTCACCTCGGAGAAGTAGACGTCGTCGCCCTTGATGAACAGTTCGACACCGAAAACACCACGGCCACCGAGGTTGCCGTCACCCAGGCCGGTGGCGACACGAGCTGCGATGGAGGTCGCCGAGGCCAGCGCATCGGCGCTCATCTCCTGCGGCTGCCAGCTCTCCACATAGTCGCCGTTGATCTGCCGATGCCCGATCGGCGCGCAGAAATGGGTGACGACGCGGCCCGAGGCGGGATCGACGGCTCGGACGGTCAGCAGAGTGATTTCGTAGTCGAATTCGATGAACCCCTCGACGATGACCCGCTCGCTAGCCACCCGCCCGCCGGTCGACGCGGTCTCCCAGGCGGCATCAACGTCGTCGGGGCCCTGCAGGATCGTCTGCCCCTTGCCCGACGACGACATGACCGGTTTCACCACACACGGGAAACCGACCTGCTCGGCGGCCACCCGCAGTTCGTCGAGGGTGTCGGCAAACAGGTAGGGCGAGGTCGGCAGGCCCAGCTCCTCGTCGGCCAGCCTGCGGATGCCCTCCCGGTTCATCGTTGCGACGACCGCCGCGGCCGTCGGGACGACCTCGGTCAGGCCGCGACGCTCGGCGTCGGCGAGGGCGTCGGTGGCGATCGCCTCGATCTCGGGCACCACGTAAGCGGGCCGGTGCTTGTCGATGACGGCCAGCACCGCGTCGCGGTCGGTCATGTCGATGACCTCGGCGTGGTGGGCGACCTGATGGCCGGGGGCATTCTCGTACCGATCGACGGCCACCACCTCCACGCCCAGGCGCTGGAAGGCGATCACCACCTCCTTGCCCAGTTCACCGGCGCCGAGCAGCATCACCTTGGTGGCTGTCGGACTCAGCGGCGTACCGATGATGTCGGGTGGTCCGACGAGACGGGTGGGCTCCTCGGGGTTGCCGTCGCGCTCGCTGTTCGAGGTCATCCTCAAATCCTACTTTCCCGCCGCCGACGACCGGCCGACGTCGGTCGCCATGTCTCTGTCCGCACCCGTCGTCTGCCGACTGCCGGGCTCAGCCCATCGCCTCATGGATATAGCACCAGCGCCAGGACTCCCCCGGTTCGGCCGAGCGCATCACCGGATGTCCCGTCGCCTCGAAATGCGCGGTCGCGTGCCGTCGCGGACTCGAATCGCAACACGAGACATGCCCGCAGACCAGGCATTTGCGCAGGTGCGCCCAGTGATGCTCACCCATCGCGACGCAGTCCTCACAGCATCTCTGCGCGCCCGGTTCGGGATCCGCCGACGGATCGACACCGATCGCGGCCAGTTCTGGGCAGCTGGTCGGGGTCGACCCGCGCTCACGACCGGCCCGGTCTGCTCGATTCCTGCGAAAGATCTGCACGTCGCCATTATCCGCGTCGGCGGCGGTCCGTGCGGCCGCTCGGCGACACCTCGCCACCGCCTTCGGTAATCCGCGCGGACGCATAGGGTCGTGCGGGTGAGTGCCCCGTTGCTGCTGGTCGCCATCGCGGCCGTCGCCATCGCAGCCGTCTGTCGTCGATTCGGACTGTCGGCACCGTTGATCCTGGTCGTCGTCGGACTGGCCGTCGGCTGGATCCCCGGGTTCGGCGATGTCGATCTCGATCCGGACCTGGTGCTGTTCCTGATCCTGCCGCCGCTGCTGTACTCGGCCGCCCAGGACAGCTCCTACGGCGCCATCCGCGCCAATCGTCGGGCGATCGGCCTGCTGGCGATCGGGCTGCCGCTGGCATCGGCGGTCGTGATCGGCTTGGTCGCCTACTGGGTGGTGCCGGGAATCCCACTCGCCGCCGCGCTGGTACTCGGTGCGGTCGTGGCGCCGCCGGATGCGGTATCCGCGCAGGCCATCGGCCGTCGCCTCGGTCTGCCCCGACGCATTATGACGCTCCTCGGCGGCGAGAGCCTGCTCAACGACGCCACCGCCCTGACCGCGTACCGCATCGCCCTCGCCGCGGCGATCGGGACCACCGCGAGTCTGACCGAGGGTCTGGTCACCTTCCTGGCCGCAGCACTCGGCGGACTCGTCGTCGGACTGGTGGTCGGCTATGCGGTGTCCTGGGTCCGCACCTGGCTCGACGATCCGCCGATGGAGACGGCGATCGGGATCATGGTGTCCTTCGGCACCTACTTCCTCGCCGAGGAAGTCGAGGCGTCGGGGGTGATCGCGGTGGTGACGGCGGGCCTGTTTCTCGGCACCCGCTCGATTCGCCTCGGCTACGCCACGCGTCTGCAGGACGACGCGGTCCGAAAGTCCATCGACGCCATTCTGGAGGCCTTCGTCTTCCTGCTGATCGGCCTGCAGATGCCTGCCCTGGTCCGCGGGCTCTCCGGCGAATCCTGGCTGCACATCGCCGTCGACGCGGTGGTCATCCTGGCGGTCACCATCGGCGTGCGGTTCGTCTGGATCTATCCGGCGACCTATCTGCCCCGGCTGCTGTCGCGGCGGATCCGGGAACGCGAACAGGCCCCGAAGCCGAGTTGGGTCTTCATCGTCGGCTGGGCCGGCATGCGCGGCGTGGTCTCACTGGCGGCGGCCTTCGCGATCCCGGTCACCGTCGAGGACGGATCCCCCTTCCCTGCCCGTCCCGAGATCCTGTTCGTCACGTTCGTGGTCGTCGTCGGAACCCTGCTCATCCAGGGCACCACGCTGGGCTGGTTCATCCGCTTCTTCGGTGTCGCGGGGAACGAGGACACCGAGGACCGCATCGCCTTCGCCGGCGCCCAGGACCGCGCCAGCCGCGAATCCGAACGGCTACTCGACCGCTACGCGACCGAGATCGACGCGGAAGCCGCCGATCGTGACGACCCCCGCCGGATACAGGTCGCGATCCTGCGCAAGTGGGTCACGACTCAGCGCAATGTCGCGTGGGAGGAACTCGGCCGCGGACCGGAGACCATCGGGGAGAGCCCGACCGCCGCCGGACATCGAATGCGCATGGAGATCCTCAAGGTCCAGCGCGCGGTGTTCGTCGCCGAACGCGACGCCGGCCGCATCGACGACGAGGTTCTACGAAAGGCGTTGCGCCAGTTGGATCACGCCGAGGCACAGGCCGATCCGGACGGAGCCTGACGCAGTTCGGGCCCGCGATCACGCGATCACGGCGAGGGGAGTTCTGCCCATGTCCGGGGACTTCTCCCCATGTTCGCGCCGACGATCCGCCCTTAGCGTTGTCGCCATGACCGCCACACTGATTCGTTCCATGGCCACTCTCGCCGCAACCGTCGCGGCAGGCGCCGGACTCCTGTTCGCCTCGGCCCACGCCGACGCCGACACCGGCGCACCGTCCTGCGGCCCCGGCCAGTTCCACGTCACCTCGGTGATCACCGCGAACTCGGCGGCGACGATCTGCCAGTGGAAGGGCGACGGTCGGTTCGAGTACCGCGGCGTCGGTCGGCAGACCGGCAACGCGATCACCCTGCCGGTCGCCGAGGTCCACCAACAGGAGAACGGCAGCGGGAACTACTACTACGTGGCCTACAACAACGGCTACACGTACCGGCTCTTCGTCGACCTCGGTCTGAGCATCGTGGGTCCCGACGGCCGACTGGTCTCCTCCGAACCCGCCATCTGACAGCCGACAGCTGAGTCGCGACGTCAGTCCGGCGGATCTATGACGGCCGCGTAGACGACGGTCGTCGCGGTCCGCCCGCGCAGTTCGACCGTCTCCTGCTGCTCCCAGCACGACGCTTCCGTCGCGGCAGCGGCATCGATCGCCCGCCCCGACCCCAGCGGACGGCGCGGGTCGCGTTTGGCCAGTTCGGACAGCCGGGCGCTCTCGTTGACCGGATCGCCGATCACCGTGTATTCGAACCGCTCGATGGCCCCGACGTTTCCGGCGACGACCGGTCCGTATCCGACCCCGATACCGGCCTTGAGCTCCGGCACCTCGTTGACGAGTTCGGCAGCGATCCGCCGGGCCGCCGACAGCGCCGCACCCGCCGGATCGTCGAGACCGATGGGCGCTCCGAAGATGGCCAGCACCGCATCACCCTCGAATTTGTTCACCAGCCCGCGTTCGGCATCGACGGCCGCCACGATGACCGCGAAGAAGCGGTTGAGGATCTCCACGACCTGCGCCGGGGTGCGCTGGGCGGCCAGCGTGGTCGACCCGATGACATCGACGAACATGGTGGCGACGACGCGTTCGCTGCCACCGAGTTCGGGATCGGACGCCAGGGCCGCGGCGGCGACGTCCCGACCGACGTGCCGACCGAACACGTCCCGCATGTGTTCGCGTTCCCGCAGTCCGGAGACCATAGTGTTGAAACCGACCTGCAGATCGCCGAGTTCGGTGCCGTCGTAGACGACGAGGTCGGCTTGCAGGTCACCCGCACGAACACGATTCATGCCGCTGCGC
Organism: Gordonia heveisoli; assembly: GCF_030315745.1. Classification (GTDB taxonomy): domain Bacteria; phylum Actinomycetota; class Actinomycetes; order Mycobacteriales; family Mycobacteriaceae; genus Gordonia. Next base: position 28,254 of record NZ_JASXSH010000024.1, on the reverse strand, counting down.
ACGCTCCGGATGGGTCCGGTGATGCTCAGGCTCGTCAGCAGGGTGAGCAGCAGTCCGGTGAACAGCGCGGTCAGGCCGAGCACGGTGACCCCGATGAAGACGTCGAGTTTGGAGGTCTCGGCTCTGGACAACCCGAAGCCGACGACGAGCAGGATGCCGACGATCGGAATGGCCGAACCGATGATCCACGACACCACCGACCGTGACCGCACCCCACTGCGTTTGCGCCGCCGATAGCCCGCGCTGAGCAGGTCCGCGGCCACCGGCCGCAGGGTGAACTCGATCAGCAGATGTGAGATGGCGACCACGACCACACCCGACATGGCCACCACGAACAGCGTTTTCGGGATCAGCTCCGGATCGACGATGCCGTACATCAGGGTGAACATGACGGTCGCGCCACCCCACAGCAACCCCTGCATCCGCGTCAGCCGCCAGCTCGCGCGCATCGTCCGCCGGGCGTCTCGTTCGGTGGGTTGCAGACCGCGAATGGCCCAGCGCAGGTCGCGGGTGATGACGACGGTGCCCCACCCGATCCCGACGACGAAGGCGACCGCGATATAGACCGGGACCGCGATGAAGTTGACCCACCACAGCTCGGACTGGAACACCGACGGCTGCGGAATCCCGACCGCTGCGAGGGCCACCGCGACCAACGCCCCGACCAGGTTTGCCACCACGATCGACGCGGTCATCAGGGTCTGGATCCGTACCCGCTGGACGACGGAACTCTCGTCGGCCGACCCCAACAGGATCGAACCGTAGTCACGACTCCCCCGGCTGAGTTGCATGGCAGTCAGCTTCTCATGACGCAACACCCATCGGGACGTATGCATCGCCTCTACGCTGACACCATGCCGCGTCACCTGCCGTGTGACGGGCGTGCGCCGATTCGGAGAAGCCATGGCCACCGCACACATCCCCGCACCCGTCGACCTCGCCAACGCGCAGTTCCTCAGCGGCGTGTTCGCCCCGCAACGGACCGAGACCACCGTCGACACACTCCCGGTGACCGGGGAACTTCCCGCCGGACTGCGTGGCAGTTACCTGCGCAACGGGCCCAATCCGCGGTTCGACCCGATCGGCTCGTTCGTCTACCCCATCGACGGTGACGGCATGGTGCACGAGATCGGTTTCGACGACGGGCGCGTGTCCTACCGCAACCGATTCGTGCGGACGCCCATGGTGATCGCCGAGGAGGCCGCCGGTCACGCGATCTGGTCGGGGATCACCGACGGCTACACCCCGTCGGCAGCCGAGGCCGGTCCGCTCGCCGGGACCACGCGCGAGTTGCCCGACATCAACATCGTCCGCCATGGCGGCCGACTGATGGCGATGGCCGAGGCCGATCAGCCGTATCTGCTCGATCCGGCCGGTCTGGCCACCCTCGCCCGGACCGACTGCGACGGCGCGATGCGCGTGGGCAGCACCGCCCATCCGAAGATCGATCCGGCCACCGGCGAGATGGTGCTGTTCAACTACACCCTCGAGGCACCGTTCCTCACCTGGTCCACCGTCGACGCGGACGGTCACGCAACCCGCACACCTACCGCTGTCGACGGTCTGACCGAACCGGTGATGATCCACGACATGGCGTTGACCACCAGCTACATCGTGCTCTTCGTGTGTCCGCTGATCTTCGATCTCGAGGCCGCGATGACCGGCGGTTCCCTGCTGAGCTGGCGACCCGACGACGGCACGCGCATCGCGCTGATCCCCCGCGACGGTTCACCCGTGCGCTGGCTGCACACCGACCCCTTCTGGGTGTGGCACTTCGCCAACGCCTTCGACAATCCGGACGGGACCGGGGTGACGGTCGACTACGTCGAATGGACATATCCCGGCGGCTTCGCCGATCAGCCGACTCCCGCGGCATCGACGCTGACCCGGGCGGTCCTGCACCCCGACGGCACGGTGAGCCGTTCGGCCGTCAGCGACAACGCGATCGACATGGAGTTCCCGCGCGTAGACGACCGTCTCCTCACCCGCGATCATCGCCGGATCGCGACGGTCGCCAAAGGGCCGCACGATCGTGACGCCCTCGACAGCTTGTGGTTTCACGATCTCGCCGCAGGCACCGAGGAGTTCTGGAGTCCGGGCGTCGCGATCGGTGAGCCGATCTTCATCCCGGGCGTAGAGCGCGACCACTGGGGTGCGATCGGTACCGATCCCACCGATATGCGCTCGCGGTTCTACCTGCTCGCGGCCGACGACCCGTCGTCCGGGCCGGTGGCCACCGTCGACCTCCCGATCCGCGTACCCGCGGGTCTGCACGGTGCGTGGCTGCCGAAGCCCGTCGCTTCCTGAAGCTCACCGCCCTGCCCGCTGAGCTGCTGGAGCGCAGCCGACGAACACGGCAGACGAACACCTGAGGGGATCAGGCGATCTCTCGACGCACGATCGTCTGCTCGCGGCCGGGGCCGACGCCGATGCAGGAGATGTAGGCCCCCGACAGCTCTTCGAGCCGGAGGATGTAGTCCTGGGCGTTCTTCGGTAGGTCCTCGAAGGTCTTGCACTCGGAGATGTCTTCCCACCAGCCGGGCATCGTCTCGTAGATCGGCTTGGCGTGGTGGAATCCGGTCTGCGTCATCGGCATGTCCTCGACGCGTTCTCCGTCGACCTCGTAGGCGACACAGATCGGGACCCGATCCAGACTCGACAACACGTCGAGTTTGGTCAGGAAATAGTCGGTGATGCCGTTGACGCGGGTGGCGTAGCGCGCGATGACGGCGTCGAACCAGCCACAGCGCCGGGCGCGCCCGGTGGTCACGCCGACCTCGCCACCGGTCTTGGCGAGGTACTCACCCCACTCGTCGAACAGTTCGGTCGGGAACGGTCCCGATCCCACGCGCGTGGTGTAGGCCTTCAGGATGCCGAGCACGGTGGTGATCTTGTTCGGGCCGATACCGGCGCCGACGGCAGCGCCGCCCGCGGTCGGGTTCGACGACGTCACATACGGGTAGGTGCCGTGGTCGACGTCGAGCAGGGTGCCCTGCGAACCTTCGAGCAGGATCGTCTCGCCGGCTTCGAGCGCCTTGTTGAGCAGCAGCCGGGTGTCGGCGATGCGGTGTTTGAACCCCTCCGCCTGGGTGAGGACCTCATCGACGACCTCGGCCGGGTCGAGCGCCCGGCGGTTGTAGATCTTGACGAGGATCTGGTTCTTGAGTTCGAGCGCCGCCTCGACCTTCTGGCTGAGGATCTTCTCGTCGAGGACGTCGGCGACCCGCACGCCGACGCGGGCGATCTTGTCCTGGTAGCAGGGACCGATGCCGCGGCCGGTGGTGCCGATCTTCTTGTTGCCCAGGAATCGTTCGGTGACCTTGTCGATCGCCACGTGGTAGGGCATCAGCAGGTGCGCGTCGGCCGAGATCAGCAGGCCGGTCGTGTCGACGTCGCGATCTTCGAGACCGCCGAGTTCGGTCAACAGCACACCCGGATCGACGACGACACCGTTGCCGATGACGTTCTTGACGCCGGGGGTGAGGATGCCGGACGGGATCAGGTGCAGGGCGAAAGTGTCGCCGGAGGGCAGCACGACGGTGTGCCCGGCGTTGTTACCGCCCTGGTAGCGGACGACCCAGTCGAGCTTCCCGCCGAGAAGGTCGGTGGCTTTCCCCTTGCCCTCGTCGCCCCATTGGGCTCCGATAAGCACGATCGCGGCCATGTCGGGTGCTCCTTATTACTCTGTGACGCGCTCAGACAACCTGTCCAACACTACTGGTTCACGTCGGTGGATACGCTATCCGCGTGCCGATAGCGCTCATCTCACAGTCCGCCCCCGCCGACGACAAGCCCGCCGTGAAGGCCGCTGTCGCCGCCGCGCTGGCCGATCCGACGGTCACCCGGCTGGTCGTGCACCCGCAGATCGTGCACCCGGTTGCGCCCACCGTCGAAGATGAGACGGACTTGTTCTTCGCGCAGGTCCTGGCCGTATTGATGACCTCGGAGCGGCTCGATGTCGAGGTTGCGTTGGTGGCCGAGCAGGCCACCGCGGGCACCCGCAGGCTGGGTTTGCCGCACGGTCGGGCGGCGTCCGAACTCGCCTCGCACGGCACCGCCGTCGACGTCCCGCTCATCCGCGACGACGCGGCAACTGTTCTCGTCGGCCGGGCGCGTCATCTCGGTGTGGACGGGCACAAGCTGCACGGCGAGACCTACGTCGACAATGTGCGCCTGTTCACCGGCGAGGTGCGGGGTATCCGGATCGAACCGGACGGCGACGCGCCTGGGGTCCGGGCACGGGTGGAGCGGCCGCTGCGGGCGGGGCGCTGGGTCAGCGGCCGGGCGGCCCAGACCGGCGGCACCAACATCGTCGTCGAACGCGAGGGCGTGCTGAATCCGCGGGTGGTCAAACGGTCGACGTACTACCCGCATCACGTCGATCTGAAGCTGGTCCGCGCGTGACCCCTCCGGTGTGGGGCGCGCCTCGACGTCCCGGGATGGGTGAGATCGTCCGCGCGGTACGGCCGGGCCCGGTGTTCGGCGGACTCGTCGTCGTCGCGGTGGTCGGCGGCTGGCTGTGTGCGCGCGCCGAACCCGGCCGCAACGGTGAGGCCGTCGGCGGCACGATCTTGCTGGTGCTCGCCGGGTGGGTGATCTCGTTGTGCCTGCACGAGTTCGCGCACGCCGTCACCGCCTTCCGATTCGGTGACCGCAACACCGAGGTCCGCGGCTATCTGACGCTGAACCCGTTGCGCTACACCCATACCGGCCTCTCGATCGGGCTGCCACTGTTGATCATCCTGCTGGGCGGCATCGGTTTTCCCGGAGGCGCGGTCTACGTCCAGCAGGCCGGGTTCAGCCGGGCCGAGCGCACCACCGTGTCGTTGGCCGGACCGGCGACGAACCTGGCGATCGGGGCGATCCTGCTCGGTGTCGTGGCCGCCTTCGGGTCCACCGACGGTACGTGGATGACCGGCGGACTGTTGATCGGGTCGGACCACATCGTGTTGTGGGCGGCCCTGGCGATGCTGGCATTCCTGCAGATCACCGCCGCGATCCTCAATCTCATCCCGATGCCCGGCTTCGACGGGTACGGCGCGATCGAGCCCTACCTGTCGGATCAGACGCGGGTGTCGGCGAACAAGATCGCGCCCTACGGGTTCCTGATCGTCTTCGCCCTACTGTTCATTCCGGCACTCAACAAAGCCTTCTTCGACGGCATCTACGCGCTGTTCGAACTGTCCGGCGTGCCGTCGGAGTTGTCGAGTTACGGCTGGTATCTCTTCGCCTTCTGGCGCTGACCGCCCGACGATCGGGGACCAAAGACCCACGGCCGCAGCCGGTGTACCGACTTACGATGCCGATATACGCACAGTTTTCCGGGAGGTCTGCGGTGAGCGAACACCAGGTCAAGATGATCGTGCTGTCCACGGACGACATCGACGAGTCGATCGCGTTCTACCGCGACACACTCGGCATGCCGCTGAAGTTCCGCGACGGAACGCATTTCGCCGCGCTCGACGGCGGTGGCATCACGCTCGCGCTGGCGACCGCGGTCGACCATCCTATCCACGGGCAGGTGGTCGTCGGGATCAAGACCGACGACGTCGATGCCGCGGCGAAAGCGATCGAAGCCGCGGGCGGCGGGATAGTCAGCGGCCCGTACGACGACGCCCATGAACGTCGCGCCGTCGTCTACGACAACAAGGGCAACGGACTCGTCTTCTACAGCCCGCTGGCGCGTTCCTGACGGGCACACTCACCAGGTGAGTTCGTCGCGGCATCGCTTCTGGGAGCCAACCGGATCCACCTGAATGGTCGCGTGATGCAGTCCGTGGCGCGCCAGTACCTGCTGCGCCCCGGCGAGTACCTGCGCGTTGGGACAGCCGCTGCCCAGGTGGACGGTTGCCACATCCATGCCGGTGGTGAGCGACCAGACGTGCAGGTCGTGAACATCGTCGACGACGTCGAGGTCGGCGAGTTCGGCACGCAACGCCTCGACGTCGACGTGGGCGGGCGCCTGCTGATTGAGGATGCGCAGGGCGTCGGTGGCCAGGCGCAGGGCGCGGGGTACCACCCACAGGGCGATGAGGACGGCGACGATCACGTCGGCATATCCCCAGCCGGTGGTCAGGGCCACGACACCGGCGATGAGCACCCCGACGCTGCCCACCGCGTCGGCGAGCACCTCCAGGTAGGCGCCGCGAACCGCGATGGATGCTTTCGAGTCGGCGCGTAGCAGCAGCATCACGATCACGTTGATCGCCAGCCCGATCAGGGCGACGACGATCAGCGTCATCCCGGGCACCTCGGGGTCGGTACCGAGGCGGGCGACGGCCTCGTAGAGCACGAAGGCGGCCACCCCGATGAGCAGGAGCGCGTTGGCCACCGCAGTGAACACCTCGGCGCGATGCCATCCGAAACTACGGACGTCGGTGGTGGCGCCGTGCCGTGCGAGCAGGAGCGCGACCAGACCCATGACGAGTGCGACCACGTCGGTCAGCATGTGCCCCGCATCGGCGATCAGGGCCAGCGAATTGACGGCGATACCGGCGACGAGTTCGACGACGAAGAAGCCGCCGATCAGCGCGACGGCCAGGGCCATCGGCCAGATGCGACGGTGCCCGTCGGCGGCGACATCGGCGGCCGACGGTCCATGCGAATGTGAATGCGAATGGCCCATGACCCCACCAATGTATGCAGACTTTCGCATATATTGCAAGGATTGCTCCCCCTTGCGGAACCGCCGGTACAGCCCCGTCAGCGCAGGGTGGCCAGCGCCGACGATCGGCGCAGCCCGGCGACCATGAGCAGGTCGACGAGCAAGGACCGGATCTCGGCGAGCAGCGCGGTCTCGGACATGTCGCTGCCGTCGGCGAGTTCGCGCCGGGCCTTGCGGGCGATGCTGCGCAGCGCACGCGCCGCGTCGGCCTCGTCTGGTGCGGCACCGGGTGGCGCCATCATCATCGCGCGCAGGGTTTCGAAAGCGTCGGCGATGTCGGAGATGATGTCGATGATCTCCGGCCGGACAACCTCGCCACGCTGCGATTTCGCCAAGGCGCGGCGGGCGATGATCCGGAAGTTGCGCACACCGTTGTCGATCGGGTCCGCAGTGGCCGCGATCCGGCCGATCCGCTCACGCGAACTCCAGTAGAGCGGCGACATCGTCGCGATCTCGCGGCCGCCGCGCATATCCGAGCGCATGGTGTTGATCGCGCCCTGCGTGCCACGGGCGGATTCCAGGGCCGCGGACACCTGCTCGGGGTCGGCGTCCCGCAAGCCCTGCGCGAGGCCGTGGGCGGCGTCGCGGATGTCGGCGAGCACACCGGCCGCGTCGCGCACCGCACGGGTGGCCGGATTGGCCGGCAGCAGCACGCTGACCAGCAGACCGATCAGCCCGCCGATCAGCGCGTCGATGGTGCGATGGAAACCTGCCACTCCCCCGGGCGGCAACAGGGTGGCCACCAGGGTCGCCGACGACGCGGCCTGCATGGGGATCATCTTGCCGTCGTCGAGAAAGACGGCGACGGTCATCGCGAGCGCGACCACGACGATGATCTGCCAGGAGCCGGTGCCGATCTGGCCGATGATGAGGTCGCCGATCAGGATCCCGATGATCGCCCCGCCGACCAGTTCCAGCGACCGGCGCCAGCGCTGGCCGAGTGCGAGTCCGAGCGAGATGACCGCGGCGATCGGCGCGAAGAACGGCTGGATGTGGTGGAACACGTGGATCGCCACCCACCAGGCAAGACCCGCGGCCAGCGCGCACTGCGCGATCGGCAGCATCGACAGCCGCAGGCGGCGGAGCCGTTGCCGCAGCGGGGCGGGCAACGCCGCGAAGACCCGGCGCGGCCAGCCGGTCACCGCGGCGAGTGCGCTCACTCCAGGCCGAGATGCGCGATCGCGGTCGGATCGCTGTCGTTGAGCAGGTCGAGGCAGCGCAGGTATTCGTCTTCCTCACCGATCGCCTGCGCGGCCCGCGCCAGCACGCCGACGGCCCGCAGGAAGCCCTGGTTGGGTTCGTGGCTCCACGGCACCGGGCCGAAGCCCTTCCAGCCGTGGCGACGCAGCTGGTCGAGTCCGCGGTGGTACCCGGTACGTGCATAGGCATATGCGGCGATCACGCCGGCGACGTCGGGTTCGGCGCCGTCGGTGGCGGCGTTGATGGCCGCTTCGGCCAGATACGCCCACGCGATCGAGGCGGTCGGGTGGGCGGCGGCCACCTCGGCCGGGGCCGCACCGTTGAGCAGGTCCGATTCGGCCTCGTCGTCACCGGTGAGCAGAACCGGCTGGGGCCCGAGCAGATCTCCGAAAGAAGTCACCCGTCCATTCAAGCATCGACCGACGCTCGACGACCGCCCGGCGGGAAGGTGACGGCAGGTTCAGCCAAACGCCGGAGTGCTCGACGGGAGGGGTATTCGCTAGGGTGAAGGGCGCGATCGGAGACCTGACGCAGCATAAGCCAGGTCCGGCGCACCGACTCACGATGTACGGAAAGCGGGGTGACGATCAGTGCCGTCATCAGAGGACGCGAAATCCGCTGTCACCAAGGCTTTCTCGACGGTTCGTCGGCTGGCCGAAGAACGACGCACCCGACGCGCGACGTCGGCGGGGTCGTTCGCGCGACCGCAGACGGCGCAGGGCCACGCTACCCACGTCCCCACCTCCGATCCGGGCGACACGCCCAAATCCGGCAGTGACGCGACCGACCGAGCCACCCCGACACCGGCGGACACGCCCGTGCGACCCACCTCGACCAACTCCCCCCAGGACACCCCCGCCGGATCGACCGGCGACCGCAGAGAGGCTGACGACTCCGCCGTGCACGATCCGACCGACACCCCGACCCCGGATTCCAGCGACAAGCCGGAGTCGCCCGCCCCGACGTCGCGCCCCACGCCTCGCGGCGGCCGCGGCATCGACAGCGCCACCAAGGTGATCCGCCGCGATCAGCTGCCGTCTTTCGACGACCTCCCCCCGCTGGAGGACATCGACACCGTCGCCGCGACCGACTTCGCCGACGACGACAGCTCTGCCGAGGCCGAGCTCAACGAGTCTGCTGAGCCCAACGAGCCTGTCGACGCCGATTCCGGCGACGATGCGGCAGCCGAGAACGCGGGCGAGCTGGACCGGAACACGGCGGACGAGCCCACCCCAGCAGCCGATGAGACTGGCGCTGATGAGACTGGCGCTGATGAGACTGGCGCTGATGAGAATGACGACACCGACGGCACCACCGCCGCCGTCGCGGGTGCCGCGGTCGTGGCCGTGGCCTCCGCCGGGGCGGTCGCAGCAGCGGTGAGCGGCGACGACACCGACGAAGACGCAGGGGCAGCGTCCGCCGGCGACAGCGCCCCCGAGGAGAACGCCCCCGGGGAGGACGCCACCGGGGAGGACGCCACCGAGACCGACGCGACCGCCGCGGATGAGGCGGCTGCCGAGGAGACCGGAGACGATCCCGGAGACGCAGCACCGGCCGGGGCAGCCGTGGAAGAGGTTGCGGCAGCCGACGAAACAGAAGACGTCGCGGCCGAGGACGTCGCGGCAGAAGACAGGGCAGCAGAAGACAGGGCAGGGTCGGCCCCCGAGGCAGACGTCGACGCCGTCGAGGCTGAGGGCGCCGACAACGAGGGCGCCGACAACGAGGCTGCCGACAACGAGGCTGCCGACGACCAGACAGGCGCCGACACCGACGCTCCCGAATCCGCGGAGTCCGACACCGCCGAGTCCGAAGAAGCCGAAGATCCCGAGGCAGAACAGTCCGGGGCAGGAGCCGACGTCGAGGCCACCACCGACGACACCGAGTCCGAGGAGCCCGCCGAGGCTGTCATCGAGGGATCGGACGAGGCGACCACCGCATTCGCGGTGCCCCCCGACACCGAGACCCCCGACGCGGAGACCAAGGTCATCAAGACCGGTCCTGCGGTGGCTGCGGCGGCTGCGGCCGCGGCAGCTGCGGCATCGGCGAAGGCGTCCAAGTCCCCGTCCAAGCCGTCGTCCAAGCCATCCCCCGCGCCGGCACCCACGGCCTCCGCACCCCAGCAGGCCGCACCCCAGCAGACCGCCACCGACGCCGAGTGGACGACGACCGTTCACGAGACGCCGAAGGTCATCCCCGGCGACCAGGGGGCCTCGACAAAGAGCACGACAAAGAGCAAGAAGGGCTGGCTGATCGGCGCGGCCGCGCTGGTCGTCATCGCGGTGGGTGTGGTGATCGCGCTGGTCGTCGCCCTGGGCGGCAGCGAGGAGCCCGTCGAGGACCAGGCCGCGGCGGCCGCACAACGGTACGTCACCGCCTTCTCCACCGGCGATCTGCCCACCTTGCTCGACGTCACCTGCGGCGACCGGCTCAAGCACTTCCAGAGTTTCACTCCGCAGGACTTCCAGAGCACCTACCTCGCGCAGAAGAACCGCAACGAGTTGACCCGATTCGGGGAGATCAAGGCGGTACGCGTCGACGGCGATCAGGCCACGGTGGAGATTCTCGCCGCCGACGGCGCCGACACTCAGCTGCAGGCGGTGGGCCTCATCCTGATGAAGACCGACGGCACCTGGAAGGTCTGCACTCCGAAGCAGTGAGCCACGTCAGACCTGCCGCCCACGAAACGCCTGCCGGTCCGGTCGCGGAGCCGGGCTCCCGGCGTGTCTTCGATCCGGTGGCACATCGAGCCGCGCAGCCGACGCAACGGTTGTCCGTGGTGACACCACCTGCGTGGAAGGTGTCGCAGGCACCCAACACAGCGCAAGCACCCAACACAGCGCAGGGGCCCAGCACAGCCCCACCTCTACCCCGACGTTCCGAACGCGTCCACCCGGCGCCCCGCCGGGCGTCGGCGACCGATCCGCAGGTCATCGTGGCTGCCGCGGTTCTCATCGCGCTCGCGGTGGCGGTCCTGGTCGGTCTCGCCACCATGTGACCGGAGTGCTCCGACTCGTGAGCACCGCCCGTCACCCAGCCGCGGGACACACAGCAAAAGTGACACAAAGCCAAAGTGACACAAAGCAAAGGGCCGCCACAGATGCGTGGCGGCCCTTGCTGTGCGCGGGTGACGATCAGGCGCTGATCGACTTGCCGTTCGACTTGAGGTCGTTGCAGGCCTCGACGACGCGCTCGGACATGCTGGCCTCGGCCTTCTTGGTCCAGCTGCGCGGGTCGTAAACCTTCTTGTTGCCCACGTCGCCGTCGACCTTCAGGACGCCGTCGTAATTGGCGAACATATGGCCGGCCACCGGGCGGCTGTAGGCGTACTGGGTGTCGGTGTCGACGTTCATCTTGACCACGCCGTAGCTGAGCGCCTCTTCGATCTCGCTCTTGAGCGAGCCCGAACCGCCGTGGAAGACGAAGTCAAAGGGCTTGGAGCCCTCGGCGAGACCGAGCTTGGCGATGGCTGCCTTCTGCCCGTCGTCGAGCACCGACGGCTTCAGCTTCACGTTGCCGGGCTTGTAGACGCCGTGCACGTTGCCGAAGGTCGCGGCGAGCAGGTACTTACCCTTCTCTCCCACGCCGAGCGCGTCAATGGTCTTCTCGAAGTCCTCGACCGAGGTGTACAGCTTGTCGTTGATGGCGTTCTCGACACCGTCTTCTTCACCACCGACGACGCCGATCTCGACTTCGAGGATGATGTTGGCGGCCGCCGACTTGGCCAGCAGCTCCTGTGCGATCTGCAGGTTCTCATCGATCGGCACGGCACTGCCGTCCCACATATGCGACTGGAACAGCGGATTCTGACCGGCCTTGACGCGTTCGGTCGAGATCTCCAGCAGCGGACGGACGAAGCCGTCGAGCTTGTCCTTGGGGCAGTGGTCGGTGTGCAGGGCGATGGTGACGTCGTACTTGGCGGCGACGACGTGCGCGAACTCGGCCAGCGCGACCGAACCGGTCACCATGTCCTTGACGCCGAGACCGGAACCGAACTCGGCACCACCGGTCGAGAACTGGATGATGCCGTCGCTACCGGCGTCCGCGAAACCCTTGATCGCGGCGTTGATCGTCGACGACGAGGTGCAGTTGATCGCCGGGAATGCGTAGCCGCCCTCCTTCGCCTTCTTGTACATCTCGGCGTACTGCTCGGGAGTGGCAATGGGCATTTCACGTCCTCCAACCGGGTAGGTTTTCGCGCTGGCGAGTCGATCACTCCCGATCAGTATGTCAAGCCTGTTCCACGCCCGCGCAGTGCGCCCGGAGCAGGACATTTCCGTCGACGCGCTATCCTTGGACCCCGTGATCGATACTGCGCTGGCCAGCACCACGACCAACGTCGCCCTCATGCCGGGCTTCCTTGACCCGGTGACCCTCCTCGGCTACTTCGGCAGCTGGGCTCTCGTGGGTCTGCTGCTGGTCATCCTGATCGAATCGGGTGTTCTCTTCCCGGTGCTGCCCGGTGATTCGCTGTTGTTCGTCGCCGGCATGGTCGTCGCCGCAGGTGGCAAGGAAGACATCGAACAGTTCGCCTCATTGTGGGAGCTGCTGATCTACATCCCGATCGCGGCGATCATCGGCGGACAGATCGGCTACTGGATCGGCCGCTACGTCGGCACCAGCATGTTCAAGCCGGATGCCCGGTTCCTGAAGGATCGCTACCTCACCGAGGCACACGAGTTCTTCGAGAAGCACGGCCCGATCACCATCTTCCTGGCCCGCTTCGTGCCGATCGTGCGCACCATCGCGCCGATCGTCGCCGGTGCGGCCCGCATGAAGTACTCGGTGTTCTTCATCTACAACGTCGTCGGTGCGATCGTCTGGGGTGCGGGTATCACCCTGCTCGGCTTCTGGCTGGGCCGGTTCGAGGTCGTGCAGAAGCTCATCGAACCGATCTTCATCCTGATCGTGCTGCTGTCGGTGGCCCCGATGCTCATCGAGTGGTATCGCCGTCGCCGCGCCGCCAAGAACGCCCCGGACACCGTGGCCGACGCGGCGCTGGAGGATCAGACCGACGCCGTCTGACGGTTCGGAGCGCCCGAAACTACCAAGCCCTGCCGAGGTCGGCGTGTGCGCGTACCCACGCGTGCATGGCGATACCGGCGGCCACACCCGCGTTGATACTGCGGGTCGAGCCGAACTGGGCGATGGACACGGTCAGTTCCGCATATTGCTGAGCGTCGTCGCTGACGCCGGGTCCTTCCTGGCCGAACAGCAGCAGGCAGTTGCGCGGCAGGTCGACGGTTTCCAGTGGCTGCGCACCGGGCGTGTTGTCCACGGCCACCACGGTCAGTCCCTGCGCCCGCGCCCAGTCGAGCAGATCCCCGACCGTCGCGTGATGCATGAGGTGCTGATAGCGGTCGGTGACCATGGCGCCCCGGCGATTCCACCGCCGCCGGCCGACGATGTGCACGGCCCGCGCGCCGAAGGCGTTCGCGGTGCGCACCACGGTCCCGATGTTGGCGTCGTGGGCGAAGTTCTCGATCGCCACGTGGAAGTCGTGCCGCCGGGTGTCCAGGTCGGCGACGATCGCCTCCCGCGTCCAATACCGGTAGGCGTCGACGACATTGCGGGTGTCCCCCTCGTCGAGCAGTTCCGGGTCGTAGCGCGGATCGTCGGGGACGGGCAGATCCGGATATTCGACGGCCCAGGGCCCGACGCCGACCGCCGGTGCGGTCCCCGACTGCCATTCGGTCGGTCCCGGTTCGTCCGGCTGCGCGCCTGAAGCATCAGGTGGGCTGGGTTGGGATCCGTTCATCCGGGCACCGATCTCCGACGCTGATCGACGCGTGTCAGGCCAGACCGAGGTCGGCGAGGTCGAGCAGCGAACGGTAGGGCACACCGAGTCCGGTGATGACCGCGTCGGCCCCGGTCGCCCGGTCCACCACGGTGGCCACACCGATGACATTCGCACCGGCTTCTCGGGCGGCTTCGACGGCATTCGACGGCGACGCCCCGGTGGTGGAGGTGTCCTCGACGACCAGCACGTTGCGTCCGGTGATGTCGGGTCCTTCGATCCGGCGCTGCATGCCGTGCGTCTTGGCCGCTTTGCGCACCACGAACGAGTCGATCGCCCGGCCGTCGGCATGCATGATCGACGTCGCGACCGGGTCAGCGCCGAGCGTCAGCCCGCCGACCGCCGCGTAATCCCAGTCGGCGGTCAACTCCCGCATCAGTGCACCGATCAGCCGCGACGCCTCGCTGTGCAGAGTGGCCCGCCGCAGGTCGACGTAGTAGTCGGCTTCCTTACCCGAGGACAGCGTCACCTTGCCGTGGACGACGGCCAGTTCACGTACCAGTTCGGCAAGTCGCTGCTTGGCGACGCCATCCACGGTCGGGGTGGTTTCGGGCATGACGGGACACTCACTCTCGCTCGGCGGCGCGGGGATCGGTTCGGGTGACGCGGTCAGTCGCGTTCGGGACGGCTCGGGCGTTCGGCGTTCCGGCGCACCGGCATGGGGCTCAGTCCGCGGGCACCACGGGTGCGCGGCGATGCGGCGGGCCCTGCCGCCGAGGATTCTGCGGCCTTGGGATCGAGGGCCGGTCCCTTGCGGGTGGCGTCGGGCAGGTCGCGATCGTCGGCGGAGACCCGACCGCGGGCCGGGGCATCGGGACGCGACGACGTGTACGGCGGTGGCGTACGTACCGAGGTCGCCGCGGTGCGAGCCGGTCGCTCCGGGGTGGCAGCGGAGGCCTCGGCGGCCCGGCGACGAGCCTTGTCCCGCATCGACTCGGTCTTCTCGTCGGCCAGTTCGGCGCGGGTGGGACCGTGCGGGTCGCGCGGGTCGGGCGGGCCCTCCGGGTCGCGGACCGGTGGCAGCACCCGCAGCAGGTCGGCGAAGCGTCGGACGACGTCCAGCGCGGTGTCCAGGTCACGGCTGTCATTGGTCAGCGGCAGCGAACCCAACGCCCAGTTGCCCTCGTTCCACAGCACCTCGATGTAGGCGGGCGCCTTGGTGGCCAGGGTCACCATCCGGCGGTCGCAGACCCGGCGGGCGACGTCGAGGTTGTTGGAGAACATGACGCGCGGCCCCATCGCCCCGAGGAGTTCGACATCCTCTTCGACGGGCGCGAGCACATCTTCATGCCGCAGGTCGACGACGACCCGGGACGGCGACGACCGGCGCACGCCGACGACGGTCGCGGTGTCGACGAGGTCGAAGACGACCGCCTCGGCGCCCTCATACTCACCGAAGGCGACGTCCTGCACGAGCACGTGGTCGGGGACGTTCATGGTCGCCCGGCGGAAGACTTTGCGCAGCTTCGTATCCGATTCGCGGAACTTGAAGGAGTGCGTATCTCCCCAGACGGCGCGCTGGTGACGTGCGACGCTCGACCGTCGCCGATCCAGCCACAACAGGGCGGCGGCACCGGCCAGGGCCAGCACTGCGATGAGGAAGTAGGCGAAGGTGGTCATCGCGCTACAGCCTACTATCGGCACCTCCCCGATCGCCTCGCACGACCCACATCCGCCCGAATCCGCCCTGTTCCCGCTGCACGGGGACGCCATCGCGCGAGTAGCGCCGACCCCCACCTGCCCCCTGCGGTGCGAGGTGTCGGCCGAGCCGCAGCCGAATCCGACACGAATCCGCCGGCGCTCCACGCTCGCCGGTCACCGCCTGCGAAGATGGCGGGGTGAGTGACGTCAGAATCCCAGCGAGCGGACGAGACCTGACCGACGCCGAGAAGGCGGTGTGCGCACTGATCGACCGCGACTTCATCATCGAGCTCACGTCGGCGCTGATCGAGTCACCCAGCGAGAATCCCGGCGGAACCGAGGCGGGCACCGTCGAGATCCTGCAGAAGGCGTGCCGCGATCTGGGGCTGTCGGTGAGTATCGGCGAGGTCGCGCCCGGCCGCCCCAATCTGATTGCCACGTTCTGGCCGCCTGCCACCGATGCGACCCCTGCCACCGGACCCGGGTTGATGTTCCTCGGGCACTCCGACGTCGTACCGGCCGGCCCCAACTGGACCGCCGACCCGTATCGGGCGCGGCTGACCGACGGCCGGATCTACGGCCGGGGTGCGACCGACATGAAGGGCGGGCTCGCCGCCGTCGTCGCGACGCTGGCCGCATTGCGTGACGCGCACGAGAACGGGCTCGCGCTGACCGGACCGATCCGGCTGGTGTGCACGGTCGACGAGGAGGAGCACGGTATCGGCGTCCGCGACCTCGTCGCGCACCCCGCCGATCACGACTTCCTCGGCTGTATCGTCGCCGAGCCGACCGATCTGCAGGTGGTCCGCGGATGTCGCGGCGCCTCCTACTTCGAGATCGACGTCGCCGGTCGGGCCGCACATTCGGGCCGTCCGTCCGACGGCCGCAGTGCGATCAACGCCGCCGCGCAGATTGTCGGCCTGATCGGGCGGGATCACGACCGACTGGCACAGCAGCTCGACGATCTCCTCGGTTGCGGCACCTGGAATGTCGGGACCATCAGTGGCGGACAAGGCATCTCGGTGGTGGCCCCGATGTGTTCGCTCGGGATCGATCGTCGTCTGATGCCCGACGAGGATCCCCTACTGATAGCCAACGACATCCGAAAAGCCATCGCCGACAGTGGAATTGACACCGACGGCATCGACGTGGAGGTGCGGGTCACGATGGCGATGCCCGGTTTCGCCACCCCCGCCGACCACCCGCTGGTGACCACCGCGGTCACAGCGGTCACCGACGTCGGCGCCGACACCAGCGTCGGCGGCTGGAGCGCCGCATGCGACGGCGGCTTCGTCAGCCGCGATCTCGGCATACCGGCAATCGTGTTGGGCCCCGGCGACATCAACTCCGAGGCCCATCAGCCCGACGAGTCGGTCGCCGTCGACGATCTGGTGACTGCGGCGCGCGCCTACACACTCGCCGCGCTGCGCCTGCTCACGACCCCCTGATCACCGATCGTCCCCGGAAACCTGTCGCCCCGCCCGAAAGTAGGGGAAGAACGTTCCTCCCCGACGTTTGTGTTCCTCCCCTAGATGCACCTCGGGGACGATCGCCAAAGTAGGGGAAGAACAGCGACTAGGAGCCGGCCTTCATTCCGACCAGTTCCCGAAAGTCGTTCTCCTGACTGGGAATATCGGTTCCACGGATCGACGCACCGGCGGTCTCCTTCAGGAAGCAGACCGCGATCATACCGATCACGCAGGCGATCATCATGTACAGCGCGGGGAAGAGATCCCATCCCGACGAGTCGACGACCGCTTCGTTGATGAGCGGTGCGGTACCGCCGAAGGCCGCGGTGGACACGTTGTAGGAGATGGCGAATCCCGCGTAGCGGACCTGGGTGGGGAACATCGCCGGGAAGGTTGCCGAGATCGTCGACAGCTGCGGGATGTAGAGCAACCCCAGCACCACGAATCCGAGGATGGCCCAGGCCAGGCCCTGGCCCATCAGCCAGTACAGCGGCAAGGCGAGCAGGAACAGGCCGATCAGCGACGACCACCACATCGGTTTGCGTCCCACCCGATCCGACCACGAGCCGAAGAACGGGATCACCGCCATCATCGCGAGTTCGCCGATCAGGATGACCAGCGTCGAGGTGTCGGTGTCCATTCCGATGGTGTTCTGCAGGTAGGTCGGCTGATAGGCGAGCAAGGTGTAGTTGGCGACGTTGAGTGCCACCACCATGCCGGACATCACCAGCACCGGACGCCAGTACTCCCGCACGAGGTCGATGATCTCGCGACCCGGTGACGCCTCGATCTTGTCGTCGTCCTCGAGCTCTTCGAAGACCGGCGATTCGTCGACCTGACTCCGCAGGTACAGACCGATCAGGCCGAGTGGCAGGGCGAGCAGGAACGGGAGACGCCAACCCCAGGTCGACATCTGATCGTCGGAGAGCAGCAGATCCAGCAGCAGCACCACGGCCGAACCCATGACGAATCCACCCAGGGTCCCGAATTCCAGGAAACTACCGTACTTTCCACGTTTGTCGTCGGGAGCATGCTCGGCCATGAAGGTGGCCGCACCGCCGTATTCGCCACCGGTCGAGAACCCCTGCACCACCCGGAGCAGGATCAGCAGCACCGGCGCCCACACCCCTGCGACGGCGTGGGTGGGTAGCAGTCCGATCAGGGCGGTGGCCAGTGATATGAGCACAATCGTCAGGGCCAGAACGGATTTACGGCCGATCCTATCCCCGATCGGCCCCCAGATGAATCCTCCGACCGGACGGAGTACGAAGGAGATCGCGAAGCCCAGCATGGTGCCGAGAGTGCCCAGTTCACCGGGGAAGAAGGCGTCGGTCAGATAGGTGGCTGTCGCGGCGTAGACGCCGTAGTCATACCATTCGGTCGCGTTGCCGATCGCCGATGCGGCAATCGTCCTGCGCAGCATACCTTTCTGCGCGGAGTCACCAGTGTCGGCCGAACCCCCCACCTCAGTCCGCCCTGCGGGCGGAATAGGTTCTCGTCGTGCAGATTTCGCCGTCGGAATTCCGTCTGGCATGCGTGTCTCCGTCGTCAAGGTCCGCAGTCTCGCCACGAACCGATGGCGCCCACGCGACTCGACAGACCGGTCGAGCCCTCTTAGATCGAAAGACGGCTGACTACAGCCTCTTTCATGGCCAAATCACCACAGCGAATCCACCGAAGGACTCACCGATTGCAGCGCGGCCGTGGACGTTGTCCCCACTTACCGGGATCGGGTGAACCGATGACACCGGGACCATCGACGCAGAGCGCATTAGTCCCGCGGTGAGCAGAAGAGGCCCACTCGTTAGCGCCGCTCAGCAACCTACTCTTCAGTTCTACCCCGAATCACACCGACGAAACAACCGAACGCCGAACACAATTCGGTCAAGACACGGTTGACCAGCAGTTTTTCAACGGATCGCGTCGGCGTGTCGGAAACCCACGTCACTGCCGTGCGTGAATCGCAATCCCCACAGTGCCCGCCGTTCCACGCCGAACCCGGCTGCCGAACAACAGCACTTTCCCGATCAGTCCGTACTTGCGACCGATGAGATCGCGGACATGTGCGCTGCCCGCCGCATCGAGCACCTCCGCGGTACCGGCAGCGGGCTCACCGTCGACCTTCTTGCCCCGGGCGTCACAAGCCTGCACCACCACCCGGCTGTCCCGGCGGATACGACGCACCTTCCACGACTCGGTCTCCGTCCACACCACCAGCCGGTCACCGTCGACAGCGGCCCACACCGGGGTGTCGACCGCCGATCCGTCCTTCTTGAGCGTCGTCAACCGCACGTACTTGGCCGTGGCCGCGGCACCGAAGTAGGACGCATCGTGGGGGGTCATGGGTCGAGTGTATGGTGCTGGCGTCAGCGCCGGAACCTATATCCCATCCCGGCTTCGGTGATCAGATGGCGAGGCCGAGAGGGATCTGGCTCCAGCTTGCGGCGCAGGCTGGCCAGATAGACACGCAGGTAGTTCGTCTGGTCGTCGTAGTTCGGCCCCCAGACTGCCCGCAGGATCTCCTTCTGCCCGACCAGTTTCCCTTCGTTTCGGACGAGCATCTCCAAGATGCCCCATTCGGTCGGGGTGAGGTGGACCGCCTCCCCCGCCCGGGTTACCGACGTGGCAACGAGGTCGACGGCGAAGTCCCCGACGTCGACGACCGGTTCGGCAGCTTCCGCCGCACTCACCGCCCCGCGCCGGATGGCCGCCCGCAGCCTGGCCAGAAACTCCTCCATGCCAAAGGGTTTGGTCACATAGTCGTCGGCTCCGGCGTCGAGGGCGGCCACCTTGTCCGCCGAATCGGCCCGCGCGGACAGTACGATCACCGGAACGGTCGTCCACCCGCGCAGACCTTCCAGAACGGTCAGCCCGTCGATGTCGGGTAAGCCGAGATCGAGCACGACGACCTGCGGGTTCACCCGGGCCGCCGCAGCCAGCGCGTCAGCACCGGTGGAGGCCGTGGTGACCGCGAAACCGCGGGCGTTGAGATTGATCCGCAACGCCCGCAGCAGCTGCGGTTCGTCGTCGACGACGAGGACGCGGGTGCTCATCGGGCCGTTCCCTCCGAGTCGCGGCCGGGTTGCCCGGACGAAACCGGCGCCGACGTCGGCAGCGACACCACCATGGTGCACCCGCCGCCAGGTGTCACGCGCGCCTGCAGGGTGCCCCCGACCGCACCGACGAAACCCTGCGCCACCGACAACCCCAAACCGACGCCCGACGCCCCACTGTGCTGATCCCCCGACTGGTGGAACGGACTGAACACGCGATCGCGTTCGTCGGCTTCGATACCCGGTCCATGGTCGATGACCTCGACGACGCACCGCGGTGCGGCCTCGGTGTCGTCGGCGGAAGCATCCTCGACGTCGATCCTGGAACGGATCGTCACCTCTCCCCTGCCGTGCCGGACGGCGTTGTCGATGAGATTCGCCAGCGCCCGTTCGAGCAACCCGGCGTCGGTGTAGGCCCATTCCTGGGCGAGATCGACGGTGATGTCGGCGTGGTTTCCGACCCGCGGAACCGCCGCCAGCGCACGGTGAATGACCTCCGCGAGGTAGGTCCGGCGCAGTTCTGGACGTACGACGCCGGCGGCCAGCCGCGACGAGTCCAGCAGGTTGCCGACGATGGCCGACAGATGATCGACCGATTGCTCGATCGTCTCCAGCAGTTCGGCGGTGTCCTCCGGGGAGAAGGTGACGTCAGTGCTGCGAAGGCTGGACACCGCCGCCTTGGCCGAGGCTAGCGGGGTCCGCAGATCGTGGCTGACCGCGGACAGCAGGGCCCGGCGCAGTTCGTCGGCGCGGGTCAGCGCGGCGGCGGCGGCGGCCTCGGTTTCGAGTCGATGGCGGGCGACCGCACCGGCCGCCTGGGTTCCGACAGTGGTCAGGACACGCTGGTCGCGCGCCCCGAGTTCCGGTCCGGTCAGCCACAATTCGAATTCGCCGCCCGGTACCGGGCAGACTGTCACGGCTTCCCGCTCGCGGCGCGGCGCTTCGTCTCCGATGGCCGATTCGACGACGATCTCGCCGCGTGCGGGTCGCCGGACCAGGGTCACCCCGTCCTGTCCGTAGGTTTCGCGGACCCGCTCCAGTAGACCGGGCACGTCGGCACCGGCGAGCACGGCGCTGGAGAACAGCGCCAGCAGTTCCGCGTCGCGACCCGCCTGCTGTGCCTGTCCACGCCGCAGATTGGCCGAATCCACTAGTGCCGCAACGGCGATCGCGATCACCAGCATCACCAGGATGGTGATGAGGTTGTCCGGTTCGGCGACGGTGAAGGTGAAGCGCGGATCGGTGAAGAAGTAGTTCAGGAGAAGTCCGGAGATCACTGCCGACAATGCCGCGGGTGCGACGCCACCGAGCATCGACACCGCCAGGACCGCGACGAAGAAGAGCGCCGTGTCGCTGGCGAAACCCAACCACTGGTCGAGCAGTCTCAGCACGCCGGTCACCAGCACCGGAGCCACCACTGCCGCCGCCCAACTCAGTGGTCGCCGGATCCGGGTCGACCGCGCGGGACGACGCGGGGCCCGCGTCTCCTCGTGGGTCACCATGTGAACGTCGATTCGTCCGCTGCCGCGGACGACGGCGGCGCCGACCCCCTCGTCGAAGACTCGCTGCCAGCGCGGTCGCCGGGACGTGCCCAACACCAGTTGGGTGGCGTTGACTCCGCGGGCGAAGTCGAGCAGCGCGGCGGGCACGTCGTCGCCGACGACGGTGTGGATCTTCGCCCCGAAACCGGCTGCGAGTTCCCGCAACTGCGAGATGTCGACGGTCCGCGGATTGGCGAGTCCGTCCCCGCGTACCACGTGCACGACGACGAGGGCCGCGCTCGACCGGGAGGCGATGCGGCTGGCGCGACGGATCAGCGTCGCCGACTCGGCACCCCCGGTGATCGCCACCACCACTCGCTCGCGCGTCTCCCACGTGTCGGTGATCGAATGTGCTGCACGGTAATCGGCGAGACTGTCGTCGACGCGGTCGGCCAGCCACAGCAGCGCCAGTTCCCGTAGCGCGGTCAGGTTGCCCTGCCGGAAGTAGTTGGACAGCGCGTCGTCGACGCGTCCGCCGGGATACACTTTTCCGGCGACGAGCCGCTGACGCAAGGCCTGCGGGGCGATGTCGACGAGTTCGATCTGGTCGGCGGCGCGAACCACGTCGTCGGGGACGGTCTCGCGCTGGATCACCCCGGTGATCTGGGCGACGACATCGTTGAGGCTTTCCAGGTGCTGGATGTTGACGGTGGTCACCACGTCGATACCGGCGTCGCGCAGTGCTTCGATGTCCTGCCAGCGTTTGCCGTTCAACGAACCCGGCGCGTTGGTGTGGGCCAGTTCGTCGACCAGCGCTACCTGCGGCCGTCGCTCGAGCACCGCGGCGAGGTCCATCTCCGCCAGGACGGTTCCGCGATAGTCGACACGCCGGCGCTCGACGACTTCGAATCCCTCTACCAACGCCGCCGTGGCCGTACGTCCATGTGATTCGACCACGGCCACAACGACATCGACACCCTCATCGACCAGCAGCCGCGCGGTGGCGAGCATCTCATAGGTTTTGCCGACACCCGGGGCACAGCCCAGAAACACCTCCAGGCTGCCCCGAGCGTCGGCTTCGTTACCCATACGTCCAGCCTATCGAGCCGGCGCGCTCGAACGCGTCGCTATCGACATGCGACCGAACCGTGTCCCAGGGCGAGGTTCACCTCGAGTACGTTCACGCGCTCCTCCCCCAGGAAGCCCAGTTGTCGTCCGTCGGTGTGACTGTCGATGATCGCCTCGACCTGAGCCGAGGTGAGGCCATTGGTCCGAGCCAGCCGCGGTACCTGCAGTCGCGCATAGGCGGGACTGATGTGCGGGTCGAGCCCGGACGCCGAACCGGTGACGGCGTCGGCGGGTACCGCGGTGGGCGGCACCCCTTCGCGCCGGGCGATCAGCTGACGACGTGCATCGATCCAGGACCGCAGGTCGGTGTCGTTGGGCCCTTTGTTGCTGGCCGCCGACGCCGCCGGGTCGCCCGGCGACATCGGGTCGTCGGCCGACCCGCTCACCCGGGCGTGGAGATACGGGTCGGGCGCCCCGGCGCGAACCTGCGGGTCGAGCCCGATCAACGACGATCCGACCACACACCCACGTGCGTCGTGGAGCTGCGATCCTTCGGCGGCTCCCGGATCGATACGCGAAAGAGCCCACACCGCAGCGGGATACACCACGCCGAGGATCACGGTCAGCACCGCGAAGATCACCAGGGCGGCACTGCACTGCCGGAGGAAACCGGTGACGACGGAAGCCTGCGAACGAACGGACATCGTGGATGTCACCCCATTCCGGGTAGTAGACGGACGAGAAGATCGATGAGCCAGATCCCCACGAAGGGGGTGATCACGCCGCCGAACCCGTAGATCAGCAGATTGCGTCCCAACAGCCGGCTCGCCGACGACGGATGGTAGCGAACCCCGCGCAGCGACAACGGGATCAAGGTGACGATGATCAGCGCGTTGAAGATCACCGCCGAGGTGATGGCCGACTGCGCCGAACTCAGCGACATGATGTTGAGGGTGTCCAGCTGCGGGTAGATGCCGCTGAACAGGGCGGGCAAGATGGCGAAGTATTTCGCCAGGTCGTTGGCCAGTGAGAAGGTGGTCAATGCGCCACGGGTGATCAGCAACTGTTTACCGATCGCCACAACGTCGATCAGTTTGGTCGGATCGGAGTCGAGGTCGACCATGTTGCCCGCCTCTTTGGCCGCCGAGGTGCCGGTGTTCATGGCCAGTCCGACGTCGGCCTGGGCGAGCGCCGGGGCGTCGTTGGTACCGTCGCCGGTCATCGCGACCAGCCTTCCCCCGGACTGTTCGGCACGGATCAACGCCAGCTTGTCCTCGGGGGTGGCCTGCGCGACGAAGTCGTCGACCCCGGCCTCAGCAGCGATGGCCCGCGCGGTGACCGGATTGTCACCGGTGACCATCACGGTGCGGATTCCCATCGACCGTAGTTGTGCGAAACGTTCTGCCATACCGGGTTTGACCACATCCGAGAGTGCGATCACGCCGAGAACCACCGGCCCACCGGCGGCTACGTGGTCGTGCCGCGCCACCACGAGTGGCGTACCACCACGTCCGGACACCTGCGCGACATCGGCCTCCACCTGGGTGGGCACGGTTCCACCCTGGGCGCGTACCCAGCGCACCACCGCGTCGGCGGCGCCCTTGCGCAGTTGGCTGACCAGCTGGCCATCAGCACTCGTGTCGACCCCACTCATCCGGGTCTCGGCGGTGAAGCCGATGATCTGCCGGGTTGAGTGGACACCGGATTGCGCGGCGGCCACCTCGCCCGAGTCGTCCCGTGGGACACCGAAGTCGGTGACACAGAGGTCGACGATGCTGCGGCCTTCGGGGGTGTCGTCGGCGAGGCTGCACCGGTAGGCGGCGTCGGCCAACTCGGCGATGGGCACGCCGGCGGCGGCCAGCAGATCGGTGGCGCGCCGGTTGCCGTAGGTAATGGTCCCGGTCTTGTCCATCAGCAGGGTGTCGATATCCCCGGCGGCCTCCACCGCACGCCCCGACATGGCCAGCACGTTGCGCTGAACGAGTCGGTCCATACCGGCGATGCCGATGGAGGACAACAGTGCGCCGATCGTCGTCGGGATCAGGCAGACCAGGAGGGCGATCAGTTTGATCGGATCCGGCGACTGCCCGGCGTAGGTCTGCATCGGCCCTACGGCCACCACGGCCAGCAGGAAGATGATGGTCAGGCTGGTGAGCAGGATGTCGAGTGCGATCTCGTTGGGCGTCTTGGCCCGCGCCGACCCCTCGACGAGCGCGATCATCCGGTCGACGAAGCCCTGACCCGGCGCCGTGGTGATCTTGACGACGATCCGGTCGGAGAGCACCACGGTACCGCCGGTCACCGCACACCGGTCACCGCCCGATTCGCGGATGACGGGGGCGGATTCACCGGTGATCGCCGATTCGTCGACCGTCGCGATACCCTCCACGACGTCACCGTCTCCGGCGATCACCTCACCCGCTTCGACGACGATCAGATCGCCGACCCGCAATTGCGTTCCAGGTACCTCCTCGAACGAGCCGTCGCCCTTCAGGCGACGGGCAACGGTGTCCTGCTTGACCTTCCGCAGGCTGTCTGCCTGCGCCCGTCCACGTCCCTCGGCGACAGCCTCGGCCAGGTTGGCGAAGACCACGGTGAACCACAGCCAGGCCACCACCGCCCAAGCGAACAGGCTCGGATGCCAGCAGGCCAGGACGGTGGTCACGATCGCGCCGAGATAGACGACGAACATCACCGGGTTGCGAGCCTGTGCGCGGGGCGTCAGCTTGGTGACGGCCAGCGGCAGCGACGTGACCAGCTGACGGATGTTGAAAGCACCGGTGGTGACCAGCGAGGGGGCGGCATCTTCGGAGGTCGCGGTCGCCGACGCCTCCGGTGCGCGTTCATCCACGATTGGGGCGTTCACAGCAGTGCCTCCGCGATCGGTCCCAGCGCCATCGCCGGGAAGAAGGTGAGTCCGGCCACCAGCAGGATGGTGCCGAACAGGAGTGCCCCGAAGAGCACACCGCTGGTCGGGAGCAGTGAGGCGTCCGGGCCGGTGTCGGCGGAACCCTCGGCCGCATCCCCGGACGCCTCGTCCGCCCGGGTATGTCCGACGACCGGCGTCAGTGCCGACGTACCCCCGCCGACCGCGGCGAGTTCCGGATGTGTCGGCGCCGCCGCGGTTGCCGCGCCTCGTGGACGTTGTCGCGCCAGCAGACCGGCCAGCGCGAGCACCAGCACCATCGGTAGGAAGCGGCCGAACAGCATCGCGAGCCCGAGCGAGGTCTGGAACCAGTCGCTGGTCACGGTCAGACCGCCGAAGGCGCTGCCGTTGTTGTTCGCCGCCGAGGCGAAGGCATAGAGAATCTCGCCGAATCCGTGGATGGCGCCGGGAGATCCGGGATCACCGGTGTTGCCGAGGAATCCGGTGGTGGAACTGAGGATGGCCGTGATCGCGGTGCCGGTGAGCACCAGCGCCGGCATCACCAGCACATAGAGCGCGGCCATGGTGATCTCGTGCTGGCCGATCTTCTTGCCGAGGAGTTCTGGGGAGCGTCCGGCCAGAAGTCCACCGACGAAGACGGTGATGACTGCGAGCACCAGGATTCCGTAGAGCCCCGATCCCACTCCGCCAGGGGCGATCTCGCCGAGCAGCATGTTCCAGATCAACGCACCGCCGCCGGCCGCCGTGTAGCTGTCGTGCGCAGAATTGACGGCACCGGTGGATGTTCCGGTCGTCGAAACGGCAAACAGCACCGAGCCCGGAATGCCGAAGCGTTGTTCCTTCCCCTCCATCATGGCTCCGGCTGCCTGGCCGGCAACCCCGGCGACGTGTGCTTCGGCGATCCACACGATGCTCAGCATGGCGCCCCAGAGGGCAACCATCACGCCCAGCAGGGTGAGCCCCTGGCCACGATCACGCACCATCGTGCCGTAGGTCCGCGTGAGACACACCGGGATCAGCAGCAGCGCCAGGATTTCCACCACATTCGACAGTGGGGTCGGATTGGCGAACGGATGCCCCGCGTTGGCCGACAGGGTCCCGCCGCCGTTGGTGCCGAGCTCCTTGATCGCCTCCTGCGAGGCGAACGGACCGATGAACGAATGCGCCTGTCCGCCATCGAGAGTGGCGAAGTCGAAGCCGGTACGCCAGGACTGGACTACACCCTGCGTCAGCAGGATGAATGCGACGAGCACACTGAGCGGCAACAGGATCCTGATCGTGCCCCGAACCAGGTCGACCCAGAAGTTCCCCAGTTCACCGTCACCGCGCCGGTTTATCAGCGCCCGGATGAACGCGATCGCGACCGCGATCCCGACGGCGGCGGAGACGAAGTTCTGGACCGCCAAACCCAACATCTGTGTCAGGTTGCTCATCACCAACTCCGGCGAGTACGACTGCCAGTTGGTGTTGGCCACGAAGGAGATGGCGGTGTTGAACGCCATCGACGGCGCGATACCCGGCTTGCCGTCCGACCAGGGCAGAACGCCTTGCAGTCGTTGCAGCAGGTAGAGGCCGAGGAAGGAGATGACCGAGAAGGCCAACGCGGCGAGAGCGTAGCCAACCCAGGTCTGTTCTCGGCGCGAATCGATCCGCCCGACCCGATAGATCAGCCGCTCGACCCGCAGATCGCGGGGGGAGGTGAACACCCGCGCCATATAGTCGCCGAGCGGCACGTACACGGCCGCGAGGACGACGACGAGGAAGCCCAGTTGCAGGAATCCGGAAGTTGTGTCGGACAACGCGATCAGAACCTTTCCGGCGAGAGGAGGGCCACGAGCAGGTAGCCGACGACCGCGGTGGCCAGGGCAAGCAGGACGATGTCGGTCACGCCGTCGGCGGTCATCGGTTGATCCTGGAATCGATGCCGCGCACCGCCAGCAGGCAAAGTCCGAAAGCTGCGAGCGCCGCCAGCAGATACACCACGTCGGCCATGGCCGTCCCTTCTCACGTGTCACCACGCGCCGGCAATCGCTCGGCGCCTGCTACAGCATCGGTTCGGCGTCGGCGGTGGCGTCGTTTCTTAACGCCATCCATACGGCGGGCACGCAGATCTTGACGATCCATATGCAGCGGTGGATGGGTCGTCAACGCCGCGTCAAGATCGGGGCTGCCGGTGTGTACATCGCGTCGAGAAATCGGGTACTGCCATCAATTCGGGGTACGCCTGAACCATGACCGAGTTGTCCCAGCCCACACCTGTTGTGCCCGTTGAGCAGCCGTCGAGGCGGCTCACCCTGGCCCGACTGACCCCGCCGGCCCCGCGGTTCGGTCACCCGTTGCGCGGTGGCGACTCGTGGGGGTTTCTGCGGGTGGGTTACGCCCGACACTGGGTGCAGTACCGGCTGGCGGTATATCCACCCGGGACCGCCGTCGGTCAGCGACTTCGGCTGCGGGTCTGGCACAGTGCGCCCATCTGGGCGATGGCGGTGTGGCTGGTGTGCTGGCCGCTGCTGGCCACGACAGGGGTCGCGCCGGTGTGGTCGATCGGGGTGGCCGCGGTGATCGCACTGTGTGCGGTGCTGGCCGCCGCCCGGGCCGCCGGACCGCTGCGCCGGCGGGTGCGGTGGCTGGTCGTCTGGGTCGACGACGACGAGGATCCCGCCGTCGCGGCGCGCGTCGACCGTCTGCTGCGAATCGCCGACGACCTGCGCGTCGCCGATCGCGATCTAGCGGTCGGCCGGATCGACCCGGTGGCACACGAAACCATCTGGGCCCGAGCCTATGACGGGCTCGACATGCAGGACTGACCACCAAGGTCACCGCCACGAAGGGACCCTTCGTGATTGACGGTGCGTCGCACGATGTGGTTCATGATCGAGCATCGCGACCCAGCATCGCCGGGCGACGCAGCATCAACGGGAGTCACGGTGCTGCTGGCGCGACTCGATGATCTGGTCGATGAACTCGCCGAGACGGATTTGACGCGGTGTTCAGATG
>NZ_JASXSH010000023.1 GCF_030315745.1 Gordonia heveisoli | reverse complement strand
CACCCCCCACCCCCCCCCCCCCCCCCCGGCCCGGGGGGGCCCCCCTTCTCGTTGTTGCCCTTGTTGGAGCTTCTGGTCTGCCGACTCAGCCTGCCGCAGCCGCGGTGGCCATCACGCGCAGCGCGGCGATCAGACCGTCGATCAGATCGCCCTGGCGGAAGCTGGCGACCGCGGCGGTGACGCCGAGGGCCGCGACGCGGTCGTTGACGCGATCGGCGACGGCACTGCCCGAGACGACGACGACATCACGCGTATTCGGCGACACCGCGATCAGTGCGCCATTGGCGGGTTCGGGGGCCTTCGCGAGGGCCGCACGGGCCGACGCCTCGACCTCACCGTCGAGGTCGCCGATGTACACCGAGAACCTCACCAGCGCCTTCTCGGAAGCCGCCTTGAGCGCGTCGTCGAGCGCGATCAGTTCGCCACGCGTGAACGGCGGTGTGGTCGGCGCATCACCCGGGTAACGGGTTGCGGAGATCCGGCCGCTGTTGGTGACGACGGTGCCGACCGGCAGATCTGCCGGCGAAACGACGGTCACGCCACCGTGTGCCTGAGTTACCTCACCACTTGCCACTTGCCGAGCCTCCATCCACATCACTGGCCTCCGCGTGCCGTGCGAGCGCCATCGGTTCGATGTCGGTGGCGCTGAACAGCAGCGGGGAACGATCCCAACGCTGGTCGAGGGTGTATTCCTCGACCTTCGGGTACTTCACGCCGAACGAGAACGCCATCGCCACGACGCAGGCCACGACGAAGACGATCGTCACGATCGTGACCGGCACTCCGATGGGGACAATCAGGTCTTCGAGGTCCATGCCACCCTTTCGATCTTCGCGTCTTCGCCCAGCGGGCATCGACGCAGCTCATCGCAAATCAATTTAGCCGACCGCGCCGCGCCGGGTGCAGTGGGGCCTACAGCGCGTCGTAGATCTCGACGATCTGTCCCGAAGCGCCGCGAACCGGCCCTTGCCCGGCATCTCAGGCAGCCCCGGCGTCGATATAGCGAACCCAGGCCGGGTCGATGTCGGTGACCGTCGCCAGTAGCCGCCAGTGCCTTCCCTTGGGTTCGCGCGGCGCGGACGCCAGCGACCAACCCAGTTCACTGAGCAGCCGGTCGGCCTTGCGATGGTTGCACCCTGAGCAGCAGGCGACGCAGTTGTCCCAACCGTGCGCGCCGCCGCGACTTCGCGGGATCACATGGTCGATCGTGGTGGCCCGGTCGCCGCAGTAGGCGCATTGGAACCGGTCCCGGTGCATGAGCGCGGTCCGTGTCATCGGCGTGATCGCACGGTACGGCACCCGCACGTAGGTTCGGAGTCGGATCACCGACGGAATCGGTACCGAGGTCGCGACCGAGTGGACCGCCAACCCGGCGTCGTCCTCGTGCACGATGTCGGCGCGTTCGCGCAGGATGAGCACCACCGCACGCCGAATGGACACCGCGGTCAGCGGTTCATAGGTGGCATTGAGCAGTAACACCCGTCGGCGTCCCCACAACTGCTCGGCGGGCCGGGGCACCTCCTGATCTGGGCGCAGCATGGTGACCTGCGGTGAACCGCGCCGAGCTCTCTTCGGCGCCGATCGCCCCGGTGTGTGTCGCGTCATGAGGACATACCTCCCGCCGGTGCCGGACGTGTTGACAGTCCACCACGGAAACACCGCGATCGCACCGGAAACGCCACCCGCTCACCCTGGTCTTCGCGACAGCCCTCGCTTGGGCCTGCCCCGTGCACCGCCGCCGGGGTGAGGTTGAGGTCGGCGCCGGGCGTCGGGACAATGGTCACTGTGACCGGAAATCAGCCCGGCGGCTCCGAGCCCGTCGACAGCGCCCAGCGCACCTTCTATGAGCGGGTGGGCGGCGCCGAGACCTTCCATCGCATCACTGCGGCCTTCTATGCCGAGGTCGCGCGCGACGAGTTGCTCAAGCCGATGTACCCCGAAGAGGACCTCGGTCCCGCCGAGCGCAGGTTGCGCATGTTCCTGGAACAGTACTGGGGCGGACCCCGCACGTATTCCGACGAACGCGGGCATCCGCGTCTCCGCATGCGTCATCACCCGTTCCGAATCGGTCCGCTCGAGCGTGACGCCTGGCTGCGGTGTATGCGCACCGCCATCGCGTCCATCGACGCCACCGCACTCGACGACGAACACCGCAAGGCACTGCTCGATTACATGGAGATGGCTGCGGACTCCATGATGAATTCGTCTTTCTGAACTCAAGAATCACGCTGGTCACAGCAATGGCGGACCGACTACCTGGCCCTCTATGCCTCAATTGATTCTTGAGTAAGGCAAAATAGTCAGAGTGAGC
The DNA here is from genome assembly GCF_030315745.1 of Gordonia heveisoli. Taxonomy (GTDB): domain Bacteria; phylum Actinomycetota; class Actinomycetes; order Mycobacteriales; family Mycobacteriaceae; genus Gordonia. Next base: position 69,688 of record NZ_JASXSH010000023.1, on the reverse strand, counting down.
GATGAGACAACTGATGTTCCCGGCGAGGGTGACATCGGTCCGACCGACCCCGCACACACCGATTCTGATGTGACCGTCGGCGATGAGGCGAGCACCGACGGTGCCGGGGAGTCGGCGGGCGGATTGGGTATCGACGACTCGGTCGGGGGACCTGAGACAGACGGGGGACCTGAAACAGACGGGGGACCTGAAACAGACGGGGGACCTGAAACAGACGGGGGACCTGAAACAGACGGGGGACCTGAAACAGACGACGTCGCGGCGGAGCACACCGGCTCCGAGCAGCTCGACGCCGAAGCGCCCGCGGACGAGATCCCCGACGAAGACGGCTCAGACGGCGAGGACGCCACCGACCTGGTGGTTGCCACCAGCGACGAGGCCGGCCCCAACGAACTCAACGCCGACGAACTCCACGCCGACGAACTCAACACCGAAGAACCGGCCGCTGCTGCCGACGTCCCGGCCGTCGCCGCCCCGCCGGGCGCACATCAGCTCGATCCGTCGAACACCGATTGGTGGAAGTCGGCGATCTTCTATCAGATCTACCCGCGGTCCTTCTCCGACCTCACCGGAGACGGTGTCGGCGACCTCGCCGGCGTGATCGACAAGCTCGGGTACCTCGAGCTGCTGGGTGTCGACGCGCTGTGGCTGAGCCCGATCATGGTGTCCCCCATGGCCGATCACGGTTATGACGTGGCCGATCCGCGGGACATCGATCCACTCTTCGGCGATCTCGGCACCTTTGACGAACTGATCGCCGAGGCGCATGCCGCCGACATCCGCGTCACGATGGATCTGGTGCCCAACCACACCAGCGATCAACACGCCTGGTTCCGTGCCGCACTCGATGCCCAGCCGGGGAGCCCCGAACGCGCACGCTACATCTTCCGCGACGGGCTCGGCGACAACGGCGACGAACCGCCGAACAACTGGCACAGCGTGTTCGGCGGACCCGCGTGGACGCGTGTCACCGACGCCGACGGCGCGCCCGGACAGTGGTATCTGCACATCTTCGCCCGTGAACAGCCGGATCTGAACTGGGAGAATCCCGAGGTTTTCGCCGATCTGGAACGCACTCTGCGCTTCTGGCTGGACCGTGGCGTCGATGGTTTCCGTATCGATGTCGCCCACGGGATGGCCAAACCCGCCGATCTGCCGGATATGGATCTCACCAAGGCCGGGCTGCTGTCCAACGAGGACGACGATCCGCGCTTCAACAACTATGCGGTGCACGAGATCCACCGCAAGATCCGCGCAGTCATCGACGACTACCCGGGTGCGGCCAACGTCGGCGAGATCTGGGTCGACGACAACGAGCGTTTCGCCGAGTATCTGCGCCCCGACGAACTACACCTCGGATTCAACTTCCGGCTCGCCAAGGCCGACTTTGACGCCGTCGAGATCCGCACGGCCATCGAGAACTCGCTGGCGGCAGTGCAATCGGTGGATGGCACACCGACGTGGACACTCTCCAACCATGACGTCGAACGCGAGGTGACCCGGTACGGGCACGGCGATCTCGACCTCGGTACCCGTCGCGCACGGGCCATGTTGCTGGTCGAGATGGCGTTGCCGGGAACGGTGTTCATCTACAACGGGGCCGAATTGGGGCTGCCGAATGTGGATCTTCCCGATGACGCGCTGACCGACCCGGTGTGGGAGCGCTCCGGGCATACCGAACGTGGGCGTGACGGTTGCCGGGTGCCGTTGCCGTGGGAGGGCACCGCGCCACCGTTCGGCTTCTCCGCCGCGACGTCGACCTGGTTGCCCATCCCGCCGGAGTGGACGGACCTCACCGTCGAAGCTCAGCTCGAGGACATCGAGTCGACGCTGTCGCTCTATCGACATGCGATCGAGATCCGTTATGAGCGGACCGAATTCAGTGGTGACGTGGTGGAGTGGTATGGCGCACCCGACGGCTGTCTGGCGTTTCGTCGTGGTGAAGGGGGCGTCATCTGCGCGCTCAACGCCACCGACGAGTCCGTGCCGCTGCCGCCCGGTGAGGTGTTGCTCACGAGTTCGCCGCTCGACGACGGTCAGCTGGCCGCCAGTTCCGCGGCCTGGCTGGTGTAAACGCCCTCTGCCACAACCCATGACGCCGATGCCCGGCCCCGCGTTTCGGGGCCGGGCATCGGTGCGCTTGACGACCGGCTGGTCAGCTCGCGGCCACCGGCAGATCGATCCGCGGCACCGCCGCCAGCAGTGCTCGTGTGTACGGATGCTGTGGCCGTTCGAAGACATCGTCGGCCGCACCCGATTCGACGACCTCACCCGACCGCATCACCAGGATGTCGTCACTGACATGGTGAATCACCCCCAGGTCATGCGAGATGAACAGCAGTGCGACGCCGGTCTCCGCCTGCAGAGTGGCCAGCAGGTCGAGGATGCGCGCCTGGATGGAGACATCGAGCGCCGAGACCGGTTCGTCGCAGACGATCACCGACGGCTCGGGGGCCAGCGCCCGCGCGATCGCCACCCGTTGCCGCTGCCCGCCGGACAGTCGCAGTGGATGGCGGGTGCGGAATCCGTCGGACAGGCCGACCTGATCGAGTAGCTCGGTGATCCGCTGTTGCGCACGCTGTCCGGTGATTCCGACGGCCCCGAGTGCGTCGACGAGCACGCGTTCCACGGTCCAGCGAGGATCGAAGGAGCTCAGCGGATCCTGGTAGATCACCGAGATCTGGTTGCGGCGGACCCGTCGCTGGGCGTCGGTCAGCGCCGACCATGGCTCACCGTTGAGTTCGACAGTCCCGGAATCGGCGTTAGTCAGACCCAACACGATCCGCGCGGTCGTCGTCTTCCCCGACCCCGATTCGCCCACGATGCCCAGGGTGCGTCCCGGCAGGAGGTCGAAACCGACCCCGTCGACGGCGGGACGCGCGGTCACATTGCGTCCGGTGAAGGATTTGCGCAGATCACGCACCCGGAGCGCGGGCACCGCATCCGCCGCGACCTCGACCGCAGGCAGCGTCGCACCACTGGTCAGCAATGTCCCCTTCGATGCGCGTGAGGGCACCGATGCCAACAGGTCACGGGTGTACTCATGTTGTGGGTCACGCAGAATGTCCTGTGCCGAACCGTATTCCACGATCTCGCCGGCGCGCATCACCGCCACGCGGTCGGCGAGGCGGCCGACGACGGCGAGATCATGGGAGATCAACAGCAGTCCGTTGCCACGCTGCTTGGCCTCACCGAGAACGTCGAGGATCTGGGCGGCGACGGTGGCGTCGAGCGCGGTGGTCGGTTCGTCCGCGATGAGAAGTTTGGGGTCGTTGGCCAGCGCGGAGGCGATCAGCGCACGCTGCCGCAGACCACCGGATAGCTCGTGTGGTCGCTGCCGCGCACGCACCGTCGGTTCGGGCACACCGACGAGTTCGAGGAGGTCGATGACCTTGGCAGCCTTCTCGGTTCGGCCGATCCGGCCGTGAACGGTCTGCGCCTCGCCGATCTCACCACTCACCCGCCGGAGCTGATCCAGTGAGACCAGCGCATCTTGCAGGACGAATCCGATGTCTCGTCCGCGGATCGCGCGCCATTGCCGATCGTCCAGACCCAGCAACGATCGGCCGTCGAATTCCACTCGCGCGGCCGATATGTCGGCGCCGTCACCGGTGAGGCCGATCAGCGTACGGGCGGTCACCGATTTCCCCGACCCGGACTCCCCCACGATCGCCAAGCACTCACCCGCGGCAACGGTGAACGAGATACCTTTGACGATTTCGGTTCCGCCGAATCCGATTCGCAGATCGGCCACGTCGACCAACGGTGTGGCGATCGGCGGATCGCCTTCCGTCGCGGCGGTGCGGACCCTGGTGTCGGGGGTAGCCTTACGGACCTCGGAGATGGTCATCGCTGTGTTCCTTCCAGACGTGCGCCGAGATGACGACCGATGGTGGTGAACGCCAACGCGACCGCCACGATCACCAGGCCGGGAAAGATCTCCAGCCACCAGGCGACGGTGATGTAGGTGCGACCGGAGTCGAGCAACGCGCCCCACTCCGGGGAGGGCGGCGCGACGCCCAGACCCAGATAGGCCAGACCCGACGCCCAGATGATGGCCTGACCGATACCGAGGGTCAGGGTGACGATCATCGGCCGCAGCGAGTTGGGCGCGATGTGCTGCAGCAGAATTCGTCCGCGGGAGTGGCCGAGTGCGGTGGCGGCCTCGATATAGGGTGCGTTGCGTACCGCCAGCACCTGGCCGCGCACGATGCGGGCGTACCCGGGCGCGATCCCGATACCGATCGCGAAGATCAGCGTCGCCGTCCCTGGCCCGAAGACCGACACCAGCAACAGTCCGAGCAGGATCGTCGGAAACGCGAACAGGATCTCGATCGACCGGTTCGCGAGGGCACCGGCGACCCGCGACGACAGTCCGGCGACGATGCCGAGCAGCACGGCCAACGTCCCGGCCACCGCCACCGCGCCCAGCCCGATGCCCAGCGATTCCCGGGTCCCGTAGATCAGCCGGCTCAGCAGATCGCGTCCGCTCAGGTCGGTGCCGAACGGATGCGCCCAACTCGGCGGTTCCAGCGTGGCGTCCAGGTCGATGGCGAAGGGATCGTAGGGTGCGAGCCAGGACGGGACGACGACGGCCAACGCGAGCAGCGCGACGACGACCAGCGCGGCGATCATCCCCGCCGGGAGTCGCAGGGCACGCTTCTCCTCGTCGGGCAACGGGTTTCGAGTACGGAGCGTCGATCGCAGCGCCGCGAGAGCGCCGGTGGTTTCCGCCGGTGTGTCGGCGGGCGAACGCACGGGTTCGGTGACGGTCATGGCACCTCGATCCTCGGGTCGATGACGGTGTAGAGGGCGTCCACCGCCAGGTTGGCGATGGTGTAGATGAAGGCGACAAAGATGACGATGCCGCCGACGAGCGGGATGTCGCGAGCACTGGCTGCGGCGACCAATGTCTGGCCGATACCCGCACGGGCGAAGACGGTTTCGGCGATGACCGCCCCCGAGAGCAGCGCACCCATCGCCCAGCCGGACACCGTGACGGCCGGTAGCACAGAGTGGCGCAATACATGTCGCGCCCGCACAGACAGATCCCCGAGACCGCGAGCCCGCGCGGTAAGGACGAACGGCTGGTCCAGTGCCCGGGCGAACTCGTCGCGCGCGATCTGCCCGAGGAAGCCCGCCAGCGGGATCGCCAGGGTGAGCACGGGCAGCACCAGTCCGTGCAGGCCGGTACCACTCTCCACCGGGAACCAGCCCAGGTTGATGGCGAACACCACCAGCAGGATCGAACCGATCCAGTACTGCGGCAACCCGGCGCTGATCGTTTCCACGAGCGAGCCCACGGCACCCCACGGGCCACGACGGCCGGCGGTCAGCGTGGTCAGGAACCCGACCAGCAGCCACGCCACGATCAGTGCGCTGACGGTGAGCACCAGTGTCGGCACGATCTGTTCGGCGATCACCTCGGTGACCGGCTGTTGCAACTGATATGAGGTCCCGAGATCGCCGCGCAGCAGTCCACCGAGATAGCTGAGGTACTGCCGCCACACCGTCTCGTCGAATCCGTACTGTGCGTTGATCGGCGCGAGTTCCTCCGGGGTACGTTCCCGGCTTTCTCCGGAACCGAGGTTGAGCAACAGCGTTGCCCGGTCACCGGGTGCGAAGGCCTGGAGTAGGAAGGTGATCGATGCGGCCGCCCACAGGACGAACACCGCCGAGCCGATCTTCCCCGCCCACCGGCCCAAACGGGCTGGGGGACGCCAGGACCGCGCTCGTCCGAGGATGCCGCCGACCGCGGTGACGTCTTCGGGCTGCACCCGATCGGGAGACGACACCGCACCGGAAGCCACTGTGTCGTCACGCCGATTCGACGGCTCGGTGACGGTCATCGCACAAACCTCGCATCCGCGAACACCGGTTCGCCTTGAGACTGTTCGGTCCACACGTCGTGAAGCTTCGGCGTGATCGCCAATGACGTGGTCTGGGTGTAGAGCCCGATCGCCAGTGCCTGATCGGAGATGATCTGCTGCGCCTGGTGATACAGCGCGGTGCGCTGCGCCGGGTCGGTCGCAGAGTTCGCCTGCTCGATCACCGACTGCAGGTGCGGATCGTTGTAGAACGCCTGGTTGAACGGATTCGGCTTGTCGGGCAGTCGCTGTCGCCAGTTGATCAGCAGCAGCCCCGGGGTGGGACTGGTCCAGTAGCCGACATAAGCCTCGGTGGAGTTGGCCTTGGCGTACCGGCCACCGAAATAGGCGCTCTGCGTGGCCGGTTCGAGGACGAGGTCGAACCCGACGGTCCGGGCCTGCGCGGCCACATCCTGCACGATCGCGGCCCCCTCGGCGCCGACGATCGCATCGGCCGGGTACACCACGCGCGCGGTCAGCCGTCGACCGTTCTTGGTTCGGACGCCGTCCTCGTCGCGTCCGGTCCAGCCTGCCTCGTCAAGGAGTCGCGCGGCCCGCTTCGGATCGTAGGGATAGGTTCCCGCGGTCTCATCGTGGTCGGGGGTGCTCTGACTGAGCGCCCCGTTCGGGTTGTAGGGCACCACGCCGAGATAGGCCGTTTCGACCGCCTTGCGCCGGTCGGCGGCATAGGCCAGTGCCTGCCGGACCCGCACGTCGTCAAACGGAGCGTGATCGGTGTTGAGTGTCAATGCATTCGGCCGTCCCGGAGTGATGTACTGCCGTGTCTGGAACTCCCGGGTGGCTGCCGCCCAGTTGACCGCGGGCACGTTGTAGATGACGTCGGAGGATCCGCTCGTCAGGGAGCCGTAGCGCAGTACGGGATCCTTGAGGAACTTCCAGATCAGTTTGTCGACGTACGCGGGTCCCTGGTGTTTGGCGTTGGCCGGCGCCGAGTTGTAGTTGGGGTTGCGCACGAAAGTGATGCTGCGGTTGCGATCCCAGCGTTCGATGATGAACGGACCCGAGCCGATCGGCTGACGGCAATTGGCCTCTTTGCCACGGTGGAATGCCGTCGGCGACTGGATACCGAAGTAGCCCTGCGTCAATGCGGTGAGCAGCGGCTCGTAGGGGCGGTTGAGGTGTAGTCGATAGGTATGGGTGCCGACCACGTCATCGGACTCGAAGTAGGGGCCGAGGTAGGCGGTCACGGTGCCGTTGGGCGTCTTCGGATCCAGGTATCGATCGATATTCGCTTTGACTGCTGCCGCGTCGAGATCGGTACCGTCGCTGAACTTCACCCCCGGCTTGAGGTGGAAGGTGTAGGTACGGCGATCCGGTGAGATGTCCCAGCTCTGGGCCAGCCACGGCACCACGCGGCCGTCGTCGGCCAGGGAGACGAGGTTGTCCAGATACTGGCGCGCGAGGTAGGCGTTCTGCACCCAGCCGCCGTGAACGCAGGGTGGTTCCTGCTCATGGCCGTATTCGATGGTGCCGCCCGCGAGGTAGTCGCCGGGGGTGGGTGCGACGCCGGTGGAACGTCCGTCGCCGGTTTCCGGCCGGCCGCAGGCCACCAGGACGACACTCAAGGCGGCCACCAGGATCGGCAGCAGGGTCCACCTTTTTCGGTGGGCAGAACTGGGCACGTGGCACTCCTAGGTCGGGGACCGGCCCACCGTAGGGATCCTGACGTGCTCGGGTCAGGGTTTGCTGTCAGGTTGATTTCAAGTTGTCACGTCTCCCACGGCCCGGCTTATGGTCGGCACCATGCCCGCACCACTGAGATTCTCGGCCTTCGTGATGAATACGACCTCGCACATCCTGCACGGCGCGTGGCGTGCCCCGCAGGCACACCAGACCGACTTCAACTCGCTGACGCATTGGATCGAACTGGCAAAGACGTTGGAGGAGGCGCGATTCGACTTCATCTTCTTCGCCGACGTCGTCGGCCTGTACGACGACTATCAGGGTGACTGGAAGAAGTTCGTCGACAGCGGCCTGCAGATCCCCAGCAATGATCCGCTGGTGCTGGCCTCCGCGCTTGCCTCCCACACCGAGAATCTCGGGATCGCGATCACCAGTTCGATCCTGCAGGAACATCCGTTCGACTTCGCCCGCAAGATCTCCACACTCGACCATGCCAGCAACGGCCGGATCGCCTGGAACATCGTGACGAGCCTGTCCGACAACGCCTGGCGCAACTTCGGCTATGACGGCATCACCAAACACGACGATCGCTATGCGTGGGCGGACGAATACGTGGACGTGGTCTACAAACTGTGGGAGGGCTCCTGGGACGAGGGTGCGTTGATCCAGGACAAGCACAGCGGGATCCACGCCGACTTCGACAAGGTCCACAAGATCAATCACCAGGGCGCGCACTACAGCGTCGAAGGCCCCCATCTGGTGGCTCCGTCCCGGCAGCGCACCCCGGTGCTGTTCCAGGCCGGTTCCTCACCGGTCGGCCGCCGCTTCGCCGCCCGCAACGCCGAAGCCCAGTTCATCGTCTCCCCCGATCCCGACAACGCCCGTGCGCTGATCGAGGACACCCGGCGGCTCACCGCCGAGGCTGGCCGCAACCCTCGCGACCTGACCTTCTATCAGGGGCTGTCCTTCGTGATCGGCAGCACCGAGGAGGAGGCGCACCGCAAGGCGGCCGAACTCGACGAACTGATCGATCCGAGCACGATCATCGCCCACTCTGCCGGCGGCATCGGCATCGACCTGGGCTTCTACGACCTCGACACCCCAATCGGCGACATCCGGACCGAGGGCAGCCAGAGTGGACTGCTGTGGCTGCGCGAGGCGGTACCCGACCGCGAACCCACCGTGCGCGACCTCGCCGAACTCCGCAGTCGCAGCGGCCGGGTCGTCGGCACACCGGAACAGATCGCCGACGAACTGGCCCGTTGGCGCGATGCCGGGGTGGACGGGATCAACGTGATCAACGCGACGATCCCCGGCTCCTACGTCGAGTTCGCCGAACATGTGCTGCCGGTCCTGCGTGAGCGCGGCCTCGCACAGCGGGAGTACGCACCGGGCACCGCTCGCGCGAAGCTGTTTGGCCAGGACCGCCTCCCGGATTCGCATCCGGCGGCCCGCTACCGCGGCGCGTTCGCCGAACTGCCGGTCTGACCCGGACGGCCAGGGACTGCTCAGCGCACCGTGACCATCAGGTCACGGTGCGCTCGCTGGTATACCGACCCGAACCGGGCGTCGATGCGAATCCAGGCCGGAGACAGGCGAATCCGGACGGGCTCGGTCGCATCGATGTCGTCCAGCCGGGAAGATTCGGTGATCGCGCGGCCACGGGCGTCGCGGATGAAGCCCATCGCGGTGACCGCGAAAAGGGTGCGCATCGTGATGGCGGCCCGCAGTTGCTGGTCGTCGGCGGAGACGGTCAAGACCTCCTGGTCCAGCAGACCGGTAACCGGGCCGTGCGCCCCCGATTCGGTCCGCGCGAGATGCGCTCCGTCACGCGAGAGTTCGACGATGCTGCGCGCCGGGACGTCGTCGACGTGCCGGTAGCCGTCCGAGCCGGGCAGGGCACCCCGCCACGCACTGTCCAGCCCGAAGCCCGGATCGATCCGACCGGAGTCCGAAGCACTCAGTGCCGCATGCAAAGTCGCCGCGTCACAGACCAGGTCGGTGGGTGCCTGACGCCCGGTGACGGCGCGCGTCACCAACACATCGAACCCGGTGTGCGCCCATAGGCCGAGGAGTCCGTCGGGACGGATCGACAACCGGATGACCGCGGCATCCTCGAGCCGCATCGCCCGGGACAGAAACGCGAGCGCATCGGATCGATCGGGACCGGCGATCTCGATGAACCGCTCCACCTCGCTCATCGCCGGCCGCCCGTGGCACCGGCGTCGGGCCGCAGGAACTGTTTCAGGTAGTCCTTCTCGTCGGGCGTGAGGCGGCGCAGCGCCTGTTTGTCGACGTCGAAGGCGACGAGCCGGGTGCTCGCGACAACCGCGGGCTTACCGATTGCGGGCGAACCCGCATCCGCTCCGGCTGATGCGGACTTGCCAGGGCGAACCTCGTAGCCGACCACGAAATCCACTGCGCGCAGTTCGCTGACGAACATTGCCACCTGCAACGGCCCCTCATCGTGACGCAGTTGCGCCGCATACTTGACGTGCAGATCGGCGACCACACAACCGTGCCGCATATCCGCGGTGGGTCGGCCGTCGTAGAACAGCCACGGGATTCTCGCCTCCTCCAGCAGAGTCACCATGCGCGCGTGGTTGATGTGCCCGAAGACGTCCATATCCGACCAGCGGACCGGAACCTGCACCAGGTAGCCGTCTTCGGTCGCACGCCCTGCATCCTCGATGAGCACGATCGGTCCCTTCGTCGTGGCGGAGATCGCCGAGCGGCACCTGCCGCTCCGAAATCAACCCTACGCAGCACCCGTCAGGCCCCGAAAACCGCGCGGTGCACGATCAGCGGATCATGCTGCGCAATTGCCGAGCGGCCACCGACAGGGTGGCCAGATCGGTCATACCCGACTCTTCGATCTCGGCGAGGACCGTTCGCACACGCGACAGCCTCGAGGATTGGGACAGTTCCCATTCAGCAATCTTTTCCGCCGGGGTCTCGTCGGGTTCACTGACCTCCAGCACCGTCATCGTGAGTGCACGCAGCGCTCCGTGCATGTCGTCACGAAGCGCCAAACGCGCCAACGCATGCCACCGGTCGCCGAAGTCCAGGTTCGACACCGCGGTCAACAACTCTTCGAGCCCGAAGTGTTCCATCACCGCGAAATAGAGTGCGCCGACCTCCACCGCATCGCGTTCGGCGATGTCGGCGACGTCGATGATGTCGAGCAGACAGAACCGGTGCAGACTCACCGCGACGTCGTAGGCGAGATCGTCGGGCACACCCCGCTCGCGGTAGTGAGCGGCACGTCCGTCCACGTCCCGGATGGTGCTGGCACCGAACCACTCGCTCATGTGGGTCGACAGATCTCCGATCCGCCCGCCGTAGCGGGTGGTCTCGGCCGCGATCGCCTGTGGCTGCGGCCGGAATCCGATCATCCACCGCGACGACCGGAACAGCAGACGACGCGCATAGAGCATCATCTCGTCGATGACCGCCGATGGTGCTGCGGTGTGTCGGATGCGGGCGAACAGGTCGTCGAGTCCGAAGACCCGATCGGTGACCACATAGGCACGTACCGCCTCGTCGGTGGTGCAGCCACTCCCCTCACCCAGCCGGTACAGGTGGGTGACACCGCCCTGCTCGACGACGTCGTTGACCAGGGTGGTGGCGACGATCTCCCGGCGCAGTCGATGCGACCGGATGGCCTCGGCGTACTTCGTGCGCAGCGGCTGTGGGAAGTAGTCGGCGAGCCGCCGCTGGAAGACATCGTTGTCGGGGAGGTCACCGGCCAGTAGATCGGCCTTGGCCTGCAACTTGACATGCGCCAGCAGCGTCGCCAGTTCCGGTGAGGTCAGCCCCCGATGTAGTTCCCCCGCAAAGCGTTTCCGAAGTTCGAGCGGCTCGGGCAGTGCTTCCAGCCGAAGGTCGACGCCATACTCGCGCGACATCTGATTCAACATTCGGGCGTGTACGTCGATACGCGCCATCGCATAGGTGCGACTGAACCCGAGTTCGGCGTTCTGCGAAATATTGTCGGCGAGTACCAGATCGCCGACCTCGTCGGTCATCGACTCCAGCAGCGGATTGCGCTCCGCTGCCGCCAGCTCACCGGTGGACACCACCGAATCGAGCAGGATCTTGATATTCACCTCATGATCCGAACAGTCGACGCCCGCCGAGTTGTCCATCGCGTCGGTGTTGATGCGACCTCCGGCCAGGTCGTACTCGACGCGACCACGTTCGGTCACACCTAAGTTGCCCCCCTCGCCGACCACCTTGGCGCGCAACTGTTCACCGTCGACGCGGATGGCGTCGTTCGACTTGTCGCCGACCTCGCCGTGCGATTCGGTTGACGACTTCACATACGTTCCGATACCGCCGTTCCACAGAAGGTCGACCGGCGCCAGCAGCACCGCGCGAATCAGCTCCGGCGGCGACAGTTCCGCAACCGTACCGTCGATCCCGAGAGCCGCGGCCATCTCCGGGCTGATCGGGATCGACTTCTGATCGCGCGCGAAAACCCCACCGCCCATACTGATCAGCTGCGGGTCGTAGTCAGCCCACGACGAGCGCGCCAGTTCGAACAGCCGGGCGCGCTCGGTATATGACCGGGCCGCATCGGGATTCGGGTCCACGAAGACGTGCCGGTGATCGAAGGCCGCGACCAACCGGATGTGCTCGGACAGGAGCATGCCGTTACCGAAGACGTCACCACTCATGTCACCGATCCCGACGACGGTGAAGTCCTGGGACTGCGTATCGACACCCATCTCCCGGAAATGGCGTTTGACCGACTCCCACGCGCCACGCGCGGTGATCCCCATCTCCTTGTGGTCGTAGCCGGCGGAGCCACCCGAGGCGAACCCGTCACCCAACCAGAAGTCGTAGTGTGCGGCAACGTCATTGGCGATGTCGGAGAAGGCCGCCGTTCCCTTGTCGGCGGCCACCACGAGGTAGGTGTCGTCGGCGTCGCGGCGGACCACACCGCGTGCGGGCAGCACCGCACCGGTGCGTCGATCGATGTTGTCGGTGACGTCGAGCAGACCGGCGATGAACTGGCGGTAGCAGGCCACCCCCTCGGCCCGGGCCGCATCGCGGTCGGCGGCTCCGTCACCGGTCGGCGTCGGCGGATTCTTCACGACGAAGCCACCCTTGGCCCCGAGCGGAACGATCACCGCATTCTTCACCGCCTGCGCCTTCACCAGCCCGAGAATCTCGGTGCGGAAGTCTTCACGACGATCCGACCAGCGCAGCCCTCCGCGGGCCACCGCACCGAATCGCAGGTGAACGCCTTCGACGCGCGGCGAGTAGACGAAGATCTCGTGCAGCGGCCGGGGTTCGGGGGTGAGCGGGATGTCACGCGGACGCAGTTTGAACGAGATCACCGGCAGGTCGGCGCCGTCGGCATCGCGGACGAAGTAGTTGGTTCGGGCGGTGGCGGTCAGCACTGCGGCGAAGGCCGACACCACCCGATCGGCGTCGAGCCCCAACACCGCGCCGATGTCGGCGCGCAACCGGCGTTCGGCCTCGGCTCGCCGATCCTCGTCGGCCGCGGCCGGATCGAAGGAGGCCCCGAACAGGTCGACCAGCCCACGGGTCACTGCTCGGTACTCGCCCAGCACTTCCGCCACATGCGAAGTGCTGTAAGAGAATCCGCATTGCCGCAGATAACGCCCATAGGCTCGCAGCATCGCCGCCGACCGCCAGTCCAGGCCGCATCGGATGACCAACTCGTTGAAGGCGTCGACCTCGGCCTGACCCAACCAGATCCGGGTGAACGCCTCGGTGAAACGGTGTTCGAGGTCGGCGATCCCGGCGTCGTCCACCGACATGCCTGCCGTCAGCTGAACACTGAAGGCGTATGCCCAGCAGACCGTCCCGTCGGACCGGTGGATCTCGTAGGGATGTTCGTCGAGAACGTCGAGCCCGAGACTGCCGAGCACCGGGAGCACATCGGTCAGGGTCGCCGACGCCCCGCACAGGTACAGCGTGAATACCCATCGGGTGTCGGCGATCTCGTCGTGGTCGTCGTCGGAGTCCAGAGTGACGGCGATCTCGCCCGGCGCGAGATGCAGGATGTTCCGCAGGTCGTTGAGGGCATCCTCGGGTGCGCGCTGTTCCTTGTAGTCCTCCGACAGCGCGGGGATCTCGCGCAGCAGGCGGTCACGATCGGCGTCGGCGATCCCGGTGCCCGGGTCGGCGGCGAGTTGGCGGAGACGTTCGGGCCACCCTCGGATCGCATCGTCGAGCGCATCCTGCATCGCCGCCAGTGCCGACGAACCGGTGTGCAGTGAACCGAGGCGGAGCGCGACGTCGCGATCGATGTGGACGATGACCTGGAGTAGCGCCAGCGGCAACTCGCTGACTCGGGCGGTGTACTCGAGATCGCGGCCCCCGAGTTGGGTGACCAGCGCGTCCTGCAGCGCGACCCGGGCCACCGTGTTGTAGCGGTCGCGCGGCAGGTAGATGAGCGCCACCGCGGTGTGCCCGTCGGGGTCGGGGCGGACGAACAGTCGCAACGATCGGGTGGCGACCGCGTCCAGGGTGGTATGCACCCGACGGCCGAGCTCGGTGTCGGAGGTGGCGAACATCTCCGCCAGCGGATAGTTCTGTAGCAATTGGAGGGTCGCCTGACCTGCGTAGGAGTCCTCGTCGACGCCGGATTGCCGCATCAGGGTCGCCACCCGACCGCGGATCACCGGAACGTCGAGGACCGCTTGGTGCAGACCCGACGAGGTGAACACCCCGAGGAATCGGTGATCACCCCGATAGCTGCCGTCGGCGTCGATGATGGGGACCGACAGCATCACCGGGAAATCGGACCGTTGGATCCCGGTTTGGAGGAACACCCGCGAGATTCGTGGCACCAGCGGCTCATGCTGGTCGGGACGGAAGTCCCGGCGTACCGCGTCGGCCCGCCAGACGCCAAGCGCGTCGGTGCCCGGTTCGGCGGCATCGGAGTCCGGGGTGCGTGCAGCCGGGGTGCGAAGGTAACCCAGGACGTGGAAGTGGTTGACCGACAACCAGTTCAGCAGCTCGGCATATTCGGCCCGATCGGCATCGGTCAACCCGGTCGACGCGTCGGCGGGAATCCGCGCCAGGTCGGCGGCGCAGATGTCCAGCTGTGCGCGCATCGCCGAGGCGTCGTGGTCGACGTCGCCGACGCGCCGGACGACTTCGTGCAGACCCGATCGCAGCCTGTCGGCATCGACGTCCGAGCGGGCCGACAGTGCCTCGACGAGGATCCACGACTCCCAGATGCCTGCCTGTGTGTCGGCGATGTCACGCAGATGGCCGTCGTCGTCCCGATGCGCGGGCAGCAGCGGATGATGCATCTGTTCAACGGTCAGGCCATGCGCTTCGACGGTCGCGAGGACCGCCTCCACCAACAGGGGCATGTCGTCGACGACCACCATGATGTCGACCAGGCCGGTGTCCGACACCACGACCTTGATCAGCGCGTCACCGACGTGGCGTGGGGACGCCGCATCCAGGTGGCTCAGAACGACATCGGCGGCCACGTCATCCGTGGCCGCCGACTGGTCGACTCGATCGGTGAAGTACCGATTCACCGCTTCCGGCAAGAGCGAGGTCACACTTCGATGCTAACCATCACCGTCGCCGGAGTCGGGCATTAATCGCGCGTGAGTTTGCGATGGGTCACCCGATGCGGGCGGGCCGCGTCGGCACCGAGACGGTCCACCTTGTTCGCCTCGTAGGCCTCGAAGTTGCCTTCGAACCAGAACCACTGACCTTCTTCGACATTGCCCTCCCACGCCAGGATGTGGGTACACGTCCGGTCCAGGAACCAACGGTCGTGGCTGATCACCACGGCGCAGCCGGGGAACTGCTCGAGCGCGTTCTCCAGCGAACCGAGGGTTTCGACGTCGAGGTCGTTGGTCGGCTCGTCGAGCAGGATCAGGTTGCCGCCCTCCTTGAGCGTCAACGCCAGGTTGAGGCGGTTGCGCTCGCCGCCGGAGAGCACCTCCGACCGCTTCTGCTGATCCGGCCCCTTGAACCCGAAGGCGCTGACGTAGGCCCGCGAGGGCATCTCGTTCTGCCCGACCTCGATGTAGTCGAGTCCGTCGGATACGACCTCCCACACGGTCTTCTTGGGATCGATGTTGGCGCGGCTCTGGTCGACGTAGCTCAGCTTGACGGTCTCGCCGACCTTGACCGTGCCGGAGTCAGGCTGTTCGAGTCCGACGATCGTCTTGAACAGGGTCGTCTTACCGACACCGTTGGGGCCGATGACGCCGACGATGCCGTTTCGCGGCAGGGTGAAGGACAGATCCTTGATGAGCACCCGACCCTCGAAGCCCTTGTCCAGGTGCGAGACCTCGACCACCACGTCACCCAATCGAGGTGGCGTCGGGATCTGGATCTCCTCGAAGTCGAGCTTGCGCGTCTTCTCGGCCTCGGCAGCCATCTCCTCATAGCGGGACAGGCGGGCCTTGTTCTTGGTCTGACGTGCCTTGGCACCCGACCGGACCCAGGCGAGCTCTTCCTTGAGCCGCTTCTGAAGCTTCTGGTCCTTCTTCCCCTGGACCTCCAGGCGCTCGGCCTTCTTCTCCAGGTAGGTCGAGTAGTTGCCCTGGTAGGGGTGCAGCTTGCCGCGGTCGACCTCGCAGATCCACTCGGCGACGTGGTCGAGGAAGTACCGGTCGTGGGTCACCGCAAGCACAGCGCCCGGATAGGACGCCAGGAACTGCTCCAGCCACAGCACGCTCTCGGCGTCGAGGTGGTTGGTGGGCTCATCGAGCAGCAGCAGGTCGGGCTTTTGCAGCAGCAACTTGCACAGCGCGACGCGGCGACGCTCACCACCGGACAGATGGGTGACCGGCGAATCGGCCGGCGGACAGCGCAGCGCGTCCATCGCCTGTTCGAGCTGGGAATCGAGGTCCCAGGCGTCGCCGTTGTCCAGATCCTCCTGGAGTTTGCCCATCTCCTCCATGAGTTCGTCGGAGTAGTCGGTGGCGAGGAGTTCGGCGATCTCGTTGAAGCGGTCGAGCTTGACCTTGATCTCGCCCATCCCCTCCTCGACGTTCTCCTTGACCGTCTTCTCCTCGTTGAGCGGCGGCTCCTGCAGGAGGATGCCGACGGTCGCCTCGGGGTCGAGGAACGCCTCACCGTTCGACGGCTGGTCGATGCCGGCCATGATCTTCAGGATCGATGACTTACCCGCGCCGTTCGGGCCGACGACACCGATCTTCGCGCCCGGGAAGAAGGACATGGTGACGTCGTCGAGGATGACCTTGTCGCCGTGCGCCTTGCGCACCTTCTTCATGGTGTAGATGAATTCACCCACGCTGTAGCCTCTCTACCTGCTGTGTCGAGCTTTGTCGGATCGTCCTGCACGCGCAATCCGCCCCCGATGGGAACGTCGGATGTCCAGGCTCGCCCGTTGTGATGTCACAAACGTCGACCAGTCTAGTCGCCGGTCCATCCAGCGATCGCCACGCTCACCGTCCCAGCCTCCCCGACCGACGCCGACCGCCTCAGCGAGGACTGTTCTTCTCCTAGTTTTGGGTTCGTCCGCGGGGTGCAACTGGGCGAGGAACGCAAACGTCGGGGAAGAACATCGTCCCCTACTTTCGGTCGGCGGGGGCACTCCACAATGCTGGCGACCGTGGTAAACCCTGTTCATCGGGAGTGCGCGGCCGATACGATCGGCAGCCATGAAGAAGCAACTGGTCGGGGGCCTCGTCATCGGGGCAGCAGCTGTCGTTGGGATCGGCGTCGGAGCGGCGGATGCCGACGCACAGATCGATCCGGGAACCTACCGCTACTGCACCGGGACGCCATCGGTACCGGGTTCGGCGCCGGAGTGTGCGGTCGGTTCGGCTCAGCATTTCATCGACGAGGCGCAGCGCGTCAACGGCTACGGCGCATTCGTCTCCACCCGCTCCGGCGGCTATCAGTCGTTCGCCGTCCTCGGCGCCGAGAATGGGCGCAAGGTCTATCGCAGAACCGCCACGGGGTACGACGTGATCATCTACTCGTACGGCATCGAGGTCGGGCGGGCCACCATGACCAAGATCGGCCCCGGAACCCGATAGCCCTCGGCCCGAACAGCATTCACCGATACACCGGCCCAGCCGCAGCTCTGCGGCTGGGCCTCCCTATTCCTCCGGAGATCAACGACGGTTGTTGAGTTCCTTGAGCATGTCGTTGTAGTCCTCGAGTTCGGCGTCGTGGTCGCGGGCCGCGCGCCGGTCGTAGCGGCGGGCCTGCGTTTCGTCGCTGCGCCGCCACTGCACGAGTAGCGCCAGCATGATGACGACGAGCGGGATCTCCCCGGCCGCCCACGCGATGCCACCGCCGACGCGTTGGTCGTCGAACAGATCGATATCCCACGGCAGATGCAGGCTGCGGTAGTAGCTCTCGGCGATCACCGTGCTCGTCATCATCAGCGCGACACCGAAGAACGCGTGGAACGGCAGCGATCCCCAGACGATGCCGAGTTTGGCGACCGGTGAGACCTGCCTCGGCGCCGGATCGATACCGATCACGATCCAGTAGAAGAGGTAGCCGCTGAGCAGGAAGTGCAGATTCATCAGCAGGTGGGCGGCGTGGTACGGGACCACCGCCTCGAACAGCCCGCCCAGATACAGGATGTAGAAGCTGCCGACGAACATGGTGGCGGCGATGCCGGGATGGGTGACGATCCGCGACGGCAGACTGTGGATGGCCTCGGAGATCCATTCCCGCGGGCCGGGCGGATTGCCGCGTCCGGCCGGGGGCAGGGCGCGCAACGCGAGGGTGACCGGGCCGCCGAGGACCAGCAGTACCGGAACCATCATCGACATCATCATGTGCGCGATCATGTGCACGCTGAACATCGCCGGCCCGTAGACGCCCATCCCCGACGACGTCGCGAACAGCAGCAGCAGGCAGCCGAGGAGCCAGGCAACGGTGCGGCCCACCGGCCACGCGTCACCGCGGCGGTGCAGGCGCCACACCCCACGCAGGTATACGACGGCGAGCACGATTGCCAGCGATCCGAAGACGAGGTCGAAGCGCCAGTCGGTGAGGATGCGTGCGAAGGTCGGCGGCTCGTCGATCCGGTAGCCGATGACGGTTTCGACGATCGTCGGCTGCTGGGTGTCCAGGCCCGGGGGCGGCGTCCGCGACAGTCCGACGGCCAGTCCGAAGGTGGCCGCGAACACCGCGAGCTCGACCAGACCGAACCGCACGAACAGGGACCGCGCACCGCCGCCGTCGTCGTCCAGAGCCGCGATCGTCCGACGTCGATGCCAGGCGCCCAAGCCGCCCAGAATCAGCAGGGCGACCGCTTTGGCGACGACGAACCGGCCGTAGTCGCTGGTGAACAGATCGCCGATCGAGATCCGGACCAGCGCGTTGATCACACCACTCGCCCCGACGACGAGGATGCACCAGAACGCCACCCGGGAGTACCGGCGCACCGCCAACGATCGCCAGTGCCCGTGCGCCAGCGCGTAGGTGACGACGGCGAAGAGCCCACCCAGCCACAGGGTGGCGCCGAGGATGTGCAGGATCAGACTGTTGGTGGCGATGTCGTGGTCGCCACCGGTCGACGAATGTCCGGCCAGGGCGGCTGGCATCAGACTCAGAATGGCGAACGCGAGGGTGGCGAAGGTCGGCCCCCACCGCAGTGTGGTTCGGGCGAAGACGGCCGCGATCAGTGCGAACAGCGCGGTCCAGAACCAGGTCCGAACGTCGGCGACCTGATCGTGTACCCGCCACAGATTGGCCGGCTGGATCGTCGTCGACAGCGGTTCCCCGCTCACCTCCGACACCGACATCGGCATCAGCAGCACCGCGCAGATCGCCCACACCAGCGCACCGGTCGACGCGATCCGGATGGCCCGGAAGCCGCCGACGTCGAGCACACCGTCGGACTGCGGAGGCACGAAGAAGGCGGCGAAGACTGCCGACCCGAGCGCAACCGCGGCCGCGATCTCGCCGATCACGGTAAGCGCAGGCAGACCGTAGGTGGTGAGCGGACCGGGGTCGGGCACACCGGTCAGTTGGAGCGCAGAAGCGGCAGAGTCGGCCGTGATGGCGATCGCCACGATCGCACCGATCCAGGCGAGCGCCCACCAGATACCGGCGACGAGACCATGCGGCTCGCGCATCGAATCACGAGCCGGTTCCGCCTTGGGTGTCGGCTTCGTGCGGGTCATCCCTCAACTGTAAGACGGTCGTCGTCGCAGGTGACCCGCGGCCCGACACCGAGGTGGCGCCGCCCACAGCACTGCGGCCGACCGGCGATGCGAAAGGGTGCGGCGACGGTGCCGGCAGGGATGTCACCGTGCGCCCGCATGAATCTCTTGCACACACGGTGGGCGCACACCGGCCGGAGGCCGGCAGGGATGTCACCGTGCGCCCGCATGAATCTCTTGCACACACGGTGGGCGCACACCGGCCGGAGGCCGGCAGGGATGTCACCGCGCCCCCGGCAGGATTCGAACCTGCGACCTAGGGATTAGAAGGCCCTTGCTCTATCCACCTGAGCTACGGAGGCAACGTCGGCGCCACGGGCATTCCGACGGCCCGGCCGTGGTTGTCACCGCGCCGAGCATCTGGAGTCTACGACATCCCGACTGTTACGGGCTCGCACGGCGCGACGATGCAGGCCGGTGGCCGGTGGCCGGTGGCCGGGCATGGAACCGAACCGCGACCCACTGCGTCGATTTCTGCAACCACCCAACGCGATGTCCCGCTCGAATCACCATCGCGTCCATCGATCGACGGAGGACTCATGGCTCCCCGCACCCGCGGCCCATTCGAACTGTTCGACACCTTCGGGGTCCACCAACCGGAGATCACGTCGATCGCCAACGCGTGGTTCACGCAGAGCATCGCCATCCATGCACTCGACTTCGATCCGTTCACGAAGGCGCTCGCGCCGGGCAGTGCGGTGGCGCAAGCCTTGTGTTCGGCCGCGCAGCCAGCCGCACGGGCTACCGGGTCGATCGCCGACCGACTCGCACAGATGAGCCGGGTGTTGCGCACCTTCAACTCGGAGAGCGCCGACACCGACAACACCGCGGCGGCCGCCTTCGACGAGATGCGGCACCGCTGATGCGCCCCACGATCACCCAGTTGCAGCAATGGCACACCGACTCGATCGGGCGGGCGGCCGCGCGCGCCGGATTCACCGCCGCCGAACTCGAGCAGAGCCTGCGGCGTTCGGTGCGGGCTACCGACGACGCCACCTTCTGGTTCGGACGCACACACAATGCATCGACATACCGCATCCGTGCGGAACTCGACCACGGTTGTGAAGTCCGAAACGTGTTGCAGCAGATCGCCGACGAGGCCGCTGACGCCGCAACCGACCTCACCTACGCCCGCGACCACGCGCTCCGCCTCGTCGCCGACGCCCGCGCTCAAGGATTCGACGTCGATGACCACGGCATGGTCTCCGACCCCGGCGACGAGGCAGCACCGGAGACGAGATCGGCGGCCTCCGCGATCTCCGAGGCCCTCGACGCCGTGTCCGAGATCGACGATCGGTACGCCCGACGACTCGCGGATCTCAGTACCGATCTGACCGCGATGATCAACGGACAACCCGACGTCACCGTCCCCGGTGGCACCACCCTCGACCCGGACGCGGCCGTACGACTCCTCGCGGGTATGCGTCCGGATCAGCGTCGGACCGTACTCGCCCAGATGTCACCGGCCGATATTCGGCGGATGATCCAGGCCGACCCGAGAATCATGGGCAACCTCGACGGTGTTCCCTTCGAGCATCGCGCGACGGCCAATGAGATCAATATCCGGAACGCGATCGTCGAGGAGATCCGTGCTGGACGAGGAACCGGCGAGCGGGCCCAGAAGCTGCGGGAACTGCTCACCCAGCAACCCGACCCGTGGACATCGGACGACCCGCACGGCGACCACACCTCCGAGCGCCGCTTCATCGCCTTCGCCAGCACCCCCAACGGACGATTCGTCGAGATGATCGGCAACCTCGAGCCGGGAGTCCGGAACGCGACCGTCTATGTGCCCGGTACCGGCACCAATCTGAACAGCTCGGATTCCAACCGTCGCTCGGCCTTCGAGTTGGCACGTCAGACTCACGGCCCGGTCCTGCTCTACGCCGACGGAGACCTGCCACAGCGACTTGCCTTTGACAACCTCGGCGGCACCATCGCCTGGTCGTTGCTCGACCCGTTCCATGCCAACGACCACGCGATCGATGATCTGCGGGGCAGCGCCGTCGATCCCCGATTCGCACGGGAGATGGCGCCACGACTCGTGGCCTTCGGTCACGAACTCGACGCCGAGATCGCCGCTCACGCCCCGGGCGCCACAACCACTTTCATCGGTCACTCCTACGGTGGTTCCATAGTCGGCAGCGCCGAACAACTCGGCTTACGCGCCGACAACGTCATCTACGCGTCGTCGGCAGGCACCGGGGTCTACGACGGCCCATGGGTCAATCCCGACGCACATCGGTATTCGCTCACCTACCCGGGTGACCCCATCCAGTACTTCCAATCGATCCCGGAGAACCCCCACGGCGACGATCCGGATTCCGCACCGGGGGTCACACGCCTCGACACCGGCACTTTCACCAGGAACGGCGTGGTGGTCGACTCGGGCCCCTCAGCACACGGCGGATACTGGGACGACCCCCAATCCACGGCCTTCCGCAACATGGTGAAGGTGATCACCGGTCAACCGCCGGACCTCTACGTCGAACGCGAACCCGACATCGACGCCGAAGGAGACGCCCGCGATCTGGCCCGGGGCCTCCTGAACTGGGCCGGCGAGCACACGCTGGGCTATCTACCGGGCGGCCACTACGAATTCCGGGACACCTATGGGGTCGGCGGGGTCGGCACACTCCCGGAATCGTGGAATCGCACGGTGCCTCGGTGAGCAGCGGTCAGCGTTGGGGCACTCCCGCAGTACCCCGCCACCCGCCGACGAAGTGCATCACGTGGTAGATCACCAGCGCCGCAACAGAACCCAGCGCAATGCCGCCAAATTGAACGTCGCCGACCGCCCGTTCATAGTTCGCGATACCGATGATCAACGGGATCGCCGCGGTGAACTGGTTGATCGGTTTGGAGAAGTCCACCCCATTGCTGACCCAGATCTGGATACCGATGATGCCGACCAATCCGTAGAGCACCGTGGTCACCCCGCCGAGTACGCCGGGCGGGATCGAGTCGATCACCGCGCCGACCTTCGGCGACAACCCGAGCAAGATCGCCGCGGTACCCGCCACCCAATAAGCGGCCGTCGAGTACACCTTCGTCGCGGCCATGACACCGATGTTCTCGGCGTAGGTCGTCGTCGCCGAGCCGCCCCCGCTACCGGCGAGCATGGTGGCCAGTCCGTCGGCGGCCAACGCCCGGCCGATGCGCTTGTCGTAGTCGATCCCGGTCATCATGCCCACCGACTTCACATGCCCGATGTTCTCGACGACGAGCACCAGAACCACCGGGAGGAACATCGGAATCACCGACAGATGAAACGACGGGGCCTGAAAGTCCGGGAATCCCACCCATCGCGCCGAGGCGATCGCACTGGTGTCGACCTCGTCGCGGATCAGGGCGAACAGATAGCCGAGGACGACGCTGATGACGATGGCGAGCCGACCGATCAACCCGCGGAACAGCACGATGGCCGCGATCAGGAGCACCAGGACGACGGTCGCGGTCACCGCCCCCTGCTCATAGTTCTCTTTTGCGTTGGGCGCCAGGTTCAGGCCGATGAGCGCCACGATCGCGCCGGTCACCACCGGCGGCATCAGTGTTTCGATCCATCCGGTGCCTGCGAGGTGGACGATCACGCCGATCACGACCAGCAGCGCTCCGACGATCACGATGCCGCCGAGCGCCGACGACTGACCGTTCGATGCCGTCGCGGCACCCACCGGCGCAATGATCGCAAAGCTGGACCCGAGGTAGCTCGGTAGTCGGTTGCGGGTGATCAGCAAGAACAGCAGGGTGCCGATACCCGAGAACAGGAGGGTGGTCGCCGGCGGAAAGCCGGTGAGCGCGGGAACCAGGAAGGTCGCGCCGAACATCGCGACGACGTGCTGCAGTCCGATGCCGACGGTGCGGGGCCAGGTGAGTCGTTCGTCCGGCCGGATCACGGTGTCGACGCCCTGCGCGGTCACCGTGCGCCAGCCGAAGAAGCCGGCTTCTCCGGCCTGCCCCCCAGCGGCGGATGCCGGACCTTCGACGGACCCATCAGGGCCTAAATGCTCTGGACTCATGGGCCATAGTCTGCGGCATAATTTATGACCGCGCGCGCTGATCGCGATTGTGCCACTGGCGAATCCGAGCTTCGCCGACGTCGCGCCGCCCATCTCGATCCAGGCTTCGAAAAGTGATGGGGGTCACCGCATTTAAATGCGCATCTCAGATGCCGAATATGATCTACTCGAGATATGCAACTCACCAGGTTCACCGACATCGGCCTCCGGGTCGTCATGCGCCTGGCCATCGGGGCGCCGGCAGCGCAGGCATCGACCGACCTCACCCCACAGGTCCCGATCCAACCGACCCCGACACAGCTGACCACCAGGCTGCTGGCCGCCGAGCTGTCGGTGCCGCTCACCCATGTCGCCAAGGTCGTCAGCCGACTCTCCGAGTTGGGCGTCGTCCATTCACGACGCGGCCGAACCGGTGGCCTGGTGATCACCGAACTCGGCCGGACGGCCCAGATCGGCTGGCTGGCCGAAGCTCTGGAGGGAGATGGTGAGGTCGTCGATTGCGAAGGGCCACAACCCTGCCCACTGCGCGGCGCATGCCGGTTGCGCGGTGCGCTCACCCGCGCCCGGGCCGCCTTCTTTGCCAGCCTCGACGACATGACCGTCGCCGATCTCGTGCTCGAACCCACCGCAGGGGTGTTGCTCACCCTGTCCCCACCCGCGGCCGCCACCGCACGCGGAATAACCAGACTTGCCGAATAGCCCTCGGCAACAACGTGATCAAGTTGATCACCAAACGATCGGAGTGACCAGTGCTATCGGAAACCCAGCGCACAACCCTCGCCGCCACCCTGCCCGCCGTCCAGGGCGCGCTGGCGGACATCACCGCGAGTTTCTATCGCGGCCTGTTCACCGCACATCCGGACCTCCTGGACAACCTGTTCAACCGCACCCACCAGAAGACCGGTGAACAGCCGCAGGCCCTGGCCGGTTCGATCGCCGCCTTCGCCGCACTCCAGCTCGAACCCGACGTGCGGCGACAACGCTTCATCCTCGACCGGATCGCCCACAAGCACGCGTCGCTCGGCGTGACCCGCGCGCAGTACGACGTGGTCCACGAGCACCTGTTCGCCGCGATCGTGGAGATCCTCGGCGATGCCGTCACCCCACCGGTCGCCGACGCCTGGGATCAGCTCTACTGGGATATGGCCGACCTTCTGATCGAGAAGGAAGCGTCGCTCTACGCGCAGGCGGGTGTGAAACCCGGCCAGGTGTGGCACGACGCCATCGTCGCCGAACGCGTCCAGGTCTCCCCTGACACGATCTCGCTCACTCTGGCCGGCGATGGTGAATCATTGCCGGGATTCCGTCCGGGACAATATATCTCGGTTCAGGTTCCGTTGGCCGACGGTGCCCGGCAGATTCGCCAGTACAGCCTCACCGGATCACCCACCGACGACCGCTGGACCTTCAGCGTCAAACTGGCGGGCGAGGTTTCGGCATACCTGCACGAGCAGGTCTTTGAAGGCGATCGACTGCACGTGAGCACCCCCTTCGGCGACCTCGTCCTCCCCGACGACGACATGCCGGTGGTCCTAGCCTCGGCCGGTATCGGCTGCACACCCGTCATCGGACTGCTGACAGCACTGGCAAACGATCAGGACCGGCGCCCAGTGACCGTTCTGCACGCCGATCGGTCGCGCAACCGTCAGCCACACCGCGGGCAGCTCGCCGCACTGGTCGACAAACTCCCCAACGGGCGCCTCTACCAGTGGTACGAAAACGGCGCAGGCCACCTCGAGTCGCCGTCGATCCGGGTCGGCACCATGACCCTCGACGACATCGACATCGCCGACGATGCCCACGTCATGCTGTGCGGACCGGGCGGATTCCTCGCCGGCATGCGCGAGCAGCTGGTCTCCCGTGAGGTCCCGGAGTCACAGATCCACTACGAGACCTTCGGACCGGAGTTGCTGCGGTCCGCGGCACGATGAGTACCTCGGTGGCGGCCGTGACCGCCCTGACCTTCCTATGGCTGGGCATGGTCGTGGCCATCTCGTTCATCGAGGCACCACTGAAGTTCCGGGCACCCGGGATCACCATCCCGCTCGGTCTGGGTATCGGCAGACTGGTCTTTCGTGCGCTGAACGCGGTGGAGACCGTGCTGGCGGTCGCGATCATCATCGCGGTGGTGGTGACAGACTGGTCGGGCGCTGGGGTACCCATCGCGATCGGCATCGCAGCTGCCGCGTTGGGCGTGCAGATCCTGTTCGTCCGCCCCCAACTGACCAAACGATCCGATGCGGTCCTGGCCGGCGGCGACCACAGCCACCGCAGCCACGCACATCTGGTGTACGTCGGCCTGGAACTGATCAAGGTGGGCGCACTCATCGGATTGGGCACCTTGGCGCTGTTGGCCTGACGCACCAGAGTCCCGACACCCACCGTCGACACCCCGCCCGCGCGGGGCGGCCCCCCCCGGGGCCGCCACGCGCGGGCTTTTGGGCTGTCCACATCCCGATCGTCCCCGGTCACTGCATACGCACTTCGGTGCATATGAACTTTGTTGCATAGTGCATTGGTGCAGTGTTAGCGTCGGACTATGGCGCTCGAACACGCGATCCTCGTATCGCTGGCCGAACGGCCCGGCACGGGCTACGAGATCGGTCAGCAGTTCGACCGATCCATCGGCTATTTCTGGTCCGCCACCCACCAACAGATCTATCGCACGCTCAAGAAGCTGCACACCGACGGTCTCGTCAGTTTCGAATCCGTGAGCCAGGACGGACGTCCGGACAAGAAGGTGTACACGATCTCCGATCAGGGCCGAAAGGTGTTGGCGGAGTGGGCAATGAGCCCCACCCGACTCCAGCCGATGCACAGCGACCTCGGAGTGAAGTTGCGCGCCGCCGAATTCGGTGACCTGGCCGCGATCATCGGGGAACTCAAATCCCATCGCGACGAACATCTGGCCCAACTGAAGGTCTTCACCGGATTCGCCGCCGACTACTACCCCGAACCCGATGGACTGACCGGGCGCAAGCTGCACCAGTACCTGGTACTGCGCGGCGGCATCCGGAGTGAACAGGCCTTCGTCGACTGGTGTGACGAGGTCATCGCCGGCCTCGAAGGTGAAATCGCCGACCTCTGAGCACAGACCACCGGACCATCCGGTCCCGACGCGACAACCGTCACGTCACCGACACGAAAGGCAACGCCATGTCAGCCCCCACGGCGCCGCGCAATCAGTACTACCCACACCTGTTCGAGCCCCTCCAGATCGGCGGTATGACCCTCAAGAATCGCCTCGTCATGGGGTCGATGCACACCGGCCTCGAAGATCGGGTGTGGGACACCGACAAGCTTGCCGCCTACTTCGCCGAACGCGCGCGCGGCGGTGCCGGACTGATCATCACCGGCGGTTTCGCGACCAGCCGAACCGGCGTGCTCTCCCCACTCGGCGGCAAGATGACCAACGTCCTGGAGGTGAAGCGCCACCAGCGGGTCACCAAGGCCGTCCACGACGAGGGCGGCAAGATCGCGATGCAGCTCATCCACGCCGGCCGCTACGGGTACAACCCGTTCAAGGTCGCCGCGGGATCCGAGCCGTCACCGATCCACCCGTTCAAGCATCTGAAGATGACCGAGCAGATCGTCTGGCACGTCATCCGAGGCTTCGGCCGGTCGGCGAAGCTGGCCCGTCAGGCCGGATACGACGCGGTCGAGATCATGGGCGGCGAAGGCTACCTGATCAACCAGTTCCTCTGCCCGCACACCAACGACCGCACCGACAAATGGGGTGGCACCACCGAGAACCGGCAGCGGTTCCTGGTCGAGGTCATCAAGGAGATGCGCCGCCAGGTACCCCGCGACTACCCGATCATCCTGCGCCAGTCGATCGCCGACCTGATCCGCAACGGCCAGACCTGGGATGAGATCGCACTCATGGCCCGCAAGGCCGAGGAATTCGGGGTCGACGCCATCAACACCGACATCGGCTGGCATGAGGCCCAGGTGCCCACCATCGTCACCTCGGTGCCGCGCGGCGCCTTCGTGAAGTTCACCGAGCGGCTGCGCGATCACGTGTCGATCCCGCTGATCGCCGCTAACCGCATCAACACCGCCGAACTGGCCGAGGAGATCCTGGAGCGCGGGCGCGTCGACGCCGTCCAGATGGCCCGGCCGTTCCTGGCCGATCCGGATCTCGCCAACAAGGCCCGCGAGGGCCGCGGCGACGAGATCAACACCTGTATCGGCTGCAACCAGGCCTGCCTGGACCACGCCTTCGTCGGAAAGAAGGTCTCCTGCCTGGTCAATCCGCGTGCCGGACGCGAAACCACCCTGCTGCTCGGCCCCACCCGTAAGGCCAAGCGCGTCGCGGTCATCGGCGCCGGTCCGGCCGGATTGTCGGCGGCGGTCGCCGCCGCCGAGCGTGGACACAAGGTTGACCTGTACGAGGGTGGCGACGCCATCGGCGGCCAGTTCTCGATCGCGTCGCGCATCCCCGGCAAGGAGGAGTTCCAGGAGACGATCCGGTACTTCACCCGGCAATTGGAGGTCAAGAAGGTCAACGTTCATCTGAACACTCGGGTGAGCGCCGAGGACATCATCGCCGGCGCCTACGACGACGTCATCATCGCGACCGGCGTCACCCCGCGCATCCCAACCTTCCCCGGCGTCGACCATCCGATGGTCATGACCTACGCCCAGGCCGTCCTCGGCAACCGTGAGATCGGCAAGCGCGTCGCCGTGATCGGTGCCGGCGGAATCGGTTTCGACGTCAGCGAGTTCCTCACCACCGACGAATCGCCGTCGCTCAACCTCAAGGAGTGGGAGCAGGAGTGGGGCGTGACCGAAGACGGCGACAAGCCCGGTTTCGTCACCAAACCGCGCCCACTGCCGGCCATCCGCGAGGTGTTCCTAGTGCAGCGCAAACCCGGTAAGCAGGGTAAGACGCTGGGCAAGACCAGCGGCTGGGTCCATCGCGCGGTGGTCAAGATGAAGGGGGTCGAACAGATTTCCGGCGCCACATACGACAAGGTCGATGACCAGGGACTGCACCTGAGCTTCCGCGACGACGAGGGCAACGTCACCGGCACCCGCATCCTCGAAGTCGACAACGTCGTGCTGTGCGCCGGACAGGAGTCGGTGCGCGAGCTGATCGACCCGCTGACCGTGGCCGGGGTGACCACCCACGTCATCGGTGGCGCCGACGTCGCCGCCGAACTCGACGCCAAGCGCGCCATCCGGCAGGGCACCGAGGTCGCGGCCGGCATCGGCTGAGCTGCGTCGACACGCTTTCTGACAGACAACTGACTTCGCCCGATGCCGCCCTGGCATCGGGCGAAGTCGTCAGACGCGGACACCACGACCGGATGACCGCCAGATGGGCGGTCGCCCTATGATTGCCTCATGCCAGTGCCGTCTCCTTCTGCCACCTCCCGTGCCGTCATCACCGGCGCATCGTCGGGAATCGGAATGGAATTGGCGCGGGCCCTCGCCGCCCGCGGCCACTCCCTGATCCTGGTCGCGCGTCGCGGCGACGTCCTCGAAGAACTTGCCGCCGAACTGCATCGGCAGCACGGCGTCACCGTCGAGGTGCGTGCCGTCGATCTGTCCGAGCCGACGTCCGTCGAGGTTCTCGCCGCGGAGTTCGCCGGCCGCGAGATCTCCATCCTGTGCAACAACGCCGGTATCGCGACCTTCGGGCCGGTCAGCGAGTTGGACGCCGATTATGAACGCGCACAAGTACTTTTGAACGTCAATGCGGTACACGACCTGACGTTGGCGGTGCTCCCCCAGATGGTCGCACGCCGGTCCGGCGGAATCCTCATGGTCGGATCTACCGCAGGCAACATGCCCATCCCCAACAATGCGACCTACGCAGCCACGAAGGCATTCGTGAACACCTTCAGCGAGTCATTGCGTGGCGAGGTGAGCGGTCAGGGAGTGCATGTGACGCTCCTGGCCCCCGGACCTGTGCGCACCCAGACCCCGAGCGCCGACGAGGCCTCGATCGTCGACAAGATGGTCCCGGACTTTCTCTGGCACTCGTCGGCAAAGGTCGCCGAGATGAGCCTGGACGCCCTGTCACACAACAAGATGCGTGTCGTCCCCGGCACCCTTTCGAAGGCGATGTCGGTGGCCGGTGGCTACAGTCCGCGCGCCGTGGTGGCACCGATCGTCGGCGGTTTCTACCGCAAACTCGGGGGCTGACCGGACGAAACGTCAGCGACGCCTGCGCCGGCCGGTCCCGAAGATCGCCCGGCTGAACTCTCGACCCGCGGCCGATGCCGCCGACCGCAGGAAACTCTGCATCGGCTTACTGGTCATCACCTCGGTGAAGATGCCGGGCTCCTCCGGAGCTGGTGCCGGAGCCGGAGCGGGCGCCGGAGCCGGGACGGGCGCCGGTGCCGGGACGGGGGCGTCGGCGGGCTCACCGGGGGCCAGCGCCTTCGCAGCCAGCCGCTCGTAGGCGGAATCCCGGTCAACCGACTGGCCATACTTCGCATACAGCGGACTCGCCTTGGCCGCCGCCGTGATGCCCTCGGCGCCAACGGCTTCCATCGATGACCGGGGGGCGCGCATGATCGTCCACGCGACCGGCGTCGGCGCCCCCTTCTCCGACAGCACGGTGACGACGGCCTCGCCGGTACCCAACGAGGTGAGTACCTGATCGAGCTTCGGGTAAACCTCCGACACCGGGTAGGTCTTGACCGTCTTGGTCAGCGCCTTCTGATCGTCGGGGGTGAACGCCCGCAACGCATGCTGGATGCGCGCACCGAGCTGGGACAGGACCTCATTGGGGATGTCGGTGGGCAACTGCGAGCAGAAGAAGACGCCCACCCCCTTCGAGCGGATCAGTTTGACCGTCTGCACCACCTGATCGACGAACGCCTTGGAGGCGTCGTCGAACAGCAGATGCGACTCGTCGAAGATGAAGACCAGCTTCGGCTTGTCGATGTCACCGACCTCGGGCAGGAATTCGAACAGGTCGGCCAGGATCCACATCAGGAAGGTCGAGAACAGCGCCGGGCGAGCCGCCTGGGCACCGAGTTCGAACAGGGTGATGATGCCGCGGCCGTCCGCCGCCAGACGGAGCAGGTCGCCGGGCTCGATCTCCGGTTCACCGAAGAAGGTGTCGCCGCCGTCGGCCTCCAGATTGGTCAGCGCCCGCAGGATCACCCCGGCGGTCTGCGTCGAGACACCGCCGATCGCCTTCAGTTCCGGCTTCCCCTCATCGGAGGTGAGGTACGCGATGACCGAACGCAGATCCTTGAGGTCAAGCAGCGGCAGGCCCTGCTTGTCGGCCCAGTGGAAGATGAGTCCCAGTGTCGATTCCTGGGTGTCGTTGAGCCCCAACACCTTGCTGAGCAGGATCGGACCGAATGAGGTGATCGTCGCGCGGACCGGCACACCGATACCGGTCGACCCCAGCGACACGAACTCCACCGGATAGCCGCCGGCCGCCCAGTCGTCGCCGGTCTGCGCGGTGCGTTCGGTGATCTTGTCGTTCGAGACGCCCGGATTGCTCAGCCCCGACAGGTCGCCCTTGATGTCGGCCATCACCACCGGCACCCCGTTGGCGGAGAGCTGCTCGGCGATCAGCTGCAGTGACTTTGTCTTACCGGTACCGGTTGCGCCGGCGATCAGGCCATGGCGATTCATCATCGACAGCGGGATACGCACCTTGGCGGTGGGATCGACCTGACCGTCAACCGAGACCGCGCCCAGTTCCAGCGAGGTCGAGGTGAAGGCATATCCGGCAGCGATGGTCTGGGCGGGACCATTGGCGTCGGTCACGGGCATCCTCTCGGTTGGGCGGCGATTCCACAGCAAACAATAGCGGTCACCCATGGTTGGCTAAGGTTGTTGGGTGCAGGACAAACTGGTGTGGATCGACTGTGAGATGACCGGACTCTCCCTGGAGTCGGACAAACTGATCGAGATCGCGGCGCTCGTCACCGACGGTGATCTCAACATTCTCGGTGATGGCGTGGACATCGTGATCCACGCCGACGACGACGCGCTGGCCAACATGCCCGACGTGGTGACCAAGATGCACGCGTCGTCGGGGCTCACCGAAGAGGTGCGCGCCTCGACGGTCACCCTGGCCGAAGCCGAGAAACAGGTACTCGACTACATCCGCAAGCACGTGACCACACCCGGAGCCGTACCACTGGCCGGCAATTCCATCGCCACCGATCGCGGCTTCATCTCCCGGGACATGCCCGAACTCGACGCCTACCTGCACTACCGGATGGTCGACGTCAGCTCGATCAAGGAACTCAGCCGCCGCTGGTTCCCCCGCGTGTACTTCGGACAGCCGGAGAAGGGCCTGGCACACCGGGCACTCGCCGACATCCGCGAGTCGATCCGCGAGCTGCGCTACTACCGCGCCGCCGCATTCGTTCCCGCGCCCGGGCCTGACGTCGACGCACTCGCGCAAATCGTCAAGGACCTCGGGCCCGCCTGAACACGCTGGTCAGGAACCGATTGGAGTTCTGGCCCGGCAACCGGCTAAAGTATGAACCTGGCTCTGGGACCCAGCGAACATCACCTGGGTTTCCGACGCCAATGGTGGATGTAGTTCAGTTGGTAGAGCACCAGGTTGTGATCCTGGCTGTCGCGGGTTCGAGTCCCGTCATCCACCCCGATAACCGAAGGCGCCTCACCTGGACATATCCGGGTGAGGCGCCTTCGTTTTCGTACCCGCCCGTGCTCCCAGGGGTGTACGACACCCAGGATGATCTGGCCCTTCCTCCGGGCGCGCCACGGCTGCACCGTTGACGCCATGAGTACCGAACAACAGAGACAGATCACGCCGCGACGATCCGGTCGCGCACCCCGACGGTGGAAGCTGTGGCTGGTCACCGTATCCACCCTGTATCCGCTACTTCTCGCACTGTCGACGATCTCCGCACCGCTCGACCACGAATGGCCGACGGCGGCGCGTCTGGCCCTATTGGTGCCGATCGCGGTCGCACTGATGGTCTGGGTGATCAGCCCGTGGCAACAACGACGGTTCGGTAGCTGGATGTCCCGCTGACCGACGTCACCCCGGTCGCGTCGGACTGAAGTTTGAATGGGCTCGCGTCCGGCGACCGACGGTCGACATGGACGGCAACCCTTCGAGGTTCGGCCAACGCCTCGAAGGCCTCTGAGCAGTGCGGCCCGGAGTAATCTCCCCGTTTGCGAGACGTACGACACAGCCCGCTGTTACGGTGACGAAACTTCAGGTCAAATGACCTAAACAATGCCCGGGTAGCGTTCCAACCGTCATCAACCGCGGACGCCGTCCGCGTTCACGTCCGGGGGTAACCATGAGTAGCAACGTTTCTCGGCGCCGATTCTTGGCCGGTACCGCCGTCGCGGCCGGCGTCGCCGCAACGACGACCACACTGGGACGCGGACGCGCCGAGGCCGCACCCGCCGCCACCGTCGACGCGATCGTCGTCGGCGGTGGCCTGTCCGGCCTGGCTGCAGCGAAGTCGCTGGTCGCGGCGGGCGCGTCGGTGATCGTGTTGGAGGCGCGCGAACGCGCAGGCGGACGCGTCCACAACATCACATCGCCGCGTCTGGGCGCGACACTCGATGCCGGAGCCGAGTTCATCGGCCCGACACAGAACCACATCGGCGCACTCGCCCGCGAATACCGGGTACCGACCCTGCGCACCAACAACGCGGGCGACAGCATCTTCTTCAACAACGGCCACGCCCAGCGCATGTCGGCCGACCTGCCACTTCCGTTGGTCCCCGACCTCGTCGAGGCCGGGCCCGCACTGGCCCGGGCGCAAGCAGATGCACTTGCCGGATTCCCGGTCGGCGAACCCTGGAAGCACCCCAACGCGCGATACCTCGACTCGATCACCTGGGCGCAGTACACCGGCCAGATCGCCACCTCCCAGACCGCGCGCGAACTGTGCCAGGTCGCGATGTCGGCAGCCCTGTCGGCCCGCCCGGATGAGGTGTCGGCACTCTACTTCCTCAACTACATCGCGGCCTCTGGGGACGAGAACAACCCCGGCACCCTCATCCGGCTGCTCAGCACCGACGGCGGCGCCCAGGAAAAGCTGTTCGACGGTGGCGCCGCGCTCATCCCGCTGCGTATGGCCGCCGAACTGGGTACCCGGATCGTCTATCGTGCGCCGGTCCGAACCATCTCGTGGGATCGCAATCTGGCCACCGTCACCAGCGATGCGGGAACCTTCCGCGGACGGCGGGTGATCGTCGCGATGTCCCCCGCGATCAGCAGCCAGATCGATTACCGCCCAGGACTTCCCGCCGATCGGGTCGGTCTCTCCCGCGGCTATCACATGGGGGCGGTCGCCAAGTTCGCGGCGATCTACCCTCGACCGTTCTGGCGGGAGAAGGGCCTGTCCGGCCAGGTGTACGGCGATGGCCGCCCGATCGACGTGACCTTCGAGAGCTACGCCGAGAACCGGCACATCCTGATGGGATTCATCTCGGCCGACGCGATGCGCCGGCTCGATCACGCGCCGGAATCCCAGATCGTACGTGAATGCATCGCCAACTTCGTCGACTACTTCGGTCCCGAGGCCCGCAGTTTCCTCGATTACGGGATCTTCAAATGGGATCTCGAACCGTGGTCGCGCGGCGGTCCGGTCGCGGTCAGCACCCCCGGAACTCTGACCCGCTATGGCAGGGCGCTACGCGAGCCGGTCGGTCCGATCCACTGGGCCGGAACCGAAACCGCCGACTACTGGACCGGATATATGGACGGTGCCGTCCGATCCGGGAAGCGCGCCGCCGCCGAGGTACTCGGGGTCGGCCGGTGAGGATGCCGGTAGCCGAACGGCGTCGGCTGCTGCTGGACTCCGCGTTCCGGGTCATCGCGCGACACGGTGTAGACCGCGCCACCACCCGGGCAATCTGCGCCGAGGCCGGGGTGACGTTGTCGACCTTCCACTACGTCTTCGACTCACGGGAGGCCCTGCTGGCCGCCCTGGTCGAACTCGGTACCGAGATGGAACTGGGCGCCGTCGAGTCGGCGCTGGCCGAAGGTGTCAGCACTGAGGTCAGCGGCCGCGACGGGGTCGCGACCATGATCCGCATGGCACTGATCGCCTACATCGACGGCCTGGTCGCCGACCCCGACCGAGAACAGGCGATGATCTCGCTCAACCAATACGCCCGCCAGACCGACGGTCTGGCCGAGTTCGGCGCCCAGATGTATCGCAGGTACTACGCGGCCATCGGTGAAGCCCTCACCGCCTGCGCCGAACTGGCCGGGGTGAGCTGGGACCGGCCGGTCGTCGATCTGGCGCCGCTGGTGGTCGCCGCAACCGACGGAATCACCCTGTCCTACCTGAATATTCGCGACCGTCCCGTCTGCGTGACGATCGCCACCGCCACCGCCTCGCTGCTCGCACTGCACATCGTCGACGATGCGCGACCCAGCACCCGATAACGCCCCTTCTCGACCCAGCGGAGAAACCATGGACGTCACCCGTAGGACCGTGCTTCAGACTGCCGCCGCGACCGCGGTCGGAGGCGGGCTGGCCCTGACTCTCGGCTCACCCGCCGAAGCCGCCCCGCCCGCCGACAGCACCAGCTATCTCGTCGGCTGCGGTATCGCCGACATGACCGGAGCGGTCGCCGGGCAGGGCATGATGGGCTATTCGAATCCCGAACAGGTCGCCGCGGGCCTCCTCCAACGGTGCTGGTCGCGCGCCTACATCATCGTCGACCAGGCGACCGGCAAGCGGGTGGTGTTCGTGACCGCTGATATCGCCTGCCTGTTCCAGTCCCATCACATGGGGTTGATGCGTAAGTTGCGCAAGCGTTTCGGCGCCCTGTACACCGAAGCCAACGTCAACCTCAACGCCACGCACACGCACGCGTCCTGCGGCGGTACCGCGTGGGACTACGCCTACTCTCTCGCGGCCTTCGGTTTCAAGAAGAACTCCTACGACGCCGAATTGGAAGGGCTCTACCACTCGATCGTGCGAGCACACGAGGATCTCGCGCCCGGGACCATCTCCATCGGCCGCGACGAACTGCACAACGCGAGCGCCAACCGGTCCAAGGTGGCCTTCGACCGCAACCCCGGTTCGGACAAGCGACACTTCCCCACCGCCATCGACCCGCGCGTCACGGTCCTCAAACTTCAGCGCGGCGGGCGCGACGTCGGCGCGATCACCTGGTTCTCCACCCACGGCACGTCTCTCGCCGACCACAATGTGTTGATCGCGGGTGACAACAAGGGATACGCCAGCTACCGCTGGGAATCGGAGTCGCCGGGCCTGATCGCCGCGTTCCCGCAGACAAATTCAGGCGACATGACCCCGAATCTGGCACTGCGCGCCTTCGAACCCAGCGGTCCGACCCGCGACAACAAACGCAACTGCGAGATCATCGGCGAACGCCAGTATCAGGCAGGGCGGCGAGCGTTCGCCGATACCCGACCGATGACCCGTGGCGGGGTCGACGCGGTGACCCGCTACGTCGACATGTCGTCGGTACGGATCGACGGCGCCTTCACCCCGGAGGGCAAACCCGCGGCGACGACACCGGCGATGATGGGTGTGGCGGCGGCGGCCACGTCGAGTGAGGACAACTACGAACAGCCGCTACCGTTCCTGGTCGAGGGCACGACCAATCCGCTCGTCACCGCATTGGGCGGCGACCGCCGCCCGCCGGTGTCGCCGTGGATCCGGGATATGCAGGCGCCCAAGCTGATCGCCTTCCCGCTCGGGATCATGCCACCGTCACCGTGGATCCCGCAGGTGGTGCCGTTACAGATCATGCGGATCGGCGAGCTGGTGCTCGTCGCACTGCCCGCCGAGGTCACCATCGTCGCCGGCCTGCGTCTGCGGCAGGTCGTCGCCGATGCGTTGCGGGTCGGTATGGACAACGTTCTGGTGCAGGGATATTCGAACGCCTACACGCAGTATGTGACCACCCCGGAGGAATACGACTCGCAGCAGTACGAGGGCGGTGAGACCCAGTTCGGACGCTGGACCCTGTCTGCCTATATGCAGGAGTTCGCCGCCCTGGCCGGAGCGATGGCCGCCGGGCAACGACCCCCGCGCGGCCCGGCGCCATTGGACAAGTCCGGTTTCCAGCCCGACCTGGTCCCGCCCGTCCCGGCCGACCGGCCGATACCCGGCCACCGCTACGGCGACGTGCTGACCCAGCCGCGTGCCGGCTACCGGCCCGGCCAACTGGTCGCCGCCGAGTTCGTCGGCGCCCACCCGAACAACGACTTCCGGCACGGCAGTACCTATCTGCAGGTGCAGCGGCGCGACGCCGGCGGCTGGCGGACCATCGCCGACGACAACGACTGGTCCACCGTCTTCCACTGGTCGCGGCCCGCCGGATCGTCGGACACCTCGACGATCCGCATCACCTGGACGCCGCCGACCGGAACGTCGGGGACCTATCGGATCCGGTATCTCGGCAACAGCCGCGACGGTGGCGGCCACATCCGTGAGTTCGACGGCTTCTCCCGGTCGTTCACCGTCGGCTGACGCGCCGCGGGTGCCGACGTCAGTGCAGCCGGGCGCGCATGAGCGTCACGTTGTACTGCGCCCATGTCGACATGGTGAAGTACAGGTCGTCGGGGGTCGACCACGGATGCATGAACCCGCCGTAGAGCTGCGCGTTCTGGCCCTGTGAACGAACCAGATCCGTCGGCTCCGACCACAATCCCTGCGGATCACGTGCGGTGCGCATCACGATCGAGTTGCGCAGCACATCGAGGTAGGTCATCTGCCAGCGTTGCGCGGATTCGTCGAACCGCACCGAAAGCTCACCGGCCGGACCGGCGAACAGCACCGACGCGACATTGCCGTCACGTGCCGGAACCCACTTTCCGTCGCGCCAATACTGGTAGGCGGTCTTGTTGAGCACCTCGGTCGCAGGCACCCGCGCCAGGCCGACCGAACCGACCCGGGAGTTGGGCGTACCGAACATGTAGACGTGATCGCCTCGGCGCACCATCGACGCGACCTGAAACTGACTGGTGCCGAACATGTTGTCCCAGCGGGCATAGGGATCACGCGTCCACGTCGAACCGCCGTCGTCGGAATAGGCAAGGCCACCGTGATTGGTCAGCCAGACCCCGGGTACCACCGACCAGCGGCGCACCGACATATAGCTCAGATACTGGCGGTTACCGACGGTGAAGCCCGACGTCGGGATGGTGGTCATCTCGTAGAAGTCGATATGGCGCGAGTCGAGGATCTGCACCGCGTGGCAGCGACTGTCCTGGACCATGGTGTCGATCGACAGACCGTCGGACAGGTCACGGTCGCGCGAGAATCCGAGTACGTTGCTGCGCCAGTCGCCACCGTTGGCGCCCGGCGGCTTGAATCCCTTGCCGAAGGTGTCGCCGAAGACGATGGCGACCTGTCCTGGCGCCGACTCCCACATGATGCCGAGGTCGGTGCCCATGACCTGCCATCGCTTGTCCGTACGACTCGTCGACCCCTTGCCGGTGAGCGTCGCGACCGCCTCTACCCGGCCGACGCGCGGCGCAGCAGGTTTGGGTGCCACCGGCGCCGTCTCCACCACCGGATGCGCCCGCGGCGGCGGTGGCGGAAATGTCGGCGGATGCGGGTTGGGCACCGGGTAGGGAATGTTGATCGGTTTGGGGTCGAACTCGATCTTCGGGAACTCGATACTCAACGCGGGACCGTCCGACGGCTTCGGCGGTCGCGGATCGGTGATATCCGGGCAGGGATCCGTACACGGATCCGCCGGCGCCGCCTCCGACGGGATCCGGACCGGGGTGGGGCGCGGTGCGGGTTCGGGGACCGGCAGAAGTCGGGGATACGGGAGTGGAATCCCGATGCGATCGGGCAGAGTGGGGATCAGCTGGCGCGGATCCCACGGCCGCGGTGTCGGTTTGGGCGGCAGATCGCCGACGCAGCCCGAGCTGGGCAACCATTCACGCGGCGTGGCGGCAGATTCTGTCGGGGCCGCGAGGACCGCCGCGGCGAGCACGATGCCCACACAGGCGGGTGCCATCCATCGCACACCCGTCCGGCCCGCCATCGCCCGTCCCTCTCGCCCGCGTGACCAGCGGCCACATCGCCCGTGAATCTATCACCGGAGCCGTCCCCGGACCGCCGTTGACTCGGCGGTCCGGGGAGCAGCGCCGAGGACGTCACCGCCGGGCGCGCGTCACGATCACAGTGACCGCGCGATGATCTCCTTCATGATCTCGTTGGTGCCCGCGTAGATCTTCTGGACGCGTGCGTCGGCCCACATGCGCGCGATCGGGTACTCGTTCATGTATCCGTATCCGCCGAAGAGTTGCACGCACTCGTCGATGGCCACCATCGCACGCTCGCTGGTCCACCACTTGGCCATCGCCACGGTCGGGATGTCGAGCTCACCTGCGACGTGTTTGACGAGGCAGTCGTCGACGAATACCCGCGCGATCCGGGCCTCCGTCGCGATCTCGGCCAGTTTGAACTTGGTGTTCTGGAATCCGAACACCGGGCGACCGAAGGCGGTGCGGTCCTTCGTGTACGCGATCGTCTGCTCGAGCGCGGCCTCCATGGCGGCGACCGAGGCGACCCCGATGATCAGCCGCTCCTGCGGGAGTTGCTGCATCAGCTGGATGAAACCCTGCCCCTCCTCGGCGCCGAGCAGGTTCGCGGTGGGCACCCGCACACCTTCGAAGTACAGCTCGGAGGTGTCCTGACCGCGCTGCCCGACCTTGTCCAGGACGCGGCCGCGCCGGAAGCCGTCCCGGTCGCCTTCGACGAGGATCAGCGAGATGCCCTTGGCACCTTCGGCCGAGTCGGTCTTGGCCACCACGATGATGATGTCGGCCTGGCCACCGTTGGTGATGAAGGTCTTGGATCCGTCGATGACATATTCGTCGCCGTCCTTGACGGCCTTCGTCTTGACGTTCTGCAGATCCGAGCCGGTGCCGGGTTCGGTCATCGCGATCGCACCGACGGCCTCACCGGAGGCCATCTTGGGCAGCCAGGTCCGCTTCTGCTCTTCCGAGCCGTAGGACAGGATGTAGTGGGCGACGATGCCGCTGTGCAGGCTCGCGCCCCAGGCGGTGTCGGCGACCCGTGCCTGCTCCTCGATCAGCACGGCCTCGTGGGCGAAGTCTCCCCCGCCGCCGCCGTACTCCTCCGGAATCGAGATGCACAGCAGACCGAGTTCACCGGCCTTGTTCCACAGGTCACGATCCACATGGTGCTGATCGATGAACTTCTCGATGTTGGGCTTGATCTCTTTCTCGCAGAAGCTGCGAGCCAGATCGCGCAGAGCGGTCAGGTCGTCGTTTTCCCAGGCGGAACGAACGGGCATGCGGTGCACCTCGATGGTCGGCTGACTAATGTCAGCCGAGATCGTAACAGTGCTCAATGGCAGAATGTAATCGGCGCCACGGATGCGCCGCACCTCACGGCATCAGCCGTCGGCGTTGCCCTTCTTCCACTTCGCCCAGTCGATATTCCAGTCACCGAGGCCATCGGTGACCGGCAGGGTGCCGCCATCGGTGTTGCGGACCACCACCGGATCGCCGCGCAGCGTGTTCTGCATGACCCACAGCGCGTTGTCCGGGCTCAGATTGAGGCAGCCGTGGCTCGTGTTGGTGTTGCCCTGCGCCCACACCGACCAGGGAGCCGAATGGAAGAAGATCCCGCTGTAGGACATCCGGGTGGCGTAGTCGACCGGGGTCCGATAGCCGTCAGCGGAGTTGATCGGGACACCATAGGTCGACGAGTCCATGATGATGTGCTCGTGCTTGTCCGAGACGAGGTAAATCCCGTTGTCGGTCTCGGCGCCCGGCTTACCCATCGAGGTGGGCATGGTCTTGATCACCTTGCCGTCGCGCTTGAACACGACCTGCTTGGTGTGATCGTCGGCGGTGATGATCATCGACCGTCCGATGGTGAACTCGCGCTTGACGTTCTCCTGGCCGAACAGTCCGTCACCGAGATCGATGCCCTCGGTGTTGACCTCGACCTTGACCTTGGTGCCGGTCTTCCAGAACTTCTCGGGACGCCAGCGAACCTCGGTGTCACTGATCCAGTAGAAGGCGCCGTCGACGGCCGGCTCGGTCTTGATCCGGATGGCCCGCTCGGCGGCCTTGCGATCGGGAATCGACTCGTCGAACTTGACCGCGACCGGCTGCCCGACGCCGACGATGCGATCCTCGACAGTCGGCGTGACATAGGCCTGGGTGAGGTTGTTCGGCGCGCTGGTGGTGAACGTGACCTGCTTGACGCTGGTACCACCGACGCCCCGGGCCTCGGCGACGAGCGTGTAGCTCTTGTTGTAGCCGAGCGGCTCGCGCTTGACCCACTGTGTGCCGTCCTCGCTGAGCTCACCGCGGACGGGCTCGCCGTTGGACTTCTTGATCACGACGCTGCTGATCGCCCCGTCGGAGGCCTGCACGGTGATCGGTGCCCCGGGCTGTACTCCGACCGCCTTGTCGTGCAGCGGACCCTGGCCCTCGCCGAAGATCGAGAAGTCGAGGCCCGGCTGCAGCAGGTCGTCGATGAGGTTCGCGCTCTGAACGTTGGTGGGGTACTTGGGTTCCTGCGACGAGCAGGACGTCACCAATCCGACCACAGCGAGAACCGCGGCTCCAGCCAACACCGATCCGCGCCGGGCTCGTCCGATCACCATCATTCT
Organism: Gordonia heveisoli; assembly: GCF_030315745.1. GTDB lineage: Bacteria > Actinomycetota > Actinomycetes > Mycobacteriales > Mycobacteriaceae > Gordonia. The sequence continues at coordinate 28,423 of NZ_JASXSH010000023.1, read as the reverse complement.
CCCACCTCGATCCGACCCCGAAGCCACCTCGGAATCCACGAACTTCCCGGACTCCCGGGAATGCCGACCGCACCTATCGCCACAGTGTACGAGACACCGGGTTTACCCGATTTGTCGATGTCCGTCGTTCGGCTGGTTCACGCCCATCCCAGCGAATCGTTCGACACAGACGAGACAAGACGCCCCGCCGAAGCGGGGCGTCTTGTCTTGGTGGTGCGCCATCAGGGACTCGAACCCCGAACCCGCTGATTAAGAGTCAGCTGCTCTGCCAATTGAGCTAATGGCGCTTGTCGTTGCGAGAGAGAACGTTACATGACGACCCCCGCAGAAGTGAAATCGGCTGGTCAGGGGCGTTATTCGGCGTTGCCCCGCTGCCACGTCGACCACGGCACATTCCAGTCGCCGAGACCATCGTCACCCGGAAGAGGTGGGCCCACAGTGTTTTTCACGATCACAATGTCGCCGCGCAACGCCTTACCGAGGAACCAGGCCGCGTTGTCCGGGCTCACATTGAGGCAGCCGTTGCTGACGTCGGTGTTACCTTGGTCACCCACAGACCACGGGGCGGCGTGAACGTAAATGCCACTGAAGGAGATCCGGGTCGCGTCGTAGACGACCTCCCGATAGCCGCCGGCCGACTTCACCGGTACACCGTAGGTTGAGGAGTCCATGATCACGCTGGGATCGCGTTCGGCGACGATATACGTACCCGTATTGGTCGGCGAGGAGTCCTTGCCCATCGAGGTGGGCATCGTCCGCACGACCTTGCCGCCGACCCACACCGTGATCGTCTTGGTGTTGTCGTCCGCGATCGCCACGAATCGTCGACCAACCCGGAACGAGGTGTGCAGATCATTGGCCCCGTACACCCCATTGCCGAGCGAGATGCCCCGCAGCCGGGCGTCGACCGTCACCTTGGTCCCCGACGCCCAGAAGTGCTGTGGGCGCCAGCGCAGCATGCTGTCGTTGACCCAGTAGAAGGCGCCCGGCACGGGTGGATCGGTGCGAATCGTGATGGCCCGTTGGGCGGTGCGCTTGTCGACGACCGGCGAATCGAAGTTGATCATCACCGGCTGTCCGACGCCGACCGTCTCACCGTCGTCGGTGACCGAGGCGACACTCGCGAGCGAATCCGCAGACGCCGTCGAGAAGCGGAGCTGCCGGGCACCGTCACTGTCCACACCCCGCGCCACCGCGGTCAGCGTGTAGTCGGCGCCGTAGTCGAGTGTGCCGTCTGGCACCCACGACTGCCCGCCGTCACGAAGGTGCCCCGTCACGCGGCCGTCGGGTCCCGACAGTGCCACCGACGTCAGCCGACCGGCATGCGCTGCGACGACGATCGGCGCACCCGGCATGACGCCGACAGCCTCGTCGTTCATCGGTCGGTCACCCCAACCGGTGACGCTGATGGTCGGGTGCCCCAAGGTGTCGACGGCGGCGACGTTCCCGACCGAGTCGGGATAGGTGGGTTCGCTCGCACAGCCCGACAATACGGACAATGCGGCGATGAAGGCGGTGGCTGCGGTCGCGCCGCGGACAATGCGGCTGCGACCGGAGATCAACTGACGACCTTGCGGATCACCAGGATCAGCACGAGGGCACCCACACCGGCGATGGTGTATTTCACCGGCGGCTGCGACAGGGTCGCAATGGCCTTCGATTTGGCATCGTCGGCGAGCCGCTGCGGGTTGGCGCGAGCCGCGAGCTGATCGAGCGTCGCGGCGAGGTCCTCACGGGCCTTGGCGATGTCCTGCTCGATGCGTTCGGTATCCCCGGCCACGTGTTCCTCCCGGTGCTGGTCGACTGATGCAGGATGTCGCCCGGTGACCGTATCCGTCCCGAGGGACGGACGGCCGCGAACGACAACGTCTCGACTCTACGGCATCCATACCGTTGATCGGCGCGTAGCCACGGGCGCGGACGACGATCGACTAGCCTTGCGGTCATGGCAGAGACCACACGTTTGTCGGTGGGTGACAAGGCGCCGGCCTTCACCCTCCCCGATGCCGATTCGGCACCCGTCTCCCTGTCCGACTACGCCGGACGCAAGGTGATCGTGTACTTCTACCCCGCCGCTTCGACGCCGGGATGCACCAAGCAGGCCTGCGATTTCCGCGACAGCCTCGCCGAACTGGAGGGTGCGGGTATCGACGTCATCGGCATCTCACCGGACAAGCCCGAGAAGCTGCGGAAGTTCATCGACCAGGAAGGGCTGACCTTCCCGCTGCTCAGCGACCCGGAGAAGTCGGTCCTCACCGAGTGGGGAGCCTTCGGCGAGAAGAAGCTCTACGGCAAGATCGTCAACGGCGTGATCCGCTCCACCTTCCTCGTCGACGAAGACGGCACGATCGCACTCGCCCAGTACAACGTCCGGGCCACCGGACATGTGGCGAAGCTGCGGCGCGACCTGTCGGTGTGAGTGCACCTCGATGTCGGAGGTGATCGCCGAGCCGCTGGTCCCCCGCAAGCGGCCCACCCAGGAGCGCAGCAAGCGGAAGTTCGAGGGAATGCTCGTCGCCGCACGCGATCTGCTAATCGACGTCGGTTTCGAGTCGCTCACCTGTGAGGAGATCGCGGCCCGGGCCGAGGTGCCCATCGGGACGCTCTACCAGTACTTCGCGAACAAGTACGTGATCGTGTGCGAACTCGATCGTCAGGACACAGTCGACGTCCGAGAGGAATTGGCGGCCTTCGCCACCGAAGTGCCCTCCCTGGAGTGGCCCAGCCTGCTGGAGAAGTTTCTCGATCACCTTGCCGCGCTGTGGCGCACCGATCCGTCCCGGCGGGCGGTCTGGCTCGCGGTGCAGTCCACTCCGGCCACCCGGGCGACCGCCTCGCTCAACGAGCGGGTCCTGGCCGAACAGGTCGCACGCATCCTGGCGCCGCTGACACCATCCCAGTCGAGCCGACGGGAGATGATGGCGCAGGTCCTCGTCCACACCGCGTACTCGCTGCTCAGCTTTTCCGTGCAAGACGGCCACAACCACGACCGGACCGTATCCGAACTCAAGCGGATGCTGGCCGGCTATCTCCTGCTCGAGGAATCGACCAGCGACGACTAGTGCGACAAGCTAGCGGCCTTCGAGGATCGCCACCGCAGCCGCGGTGTCTCCGTCGTGGGTCAGCGAGATGTGCATCGTGGTGTCCGCCAACAACTCCCCGATCTCACCGGAAAGTCGGATAGCAGGACGACCCCAGTTGTCGGTGACGACCTCGATGTCGCTGTGCCGGATCAGCGGCAGCAACGGTGACCGCGCGAACCGGCTCACCGACCATGCCTTGATCACCGCTTCCTTCGCCGCCCAGCGAGCCGCGAGATGCCGCGCGTCATCGCCGGTTCCGGCCGCCGAGTCCCGACGTTCGCCGACCGTGAAGCGGTCGGCGAACGTCGTTCCCGGCTGTTTGAGCTGCTCGCCGAACTCCGGGATCGAGACGATGTCGATCCCCACACCCAGCACGCTCACCGACGTATCCTCCGTGGTCACCGCGACCCGTAGGCGCCGTCTGCACCCAGACGGACCGCCGGATCGAGCAGCAGACCGGCCTCGGCGTCATGCTCGTCGACCGTCTCGTCGAACCGGCGGTCGGCCGGGCGACGGTAGGCGGGTTCGCCGCCGTGCATCGACTCCAGGAAACGCTGGTTGCCCTGACGCAGGCGCTGTGCCGCACGCTCGCGGTAGTCGTCCCGATCGGCTTCGCCCAGGGTGGCCACGAAGGCCTCGGGGTGAACCACGGCGATCAGACCGGAGACGTGACCGAAGCCCAGGCTGGTCAGCAGCCCCGCCTTGAGCGGGAAACGCTCACCGAGGTGCAGCGTCTCACGCGGCCACACCAGGTGCGGGTACTCCTTCATCTTCTCGTCGACGCAGTCCAGGCTGCGGTTGGGCGGGATCACGCCGTCGCGCAGCAGCTGGCACAGACCGATCAGCTGGAAGGCGGCGGCGCCACCCTTGGCATGTCCGGTCAGCGACTTCTGCGACACCACGAACAACGGTGCACCGGCACCGCGGCCGATCGCCTCGGCCAGCCGCTCATGCAGCTCGGACTCGTTGGGATCGTTCGCCCGCGTGGAGGTGTCGTGCTTGGAGACTACCGCGACATCGTCGGCGCTGACTCCCAGCGAGCTCAGCGCGCAGGCCAGCGGCGACGAATCGGCACCACGCGCCGCACCGAGTGCACCCAGGCCGGGGGCCGGGATCGAGGTGTGCACACCGTCGCCGAAGCTCTGCGCCCAGGCCACGACCCCGAGAACCGGCAGTCCCATCTGTGTCGCGACGTCACCGCGCGCCAGCAGAATCGTTCCGCCGCCCTGGGATTCGACGAATCCGCCGCGACGACGATCGTTGGCTCGGGAGAACCGGCGGTCCTCGATGCCGCGCGCCGACATCTTCGCCGACTCCGCGGTCGCGGACATGTCGCCGAAGCCGACGATGCCTTCGATTCCCAGGTCGTCGAACCCGCCGGCGACCGCGAACAGCGCCTTGCCCAGCCGGATCTTGTCCGCGCCCTCCTCGACCGAGACGGCCGCGGTGGCGCAGGCGGCGACCGGGTGGATCATCGCGCCATAGCTGCCGACATAGGACTGGACGACATGGGCGGCAACGATATTCGGCAGGGCTTCCTGCAGGATGTCGTTGGCCTTGGACTCGCCCAGGATGGTGTTGATGTACAGCTCACGCATGGACGTCATACCGCCCATACCGGTGCCCTGGGTGTTGGCGACCAGACCCGGGTGCACCCAGCGCATCAGTTCGCTCGGGGTGAAGCCAGAGGTCAGGAAGGCATCGACGGTGGCGACCAGGTTCCACAATGCGACCCGGTCGATCGACTCGGCCATATCGGGGGTGACACCCCAGCGGGTCGGGTCGAAGCCGGTCGGAATCTGGCCACCGACGGTCCGGCTCAGCTCGAACTTGCGCGGCACCCGGATCTCGGTGCCCGCCAGTCGTGTCACCCGCCAGTCACCGGACTCGGGATCGACTGCGACGCGGGTCTTCTCCGGATTCGCCGACGCGAATGCACGCGCCTCCGCCTCGGAGTTCACCGTGAAGCTGAGATCCTCGTCGAGGAACACCGAAGTCAGCAACGGCGAGGTGTTGTCGATCATCTCACCGTCGTCGGCGTAGCGGCGGATACCGCAGCGGGAGACGACCTCGTCGTGGTAGCGCTCGGCGATGTCGCTCTCCGGCACCAGCTCATCGGTCTCGGTGTCATACCAACCCGGCTTGGGCAGCGAATCCCAACGGATCAGACCGGTGTTCCAGGCCAGCTCGACAACGCCTGCGGCGGAGAGCTTCTCGTCGACCTCCATCTCGAAACGGGTGCGTGCCGAACCGAACGGCCCCAGCTCCCCCGCGCCGACGATGACGACCAGGTCCTCAGGCCGGGCGTCGATCGCCGGCCAATTCGGGCGCATCCCCTCGGGCGCACGGGCCGGGGCAGGCAGCGCGGCGACGGTGGCGATCGCCGCGTCGGCGTCGGCCTCCTCTTCGGCCGGTGCCTCCGCGGCCACGGCCGCGAGCGCCTTCAGGTCGACGGTTGCCGGATCGAGACCGCCGGTGAAGTCTGCGGTGATCGCCGCCGACCGCGCCGCCAGCCGCTGTTCCGGAGTGCACAGGCTCAGTAGCTCGCCGGCCATCTCGTCGGTGCTCCAGGTTCGCACCCCGGCGGCCTCGACAGCGTCGACCATGCCGTCGTTGTGGCCCATCAGCCCGGTGCCACGCACCCAACCGATCAGCGCGTGCGCCAGCGTGGTTCGCGATCCCCACGACTCCTCGGCAGCCCAGCGCTGCACCAGCGCATCCAGCGCGGCCTTGCTCTCGCCGTAGGCGCCGTCGCCGCCAAACATGCCCCGGTTGGGGGAACCCGGCAGCACGATGTGCAGACGGGCCGCGATGTCATGGTCGGCGTGCAGCTCGGACAGACCGGCGATCATCCGCTCGACCGACCACAGCAGGACCTTCATCTCCAGTTCGGCGCGACCACCGGCGTCGGTGAGGTCACCGGCCACTCGCGGAGCGGCGAACGGGAACAGCAGCGTCGGCTTCATCGCAGGCTTGACGATGGCCGTGGTGCTGCCCAGGTTCTCGGTCTGCTCGGCACCGATCCACTCGACCAGATCGTCGACGTCGGTGTAGGACGCCATGTTGGTCGGCGCGACCCACAGGGCCGCCCCGGCACGTGCATGGGTCCGGTAGAGCTCCTTGTAGAAGGCCAGGCGCGCCGAGTCCAGCCGCGACGTGGTGGCGATGACGGTGGCACCGCCGGCCAGCAGACGACCGACCACACCGGCGGCGATGGAGGCCTTACTCGCCCCGGTCACGACCGCGATGTCACCGGCGTAACGACCCGTGCCCGGATCCTCGGCAGCTTCCGCGATGGCCGCAAAAGTGCGTGCGTGCACGCTGTTCCCGGCGGCCAGCGCCTTGCCCTGCCACCAGGTGGCGTGCTGGGCGACAGTGTGACCGGCACCGGCGAAGCCGCCGATGACCCGCTCGAAGTCGGCGTCGAGATCGTGTTCGTCGGCCAGCCAGATGCGGACCAGATCCTCGCGGGCGGTGGCCCAGCGATCATCGATCAGCACCACCTTGGCGTCGTCGAAGACCGGTGCGACGGTACGCGCCCAATCCGAACCGAGTTCGGCGCTGACACGCTCGACGACCAACGCGTTCTCGTCGACGACGACCTCGGCGGTCTCCGCCGCGTCGGCCAGGCCCAGCTTCTCCAGGACCGTGTACGCAGCCGATGCGAGCGCACCGGAACGACCGGTGATCGCCTCGGTGAACTCACCGAGGGCCGCCGCGTCCACGGTGGCACCGCTGCCGGCGTCGCCGGCAGGCTTGGCCACCGCGATCCCCTTGGCAGCACCGACGGAGGTCACCGCGCGATCGATCAGCGCGTCCAGGGCGTCGGCGTTGCCGAGGGCACCGTCGAGCAGGTTGCCCAGATCCTCGCCACGGACGCTGGCACCGTCCCGGGTACCGAGCGCGACGGCGACCGCGGCATGCAGGCCCCAACCCGGGCCCAGCTGCCACACACCCGACACGCGGTCGGTGATGTAGGCCTGCCGCTTACCCAGCGGTCCGAGCACCTTACGGACCTGATCGGACACCGCGTCGGTCAACACCGGGCCGAGCGGCCGGTAGCCGCGGGCCAACGATTCGACGGTCGAGGACAGCGCAACCATGTCGGCTTCGGCGGCACCGTCGATGGCGCCGAGTCCGAGCTCACCGCCGATGTCGAGCAACAGCTGGTTGCGGCGTGACGAGACACCGTCGCACAGTGCCTCGATGGTGTCGGCCGAACCGATCTGGTCGACGCGCATCTTGGTCCACAGTGCGATCACTGCGCGCACCGCGTCGGCCGGGCCGAAGGCGATGTCGTCGGGTCGGGGTGCACCGGCCGCCGCGGTCGGGGCGGCCGGGGCGGCCGGAGCAGCCGGGGCCGCTGCCGGTGCGGGTGCGGCGTCGGGCGCCGCGGTCGCTTCGGCCTCCGCCGGAAGCTCGTCGTCCTCGGGTTCGACACCGGCATCCTTGGCCAGGATCACATCCGAGTCGCGTTCGACGTTGACCACCTCGGTGGTCGCGGCCGCATAGTCGTCGAGCTTCAGGGTGTTGGACGCCAGGCCCGACAGGGTCGGCGCGCCCTTGAGGCCGATCTCCACGAAACGCTGCACGGCCAGGCCGCCACGCTCAGTGCCGGCGAACAGCAGTTCCTGTGTCTCGATCCAGCGGACCGGGCTGGCGAACTGCCAGGCCAGCAACTCGATGAGCACGACGCGGACCAGCGCGGAGGGTGTGGCCGCCCACGCTTCCCAGTTCGCGAGCACCTCGTCGAGCGGCTGCGAGGGGACCAACGCCGCGATCTCCTCGATGTAGGCGCGCTCCAGGTTGAACAGGCGCGGCACCAGGTTCGGGATGTAGCGACCGACCAGGATCTCCGGGTCGATGTGCTCGGGCAGCAGTTCGCCGAGCTTCTCGCGGAACTCCGGCACGCCGGCGCGCAGCACCGTCGAATGGAACGGCACGTCGATGCCGGGCACCAGGATGAAGGACCGCTTGCCACCGAATTCGGCACGGCGACGGTCGATCTCGGCTTCCAGGTGCTCCAGGCCGCGCACGGTACCGGCGATGGCGTACTGCGAACCGAGCAGGTTCAGGTTGACGACCTCGAGGAATTCACCGATCTCGGCGCCGATCCCGGCGACGAAGTCGCTGACCTCGTCGTCGGCCAGACCGAACTGGCTCGGGCGGATGGCGGCCATCCGGTAGTCGCTGCGCCCCAACTCGTCACGCGGGACCAGATGGTGCATGGCCTCGCCGCGCTGGAACACGACCTCCAGGACCGCCTCCAGCGGCAGCACACCGGCGCAGGCCGCCAACGCGTTGTACTCACCCACCGAGTGGCCGCAGGTGATGGCGCCTTCGACGAACCCGCCGGACTCCTTGAGTTCGGCGATCTGCGCGACGCCCAGTGTGGCCATCGCGACCTGGGTGAACTGGGTCAGGTTCAGCACACCGTCGGGGTGGTTGTAGGTGGTTCCGCCGGCGACGATGCTCGTCGGGTTGTCGCGCACCACCGCGAGAATCGAGAAGCCGAGGGCGGCGCGGGTGTGCTTGTCGGCGCGGTCCCAGATCTTGCGGGCCGCAGCCGAACGGGAGCGGGCGTCGAGGCCCATCCCCTTGCTCTGGATGCCCTGTCCCGGGAAGGCGTAGACCGTGCGCGGGGCGGCCAGCAGACCGGTCGCACTCATCACCAGATCGTCGCCGACCTTGGCGCTGACCTCGACGACCTCACGACCGGCGTCGAGGCCGACGCGGTCGACCCGGACGGTGATCGTGTCACCGAGGCGGACCATCCCCAGATACCGCGCGGTCCAACCGATCAGCGGCCGCGCGGACGGCGTCGGCGCCTTCGCGTCGGTGGCGGTGACCACCTGCTGTGCGGCGGCCGAGAGCCACATGCCGTGCACGATCGGGTCACCGAGTCCGGCCAGCGCGGCGGCTGCCCGGTCGGTGTGGATCGGGTTGTGGTCACCGGAGACGACGGCGAAACCGTTCATCCGCGCCGGGGCGGTGATCGTCGCCGAGCGCAGCAGCTTGCGGGTCGCGGTGCCCTCGTCGGTGACGGCACCACCGGCGCGAACCGGGTCGACCAGCTCGGCATCACCGAGACGACCACGGATGGCGAATCGCTCGGCGAGGGTGGCGATCGGACCGGCCGGGCCGGCGACCTCCACGCTCACCTCGATGACGCGTCCGACCTCGGCGTCGTAGACGGCGCCGCCACGCGCGGTGACCTGCAGCTCGGCCTGCTCGGCGGGGATGTCGCCGGTGAGTGCGATCGCGTGGTCGAGGTGGACCAGGTCGAGCAGGCCCTCCACGACGGGTGCGCCGTCGGCCGTGCGGGCAGCCCCGATGACGCTGAAGACGCTCGGCCAGCAGGCCACGACGAGAGTGTCGGGCACCGCGAAGCCGAAGGGCTCGGTCGGGGTGGTCGGGCGCAGGCGCGGCGGCAGCGAGAATCCGGTGACGGCGGCGTGGTCGGCGACCGAATCGGGCTGCCAGGTCACGCCGGTGACGGCGGCGCCGTCGGCGACCTCGGCGAGTCCGCCACCGGCGGCGACGGTCAGGATCTCCCGCATCGCACCGGCCGCGGCGTCGAGGCCGATGAGCGGGCTGCCACCGTCGACGAGGCTCGCGGACGCGGTCAGCGGGATGCGAACGGCGGCACCGGAAATCGGCACACTGAGGTCGAAGCGATCGTCGGCGACGCGCTCCAGGACCGCACCGCTGGGACCGTGTTCGGCGCGATCGGCGTCGACGATCTCCCACTTGTCGCGATCACCGAGCAGCGCGATCGGGCTGGGCACGATCCGCCCGGCCCAGGACACGTCGTCGGCCTCGATCACGGTGCTGATGACACCGAAGTGCTCGACCAAGCCGGCCCGCTTACGCGAGTCGACGGTCACCGCTGCGGTACCTGCGTCGGCCAGGTCGGCGGCGATCTGCGCCTCGAAGCGGTCCAGCAGTTCGCCGACCGGCTCATCGACGCGGGTGATCCCGGCGACGGCCACCGGGCCGGGGATGATGCAGACGGCATCGGCGGGATACCGCGCGTCGTGGGCCTGCCACAGCGAGTCACTGCGCCACCAGCGACGGACGTCCTTGTCGATGACCGGGACGAAGTTGACCGGCTTGCCGGGGGTGCGGCACAGCTCGAAGAAGAAGGCGACGTCGGCCGGGTGCAGGATGTCACCGTTGATGGCCGGGTACACGCTGCCCAGCGCGTCGATGGCGGCATGGGGATCGCTGGTGGAGGCGAGGTCGGCGAACATTGTCGGGATGGCACCCGAGTCCTGCGGATGCATGCGGGCCTCGGTGCGCTGCAACATCTCGACGAACCGCTGCTGCCAGGTGATGTCGGCCCACGGCAGCCGGTCTTCGCCCGCATCGCCGACCGCGAGGGCGGCGTAGCGATCGAGCCACTCGCGGTAGGTCATCTCCCCGACCTCGCCGAAGAACGGCTTGGCGGTATCGGCCATCGCGGCGATGATCTCGTCGCGACGCGCCACGACCGCGTCCTGGTCGCCGGCGACCTCGTCGAGGATGCGGCCGCACCGTGAAGCGGTGTTGTCGATCTCGTGGATGTCGGCGCCGAGCTGGGAGCGGCCCGAAGCCATACCGGCGGTGGCGTGTCCGGCACCGATCCACTCGTCGCAGCCCTCGGTGTCGACGAGGAGTTGCTTGACCTCGGGGGCGGTGGTGGCTTCCTTGGTGGCCATCGCCGCGGTTCCGACGAGGATGCCGTCGAGCGGCATGACCGGGTATCCGTAGCGCTGGGACCAGCTACCGGTCAGGTACTCGCTGGCGCGTTCGGGGGTGCCGATACCGCCGCCGACGCAGACGACGATGTTCGCCCGTGCCCGCAGCTCACCGTAGGTGGCCAGCAGCAGATCGTCGAGGTCCTCCCACGAGTGGTGTCCACCGGCGCGGCCCCCCTCGATCTGCACGATGACCGGGTGGTGGGGAACCTCGGCGGCGATCCGCACGACGGCGCGGATCTGCTCGACCGTGCCCGGCTTGAAGGCGACGAACCGCAGGCCGGCGTCGACGAACTCGTCCGCCATGGCGACCGCGTCGTCGAGTTCGGGGATACCGGCGGTGACGATGACACCGTCGATCGGGGCACCTTGTGCGCGGGCCTTCTGGACCAGTCGCTTGCCGCCGAGCTGCAGCTTCCACAGGTACGGATCGAGGAACAGGGCGTTGAAGGCTGCTTCGCGTCCCGGCTCCAGCAGGTCGGTCAGCTTGGCGATATTGGCGGCGAAGATGTCTTCGGTGACCTGCCCGCCACCCGCGAGTTCGGCCCAGTGGCCGGCGTTGGCGGCCGCGGCGACGATGGCCGGGTCGACGGTGGTCGGGGTCATGCCTGCCAGCAGGATCGGCGAGCGACCGGTCAGACGGGTGAAGGCGGTCTCGACCACCCGACGGCCGTCGGGCAGTTCGGCCAGCGTGGGGGCGAATCGGCTCCACGGCGGTGCGACCTCGGGGATGCCGCCCGGGCTGAACAGGTTTCGCTGTCCGACGCGCAGCGCGGCGGGCACCAGGCCCACACCCTGACCGCGGACCAGCGGCGACGTCAGTCGGGTGGCCAGGTCACCGGGACCGAAGTCGAGGATCCAGCGCACACCCTCGGCGACGCAGTTGTCGACGGTGGCCACCCAGTCGACCGGGTCGACCAGGATCTCGGTCGCGTGGCGCCGGGCAACCTCGGCATCGATGCCACAGGTCTGCGCCCACTCGACGACCAGGTCGACCGCGTCGGCCATCCCCGGGTGATGGAAGGCCACCGAGACGTCGAGGTGGTCGAATTTGGGGGCGAACGGTTCGCCGCCAGTCAGCTTGCGCTTACGCTCGTCGGCCTCGGCCGCGGCGATCTTGTCGCACAGCGCCACGAAGCCGGCCAGGTGGCGGGGTGCACCGGACAGGACGACCGAGTTACGGCTGTTCTGGATGGCGATCACCGGAGCGGTGACGAGTTCGGCCTCGCTGAGACCGTTCCGATAGTCGGCGAGCACCGCGGCCACCCGCGCCGGGGTGATGCCGGCGACCGACAGCATCGGCGACCCCTCGGTGGCGATGCCCAGACCGCGACGACGGGCGATCAGCGCACCCGCGGCACCGATGAGGTTCGACACGGCCAGCAGCAGACCCTCGCCGGTTTCGGCGACCTGCCCGGCCACTGCGACGGCGTCCACGGCCAGCGAGCCCTGCGAATGTCCGATGACGGCGGCCGGGGCGATCGAGGCGGGGTCGAGTCCCTGCTTCTTGAGCGATTCGAGTGCGGCCAGCTGGGTCAGCAGCACGCCGGGACCCGACAGGGTGAAGTCGGCCAGCGCCGCGTCGGAGGGGACCTCGTCACCGGCATCGAGCGCATGAACCCAGGTCAGCGGGTGGAAGCCGGCGGCACGTGCGACGGTGAGCCGATCGGCGACCGGCTCGACCAGGCGTTCGGCGGCTTCGACGATCTTGGCGATGCGATGTTCGAGGTCGGCGTCGATGACCAGTTCCGCGAGGGTGGGCAACCACTGCGCGCCCTGACCTCCGAAGCTGATCGCATAGGCCTCGCCGGCGGCCAGCCGGTCGATCAGGGTGCCGGTCGGTCGATCGGCGTGTGCGGCGTCATGTGCTCCGGTGCGGAATTGGTCGACGGTCACGAGGTCTCCTCTGCGGTCGCGGTCATGCTGGGTGGTCATGTGCCCGCGGCCTCTACGGCCGCGCGACACATCGACAAGCACTGGTCGTTGTGGTCACGCCATTTGTCGGGCGGTTGCTCCAGGGGGCGGTCGTCACCCCCTCCGGTGGGCGCGACAACCCGAACACGTCTGCCACACAAGGACATTGACGGCCAACAACTCGGCATCGAGTCGGCGTCGACGTGAACGTGAGAACCATGATGACACACGAAAGTGAGGGATCCCTCATGTTTATCGCCGACCCCCGGGTATACCCGCCGGTAACCCCGCGAGTAACTTTCCAGCCCCACTCGAGTAGGTCAGCCGACCCGATGATCGGCACTGTTCAGCCGGATTTCCACAACCGCCGTGACACCCGAACAATCGCTCGGCATATCGTTATGAAATCGTGATGTGATCTACCCCACCCCGAATGTCGCCACTAGGGTTGAGCCATGACTGCGTGCGTCTTCTGCGACATCGTGGCCGGTATTGCACCGGCCCGCATCGTCTACTCCGACGACGACATCGTCGGCTTTCTCGACATCCGGCCGGTCACTCGCGGCCATACGCTGCTGGTACCCCGCGTCCACTCGTCCGGGCTCGCCGATCTCGACCCCGCCCACGGCGGCGCCCTGATCCGCGCCGGGCAGCGGGTCGCCACCGCGATGCGTTCGGGCCCACTGTCGGCCGACGGGGTCAACCTCGCGCTCAACGACGGGCGCGCCGCCTTCCAGACCGTCTTTCACACCCACCTGCACGTCGTCCCCCGCCACGACGGCGACAAGGTCAGCTTCGTCAAGGGACTCGTGGTGCGGCGCGACCGCGACCCGGACACGACCGCCGACGAACTGCGCACCTGGATCGCCGCCACGACCAGCGCCGAACAGGACCCGGATACCGCCTGACCGGCACGCGACCGGTACCCAGTCCCCGCTACCCAGTCCCCGCTACTCAGTCCCCAGCGCTGAGATCGATCGGCTGCCAGGCCGCCCGTTCGGCATCGGCACCGTCATCGGGCGCCGGGGCCGCCGAATCGATGACGGAACCTGGCTTACACCCGCGGGCGTCGAGCGCCGCGGCGACCGACGCGATCACCCGGTCGGGATCGAAAGCGAATTCCGACTCCCGGACGCGCACGAACTCCCACCCGCACCGGCGAAGTTCACGTTCCCGTTCGAGATCGGACCGAGCCTGGCGCCCGGTGGTCCGGAACGTGTCGGCATCGCATTCGACCGCCATCCTCGCATCGGCGCCCGTCACGACGAGATCGATATCGCGGTTGTTCACCGTGACCTTCGGGGTCACGTGGTAGCCGAGCGCGACAAGCCGGTTGAAGACCTGCTGCTCGAGCAGGTTGTCGAAGGGTTCGACGCGCTCATGATCGGGGACATCATGCGGCATGGGTGCCGTCACCGTGCCGGCATTCGCCTGCATATAACCCAGCAGCGAATACCGAAGATCGTTGTCCCGCAGGTCATCCAAGTCAATCGAATGGAACAGCCAGAGCTGGTCCATCGCACGCGAAGCGGCCACATTGAACCGGCGTTGGGATTCGGCGCGGGTGAGCGCCGAGATCGCACCTGGATCGGAGACCACCATCGACAGGAAGACGACGCGTCGCTCGTCGCCCTGGAAGTCCGGTGGCGAGCCGACCCGGATTCGGCGCGCACGCCACGCCTGTTCGCCGACCCGGTCCCGGATGGTCCGTTCGAGCAGTTCCACCTGCTTGGTGCCCTGCAGCGCGATCACCCCGAAATCCAGTCCCACATAGGCAGGGTCGGCCAGACAACCTTCGATCGCCTCAGAGATCGCCTGTGCCTCAGCCTCATTCGTCAGCGCGGCACCCGATCCCTGCGCTTCGCCCTCGACGCGTACCGTGCGCAGCGGATCGAGTCGGTCGGCGCCGAACTGACGGACCGGGACCAGCGGCGACCCACGATAGAACTGTCGTGAGGAGAACTCGATGATCTCCGGCATCGACCGGAAGTGTTCGCGCAGGGCGACGACATGCCCGAGTCTGCTGCGCAGCAGCGCGAACAGGCTGGTCCGGGGCGTGAGACTGTCGCGCAGGTAGTGCGGCAGGTCAGGAAGCTGCGCGTCGAGCTTCGCGAAGGCCTCGTCGAGGGTCGTGCCGGCCAGCCCGGTCGGCGCGCACTGCCGGTCGTCGCCGACCACAATCACCCGCGGCGCGAGCCACAGCAGAAATGCACTGGTGACGTCGGCCTGGCTGGCTTCGTCGACGATGACGACGTCGAAGGCGTCACCGGTCGGGGGCAAGATCTGCGACACCTGGCTGATCGACATGATCCACGCCGGCACCGCCGACTGCGCCTGCACCATCGACTCACGAGCGGCCGCCCGGAATCGACTGGCGTGCTTCCCCGATCCCTTACCGAGGTTGATCATGTGATCGCGGTAGGACTGCAACGCCTGGATCTGGGTGACGGTGGTGCGTGCCAGACACGCCCGCCACGCCCGTGCCGCCGCGAGGCGCGTGGTCGTCGCCGCGATGTCCACCTCAACCTGGTCGAGCGCGGCGGCCAGCTCGGCTTCCCGATGCGGGTCGGAGCGTTCCGCCGCCCAGGTGTGCGCACGCCGCCACGACCAGGCCGCGCTCAAGTCTCGTGCGCGGCCGACCCAGGCGGGGTCCTCGGGGTTGTCGACAACCGCCGCGAACAGTTCCGGCGCTTTGCTGCGCAACCGGAGTCCGAGCAGGTCGACGGCGATCTGCTCGTCGTACTCCGCGCGTGCGGCGACGTAGGCGCGGCGGGCCTGCCGAATGGCGTCGGCGTCGGCATTGGCCAGCGCGGCGACCAGCGCGTCGCCTTCCGGCGACGGCCCCTTCTCCACCTCGTGCGACAGCGCGTATGCGGTGTCGGCGAGTTCGGTCTCGGCGATCACCGCGTCGTTGGTGGCGGCGATCAGCCTGGCCTGCTGCGCCACCTCGGCGACCGCGGCAACGGTGCGCGGACGCGGCCCGCCGGGACTGATCGCTTCCAGTTCATGCACCAGGCGGTCACGCCGGGCGACCAGATCCGAGATCCAGCTCAGCTGGGTATCGAGGCGGACGAGCAGGTTGAGCTGGGCCGAGCGCGAACCGGAGGTGTCGATGGGGACATGCAGGTCGGCCAGCAGACGATGCGCCTGATACACGGCTTCGGTGACGGTCAGATGGTCGGCGACAAACCGGAGCGAGGCCGCATCGGTGGGTTCGCGACCATCCACCAGTGCTCGTACCGCCGACTCCTCGACAGCTCGCTGCGCGGGTGAACGACGCAGCTTCGACCGCCAGCGCCCGCCAGCTGCCAGATGGTCGGCCGCCGCGTCGAACAGGGCGGCGTCGCCCGGACCGGCACCATCGACGATCACCGCATGCGCACCGAGTTGCCGGTCGCGGCGGGCCGCCTCGGCGATGACCGGCGACAACGCGGTCAGTCGCGACCACAGGTGCGTGGCCTGTCCACCCAAAAGTCGGTCGGCCATGTCGACCATCGTCGAGGGGAAACCCCGCACCTCGGTAGCCGAGACCGCGAGATGTTCGCAGATCTCCTTGATGCGGAGCAGCCGATCACTCTCCACGCCGTCGAGCACCGACAGCAACGAGCCACTGCCGGTCATCGGTTCACGTGGGCGGGAACTGATCCGGGCACAGATCTGGTCCATGGCCGTCTGATCGGGCAGATGGTCGGACAGGTTGAAGAATCGTTGGGCCAAGCGGTCGGTGGCGCCGCCGGTGCTGCGCATCAAGGTGACGAACCGGTCGAACTCGTCGGCATCGAGCGGCGGTACCACCCCGTCGACCGGCGCGGGGAGCCAGTCGAACCGGTCGGCGGCGGCGCGCACCGCCCGCACGACCTCCGCGGCAGTCCCCCGATAGTCGCCTGCCACCCATTCGTGAACTTCGACCTCGGCTGCGCGCAACTCCCACAGGTCACGCATGATCTGCTCGCGACGCGACCGCGCCTGATCGCGCCGGGCCATCAGATCGGCGATCTCGGCCTCCGCGACACCGTCGGAATAGCCGGCCTTGCGTTCGGCGATTGTGGTAGCGCCGTCGGCCACCGCGTCGAAGCTGTCCTGGCGCACGTCGGCGATGGACACGGTCAGATCGCGGATTCCGGTGGGCAACATATCCCGTAGGACGTGCAGAGCGTGGGCCTTCTCGCTGACGACCAGCACGCGCTGACCCTTGGCCAGCAGCGCCGACATCAGATTCGCGATGGTGTGGGTCTTGCCGGTGCCGGGCGGCCCCTCGACGACGACTCCGCTGTCCACACCGAGTCGGGCCAGGACGTCGCGCTGTTCCACATTGGAAGACAGCGGGAAGAGCGCATCCGACACGAGCTCGCCGGCGCTGATGGCCTCGGAATCAGCAAGGGCCGCAACGCGTTCGGCCGCCTCGATCGGGCGGACCAACTGGGCCAGACCCAACGGTACCGGGATGTCGGGGTCGGCCAGGGACGCCAGGATCGCGTCGTAGAAGGCGAGCGACGACGCCACCCCGCGCGTGCGCAGGACGATCGCCGGGCGCATGTCCACCGACACGTCGACCACCGCTGGATCGACCTCGATCCGTTCCATCCACTCGGCCACCAGATCACCGGTCGCGGAGTTGACGATCGCAGCCTGCTCGGCGAGCTTGGCCCGTTTACGGATCGCCCCGGACAGGTCGATGCCGTCCACCGTGGCGAGCAGATGAGCGTCATGCACCATCGGCACCGCACCGGCACCGATGGAGATCCGCAGGGTCTCGTCGTCGAGCCGATCGGCGACGACGTGCTGGGTGAGCAGATGCTCCCGGATCAGCGGCGCAGTGTCGTTCTCCGGTTCGGCGACGGTGAGTAGCGCATTGGCGATGACCAGCTCAAGCGTCTCGGGATTGTCGTGCAACTCGTCGACGAGCCCTGCGAGGTCATCGTAGCCGGCGGCGTCGGGAGCGAGCTCGACAAGCACCTGCCCGGGTACGGCACCCGAGCGCAGCGACACCGGGGTCGTCGGACCTACCCACACCATCCCCGGGTGGTCGGCGACATCTCCCACGAACTCCGACCGCGACCGGACGAGTCCGCGCAGCACTCCGATCAGCCGCGTGACCTGATCACGAGCCTCGTCGTGACTGGCGTCCTCCATGTGCTCCTCGTTCTCCCACGTATGCCCGGCTACGCTACCAAGCGCGCGGCCCGGTAGGCGTGACGACATGGCCGACCGCGACGGCCGGCACGACTGGGATGAGACCGAGGCTCAGGAGCGGTCGGTGGCCGAGCGCAGCGCGCCGTACCCACCATCGACGTAGCGAACGTTGGTGTAACCGAGATCGGCGATCTGCTCGGCGATCCGCATCGCCTGGGACCGCACCGACACCACCGCGATCTCGGCGTCCGGATCGGTCACCACCGGGAAAGTGCCCGACGGCGTCGGCGCCAACCGGCTGTCCACGTCGGTCGGATCGACGACGACCGCGCCGGGCAGACTCCCCTGGTGGCGCATCACCTGCGGGCGCGCGTCGACGATGGTGGCCCACCCATGTCGGATGTGGTCGTTGGCTTCGGCTGCTGAGATCGAATTCACCACTGACACTGGTGACTCACCATTCCTAGAGATCGAGTGTGGTCAGATCGCGGATTGCGATACCGCCGGGTATGTCCGTCCCCCAACTAAAAGGTTACGGATTTATCTCGATCTGACAAGTCTGATCCCACGCGGAGCGAAACTACCGCTGCCGGTGCGCCTCGGCGCGGCCGTCAGCCGCGTCGGCGACCGGCCACCCGCGGCGTTCCGCCGCGCTTACCCCAATCGCCGCCACGCTTACCGTGCCCCTCGCGGGGGCCACCCCGCTGGCCCGACGCGGTGCGCTTGGCACCACCGCGGGTACGCGGTGCACCCATGTCCCGACGCAGGTCGATCGGATTCTTACCGATCCGGGTGTGCCGGAGCGCGGCGAGGGTCTCGTTGCCGAGATCGTCGGGCAGCTCGACCAGACTGAAATCGTCACGGATGCTGATGTTGCCGAAGTCACCGCGGCTCAGCCCACCCTCGTTGGCGATGGCACCGACGATGGCACCGGGCGAGACCTTGTGCTTGCGGCCGACCGCGATCCGGTAGGTGGCGAAGTTGCCGCCCGAACTACCGCGCGGTGCACGCTCACGACGTGCCTGGCGTTCACCCTCCGGCGGATCCGGTGCCATCAGGAACCCGCCATCCCGCGTTTCGAGCGCGAGGGCCGCGGCGATATCCGCCATCGCCACGTCGTTCTCCTGGGCGTAGGTCTCGACCAGCTTGCGGAACATGTCGAGGTGATCGGAGCCGAGGTTCTCGGTGATCGACTCGGCGAACTTCGCCTTGCGCTGCGTGTTGACGTCGTCGACGCTGGGCAGCCCGATCTCGGTCAGTGGCTCACGGTTGGCCCGCTCGATCGAACGCAGCAGATGCCGTTCGCGCGGCGACACGAACAGCAGCGCATTGCCCGAACGGCCGGCACGACCGGTACGACCGATGCGGTGCACATACGACTCGGTGTCGTGCGGGATGTCGTAGTTGACGACATGCGAGATCCGGTCGACGTCGAGTCCGCGGGCGGCGACGTCGGTCGCGACCAAGATGTCGATCTTGCCGCCCTTGAGCTGATTGATGGTCCGCTCGCGCTGCGCCTGAGCCAGGTCACCGTTGATGGCAACGGCCGAGAACCCGCGAGCCCGCAGCTTCTCGGCGAGCTCCTCGGTGGCCGACTTCGTGCGGACGAACACGATCATCGCGTCGAAGGACTCGACTTCGAGGAACCTGGTGAGCGCATCGAGCTTGCGCTGGTGGGACACCTGCAGATAGCGCTGCGTGATGTTCTGCGCGGTGGCGGTCTTGGACTTGACCGTGACCTCTTCGGCGTTCTTCAGATACTTGCCTGCCAGGCGTCGGATCGCGCTGGGCATCGTCGCCGAGAACAGTGCGACTTGCTTGCTCTCGGGAGTGTCGGCGAGAATCCGCTCGACGTCCTCGGCGAAGCCCATGGTGAGCATCTCGTCGGCCTCGTCGAGCACGAGGTACTCGAGTTCGGAGATGTCGAGAGTGCCCTTGTCGAGATGGTCGATGACACGTCCCGGGGTGCCGACGATCACTTGGGCACCACGACGCAGACCCGACAACTGCACGCCGTAGCTCTGGCCGCCGTAGATCGGCAGGACCTTCACCTGCGGCATATGCGACGAATAGCTACCGAAGGCCTCGGAGACCTGCAGCGCTAGCTCGCGGGTGGGCGCCAGCACGAGCGCCTGCGGCTTGCGTGCCGACTCGTCGAGGCGGGACAGGATCGGGATCGCGAACGCGGCGGTCTTACCGGTACCGGTCTGCGCCAGTCCCACCACGTCACGGCCCGCCATCAACAGCGGGATCGTGGCCGCCTGGATCGGTGAGGGGGTCTCATATCCGACATCGGTGATGGCCGCACGCACGCGCGGATCGAGCCCGAGATCGTCGAAGCCGCCGGCTTCGGGGCCGTCCGCCGGGGAGTTGTCGTTGTCGTCGTGGGTACTCATGCGCTGCGCGTTTCGTTCATATCGACCTCAACTCTAATGGCCAAGGCGAGGATAAGCCGCATCGCGGAGAAAGTACGTGTGATGTCCCACTTGCCCGATCACCGGCACACCCCTCGCCACAGCATCGGGTTGGTGTGATGCGTCACACGAATACTGGTACCGTCAGTTTCACTCAGTGTTCGGCCGTCGACACGCTTTTCACCTCGATCGACGCATGTCTTCGGTCGTCCGAATTGTCCGCTTCGGCACCGTCTATTTCGCTGGTCACAGGAGAGTTCATGCAGGAATACGCCACCCCGTCGGATCTGACGATCGACGACAAGGCGACGTTGATCGACACCATCCTCCGCTATCGCGCCGAGCGGCCCACCCTGCCGCTGTTCAAACGCCGCTCCAGCGGGCAGTGGATCAACGTCACGGCCAAACAGTTCACCGACGAGGTCGACGCGGTCGCGAAGGGCCTGATCGCCTCCGGCATCGAACCCGGCGACCGCGTCGCCATCCTGTCCTCGACGCGCTACGAGTGGACCGTCCTGGACTACGCCATCTGGCGCGCAGCGGCGACCACCGTCGCCATCTACGAGACCTCGGCACCCGATCAGGTGAAGTGGATCCTCGAGGACTCGGCCACCAAGCTACTGATCGTCGAGGATCACGCGCACTACACCAAGCACATCCAGGTCATCGAGGAGGCACCCGCCCTGCGCGAGAGCCTCCTCATCGAGGATCACGCCCTCGCCACCCTGTCCAAGCGCGGAGCCAAGATCGGCGACGACGAACTCGACCGCAGGCACGCCAACGCGCTCGCCACCGATGCCGCCACCCTGATCTACACGTCGGGGACCACCGGCCGCCCCAAGGGCGTGGTCCTCACCCACGCCAACTTCCTGGCCGAATGCGCCGCCACCCGCGATGCCGTCGGTGCCGGTCTCGCCGAGGGCAAGTCCACCTTGCTGTTCTTGCCGCTGGCCCATGTCTTCGCCCGGGTCGTCGCGGTCGGCTGCGTCGAGAACGCGGTGATGCTCGGCCACACCAACGACATCCCCCACCTCATCGACGACCTCGCGGTCTTCCGACCGAACTACGTCCTTTCCGTGCCGCGGGTCTTCGAGAAGGTCTACAACTCCGCCAAGCAGAAAGCGTATGACGGCGGCAAGGGCAACATCTTCGACAAGGCCACCGCCACCGCGATCGAATACAGCAAGGCCACCGAGAGCGGCAAGATCGGCCTCGGCCTCAAATTGCGTCACGCCATCTTCGACAAGCTGGTGTACGGCAAACTCCGCGCCGCGCTCGGCGGACAGTGCGAAGGGGCGATCTCCGGCGGCGCACCACTCGGCGCCCGCCTCGGACATTTCTTCCGCGGCGTCGGCATCCCCGTGTACGAGGGATACGGGTTGTCGGAGACCACCGCGGCGGTGACCGCCAACAACGACGAATATCAGCGCGTCGGCTCGGTCGGGCGCCCGGTGCCCGGGGTCGGCATCCGCATCGCCGACGACGGCGAGGTGCTGCTGCGGGGGCCGGTCGTCTTCGGTGGCTATTGGCAGAATCCGGCCGCGACCGCCGATGCCCTGCGCGACGGCTGGTTCCACACCGGCGACATCGGCAAGCTGGAGGACGGCTACCTCTACATCACCGGCCGTAAGAAAGAACTGATCGTCACCGCCGGCGGCAAGAACGTCTCCCCCGCGCAGCTCGAAGACACCATCCGGGCGCATCCGCTGGTCAGCCAGTGCCTGGTCGTCGGCGACAACAAGCCGTTCATCGGGGCACTGATCACCCTCGACGCCGAGGCGCTGCCCGGATGGCTGGAACGTCATCACCTGCCCGCCGACACCCCGATCGGCGAACTGGCGAGCAACAAGGACATCTACGCCGAGATCGACGCGGCGGTCGCCGAGGCCAACTCGAAGGTCTCCAAGGCCGAGGCCATCAAGAAGTTCGTCATCCTCGACACCGACTTCACCATCGAGAGCGGCGAGTTGACCCCGACGCTGAAGCTCAAGCGCAACGTCATCCACGAAGCGCAGAAGACAGCCATCGCGGATCTGTACACCTGATCGGGCATTCACTGTCCCGCGAGCGTGACGAGCGCGGCCCCGCATCCGGCACACCCCGGACGCGGGGCCGCTCCCGTCCCTGGGGGCGACTAGGCTCCCAGGCGATGAAACGTGATCTCGCCATCGACGCCACCCGCGGGCTGGCGATCTGGAGCATGATCAGTTCGCACTTCGCCGGTGGCACCCCCATCGCCGAGCCGACACATTCTTTTCCATACGTGGACGGGATGTCCGTCTTCGTGATGTTGTCGGGCCTCGTGCTGGGTCTGGTGTACCGCGGTTGGATCGAGCGTCATGGACTCGGCTACGCGTACCAGCGCCTCGCCAAACGGATCGTCGTGCTGTACCTGTGTCAGCTGACCATTGCACTGGTCGCGGTGGCCGCGGCAATGGCCGGACACCGCTGGCTCACGCGGTTGCTCGACATCGACGGCTGGTCCGACGGAATCTGGCTCGCGCTGACCATGAAGTATCTGCCGGCCGGGGCCAACATCCTGATGCTGTACATGGTGCTGATGATGTCGGCGTTCCTGCTCTTCCCGCTTCTGATGCGCGGCTGGTGGGCGCCGATCCTGGTGGCGTCGCTGGCGCTGTATGTGGCCGCACAGACGGTCGCGCCGGACTGGTTCTTCATCTCCGCACATATGCGCAGCCCGCACACCGAGAACTGGGCGGGCTGGCAGATCATGTTCATCCCGGCGGTTGTCGTCGGCTGGAACTGGCAGCGGTGGCGCATTCCCGAACGGGTCGACCGGTGGCTGCTCGCGATCATCCTGGGCGCGGCCTGCGTCTGGTGCTTCTCGCACTACGTCGTCGACACCGGACCGTGGATGCACCTCGAGCCGAACTTCGCCGACAAACTCAACTTCGCGCCGGCGCGCGCCGTCGGTGCCTGGGTACTGGTTCCGGCGATCTACGGCATCTTCCGGCTGATGTTGCGCTGGTGGCATCACGACTGGCTGCGGCCGCTGGTCATGACCGGCACACGCAGCCTCGACTCGTATGTGCTGCAGGCCATCGCACTCGTCATCGTGCCGGTGCACATCGCACACCGACCGTGGGATCCGATCACCGTCAACGCCGCGGTCATCCTCGTCTTCGGTATGTGCTGGGCCTGGGCCGAATTTCGCCGCGCCGCCGGAATCGATCGGCTGCACCGCGCCCCAGCGCTGTTGTGGGATGCACTGCGGCGTGAACACTCGGCGCTCACGCCGTCGCCCGTGTCCCGGCGTTTCGCCGAGGTCGAGTCGGACGTATCCGAGATCAGCGCATCCGAGATCGGCGCATCCGAGATCAACGAATCCGAGGAACCGACACGAGCAGGAGTGGCCCGATGACCGGAGACATGACCGCCAGTGTGCACAGCGGCAACGACAACTCGGGCGCCGCGGTCCGCACACCGATCACGATGGCCAACTCCTATCACCTGCCACCGGACCCGGAGTCGATGAGCTGGTCGGGCACCGACCAGCTGTTCTACACGCGCAACACCGGCGCCAACCAGGTCGCCCTGCAGACCAAGCTCGCGACCCTGGAGCAGGCCGAGGACGCAGTGGTCCTCGCATCCGGCGTCGCGGCCCTGCACGCGGTGTTCTTCACCTTCCTGAGTACCGGCGACCATGTCGTCGTCTCCGACACCACCTACGAGGCGACCTGGAAACTATGGACCCATCTCCTGCCGACGAAGTACGGCATCGAGGCGACCTTCGTCGATATCACCGACCATGATGCGGTCCGGGCGGCGCTGCGCCCGACGACCCGGTTCGTGATCGCCGAAACCATCGCCAACCCGACGACGAAGGTCGCCGATATCGCCGCCATCGCCGATATCGCGCATGCTGCCGACGCCCTGCTGCTGGTCGACTCGACCTTCACCCCACCTCCGCTGTACCGCCCGCTGAGCGACGGCGCCGACCTCGTCGTGCACTCGCTGACGAAGTACATCAACGGTCACGGTGATGCGATGGGCGGTGCTGTCCTGGGCCGACGTGACCTGATCGACGACATCAAGACTCAGGCCATGGTCGACGTGGGCGGGGTGATCTCGCCGTTCAACGCGTGGCTGATCGCCCGCGGAGCGATCACGTTGCCACTGAGACTCGCCCAGCATCAACACAATGCCCGTCAGGTGGCACAGTTCCTGGCCGACGACGACCGGATCGCCTACGTCGCCTATCCCGGCCTGCCGTCCCATCCGCAGCACGCGTTGGCCGTCCGCCAGTTCGGCGGCCGGGGCACCGGCGCGATGATGGCGTTCGCGGTGCGTGGCGATTCGGCGACTCAGAATCGTTTCGTCGGGAATCTGCGGCTGATCACCTCGGCGGTGTCGCTGGGTCACGACGAATCGCTGATCGTGCATGTCGGCTCGGATGGCCCCCGTGTGGCCGCCTACCCGGAGGAGTTCCGCACCTGGGGCCATCTACGCTTCTCGGTCGGTCTCGAAGACGCCGACGACATCGTCGACGACCTGCGTCAGGCCCTCGACGCGACCTTCGGCTGACGTCGGGGCCGGTTACCGGGCCTCGTAGAGGATGCCGCGTCCGATCGCCTCGCGGACGACGGGCAGCGCGGCCTGTGCGAGCGCATCTCCGTCGACTCCGTGGAAATCGGCGAGCAATCCGAGTAGGACGCCGAGCGGAACCTCGCCACGACAGCCCGCCAGCAGTGCCCGGGACACCTCGTCGACCCCGAGCGCCGCCCCCGGCCCACCGGGACGCCGGACCGTCGCGGCGACCTGCTGCCAGCCGTCCTCGCCGGGGAGGGACTGCTCCTCCAGGAACACCGGCGCCGTCGACAACCGTGCGGCGAGCAGCCCCTCGTCGTCGGTACGACGCAGGTAGGCACGCCTGGCCAAAAAGGCCGCGGCCTCGGGACCGGTCACCTCCTCACCGGCGCCGGTGATCTCCTCGATCACCACGTCCGGTTCGCGGTCCTCCCCGATCTCGTGGGCGCGCACGGTGATCGACCCCATGCCGATGGCGCTGACCCCGGTCGCCTCGAACCACGCCAGCCAGTGTTCGCCGCGCCGCGCCGCCTCGGCCGGGTCCTCCCCCGCATCCGAAAGCCACAGTGACACATAGCTGATCGGATCGGCGGCCTCACGTTGCACCACCCATGCGTCGAGCCCGGTGCCGTCGAGCCAGCCGGCGACGCGTTCACGCCAGTCGGTGCCGTCGATGATCATCCAGTTCGCCAGGAGTTGCGCAGTACCACCGGGGTTGAGGTGATTGGGCAGCTCGCGGATCAGCCGTTCACATAGCGCGTCCCCGGCGATTCCGGAGTCGCGATAGATGTAGTCCTGACCACCGGTCCCGACGACGAACGGCGGGTTGGAGACGATCAGGTCGAACCGTTCACCGGCAACCGGCTCGAACAGGCTGCCCGCCCGCAGGTCCCATTCCATGCCGTTGAGCCGCGCGGTCGCCGCGGCCAGTGCCAGCGCCCGAGGGTTGGTGTCGGTGGCGACGATCTCCTCACAGTGAGCGTTGAGGTGCAAGGCCTGGATTCCGCATCCGGTCCCGATGTCGAGGGCGCGTCGTGCCGGTTCGCGAATCACCGCACGCGCCAACGAGACCGAGGCTCCTCCGATCCCCAGGACGTGGTCGTGGGCGACAGGTCCCGGCCGCATGGCTGCATCTTGATCGGAGATGACGAGGTATTCGGCGTGGTCGTCCGCGTGTGGCCGGATGTCGAGTGCCGCGCGATAACCACCCGACGGAGTCGGTTCGACCACCCCATTGGCAACGAGAGCCGTTAGCTTCGTCGCCGGGAAGGCTTGTGCGAGAGCCACTTCTGACTCATCGCTACCCAGAAGGAACAGCCGCACGAGAGTCGCCAGCGCCTGCCGGTCGTCGGCGGGTTCGGCGGTCACCGACAGGGCGGGCCACCAGATCCCGCGGGCGAGCGCCTCATTCGCGCCGTCTCCGAGGAACTCGGCGACGCCAGTCGTCGTGTAGTCAGCGGCACGTAGGTCAGCGCCGAGGGCGTCGACGACGGCTGGGTCATGCAGGGGCTGCGGTGCGGTCACCACTCGAGCCTATTCTGCCGGGTCGGCCGGCCAGGCGGCATGCCACGCAGACGTCCATCACGAAGCCATTAGGTGACCCTTACTGAGGGTGTGCTAAGTTCCCGGGGGCTTCGGCAAGCGGAGCATTTCGGACAATCGGCCCGGCCGAGGATCGACACAACACGGGGGTTTACGTGGCATCGGGGCAACACCACGCGCAGGCGTTCCCACGCACCCAAGGGTTCCGGCGCACGCAGGGGTTCCGGCGCACGCGACCATGGTTCGTGCGTTCGACGGCGGTTGGAACCCTGGTCGTGTTCGCGCTCACCACCTCCAGCGCCAACGGATCGGCCGCGGTCGTTTCCACCACCTATCCCGGACCCGCGCTCGCAGCCGGGCTTTCCCCACGTCCGGCGGCCGAACCCACCGGTCCACGTCCGGTCACCAAACACCGGACTCCTCGCACCGCCCGGCAGCAACCGGCCGAGTCATACGCCGATCGGCAGGAACGGATCGCGAAGTCCAAGCGTTCGCTGCTGGCCACGCCGAAATCGCAGCGAGGTGCGGACACCAGCTGTGTCAGCGGCGAATTCACCACCCTGTCGGTCGTCTACGACTCCCTCTTCGAATCGATCTACCCGACGCTGCCGCCCGCCCTGCAGGGCCCAGCCCGCATCCAGCGCAACATCGCCCACCGCGACATGAAGCGACTGCACGTCTCGACACTGGCGGTCTCGGAGAACCCGATGACCTTGGGCGCCGACCGTGAGGACGGCTCGGCCCGCTACCGTGGCCCGATCTCTCAGCTGATCGTGTCCAATCTCCTCAAGATCCGCGATGGCCGTGAATCCGAAGCGATTCCGCTCGGCAACATCACGGTGAGCCAGGCCGTTGAGTCTGCCTTTGTCTATCTCTTCGTCACGGTGATCGCACCAGTGCGTGTCGGCGTCGGCTTCCTGCCACGACTGGGTAGCCCACTGACCGACACCGGCGCTCCCGACGTCGTGGTCAGCAGCCTCAGCTACAACTCGATCCTCAACCTGGTCACGCTCGGCGGCCAGCTGGGATTGCAGTACCTCTATCAGGCGATCTCCAGCAGCGTCGTCAACCAGTGCGTCGCACAGGTCACCAATGAACAGCGCGAGGCGGCGGGGCGTCCGAGCGATTCCGTCAGATTCGACGTCCCGATCGCGCCGATTGTCGCCGATATCGCAGACCAGCTCGCTCTCGCCGACAACGAGACATGCACCCCGATCAGCGAGCTCTCCCTGAGCCGCATCGTGGCGCGCACCGCCGACTACGCCCAGCGTTCAGTGACCGGCGCCGACCAGAAGCGACTGATCGCCGCCGAGGCACGCAAGATCCTCGTCGGAATGCGCTCGACGCGCATCCCACATCACCTGATCCCGGCCGATCCGGCCGACTTCAGTCAGGCCGAGCAGATCGCCTCACTCCTAGGCGGTTTCATCCCCTACGTCGGCGGCGCACCCACCGACATCATCCTCGGCCTTGGCCACAACTTCGGCCAGGGAAACAACCCACTCGAGACCGTGTCCCTGGCCGACCTCACCGTGACCAAGTCACTGACCGCCGCCTACTACTCCTGGTACCTGTCGGTACACCTGTTCAGCGTGGTCGGCGGACTTGTGGAGAGTCCGTTGGCGGCTGCGCTCGGACTCGTGCTGCCCACGGGAGTCGGCACCTGGTCACCCACCGGGCTCGCGGGCCGGGTCGCCCTCCTCCCCCTGACCTACGGGTTGGTGAACTACCACAACGTGGTGCGGTCGATGTGCCTGCGCGAGGACGACACCACCGGCACCGGCCGAGGGGCCGAGGCGAACCGCGACCGCCGCACCCCGCGCTGACGCGGCGATCCGGGATGGACGCACTTCGCCCGTCACACTGTGGAGTTGTCAACGAACACAGCACCTCACACGAGGTAACACTCGGAGGCAGGGCGGGGTCAGGCGGCGGCGAGTTCGGTATCTGACAGGCGCATCGTGCGCCGGTTGTAGGCCGGTAACGGCCGACGCCGCGCATCGACGGTGGCGGGTGGGATCAGCCACGGATGGCGATCGGCACCGAGGAA
>NZ_JASXSH010000022.1 GCF_030315745.1 Gordonia heveisoli | reverse complement strand
GGGGGCGCCCGCCCGCGGGCGCGGGCCGGCCCCCCCCCCCCCCCCCCCCCCCCCCACCCCCCCCCCACCCCCCCCCCCACCCCCCCCCCCCCCCCCCCCGCGGGGGGGCCGGCCCCCCCCCCCCCCCCCCCGGGGGGCCCCCCCCCCCCGGGGGGGGCCCCCCCCCCTTCGAGGTCGTCTGGGTCGGCGGCTACTACGCGCTGCCGTCGAACAGGCTGGTGACCGAGCCGTTCTCGAAGACCTCACGGATGGTCTGCGCGAGCAGCGGCGCGATGGACAGCACCGTCAGGTTCGCGAACCGCTTCTCCTCGGGGATCGGCAGGGTGTCGGTCGCCACGACCTCCTTGGCGCCACAGTTGGCCAGCCGCTCGGCCGCCGGGTCGGAGAACACCCCGTGGGTGGTGGCGATGATGACGTCACCGGCACCGGCGTCCTTGAGGACCTTGACCGCGCCGGCGATGGTGCCGCCGGTGTCGATCATGTCGTCGATGAGCACGCAGGTCTTGCCGTTGACGTCACCGACGACGCGGTTCGACTTGATCTGGTTGGGCACGTCGGGGTCGCGGGTCTTGTGCACGAAGGCCATCGGAGCGCCGTCGAGTGCGTCGGCCCATTTCTCGCCAACCTTGACGCGACCGGCGTCGGGGGACACCACGCAGATGTTGTCGGTGCCGTAGTTGCTGCGCACGTACTCGGCGAGCTGTCCCTGGGCGTGCATGTGATCGACCGGGCCGTCGAAGAAGCCCTGAATCTGGTCGGTGTGCAGGTCGACGGCGACGATGCGGTCGGCGCCTGCGGTCTTGAACAGGTCGGCGATGAGGCGAGCCGAGATGGGCTCACGGCCGCGGTGCTTCTTGTCCTGACGGGCATAGGGATAGAACGGCAGGATCGCGGTGATCCGCTTGGCCGATCCGCGCTTGAGCGCGTCGATCATGATCAGGGTCTCCATGACCCACTGATTGGTCGGCCAGGGGCAGCTCTGCAGGACGAAGGCGTCGCTGCCGCGCACCGACTCCTCGAATCGGACGAAGATCTCGCCGTTGGCGAAGTCGCGGGCGGTCTGCGGGGTGACCTTGATGCCCAGTTCATCGGCGACTGCGGCGGCCAGTTCGGGATGGGCACGACCAGAGAACAGCATGAGGTTCTTCTGGTTGTCGGTGGTCCAGGTCATGGAAACTCTTCTACTCGCTTGTACGTCAGGAATCGGTCGGTTGTGCTGATTGGCCGGGTGTGGACGCCGCATTCGCCTCTTCCGCCGCGCGGGCTGCCGCGGTTTCGGGGCGCTTGCGCACAACCCAGTCGTCGATATTGCGTTGTTCGCCCGCCGACACCGCGAGGGCTCCCGGCGGTACATTTTGCCGCACGACGGTTCCGGCGCCGGTATACGCCCCGTCCCCGATGGTCACCGGTGCCACGAACATATTGTCCGAGCCGGTGCGGCAATGGGATCCGATCACCGTGCGGTGCTTGTTGACGCCGTCGTAGTTGACGAACACGCTCGACGCCCCGATGTTGGTCTGCGCACCGATGGTGGCATCGCCGACATAGGTCAGGTGGGGCACCTTGCTGCCGTCGCCGATGGTGGCGTTCTTGGTCTCCACGAAGGTGCCGATCTTGCCCGCGATCCCGAGGCTGGTGCCCGGACGCAGGTAGGCGAACGGGCCGACGGTGGCGTCGTCGCCGATGACCGCATCGCTGCCGTGGGTGCGGATGACGTGTGCGCCGCGGCCGATCACCACATCGGTGAGGGTGCTGTCCGGGCCGACCACGGCATCCTCGGCGATCGAGGTCCGGCCGTACAACTGGGTGCCGGGTTCGACGCGCACGTCGGCGGCGATGGCTACGTCGACGTCGATCCAGGTGGTGGCCGGATCCACCACGGTGACCCCGGCCAGCTGATGGCGGCGGATGATGCGGCGGTTGAGTTCGGCGCCGAGGTCGGCGAGCTGGGCGCGATCGTTGCATCCGGCGACGACGACCGGGTCGTCGACGGTGAAGGCGCGCACGGTCCGGCCCGCGCGTTTGGCGATGGCGACGACGTCGGTCAGGTAGTACTCGCCCTGCACGTTGTCGGTGGACAGTTCGCCGAGCGCGGTGCGCAGTGCGGCGGCGTCGAAGGCATAGACACCGGCGTTGACCTCGGTGATGGCGCGCTGCTCGGGCGTGGCGTCCTTGTGTTCGACGATGGCCTGGACGGATGCGTCGTTGGTGCGGACGATGCGGCCGTACCCGGTCGGGTCGTCGGCGATGAAGCTGGTGAGGGTGACGGTGGCCCCGCCGTCGGCGTTGTGGGTGTCGACGAGCCTGCCGAGTGTGTCGGCGTCGAGTAGCGGGACGTCGGCGGCGGTGACGATGACCGTGCCGAGGAAGTCGTCGGGCAGTCCGGTCAGTCCGGCGCGGGCCGCATCACCGGTGCCGAGTGGAGATTGCTGGTGGGCGATGGTGACCGGGACGCTCAGCGATTGGGCGACCTCGTCGATGACCGCCGACACCCGTTCCCGTTCGTGGCTGACGACCGCCACCAGATTGGTCGGGCTGATCGCGGCCGCGCCGTGCAGCGCATGCCCGACCAACGTCCGCCCGCCGATAGCGTGCAGGACCTTCGGGGTCTTCGACTTCATGCGGGTACCGGCCCCTGCGGCCAGGACGATCACGGCCACCGATGGCGACGTTCCCGTCATGGAAATCCTCCGCTTCTGGTGCTCGTCGATGCGTGAGACACCGGGTGCGATCCTACGCACCGAGGCTGTTCGCCTGTCATTCACCGCACCGTTCGGTGTCCGGTGGTGGCGGCGCCTGATAGAAAAGGGTGAACCGCGTCACCCGTGCGAACGTTCGCCTCAGATCGAGATCGGCGTCGGGCACATCGTCGGCGGGGATCATCGCGGCGCATCCGAGCGGATGCGGCCGCATCAGACATGCACCAACGGAGGTAGCCCTGTGAGTACTCAGAAGACGGCGATCGTCACCGGCGCGGCGCGCGGCATCGGCGCGGCCGTGGCCAAGCGGCTGGCCGACGACGGGCTGGCGGTCGCTGTTCTCGACCTCGACGCCGACGCTTGCGCGGACACCGTCAAGGCGATCACCGACGCCGGTGGCAAGGCGATCGCGGTCGGCGCGGATGTTTCGGACGAAGCATCGGTGGCGGCGGCCGTGACCAAGGTCGCCGACGAACTGGGCCCGCCGACCGTCGTGGTCAACAACGCCGGCATCACCCGCGACAACCTGCTGTTCAAGATGACCGTCGCCGACTGGGACGCCGTCATGAACGTCCACCTGCGCGGTGCGTTCAACGTGACGAAGGCCGCCCAGAAGTACATGGTCGATGCCGGCTGGGGCCGCGTCGTCAACCTGTCGAGCACCTCGGCGTTGGGTAACCGTGGCCAGGTCAACTATTCGGCCGCCAAGGCCGGTATGCAGGGCTTCACCAAGACCCTGGCCATCGAGTTGGGCAAGTTCGGTGTCACCGCCAACGCCATCGCCCCCGGCTTCATCGAGACCGAGATGACCGCCGCCACCGCCGAGCGTGTCGGCGTCCCCTTCGAGGACTTCAAGGCTGCCGCCGCCTCGCAGATCCCGGTCAACCGGGTCGGTGCTCCGGAGGACATCGCGCACACCGCGTCGTTCTTCATCAGCGAGGGTGCGGGCTTCGTGTCCGGTCAGGTCGTCTACGTCGCAGGCGGCCCGAAGGACTGATCTCGCTCCGCTCACCGGCTCCGTTCCCGCCTATTGGATCCCCTAGGCGGGAACGGAAAGGGTGAGCGGGAACTGGGGCGACTGGCCACGCCGAGGCTGTGGCACAATCGTCTGCGCAAGTAATCCCCCATGGTGTAATCGGCAACACTTCTGATTTTGGTTCAGGCATTCCAGGTTCGAGTCCTGGTGGGGGAGCTTCGGGTTCGCGTCAGGACTTGCCGGGGCGCTTCGGCTCGGCGATTCCGAGGTCGCTGGCCGTCTGGTCCAGCGCATCCGCGACCCGCGTGTGATCCCAGTTCTCCTCGAAGTAGGCGGGCACCTGCGTGCGTAGGACGCCGCTCCATGACCGGGCCCAGTCGTCGGGGAAGGCGCGTCGCAGGAGATCGAGCATGATCGGTACCGCCGTCGACGCGCCGGGAGAGGCCCCCAGAAGTCCCGCGATGGTGCGGTCGGCGCCGACGACCAGGTCGGTACCCGATTGCAGCACACCGGTTCTCGTCGGATCTGGGGTGACCAGCTGGGCGCGCTGCCCGGCGATGACGAGTTCCCAGTCGGCCGGGTCTGCCTGCGGGTAATAGCGCTGCAACTGGGCGAACTTCGCCCGCGGCCGGGCGGCGAGCTGTCCGACGAGGTAAGCGACCAGATCGCGGTTGGCCAGTCCCGCCGCGGTCAGCACCCGCAGGTTGTGGGTGCGCAGGGTGGCGAAGAAGTCGGTCCAGCGACCATGCCGCAGCAGTTTGGTGCTGAAGGTCGCATACGGGCCGAACATCAGGTACTCACGACCGTCGACGACCCGCCTGTCCAGGTGGGGCACCGACATCGGCGGCGCGCCGACATCCGCCTGGCCGTACACCTTGCCGTCATGACGAGCTGTTACGGCCGGATTCTCGCACCGTAGGAAGGCGGCGCCGACCGGGAGGACTCCATAGCCGCGCACCTCGGGTATCCGGGCGCGCTGCAGCAGGGTCAGTGCCTTGCCACCCGCGCCGACGAAGACGAATCGGCCACGGAGAGTGAACTTCTGGCGATGGGCGCGCCGTCCTCCGATGGTCCAGATCCCGTCGTTCCGGTGTCGGATCGTGCGGACGTCATGGCCGAACAGCGTCGTCCCGCCATTGGTCGTCAGGATTCCGAGGAGTTCGCGAGTCAGGCGGCCGAAGTCGACGTCGGTGCCCGCCGGATGGCGGGTCGCGGCGATGGGTTCGCCTGGTTCGCGACCCGCCGTCACCAGTGGTGCCCACTCGCCGATGATCGTCGGATCGTCGCTGAATTCCATGGCCCCGAACCAGGGATCGTCGACCAGGGTGGCCTGCCGCCTGCGCAGATAGTCGATATCCCGGTCACCGAAGACGACGTCGAGGTGGGGCGCTGCGCTCAGAAACGAGGCCGGGTCGATGCGGCGCGCCCGCGCCAGCGCCGACCACCATTGGCGGGTGGTGAGGAACTGTCGGGCGATGTCGGCGGGTTTCGTGCCGTCGGTGGGGTCGGGCATGTAATTGAGTTCGCAATAGCCGGAGTGCCCGGTGCCCGCGTTGTTCCAGGGGGCACTGCTCTCGTCGGCCGGACTGTCGGCGCGTTCGAGGAGGAGGATTCGCCAATCGGGCTGCAGGACAGACAGCATCGCGCCCAGAGTCGCGGACATGATGCCGCCGCCGATGAGTATGACGTCGGCGTCGACGGCGGGTGTCGTGGCGGTGTTCGGCGACATGGCGATGTCCTTTCGTTGGCGTCTGACTCAACCTTGCGCCGACCCAAATCATCAGTCCAATGTTTGTTTGGGTCGATATCATCTGAATATGGATGAATGGATGATGCGGCTGGCACCACAGCTGGCCGCGCTGGACGCATTGGCCGCGAGTGATGGCCATATGACGAAGGCGGCGACGGCCTTGGGTGTCCCGCAGTCGACGATGAGCCGGCGTATCCACACGCTGGAGGCTGACCTCGGCATCACCCTGCTCGTCGCCGAAGGTCGCACCGTCGCATTGACGCCGATCGCGCAGGAACTCGCCGGTCGGGCACGTGGCGCCCTCCACGAGCTGGAGCACATCGTCGCGACCACCGTGACGGAGGCCGATCCCGAGCACGGGACCGTGCGGTTTGGATTCCCGCTCACCATGGGTTCCGGCGAGATGCCGGAGATCATCGCTGCCTTCCACCGTCGTCACCCTGGTATCACCTTGCGGCTCAAGCAGGCTCACGGCCGTGAACTCGCCGATGATCTCGTCGCCGGACGGCTGGATCTGGCGGTGGTGATTCCGCCGCCGGATCGGATCGAGCACGCGATCCTGGCCAGTCAGGAGATCGTCGTGGCGGTCCCCGACGACCATCGGCTGGCCGGGCGGGCTGGCGTGCCGATCACCGCGCTGCGCGACGAGACGTTCATCGCCAACCCGGCGTCGTATCATCTTCGCGGCGTGACCGAACATGTCTGTGCGCAAACAGGATTCACGCCGTCGGTGGCCATCGAGATCACCGAGTTCGCCACCATCCGCGAACTCGTCGGACGTGGACTCGGTGTCGCGCTGCTGCCCAGGGATGACGCCGGCCGCGCCGATGTCGTCGAGATTCCGCTCGAACCGGCACTGCGGCGCGACGTCGGCCTGGCGTGGGGGCCGACCGCTCGAACACCTGCGGCCCGGGCGCTGTCGGAGTTCGTGCGCACCCAGATGTCCGGTGGTACCAATCCGCGAAAATCTCGGTCTCGTACTACGTGATCAGCAGTTCAGAGCATGTGCACCTTGCGGTAGACCTTTGCCGCGGCCGGGGTGAGCAGGCCGACCTCGTCGAGGAACTCCATCAGGTGGGCGCAGCCGCCGCGCACCATGGACTGGAAGTGGTGGTTGCGCCGCATCTCGGCGATCGCCCGACGATGGTCGAGGCCTGCGTTGCGGTAGGCGTCGGGGCGGACCAGGCTGGTGAAGATGAACGATGCGGAGACCGCGGTGTAATAGGCGCTCCACTGGCGTTTGACCGGTCCGATGCCTGCCATCGATTCGCGGACCTGTTCACGCGCATAACGCATGTGGCGGGATTCCTCGAGGACGTGGATCTCGTTGACGGTACGGATGAAGTCGAGGACCCGATCGTCGCGCATGCAACCGCGTTGGAAGACGTCGAGGATCTCCTCGGCGACGAGGATGCCTGCGTAGGCGACCTCACCCTTGGCGGTGGCGCCGAAGAGTTTGGCGGACTTACCGATTCGTGGGTGCGGCGTGTAGGAGGTGCCGACCATCTTCTCGGTGGCCTTGGCGAACATCAGTGAATGGCGGCATTCGTCGGCGATCTCGGTGAGGGCGAACTGGAACTCCGGGTCGTGATAGTCGCCGAGGTATTGGTCGCGTAACACCAACTGCTGCAACAGCATCTCGAACCAGATGCCGATGCTCATGATGGAGGCGAACTCGTGGCGGGTGAGCGTCACCCGCTGCTGTTCGGTCAGTTCATCCCAGTAGGCGGTGCCGTAGAGCGTCGACCATTCCGGACTGCAGCCGTACTTCGTCGGGTCCATCGGGGCGGCCCAATCGATCTCGGTCATCGCGTTGCGCGACAGCCGGGCCGCCGATGCGAGCAGTCTCGCGGAGACCTCGCTCGTGCCGGTTTCGGGTGTGCTCACCGACGCGGGTGCGATGTGGTCGAGCGGGGAGATGGTCATACTTCGCCTCCGTGCGCAGTGCCGGACCCTGGTCGGGCTCGACAACAACTATGCCATTGAGTGATGTCAATGTAACACCGACTGTTGTCATAGTCACGGATCGTCGGGACCGCGACTGAAGGCGGGGCGCGGCGCGGCGGGGCGAAACCGGGTGGTGACCTGGTCCGTGAGGATCAGGCGACGGCTGCGTCGAAGCACTTCTCCAGCGTGCGCGAGTCGATGCGCCAACCCTGATCGGTGAGTGTCCATTCGTCGCGGTACCAGATCCCGATGAGGTGGGTCGACGACGGCGTCTGCATCGGATTCAGGCACAGACTTCGGCTGTGGGCGGTGGCACCTTCGACGGTGATGTCGTGGTTGCCGAGAAGGTGGCAGTAGGCGGTGAACGCGGGCAGCACCTGGGCGAGCCATGTCGTCACCTCGGCGAGATTCCCGGTGATACCGCCCATCACGCTGTAGTCGATCCGGGCGTCGGGGGTGAAGACCTGGTCGAGGTCGTCGAATCGGCCGGCGTCGACGGCGGTCGAATAGTCGGTCAGGACCTGGGTGATCTCCAGGCGTGCGGAGATCTCCTCGATACTCAACATGCAGGCAGTGTGGCAGTTGGGGGTCGGGCGGACACGTTGATTCGAGAGGTTCGGCGTCGGGCGTTTACCCTTGATGTCATGGCCGTCAGCCGACCCTCCGAAGGTGCTGCCGAGGTGCAGCGTGCCCCGCGTGCCCGGATGACCGGTCCGCAGCGCCGTCTGCAGCTCATCGAGGTCGCACGCGGGCTGTTCGCCGAACGTGGTTTCGAGGGCACGTCGATCGAGGAGATCGCGCAGCGCGCCGGTGTCTCCAAGCCGATCGTCTACGAGCATTTCGGTGGCAAGGAGGGGCTGTACGCGGTCGTCGTCGACCGTGAGATGGAAACCCTCCTGGAGATGGTCACCTCGTCGCTGACCAAGAATCGCTCGCTCTACCGCATCCAGCAGGTCGCGTTGGCTCTACTGACCTATATGGAGGAGCGCACCGACGGCTTCCGCATCCTGGTCCGCGGCGACAGCACTGCGAGCAGTGGCGAAACAGCCACGTACTCAAGTCTTCTGAACGACGCCATCAGCCAGGTCGAACATATTCTGGCCGGTGACTTCGAACATCGCGGATTCGACCCGGCCTTGGCGCCGCTTTACGCGCAGGCTTTGGTCGGGATGGTGTCGGTGACCGCGCAGTGGTGGCTCGACGTGCGCGAACCGCCGAAGGAGGTCGTCGCGGCCCACCTGGTGAACCTCTGTTGGAACGGGCTGACCCGGCTGGATCCCAATCCGCACCTGGTCGGCTCGGACTACGTCGAACCGCTGGAACGCACCACCGCCGAGGACTGAGCAGACACTCAGGCGAGGACCAGGCTCCGCTTCGCGAGTCCCATCCAGAACCCGTCGATCACCTGATCGGGATGCTGTTCGGGGTCGTTGCTGGCGCCGAGGGTGACGAACAGCGGCGCGAAATGTTCGATTGTCGGATGCGCGTACGGCATACCCGGCGCCTGCCGGCGAAAGTCGATGAGCGACTCCACATCTCCGGCGGCGAAGCGTTCGTTGGCCCAGGCGTCGAATTCGACGGACCAGGTCGGAGGAGTGGCCTCGGGACGCGGATCGGTGAGAAACGGCAGGCCGTGGGTGGTGAATCCCGAGCCGATGATCAACACGCCCTCGTCCCGCAACGGCGCGAGCCGACGACCCAGCTCGATGAGCCGCTCCGGGTCTAGCGTCGGCAGCGAGATCTGCAATACCGGGACCGACGCATCGGGATACATCACGGTCAACGGGACATACGCGCCGTGGTCGAGGCGGCGACGGTGGTCGTGGGCGACCGGTTCACCGTCGGGCATCAGTGCGGCGACCTTGCGGGCCAGCTCGGGTGCGCCCGGCGACCAGTAGGTGGTCTCGTAGAAGCGCTGCGGGAATCCGCCGAAATCGTAGGTGAGCGGGGTGTGTGGATCGGTGGATCCGATGGTGAGCGGGGCCGCCTCCCAGTGTGCGGAGACGACCAGGATCGCCGACGGCCGATCGAGGCGGCCCGCCAGACCCTCGAGCTGGTTGACCCAGATCTTGCTGTCGACGAGCGGGGGAGCGCCGTGGCTCAGGAACAGGGCCGGCGTGCGCGGTGCTGATAAGGAGGGCTGGGACGTGCTCATATCATCCTAAACAGAACTCCGGTCCGGTTAATTCCTGGCTGATAGCTCGCGCTGCATGTAGATACAGTCGATCCACTGCTCTGCCTTGTATCCGACGGTACGCAGTCGGCCGACCTCGGTGAAGCCGAATCGGGCATGCAGGGCGACCGAGGGCTCACCGCCGGTGGCGGCGATGACCGCGATCACCGTCCGCACGTTGTCGGGGTCGGCGTCGGCGAGTAGCCGTGCCATTAATGCGGCGCCGATGCCGCGGCCGCCGAAGCCGGGGCGGACGTAGATGGTGTCCTCGGCGGTCCAGTCGTAGGCCTGCTTCTCGCGAAACGGGCCGAGGTAGGCGAAGCCGACGACCTCGTCGTCGAGAACGGCGACGACGAAAGGTCGGCCGGCAGCCTCGATGGAACGAAGCTTCGCCTCCCAGTGCGCGACATCCTGCGCGGCGTAGTCGAAGGTGGCGACGGTGTTCTCGACGTAGTGCCGGTAGATGTCGGCGACGCCTGGCAGGTCGGCGGTTCCGGCGGGGCGGATCTCGGCGGTGCTCATCGGTGGCGATCCAGGTTCATGCCGCCTCACCTTACTGGCTGCGGAGTGTGTCACCTCTTCTACTATCGGCGGTAGTAGATGGGTAGGGTCGGTGGTATGACCTGCCCCGGACATTCGCTTACCCGCGGGTGGGCGGTGCTCGCCGGGGTCTTGTCGGCGGGGGTGAGTGTCGGGGCTCATCAGATCGCGGGCGGGGGGTCTCCCACCGCTGAACAGTGGACGTTGCTCGCGGCGCTGGGTGCCGGCGTCGGCGCCCTGTGGCGTCCGGGCCAGGGTAGTGCGAGACCGAGTGGTCGTGCGCGGCAGCCCGGTACGTCGCTGTGGACGATCCTGCTCGCCGCGCAGGTTCTCGGCCATCTGACTCTGTCGATGGGTTCGGCCACCCACCACCACGCCATGGTGCCCTCGCCGGCGATGCTCGGCTGGCATCTGATCGCCATCCCGCTGTCGCTGTGGATGCTCCTCGGTGGCGTGCGGATAGCGCAGATCGTGAGCTCGACGATCACCACGATCTGCATGGCGAGTCCGCCGCCGATCGATCGGCCCGACTCCCGCGTGGTCGCCGGTCGTCGACCTGAATGCGTTTCCGCGCTGTGCATCTCGTCGGTCGGAACCCGAGCGCCGCCGTCGGTCCGCGCCTTCGGTTACTCCTGAACCCACCGCGGACGCCGTCGCGGCGGTGGGTTCTGCCCACCTCTGCGAAAGCGAACTTCTCAATGTCCTCATCCACGTTCAGCTCGTCCCGGTTCGTACGGTTGTGCGCGCCGATCCTCCTGGTCGCCGGCATCCTCGCGGCCTGCTCGTCCACCGACGACCCCGCCACCCAGGCCGACGCCGTGCGGGTCACCGACCAGTGGGCCAAGGCCGCGCAGTCGGAGATGACTGCGGTCTTCGCGACCGTCACCAACGGCTCCGATGCTGCGGTCCGCATCGTCGGCGGTACCACCCAGTCCGCCGAGCGCGTCGAACTGCACGAGATGGCGGAGGTCGACGGCACGCGGGTCATGCGCCCGATCGAAGGTGGACTGACCGTGCCTGCTCACGGTTCGACGGTGCTGCGCCCCGGCGGCGACCACATCATGCTGATGGGCCTGCGTGGGCCGATCCGGGCCGGCGATGAGGTGCGCGTCACACTGAACTGCACCGATGGGTCGACGGTCGTCGTGGTGGCCCGAGCCCGGGACTTCCACGGGAATCAGGAGAATTATCAGCCTCACGCGTCGGCGCCCGCTCATGGATGACCGGCGCAAACGGTTCGATCGTCGGACCCTGCTCACCGGGGCCGCGGGTCTGGCCGGCCTCGGTGTCTCCGTCGCGGCCGTCGGAGCAGGGGGGCGGTTGCCCTTGCCCGGACCGCCCGGATCCGAGGTGACCTTCGGCGACGAGACGGTCGGCTTTCACGGCGAGCGGCAGGCCGGAGTGGCGACGACGCCGCAGGCGCACGCGGCGTTCGTCGGCCTAGACCTGGCACCGGGCGTCGACGCGACGACGCTGGCCGGGGTGTTGCAGGTGTGGACCGAGGACGCTTCGAGACTGACCCGCGGGGAACCGGCGCTGGCCGACAGTGAGCCGGAACTGGCGCGGATTCCCGCCCGGCTGACGGTCACCGTCGCGTTGGGACCGGGGGCCTTCGATGCCGCCGGGCGGTCAGCGGCGCGCCCGGGGTGGTTGCGTCCGTTGCCCGCCTATGCCATCGATCGTCTCGATGATCGTTGGGGGCAAACAGATCTGCTGCTGCAGATCTGCGCCGACGACCCGGTGACGGTGGCGCACGCAACCCGCGTACTGTGCGCCAATGTGCGGGGCCGGATCGTCTTGCGCTGGGTGCAACGCGGTTTCCGCAATGCCCGGCGCAGCCAGGACGGCTCGGTCACCATGCGCAACCTGATGGGTCAGGTCGACGGAACGGTGAATCCCGGCTCGGCCGAACACGATTCGTTACTGTTCGACGATGGGGGCCGTCAGCCGTGGTTCGGCGGCGGAACCGGGATGGTGCTGCGCCGGATCGCGATGAACCTCGACAGCTGGCAGGAACTCGACCCACCCGCCCAGGAGCTGACGGTCGGCCGTTCCATCGCGACCGGCGCGCCGTTGGGCGGGCGGCACGAACACGATGTCCCCGACTTCACTGCGGTGCACGATGGATTGCCGGTCATTCCGGCCGGCTCGCATGTCGCCCGAGCGCATCGCCGCACCGACCGGGAACAGTTCCTGCGACGTGCCTACAACTACGACGATCCGCCGGAACCCGACGCCGACGGTGTGCTGCCGACGTCGAACAGTGGGCTGTTGTTCACCGCGTTCGCGCGTGACCTCGACGAGCAGTACCTCCCGGTGCAGCAACGCCTCGCCGAGCACGACGCGCTCAACGAGTGGACGACGCCGATCGGATCGGCGGTGTACGCGGTCCTGCCCGGAGCGCGTCCAGGGCGGCCTCTGGGGGCGTCGTTGCTGGAGCGGTAGGTCTGCCGATCGTCGTGTCGGGGCACGCACCTAGAATCGAGGGCGTGTCGACACCTCGTGCCCTAGCCGGGCTGGCCGCCGTCGTCTGTGCCGACACGGCGATCGGCAGCGTTCGTGACCGTCTCGCCGAACCTCGCCTCGACGTCACGGCCCCCGACGCCGCGCGTCCCTTCCTCGTCGCCTCGCTCGCCCAGGCGATGGATCCGGCTGCGCCGCTGCTCGTGGTGTCCGCGAACGGCCGGGAGGCCGACGACCTGACGGCGGAGCTGGCCGAACTCCTCGACGATCCCGCCCAGGTCGCCCAGTTCCCGTCGTGGGAGACCCTCCCGCACGAACGTCTGTCGCCGAGCGCGGACACCGTCGGGCAACGGCTGGCGGTGCTGCATCGGCTCGCGACCCCGGGCGAGGTGCCGCTGCGTGTGGTGGTCACCACCGTGCGCTCGCTGGTCCAGCCGATGGCGCCGGGCCTCGGGCAGGTGGCGACCATCACGCTGCGTGAAGGCGCCGAACTCGACTTCGACAAACTGCTCGCCGACCTCGTCGAGATGGCCTACGAACGTGTCGACATGGTCGGGCGACGCGGTGAGTTCGCGGTGCGTGGCGGCATTCTCGACGTCTTCCCGACAACCGCCGATCATCCGGTACGGGTGGAGTTCTGGGGTGACGAGGTCACCGAGATGCGGGCCTTCTCGGTCGCCGACCAACGGACCCAGCCGGAGGTGGAGACGCCGACGGTGCAGGTTCACCCGTGCCGCGAGTTGCTGCTGACCGAGGCGATCCGCAACCGGGCGGCCGATCTCGCCGCCGAACATGCCGACGATCCCACCTTCAGCGAGATGCTCACCAAACTCGCCGAGGGCATCCCGGTCGAGGGGATGGAAGCGCTCATCCCGGCGCTGGTCGACGGGCCGATGCAACTGCTCACCGAGATCGTTCCGGACGGCACCCGGGTGCTGGTCCTCGACCCGGAGAAGGTGCGCACCCGCGCCGCCGACCTGGCCAAGACCGGAGCCGAATTCCTGGAGGCATCCTGGACGGCCGCGGCAATGGGGGCCGACGCCCCCATCGACGGCCGGTCGGCGCTCGGCATCGACCTGCAGGCCAGCGCTTATCGTCCCCTCGGCGCGGTGGAAGAGGCCACCCTCGCCACGGGGCGCGCCTGGTGGACCATCAGCCCGCTGGCCACCGGAAGCGGTGCCGAACTCGAACTCGACCTCGCCGCCGGTCCCGCACCGCGCGGTAGTGAGTCGGAGATCGTCGCACTCTTCGGCCAGTTGCGCGCCCACGTCGCCGACGGCAAGACCGCGGCGATCGTGGTCGCGGGCAAGGGCACGGCGCAACGTGTCGCCGAGCGGCTGTCCGACGCCGAGGTGCCGCATGCGGTGGCGCAACCGGGTCAACAGCCCCAACCGGGTGAGGTGACCGTCTTCGGCGGGGCGCTGCGTCACGGACTGGTGTGTCCGGGGGCGGGTGTGGTCATCGTGACCGAGGCCGACCTGACCGGTATGCGCGTGGCGAATGTCCGTGACGGACGGCGGCTTCCGGCCAAACGACGTAACCAGGTCGACCCGCTCGCGCTGACCGCCGGTGACCTCGTCGTGCACGATCAG
Source organism: Gordonia heveisoli (assembly GCF_030315745.1). Taxonomy (GTDB): domain Bacteria; phylum Actinomycetota; class Actinomycetes; order Mycobacteriales; family Mycobacteriaceae; genus Gordonia. The sequence continues at coordinate 65,381 of NZ_JASXSH010000022.1, read as the reverse complement.
CACGGCATCGGAAAGTTCGTCGAAATGATCGAACGCACCGTGTCCGGGGCGCGTCGTGAATATCTCGTCATCGAATACGCGGCCAGCAAACGCGGCCACCCCGGCGACCGGCTCTATGTCCCGATGGACGCCCTCGACCAATTGTCGCGCTATGTGGGCGGTGAGCAGCCGAGTCTGTCCAAGCTGGGCGGATCGGACTGGCAGAACACCAAACGTAAAGCGCGCAAGGCTGTTCGAGAGATCGCCGGAGAATTGGTGCAGCTCTACGCCGCTCGGCACGCCGCGCCCGGTCACGCCTTCGGCCCGGACACCCCGTGGCAGAAGGAGATGGAAGACGCCTTCGATTTCACCGAGACCGTCGACCAGCTGACCGTCATCGCGGACGTGAAGTCCGACATGGAACGGGCCGTCCCGATGGACCGCGTCATCGTCGGTGACGTCGGATACGGCAAGACCGAGATCGCGGTGCGCGCGGCGTTCAAGGCGGTGCAGGACGGCAAGCAGGTTGCCGTGCTCGTGCCGACGACAATCCTTGCGCAGCAACACCTGCAGACCTTCACTGAGCGGATGACGGGCTTCCCGGTCCGGGTGCGCGGGCTGTCGCGCTTCACCGACGCCAAAGAGTCCCGCGAGATCATCGCCGCGATGTCCACCGGTGAGGCCGACATCGTGATCGGCACCCACCGGCTCCTCCAGACCGGGGTGACCTGGAAGGATCTCGGACTCGTCATCGTCGACGAGGAGCAGCGGTTCGGCGTCGAACACAAAGAGCACATCAAATCCCTTCGGACACATGTGGATGTGCTGACCATGTCGGCCACGCCGATCCCGCGCACGCTAGAGATGTCGATGGCGGGTATCCGCGAGATGTCGACGATCCTCACCCCGCCCGAAGAACGTCATCCGGTACTCACCTATGTTGGCGCCTATGCGCCCAAGCAAGTGGCCGCCGCGATCCGGCGTGAACTGCTGCGCGACGGCCAGGTGTTCTACGTGCACAACCGGGTGTCGACGATCGACAAGACGGCCCGCGACATCGCCGCGATGGTTCCCGAGGCGAAAGTCGTCGTCGCACATGGGCAGATGAACGAGGAGCAGCTCGAACGCACGGTGTCGGGGTTCTGGAATCGAGAATTCGACGTCTTGGTGTGCACCACCATCATCGAGACCGGCCTGGACATCTCCAACGCCAACACCCTCATCGTCGACCGGGCCGAGAACCTCGGTCTGTCGCAGCTGCACCAGCTGCGGGGGCGCGTCGGCCGCAGCCGGGAACGCGGGTACGCCTACCTCCTGTACAGCCCGGAGCGGCCGCTGACCGAGACCGCCTACGACCGGCTGGCGACCATCGCGCAGAACAACGAACTCGGCGCGGGTATGGCAGTGGCGCTCAAGGACCTCGAACTGCGCGGCGCGGGCAATGTGCTCGGTGCCGAACAGTCCGGCCACGTCGCCGGTGTCGGCTTCGACCTGTACGTCCGTCTCGTCGGTGAGGCGGTGGAGGCCTTCCGCGCGGCCGCGGACGGAAAACCGGTGGCGGCCAATGAAACCGGGGAGGTTCGCATCGACCTTCCGGTGGATGCCCACATTCCCGTCGAGTATGTCGACTCCGACCGGCTACGCCTGGAGGGCTATCGCAAACTGGCGTCTGCTACCGACGAGGCTGCGGTCGACGCGGTTCTGGCCGAACTCAACGACCGCTACGGCGAACCTCCCATCGAGACGACCCGCCTGGCGTCGATCGCCCGGCTGCGTCTGCGGTGCCGCGAGCGGGGCGTCGCCGAGATCGGGCTGGCCGGTACCGGCGTCAAGATCGCGCCGCTGCACCTACTCGACAGCGAGCAGGTCCGACTCAAGCGCCTGTACTCGTCGGCGACCTACCGGGCCACGACCTCGGTGATCACCCTGCCGATCCCGCGGACCGGCGGTGTCGGTTCGGAGCGGTTGCGCGACGACGAACTCATCGACTACCTGACGACGTTCCTCACCCAGCTCAAGCCGAATGTCGATTAGCCGTCCTGTCCCGAACTGCGGGTGATGCGGCGAGCGGAGTGGGCCTGGGTGCTGCGGGCGCGGGGTAGGCTCAGCCGTTCTCCTCGTCGTACCGGGCCTTGGCGGTGGCGCGCCAGTCGGCGAACTTGCGGTTGACGTTCTCGGCGACGTCGAAGGCGGTCTGCCCGACTCCGTCGACGAACCCGCCGAGCCCGTCCCGGATGCTGCGCACGAGCGGGTCCTCGGATTCGTCGAAGTTGTCGCGGTAGGCCTTGGCCGCGGCACCCGCGTCGTCGGCGACCCGTGCGTTCGAGTCGTCGTCGCGTCGCGGATAGAGCCCGGCGAGGACACGTCCGTATTCACCGCGATCGACCCAGCGGTTGAGTTCGGCGGCACGCAGCACGGAGAAGGGGTGTGAGCGCATCTCCAGGTTCAGCAGCTTGAGCACGCCGTCACGCAGGTCACCGGTGCGTTCGTATTCCTTTGCCTGCGCGATGAACGCCTGCGTGTCCATCTGGTCGAGGTGTCGGCCGCCGGCGAGTTTGAGCTCCACCCGCAGCGCGGTGTCGAGGTCCTGGCAGCACAACAACCCGGCCCGGTCACCGGAGAGTTCGGCCTTGCGCTGCCATTCCATGAGCGCGGCGACCAGTGCGCGTAACGCCCACCCGCCGAGTGGGATGAACCCGATCGAGGCGGCCAGGCGGCTCAGGTGCATGAGCATGGTGCGGTACACCGCATGCCCGGACAGGGCGTGGCCGAGTTCGTGGCCGACGATGAAACGTAGTTCGTCGTGGTCCATCAGGTCGTACAGCGCGGAGGTGATCACGATGAACGGCCGGTCCATACCGATGCAGAATGCGTTGACCATCGGTGACTGCATCACATACAGCTCCGGGGTCACCGGAGAGTCGAGGATCTCCACACACTCCGTCAGCAAGGCATCGAGGTCGGCGAACTGGCGGTCGTTCACCCGCGCCGAACTCGCGAGGTAGAGCAACCGGTGCTGACGTTCACGCAGCAGTCCGGACAGCGTCTTGAGGATCTGGTCGAATCCGGTCAGCTTGCGCATCGCGGTGAGCGCGGTGCGATCGGCGGGATGTTCCCAGGTGCGGCTACTGATCTCCGGAAAGCGGGCGCGAACCTGCGCGGGAACTGTCGTCATCTGTGGAACCCCCCGGTTCATATCGTCGAGACTGATCTGCAGACTAGCGAATGACTCCGTCAGGATGGTCACTACGTCGTTCGCGCGTCCGACACCCGCGACGACCCGCCGAACCCACCCCCGACATCGTCATGGCGATAGGTTTGAACACATCACCGGGGGAGACGAAAGGATGAGCAACCGAGATGACCGTGGTTCTCCTCGATCCCACCCGACCGGACCTGATTCCGATCCGTGCCCGTCGCCTGCTGGCGGGCACCGTGCTGGTCACCGAGGACGTCCCGGCCGCCATCCTGTGGGCGCTCGATCACGTCGAACCGGCCACCGACGACAACATCGACCGCGATATGGCACTGGTCAGTACCGATCCGCACCATCGTCTCGTGCGCACCGCACTCGCCCGTGGCGATGAGCTGATCGCCGTCCCGGTGCCGTCGGGATCGGCGCTGCTCGAAGCCGTGGCGCTGATGGACACATTGCGCCGCAACGGTCCGTGGGAGAGCAGACAGACCCACACCTCGCTGCGACGCTATCTGTTGGAGGAGGTCTACGAACTCCTCGACGCCATCGACGCCGACGACCCGCGGGAACTGGCCGAAGAACTCGGCGACCTGCTATTGCAGGTGCTCTTCCACGCCCGCATCGCCGCCGACCGCCCCGACGAACCCTTCGACATCGACGACGTCGCGCGCGGGTTCACCGCCAAAGTCAGCGGACGCACGCCTGGCGTGCTCTCGGGTGCGCATGCGGATCTGGAGACCCAGATCCGGGAATGGGAAGAACGTAAGGCTGCCGAGAAGCAACGCGGTTCGGTGCTCGACGGGGTGGCGACCACCCAGCCGGCATTGGCCCTGACCCAGAAGATCCTCGAGCGTCTGACCGCGGCCGCCTTCCCGGTCGATCTGATCGATCCGGCACTACTGACCATCGTCGTCATCGCGGGCGACGACAGTATCGAGGATCGTGCCCGGCAGCGCGCACTGAAGCTCATCGAGCAGGTGCGGGGCGCGGAGCGCCATGCGCGCGCGGTGGGACTGACGTTGGACACCCGGGCGGCATGGGTCGCCGCCCTGGACGGGGCAACCGAACACACGGAGCCGGGTGAGCGCGACCAGGCCGCGCCGGGGCCCGACGAACAGGTCGATGTCGTCGGTGGGCCGAAAGCCGAAGATCTCGAATCAGTCAATCCGGCTTGATCGGGCGCTGTTGCGCTCACGCTGATCGAAACCCCGCGTGCCCGGAGTGTCCGGGATTCGCCGGTGCCGACTGTCGCGGGCCGAACCCGGTCGCAGGCCACTCGCGGTGCATCATGGACAGATGGTTCACACTGGTGCGCGACGGCCGCCGCAGGAATCGCGGCCCGCACGCGAGAATGTCATCCTCATCCATTGGCATGATCTCGGCCGGCATCTGGCCTGTTACGGCGCGCACGGTGTGCAGAGCCCCAACATGGACGCGCTTGCGGCCGACGGCATCCGATTCGCCGACGCGCACGCCACGGCACCGCTGTGTTCTCCCGCGCGCGGATCGCTGTTCACCGGACAGTATCCGCACCGCAACGGCCTGGTCGGGCTCGCTCACCACGGCTTTGCCTACCACCCGGGGGTGCGGACGCTACCGTCGCTGCTCGGCGACGCCGGATATCGCAGCGTGCTGTTCGGGATGCAGCATGAGAGCACGGACCCGGGCTCGCTCGGCTTCGATCTGGTCGACGTCACCGAGTCGCGTTGTGACTACGTCGTGGAGAAATCGCAGGAGTGGCTGGCCGACCATGTCGCCGACGAACCCGACCGTCCCTTCTTCCTGACCGCCGGGTTCTTCGAAACCCACCGGCCCTATCCGGCAGACGAATACACCCCGGCCGACCCCGACACGCTGGGCGTGCCGGGTTTCCTGCCCGACACTCCGGAGGTGCGCGCCGATCTCGCCGGCCTGCACGGCAGTATCACCGCTGCCGACGACGCGGTGGGCAGGCTGCTGGCGTCGGTGTCCGAACTAGGTCTGGCACAGAACACCTGGATCGTCTTCGTCACCGACCACGGACTCGCCTTCCCCCGGGCGAAGTCAACGCTGTACGCCGAGGGCACTGGTGTCGCACTGATCATCCGTCCGCCGACCGCGCGAAATATCGCGCCACGCGTCTACGACGACCTGTTCTCCGGTGTCGACCTCGCGCCGACGCTGCTCGAACTCCTCGGTGTGACAGCCGAACTCGATGTCGACGGCTACTCACATGCGCCAGCGCTGGTCGCGGACGAGGAACCGGAGGGGGAACCGGTCCGCGGGCAGCTGTTCACCGAGAAGACCTACCACGACGCCTACGACCCGATCCGGGCGGTTCGGACCAAACGGTACAGCTACATCGAGAATTACGCGGACCGGCCCGAACTGCTTCTGCCGCTTGACATCGCCGACAGCCTGTCGGCGGTGTCGATCGACGAACGGGTGCGGGTCGTCCGCCGGGCGCATGCCGAACTGTATGACCTGCAGGCGGATCCGCACGAACGCAACAACCTCGCCGACGATCCCGACCACGCCGAGGTGGCCGCGGAACTGAGCGCCGAGCTGGCCCGCTGGCGATCGGCGACCGGCGACGATCTGCCTGCGGAGGCGGAGGGTACCGCGGTCGCGCAGGCCTTCATGGACGCCTATCTCAGCAAGGCCGCGAGGGTCGCACCGGATGAGGAGGCGTTGCCGTCCCGCCGCCCGCAAGGTGCTCGGCGTGAGCTTGCCGGGGAGATCCGCAGCGGCGCGCGTTGACCGTTACGAGACCTCGGCACATCCCGGATGAAAAGTAAAGAAATACGCTCACAGATCCGATAATTGCCCAAGTTGCACAGGGTATTTCGGTCGCTACACTCCCTTCTCATGTCATCGGGGAACTACATCGTCTGCGCGAGTCAGCGCAGTGGTAGCACGCTGCTCGTCGAGTCGCTGGCGCAGACCGGCGTCGCGGGACGTCCGGAGGAGTACTTCCAGTACTACGCGTCGTCCTCGCAGGCGCCGCAGCCGCGCGAATGGTTCAGCGGGGTCACCGACCCCGAGATCCTCGACCTTCTCGATCCGCTCGATCGCGGCACCGTGGACACCCGCGACGCCCGGCAATGGCGTAGCGACATCCTCGCCGCCGGGCAGACCGGCAACGGGGTGTGGGGTGGCAAGCTGATGTGGAATCAGACCCCGCTGCTCATCTCTCGCACGCATGTGGCCACCGGATCGTTACGCACCGCTATCCGTACCCTGTTCGACGGCCAGGACCCCGTATTCGTGCACGTCTACCGCAATGACGTGGTCGCGCAGGCGGTGTCGATGTGGCGGGCGGTGCAGACCCGGGTCTGGCGCGACGCCGGACACGCCACCGACGCCGAGGACGGCGCCGTCTACCACGCGGGCGGTATCGCGCACCTGGCAGGCATTCTCGCCGCACAGGAACGCGCATGGCGGGACTGGTTCGCGGCCGAGGAGATCGAGCCGCTCGACATCGAATTCGTGGAACTGGTCAAAGATCCCACGAAAGCCACCGCGCGAGTGCTGGAGGCGATCGGTCAGGATCCGGCGCTGGCACCGCCCCCGCCACTGAAACCGCAGTCCAACGCCCGCTCCAAGGAGTGGGCGGCACGCTACCGAGACGACGCCACACGGAACGGATACCCGCAATGACCGCACCAGCCGAGACGACCCCGGCGAACCCGACCGGAGACGTCGACCACGTGGCCGCCATCCGGGTGCTGGAGGCCGAGGCCGTCCACATCATCCGGGAGGTGGCCGCCGAACTCGAACGGCCGGTGCTGCTGTTCTCCGGCGGCAAGGACTCCATCGTCCTGCTCCGATTGGCGGAGAAGGCATTCCGGCCCGCGCCGCTGCCGTTCCCGATCCTGCACGTGGACACCGGACACAACTTCGACGAGGTCATCGACTTCCGGGACCGGCGGGTAGCCCCGACGCCGCAAAACCCCGACGGCATCAAACTGATCGTCGCGTCCGTTCAGGAGTCCATCGACTCCGGGCGCGTCGCCGAGACCACCGACCCGTCCGGATCGCGCAATCGGCTGCAGACCCGCACCCTGCTCGACGCGCTGGAGGAAGGCGAATTCGATGCCGCCTTCGGCGGTGCCCGCCGCGACGAGGACCGGGCCCGGGCCAAGGAACGGGTGTTCAGCTTCCGTGACGAATTCGGTCAGTGGGATCCGCGTGCGCAGCGTCCCGAACCGTGGTCGCTGTACAACGGCCGGATCCGCAAAGGCGAATCGGTGCGGGTCTTCCCGCTGTCGAACTGGACCGAGGTCGACATCTGGCGCTACATCGAACTGGAGAATCTCGAACTACCCTCGATCTACTTCGCGTCCCAGCGCGAGGTCTTCGACCGGGACGGAATCCTGCTTGCCGTGTCGCCGTATTCGCAGCCGCGCGAGGGGGACTCGATCACCACCGAATGGGTGCGTTACCGCACCGTCGGCGACCTGACGATCACCGGCGCGGTCCGGTCGCGGGCAACCACCATCCCCGAGATCATCACCGAAATCAGTGCGTCGACGGTGTCCGAGCGCGGCGAGACGCGCGCCGACGACCGCACCTCAAGTGCCGCGATGGAAGACCGCAAGCGCGAAGGATACTTCTGATGACTCTCACCGACACCACCTCCGGCGCGGCCGCAACGGGTACGGAAGTATCTGCACCGGACGACCTTTCGCATGGACGGCAGTTCCTGCGCATCGCCACCGCAGGCAGCGTCGACGACGGCAAGTCGACGCTGATCGGACGGATTCTGCACGACACCGGCAGCCTGCCGACAGATCATCTGTCCGCGGTGACCAACGGCGACGGAGACGTCGACCTCGCCGCGCTGTCCGACGGGCTGCGTGCCGAGCGGGAACAGGGCATCACCATCGATGTCGCCTACCGCTTCTTCGGCACCGAGACCCGCAGCTACGTGCTCGCCGACACCCCCGGTCACGAGCGTTACACCCGCAACATGTTCACCGGTGCGTCCAACGCGCATGTGGCCATCCTGCTCATCGACGCCCATAACGGTCTCGCCCGCCAGACGCGGCGGCACGCACGGATCGCGACCCTGGTCGGGGTGCCCCACGTGATCGCCGCGGTCAACAAGATCGACCTGACCGACTACTCGGAGTCGCGGTTCGCCGAGATCAAGTCCGACCTCGACGATCTGGCGACACAGCTGGGTATCGGAACCATCGACGCCATCCCGATCGCCGCCAAACACGGCGACAACGTCGTGCACCGCTCCGCGAACACACCGTGGTACGAAGGCCCCACGCTGCTGGAATACCTCGAAGGTGTCGAACTCGTGGCACCCGATCCCGTCGCAGGCGAACTGCGTCTGCCGGTGCAGTGGGTATCGCGGCCGACGGACGACCAACGGCGGACCTACACCGGCCGGCTGGCCGCGGGCACGCTGCGCGTCGGCGACGAGATTCGCGTATTGCCTTCGGGCAGTACCAGTGTGGTCACCGCACTGGACACCCTCGATCCGGAGCGGAGCGTCGCGGTCGCGCCGCTGTCGGTGTCGGTGGAACTGGCCGACGACATCGATGTCGCGCGCGGCGACGTGATCGTGAGCGCGGCCGACGGCGCGCATCTACCGGTGCTGGCCCGTGAGATCGATGCCCATGTCTGCTGGTTGTCGGGGACGCCGCTGCGGGCGGGGGACCGGGTGGCGTTCAAACACGGTGCGTCGACGGTGCGGGCCACCGTCGGCTCCATCGAGCGGCGCCTGGACCCGGACACGTTGATCGAACACGTCGGTCCCAGCAAGTTGGAACTCAACGACGTCGGCACGATCACCCTGCGCACCTCGTCGGTGGTGCCCGCCGATCGCTACCGCGACAACCGGGACACCGGCGCCTTCATCCTCATCGACGAGGCGTCCAACGACACCGTCGGCGCGGGCACCATCCTGGAGCCGCGTGCGGTCATCCCCGGACAGGTCACCCGCAACGACATCAAGTGGCATCCCAGTTCCCTGGCCAGGGCCGAACGGTGGGCCTACACCGGTCAGCGGGGTGCGACGGTGTGGCTGACCGGGCTACCCGCGTCGGGAAAGTCGACGGTGGCGGTGGCCCTCGAACGTGCCGTCGTCGCGCGCGGGCGGGTCGCCTACCTGCTCGACGGAGACAACATCAGGCACGGTATCTCCGACGATCTCGGGTTCTCGCCGGGTGACCGCGCCGAGAACATCCGTCGGGTCGGCCATCTGGCCCGGTTGTTCGCCGACGCCGGGGTGATCGCGATCGCGTCGATGGTCTCCCCGCTGCGGTCGGATCGTGAGATCGCCCGAGAACTGCATCAGGCCGCCGAGCTGGAGTTCATCGAGGTTCACGTCAGCACACCGGTTTCCGAATGCGAGCGCCGCGACCCGAAGGGGCTCTACCAGCGGGCCCGGTCGGGACAGTTGCGTGGGTTGACCGGGGTGGATGCACCGTACGAGCATCCTGAACACCCGGATCTGCGATTCGACACCACCGGCGCCGACATCGACACGCTGGCGTCGCTGGTACTCGGTGCGCTGATGGACCGCGGGATCATCGAGGGGTGAGCCGGGCTTCGTGATGCGGTGAGGCTAGCCGGAGAACAGGTGCTGACCCCACCATTCGCCGTCGGCGAGACCGGCGGGCACGGCGAAGACGGCTGAACCGTTGGGGCTGATGTACTCGTTCATCGCGTCCTGGCGGGACAGCGTCTGCTGCATCGGGATGAACTGCTTCTTCGGGTCGCGGTTGAACGCGATGAAGAAGAGGCCGGCGTCGAGGTGGCCGAAGCCGTCGGAACCATCGGTGAAGTTGTAACCCCGCCGCAGGATCTGGATCCCGCCGAGATTGTCCGGATGTGCCAGCCGCACATGGGCGTTGCGCGGAATCAGCGGGGCGCCATACGAGGTGATCTGGAAGTCGGGTTCGTCGAACTCGTTCTTCTGTCCGAGCGGGGCGCCCACACGCTTGTCTCGGCCGATGACGACCTCCTGCTCGAGGAGATGGGTGCGGTCCCACGCCTCGATATCCATCCGGATGCGGCGGGTGACCAGATAGGTGCCGCCGGTCATCCACTGTGCGCCTGCCGGATTGTCGGCACCCTCGACCCACACCCACTTGTCCAGCAGGTCGGTCTCCTCGGCGCGCACATTCGCTGTGCCGTCCTTGAAACCGAACATGTTGCGCGGGGTCTGCTGGGCTTTCGTGGTGGCCGAGGTGCGGCCGAAGCCGAGCTGCGACCAGCGCACCGCGACCACCCCCATGCCGAGCCGGGCGAGGTTACGGATGGCATGCACGGCGACCTGCGGATCGTCGGCGCAGGCCTGGACGCAGATGTCGCCGTAGGAGCGACCGGGATCGATCTTCTCCCCGGCGAACATCGGCAGGTCTTGCAAGACAGCGGGTTTACGGTCGGCGATGCCGAATCGATCTGGACGGTCCGGATAGGCGACGCTGGGTCCGAACAGGCCGGGGCCGAATCCGATCGTCAGCGTCAAGCGCGCCGGATGCAGGTCGAGAGCTTCGCCGGTGTCGGTGGGCGGGGTGTAATCGCCGAGCCCGGTCGCACCGCCCGGTTCGGTTTCCTCGCCGCGGGTCATCCGCTCGGCGGCGGCCGTCCACCGCTTGAGTAACGCGACGAGTTCATCGCGGGAGTCAGTGGTGACATCGAAGGCGACGAAATGCAGACGATCCTGCGCCGCGGTCACGATCCCGGCCTGATGGGTGCCGCGGAAGGCGACGACCTCGGTGTCGGCGGGAGTCTGTTCACCGGCCCCGGCACGACCGATCGCGACACCACCCGCGGCGGCCGCGACCCCGACCCCGACGGTACCGAGCACGGTGCGGCGCGAGAATGCGCCACGTCCGGCCCGCTTGCCGGGAGTGGAATCGTTGTCTGCCGCTTCGGGGGTCGCGTCGGTCATGCCGTCACCTCTCTCAGGGGGCCAGCACCAGGCCGGGCACCTGGGAGAGGGTGGCCGACAGGGCGTCGATCTTGTTGGACAGATCGCGGCGCTGTTCCGGGGTCACCTTGGTATAGGAGACGTAGCCGTCGCCCTCACGGAAGGCGTTGACCGCGTTGCGGGCCTCGGTGAACTGCTGGGTGATCTTGTCCATCAGCGCCTGGTTCTTCTTGGCGATGATCGGCTGCATGGTCGCGATCGCGGTCTCGGAGCCGTCCAGGTTGGCCGCGATATCCCACAGGTCGGTGTGGGAGTAACGGTCTTCTTCACCGGTCACCTTGGTCGCGGCGATCTCGTCGACGAGTGCCTGCGGGCCCTGCACGAAGGAGCGGGTCTCGAAGTCGAAGGTGGGGCGGGCGACCTCGTCGCGAAGCTTGATGACGTCGGCGAGCAGTTCGTCGGCGACCTTGTCGATGGCAGCCTTCGTGTCCGCGGTCTTGGCGTTGGCCGCGTCATCGGGCGTGATCTGGCCTTCGGCGTCGCCGATCTCGTTGGGCTGCGGCGGCCACAGGAAGCGTTCGAGGCGGTGGAATCCGGTGAACGGCTGCGTCCCGCCCTCGGTGTCGTCCCAGCGCATGTCGATCCGCGGATCGAGGTCGGCGAAGGATTCGGCGACCGGCTCGATGCGCTCGTACGGGGTGCGGGCGAGTCCGAACTGGCTGCGGGCGGCGTCGAGGTTGCCGCTCTTGATGTTGTCGACGAAGACGGTGGTCTGCGAGACCAGGGTGTTCAGCTGATTGCGGACGTACTCGATGTAGGCCTTCTTCGCCGCATTCACGTCGGCGGGCACCTCGGTCTTGTCCTTGGCATCGCCGGACACCTTCAGCTCACTGCGGATGCCGGTGCCGACCATGCCCGGCTTGCAGGCGACGGTGTAGGTGCCGGGTTCGACGATCTCCACGGTCAGGTTGCCGGTCACGCCGGGGCCGATGTTCTCCACCTCGCCGAGAACCCGGTTGTTGTTGCCGTACACGTAGAACTCGGTGACCTTGTTGCCGTTGTTGGTGACGGCGAAGTCGACCTGGCCGGTCTGCGCGTCGGTGCTGTCGAGGTCGCACGCCGATTCGGTCGAGGTGACGCTGATGGCGCCCTCCGAATCTGCCTTCGACGTACAGCCCGCGAGGAGCAGGGGAGTGGCCACGGTCAGCACGACCGCGCCCGCGCAGGTGGTGAAGCGATGCACCTTGGGATTCTTCCTTTCAGGAACCGGCGTCGGGGGTGGCCGGATGAACAGTGACTGGATGGCTCGTGTTCGCGCCGGGGGAGACGGCCGCGTCGGTGGTTTCGTCATCGGTGGCCGGCTGGTCGTCGGCAGGCTGATCGGATGCCGGTGCCTTGGCCGGCGCCGGAGGGCGTTTGGCCAGATTCGCGTAGAGGAACAGGGGCATCACGATGGCGATGTAGGCGAGCCAGGCGATGACCTGCAGCCAGGTCGGTTCGGGCCGGAAGTTGAAGATGCCCGCGAAGATCGTTCCGTACCACGACGACTGGTCGTACTGGGCCGAGATGTCGAAGGCGATGTTCTCCCGGCCGGGTAGCCAGTCGACGGTCTGCAGGGCGTGCACGGCGTAGGCGAGGATGCCCGCCGCGACGACGATGAGGAAGGCGCCGGTGTAGAGGAAGAACCGATGGAAGTTCAAGCGGATCGCGCCCTGGTAGAGCGCGATGGTCACGACGACGGCCGTGAGGACGCCGAGCAGCAGGCCCAGTAGTGGCCACCATCCGCCCGACACGCTCTCGGCGTAGCCGACCATGAGCAGCGCGGTCTCGAAGCCTTCACGGCCGACCGCGACGAAGGACAGGCCCAGGATCGAGAGGCTGCCCGCGACCAGCGCCTCCGACATCCCCTCCTTGAGGTCGGCGGAGATGTGCGCCGATGCCTTGCTCATCCACAGGACCATGAACGTGACGATGACGACGGCGACCAGGGAGGCGACGCCGGCGATCGTCTCGGCTGCCAGCGGTGTCATCGTCGAGGTACCGAAATGGATGATCGCGAAGACCGCGAACACCATCGCCACGGCGATCCCGACTCCGGTCCAGATCCATTTGAGGGCGTCGCGACGGCCGCTGCGGGTGACGAAGGCGACCAGAACCATGACCACAATGCCCGTTTCGAGGCCTTCGCGAAGGCCGATGAGGCCGCTGCCGAACATTTGGGCGAACACTGACGGGGTGCCGCCCGAGGCGAGGATCTCCACGGAACTCATTTCTGGTGCGCGTCGGTGGCTGTTACACACCGACTGCTTCAGCAGGTAAGCCTAGCCTGCCGGAAGGGGGAACTGAATGCCGACCCGGCGAGTTGAGTAGGAGATTGGGGTCCAAGGACCCAAGGTGAGAGGGTGTTGCTCGGCCGGATCACATAGGTCGCGCGAGCGGCCCGATCGGCCGAGGTATCGACTGAGGAATTGCGGAGGGTATGAGCGTGGCTGGGCAACGGTCGTGGGTGCGTGGTGTGGCGATGGGTGTGGTTGCCGCCGCGACGGTGGTCAGCCTTGCCGGCTGTATCGACATCCCCTCGCTCGACCGGCCCGACATCCCTGACGGACTGCCGCCCGGCGCCGGGATCCCGCAGCCCTATATCGACATCAACGCGCCCGGGCGGACCGCCGAGAAGATGCGTGGCTGGGCCACGCCGATCGCCAAGTCGACGGGTATCGGACTGGTCGCACTCGAGGCCTACGGAAATGCCGCGGAAATCCAGCGTCAGCAGCATCCCGAATGCGGTATCACCTGGACGACACTGGCCGGGATCGCCGGTGTGGAGAGCAAACACGGCACCTACCGCGGGACCCGGGTCGCCGCCAACGGCGACACATCTCCGTCCATTCGCGGGGTCGCGCTGGACGGTACCCGCGGAAATATGAAGATCCACGACACCGACGGCGGGCGTCTGGACGGCGACGCGACGCACGACCGGGCGATGGGGCCGTTTCAGTTCATCCCCGAGACCTGGACGCGATTCGGTGTCGACGCCAATGGTGACGGCAAGGTCGATCCGGACAACATCGACGACGCGGCGCTGTCCGCGGCCCGCTACCTGTGTGTTTCCTCCGGCGGTGACATGACCACCCCGGCGGGCTGGGAGAAGGCCGTCAAGGTCTACAACAACTCGATGGCCTACGTGCTCGATGTCCGTGATCACGCCAACGCCTATTCGGTGAACGTCCGCTACTGAACGCACTTCGCCCTGCGCTGTCGCCGGTGTCCGCAGGCGCTTGGACGATCCCTTGCTACATGTGCTGCGACGGCAGCCATTAGGCTTTGTCGCGTACGTGTGGTCGGCCGGCAATGCCGACCCTTCCACCGAGATAGGTAGGGGTTGAATCCGTGGCAATCATCGAACAGGTTGGTGCACGCGAGATTCTCGATTCGCGGGGTAACCCGACGGTCGAGGTCGAGGTCGTTCTGGACGACGGCACGTTCACCCGGGCCGCGGTGCCCTCGGGCGCGTCGACCGGTGAGCACGAGGCCGTCGAACTGCGCGACGGTGGCGATCGCTACCTGGGCAAAGGCGTCACTAAGGCGGTCGAGGGCGTGCTCGGTGAACTGGCACCGGCCGTTATCGGCATCGAGGCCGAGGAACAGCGCCTCGTCGACCAGGCGCTCCTCGACTGCGACGGGACCCCCGACAAGAGCCGCATCGGCGCCAACGCCCTGCTGGGTGTGTCGCTCGCGGTCGCCAAGGGCGCTGCCGAGTCGGCCGGACTGCCGCTGTTCCGCTACATCGGCGGACCGAACGCCCACATCCTCCCGGTCCCGATGATGAACATCATCAACGGCGGTGAGCATGCCGACAACGGCATCGACTTCCAGGAATTCATGATCGCGCCGGTCGGCGCACCCACCTTCAAGGAGGCGCTGCGCGCCGGTGCCGAGGTGTACCACGCGCTGAAGTCGGTGCTGAACAAGAAGGGTTACAACACCGCGCTGGGCGACGAGGGTGGCTTCGCCCCCGATCTGCCCAACACCGACGCGGCGATCTCGATCATCGGCGAGGCCGTGGAGAAGGCGGGCTACAGCTTCGGTCGCGACATCGTCATCGCGCTCGACGCGGCGTCCACCGAGTTCTACAGCGATGGCGCATATTCGCTGGAGGGTAAGAAGCTGACCTCGGACGAGATGGTGCCGTTCTACGAGAAGCTGATCGCCGACTTCCCGATCGTCTCGATCGAGGACGGCCTGGCCGAGGATGACTGGGCAGGCTGGGCCAAGCTTACCGAGGCCATCGGAGACAAGGTGCAACTCGTCGGTGATGACCTCTTCGTCACCAACCCCGAGCGCCTGGAAGAGGGCATCTCCAAGGGCATCGCCAATGCGTTGCTGGTGAAGGTGAACCAGATCGGCACGCTGACCGAGACCCTGGACGCCGTCGCGCTGGCGCACAACAACAGCTACAAGTCGATGATGAGCCACCGGTCCGGCGAGACCGAGGACACCACCATCGCCGACCTGGCGGTGGCGTGCGGTTGCGGCCAGATCAAGACGGGTGCGCCGGCACGCAGTGAGCGCGTCGCCAAGTACAACCAGCTGCTGCGCATCGAGGAGGGGCTGGGTGACGCGGCACGCTACGCCGGGGACCTCGCCTTCCCGCGCTTTTCGTTTGGTTCGTGATTAGCTGAAACCCATGGCATCGGATGGACGTCGGCGGGCGCGGGACACGCGGTTGGATTCGCGTACCCGTGAACGCGCTCGTGCGACGCGCCGCCGTTCGCAGCCCGGGGCTCGTCGTGGTTCGCCGGTCTCGACAACCGAGACCGGCGAACACGAACTCCGCGACGGCAGCGGCGTCGACGATCGGTTCGATACGGCCGCCCGGCTGGTCGACGCCGAACCCGGACCGGACGCGACCGCTGACGGGGCCGCCGAAGCGGCCGTCGAGCGCACCGCCAGGCCGATCCGTTCTGCATCGACCCGGGCTCGTCGCGACCTCGGCGGCCCATCCTTAGGAGAGCGGCTCCTGGCCCGCGCACAGCGGGTCGACGCCAAACGCGCCGTGGTGCTGGCCTTGGTCATCAGTGTGGTCTCCCTGACCCTGGCGATGCCGGTGCGCACCTACTTCGAACAGCGCGCCGAGCTCAACGATCTGACGGCCTCCAACGCCGAGAAACGACGCCAGGTCGTCGACTATCAGCAGAAGGTCAACGAACAGAACGATCCGGCCTACATCGAGGCGAAGGCCCGATCGGAACTACTCTTCGTCAAGCCGGGAGAGACCCCGCTGGTGATGATGTTCCCCGGGGACGAAGCCCGTAAGGCCGCCGCCGAAGAAGCCGAAAAGCGTGCGCGCGCACCGTGGTACGGCAACCTTTTCGAATCGATAGCAACACCGCCGGGAGTCAAGTGAGCTCGTTGGAAGAGGATCTGGCGACGGTCGCCGCCCAGCTGGGGCGCGAACCGCGCGGGGTCCTGGAGATCAGTTACCGCACCCCCGATGGGCGGCCCGCCGTGGTCAAGACTGCGCCGCGGCTGCCCGACGGGACGCCTTTCCCCACGCTCTACTACCTCACCGATCCGCGGCTGACCGCCGAGGCCAGCAGGCAGGAATCGGCCGGGGTGATGCGCGAGATGACCGAGCGGCTGGCCACCGATCCCGAACTCGCGGCCGCCTATCGTCGCGCACATGAGGACTACCTCGCCGAACGCGACGCGATCGAGTCGCTGGGTACCGATTTCACCGGTGGCGGTATGCCGGACCGAGTCAAGTGCCTGCACGTGCTGATCGCGCACTCACTGGCCAAGGGGCCCGGACTCAATCCGCTCGGGGACGAGGCCGTCGCACTGGCGGCCGACTCCGGTCTGCGAGGGACCGCGATTCCCGACGACTGGCCCCGTGCGCGTGGCTCCGATGAGGCCGCAGGCGACGCGCCGAACACCCCCGACACACCGTGACGGTCGTCGGGGCGGTCGACTGCGGCACCAACTCGATCCGCCTGCTGATCGCGACGCCCGGCGTTGCGGGCCGGCTGACCGACGTGCATCGGGAGATGCGGGTCGTCCGGCTCGGACAGGGCGTCGACGCCACCGGTCGTCTGGCCGCCGAAGCGATCGACCGAACGCGGGTCGCCCTCGCCGACTATGTCGACACGATGGTCGCGGCCGGCGTGACGCGCGTGCGGATGGTCGCGACCTCGGCGACACGCGACGCCGCCAATCGTGACGACTTCTTCGCCATGACAGCAGAGCTGCTCGGCCGCGTGGTGCCCGGCGCGTGCGCCGAGGTCATCAGCGGCGACGAGGAGGCCCGACTGTCCTTCCGCGGTGCGGTCGGTGAACTCGATCCCGCCCAGGGGCCGTTCGTGGTGACCGACCTGGGCGGTGGCTCGACCGAGGTCGTGCTGGGTGACGAGCACGGCGTCACGGCAGCCTACTCCGCCGACATCGGATGTGTCCGGACCACCGAACGTGCGTTGCACTCCGATCCGCCCACCGCCGCCGAGGTGACCGCGGCGGAGAGCTTCATCGCCGAACGGCTGGCGCCCGCATTCGCCGCGGTGCCGCTCGAATCGGCTCGCACCTGGGTCGGGGTCGCGGGGACGATGACGACGCTCGCCGCCCTCGACGTCGGACTGGACACCTACGACTCGGACATCATCCATCTGTCCCGGACGCCCCTGGACGACTTCGAAAAGCTCTGTCGCGCAGTCGTTGCGATGCCGAGGTCGGAGCGCGCGGCCCTGGGCCCGATGCATCCCGGCCGCGTCGATGTGATCGGTGGCGGCGCGCTGGTGTCGCTGAAGCTGGCCGAGGAATTCGCCGCGCGGGCGGCGATCGCCGAATTGGTGGTCTCCGAACACGACATTCTCGACGGCATCGCGCTCGGCCTCGTCGACGACGCGGGGTAACCGTCAGTTCTTCCGAGATGTGGTGACGCCCGCAGCCGGCTGGAGTGTGCGTATGCGGAGACCCTCGGCCGGTCGACGAGAATCAGGAGTTCGCGGCCACCGGATTACGCAGGCTGATGTTGTTGCACGCCTCGCACACCGTCTCCGGGATGACGCCGCGGCGCTGCAGGAAGCCGAAGATGACGCAGCCGAGGCAGAAGCCGAATACCGATTCGAGCGTGGCGGCGGCGATCAGCAGCCCGGTGACGATCTGCGCGGCCAACCCGAGGCCGAGCAGGCTGAGCACCAGCGCGGTGGTACTGAAGATGAGGCCGATGGTTTGGGCGAACCGCTTCGGGGGTCCCGGCACCAGCTTGCTCTTGCGCCAGATCTTGGGCGCGATCACGCGGACGGACAACTGGCCGAACGGCGACAGCTTGGGTCCCGACAGCACGCGCAGCAAGAAGCCGAGCGCGAGGATCGCGTACAGCCACGGCTGATTGACGATCACCGACACGAGCGCCAGCACCACGACGAGTCCCGCAGTGGAGCGGGCAGCGTATTCGTTGACCGGGTTGGGGAAGGTGAACACCGACGGTGCGGGCATGGGTCGGACTCCTGACGTGCTGAGCAAACACGACCAAGCTACGACGGGGTCGGCCTGATGGCAAAGGTTGCACGCAGGCGGAGGAAAACTAGTCTGTCTGACCTGGCTCGATCGAATCGGGTGTGACGATGTCGGCATCTGCGTCGCCATCGGACTCGGCTGTCGCCGGGGTGTCGGAGCCGCCGTCGACCGCCGCTCGCTGCGCCGCCTCCCGCATCTCGAATCCGTCGGTGAAGATCTCACCCACCTCGCGGGCGACGTCGACGACGGCGCCGGTGATGATGGTCGCGATCTGACCTACGTGCGTCGCGGTCGATTCCACGAGTTCCTGAACGAGATCCTTGTTGCGTTCGATGCGTTCGACCATCGTCGGGGCTCCTCGGCGTGGCGGTCGGGTGGTGTGCTGTGAGGATACCTGCACCGCACACCACCCGGCAGCAGCCAATCGTCATCGCCGCGCGAGGCTCAGGCTGTGGCCGCGGGTTTGGTGCGTTCGACGATGACCACCAGATCGTCGTCGTCACGGGTCATGAAATTGGGTAGCGACAGCTTCGCGATCTTCTTCCACGTCGACGTCAGCTGTTTGGTCAGCGAACCCGTGTTGTACGGCAGGCCGTGGCGTTCGCAGATCTCGCGAACCTCACCGGCGATCGCCGGATAGCGGCTGGCCGGCAGATCGGGGAACAGGTGATGTTCGATCTGGTGGGACAGATTGCCGCTCATGACGTGGAACAGCGGGCTGCCGGTGATATTCGCCGACCCGAGCATCTGCCGCAGGTACCACTGGCCGCGAGTCTCCTCGGCACATTCCTCTGGGGTGAATGTCTGTGCACCCGAAGGGAAGTGGCCGCAGAAGATGATGGAGTACGTCCAGACGTTGCGCACCAGATTGGCGGTGGCATTGCCCACCAGTGTAGGGATGAACAGCGGTCCGGTCAGTGCTGGGAAGACGACGTAGTCCTTGACGACCTGACGACGGGCCTTGCGCCACATGCCTTTCAGTAGACCTTTGACGTCGCTCCACTTGCGCTTACCGGCGATGATGTTCTCGGTCTCGAGGTCGTGGAGCATCACGCCCCACTCGAACAGCAGCATCAGTGCGGTCGCGTACCCGAGATTGCCGAGGTAGTAGGGATTCCACTTCTGGTCGCGGGCCATCCGGAGGATGCCGTAGCCGATGTCGCGGTCCTGGCCGAGGATGTTGGTGAAGGTGTGGTGCAGGTAGTTGTGACTGTGGCGCCACTGATCGGCCGGACACACGGTGTCCCACTCGAATTCGCGTGAGTTGTAGGTGTCCTCACGCATCCAGTCGTACTGGCCGTGCATCACATTGTGGCCGATCTCCATGTTGTCGAGGATCTTCGACACCGAGAGTGCGCCGACCGCGGCGATCCAGGCGGGCGGGAAGAAGCCGAGATACATCAGTGCGCGGCCGGCCACCTCGAACCCGCGTTGGGCGCGGATGATCGAGTACAGGTACTCGCGGTCGGATTCGCCGAGATCGGCGACGACCCGGGCGCGCAGGGCGTCGAGCTCGCGACCGAGTTCCTCGACCTGCTCATAGGACAGCACGATGGTCGTCGAGTCGGTGGCGGTCGGATCGGTACCGGGGTCGCGGGTGGCGGCCGGTTCGAGGATCTGCGGGAGATGGGCCGGGCGGGTCTGGGGGATGTCGAGCGTCATGGCGTGGTTCCTCCTTCGATGTAGGGGTGGGCCGGACGGCTGGGCTAGATGCGGCTGGGCCAGATGCGGCTGGGCTAGATGCGGATGTCCACGTCGCCCACGGGGGCGTTGACGCAGAGCTGGATCTGGGTGTCGGCTTCGGAGTCGGTCTCGCCGGTGAGCACGTTGCGGGTGCATCCGGAGACCTTGGTTGCGGTGCAGGAGAAGCAGATCCCCATACGGCAACCGAATTCGGGACGCAGGCCCGCCGATTCGGCCTGGTCGAGGATGGTGCGACCGTCGTTGGCGACGGCGGTCGACGACGCGGAGAACGATAGGTCCCCGCTCACCGGCTGATCGGGGTCGACGCTGATCGGCGCCGCGGCGGTGAATGCCTCGCGGTGCAGCGGGCCGAGGAGTTCGGCATCGTGGTGGAAGGTTTCGACGGCGTCCATCAGCGACGGTGGGCCGCAGACGAATACGTCTGCGGTGGCAAGATCGTCGATTCCGTCGAGATGGTCGCCGGTGAAGTGCCCACCGCCGGCCCGGGTGTAGTGGATCCGTAGGTCGAGATTGGGTTCCAGGGCAGCCAGGGCGGTGAGTTCGGCGCGATAGGCGAGGTCGGCGGCGCTCGGCACATAGTGCACGAACGTGATGCGTCCTCCGTAGTGACTCGCGACAAGTGTTCGCAGGATTGAGAGTACAGGTGTAATCCCACTCCCACCGCTGACGAGAACGATCGAGGTCGGGTCGATGCTTGGCAGGTGGAAATCTCCGCCGGCCTGCGACAGCTGTAGGACATCACCCACTCTGGCGTCGTGTGCCAGGTGGCGGGACACGAACCCGTCGTCGTGGCTGGTCACGAGCAATTCGATGTCGCTGTGCGCGTCGCAGGCGGCGTTGGCCGGCGAGAAGCAGCGCGTGTGCCGAACGCCGTCGATAACGACGCCGAGCTGTACGAACTGTCCGGCCCGGTGGCCGCGCCACTGGCGGGTGGGCCGCAGTCGCAGGCGCACGGTGCGCGGGGTGGGGTGGTTGATGGCGACGACGCGGGCGCGCATATCGCGCCAGGTCAGCATGGGGTCGACCAGCTCGAGGTAGCGGTCGAGCGGGTGGGGTGTCACGGTGGCCTCGACGACCGAGCCGATCCATCGGTTCAGGATGCTCATGGGCTGGCTCCCTTCGGATGCTGTTCCAGTGAACAACGATGTTTCAGTGAACAACTGTACACAAACAAGTGTGGCATATGTTCTCGGTGCGGCGTCAAGGGAGAATTTCGTGACCGCCGTCACCAATGGGGGTGGGTTCGGTCCGGGGGCGTGCCTCCTGACGCCTAGACTCGGTGCGTGACCCGGACTCGACACTCGAGCCAGCGTGAGACGCAGTCGCGGGCTGACCGCAAGAATCAGACCCGGCAGGCGCTGCTGGACACCACCATGGAACTGGTCGCCGAACGGAGTTTCGGCAGCATCAGCCTGCGCGAGGTGGCGCGCGGTGCGGGAATCGTCCCGACGGCCTTCTACCGCCATTTCGCCTCTATGGAAGACCTCGGTGTGACCCTCGTCGAGGATTCGATGCGGGTCCTGCGGCGGACATTGCGCGAAGGGCGCCGCGACCTCGCCTCGCGGCAGGTGTTGCCCACCGCACGGATCTCGCTGGAAATCCTGATGCGGCACGTCCGCGACAACGAGTCGCAGTTCCGATTCCTGATTCGTGAGCAACATGGGGGAGTGACCGAGATCCGACGGGCGATCGACACCGAATTGCGGTTGTTCGCCAAGGAACTCGCGATCGACCTGGCGCGGCTACCCGACCTCGCCCGGTGGGAGGCCGAAGATCTCGAACTCGCCGCCGACCTGATCGTCACCATCATGCTCACCGCCGTCGCCGAACTCCTCGACGGCGACCGACGCGGCCGTGATTGGGAATCCGATGTCGTCACCCGAACCGAGCGTCAGCTCGTGATGGTGTTCCTCGGCATGGGTCGTTGGCGCAGCGGAACCGAATAGCCGCACCTCGCCGTCGGGGTCGACCGGCTTCGCGTGCCGCGATACCGGGGCCGGGCGCATTCTGTCGACTTCGAGCCATCACGATTTCAATGGTGGGTTGAGAAGTAGCTCGCGGGCACACTGCCATCGGACCCGATCGCGGTCCGATGCTGTCTCAGAAGGAAAGGTGTCCGGTGTCTCTGCACTTCCACTGGTTTCTGCCCACGTACGGTGATTCGCGCAATCTGATTGCGGGTGGCCACGGCAGCCAGATGACCGGTGATCGTCCCGCCGACCTGCGTTACCTGAAGCAACTGGCCGGCGCGGCCGAGATCAATGGATTCGAAGCAGTGCTGACACCCGCCGGATTGTGGTGTGAGGACGCCTGGTTGACCACCGCTGCGCTGATCGATGCGACCGAGACGCTGAAGTTCCTGGTGGCCTTCCGCCCAGGGCTGCTGAGTCCGACCCTGGCCGCGCAGATGGCCACCACCTTCCAGTACCACTCGCAGGGGCGTCTGCTGGTCAACGTCGTGACCGGTGGGGAGTCCTCCGAGCAGCGTGCCTTCGGGGATTTCCTGGCGAAGAACGCGCGGTACGAGCGGTGCGGGGAGTACCTCGACATCGTCCGGCGGTTGTGGACCTCGGACGAACCCGTCGACGTCGTCGGAAAGCACCTGCGGGTGGAGGGTGCGACCCTCGGTCGACGGCCCGATCCGGTGCCGCAGGTCTTCTTCGGCGGTTCGTCGCCTGCCGCCGGTGACGTCGCCGCCGAATACGCCGACGTCTACCTCACCTGGGGTGAGCGTCCGGACGCGGTGGCCGACAAGATCAACTGGATCAACGGTCTCGCCGCGGAGCGTGCCCGCGATGTCTCGCACGGGATTCGGTTCCACGTGATTGCCCGCGAGACCTCCGCGCAGGCGTGGACCGAGGCGGAGCGGTTGCTGTCCAATCTCGATCCGGCGACGGTTGCCGCGGCCCAGCAGAACCTGGCCCAATCGGAATCCGAAGGGCAGCGGCGGATGTCGGAACTGCACAATCGCGGTGCCGGATTCGCCAATGGCGCAGACCCCCGTTCGCTGCAGATCCACCCCGGCGTGTGGTCGGGTGTCGGTCTGGTCCGCGGCGGAGCCGGTACCGCGCTCGTCGGTTCCTATGACGAGGTCGCCGAGCTGATCGCCGAGTACTCCGCGCTGGGCCTCGAACACTTTGTGCTGTCGGGCTATCCGCATCTGGAGGAGGCCTATCACTTCGGCGAGGGTGTCCGTCCGGCGCTGGCTCGACTGGGCTTGCTCGACGACGATGAGGCCGGCCAGGAGCCGGTGCGCGGCGCGTTCCTGCCCACCCTGCAGGCCGCCTCGTCCTGATCCGGCCGACGCCCGATCTCGTCTCCCACCACATACACACGTCATCACGAGCGGACCGGTCCGTCCGACCGCTCTCACCGGAGGTAATCATGTCCACCGAATCCATCGCCGATCAGATCAAGTTCGCCTACTGGGTGCCCAACGTCAGTGGGGGCCTGGTCACCAGTGACATCGAACAGCGCACGAGCTGGGACTACGAGTACAACGTCAAGCTCGCACAGACCGCGGAGAACAACGGCTTCGAATATGCCCTCTCGCAGGTGCGCTACGAGGCCAGCTACGGTGCCGAATTCCAGCATGAGTCCACCAGTTTCAGCCTCGCGCTGCTACTCGCGACGCAGCGGCTCAAGGTGATCGCCGCCGTCCATCCGGGGCTGTGGCACCCGGCCGTGCTGGCGAAGTTCGGCGCCACCGCCGACCACCTGTCCAACGGACGCTTCGCGATCAACGTCGTCAGCGGCTGGTTCAAGGACGAGTTCATCCACCTCGGCGAGCAGTGGCTCGAGCACGACGAGCGCTACCGCCGCAGCGGCGAGTTCCTGCAGGCGATCCGCAAGATCTGGACAGAGGACGACGTCGAGTTCAGCGGTGACTTCTACCGCATCCACGACTTCACACTGAAGCCCAAGCCGCTCAACACCCCGGAACGGCCCAACCCCGAACTCTTCCAGGGCGGCAACTCGACGGCTGCCCGCAACAACGGTGGCCGCTACGCCGACTGGTACTTCTCCAACGGCAAGGATTTCGACGGCGTCACCGAGCAACTCGACGACCTGCGTGCGGTCGCCCGGGCACACGACCGGTCGGTCAAATTCGGACTCAACGGCTTCATCATCGCCCGCGACACCGAGAAGGAGGCTCGCGACACTCTCCGCGAGATCGTGGAGAAGGCGAATCGTCCAGCAGTGGAAGGATTCCGGAGTGCGGTGCAACAGGCAGGCAACTCCACCGGGGACAAGCAGGGCATGTGGGCGGATTCGACCTTCGAGGATCTCGTCCAGTACAACGACGGATTCCGCACGCAGCTGATCGGGACGCCCGAGCAGGTTGCGGAGCGAATCGTCGCCTACAAGCGTCTCGGCGTCGACCTCATCCTCGGCGGCTTCCTGCACTTCCAGGAGGAGATCGAGTACTTCGGCGAGAAGGTGCTGCCGCTCGTACGTGAGCTGGAGGCCGCCGAAGCTCCCGCCGGTGTCGCATGACCCTCGCGTCACCCGCAATTCGCATCACCTCGGCAGCGCAGGCGCTGGAATCGGCGCGCACCCTGGCGGTGGAATTCGCCGCCGGGGCCGCCGACCGCGATCGGCGGCGCCGGCTGCCCCACGACGAGATCGATCGATTGTCGGCGGCCGGTCTGCTCGCACTGACCGTGCCTGCCGAGTTCGGTGGCGCCGATCTGCCACCGAGCGTGGTCGCCGAGGTGATCGCCATCCTGGCCGCGGCCGATCCGAGTATCGCGCAGATTCCGCACAGTCATTTCGTCTATCTGAACCTGCTCCGGCTGGTCGGTGACGGCGACCTGTCGGCACGGATCTTCGGTGCCGTCCTCGATGGTGGCCGGGTCGCCAACGCCCAATCCGAGCGTGGCGGTAAGACGATCGCCGACATCACCACCCGGCTGACACCGGCCGCCGACGGCGGATTCGTCCTGAACGGTGAGAAGTTCTACTGCACCGGTTCGCTGTTTGCACACACCCTGGCCGTCCTGGCCCGCCTCGACGAGCCTGCGGTCGGGCTGGCGTCGGGCGAGTACATCGCGTTCATCCAGGCCGACGCTCCCGGCGTCGAGGTGATCGACGACTGGAATGCCCTGGGGCAGCGGACCACCGGATCGGGGACGGTGCGCCTGACCGAGGTGGCGGTGTCCTCGGCCGACCTGGTGGCGCGCGCCGGTGCGGTCTCGGCGCCCACCGGCTACGGAGCATTCGCGCAACTGCTGCACGTCGCGATCGACGTGGGCATCGCCCGCGGGGCGCTGGCGGCGGCGGGGGAGTTCGTCCGCACGAAGTCGCGGCCGTGGTTCGAGGCCGGGGTGGATCAGGCCACCGACGATCCGTTGTTGGTGCAGCGGTTCGGCGAACTCGCGGTCGAGGTAGCGACGGCCGAGGCGGTACTCGCCGAGGCCGGTCGGCGCGTGGACGAGGCGGTTGCCCACCGGGCAGATGCCGAATCCGCCGACGCGGTCGCACGGGCGTCGATTGCGGTGGCGACCGGAAAAGTCGTGGCCGATCGGGTGGTGACGGCCGTGTCGTCGGCGCTGTTCGAGGTCGGCGGTACCCGCAGCGCAGTCGGGGGTGACGGTCTGGACCGGTACTGGCGCGACGGTCGCACCCATACGCTGCACGATCCGGTGCGGTGGAAGCTACAACGTATCGGCCGGTATGCCTTGGTAGGTGAACGGCCGCCGTTGCATGGGGTGATCTGACGGCGACGTCGTCTCTTTGGGCGATCCTGCTGCCGACGGCATGTGGTGGCGGATGTGGCAGCCTAAGCTCGGTGACATGTCCGATGAGCGCGTCACCAGGCAGTTCGGCCCGTACCGGCTGGACAAGCTGCTGGGTCGCGGCGGGATGGGCGAGGTGTATCGCGCCTACGACACGGTCAAGGATCGGGTCGTCGCGCTGAAGTTGCTCAACGCCGGACTGGCGACCGATTCGATGTACCAGGAGCGGTTCCGCCGCGAGTCGCATGCCGCCGCCAGACTTGGTGAGCCGCATGTGATCCCGATCCACGACTGGGGTCAGATCGACGGCGTGCTGTTCATCGACATGCGCCTGGTCGAGGGGGAGGACCTGCGCGCGCTCCTCAAACGCGAGCACCGTCTCGATCCTTCGCGTGCGGTCGCCATCGTCGCGCAGGTGGCTTCCGCGCTGGATGCGGCGCATGCACAACGGCTCGTGCACCGTGACGTGAAGCCGGAGAACATCCTGGTCGGCGCGGATGATTTCGCCTACCTCGTCGATTTCGGTATCGCCCACGCCGCCGACGACACCCACCTCACCCAGGCCGGCACCGCGATCGGTTCCGTCGCGTATATGGCACCCGAACTCTTCGACGACGCCGAGATCACCGCGGCCGCCGACATCTACGCGCTGTCCTGTGTGTTGTTCGAGTGCCTGACCGGGCAGGTCCCGCATCCGGCCGATTCGGTCAGTGCGTCGCTGATGGCGGCGCTGTCCGGTCCGCCCCCGGCTCCGAGCTCGGTCAACGTCGACGTGCCCGCGGCCTTCGACCCGGTCATCGGCCGGGGTCTCGCCCTCGATCCGGCTCAACGGTTTCACCGGGCGAGTGATCTCGCGCGCGCCGCGCACGCCGCGCTGGTGGCGCCGACGCAGCCGGTGTCGGCTCCGCCGACCATCACCCCGGCCCGGCCGTCCATCAACCCGGCCCCGCCGACCGTCACCGCGGCACCCGCGGGGCAGGCATGGCCGCAACAGACCGGTTCTGATCCGACGCTGCGCGTGCCCGGGCTTCCGCCGCGTACGGTGACCCCGGCCGCCGGGGTCCCGACGGCCTCCGGGCCGGTCGGGTATCCGCCACCGCCGTCGTCGTATCCCCCTGCACGGCAAAAGAATTCGCCGGTGATGCCGATACTGTTCGGGGTGATCGCAGTGGCGATCATCGGGGTGGTGGTGCTCGGCGGCATCCTGCTCTTCGGTCGTGGTGGCGACGATTCGTCGGATACTCCCGCCGCGAGCACCTCGACGGTGACCAAGGTGGTCCCGGGTGGCGAGACTCCGTCGACCCCGGCCTCTGAATCGCCGGTGACCCCGGTCACCCCGCCACCTGGATCGGTGCCCTGCGATTCGACGGTCGGGATCGGTACCCAGGTGACGAGTTGTTCGTTCGCGGCGGCCGTCCGCGATGCATACCTGCGGTCGGGGCCGAAGGGTACCGCCCGGGTGGTGACCGCCTACAGCCCGGTCACCAGCCAGTCGTATCAGATGTCGTGCGCACCGGAATCCGGCATCGTGATCTGCCGGGGAGGTAACGACGCGGTGGTACACATCTACTGATGGGGGTCGCATCGGTGAGGGTCATCGGAGGCGGGTTGCGCCGCAGGTCGTGGGTTCGGGCGGTGGCGCTGGTGGGTGTCGTGCTGGTGGGTCCGGGTGTGCTGGCCGGATGTTCGTCGCCGGAGGCCGATCAGCCCGCCGCCACCGTCACGGTGACCTCGACCATCGGGTCGTCACCGCCGGGTGTGGAATCTGGTTCGTCGTCGGTGCCGACGACGCGGGGGGCGGACTATCCGGGGCTGCGCGACAGCTTCACGGCTGCGGTGTCCGTCACGGGTGCGACCGTCGGGGTCGCGATGGCGCCGGTTGGCGGTGACGCGGTCGCCGCCCTGACCCTCGGCGATCGGACCGACCGGGTCGCCTGGTCCACGATCAAGGTGCCGTTGGCCGTCGCCGCCGAGCGGGTGAACGGCCCGTCGGCCGCCGAGACCGCCGCCATCATCGACTCCGACAACGATGCGGCCCAGACGTTGTGGTCGTCGCTCGGCTCGGATGCGGCTGCCGCGCAAGCGGTCACGTCGGTCCTTCGCGAGGGTGGCGACCAGACGTCGGTGGTGCCTGCACGGCAACGCCGGGCCGGGTACACCATCTTCGGGCAGACGCGGTGGTCGCTTTCGGCCGCGGCCACCTTCACCGCGCATCTGCCCTGTATGCCCGGCACCGATCATGTGCGCGGGTTGATGGGGCGTGTGGCGGGCAATCAGCAGTGGGGTGTGGAGATCATGCGTGCGCCGACGTCGACGGCGGTCAAGGGCGGGTGGGGGCCGGGCGAATCGTCGGGCTATCTGGTCCGCCAGATCGGCATCATCACCTTCGGCGACGGACGGGCGACGGCCGTCGCGATGAGCGCGCTTGCCGGATCGATGTCGGGAGGTGTTGCGGCCCTCAATGCGGTCGCGAACTGGTTGTCACGTCACCTGCGGTCCTTGCCGCGGGGACGATGCCCGGCTTGAGGTGCGCCGACTGTCCCGCCGTGACTGTTGTATCTGCATCGGGTCGCGGGCTGATTCCGATTCCGTAACCGGGTTGGCGGCTCGGCGGACGAGTCGTTAGCGTCAGAAGCCTCTGTTGCAAAAGGGGCAGAAGTGACAATTGTTAAACGTGTATTCGTGGTGACCGTGACTTTCGCCTGCTGTCTCGTGGCCGGCGTCGGGACTGCCTTCGGCGCCCCCGGTCTGGCCGGGCTTCCACTGGCACAGCCCCTCGCCGAGATCCTCACCCCGCCGACCCCGGTGGACGGGAAGCTGTCGAAGGGTTTCGCCGCACTGCAGAAGTCGATGCGGAAATCGCTACCCGGCCGGATGGGGATGGCCATCGTGCCGATCGGCGGTGATCGCGCCATCTCCCTGGGGCCGTTGAAGACGGGCCGCGCGTGGTCGACGCTGAAGGTGCCGGTGTCGCTGGCCGCCCAGCGCAAGGGCGGCCCGGACGTGGCTGCCCTGGAGAATAAGGCGATCACGCTGTCCGACAACGACGCCGCCGGTGACCTGTGGGGCTTCCTGGGCGGTGGCGTCGCCTCGGTCGACGCGGTGACCGCAGTCCTGCGGGAGGGACACGATCCGCGCACGCGGGTCTCGTCGGAGGTCGACGTCCCCAAGTCCTACCCCGGTCATACCGCGTGGGCGCTGGCCGATCAGGCGCGGTTCGCCGCGCATCTGCCCTGTATGGACGGCAGTGAGCAGGTGATCCGCCTGATGAGCGCGGTCGCCCCCAATCAGCAGTGGGGAGTGGCCGGCGTCGGCAGGTCGTCGGGTGCGATCTCGGCGGTCAAAGGCGGTTGGGGTCCCGCCACGTCGGCATCGGTGGGCTACCTCGTTCGGCAGGTCGCGATCGTCTCGACGCGGCGTGGACAGGTCGCGGTGTCCCTGGCCGCCGTACCGCGCAGCGGCCGGTTCCAGGACGGCATTGCCATGCTCAACCGGATGGGCAGATGGCTCGGCAAGTACTACGCGCAACTGCCGGTCGGCCGCTGCTGAGCTAGTGCTCCCGCACCATCAGTCGGGCCGTGCGTGCCGTGATCGCGAGACGGGGATGTCCGTGGTCGGTGGGGGTGCGGGAACCGGTGGGGCCGCAGTCGCCGGGGTCGGTGTGGGCCGGCCCTGAGGTGTCTGCTTCGGGCGCGGGCGCGCCGGTGCGGGCGTCGCGGTCGTGGCCGGCATTGGCGCCGCGCCCGTAGGGGCGACGAGTGCTGCGGCGATCGCGGTGGTCAGCGGGACCGACAGTGCGATGGCGATGCCGCCGACAAAAGTGCGGGCCAACTCCACCGCGACGGTCTCGGTGGTGACGAGCGAGCCGAACGGCTGCTGGGCGACCGAGAACAGCAACAGCAAGGGCAGCGCGCTGCCCGCGTAGGCGAAAACCAGCGTGTACACCGTGCTCGCGATGTGATCGCGACCGACTCGCATCGCCGCACGGAAGGTGGCCAATCGCGTCGGTTCGCCCGCCGCGGCGAGTTCGAAAGCCGCCGACGCCTGGGTGATCGTGACGTCGTTGAGCACACCGAGTGTGCCGATGATGAAGCCCGCGAGCAGCA
Source organism: Gordonia heveisoli (assembly GCF_030315745.1). Lineage (GTDB taxonomy): Bacteria > Actinomycetota > Actinomycetes > Mycobacteriales > Mycobacteriaceae > Gordonia. The sequence continues at coordinate 35,273 of NZ_JASXSH010000022.1, read as the reverse complement.
ACCCGCTGACCGAGATGGTGCCCTGATAGATCTGCAGATTCGCGGTCTGCTCGCCGGACATCCCGGTCAGCTTCATGGTGTCGATGGCGACCTTGCTGAGTATTGCGGCCATCACCAGGGAGGTCAGTGTGCCGAGCAATGCCGAACTCGTGCGCAGGCTGACGCCGTGCGCCAGATAGAGCACGACGAACAGAATCGCAGCGGAGGAGACCAGCGCGACCGCCACCGGCGACGACCCCTCCAGGATCGCGGGCAGGGTGAAGACACCGAGCACGAGGAAGGCGAAGGCCAGACCGATGATCGACCGTAGACCTCGCCAGGCTGCCACGAGCACGACGGCGCCGACGAACAACAATGCCCAGATGAGCAGCGCGGTTCCACGCTGGAAATCGAAGAAGGTATACCGCTGGGTGCCGTCGACACCGGGCACCGTCGACAACCGGATGGCGTCACCGATCTTCAGTGTCGGCTGGCCCGGCATCGGTTCGTCGAGCGCGTTGGGGTCGGGTCGGGGTGCGCCGGGTCCGGTGGCTCCGCCCGCGCGGCCGGTCGGCACCTCGAGCACCGTGTAACGGCCCTGCGACGGACCCGAGTCCAGTCGGACGGTACTGAGGATGCACGGGCCGCCCGGTACCGGATTCACCGGAATGTCGGCGGTCTCCTGTACCTCGCCGGAGACCGAGTTCAGGCAGTTGGCCCGAAACTGGTCGACGACCTCACCGTCGACCGTCTCGATCGCCTTGCCGTCCGAGGACTGGAACAGGATCGGGATGGGATGGTCGGATTTCGTCGGCCACAGCGCCACCGCGCCGATGGTCACGGCAAGGCCGGCGATGGACAGGACGCCGATGACGATCCACTTCGTCATCGGTGACAGCAGATGCGCGATGTCGGTCAACCCATGGCCGTGTGAATGCCCGTGTCCGTGCGAGTGCCCGTGCCCGTGTGACTGCCCACTGCGAGTGGCGTCGGCTCCACCGACGCGATCACCCGAGGACTTGCGTAGACGCGACAAGGACTCTCGATTCACGCAGCCACCCTATGCTGAGGAATCATCGGGCACCAGCAGCGTTGGCCGAATGGCTGCGTCAGCGCACCCCGGCACCGGTCAGCGAATGCTGCCGCCGCGGCGAGTCGTCGATCGTCGAACCCGGGCCGCCGGGTCGGAAGGTCGAGCCGCGATGGTTGTCGGGCAGGAGGTTGCCGCGGCCGAAGAGCTTGTGGCGCAACGTTCCCGGGGTGTAAGCACGGTCGTAGAGGCCGCGTTGTTCCAGTGCGGGCACCACATGGGTGACGATGTCCTCGAACGATCCGGGGGTCACGGCGTATGCGACGTTGAATCCGTCGACGTCGGTCTCGTCGACCCATTCCTGCAGTTGGGCGGCGACCTCGTCGCCGGAACCGATGAGGACCGGACCCATGCCGCCGATACCACCCCACGCGGCGATGTCGCGGACCCGCCACTCCTCGCCGGATTCGTCGGCCTGGCTGAACGCGGCGACCGCGGACTGGATGGCGTTGCTGTGCACATTGCCGATCGGCTCGTCGATGCTGTACGTGGACAGGTCGATTCCCATCCAGCCCGACATGAACACCAGCGAGCCCTCCTCGCTGGCGTAGGCCCGGTAGGCCTCGGCCTTGGCGCGGGCCGCCTCCGGTGTGGCGTCGGTGATGATGGTGAGCAGGGTGTAGATCCGGGCGTCGTAGGGGTCACGCCCGGCGCGTACCAGCTCTTCGCGTGTGTTGGCGACGATCTCGCGCAGGATCGCCTTGGTCGGGGCGGCGACGAAGATCGCCTCGGCGTTCTCGGCGGCGAATCGCCGACCTCGCGGGGACGCCCCCGCCTGGTAGATGACCGGCGAACCCTGCGGAGACGGCTCGGACAGGTGGATGCCGGGAACGCTGAAATGCTTGCCCTGATGACCGATGTGATGGACCTTGGCCGGATCGGCGAAGACGCCCGCCGCGCGGTCACGTCGGACCGCATCGCGTTCCCAGGAGCCCTCCCACAGCTTGTACAGCACGGTCAGGTACTCGTCGGCGTGGTCGTAGCGGGCGTCGTGTTCGAGGTGTTCCTCGTCACCCATATTGCGGGCGGCCGCGGGGAGGTAGCCGGTGACGACATTCCAGCCGAGACGGCCCCTGGTGAGGTGATCGAGCGTCGACAGGCGCCGGGCGAACGGATACGGATGTTCGAAACCGGTGCCGGTGGTGATGCCGAAGCCGAGGTTCTCGGTCGCGTGCGCCATCGCCGACACCAGCAGTAGCGGATCGTTGACCGGGATCTGGGCGCCCTGACGGATCGCCGCCTCGTCGTTGCCGGCGTACACGTCGTAGGTGCCGAGCACATCGGCGATGAACAGGCCGTCGAAGCCGCCGGATTCGAGCAGCGTCGCGAGGTTCACCCAGTAGTCGAGCGTGTTGTAGTCCCACGACCGGTCGTCGGGGTGTCGCCACAGGCCAGGGGACTGGTGGGCGACGCAGTTCATGTCGAAGGCGTTGAAACGGATCTTCTTACGGCTGCCGGGCACAGCGCTGCTACTGGAATCGGGCACCAGGAGAGAATGGCGACGATGACGTGAAGCGGCCACGGTTGAACTCACCGCGAACCTAAACTGGATCGCATGCGTGCTGTGGACATCCTGCTCGACTCACTCGGCCGGGTCGCCGAGAACGTGGATGCCGTTCTCGACGGGCTCGACGAACGGCTCCTCAACATCGCCCCGGCGCCGGGTGCCAACACCATCGGTTGGCTCGTCTGGCATCTCGCGAGGGTTCAGGACGCGCAGATCGCCGACGTCGCAGGCGCATCGGAGATCTGGCTGACCGACGGGTGGGCCGGGCGGTTCGACCTGCCCTTTCCCGATACGGCGACCGGATACGGCCAGACGGCCGAGGATCTGGCCCGGTTCCACGTAGCCGACCCCGCGCTGCTGGCCGGCTATTACGATGCCACGCATCGGGCCAGTGTCGACTACCTTGCGGCGTTGTCTGATTCGGAACTCGATCGGATCGTCGACGAGAACTGGGACCCGCCGGTCACTCTCGGTGTTCGGCTGGTGAGCATCATCGACGATGACGCCCAGCACGTCGGCCAGGCCGCCTACCTCAAAGGCGTACTCGCGTAAGTTGGGGGCGGTGGACCTTCGCATCTTCACCGAACCGCAGCAGGGCGCGACCTACGACGATCTACTCCGGGTTGCCCAAGCCGCCGAGCAGTTGGGCTTCGACGCCTTCTTCCGCTCGGATCACTATGTCGCGATGAATGTCGACGGCCGCCCCGGCCCGACCGACGCGTGGCTGACCCTCGCCGCGCTGGCGCGCGAGACGTCGCGGATCCGGCTGGGCACCCTCGTCACCTCGGCCACCTTCCGGCATCCTGGCCAACTGGCCATCGAGGTGGCCCAGGTGGACCAGATGAGTGGCGGCCGTGTCGAATTGGGTTTGGGGGCGGGCTGGTTCGAGCGTGAGCACGAGGCCTACGGCATCCCGTTCCCCACCTTGCGTGACCGCTTCGATCGCTTCGAGGAGAGTCTGGCGATCATCACCGGGCTGTGGTCGACGCCGCTGGGGGATACCTTCGATCACGACGGCAAGCACTACCGCCTGACCGACTCCCCGGCGTTGCCCAAGCCGGTGCAGTCACCACGTCCACCGATTATCGTGGGCGGCAAGGGAAAGCGCCGCACACCGGAGATCGCGGCGCGATACGCCGACGAGTTCAATGTGGTCTTCGCCCCGGTCGAGGAGGCTCGTGATCAGATCGACCGCGTGCGCGCGGCGGCCGCGACCGTCGGACGGGCCGCCGAGGAGATCGCCTTCTCCGCGGCGCTGGTGCTCTGCTGCGGACGTGACGAGGCCGAATTCGCCCGGCGCGCCGGCGCTATCGGCCGTGAGCCTGCGGAACTGCGCCGCAACGGTGCCGCCGGGACGCCCGACGAGGTGGTGGCGGCAATCGAGCGTTATCGCGAGTTGGGCATCGAGCGCTTCTATCTGCAGACACTCGATCTCGACGACATCGACCATCTGGAATTGGTCGCCGATACCGTTGCCCGGCAACTGAATTAGGCCGCCCGCGGCGGTTCAGTCTTCGTAGGTCGCGTAGTTCTCCCAGAACAGCACCTCCGCGCCGTCGGCAGTCGACAGTTCGATCGCGTCGGTGGCCGTGGTGCGCACCGCGTCGCCCTGTGCCAGCGACGTACCGTCGGGCAGCGCGGCCGATCCGCGCGCGACGTAGAGGTGGCCGTATGGTGCTGCGGGCACGATGACCGATGACTGCGGCCGCATCCTGGCAACGTGCAGTGCGGCGTAGGGGTTGGCGATCGGCACCGCCTTCGACGACGCGTGCTCGGCGCGTCCAGACGCCACCGTGACCAACTCGCCGGAATCCAGTTCTTCGGTGAAATCGGCTTCGGCATAGCGTGGGTCGAGTCCGGTGCGCTCCGGGGCGAGCCACATCTGTACGACCCGCAGTGGCGAGCGTGAGCTGTAGGCGGAACCGTTGACCTCGGAATGGGAGATGCCGCGTCCGGCGGTCATCGATTGCACGACGCCAGGTCGTAGCGTTCCGGTCAATCCCGTCGAATCCCGGTGCGTCAGCTCACCGTCGAGGACCCAGGTGACGATCTCGGCGTCATTGTGCTGATGGGTGTCGAAACCTTCACCCGCGTCCACCAGATCGTCGTTGTGGACCAACAGCATTCCGTGTGCCCCGGCCGTCAGGTCGAAGTTTCCGGTCGCGGGGAAGGACTGCCACGAATCCAGCCATGCGCTCCGCCAGTGATGGCGGTCCGCGGCACGTACGACGCGGATCGTGCCGGTGGTGTGCGGTGTCGACATTGAGTACCTCCCCGTGCTGGGTGCTTGTGCTACCCGAAACAACCGGACTATGGTCCGGTTAATTCCGCGGCTGAGGGGAGTATGCGGTGACGGGCCACACATCTCCGGCCCGGTGACCTAATCTCGACCCATGGTCGAACGCGGGGATCCCAAACCGGAGCGGCAACGTATCCGCAAGCTGGCACAGGCGGCGCTGAACGCCGATGTCACCGTTGATCAGCTCACCACGATCATCGTCGACATGGGTGACACCCTCGAAGGCGTCGGCCAGACGGTGGACGGGATGAATGTGACCATCGCGAGCCTCGACGAGACCCTCACCCGGATGTCGGAGACACTCGATCAGGTGGATCTCATCGCCGCCCGGATGAACGACGTCGTGGTCCGGATGGAGCGCGTGGTCGGCCGGGTGGAGGCGATCGTGGATATCGGTGAGGTCGCGATACGGCCGCTCGGCGCACTGGAATCGGTGGGCCGTAGCGTCGCCGGACGACTCGGTTTGAAATGAGAATGGGGAGGAAGTCGCAGATGTCACCCGAGGAGCGCACCTTCGTCGGTGCGCACGGAAAGTCGATCGTCTACCACGTGTATCGGCCGGCCGATGAGCCGCGCGCCGTCGTGCTGATCGCGCACGGACTCGCCGAACACGGTCGTCGCTACGACCACGTCGCGCAGCGACTGCTGGACGCCGGGTATCTCGTCGCAGTGCCCGATCACCTGGGACATGGTCGCTCGGAGGGCAAGCGCCTGCGGGTCAACCGGTTCGCGGACTTCACCGACGATTTCGAGACCGTTCGCGAACAGGTGGCCGTCGATGGGCTGCCGACCTTCGTCATCGGACACAGCATGGGTGGTGCCATTGCGCTCGACTACGTACTGCGCCACCAGGATCGGGTCGACGGACTGGTGCTCTCCGGCGCTGCCGTGGTTCCGGGAGACGACCTGCCCGCGGCGGCGGTCAAGGTCGCCGGGGTACTCGGACGCATCGCGCCCGGGCTGCCGACGACCCAACTCGACTCCGCGATGATCTCGCGTGACCCGGCCGTCGTCGCGGCCTACGATGCCGATCCGCTGGTCAGTCGGGGACGGATTCCGGCGGGTCTGGGCGGCGCACTGCTGACGACGATGGGAACTTTCCCGCAGCGGCTACCCGGGCTGCGCGTTCCGCTGCTGGTGCTCCACGGGGGAGCCGACGCGCTCACATCGCCGGCCGGTAGCGAACTCGTCGACCGACTCGCCGGTTCGGCGGACAAGACGCTGATCGTCTACGACGGCTACTACCACGAGATCTTCAACGAACCCGAGGGCGATGACGTCATCGCGACCGTTCTCGACTGGATCGGCGCTCATCTGGATTGAGGCGTATCGGGATCCGCGTATGGCAACCACGGTCAGCGGTCACGCCGCCCGCGCGTCAGCGCACCGGTGTCGTCGGGGGTGTCGACGTCGGTGTGACGGCACCGGTCGGCGCCAAGGGGACCACGGTGGACGGCGGATTGGTGCTCGTGGCTTCCGGCGTCGTGGCTTCCGGCGTCGTGGTAGTCGGCGTCTCGGTATTGGATTCTTCGGGGGTCGGGACCTCGGTGGCATCGGAGGCATGCGGATCGGTGGGGACCGGCGGGGTGGTCTCGGTGGTGTCACCGCCCGGCGCCGATGGCACGGTGGACTCGTCGACCGTGGTCGGCTCGACCGGGTTCGGGAACGTCGGCGCCGCGGCCTCGGTGCTGCCGTCGTCCTCGGCCGCCACCGTGGCGAGCACCTCGGGGGTCAGCGACGGTGCGATGGCGGCCGCCTTCTTGGCCGCGATCGTCGCATGGGACTGGCCATCGGGGTCGGGGCTTCCCTCGGCGGAGACCACCTGGGTCTTCTCGGTGATCGGGGGAGTCTCGCGCAGCGCCTTGAGCACATGGCTCTTGCCGTCGTTGAGTGCCCGCCCCCAGTTCTCCCAGGTGTGGCCGCCGTAGTTGGGCAGTGAGATCACATTCGCGCCGCTCTGTGCCGCCTGGAGCTGGAACAGGACCGTCGACACCGCCGACAGCATTTCCAGCAGCATCGCGCTGATCTGGTCCTGCTGCGACAGCTTGGCCATCTCGCTCTTGGTCAGGAAGCCGTTGCCCGACGAGATGATGAGGGTCTGGCCGTTCTCCTTGAGCTTGTTCACGTTCTTGGACGGATCGTTCTCGGTCCAGCGTGCACTGCCCGGTGCACCCCACATGTTGATGATGCCGTTGGTGTAGTTCGACACCATCGTCTGCGTCGCGAGGACGCCGGCGTTCCCGATGGGGTTGTCGGTCTGGTAGTACCCCGACATCGCCTGCACAACCTTGAACTGGTCGGGATGACGCTCGGCGAGGGTCACCGCCGGGCCACCCGACATCGACAGACCCACGATCGCGTTGTTGTGCGGGCTCACGCCGAAGTTCTCCGACAGGTAGGCCGGAAGCTCGGAGGTCAGGAAGGTCTCCTGCTTGATGGTCTTGTTGCCGGCACCCGCCCCGCCGTCCCAGTCGGTGTAGAAGGACGACGCGCCGCCGACGGGCATCACCAGGGTGGTGTCGGTAGAACCGTCGTACACCTTGGCCGCCTGCACATCGGTCGTCCAGGCGGAACGATCCTCGGCGGCCCGCATCCCGTCGAGTAGGTACACACCCTGGTCGCTCCCGTTGGATGCGCGGATCTGGACGATCACCTCGCGCTGCTGGGATTCCGACCACACCTTGCAGTTCTGCACGTAGTTGCCGGACTTGTCCCAGGTGCAGCCCTTACGCAGGATTTCGGGATGTCCGGAGAGCGCGTTGGCCTGGTTGCCTGCCAGGAACAACGAGCTGACGGCGAACAAGGCCAGGGTCAGCGAGGCGACTGCGGCCACCGTCGTCAGCAACCGGCGGCGTCGGCCGACTGCACGTCGCGACCCAGACTTCGCGTCCACATCGGCGATGGTGGGTTGATCGTCGGCCGGGTAGGCAACGACAGATGCTTCATCGAGGGGCGCGAAATCGTCGGTCGCGGACATGGAACTCCTGACATGCGGGGCAAAATTCGACAGCTGTGAATCCAGCGATGCCCGATGCACGGAATGTCGCTCGGCGAGGCGACAACGTTACCGGCCCGGAAAACCGGGAGCGGCCCGTCGCCTGGGATGTTCACCCAGGCGACGGGCCGCTATCGCGGGACCGATCAGGCGCCGAAGCCGAGCAGCGACTTGACCTCGAGGAATTCGTCGAAGGCGTAGTCGCCCCACTCGCGGCCGTTACCGCTCTTCTTGTAGCCGCCGAACGGTGCGACCGGGTCGACGCCGACACCGTTGAGTCCGATGGAGCCGGCGCGGATCAGCCCGCCGATGCGACGCACCTCGTCGATGTCCTTTCCGGAGACGTATCCGGCCAGGCCGTACTCGGTGTCGTTGCCGATCTTGATGGCCTCGTCGACCGAGTCGTAGCCGATGACGACGAGTACCGGGCCGAAGACCTCGGTCCGGGCGATCTCCATGTCGTTGGTGACATTGGTGAACACCGTCGGCTTCACGTAGTAGCCGGTGGGCAGGTCGTCGGGTCGGCCGGCGCCGCCGATGACCGGCTGAGCGCCGTCGGCGATGGCACGCTCGATCAGACCCTGGATCTTCTCGAACTGCGGTGCGGAGACCACTGGGCCCAGTACAGCGCTGCCGGTCGGGTCGCCGACGACGAAGTTGGGTTCCACCGACTTGGCGATCTCGGCGACCTCGGCGACGCGGGCCGCGGGGACCAGCATGCGGCTCGGCGCGTTACAGGACTGTCCGGAGTTGACGAACATGGCCGCGATACCGCCGGCGACATTCTTCGCGAAGTCGTCGTCGTCGAGGATGATGTTCGGGCTCTTGCCGCCCAGTTCCTGGGCGACGCGCTTGACGCTCGGTGCCGCCGTCTTGGCGACCTCGATGCCGGCGCGGGTCGACCCGGTGAAGGACACCATGTCGATGTCGGGGTGGGCGGCGAGCGCCGATCCGACCCCGGGTCCATCACCGTTGACGAGATTGAATACGCCGGCGGGAACGCCTGCGGCATCGAAGATCTCGGCGACGATGGCGGCGCTGAACGGGGCGACCTCCGACGGCTTGAGCACCATGGTGCATCCGGTTGCGAGCGCCGGTGCGACCTTGCACATGACCTGGTTCAGCGGCCAGTTCCATGGGGTGATGAATCCGCACACACCGATCGGCTCCTTGACGATGCGATGGTTACCGCGGTCCTCGCTGAAGCTGAAGCCGGGCAGCTGGGCGGCCGCCGTCATCAGATGACCGAGTCCGATCGGGACCTGCGCGGCACTGGTCAGCCCGGCCGGGGAACCCATCTCCTCGGTCACCGCCGCCTCCAGATCGGGGATTCGCTTGGAGTATTCGGCGACGATGGCGTTGAGGAGGTCGACACGTTCGGCGACGGTGGAGTGTCCCCAGGTGGCGAAGGCGCGGCGGGCCGCGGCGACCGCGGCGTCGACGTCGGCGGCGGTCCCGAGTGCCACGTGACCGGCGGCCTTCTCGGTCGCCGGGTTGATGACGTCGAGCAGATTCAGTTCCGCGGGTTCCACCCACTGGCCGTCGATGTAGAACTTCGTGATCTCACGCATGGTGCCTCCTGAGTGATCGACCGCTTGATGGTCGCGGCATGACTTCGGCCGCGAAGTGGTGACATGTGTTGTCTGTTTCACACTCTATGCCTCCCGCGCACGGCGCTCCGATGAATCTCCGATCGAGGGTTCCGCTACACCGATCTGACCTAAGGTGCGGGACATGATCAGCCCGCGACTGTCGTTGTCGATGACCGGTGACCGGCGACTCCGAGGTGAGGTGCTCGGCGGCCGACAGGCGATCGTCACCGGCGGCGGCTCGGGGATCGGCGCCGCGCTGACCAGGGCGTTGGCTGCGGCTGGGGCGGATGTGGTGTGCGCCGACATCGATCTCGCCGCCGCGCAGCGGGTCGCGTCGCAGGCAGGCACCCGGCCAGACGGTCGGTCGGTCGTCGGCACGATCCGCGCGGTGCCGCTTGATGTGACCGACGCGGATGCGGTCGCCGGGGTGGTCGCCGAGGTCGTCGACCGTGCCGGACACCTCGACCTGATGTTCAACAACGCGGGCATCACGTGGGGCGGGCCGACCGAACAGCTCACCCTGGAACAGTGGAATGCGATCATCGACGTGAACATCCGTGGCGTCGTACATGGGGTGGCGGCCGCCTACCCGCAGATGATCGCGCAGCGGCACGGCCACATCATCAACACCGCGTCGATGGGCGGGCTGACGGCGGCAGGCCTCATCACCAGCTATGTGATGACCAAACATGCGGTCGTCGGACTCACCCTCGCGTTGCGCCGCGGAGGCGGCCGCACACGGTGTCGGTGTCATGGCGATCTGCCCGGCCGCGGTGGAGACGCCGATTCTGGACAAGGGCAGTGTGGGTGGATTTGTCGGCCGCGACTATTACCTGTCGGGACAAGGGGTTTCGCGTGCCTATGATCCCGACCGGCTCGCCGCCCAGGTATTGGCCGCGCTCGCTGCGGACAAGCCGCTGCTGGTGGTACCCGCACAGGCGCGGATGGCGTGGCGGTTCGCCCGACTCGCACCTGGCCTGATGGACCGGATGTCGCGGCGGTTCGTCGACCAGCAGCGCGCCCGGCTGACGGCGACCGACGATGAGCCTAGCCGCCGGTGACGCTGCTGTAGATGGCGATGGCCAGACCGCCCAGCGTCAACGCCCCGACGACCCACGCCATGATGATGGCCAATCGTCGGCGCCGACTGCGCGCGGCACTGATGCCGACGCCGATGCACACCAGGATGACCGCCGCGTACAGCGAGATGCCCAGGGTGAGCAGTGCTGCGTCGGAGGCGCTGTCGTCGGCGAGGATCGCGGTGGTGGGCATGAACCGAGTACACCATCCGCACCCGACGCGCCTGCAGTCAGCCGCCGAACAGCAGGTATAGACCGCCAAAGGTGTAGGCCACCATCACCACGATGAGGCCGAGCTGTCCGCTGAGCTGATGTCCTTTCGGCAGGACGCGCAGCGCCCGGTCGTGGGCGGCGATGACACCGATGACATGGCCGGTCAGGACGAACATCACCTTGAGAGTGGCGAGCAGCCCCTGATGTTCGGAGAGGACGAAGGATGCCGACAGATCCGAGATGCCCAGCGGGTTCCACCCGGCGTCGGCCGGATCGGCCAGCAGGATCAGGGTGGTCTGGCCGTTCTCGACGAGGTACGACAGATAGTGGGCGAAGATGTAGCCGACGACGATCGGCACGATCGAGTGCACCAGCAAGCCGGGCAGCGCCCGTCGCTGCGTTCGCGACATGCCGCCGACGAGTTGCGTCGCGACCAGATAGGTCGACGCGACGATCGCCACCGCACACCCCAATCCGATGGTGCGCCATAGCTGTTCGTGCCCGGAGTCGTCGACGAACTCGGTCCAGCCGGGGAACGCGTTGAAGCTGTCGAAGGCGGTGGAACCCAACAGGACCGCGACGACGGTGACGATTCCGGGAACCGGGACCAGGCCGCCGAGCGCATCGAGTGGGTTGCGCCAGGCCAGTCTGCCGTCCGGGCCACGGCCGACGATCGCCAGATGGGCGACGAGCGAGCTGTAGACCTCGAACGGGTCGGCCGCTGCACACCACGAACGTCCGAAGAGGATCGAACCGACCACGACGACCGACACATAGCCGATCAGCCAGGCTTTCACCGCCCACACCTGATCGCCGCTGGATGCGGCGAGTTCGAGCCAGGCGAACGCGAACAGGCCGATGGCACCGGGCCAGACGCCGACTCGGGCCGGCAGCGTCAGTGGTGCGGGCCGGTCCCGAAAAACGAAGCGGTGCAGCGTTCGCCACGGCGACAGCACCCGCCAGAACGGTCCGAGGAGCAGTGTGGCCGGTACCAGCCCGACCCACACCAGGACGTAGAGGACGCCGGGAAGCGGGTTCTGCGCGGTCTCGGATGATCCGGCGACGGCGGCGATCGCGACCCACCCGAGGACGACGAGGGTGAGCGCGCGAAGCAGCGAACGCATCCGCTTGTCGTCGGAGAGGGCCGCCAGGCGGCGCGGCAGCGCGTGCCCGACCCGCTCGGGATCCAGCCGCGGCGTCTTCCAGATCACGATGGTGATGACGAAGGACAGCGTGAGCGCCCAGGCGCCGCCGATCAGGGCATAGGTGAACGGGACCGGTAGGTCGGCGGCGCCGCCCGTCCCGTGTGCGACAACGAGATCCATCGGCGGGTCAGTCGGTCCTGTTCTCGTCGTTCGTGTTGTCCGGGGTGTCGTAGGGTTCCGTCTCCGGATCCGTTATCGACTCATGTGCCATCGCGTTCTCGCGTGCCTCGGCCCGACGGTCACGGATCACGATCACCAGGATCACGACGACGATCACCGCGACCGGCAGCAGTGCCGGAATGGCAAGCAGGACCGAATGGTCGGCTACGTAGACGGTGTCCGACGGTGGAGCGGTCAACGTGTGTGCCTCACCCTCGGCGTGCCGAGGCGGAGGCGGTGGCGTCGGCGTGTGGAACGGCAACCGCCTCGGCGGCCTGCTCCCGCAGCGCCCGGTTGACGCGCACCGCACCCCAGCTCAGCAGCCAGATGAAGGCGAGCGTGCACGCCAGGACGACGAGTGACGCCAGGCCGAAGGCGAGGGCAGGCGAATCGTCCTTACGTTCGCGCTGCAGGATTTTGAGTTCCTGCTGGAAGCCGTACGGCTGATCGGATTCGGCGCGCACCTCGGCCGCACCGATGCCCTCGTCCGCGGGCAGGTACAAGGGGACGGCCCCCATCTCCTTGCCGTTCTGCACACGAATCAGGGTCTTCCACGAGCCGCCGACCGGAAAGGGTTTGGTCGTCTCGTAGGTGGTGGGTCCGGTCTTGCGCAATTCGTCGATGTGCAGGCCGTCGAGATCGCTCTTGCCGCCCTGCCAGGCCATCAGCTGCACCCACTCGGCGTCGTCGGGGATCTCCCGGTTCAGGGTGATGGTCGCGGTCCGCATGGTGTTGCCGTCGTCGTCGGGGGCGGGCGCGATCTGCATCGTCGCGGTGAGATCGGGGGTGTGATAGCTCAACCCGTTCGCGGTGACGAGTCCGGCGACGATGACGAAACCGACCATGATCGAACGACGAATGGCCGGCCGCGGCAACGGTTCCCCGCGCACCGCGACGGCGAACAACGCGCCGACGAGACCGGCGGCGATCGCTGCCGGAACCGACATGAGTAGCGCCTCGGTGGTGAAGCCGGAATGCCACCCGATGGGGAAGACGGCGTTGACCCACAGACGTTCGGCGAAGAAGCCGACCGTGCCCGCGAGCAGACCGGCAACGGTGCCGAACCACAGTCGGTGCCGGGCCAGCGGGGTCAGACCCAGCACCTCGACGATGATCGCGATGCCCAGATACAGCGGGAAGACGCTGTGCGGGGCTTCGAGCGGACCCCACACCAGCCAGGCGATGATCTCGCGGATGATCGCTGCGGCGGCGACGGCGAACAAGGCGGTGCCGCGACCGACGAGCAGACGTGCGACGACCAGCGCGAAGGTACCGGCGGCGAGCATGAGCATCGGATGGAAGACGGCACGGAACTGCTGGACGCCGAAGTCGAATTCGACCTGATACACCGAGACGCCGATGACGAGACCGGCGGCGGTCATCGCGCGGCCGAACCAGACCATCGCACTCCGGCGGCCGGCGAGGGACTCGTCCTCGGGTTCCAGATTGCCGTCCTCGGTGCGCTTGAGGCGCGGCGCGGCCGAACCCTCCCAGTCGAGCAGGATGATCGCCAGCAGCGACAGTCCTGCGCCACCGATCAGCATGAGATGGGTTGGGCCCCAGAGGGTGACATCCTGGCCGAAGATCCGGTGCCAGACGTCGTCGAGAGGGAATCCGATGAGCGCATAGAGCCCCGCCGCGGCGATGAGGATGCCGCCGGTCGGCGCATACCAGGTGCGGGTGATCTTGACCGGGATGCGCCCGGATTGCGAACCGGGCGCGGTGCCCGCCTCCTCGCGCGGCAGGATCATCGCCAGCACGCCGCCGATGAACAGGAAGAACAGGCCGAACAGGATGAAGTAGTGGGCCGGATTGGCCAGCGGTCCCTCGTCACGTCCACGCCCGATGTGCAGGCTGACGTCCCAGATGAAGCCGAGCATCGCGGTGAGGATCGTCGTGGTGAACAGCAGCATCGGCAGGGCCACCCAGGCCGGACGTTTGAACAGCCTGCCCGCCGCGTCGGCGAAGGTCTGCAACCAGGTGATGCGGCGGGTGCGATGCAGGTAGGCGATGAGCCCCAGGCCGAGCGAGACGACGCCGGCGATGGCGCTCATGATCGCTACCTGGTCGAGGGCCGCACCGCCACCTTCGTCGGCGGCGAGGTACAGGCCGTGCATCGGCACGAGAGCTGGGTTGTCCACAACAGGAACAATGCCTGGTTCGCGCCTATTGTGTCAACAACTGTTGTTATGTTCTGGCGGAGGTGTCAGGCTCCCGCTGTGGTGGTGGTCGCCCGCTCCGCCGGAACCGGGGTGGTGGTCGGCGTCCAACCCGGCGGTCCGAAGATGTAGCCCAGTTTCGCACGCCAGTTGCCGGCCGCCGACACATCCCGCGCGATCGCTGCGTACTCGTGGGTTTGTAGGCGCCAGATGTTGTAGGTGTCAACGGCTTTCGTGAGTCCGTAGTGTGGTCGGTGCGTCTCCGGGGTGAAGCTTCCGAAGATGCGGTCCCACAGGATGAACACCCCGCCGTAGTTGCGGTCGAGATACTCCGGGTCGCTGCCGTGGTGGACGCGGTGGTGCGAGGGTGTGTTGAAGACGAATTCGAAAGGCCGCCACATCTTGTCGATGTGTTCGGTGTGAATCCAGAACTGGTAGATCAGATTCAGTGAATAGGCGACGAGGATCGTCGCGGGCGGGACGCCCAGGAAGGGAAGTGGCATCCACATCACGAGTAGCGCGGTGTTGTTCCACTTCTGGCGTAGTGCCGTGGCGAAGTTGAAGTACTCGCTGGAGTGGTGAGCTTGATGGGTGGCCCATACGAGGCGGACCCGATGGGAGATCCGATGGCTCCAGTAGAAGAGGAAATCGACGCCGAGGAAGGCGATCACCCAGGTGTACCACTGGTCGGCGGGTAATTGCCAGGGTGCTACGTAGGCGAAGATCGCCACATAGACGAGGAGTCCCAACGCTTTCCATCCGGCGCTAGTGGCGATCGAGACGAGTCCCATCGAGACGCTCGCCACCGAGTCCCGCCGGTCGTAGGCGCCCCGCGGGATGGGGGTGCCGCGGCTGGAGACGTGCGCTCCGGTGGCACCTTCGGTGGCGGATGCTTCGTCGACTTCGTGGTCGGCGCGGGTTGCGGCGAAGGCCTCGATCGCGAGCATCGTCACGAAGAATGGGATGGCGAGCACTGTCGGCTCACGCATCGCCTCGGGTAGGAAGTCCAGCACGATCGGCATCTCCTCGAACATCTGACACGCCCGCATGTCAGTTCTACTTCTGACAAGATAGCGTGTCAGAAGCGGGGTGTCCAGACTGTGGTCGACGTAAGCGGAGGTCAGGTGGCGTGACGGAGGTCGGTGCCGAGGGGCGGCGATACGGTGGTGCGGCGCCCGACGAGCGTCGCGAGCGTCGTCGTCGCGCTCTCATCGACGCGGGACTCGACGTCTTCGGCGCGCAGGGATACCCCAAGACGTCGGTCAAGGGTATCTGTGAACGCGCCGGGCTGACCCAGCGATATTTCTACGAATCCTTCGCCGATCGGGCTGCCCTGCTGGTCGCGGTGTACGACGACTGCGTCGACTTCGTTCGTACGGCCACCGTCACCGCCGCTGCCGACTATCTCGGTGACGCGGCACCCGGGGGGATTGCCGCCGCCGACGCCCCGGCTGCCGCACGCGCCGCGCTGGGCGCGTTCATGTCCTGTCTGGCCGACGATCCCCGGCGCGCGCGGGTCATGCTCGTCGAGGTCGTCGGCGTCAGTCCGGAAATCGAGCGGGTCCGGATGAAGGCGATCCACAGCTGGGCTGAACTGATCCTGCTCATCGCTCGTGGCCCCGACGAAAATATCGATGCCCCACAGCGATTGGCGGCGGTCGGGCTCGTCGGCGCGGTGACCCAGCTACTCGTGGACTGGTTCATCAGTCGTGAGTCGGCGGATGCGGTGCTCTTCCCGATGGAACAGATCCTCGACGTCAGCGTCGATCTGTTCGTCGCCGCCTACGGACGGCTCATCGGCTGAGTTTCGTTGCGGCAGGGATGTGACGGTGCGCCCTCCGGGCGCGTACTTGAACTCAGTGGGCGCACGCCGACCGGAGGTCGGTAGGGATGTGACGGTGCGCCCTCCGGGCGCGTACTTGAACTCAGTGTGATGGTGCCCCCAGTCGGACTCGAACCGACACTTGGCGGATTTTAAGTCCGCTGCCTCTGCCAATTGGGCTATAGGGGCCTCGTTGTCATTCGTACACAGCATGTCATGACGCTCCTGTGTAGAACTTGTTGCCCCACTTAAGTTAATGGTGATAACTTAACGCCGATATGACGGCCGGGGGGCTTCGTGGTTCCGACCGGGGTGGATCGATCGATAGTCTTCTGGGTGGGGGAATTCTATGTTGGCTGGGATGACGAAACGCATCATCGCGATGCCGAAACGTGTGTTGATCGTCGCGGTGCTGTTCCTGGCGCTGTGCGGGGCATATGGTGCCACCGCGGCCCAGCATCTTCTGGCCGGCGGCTACAGCGATCCACAATCGGAATCCTCGCAGGCCAACGACGTCCTGGCGGACACCTTCGACCGTGGCGGCGTCCAGGCGGTGATCAAACTCGACGCACCCGCCCCGACCGATGTCACCCAGAGTGCAACCGTCCGTGAGGTCGCCTATGAGCTGGTCACCGCGCTCAAGACGACCGACTATGTGCAGCAACCGATCCTGTCGTACTGGACCACGCCGCAGCTCGCGACATCGCTGGTCAGTAGCGACCGGACGTCGGCGCTCATCATCGTCGGACTCGCGGGCGGTGAGGACAAGGCGCCCGCTCACGCCGAGGAACTGGCGGACCGATTCGCCGGTGAACGATCCGGCGTCACCATCCGTGTCGGTGGTGAGGGTGCGGTCTACAGCCAGGTAAACGAGCAGACCTCGCGGGACCTCGCCATCGCCGAGGGCATCGCGATCCCGATCAGCTTCCTCGTCCTCATCGTCGTCTTCGGTGGTGTTGTCGCCGCATCGCTGCCGATCATCATCGGGATCGTGTCGATCGTGGCGACCTTCGCCCTGCTGCGTTTCATCGCCGAGTTCACCGAGGTGTCGATCTTCGCCCTCAACCTGACCACCGCGTTGGGGTTGGCACTCGCCATCGACTATGCGCTGCTGCTGCTCACGCGCTATCGCGAGGAGGTCGCGGGAGGCCGCGACCGGGCCGATGCCATCGTCAAGACATTGGCCACTGCCGGTCGGACGGTCGCATTCTCCGCGGTGACCGTCGCGCTCGCACTGTGCGCACTGGCGATCTTCCCGATGTACTTCCTGCGGTCGTTCGCGTACGCGGGCCTCGGCGTCGTCGCGGTCGCGGTGTTCGCCGCGCTCATCCTCACGCCGGCGATGCTGATGGTGCTCGGTGACCGCATCGACGCGTGGGATGTGCGCGGACCGGTTCGTCGCCTGTTGCGCCGGCCGGAGCCTGCGCCGAAGGCGGCCGAGGACACCTGGTGGTATCGGTTCGTGCAGGGCGTGCTGCGACGTGCGCTGCCGGTCGCCGCCGGCGCGACGATCTTCCTCCTGATCCTCGGTGCGCCGTTCCTGTCGATCAAGTTCGGCTTCCCCGACGATCGGGTGCTGCCCAAATCTGCGGAGGCGCATGTCATCCAGGAAGAGATCCGTGCCGACTTCGAGGGTGACCTGTCCTCGACGATCTCGGTCGTGGTCACCGGGACGGCGGACACCGCTTCCGTCGGTGCCTATGCACAGGACTTGTCGAAGGTCGCCGACGTCACTTCGGTGACCTCGTCGGCGGGGACCTTCATCGGCGGCAAGGCGGTCGGCCCCGGAAGCCCCGCGGATTCGTCGGGGGAGGTGCATCTCATCACCGTCGCCACCGACGCCCAGCCGATGACGGATGCCGGTAGCGATCAGTTGCAGCGGTTACGCGACGTCGCCGTGCCGCCCGGCCTGGAGGTCAAGTTCGCCGGGCAGCAGGCCATCAACGACGACACCGTCGGCTCGATCTACGCACATCTGCCGTGGGTGCTCGGGGTGATCGCCATCGCAACCTTCGTGCTGCTGTTCCTGTTCACCGGCAGTGTGGTGCTGCCGATCAAGGCGCTCGTGCTCAACATCCTGTCGCTGTCGGCGACCTTTGGTGCGATGGTGTGGTTCTTCCAGGACGGACACCTTGGCGGATTGGGCAGCACCGCAACCGGATATCTGGTCGCGACGATGCCGGTACTGATGTTCTGCATCGCCTTCGGGCTGTCGATGGACTACGAGGTGTTCCTGCTCGGTCGCATCCGGGAGGAATGGCTGGCCTCGGATCGCTCCCGGGCCGCCAACGATCATGCGGTGGCTCTCGGGCTGGCCAAGACCGGTCGGGTGATCACGGCGGCCGCCCTGCTGATGAGCATCGTGTTCGCGGGTATCGCCGCGTCCGAGGTCTCTTTCATGCGGATGTTCGGGGTCGGACTGACGATCGCGGTGCTGATGGACGCCACGCTCATCCGGATGCTGCTCGTACCGGCGGTCATGCGCCTCGCCGGGCGTGCCAACTGGTGGGCCCCCGGTCCGCTGCGTCGTCTACACGATCGCATCGGACTGGCTGAGGAAATACCGGAAAGCCGAAGCGAGGAGGTCAGCAGTGGACGCCCGAAGACGAACCCGGTCGCCGCGCGGCTCCGGTGAGATCCTCGCCGAAGAGATCATCGTCGCGGCCAGCGACCTCCTCGTCGAACAGGACGGGGATGCGAAGGTGTCGATCCGGGCGGTGGCGGGCCGCGTCGGGGTGACCCCGCCGTCGATCTATCTGCACTTCGCCGACAAGGACGCGTTGATGGACGCGGTCTGTGCACGTTACTTCGAGCAACTGGACTCGGCGATGGCCGATGCGTCGGTGGATATCGCCGACCCGCTGGAGCGTGGGTTGCAGCAGGGACTCGCCTATGTGCGATTCGCGCTGGCCAACCCGGTGCTGTACCGGATCGCCTTCCGGGCACCGGTCGTGGGCGGGACGTCGTTGCTCGTCGACGAGGTGCTGGCGATGTCGGCGTACCGGCGTTTTGCCGCGGTCGTCGGCGAACTCGCCGACGAGGGCATCTTTGACCATGACGACGTCTACGACATCGTGCTGGAGATGTGGGCGGCAGCGCACGGGGTGGCGTCGCTGATGCTGACCAAACCTGGGCTGGGTTGGGATGACGACCTGCGCCACGCGGAGAACCTGATGCGCGCGATCTGCATCGGCCGCGCCGGCTTGGGGGTTCTCGGGCCGCGCGTCGACCACTCGTATGCGCGCGGGTGGCTGAACGAACAGCGGGAGCGCGTCGAGTCGCCGAACGACAAGATGGTCAAGAGAAGGTAAAGTTTGCAGGGAGGCCGACTCAATCGCGGAACCTGTGGGACGTCGCCGACGTTCACAGGATGTACGTCGATCGAGGTTTGACCGAAATACTCTGACCGACAGCCACTACGGATTCACTACATCCATCAGGATAAGGAGCGCTTCGTGCGAGAGAGCAGCAATCCGGTTATGCGCGGCGTGGTCCGCGACAACCAGACCGGATACGCGGGCTTCGGGGCCGGCTTCGCCGGTGCCGGCCAGGCCGCGATGATGAACCAGTACGGTCAGCCGCAGGTCGACCCGTACACCCAGGCGCCGCCCGCCGCGCGGCAGCTGACGATCGACGATGTGGTCACCAAGACCGCCATCACGCTCGGCGTGCTGACGATCTCGGCGGTCGCCACCTATGCGCTCGTGTCGCAGAACGAGGGCCTCGCCGGAGTCTTCTCCGCGCTGGGTGCGATCGTCGGCCTGGTGCTCGTCCTGGTGGCCTCCTTCGGCCGCAAGCAGGACAACCCGGCCATCGTCCTCGCCTACGCCCTCTTCGAGGGCATGTTCGTCGGATCGATCTCCTACGTATTCGCCAACTGGATGGTGTCCGGCGAGGTCTCGGCCGGTGCGCTCATCGGCCAGGCGGTACTCGGAACGTTCGGTGTGTTCTTCGGCATGCTGTTCGTCTACAAGGTCGGCGCCGTGCGGGTCACCCCGCGGTTCACCCGCATGCTGCTCGCCGGCCTGATCGGTGTGATGGTCCTGATGCTGGGCAACCTGGTGATCTCGCTGTTCACCGGTGAGGTCGGCATCCTGCGCGACGGCGGACCCATCGCCATCATCTTCTCGCTGGTCTGCATCGGCCTGGCCGCCTTCAGCTTCCTGCTGGACTTCGACGCCGCCGATCATCTGATCCGCGCCGGTGCGCCGTCCCGTGCCGCATGGGGCGTCGCGCTCGGCCTGACCGTCACCCTGGTGTGGCTGTACATCGAGATCCTGCGCCTGCTGTCCTACTTCAATTCGGACTAGCCGACGACAGATCCGGCCAACTGCGCCCCACCCGATTTCCCATCGGGTGGGGCGCAGTTTCCTTTGGGTCGCAAAAACAGTGGCGCATACCGCCGTCGGGTTTGTAGCCTCGCTTATGAATTTTGTCGGTGACATGAGTCTGTCCCGGGGAATCCGTCTGAGAGGGGACTACAGCAATGACCGCCGACATACCCGATTCGCGCCTGTCGCGAACCGACCTCACCATCATCGGAACGCTGCTCGTCGCCAGCTTCGTGGTGATCCTGAACGAGACTGTCATGAGCGTGGCTCTGCCGGTGTTGCAGAGCCACCTCGGCGTCGACCCGACGATCGGCCAGTGGCTCACCACGGCCTTCATGCTGACCATGGCGATCGTCATTCCGCTGACGGGATTCCTCATCCAGCGCTTCGGTACACGCACCATGTTCCTCGCCGCGATGACGCTGTTCAGCATCGGGACGATCGTCGCCGCGGTGGCTCCCGGTTTCACCGTGCTGCTGATCGCACGCGTCGTCCAGGCGCTGGGCACGGCGATCATGCTGCCACTGCTGATGACGACGGTCATGACACTGGTACCAGAGCATCGCCGGGGCGTGATGATGGGCAACATCTCCGTGGTGATCGCGGTGGCCCCGGCACTGGGTCCGACGCTGTCGGGTTTCCTGCTCGACCATTTCAGCTGGCGCTCGATCTTCATCGTGGTGGCGCCGATCGCGCTGATCGCGCTGGCGGTGGGCGCCGGGGTAATCCAGCCGACGGCCGGTGCACTGTCGTCGGCGGCGATCGACTTCTGGTCCATCCCGCTGGCGATCCTCGGCTTCGGCGGCGTTGTCTACGGCGTGGTCGGCATCGGTGAGTCGGCCGCTGGCGACGTCGCGGTGCCACCGTGGATCCCGATCGTCGTCGGCGCGTGCGCGCTGGCCGGTTTCGTGGCACGCCAACTGGTACTCCAACGTGAGGATCGGGCACTGCTCGATCTGCGGGTGTTCCGGTCGCGCGTGTTCTCGCTGTCGCTGATCGTGATGCTCGCGGGGATGGCGACGATGATGGGCACCTTCATCGTGGTGCCGTTGTACGCGCAGACGGTGTTGGAGCTCGACGCCTTTCGCACCGGTCTGATCACTCTGCCCGGCGGACTGGTGATGGGTATGGCTGCGCCGCTGATCGGGCGTGTCTACGATCGGCACGGTCCCAGGGTGCTCGTCATCCCCGGCACCATCCTGGTCGCGTCGGGTGTGTGGATGCTGACCATGATCAGCACCGATACCTCGGTGTGGTTGCTGGTCGGTGCGAACCTGGTGCTGTGTCTGGGCCTGGCCGCGACATTCACTCCGCTGATGACCCTCGGGCTGAGTTCGGTGCCGCCGCAGCTTTATTCGTATGGTTCCGCGGTAGTCGGCACCCTGCAGCAGGTGGCGGGCGCGGTCGGCACCGCACTGTTCATCACGGTGATGACCGTGGTGTCGACTCACCAGAAGGAGAATGGCGTCCCGGCGCTGCAGGCCGACACCGACGGGGTGCGCACGGTCTTCCTGGTGGCCGGGGTGCTCGGCATCGTGCTGGTGCTACTCGGACTCCTCGTCCGACGTCCGCCCGCGGCGGAGGCGGCCGCGCGTGAAGACGAGCCGGTTGTCGACGAGGAACTCGACGACCCCGACGATCAGCCGGTTCCGGTGGGTTGACCCCGGGCGAACAAGAAACGATCCGGCCCGGCCGACGAGAGGTCGTCGGCCGGGCCGGATCGTGTTGTCGGTGAAGCCGTCTCAGCTGAGACGTTCGAGCACCATCGCCATACCCTGGCCACCGCCGACGCACATCGACTCGATGCCGAATGTCTTGTCGTGGGTGCGCAGGTTGTTGAGCAGCGTGGTGGTGATGCGTGCACCGGTCATGCCGAACGGGTGGCCGAGGGCGATCGCGCCACCGGAGACGTTCAGCTTGTCGTGGTCGATACCCAGCTCGTTGGCCGAACCGAGGACCTGAACCGCGAAGGCCTCGTTGATCTCCACCAGGTCGATGTCCGAGATCGACATGCCGGTCTGCTTGAGCACCTTGCGGATCGCCTCGATCGGGCCAAGACCCATGATCTCGGGGGACAGACCGGTCGCGGCGGTGGCCACGACCCGGGCCAGCGGGGTCAGGCCGAGTGCCTTGGCCTTGGTGTCACTCATGATCACCAGGGCGGCGGCACCGTCGTTGAGCGGACAGGCGTTACCCGCGGTGATGGTGCCGTCGGGGCGGAAGACCGGCTTGAGCTGGCTGATCTTCTCGTAGGTGGTACCGGCGCGCGGACCGTCGTCGGTGGTCACCTGGGTGCCGTCGGCGAGCGTGATCGGGTCGATCTCGCGGGCGAAGAACCCATCGGCGATGGCCTTCTCGGCGCGGTTCTGGCTGAGCACACCCCAGCGGTCCTGGTCTTCACGGGAGATGCCGGTCAGCGACGCGACGTTCTCGGCGGTCTCGCCCATCGGGATGTAGACGTCGGGGATCAGGCCTGCGGCCCGCGGGTCGGTCCATGCCGGAGCGCCGCCCTCGGTGGCCTTGGCGGTGCGGGCCTGGGCGTCGGCGAAGAGCGGGTTCTTGGAATCGGGTGCACCGTCCGCGCCGCCGGACACGCCGAACGACGAGACGCTCTCGACGCCACCGGAGATGATCACGTCGGCTTCGCCCGCCTTGATCGCGTGCAGCGCCATGCGGGTGGTCTGCAGCGAGGACGAGCAGTAGCGGTTCACGGTGACGCCGGGGATGTGGTCATAACCGAGTTCGACGGCGATCACGCGGGCGATGTTGTAGCCGCCCTGGCCACCGGGCTGACCGATGCCCCAGTGGATGTCCTCGATGTCGGCGGGATCGAGTTCGGGCACCTTGGCGAGAGCTGCGGCCACCATCTGGCGGGAGAGTTCGTCGGGCCGGACGTCCTTGAGGGACCCCTTTCCGGCACGACCGATGGGCGAACGGGCATGGGCAACGATGACGGCTTCAGTCATGGCGATAGATTACGCCCACCAAGCAGGTGCTTGGTATCGGGTCGGGTAGGTATGCGTGCGACCGGTCAGCCGACACCGAGATGGCCGAGGATCCGATGCCCGAATCGATGCTGTTCGGCGGCCTCGGAGACCTCCGGCGGCTGGGGTAGGGGAGCCGGTCCCCATTCGCCGATCGCGGCCAGCACCTCGGGCAGCAGGATGTCGGCGGCCAGGGCGTATCCGGCCGCGGACGGGTGATAGTTGTCGGCGGAGAACATGTTCTCGGGTTCGGCGAGGAACTCCTTGGTCAGCAGATCGGCCATCGGCACGGCACGTCCGCCCGCGGCCCGTACCGCGCCGCGCTGTGCGGCCGCGAGCCGCAGGCCCCATCCGCGCAGCACCGATCGAAGCGGCTGCGGGATCGCGGTGATCACCCCGAAGTCGGGGCAGGTGCCGACGACGACCTGTGCGTCCACCTCCCGCAGACGACGAACCGCGTCCCCGAGCCTGCGCGCCGACGACCGGATGCCGTTGCTGGCGGTGACATCGTTGGCGCCGATCAGGATGACCGCGACGTCGGGCCGCTGTCGGGCGATGAGCATCGCGTCGATCTGGGCGGCCAACCCCTTCGAGGTGGCACCCACGATGGCCTTGTTGCTGTAGTGCACGCGGTGTCCGGTGTCGGCGGCCACGCGCCGGGCCAGTTGGACGCCCGGGGTCTCATCCGCGGTGTCGGCGCCGAGTCCGGCCGCGGTCGAATCCCCGAAGACGGTCAGGTGCAGGTCGACGACGTCGTCGCGGCCGAGCGGGATCGGTCCCTGTCCGTCGCCGAGGTAGACGCCGTCGCCGTCGGGTGCGTTGTCGGTGCGGTGCGGGATCGTGGTGCGTGCGGTCGCGGCCTGATAGTGCAGGTAGTTGTAGAAGGCCCAGGATGCGCCGGTTGCGGCGGCGGTGGCCGCCGCGGTGGCGCCGACGTCGCGCAGGGTGGGATGGTCCCGTAGCTCCTGCATCACCCGCAGGGCCGGGTTGAGCACTCGTGCGCTGTCCGGGGTCGCCACGTCGTCCAGTCTAGAGGGCGAGAATCGCCCATCCCGGGTGCAACTCGACACCGGATTTCGGACACCGATGACGACTCTGGGACGATGGACGTATGCGCATCGCCAATCATGTGATCGACCTGGTGGGCAACACCCCGCTGGTCAAGCTCAACTCGGTGACCACCCCCGGATCGGGGCTGGTCGCGGCCAAGGTCGAATACCTGAATCCGGGTGGTAGCAGCAAGGACCGTATCGCGGTCAAGATGGTCGATGCCGCCGAGGCGTCGGGTGAGCTCAAGCCGGGCGGCACCATCGTCGAGCCGACCTCCGGCAACACCGGCGTGGGACTGGCGCTCGTCGCCCAGCAGCGTGGTTACAAGTGCGTGTTCGTGTGTCCGGACAAGGTGGGTGAGGACAAGCGCAACGTGCTGCGTGCCTACGGCGCGGAGGTCGTGGTGTGCCCGACCGCGGTCGAGCCGTCGCACCCGGACAGCTACTACAACGTCTCCGACCGGCTCACCCGGGAGATCCCCGGCGCATGGAAGCCCAATCAGTACGCCAACCCGGCCGGGCCGCAGAGCCATTACGAGACGACGGGCCCCGAGATCTGGCGGGACACCGACGGCACGGTGACGCATTTCGTCGCGGGCGTCGGTACCGGCGGCACCATCACCGGCACCGGCCGGTACCTCAAGGAGGTGTCCGGCGGCGCGGTGAAGGTCGTCGGCGTCGATCCCGAGGGATCGGTGTACTCCGGCGGCACCGGGCGGCCGTACCTCGTCGAAGGTGTGGGTGAGGATTTCTGGCCGGACGCCTACGACCCGTCGATCCCGGACGAGATCATCGCGGTCTCCGACGCCGACTCCTTCGACATGACCCGGCGCCTGGCCCGCGAAGAGGGTCTGCTGGTGGGTGGATCGTGTGGGATGGCCGTCGTCGCCGCGCTCCAGGTTGCCGAACGTGAGGGGCCCGACGCCGTCGTCGTCGTACTGCTGCCCGACGGCGGGCGCGGCTACATGGCGAAGATCTTCAACGACGAGTGGATGAGCAGCTACGGCTTCCTGCGCAGCCCCCTCGGCGGCAAGGCAACCGACGCCCTCGTCGGAGATGTGTTGCGCGGCAAGACCGGTGCCCTGCCCGATCTGGTGCACACCCACCCGCAGGAGACCCTGCGCGACGCCATCGAGATCCTGCGCGAATACGGCGTCTCGCAGATGCCGGTCGTCAAGGCCGAACCGCCGGTCATGGCCGGTGAGGTGGCAGGCGCGGTCACCGAGCGCGACCTGCTGTCGGCGGTCTTCGAGGGACGTGCGAGCCTCGCCGACCCGGTGTCCGCCCACATGGGTGCCCCGTTCCCGCTGATCGGTTCCGGTGAGCCGGTCCCCGCGGCGACCAAGGCGCTCGGCGAATCCGACGCGCTGATGGTCGTCGAGGACGGCAAGCCCATCGGTGTCATCACCCGTCATGATCTGCTGGCATTCGTCAGCAGCCATCCCATCGTCGGTTAGGAGTAGTCGTGAGTGACCAGCGAGGTTTTTCCACCCGGGCCATCCACGCCGGATATGAGCCCGATCCGCTGACCGGCGCGGTCAACGTGCCGATCTACGCCAGCTCGACCTTCGCCCAGGACGGAGTCGGTGGACTGCGCGGCGGATTCGAGTACGCGCGCACCGGCAACCCGACCCGACGGGCCCTCGAAGCGAACCTCGCCGCCCTCGAAGGCGGCACCTACGGGCGTGGGTTCGCCTCCGGTATGGCCGCCACCGACACGCTGTTGCGGTCGGCGTTGCGGCCCGGCGACCATCTGGTGATCCCGAATGACGCCTACGGCGGCACGTTCCGGCTGATCGACAAGGTCTTCACGCAGTGGGGGATCACCTACTCGGTTGCCCCGGTCACCGACATCGACGCGGTGCGAGCCGCGGTGCGCCCGGAGACGAAGCTGGTGTGGGTGGAGACGCCCACGAACCCGCTGCTCAACGTCGGCGACATCGAGGCGCTGGCCGGTGTCGCCCACGACGCCGGCGCAAAGCTGGTGGTGGACAACACCTTCGCCTCGCCGTACCTCCAGCAGCCGTTGAGTCTGGGTGCCGACGTCGTACTGCATTCGACCACCAAGTATCTGGGTGGGCATTCCGATGTCGTCGGCGGTGCCCTCGTCACCGACGACGAGGAACTCGACGCTGCCTTCGCTTTCCTGCAGAACGGGGCGGGTGCCGTGCCGGGGCCGTTCGACGGCTACCTGACCTTGCGCGGGATCAAGACCCTCGCGGTGCGGATGGACCGCCATTGCGACAACGCCGAGAAGGTCGTCGACTTCCTGTCCGGCCACGCCAAGATCGAGTCGGTGCTCTACCCGGGACTTCCCGGCCATCCCGGCCATGAGGTTGCGGCCAAGCAGATGAAGCGGTTCGGTGGCATGATCTCGGTCCTGGTCGCCGGCGGAATCGATGCGGCCAAGGACTTCTGTGCCCGTACCGAGGTGTTCACCCTGGCCGAGTCGCTGGGCGGCATCGAGTCCCTGATCGAGCATCCGGGTGCGATGACCCACGCGTCGACGGCCGGATCGCTGCTCGAGGTCCCCGACAACCTGGTGCGCCTGTCGGTGGGCATCGAGGATATCGACGACATCCTGGGCGATCTGGAGAACGCCCTGCGCTGAGTGTGGTGGACCCATGCTGATCACCGAAGGGGAGATCGCCGACGCGGCGACGGCGCTGGCCCCGGTCATGCGCCGCACCCCGGTGATCGCGTCGCGCGTGCTGTCGGATCGCTGTGGGGCGCAGGTCTGGATCAAATGCGAGAACCTGCAACGCACCGGCTCCTTCAAACCGCGCGGCGCTTACCTCCGCATTTCCCGGTTGAGTGCCGAGGAACGGTCGCGCGGAGTGGTGGCCGCGAGTGCCGGTAATCACGCACAAGGGGTGGCGTGGGCGGCGACCGACCTGGGCATCGCCAGCCGGGTGTACATGCCGGCCGGCGCATCGCTGCCCAAGATCGCGGCGACCAAGGCCTATGGGGCGCAGGTGATCCTGGGTGGCGCCACGGTCGATGACGCGCTGGTCGCGGCCCAGGCGTACGCCGACGACACGGGTGCGGTGCTCATCCATCCTTTCGATCACCGTGACATCGTGCTCGGGCAGGCGACGCTCGGTGCGGAGATCATGGAGCAGGTGCCCGATGTGGCGACGATCGTGGTGCCGACCGGTGGGGGCGGGCTGCTGGCCGGTATCGCGGCGGCGATCAAACCGCGCCGACCCGACGTCGGCATCGTCGGCGTGCAGGCCGCGGCGGCCGCAGCGTGGCCTGCGTCGTTGCGACGCGGATATCCGGTTGCGGCCGAGTCGATGAACACGATGGCCGACGGCATCGCGGTGGCCACGCCGGGAACGGTGCCCTTTGACTACGTTCGCCGCTATGTGGATTCGGTCGTCACGGTCTCTGAGGAGGCGCTGTCCTCGGCGCTGGTCCTGATGCTCGAACGAGCCAAACTGGTGATCGAGCCGGCCGGGGTCGCCGGGATTGCGGCGTTGTGCAGCGGCGCGCTCGACGTCACCGGACCGGTCTGCGTGGTGGCCTCGGGCGGCAATATCGACCCGTTGTTGCTGACCCATGTCACCACCCACGGACTCACCGCGGCCGGCCGGTTCCTGACTGTGTCGGCGGTGGTCTCGGACCGGCCGGGCGGACTGATCGCCTTGCTGGAACTGCTCCGCGATCACGGCGCGAGTGTCGTCGATGTCGTCCATTCCCGCGTCGCCGACGATCTCTACCTCGGTGAGGTTGCCGTCACGGTCAGTGTGGAGACCCGCGGGGTCGAACATCAGCGACAGGTTCGACGGGCACTGGCCGAGGCGGGTTTTCTCCGCGAGGATTAGCGACCGCGGTCGCCCAACCGCGCTACCGACCGGAACCGTTCAGGTCGCCGGGTCGAGTTTTGCGAAATGGCGCAGCGTGTCGGCTTAGACCGTCTTGAACACCGACGACGCGGTGGGAGCGGAAAACGCCGTGACCGCTCGCGCCGACGACGGCAGTTCCAGGGCGAAAGCCCAGACTAGTCGGCTACCCACCTCGGCCGGGCTGATCTCGGTCAGTTCGCCGAATCGGCGGATGCCCGGCACGCTCGCGTCTCGAACCCGAAAGGCATTGTGGTACCTACCGGTGTCGGGATCCGCTGTCCAGCTGAAGAACTCCTCGTGCAGGGTGGCCAAGCCACGGGCCAGCTTTGCCGTGCGGGTGGTGCCCACCCCGTAGGGTGCCGGCGCGGTGAACTCGATGGATGTGATCGCCTTGCACCAGTCCAGGGTGTGCTGGCGGGTCAGCTCGGCCCAGGCACGTGCCGGGGATACGGGAATGCGCACGTCGATGCGGTAGCTGATCGGGGCGCGGTCGAAGAAGTCGAGTTCGAAGGACTCGAGAGCGTAGCTGCGTGCCATGCTCCATTCAAACATGGATCACTCTGCGCGAACATGGATGACTACGCTGGTCTGGTGTCCTCGTCACCTCCGCCGCAGTCCGACTCGGTGAACCCGACCGTGTCAGAACCGGATACGCCGGTGCTCGCGGTGTTGGGGCCGGTGGCGGTGACAACGACGGATGGACTGGTGCCGCGCAGCCTGATCGAGGTGCCCGGAACCCGCGCACGTCGTCTGCTCACCTCGCTGGTGCTCGCCGACGGGCGTGCTCGCTCCGCGGACCGGCTGATCGACGACGTCTGGGGCGACGAGCCGCCACGGTCCCCGTCGTCGGCGCTACAGACCCAGATTTCGCGGTTGCGGACACTCGTCGGCGCGGGATCGATCGAACAGTCCGGCAACGGTTACCGGTTGCGCGGCTGTCGCACGGATCTCGACGTCGTCGGCGAACTGATCGCGACCGGAACTGCCGACGGGCTGGCCCACGCCACGCAGTGGTGGCGCGGTACTCCCGGTGACGATCTCGGTGCGGACACGCCACTGGCGGCCGAACTGGTGGTCCGCGCGGAGAAGCTGGCCGCCGCACTCACCTCCCGGCGCATCGCGGTCGCTTTCGACGACGGCGATTTCGACACTGCGATCACGTTGTCGCAGAACCTGTGTGACGCGGATCCGCTGGACGAGACCGCGCACCTCGCGTCGATGCGGGCGCTGGCATCGGCTGGGCGCGCCGCCGATGCGCTGTCGGTTTACGCGCGGTTGCGACGGTCGCTGAGCGCCGAACTCGGCGTCGACCCGGGCGCCCAGATCTCTGCACTGCATGACGAACTGCTCGCCGGTGCGACGCCGGTACCGGCCGGGGACGGTCGACGAATGTCGCGGATGAGTGGATTGTTCGCGGAGGCAACCGAACTCATCGGACGCACCGATGACATCGAGAGATTGTCGGGGTTGCTGTCGCGGTATCGGCTGGTCACTGTCCAAGGGCCGGGCGGGGTCGGCAAGACGCGCGTGGCCAATCGGGTGGGCCATCGCGCAGTCGAGTCGGGCCGGGATGTCTTCTATGTCCCCTTGGCGCCGATCCGAGACCCCGCCGACCTCGTCCCGGCGATCGCGGCGGCGGTCGGTGTCGGTGAGGCCGAGATCGGTACCGGCGGCCGGCCCCGGATCTCGGTCGGTGACCTTGCCGACCGTCTGGTCGATGCGCTGCGTGGTCGTCCGACCCTGCTGATCCTGGACAATTGCGAGCAGATCGTCGACCGGTGTGCGGCGGTCGTCGCCGACCTGCTGCGCGCCGACCCGGAACTCACCGTTCTCACCACGAGCCGTGCCCCGTTGCAGTTGGCCGCCGAGTACATCTACCAACTCGACGTTCTCGCTACCGATGGCGCCGCTCCGGCCGTCCGACTCTTCACCGAACGTGCCCGAGCGGTCCGGCCCGATGCCGATCTGGCGCCGGACGCGGTGGTTGAGCTGTGTCGTCATCTCGACGGCTTGCCGCTGGCGATCGAACTGGCGGCGGCGCGGGTCCGGACCATGACGGTCGGCGAGATCTCCGCGCGGCTGGTCGAGCGATTCGCCCTCTTGCGCGGTTCGGATCGGTCGGCGCCCGATCGTCATCGCACTCTGCACGCCGTCATCGAATGGAGCTGGGACCTACTGGATGACGATGCACAATCGGCGTTGCGCAGGTTGTGCCGGTTCCCCGGCGGATTCACCCGTGCCGCTGCTGCCGAAGCGTTGGGCGACGACAGTTTCCGGCTCGACGACACGCTGGCCGCGCTGGTCAACCAGTCTCTGCTCACCGTGCGCGAATCCGGTGGACGGGTGCGCTACCGCATGCTGGAGATGGTGCGCGAATTCGGCGAGGAGAAGCTGACCGCCGACGAGGGCGCCGCAGTCATGAGCGCGCTGCGGCGGTGGGCGACGGCTTTCGCCACCGCGGTGATGGACCGCTATGACCATGGTGCCGACGACGATCTGCTCGCAACGGTGATCCCCGATGCGGAGAACCTGGTGTGGGTGTTGCGGGATTGCCTGCAGGAACTCGGGCGGCGTGATCGAACCGATCGCACCGGGGCCGTCGACGATGTGGTCGCGTGCGTGGTGCGGGTGTTTCCGGTCCTGGCCGGCCACTGGGTGGCGCGGGGCCTGCAACCGGAGGTCATGAACTGGGGGCTGCGTATCATCGCCGTCTTGCCGACCCCGCCGCGCGATCTTCCCGACGACTTGCGCCGGGCGTGGTCGGCGACCGTGCTGGCGTCACTCGTTCACCAGATGGTGCACCGCAACCTGCGCACCATGGCGATCGGGCGCTACCACCTGCGCATTCTGTACCGTCCCGATCAGATGTACACGGAACCAACGGATCTCGTGACCGCATGTGTACTGAGCGGGTCGGTGCCGGGTGCGATCCGGCATGTGGTGCGCGCGACGCGGGCCGCCAACGTGCGGGTGGCGGTCACCGCGTTGTCGATT
Source organism: Gordonia heveisoli (assembly GCF_030315745.1). Taxonomy (GTDB): domain Bacteria; phylum Actinomycetota; class Actinomycetes; order Mycobacteriales; family Mycobacteriaceae; genus Gordonia. The sequence continues at coordinate 3,968 of NZ_JASXSH010000022.1, read as the reverse complement.
CGGATGAACATCCGGGAGAACTTCGGCGACCTCGACGGCGCGTTGCGCGATGCACACGACATCCAGGGCCGCACCGGATCGGGTGGGGATTCGTGGATGGCGGCGATGGTCGAGGTCAGCATCGGGAGTATCCACGGGCAGCAGGAACGGTGGGTGCCCGCCGTCGAGCACTACCGATCGGGTATCGGTCATCTTGCTCGACTGCAAGCGCATGACGATGAGATGCAGGCCCGGTGCTACCTCGTCGTAACCCTGGTGGCACTCGGTGAACTCGACAGTGCGGCAGAAGAACTCGCGGTGGTCGCGAATGGCTGGACGCCCGCGATGCCGGACCCGCAGGGCGGACCGGAAACGTCGGCCGCGGTGATACTCGCCCACGCGGAGCTGGAGTTCGCGCGCGGTCACGAGGCATTGGCCGCGCAATGCTACGTACGCGCGGCCGATCTGCTCAAGCGTGAACACCCGCTCGGCGCCCTCGACCCGGGCGTGGTGATGATGATCGCGGTTGCGGTCGTCGGATTGACCCGCGCCGGTTGTGCTGACCTGGCGATGTCCTCGATCCCGATCCTTGCCGACGGGGTCGCCGAGTCATTCTCGGTGCGGGGCTGGGGAGATATTCCGCAGGTGGGGACCGCGTCGCTGGCGGCGGGATATGCGCTGTGCGCGCAGGAATCCACGCGAGGTGACGGGGCTAGGCTGCTGATGCTGTCGCGGCGGATGCGGGCGCGCCGAGACTATCCCGGCTTCGCCGAGGTCAACCGCGAGATGGCCGAACGGTCCCGGTTGTCGGCGCCGGAATGGGCTTCGGTGACAGCGCCTTTCGCTGAGATGCCCCGACGCCAGGCGGCCCGCGAGGTGCAGGCCATCCTGGCGCCGTGGACAACTGGCGGTCGAGACGGTAGTCAGCCTCAGACGTTGCGCATATAGGCGCGGACGGCGAGTGGTGCGAATACCGCGGTGATCGCCGCGGCTCCGACGAGCGACCAGACCAGATGCATTCCGATGTGACCGGTCGAGGTCAGATCACGCACGGCGCTGACCAGGTGGCTGACCGGGTTGACCTTGACGAAGGCCTGTAGCCAGCCGGGCATCGTCTCAACCGGGACGAACGCGTTCGAGATGAAGGTGAGGGGGAACATGATCATCATCGAGACACCCTGTACCGCAGAAGCTTTGCTCATCAGGCAACCCATCAGGGCAAAGATCCAGGACACTGCGAAGCTGCACACGAGGATCAGCACGCCGGAGACGACGACACCGAGAGCATCCGGTCGCCAGCCCATCGCGATACCCACGGTCACGGTGAGTACCGTGGCGATCAGGTAGCGGATCACGTCGGCGAGGAGCGCGCCGGCGAGTGGACTGATCCGTGCGATCGGCAGGGACCGGAAGCGGTCGAACACCCCCTTGTCCATATCCTCACGCAGCTGCGTGCCGGTAACGATGGACGTCATCACCACCGTCTGCACCAGGATGCCCGGGATGATGACGGGTAGGTAGTCGTGGACATTACCGCTCACCGCACCGCCGAAGATGTAGGTGAACATCAGGGTGAAGATGATCGGCTGGAAGGTCACGTCGAAGAGTTGTTCGGGATTGTGCCGGATCTTGAGCACTCCCCGATAGGCCATCGAGAATGATTGGCGCACAGACTCTCCGACGCTCACCGCAGACTTGGCCGGGCGGACTGGGCGGGTGGTGACGGCGGTCGGGTGGGTGATGGTCGTGACGGTCATCGAGCGACCTCCTCGGTGTCGGTGGGCTGGCCGGTGATGGTGAGGAACACCTCGTCGAGGCTGGGCTTCTGCACGGTGATCTCATCGATACCGATGCCGTTCTCGCGCAAGGCGATCAGGACGTCGGGAACCAGGTCGGGTTGATGGAGCGGGATGGTGACGCGGGCGGCCTCGGGGCTGAGGGCCGCGTGCTCGGCCAGGATTCGCTGCCCGATCTCGGCCACTCGGGCGGCGTCGGCGCGGTCGGTCGGTGTCAGTTGCAGGGTGCTCACCCCGATGGAGTGCTTGAGTTCGTCGGCGGTGCCGTCGGCGATCACCACCCCGCGGTCGATGACGGCGATGCGGTCGGCGAGCTGATCGGCTTCGTCGAGGTACTGCGTGGTGAGCAGCACGGTAGAACCCTGGGCGACGAGCGCGCGGATGGTGTCCCACATCTGGGCACGGGTCCGCGGATCGAGGCCGGTGGTTGGCTCGTCGAGGAAGAGCAGCGGCGGGGTGTCGATGAGGCTGGCGGCGAGATCCAGGCGCCGCCGCATACCGCCGGAGAAGTTCTTCAGCGGACGGTTGGCGGCTTCGGTGAGCGAGAACTGGTCGAGCAGTTCCTCGGCACGTGAGCGGGCGGCCGGTCGGGAGAAGCCGAGCAGTCGCGCGAACAGGACGAGATTCTGGGTCGCGGTGAGGTCCTCGTCGACCGAGGCGTACTGGCCGGTCACGCCGACCAGTGAACGTACGGCGACCGATTCGCGCACCACGTCGTGGCCGAAGATGGTCGCCGAACCGGCGTCAGGGCGCAGCAGCGTGGCGAGCATGCTCACGGTGGTGGTCTTACCGGCACCGTTGGGACCGAGCACGCCGTACACCGATCCGGTCGGAACCGCCAGGTCGACGCCGTTGACAGCGCGCGTCGAACCGAAGTGTTTGACCAGGCCCTGGGCGGAGATCGCGAGCTCGCCGGACTGGCGGGCCGGACTCGGCGCAGGCGGGTCGGGGAGGGTTGTCGTAGTCATGTCGTACACGATGCGACGGCGCGCTGTCGTGATGCTTGCATGCGCTTACGTGCCGGTGGCACCCGCTGTCGCGGACCGACCGGCGTCTGGGTCCGACGGCAGGTTCAGGCGGCCGGGTTGTGTGCGGTGGCGGGCAGATCGGTGCGGTAGCGGATCACCTCGGCGACCGTGCCGAGACGCCGTTCGGTAGTCGCGATGGCGGAGGCGAACTGGCTCGGGTCATCGACGTCGGCAACCAGGGCGACGGTGTCTCCGTTGTTGCCGAGCATGAACGGGACCACTGCCGAATAGTGATTGCTGACGACGGCCAGGGGGTGGCCGGCGTCGAACAGGGCGCGGGCGTGGTCGGCGACGGCGGGGTCGTCGTCGAGGACCACCAGGGTGACTTCGGGGCGGGGATGGTGGATTCTCATGTCGTCCATGGTGGTGTGCCCAGATGCGGTGCGACTGTCGTATAGCTGTGAGGTCGCTGTGGCGAGAGGACCGCTGTGACGAGAAGACCGCAGGGCGGGCCGCACGCGACGGTCTCGCCGATGGTCGGGGTGTCGTCCGATCGGATGACGCTGTGCCGCAGGGGATCCGAAATTGTCATACCCGCGATGCACCATTCCTCGCACAGCGGTCGCCACTTCCCGGGGGCCGCACAGTGAGAAGGAAATCCGATGACCGACCCCCAGAATCCCGAACCCCAGCAGTATCCTGCCCAGCCCTATCCCGGCCAGCCGTATCCCGTTCTCCCGAAGAAGAAGAGGGTGTGGCCGTGGGTTCTCGGCGGCATCACCCTCGTCTTCCTGCTCGTCATGGGTGGCTGCGTCGCGCTGATCGGCGGTGCCGCCAACGAGATCGACAAGGAGTCCAAGCGTGAGGTCACGGTGGTCTACCGGGTGACCGGAAACGGTGCGAACGCGTCGATCACGTTCACCGACAAGGACTTCAACATCGCTCAGGAGACGAACGCGAAGCTCCCGTGGGAGAAGACGGTGGTGATCACCGGGCTCGGCAAGACCGCATCGTTGACCGTGACCAACGACGAGAACGACAACGCCAAATCGACCTGCGAGATTCTCGTCGACGGTCAGGTGCGGTTCACCCAGACCGCCGCCGGGCCGTACGCCTCGGCGACCTGCAGTGGTGACGTCGGGTAGATCCCGGACTGGGTGTCGGGGGGGGGGGGGGGGGGGGCCGGCCCCCCCGCGGGGGGGGGGGGGGGCCCCCCGGGGGGGGG